>NZ_JFKE01000004.1 GCF_000647975.1 Actibacterium mucosum KCTC 23349
TTTTTTGAGTTTTCTGCAAAAAAAGTCAAAAAAGATGGCAAGGCCCTGTAAAACAAGGCCCTGCAGCCAATTCGCAGTCTGTGCCCCGTTAGGTGATTACGTCTGGGGCGTCCCGGCCGGTCCGTTCCTGAATACCAGCCAATGCGTTTGCGGCATTGGCGACATCCAACAACGCATCCGCGGGGGAATCTGTCAGTCCATCCGGTCCATCAACCGCCTGTTCAAGGTAAACGCGCAGTGTCGCGCCGCTGGTGCCGGTGCCCGAAAGTCGGAACACAACACGTGCACCGCCTTCGAACCAGATCCGAATACCCTGCCCTTCCGACCGGCTGCCATCTACCGGATCGTCATAGGCAAACTCGTCGGCCTTTTTGATTTTCAACGCGGCCGCCTGTTCGCCTGGCAATGCCGGAAGCACAGTTCGGAGGTCATCCATCAGAGAGGCCGCAACCTCGGAATCGATCGCTTCATAGTCGTGCCGACTGTAATAGTTGCGCCCGAACCGCGCCCAGTGATCGGCCATCACATCGGAGACGCTTTCATTGCGGGCCGCAAGGATGTTCAGCCACAACAGCACCGCCCACAGCCCGTCTTTCTCGCGCACATGGTTGGAACCTGTGCCCGCGCTTTCCTCACCGCAGATGGTGGCTCGACCGGCATCCAGCAGGTTTCCGAAGAACTTCCAGCCCGTCGGGGTCTCGAACATCTCGATCCCCAGCGCAGCGGCAACGCGATCAGCCGCGCCCGAGGTCGGCATGGACCGGGCGATACCCGCCAGCCCGTCTTTGTACCCCGGTGCCATATGCGCGTTGGCGGCCAGAACCGCCAAACTGTCGGACGGTGTCACATAGCAGCCTTTGCCAACAATCATGTTCCGGTCGCCATCCCCGTCCGAGGCGGCACCGAAATCAGGCGCGTCCACGCCCATCATCAGGTCCATCAGCGGTTTGGCCCAGATCGGGTTGGGATCGGGATGTCCCTTGCCAAAGTCCGGCGACGGGGTGCCGTTCAGCACGGTGCCTTTGGGCGCACCCAACTGCTGTTCGAGGATCGCGTGGGCATAAGGACCGGTCACCGCGTGCATGGCATCGAAACGCAGGGTGAAACCACCGGCGAACAACTTGCGGATGGCGTCGAAGTCAAACAGCTCGGCCATCAGGGCGGCGTAATCAGTCACGGGATCGACTATCTCGACGACCATGCCGGCCAGCTCGGTCTCTCCCAAAGCATCCAGTGCGATGTCGTCCGCCTCGATCGTCGCATAGTTTTCGATGGTTTTCGTCGCCTCGAAAATGCGGGCCGTGACATCTTCGGGCGCCGGTCCACCATTCGAGATGTTGTATTTCAGGCCAAAATCCTCGTCGATGCCGCCCGGATTGTGGCTGGCCGAAAGGATTAATCCGCCGTTGGCCTCGCGCTTGCGGATCAGGTTTGATGCCGCCGGGGTGCTGAGCAACCCGCCCTGCCCCACGATCACCCGCGCCGCGCCTCCGGCTGCCGCCATGCGCAGGATCACCTGGATGGCGCTGTCGTTGAAAAAGCGGCCATCGCCGCCCACCACAAATGTTTTGCCCGCAACGCCGTCAATTGCCGTGAAAATAGACTGCACGAAGTTCTCAAGAAAATTCGGCTGCATAAAAACACGCGTCTTCTTGCGCAAACCCGAAGTACCGGGTTTCTGGCCCTCGATCGGCGTGGTCTTGATCGTAATTGTCATTTTTGTCCCAATGTTAGTTTCGCCGAACCTAGTCCGGCTTTTGTCCGGGCCTCAAGCGCTGGCCGGCTGTGACGCGCCCAAAAAGCCCAGATTTTCGAATGCGTGCATATTTTCAAAGCGGCAAAATTCAATTGCGCCCAGTTCGATCTCGGGCACAGCCTGCATCAAGAGCGCATTCACCTCGCTGCTGAGTGCGATGGTTGCCTCGGCCTCGGCCTGTGTCTGCCAGCGGATCGGATAAGACAGCGTAATATGAAAACGATAGGTCGCGTGGTCTGGTGCCCGGTAATTCAGGGCATCTGCCATGCGGTCACGGGCCGCGCGCAAAGCCGCATCTTGCGCCGCGGTTGCCCCTGCCACGGTCAACGAGTTGCCCCAAGCGATTTGAACGGGCTGGATTCGAAACTGCTGCGGCAGGTCCAACGACTGCAAAGTGTGTTTGTACAGCGTTGTCACCGCATCGATCGGCATATCAGCGGGCAGATGGTCCGGCCATTTGGGGGCTTCACGTTCTGGGTCATTGCGTCCCTGCATGACGGTCATATGCAGGCTGTTTTCCGGTAGAAACGCATAGGCACCTTGGGGCAACCCCCTGCGCAACCGCGCCTGCGCAGCGCAAAGTGCGTCGTGCGCTGGTCCTTTGGGGATGTGACACAGTGTTGTATTGCCGGCAAAGCGCATCACCTGCCCGTCCGCCGCAAACTTTTGCCCAACCCACACAGGCGCGGCGCCGCTGTCCTTTTGCCCGGTCAAAAAGGCAATCTGTTCCTCGACCGGGATGACGGGCTGGGTCACTGCCCCAACCCCTCGCGCGCGAGGTATTCCATAGACGCGGGAAGTCCCGCCTTGTCCCGCAATTCAAGGATCAGGCGCGGGTCAGCTCCAGTTGCCTTGATTGCCGCGAAAACCGCATGCCAGCGAATGGTACCCTGACCCAGCGCCCAGTGCCGGTCGGCATAGCCGTCGGCGTCTTGCAGATGCACATGGCCCAGCATTTCTCCCGCATGGCGAATGTAATAATCGACGGGCGGCGCGCCGGTGGAACCATGGGCGTAATGCGCATGACCGGTGTCGACGGACAGCTTTACCGCCACACTGTCAAAGCTTTCGGCAAGGATGCGTCGGTCGGCGGGGTTTATATCCTCGATATTCTCCAGCACCAGCGTTACACCCATATCTTCGGCCCGCTTCACAGCGGCGGCCAGCGTGTCATGGGTATTGCCGATCACCGAGGACCGGCCATTGGCGTAGTTGTCAATGTTGTTGTAATCCCACGTGGTATAAGGCGAATGCAGAACCATCGATGTCGCACCCAGCGCCTCGCAGACATCCAAACCCTGCGCCACACGGCGGCGCACAACGTCGCGGATTTCCGGATCGATTGAATGCAGGGTGAACCCCCAAAATGGGCCATGGATACCCAGCCGACCGGTGTACCCGTCCAACAGTTCTTTGTGCGCGGCGGCCAGATCGGCCCAGTCGCTCATCAACACTTTGGCGTCGACAAAGCTCTGCAATTCGAGGTCACGTTGTTTTTCGACGATCCAGTCGCGATAAATACGCAGATCTTCAAGCGCCAACGCAGCGCCAATGACGGGAACAGACATGTCGGGACCTTTATGCTGCAATTCGCAGCCCTTATGGCCCCGACAGGTCACAACATTATGTCATGTTACACCGGGATCAGAACCGACACCGAAAAGCGCGCCTGACGGTCGGTAATGAACTCGACCAATCGCCAACCGCCACGTGCAGCCATCGCTGCCAGACGGTCTTGCGTGTATTTATGGCTGTTCTCTGTATGGATGCTTTCCCCCGCGGCAAAGCGAATGGCCTCGCCGCCCATCACCACGGTTTGTTCCAAGCGCGAAACAAGGTGCATCTCGATCCGAGAATGCGCCTGATTCCACCGGGCCTCGTGGGCAAAAGCGGTCAGGTCAAAATCGGCCCCGCATTCCGCATTCAAACGGCGCAGGACGTTCAGGTTGAACGCCGCGGTCACACCTTGCGCATCGTCATACGCGGCAATCAGCTCGCCTGTATCCTTGACCAAATCGGCGCCCAGAATGAATGCCCGAACACCCGGCATCATGCGGACGCGCGACAACAGCTCTACCGCGCCCTCGGCCTCAAGGTTGCCAATGGTTGAGCCGGGAAAGAACACCGCCTTGGGCATGTCGGCATACTGCGCCGGCAAGGCCATCGCCCCCATGAAATCGGCCACCACCGGCACCACGTCCAGATCGGGATAGTCGCGCACCAGATCGCGCGCCACACCGCCCAGGAACTCGGCCGAGATGTCGGACGGCAGATAGGCCGCGATATGGTCAAAATCATCCAAAAGGATGCGCGTTTTCACGCTGGCCCCGCTGCCCAGCTCAAACAAGGCCCCGTCTTGTGGAACATATTTCGCCAGAGCCCCCACATGTTCGCGCAAAATCGCGGTCTCGGTGCGGGTGGGGTAATATTCGGGCAGTTGCGTGATCTCTTCGAAAAGCTCGCTGCCGCGATGGTCATAGAACCATTTGCTGTCCAGCCGTTTTTGCGGCAGCCCCAGCCCCTGCAGGGCCGATTGCAGCAACTCGTCATTATCGACAACACTTTTGTCCATAAGAAATTATCCGTCCTTGGCCAGCCGCAGACCAAGCATCTGCCAGCGCTGGTGGGGGTAAAAGAAAGTGCGATAGGAATGGCGCATCTGCGCCTTGGGCGTGGCGCACGAGCCGCCGCGCAGGACAAACTGGTTCACCATGAACTTGCCATTATATTCGCCAATGGCCCCCTGGGGCGGCTGGAAGCCGGGATAGGGCAAAAAGGCGCTGCCGGTCCATTCCCAAACATCACCCCAGACACCGGTGCCGGGCAGCGGGCGCAAATTGGCGTTGTCCAGAAAGTTGCCCTCGATCGGGGTGGCGGCGTGGGCGGTTTCCCACTCGGCCTCGGTCGGCAGGCGCGCGCCGGCCCAGCGGGCAAAAGCCTCGGCCTCGTAATAGCTGACATGCACCACCGGCGCGTCCAGGTTCACCGGCTGCGCACCGCGCAGGGTGAAGGTCCACCATTCGCCGTCCTGCTGCCACCAGTAAAGCGGATGCTGCCAATCCTCGGCCCGCGCGCGCGCGATGCCGTCCATCAGCCACAGCGGATCGTTGCCATAACCGCCATCGTCCATAAACGCGATCCATTCGCGGTTGGTGACGGGCCGGTTGGCCATCTGGAACGGTGCCACATAGGTCTTGTGGCGTGGCTGCTCGCAATCATAGGCGAACCCATCTCCGGAATAACCAATCTCGACCAGCCCACCATCATGCCTGTTGAACGCCAAGTCCGGGGCCGCCGTCACCGGCATCGGCTCGGGGTCGCGATAGGCGGGCATCAACGAGTTGTAGGACAGCGCGTGCAGCAGGTCGGTGACCAACAGTTCCTGATGCTGCATCTCGTGATGGCAGCCCAGCTCAACCAGCGTCGCGATCTCGTCCAGATCCTCGCGGTTCGATACCAGCAGCGTGGCAATCGCATCCTCGACATGGGCGCGATAGGCGGCGACATCGGCCACGGTGGGCCGCGAGATCATGCCCCGCTTGTCGCGCGCGTGCCGGGGGCCGGCCTGCACATAGTAAGAGTTGAACAGAAACGCAAAACGGTCGTCGGGCGAGGCATAATTCGCAACCCGAGGCCGCAAAATGAATTCTTCGAAGAACCACGTCGTATGCGCCAGATGCCATTTTACCGGGCTGGCATCGGTCATGGATTGCAGAACCATGTCCTCGGGGTTCAGCGGCTCGACCAGCTTGGCCGTCCGCCCTCGAACGTCGGCAAAAAGCGCCGCAGTTTCGCCGACACTTAGATCGGAATGAAGCGCTGCGTCGCTCATACTGGGGCCTCTTCAACGGTGACCTTGGTGGTATAGAACGACACGCGGCCATTGATCTCGGCGGCGAAATCCAGCGGGCTTTGATAGAACCAGGCGATGTCTTCCTCGATCACGTCGCCCTGCGCATCAGTGAGTGAAAGATATTCCGCGTCACCTTTCAGTGGGCAATGCGAGCTGGACTCGGAAGGCGCATACCGATCCACCAACGCGTCGCGCGGCAGGTACAGCGCCGGATCATAGACGTCGTTGCCGATTTCCTGCAGGCGCAGCGCCTCGGTTGTCTCGGCGATCACAGCGCCCTGATACAGCACGCGCACGCGTTTTTGCACCGGCTTCAACCGCATGAAGTGGGCCGCGTTGGCGGGGTTGTGGATTGTGTGTTTCAGCAGGTTTTCAGTCAGCTGCGCCATGAAAGCTCTCCCTGTGGCGGGCACATGAATCGCAGAGTCATGCCGCCAGATTTCCCGTCGATAAGAACATGGGCGCGCTTCACTTGCGCCCAACATGTTCGTGAATTGTTTCCTAAGGTAGGAAAGGGGGTGGTTCACAACAACAGCAGGAATTGCATCATGCTGGTGCAAAAACGAACCATGCTGACATGATGGTGACGCATCATAGCTGTCACAAAAATTAATCATTTGGTTCATAAATTCTATGCGTCGCGCTGCGACGTTGACGCCCACTTGCGGGCGCCTTGGGGGCGCCCTTCATGCATTGGAGCGAACTATGAACACTCTGCTGAAAGCTGCCGCGCTGTCGCTGGCCGCTGCCCCGGCTTTTGCCGAAACCGAGATCACCTGGTGGCACGCTATGGGCGGCCAGTTGGGCGAAACCGTCAACCAGATCGCCGCTGACTTCAACGCCAGCCAGAGCGACTACAAAATCACGCCGGTTTACAAGGGCTCGTACGAAGAGACCCTGACCGCCGGTATCGCTGCCTTCCGCGCTGGTGAGCAGCCCAACATCATGCAGGTGTTCGACGCTGGTGCCGCAACCGTGATCGGTGCAAAAGGCGCAACTGTTCCGGTTGCTGACCTGCTGGCCGACAACGGTGTTGACTTCGACATCAACGACTACATCGCCGGTGTGCGTTACTTCTACGCAGACGCCGACGGCAAAATGATCGGCATGCCGTTCAACTCGTCGACCCCGATCATGTACTACAACGCTGACGCTCTGGAAGCTGCTGGCGTTTCGGCTCCCAAAACCTGGGAAGAGTTCGCCGACGTGACCGCCCCTGCCCTGAAAGAGGCCGGCTATATCCCGCTGTCGCAGTCGCACCTGCCCTGGATCTTCACCGAGAACTTCTTCTCGCGTCACAACCTGCAGTTCGCTTCGAACAACAACGGTTACGACGGTGTTGACACCAAGATCCTGATCGACAACCCGGCCATCAAAGCCCACTTCACCGCTCTGACCGAGTGGCAGGAAGCTGGCCTGTTTGAATGGTACGGCACCGGCTGGGGCGACAACGCCAAGCCGTTCGAAGAAGGCAAAGTTGCCATGTGGCTGGGTTCGTCGGGTTCGTTTGGCGGCCTGCTGAAAAAAGACCTGGGCTTTGAATTCTCGGCCACCATGTTGCCCTATTGGGAAGCTGTAACCGCCGAGCCGACCCAGACCTTCATCGGTGGCGCAGCCCTGTTCGCAATGGCTGGCAAGTCGGCTGAAGAAAACAAAGCCACGGCCGAGTTCTTCCGCTTCCTGACCGCCTCGGACACCCAGTACTTCTGGCACCAGGCAACCGGCTATGTGCCGATCACCGAGGCCGCTTACGAAGTTGCCAAGGCTGACGGCCACTATGACCGCTTCCCGGCTGCCGAAGTTGGCATCCAGCAGCTGTCGCTGGCCGCTGGTGACTACACCAAAGGCTACCGCATGGGCTTCTACGTTCAGATCCGTGACGTGATGAACCGTGAATACGGCCGCATCCTGACCGGTGAAACCGACGTGGATACTGCGTTCAAAACCATCGAAGAAGAAGCCAACAAGCTGCTTGAGCGTTTCGCCAAGACCCAAGGCTAACTTTCGAATGCAAAAAAGAGGGGCGGCTGCAGCATGCAGCCGTCCTTTGCCATTTGAGTTTCTCCAATAGTTTCAGGGCGATGGAAGATCTATGAAAAATCTTTCACCAATTGGTCAAAAAATGTCGCAAACCTGTCATTCGGCATCCGTAGTTGCTCGCGGGTCCACGTCTGGCAGGTTCGGGCATGTCGCTTTTTGGCACGTCCGCACATGCTGCGATTTGGGCAATTTTCTCCCAACCGCCGGGCATGGAACCCTGTGCGCCGGCAATCTGCCCCTTGGGGCACCAAACTATTGAGACTGCTATGAAACTTCTCCCAATTGTCGCAACCCTCTCGGCGACACTTCTTTCAACTTCGGTTGTTGCAGAAACCCAAATCACCTGGTGGCACGCTATGGGCGGCCAACTGGGCGAAACGGTCAACCAGATTGCGCAGGACTTCAACGCCAGCCAGGACGACTATACGTTGATCCCGGTTTACAAAGGTTCGTACGAAGAGACCCTGACCTCGGGCATCGCCGCGTTCCGCGCGGGTGAACAGCCCAATATCATGCAGGTTTACGACGCAGGCGCTGCCATGATGATCGCTTCGGGTGGCGCGGTGCTGCCGGTGGCGGATCTGTTCGCGCAGAACGGCGAAGAAATCAATGTCGAGGACTATATCCCCGGCGTGCGTTACTTCTATGCCGACAGCAACGCCAAGATGATCGGCATGCCCTTCAACTCGTCGACCCCGATCATGTATTTCAACAAGGACGCGCTGGACGCTGCCGAGGTTGAAGCACCAAAAACATGGGAAGAATTCCAGAACGTCACGGCCCCTGCCCTGAAAGACGCCGGTTATGTGCCGCTCAGCCAGTCGGCCCTGCCCTGGATCTTCACCGAAAACTTCATGTCGCGCCACAACCTGCCCTTTGCGACCAACAACAACGGCTATGACGGGTTCGACACCAAGATCCTGATCAACAATGACGCCCTGAAAGGCCATTTCAAAGCCGTTGCACAGTGGTACGAGGACGGCCATTTCGGTTGGTATGGCACCGGCTGGTCCGACAACGCGCGGCCCTTCGAAGAAGGTAAGGTCGCCATGTGGCTGGGCTCGTCGGGATCGTTTGGCGGCCTGCTGCAGAAGGTAGACTTCCCATTCTCGGCCACCATGCTGCCCTACTGGGAAGGTGTGACCAAGGAACCGACTCAAACCTTCATCGGCGGTGCGGCCCTGTTCGCCATGTCTGGCCATTCGGCCGAAGAAGATCAGGCGACCGCTGCTTTCTTCCGCTACCTGACATCGCCCGAGGTTCAGTATTTCTGGCACAAGGCCACCGGCTATGTCCCGATCACCGAAGCCGCATACGAGCTGGCGCAGAAAGACGGCCATTACGAGCGCTTCCCCGCGGCCGAAGTTGGCGTTCAGCAACTGTCGCTGCCGGGCAGTGACAACACCAAAGGGTACCGTCTGGGCTTTTACGTTCAGATCCGCGACGTGATGAACCGCGAGTTCAGCCGCATCCTGACCGGCGAAACCGACGTGGACAGCGCCTTTGAGGCCATCGAAACAGAAGCAAACCAGCTGATGGCGCGCTTCGCCAAAACCCAGGGCTGATCCTGGCACATAATCCGGGTGACCGTTGCACGACGGTCACCCACACGAAACGAGGAAACCCTTTATGAAACGCGCGGGCTTTTCCAACCCCTGGCTACCGGTGGCATTGTTGCTGCCGCAATTGTCGATCATTGCCATCTTCTTTTATTGGCCGGCGGGTTGGGCCATCCATTCATCCTTCTTCTTGCAAGACCCGTTCGGGTTCGGGTCATCCTTTGTGGGCCTGGACAATTACACCGACCTCTTTGGCGCGGTGGAATACCGCAAGGTGGCGGGCTTTACCGTGATCTTCACCCTGCTGGTCACTTTCCTGTCGCTGGCCATTGCGCTGCTTCTGGCGGTCAAGGCCGACAAGGTGATCCGTGGCGCGCGCAGCTATCGCACGCTTCTGATGTGGGTTTATGCCATCGCGCCGCCGGTGGCGGGATTTCTGGGCATCATGTTCTTTCAGCAGGGCAACGGCCCAATCACCCAGTTCTTCGGGTTCTTCGGGTGGGAGTTCATGCTGGGCGTGAACTATACCGACACCGCCACCGCGATGGTCATCGTTTCGGTCTGGAAACAGATCCCGGTGAACTTCATCTTCTTCCTGTCGGGGCTGCAATCGATCCCGAAATCGGTGCAAGAAGCCGCCGTGATCGACAACAATTCCGGCACCTCGCGGTTCTGGGACATCACGTTCCCCTTGCTGGCGCCCACGGCGTTTTTCCTGCTGATCATCAATATCACCTATGCGCTGTTCGACACGTTCGGCGTCGTGGACACCTTGGTAAAGGGCGAGCCCGGCAACAACCCGCTGACACTGGTCTACAAGGTCTATGTGGACGGGTTCCGCGGCAATGACCTTGGCGGCAGCTCGGCCCAATCGGTGATCCTGATGGTGCTGGTGCTGATCCTGACTGTCTTTCAATTCCGGCTGATCGAACGCCGGATCCATTATACTTAAGGAGGCGCAACATGGCTGAGATCTCCCAAACCATCGCCACCCCTGCTGCGCCGCCGCGTCGGCGGTTCCGCTGGGGCCGTGTATTTGACCACGCCGTCCTGATCCTCGGCTCGGCCTTCATGCTGATGCCTGTGCTGTTGGCCCTGACCACGATGAGCTTTAGCGACGTTCAGATCGAGCGGCAGGGGATCATCTTTGGCCTGTCCGACCAAATGGGCGCGAATTTCACCAAGGCAATGACCGAGAAGTCGGGTTTTACCGAGGCGATCACCGGCACGCGCATGCTGATGAACTCGTTCATTTTGGGCATTGGTTTCGCGCTGGGAAAAATCGTCATCTCGATGATGGCGGCTTATGCAATTGTCTATTTCCGGCTGCGCTTTGCAACTTTCGCCTTCTGGATCATCTTCACCACGCTGCTGCTTCCGCTTGAGGTGCGCATCCTGCCGTCTTACGAGGTGGTGCAGGGAATGGGTCTGACCAATACCTATACAGGGTTGATCGTACCCCTGATTGCATCGGCCACGGGCACGTTCTTCTTCCGACAGTTCTTCCGGTCGGTCCCCGAAGAGATGATCGAGGCCGCACGGATCGACGGTGCCGGCCCGGTGAAGTTCTTTATCGATATCCTGGTACCGCTCAGCCGCACGATGATCGCGGCGATCTTCATCATCATGTTTGTCTTCGGCTGGAACCAATATCTGTGGCCCACCTTGATCACCACCGAAGAGGGTCTGTTCACCCTGGTGCGCGGGATCAAGCAGATCATCCAGGTTTTCGAAGGCGCAACCATTCCCGAATACGGCAAGGGGTTGGCTCTGGCGGTCATTGCCATGATCCCACCCGTCGCCATCGTGGTGTTTTTCCAGAACTGGTTCGTCAAGGGCCTGGTGGAATCCGAGAAATAAGAGGCAGAAATGGCCAAAGTTAGCTTGCAAGACATTCGCAAAGTATATCCCAACGGCGCCGAGGCGGTGACGCCCTCCAGCTTCGACATCGACGATGGCGAGTTGATCGTGCTGGTCGGCCCATCGGGCTGCGGCAAGTCCACGCTGCTGCGCATGGTGGCAGGACTGGAAGACATCACCGAAGGCACGCTGCGCATCGGCGACCGGGTGGTCAACGACGTGGACCCCGCCGACCGCGACATCGCGATGGTGTTTCAGAACTATGCGCTCTACCCGCATATGTCGGTTTACAAGAACATGGCCTACGGGCTGAAAAACCGCAAATTGCCCAAGGACGAGATCGACACCAAGGTGCGTCAGGCGGCCGAGATGCTGAACCTGACCGAGTTCCTGGAACGCCGCCCCAGCCAGCTGTCGGGCGGCCAGCGTCAGCGCGTGGCCATGGGCCGTGCAATCGTGCGCGAACCGGCGCTGTTCCTGTTTGACGAGCCGCTGTCGAACCTGGATGCCAAGCTGCGCAACCAGATGCGGATCGAGATCCGGTCGCTGCAGCGCCGCGTTAACGTAACCTCGATGTATGTGACCCACGATCAGGTCGAGGCGATGACCATGGCCGACCGCATCATTGTGCTGAACCATGGCCGAATCGAGCAAATCGGCACCCCGTCCGAGATCTATAACACGCCGGCCTCAACCTTTGTGGCCAGCTTCATGGGCGCCCCGCCGATGAACCTGATGCCGGCCACGTATGACGGTGCGGGCTACGTTCGGATTGGCGACAAGTCAGTGGCCGTGATTGCCAATGGTGCACCGAAATCTGATGTCCAGTTTGGCGTGCGTCCCGAAAACGTGTCGCTGACGGGTGTGCCCAAGGGTGCCGCCCTTCCCTTCACGCTGGATCTGGTTGAAGAACTGGGTGCATCGCGTCTGCTGCATGGCCGGATCGAAGGGCATTCCTTTGTCGTCAACACCGCCAACACCACCCGCATTCCGGACGGCCCGACCTATCTGGACATTCCAGCCGAGGCCGTGCACCTGTTTGCCCCCGACACCGGCCAGCGTTTGAGCGCCTGATTACAGCCAAGGCCTCTGACACAACCAAATCTTGTGTCAGAGGCATCGTGTACCTCGGTATGTGATCACCTCTGGCCAACGCGTTTTAGAAAAGGCCTGTGCCTAAGGGCGATTAGGAATCGTAGTTGCAAGTGTCCCAGGGGCCATAGAACATCAGTGTATGCCCCGGCAAAGCATCGATAAGCGTTTCCCCCTGTGGGTCGTCGCCTTCATCGTCTTCGCGGACCACCAATCCAAAGCTGTGGCCGTAAAACACTCTCGAAAACGGCTTGACCCAAATCTCTGACGTCACCGTGGCATCGATCTTGGCCAATAGTTTCGGAACGACATCTGTGGCGGTGCGGCAATCTGCATCGCCGCGCAGCCCGCAATTTATCACTTCGCAAGAGATCAGGTGACCCTCTTTGTCAAAAACATAGGCCGTAACGAAGTCGCGCACCTTGCCATCTTCAACCGCCAGCTGGAAATCGATCCAATAGCCGTTCCCCTGCTTGGTCTTTCCGACATGTTGCAGGTGTTCGTCATCGGGCGCCAGTGGGAAGCCTGTTTGGGTTACGTCAGTGCCCTCGACCGCGTCGGCAGAGCTCTCATCCATCTTGGGATGAGGGTCACCTCGACGCCGTGGCCGTCCAAACACGCGCCCCAAGACCTGTCTCAAGAAACCAACCACGCGCTTCACCTACAAAGTTCGACCAATCAGGTTCACGGAATTTGTATGTCTGCGCGATCAAATCGTACAGTGCTTTGTACGCCGTCCAGATAGGTGATGGTAATTGTGACATATTCCACGGAACCCAGGGGCAATCCAACAAAGGGCAGCGCGCCGTTTTCCATTTTCAGGGCGTTTGGGGCGGGCTCTTCGCGATAGCAGGGTTCGGCCTCGAACAGTTGATCCGCCACATCGGTATTCACCCCGTAAGCGATGGCAAACAACCCGCAACGGAAACTGGCCAAATGCGTGAAATACAAAAGATCCTGGCCTTCGTATTCGCGAACCGCGATCCAGTTGGCCTGAGTGACCTCAAGTATGGGTCGCACCTCTTCGGCAGTTGTAAACGCCGCGACAGGACTGCCACTGAACAAGGCGGCAGTGATCAAAGGCAGGGCAACAGAAATCTTCATGCAACATTCTCCTGCTATGGCTGGGCATATCGGGCTGGCCCCTTAAGGGGCTTGCAGCCTATAGTACCGCAAAAAGTGGCTTAGGCAGGGACGAGTATGGCTGCAAAGAAACCAAAACGCCAAAAGTTCAACATCGTCGTCGTGGGGCAAACCGGGCGTTTGTCCTTCGAAGCCATCATGTTTTTGGCCAGTCTGCGCGAAAGCGACCCGGATTTTCCCGGCCGCGTGTTTGTTGCCGAACCGCAACCGGGGCCTAAATGGCCCGGCGATCCGCGTGTCAGCCCACAGCCTGCCCGCGAATTGATCGAGAGTTTTGGCGCCGAGATCGTGCCCTTCGAAAGCCGTGACTTCGGCTGGGCCTATCAATACGGCAACAAGATCGAATGTCTGGAAGCCCTGCCCAAGGGCGAACCGTTCGTCTTTTTTGATACCGATACGCTGGTTACCGGCAAACTGTCAGAAGTGCCCTTTGACTTTTCTCGCCCATCCGCGTCGATGCAACGCGAGGGCACATGGCCAACGATCGAGCTTTATGGCCCCGGCTATACCGAGATATGGAAATCCCTCTATGACAAATTCGGGCTGGATTTCGAAGGCAGCCTGGATACCAGCCAGCCGGACGAATACTGGCAGCGCTACATGTATTTCAACGCCGGCTGGTTCTTTGGCCCCTGCCCCCACGCGTTCGGCGCAAAGTTTCGCGAATACGCCGTGGCGATACGTGACGATGCCCCGGCCCCGCTGGTGTGTCAGCCAATGGACCCCTGGCTGGACCAGATCGCGCTGCCGTTGGTGGTCCACGCAATGGGCGGTGGTCGTCCGGGTCCGGAACTGGATGGGCTGGATGGCGACGTGACCTGCCACTGGCGTGTGTTGCCACTGGCCTATGCGCGAGAAGACGACAGCGTGATCAGCCTGTTGGAATCCGTCACGGCGCCCAACAAGATCAAGAAGGTCATCAAGCTGTATGAGCCGATCAAGCGCATGATTTTCCAGTCAAAAGGCCAGAAAGTCCGCGCGATGTTCGACCGCTCTAACCTGCCCCCGCGCGAACAGATGATCCGCAACCAGATCAAAAAGGCCAACCTCTGGATGCGATAACTGTCTGTCGGTGCATCCTTCCTCTTTCCCACGCACCCCATTCACGCATAGGCTACACGCAACTGTGAATGGGAGGACATCATGACAGACACACCCTTTGGCTTTGAAACGCTGCAGGTTCACGCCGGTGCGCGCCCCGACCCGGCCACCGGTGCGCGGCAAACACCGATCTATCAATCAACCGCGTTTGTGTTCCGCGATGCCGATCACGCTGCGGCGTTGTTCAACCTGCAAGAGGTTGGATACATCTATTCGCGCCTGACCAACCCCACGGTTGCGGTGCTGCAGGAACGCATTGCCACGCTTGAGGGCGGCCAGGGGGCGGTATGCTGCTCGTCCGGTCACGCGGCGCAGATCATGGCGCTGTTCCCGCTGATGGGGCCGGGGCTGAACATCGTTGCCTCGTCGCGCCTTTACGGCGGCACGATCACGCAGTTCAGCCAGACGATCAAACGCTTTGGTTGGTCGTGTACCTTTGTGGATTTCGACGATCTGGACGCGGTCAAGGCGGCCATCGACGACAATACGCGCGCGGTGTTCTGCGAGTCGATCGCCAACCCCGGCGGCTATATCACCGATCTGGACGCCATCGCGGCCATCGCCAATGACGCGCAGATCCCGCTGATCGTCGACAATACCTCGGCCTCGCCCTATCTGTGCCGGCCCATCGAACATGGCGCCACGCTGGTGGTGCATTCCACCACCAAATACATGACCGGCAACGGCACGGTCACCGGCGGCGCCATCGTGGATTCGGGCAATTTCAACTGGACCGCCTCGGGCAAGTTCCCGTCGCTGTCCGAACCCGAACCGGCCTATCACGGGTTGAAGTTCCACGAGACCTTCGGTCCGCTGGCCTTCACCTTCCACTCTATCGCCATCGGCTTGCGCGATCTTGGCATGACAATGAACCCGCAAGGGGCGCATTACACGCTGATGGGGCTGGAAACGCTGAGCCTGCGGATGGACAAACACGTGGCTAACGCCATGGAAGTCGCGCAATGGCTGGAAAACGACCCGCGCATCGAAAAGGTCACCTATGCCGGGCTGCCCTCATCGCCTTATGCGTCGCGCGTGCCGCAGATCTGTCCCAAGGGCGCCGGGGCGCTGTTCACCTTTGCCATCAAGGGCGGCTACGAGGCCTGCGTGAAACTGGTGGATTCGGTAGAGTTGTTCAGCCACGTGGCCAACCTGGGCGACGCGCGGTCGCTGATCATCCACTCGGCCTCGACCACGCACCGCCAGCTGACACCCGAACAGCAAGAGGCCGCCGGTGCCGCGCCCAACGTTGTTCGTGTTTCCATCGGCACAGAAAACGCCGCCGACATCATTGCCGACCTGGATCAGGCTTTGGCCAAAGCGACGGCGTAAAAAACCAAACAGCGATCAGCCGGTCAAAAGCGCCAATCGCGCCCGGCTGATCGTCACACCCGCTATCACGGCGCGCCCGGATCGAGGGTGTCACTCGATCGCATAAACCAGCGATACCTGCGCAGACACGGCCAACTCACCCGGTGCGATCGGCACGTCAGCGGCAAAACTGCGCGCGGCTTCCATCATTGGCATGGGTGAAGGCGAAGCGCCCCCGGCCTCGCTGAGGCTTTGCAATTCGCCGAGTTCTACACCTGCTGCAACGGCATAAAGCTCGGCCTTGCGGCGGGCCTCGGTGACGGCTGCCTTGCGCGCCTCATCCATCGCGGGATCGGGGTCCTGCAATCCAAAGGCAACGCCTTGGAAACGGTTTGCACCGTCCCGGATCACCGCATCCAAAATGCCGCCAAGCTGGTCCAAATCCCGAACACGAACCGTCACCATATTGCTGGCATTGAACCCGTCCACCCGCCGGTTGGTGCCAGAGGAATTGTTCCACACCATGTAGAGGTTCAGCCCCGAGGTCTGAATATCGCGCGCCTCGATCCCCGCCTGTTCCAATGTTTGAAAAACGGCGGCCGTTCCGCGAGACACCTCGGCCATCGCGTCGCTGGCCGATTTCCTTGCCGCCTCGACGCCAAGGGTTATGGTCGCCATGTCCGGCTTGGCGGTAACCTCGGCCCGCCCGGTTACTGTGATCAGACGTTTGTCCATGTCAGCCATGGCAGGCATCGCGATACCGATCGCAACCAGCAAAGTCAGGAAAAATCGCATAAAACTCTCCAAATCTAGGCATTTCGCACCCGTTAGACGCAACAAATCACAAATTCCTTTGCATTGCGCGAAATGCTCGGCAATATCCTGCCACATCAGGGGTAAGGGGATATGTCGGGCTGTCAGGTTCGACCGATAGACGATAGATTTTTAACATGAAACCTCGTTTTGCGCTTTCGCTTTCTCAGGCAAAAGTTGACCTGCATCACCGTGGACCCGACGGATGGGTTGCGGTCGGCTCTGTATCGATCGAAAGCGACACGTTCCTGAAAGACCTTGCCGCCCTGCGCGACAAAGGTATTGAAATGGAACCGCGCGGCATGGATACGGTTCTTGTTCTGCCCGATGACCAGATCCTGTTTACAACGTGTACCGCAGCCCCTGAAGATCGTGCCGCAATTCTGCAGACCCTCGATGGGCTGACCCCCTACCCGGTGGATCAACTGGAATTTGACGCCTGGATTCAAGACGGGCAAACGCATCTGGCGGTGGTCGCCCGCGAAACACTGGACGAGGCAGAAGCCTTTGCCGTCGACAATGTGTTTAACCCTGTTGCGTTCTCGGCTGTTGCGCGAAACAACCATCCGATCTGGCTTGGGCCAACAAAATCGTCCATCGTCATCCTTTCCCGCGACGAAACAGAAAAGCGGGACACGCTTGCTGCTCCGGGCAGCAAGATCAGCACCCCGACAAAAGCAGAAACGCGAAAAGACGCCCCTGCGAAACCCGCGGAAACCACCGACAAGCCGCCCGAGTCCGACGAACCCAAAATCAGCGTCGCGCCCCTCGATCCACCGGAAACACGCCCAACCTTCCTGACCAGCCGTGATGGCAGGCCAAAACCACCAAAGGGCAAGCCCGTGGATGTGGCGCCGCGCATCAGCCTTGGGGCGTCTAAGCCGAAGCTGGAACCCCGTCTTTCGGGCGGGACCGTTGCGGTGACCGCAGCGGTCGCTCCGGTGATCGAGCCGGCTTCGGAAACCGTGATCGAAATGAAGGTGGGGCCGGCGGCCCAGACCAAGCCCAAGGTTGAACCAACCGAGCCCCCCAAGAAAGACCTTTTTGCCGAGAAGCCAGCCGAGGTAGAAAAACCCGCCAGCGTTTCGGTATCGGCGCCGATTGCCACAACAACGCTTGTTGCCCCTCCACCGCCCGCGAACGAGGCGGAAGCGCTGACCGTATTTGGCGCCCGCGCGTCCCAAACACCCAAAAAGTCCGGCCGTCCTTATCTTGCCTACGGGCTTTCGGCGGTTTTGCTGCTGGCACTGGGAGGCGGCGCTCTGTGGATGGCGCTGACATTCAGCAACAACATCGCCACGCTGCCGATCGAAGACCCGGCAGAGATTGCCGCGGCCAGCCCCCGCATTGCTGCCCCGGAATCCACTGTCGTCGTGCCACCCGTGGCCAGCGAACCCTCGCCCGTGGTTGAAGAAGCAGCGCCTGTGTTGAATGCGGCGCAAACCGCCCCCGCGACAGTGCCCAGCATTCCAGCCCCTGTCGAAACCGCGACCCCGGAAACCGTCGAAGTGGCCGCTGTCGCGCCACTTCCCGTGACACAGACTGCGGCGCCGGCGGCGCCCAGCGTACCGCCCCTGGCTGATGCACCCGTTGAGCTGGCATCGTTGCCAGCGACGCAAGGCACAGACCCTGCCGACGCGATAGACCCACGAGAAACGGCCTTCGAAGGCTATGAATTGACCGGCGTTTGGGCCGTTGCGCCAACCGTACCGCCCAGCCCCGCACCCGACCGTTTGGACAGCCTTTACCTTGCGGCCCTGGACCCTGCGGTGCGCGGGGAGGATGCCGTTGCCCTGCCCCTGCTGCAACCTGACGCTTTGCCGGGCTTTGGCTCGCTTGTGTCCTTAGCCCCGGGCCAAACCATTCAATTGGATGAACGCGGCCTCGTGATTCCCACACCCGAGGGCACCATGTCGCCCGACGGTATCCTGGTGTTTGCGGGCAAACCACCGCTGGTTCCGCCGTCGCGCCCGGCCAGCGTTGCGTCCGTTTCGCCAGAAGCCGCCGCCGAGGTATTGCGTGCGCGATTGGCGACCTTTACCCCACGACCACGCCCCGGCAGGTTTGCCGATCAGGCCGAGCGTGCAACGCTTGGCGGGTACAGCCGCGAAGATTTGGCCAATTTCCGCCCCAAGCCGCGCCCTCGTTCCGCACAGGACGACGCACAAGCGTCCGAGCCTGACGCCGAAGGCACCATGGTGGCTTCGCTTTTGCCCAAAGAGCGTCCGGCCGAGAAAGCGGCGGCCATTCAGAAAGAACTGTCAAAACCGGTTGCCCCTGCGGTGCCCGCAACATCGGTCGCTGTTGCACCTCGTATTCCAACCAGCGCCTCGGTCGCGCGTCAGGCCACGGTCGAAGACGTGGTGAATCTGCGGCGCATCACGCTTATTGGCGTTTTCGGAAGCGGTTCAGACCGCAGGGCGCTGGTGCGGCTACCATCCGGGAAAATCGTCAAACTCAAGGTTGGGGATCGCTTGGATGGCGGACAGGTTGCCGCCATTGGCGACGGCGACCTGCGTTACGTCAAGAATGGCCGCAGCATGGTGCTGGACGTTCCCAGCTAACCCCTATTCGGCCGCCGGCACGTCCAATTCACCACTGTCTATCTGCTCTTGCTCGATGCTTTCGAACAGCGCTTTGAAATTGCCCTCGCCGAACCCGTCATCGCCCTTGCGCTGAATGAACTCGAAGAAGATCGGCCCGATCACGGTTTTTGAAAAGATCTGCAACAGGATCTTGGTCTCGCCGCCATCCAGCACACCTTCGCCATCGATCAGGATGCCGTGCTTGGCCATCTTGTCCAACGGTTCGTCATGGCCCGCCACGCGGTCCTTGCTGAGGCGGTAATACGTGTCGTTCGGCCCCGGCATGAAGCGCAGCCCGCGGTCGTAAATCTCGTTGGTCGAGCCATAGATATCCTCGGTCCCCACCGCGATATGCTGAATGCCTTCGCCCTTGTATTTGTTCAGATAGGCGACGATCTGGCCCTTCTCGCCCCGATCCTCGTTGATCGGAATGCGGATGCGTCCACACGGCGAGGTCAGCGCGCGGCTGAAAAGCCCGGTGAACTTGCCTTGGATGTCAAAGAACCGGATCTCGCGGAAATTGAACAGATCGCCATAGAACTTGAACCACGTGTCCATATTGCCCTTGAACACGTTGTGCGTCAGGTGATCGAGGTAATAGAACCCCACCCCCTTGGGGTGCGCGTCGGCCACCCAATTGAACTCGTCATTATAGGGGTTGGTCTCGTAATACTGGTCGATGAAATAGATCAACGAGCCGCCAATGCCGTATATCGCCGGCACATCCATGGTTTTGCCGTCGCCCTCATAAGGCTTGGCGCCCTTGGACACTGCATGGTCAAACGCGTGCTGCGCATCGACCACCCGCCAGGCCATCGACGGCGCGCAGGGCCCGTGCTCGGCCACAAAATCCGCGGCGTGGCTGCCCGGCTCGGCGTTCAGCACATAGGTGATATCGCCCTGCTGCCACAACTCGATCGCGCGGGTTTTGTGGGTGGCGGTGTGGATATAACCCATACGCGCAAACAGATCGCGCAGCGCCTGCGGATCTTCGTGCGCGAACTCGACAAATTCAAACCCGTCCGTACCGGCGGGGTTGGCCTCGGATATCACGGATTTCGGGGCGTCGTGCGGGAATGGTCCCATTTTTGTTCTCCTGTTACGCGTTTGGCACAATTTTAGGGCATATGACGTGCGAAAGGCGCGCAAACTTGACATGAATCATGGTATTGTTTGCGGGAAACCCGCACACCTTTGGAAGTAGCCGATGGAATCCCGCATGACTCTTGATCCAATTGACCTTCGCTTGTTGTCGGCGTTGCAGGAAAACGCGCAACTGACCGCGCAAGAGCTGGGCGAGATGTTGAACCTGTCCTCCAGCCAGGCCGGGCGTCGGCGGCAACGGTTGGAATCCAACGGAATCATAACGGGCTATGCCGCACAGGTTGACGCCACGCAGCTGGGTCTGGACGTGCAGGCCTTTGTGCAGGTGCAGATGGCCGCGCATTCAGCCGAAGCGGATGAAAGCTTTCTGCGGGTTCTT
Organism: Actibacterium mucosum KCTC 23349; assembly: GCF_000647975.1. Taxonomy (GTDB): domain Bacteria; phylum Pseudomonadota; class Alphaproteobacteria; order Rhodobacterales; family Rhodobacteraceae; genus Actibacterium; species Actibacterium mucosum. The sequence continues at coordinate 20,597 of NZ_JFKE01000004.1, forward strand.
GCCTTTCAGCCCGAGATCACCGCCGCCTGGACCCTGACGGGCGAGGCTGACTATCTGCTGCGTGTTGTCTGTGCTGATCTGCGCGCGTTGGATGACCTTGTGCGCAAAGTCCTGCTGCCACATGCCGCAGTGGCGCGGGTTCAAAGCCAGATCGTGATGAACCAAATCAAGACAGGTGGGCAATTGCCACTGGAAGGGGCGCGCTGATGCAGGAAATTCTTGCCTTCGGATCGATCTATCTGATCTTTGCGGTGATCATGGTGCCGATTGCGGCGCGGATCGGGCTGGGCTCGGTGCTGGGCTATCTGCTGGCGGGTGTGACGATTGGGCCGGTTCTGGGGCTGGTCGGATCCGAGACGCAGGATTTGCAGCACGTGGCTGAGTTCGGCGTGGTGATGATGCTGTTCCTGATCGGGCTGGAAATGGCGCCGCGTACCCTTTGGGACATGCGTCACCGGCTGTTCGGACTGGGAGGTATTCAGATTGTCTTGTCCATCGTCGTAATTGGCGGCGGGGGCCTGTGGATTGGTCTGCCATGGCAAACGGCGCTGGCCGTCGGTGCAATCCTTGCCCTGTCGTCAACCGCCATCGTCATGCAAACCCTGACCGAGAGAGGCCTGAACCGCACCCCCGGGGGGCGCAACGCCTTTGCCGTTCTGCTGACGCAGGATATCGCGGTGATCCCGATGCTGGCGTTGATGCCGCTGCTGGCAATTGCCCGTGGCCCTCAAATTGCCCCTGATGGCTCCATCACCGCGTCCCCGCATGCAGACGCGCATCACGGCGAAACGTTGATGCTGTTTTCCGATCTGCCCGCCTGGGCGCAGACGCTGACCACGCTGGGCGCCATCGCGGCGATCATCCTGGCCGGCCATTACCTCAGCCGCCCGCTCTTTCGGTTTATCCACGCCGCCCGCCTGCGCGAGATGTTCACCATTGTTGCCCTGCTGATTGTTGTCGGCATCGCCGCGCTGATGAACATGGTGGGCCTGTCGCCGGCGCTGGGCACGTTCCTGGCCGGTGTGGTGCTGGCAAACTCAGAATTTCGGCACGACCTGGAAAGCAATATCGAGCCGTTCAAGGGCCTACTTTTGGGCCTGTTCTTCATCACCGTGGGCGCCGGGATCAACACCTCATTGCTGTTGAACGAGCCGTTGACGATGCTGGGGCTGGCGCTCGGCCTGATGGCCGCCAAGGGCGCGGTGTTGTTCCTGCTGACGTTCATGTTTCCGATGCGCGGGCAAAACCGGTGGCTCTTTACACTGTCGCTGGCGCAGGCAGGCGAATTCGGGCTGGTGCTTGTGTCCTTTGCCCTGCAGACCCACGTTCTGACGCAGACACTGGGCCAGCAACTGCTGCTGATCATCTCGCTGTCCATGTTGTTGACGCCCTTTGCCTTTATCCTGCATGCGCAGCTGGCAAAGCGCCTGCGCGACGACACAGCCCCTCAGGATCCGGACGATATCGACGAACAGCATACCGTGATTATCGCGGGCATCGGGCGGTTCGGGCAGATCGTCAACCGCATGTTGCAGCTGTCCGGGTATCAGGCCACGGTTCTGGACCATGACTTGCGCACGATCGAACTGATGCGCAAATTCGGCTGGAAAGGGTTCCTTGGCGACCCAACCCGCCCTGAGCTTCTGCAAGCCGCGGGGATTGCAACCGCGAAAGTGCTGGTTGCCGCGCTGGACGACAAAGAGGCCACAACGCGGCTCGTCACCCACGCGCGCCGCGAGCGTCCCGACCTGTTCATCGTTGCCCGTGCCCGCGACCGCACACACGTGTTCGAGCTGTATCGCGCCGGCGCGGACCACATCGTGCGCGAAATGTTCGACAGCTCGCTGCGTGCCGCGCGATATGTTCTGGAAGACCTCGGCCTGACGGAATACGAGGCAAACGAGATGGAAACCGCGTTCTACAAACATGACCGCAAGGCCCTTTTAGAACTGGCAGAACTATGGAAACCGGGCGTGCCAGCGGATCAGAACCCTGAATACATGGAACGCGCGCAGGCCCTGAACAAAGAGCTTGAGGTTGCCTTGTTGAAAAACGCCGACGAAGAAGAGGCCGAGGAACAAGCCGGCCCCATCGGTGGCTAGGCACAAAAAAACCGCGCGGTCCGGGATCGGACGGCGCGGCCTGTTCTTTGACGTGGCGGGGGCGTTTAGGCCGCGGCGCGCGATACCAGAACGCTGTCCACTTCCTGCTGGGCCTTGACCTCGTCCATGCCACCAACGGCAGCCACTTCACGGGTCAGACGCTCCAACGCGGCCTCGTACAGCTGACGTTCGGAATAAGATTGCTCGCGCTGGTCGTCGCTGCGGTGCAGGTCGCGCACCACTTCTGCAATCGAGATCAGGTCACCCGAATTGATCTTCTGCTCGTATTCCTGCGCACGGCGCGACCACATGGCTCGCTTGACCTTGGCTTTGCCTTTCAACGTGGCCATCGCTTTGGACACCACATCCGGCGACGAAAGTGACCGCATACCAACCTCGGTTGCCTTATGGGTGGGCACGCGCAGGGTCATCTTGTCCTTTTCAAACGAGATCACAAAAAGCTCCAGCGAAATCCCGGCAATCTCCTGCTCCTCGATCGACACGATCTGGCCAACACCATGCGCGGGATACACAACATGATCATTGGGGCGGAACTCGGATTTATTGGTCTTGGTCATTCGGTCATTTTCCTTACTTGCCATAACGAGGCGACAAAAAACCACCTGCCCGCGCAAACGGGAAACAGGTGGGTGTCACGATGACATTAGCCGCGTAGAGGCTGCGGGAGCGTTCCGCACGGGTATGTCAGGCTTGGCGTAATCATTTTGTAACAACAATATAGCACGAAAATTGCGCAGTTTAAAGCGCAACAGCCAAAACCAGCCCGTAAAGCCTTGACTTTACAAGCTAAAAACGCTGAAAGCGCGCCTTTTGCACCTGCGAAAGGCCGTGCAGCGTGCGAATCGCTTAGTCCCCTTCGCCCGGCTTCTCCGAGAAATGGGTATCCAGTTTGTTCGGCGTACCGTCCAGCTCTTCCGCAGTCGGCAGCGGGTCTTTTTTCGTCACGATGACGGGCCAGATTTCCGAGTATTTGCGATTGAATTCAACCCACTTCTCGGTGTCGGCCTCGGTATCGGGGCGGATGGCATCGGCCGGGCATTCCGGCTCGCAGACGCCGCAATCGATACATTCGTCGGGATGGATCACCAGCATGTTTTCGCCCTCGTAGAAACAGTCCACGGGGCAAACTTCGACACAATCGGTGTACTTGCAGGCGATGCAGTTATCCATGACGACATAGGTCATGCGGGCGTCCTCTTGTCTTGTTTCCGCCTAGCTAATCCACGCGGCCAGATCATTCAAGCCGCCCGGGTGCGTTAAAATCCAGCGCTCTGCGATCTTTCTTGGTTGGACGCCCTTTTCCCTCGAAACGCGGTGCGGATGGAATGTTTTCCTCGCGCTTGGGAGTCAGATCGTCATATAGCGCTTGCGCCTCGGGCGCCGGGCCGCGCCGTTCGCCCAAGGCAATGACGCGCACAACCCGAATCTCGCGCCCTTGCGCAAAGGTCAGCGTGTCACCCGGCCCCACCTTCGTGGCGGGCTTGTCGACCTTGGTGCCGTTCACGCGAACATGGCCGCCCGACACCTGTTTGGTGGCAAGGCTGCGGGTTTTATAAAACCGCGCATACCACAGCCATTTGTCCAAGCGGATGGTCGGGCCCTCGGCCATTAATCCTTGGTCTTCAGCCCCATGAGGGCCGCAGCAAAAGGATTGTCAGGGTCGATCTTTTTCTCTTTGCGCGGTGGGCGGGCCTCGAAATTCTTGGCCTTGTTGCCGCCGTCGCGTGGCGGACGCTTGCCGCCTTTGCCTTTGCCCTGCGGGCGGCCTTTGCCCTGTGGACGGTCGCCGCCACGGCCACCTTGCGGGCGATCACCGCGCGGTTTGTTGCGGCGCACCGGTGCCCAGGTGAAGGTAAAGAACACCTCTACCTCGGGCTCGGCTGCCTCGGCCTCCATGGCGGGCGCACTTTCTTCCTCGGTGATCGGTGCAGGGGCAGCGCCGTCTGCATCGCCACTGGGCGCTGAAGGTTCGGGCGCGGCCTTAACCTTGGGGCGCTCGCCGCGTTCGGCCTTGTAGCCCAGACCGCCCATCAAATCGGCAAATTGTTCCAGCGTCATACCGGTAATCGACAACATGTCGGGGTTCGCCTCGAACCCGCCGCGGCTGTCCTGCGCGCGCAAAAGGTCCGCCAAGCGTTCCAACATGTCGATGCGGATCGCACGCGCGCCGGCCTTGCGATAGCCAGACAGTGTATACGCGCTGTCCTCGGCACCCTCGACCACCGGGATCGTCACCAGCCCGGGGGGCGGGCTTTCGGGGAACTCGTCCAGCCCAGCGGCCAGCGACGACAGCACAAGGCGCAAACGCGTCGGGGCAGGTTTCAGCAGCAATGGCATAAAGATCGTGAACTGGCCAAAGCGTACGCCGTGTTTGCGCAGCGCGCCGCGCGCGTCCTGATCCAGATCCTTGACCTCTTGCGCCACCTGGTCGCGGGGCAGAATGCCCAACGCCTCGATCAGGCGGAACGCGAACCCACGCGGCAGACCGGCCAGCGCTTCGTCGCGCTGCATGTTCAGCATCGGTTCGAACAAGGTGGCGACCTTGCGGTCAATGAAATGCTGCAGACGGCGGGTCACCTTTTCGGCGACTTCATCGCCGATCTCGTCCTCGACAAAGGCCTGCACCTGCGGGCGCAGCGGTTCGGGACCGGCCACCAGCTTGCCCACCGCGTGCTCGCCCCACATCAACCCGCCCTGCTCGGTAAAATCCAGCTCGGTATCGGGCGCGTTATAAAACCTGTCGGCGCGCAGGTGAAATTCGGGCTTCAACGCCGCAATCGACGCCTGACGCACGGTCTTGGCCTCGTCCGGGTTGGTGCTTGCATCCTGGCTAAAGCGGAACCCCTCGAGACGGCCCACAAACTGGCCCTCTACCGTCACTTCACCTTTTTCGTTCACGTCGGCCACAAGGCCCTCCTTCTGTTTCAACCGGCGAAGCAAGACTGACGTCCGCCGGTCAACAAATCTTTGTGTCAGCGCGCCGTGCAAGGCATCTGACAGGCGATCTTCTACCGCGCGAGTCGCGTCGCGCCAATGGGTTTCGTCATCAACCCAGCCTTTGCGCTGTGCGACATAGGTCCATGTGCGAATAAACGCCAATCTGCGCGACAAAGTGTCAATATCACCATCGGCACGATCCAGCCGCTTGATCTGGCGCGCCAGCCAGTCGTTGGGCACATGGCCGCCATTTTGCAGGAATTCGAAGATCCGGGCCAGCAAACTGGCATGTTCCATGGGCGAAATGCCCCGGAAATCAGGGATTCGGCACACATCCCACAACATCCGCACATCGGACGGCCCCACGATCCGGTCTGCCATTTCGGGCATTGTTGCAAGATTATGCAGCGCAATCTGGTCATCGGCCTCACGCGCGCGGGCCAGCCACGGGTCGTCAATGGGCATTTCCAGTGCCGAAGTCAGCCGTTCGACCGAACCAAAATCCAGCTCAGTGTTGCGCCATTGCAACTTTTTCAGGGGCGCAAAGCGGTGGTTCACAATGGCCTCGGCAAGCCCGGGGTCCAAAGGCCGCGCTTCGCCGGTCACACCAAAGGTGCCATTGCGCATATGGCGCCCTGCGCGCCCGGCGATCTGGCCCAGTTCATTCGGCATCAATTCGCGCATCCGGCGGCCATCGAACTTGGCAGTGCCGGCAAAAGCCACGTGGTTGATATCCAGATTCAGCCCCATTCCGATGGCATCGGTGGCCACCAGGTAGTCAACCTCGCCGTTCTGGTACAGGTCCACCTGCGCGTTACGGGTGCGCGGGCTCAGCGCGCCCATCACCACCGCGCAACCACCTTTCTGACGGCGGATCAGCTCGGCGATGGCGTAAACATTATCGACCGAAAAGGCGACGATGGCCGACCGTGGCGGCATGCGGCTAATCTTTTTCGACCCCGCATAGGTCAGCTCGGACATCCGGTCGCGCCGCATGAATTGTACCTTGGGCACCAGATCGGCGATGGCATTCCGGATCACGTCCGAGCCCAGAAACAACGTCTCCATCGACCCGCGCGCATGCAGCAGACGGTCGGTGAACACGTGGCCCCGGTCAGGGTCGGCGCACAGCTGAATCTCGTCGATGGCCAAGAACTCGGCGCCGATATCGGTGGGCATCGCCTCGACCGTGCACACCCAATACTGGGTCCGGCTGGGAACGATACGCTCTTCGCCGGTGACCAACGCGACAACCTGCGGGCCGCGCAGCGCGACAACGCGGTCATAGACCTCGCGCGCAAGCAGCCGCAAAGGCAGGCCAATCACCCCGCTGCGATGGCTCAGCATGCGTTCAATTGCATAGTGGGTCTTGCCGGTATTGGTCGGCCCGAGAACCGCCGTGGTCCTCGCCTGCTGCAGCATATCGCGTCCTATTTCACAGGGTGGTGCCCGAAACCTTTGCTTCAAGCCGCTCTATCGCGGTTTTTAGGTCGGGATCGTGGGGATGTATAGCCGAAGCAGCCTGAAAGGCCAGCAAGGCGCGCGCATCGTCGCCGGTTGCCTCCATTATGGCACCCAAGCCCGTCATCGCGCCGAAATGACTGGGGTTCAGACGCAGCGTCTGTTGTATATCCGACATCGACGGCCCGTACTGCCCGACATGAAAGAACGCAGTGGCCCGCATGTTATACGCCTCGGCAAAATCCGGTGTGTGATCGATCACCGCCGTCAAATGTTCGATTGCCAATACAAACTCTTCCGCTTCCAGCGCCTCGCGCCCACGTCTCAGCAACAAATCCGCGGCTGGCGAGCCCGATTTGGCCCATTCGCTGTAAATCTGCTGCTCAACTTTTTCCCAGTTCGGCAGATTCGGCTCTGCCAGCAACGCCAGCAGGTCATCTGCAGCTTCGGTTTGGGCCAAAACCGGCTGGCTCAGGCCGAAAACAAGGCCTGCCGCCACGACACAATTGAGAAACGGTGAAAGAGCGCGCATAACACCTATGAGTGTAATACTTTGCGGCGGAAAACCAAGCCCCGCCGCAATCAAAACGGAGAGAGAGCATGAGCGATACAGTCGCCACCGCCGTGGCCGCCCTGAACGAAAAAGTAGAAGGTGGGTTTGAAGACGGTACTGCAAAATTTGTGATCGAAGGCGAAGGCGCAATCGTGCTGGATGCCAATGGCGCGCGCGCTGCAGACGAAGACGCAGACGTGACCCTGACGGCCGATGCTGAAACCTTTGCTGGCATCCTTTCGGGCGAAGTGAACGCAACCGCCGCCTTCATGACCGGCAAGCTGACCGTCGATGGCGACATGGGTTTGGCCATGAAACTGGGCGGGGCTCTGTCCTAACCATGCAACCTGCGCCGTTTTACGCGGATGTCGCCGAGGCGCCCCCGGGCGGCGCAGCGTTCTGGATTACCGCCACCGACGGCGTCCGCCTGCGCATTGCCATGTGGACGGGTGGGGAAAAAGGGCAGGTTCTGCTGATCCCCGGCCGCACAGAATACATCGAGAAATACGGTCAGGCCGCGGGTGAGTTGATCGCCCGCGGCTTTTCTGTGGCCGTGCTGGACTATCGCGGCCAAGGGCTGGCGGACCGTTTGGCCGATGACCCGATGAAGGGCCATGTCGGGGCGTTTGCGGACTATCAGCTTGATATCACCGCCGCGCTCTCGGCCATGACGGCTTTTGGGTTGCGCGGGCCCTTGCATCTTCTGTGCCACTCGCTGGGTGGGTGTCTGGGCCTGCGCGCCCTGCACACGCAACCGGGAATCGCCAGCGCGGCGTTCTCTGCCCCGATGTGGGGTATCCTTCTGCCACGCCTGCTGGCCCCGATTGCCCCGGCAATTGCCGCAGTTTTGCAAACCCTTGGTATGGGCAGTCGCTTTGTGCCCGGCGGCAGCGGCGTGACCTACGTTGTGGCCAACGGATTCGACGGCAACACGCTGACCAAAGATCGCCAGATGTGGGATTACATGGCCCGGCAGGCCAAGTCCCATCCAGATCTGACGCTGGGCAGCCCAACAGTGCATTGGCTGCGCCGGGCCTTGGTGGAGTGCCATGACCTGATGGTCCTGCCCGCGCCCGCCACCCCGTGCCTGACCTATCTTGGGACGGACGAAGCGATCGTGGAACCAAAGGCGATCAAAACCCGCATGGCAAGCTGGCCCAGCGCGCGACTGGAACTCATTGACGGCGCCGAGCACGAACTGATGATGGAAATCCCCACCATCCGCACCAGGTTTTACGACGATATTGCCGCCCATTTCCTTCAAAACGGCACGGCCCCCTTGAATGCCGCGCCAACTGCCGACTAAGTGAAGGAAACGCTTAACTGCAAGGATTTCCCATGACGCTGCCCCTGCCTTTCCCCGTTTTCGACGCTGCACAGACCGGGGGGGCCGACGGGCTGGGCGATCTGCCGGAATGGAACCTCGATGATCTTTATGCCGGCGAGGACGCGCCGGAACTGACCCGCGATATGGAATGGCTCGAGGAAGCCTGCGCCAGCTTCGCCGCCGATTACGAAGGTAAGCTGGCCGGCCTTGATGCCGCGCAGATGCTGGACTGCGTGCAGCGCTATGAAGAGATCGACGTGATCGGCGGCCGCATCATGTCTTTCGCTGGCCTGCGCTATTACCAGAACACCACCGATGGCGACCGGGCCAAGTTCTTCTCGGACTGTCAGGATGCGATCACCCGATTCACCACACCGCTGGTGTTTTATTCGCTTGAAATCAACCGGATAGACGACGATGCTCTAGCAGGTCTGTTTGCCACAAACACCGATCTGGCCCGCTATAAACCGGTCTTTGACCGCCTGCGCGCCATGCGGCCGCACCAGTTGTCGGATGAACTGGAAAAATTCCTGCACGATCAATCGGTTGTGGGGGCGGCCGCATGGAACAAGCTGTTCGATGAAACCATCGCGGGGCTGGAGTTCACCGTTGATGGCGAGACCCTGAATATCGAGGGCACGCTGAACCTGCTGACCGATCCAGACCGCGCCAAACGCGAGGCCGCCAGCCGCGAGTTGGCCCGGGTTTTCAACAACAATATCAAGCTTTTCGCCCGCGTTCATAACACACTGGCCAAGGAAAAATGGGTCGAGGATCAGTGGCGCAACATGCCCACGCCGCAGACCGGCCGCCACTTGTCCAACCATGTCGAGGCCGAGGTGGTCGAGGCGCTGCGCAACGCCGTGGTCGCCGCCTACCCGCAGCTGTCGCACCGCTATTACGCGCTCAAGGCCAAGTGGATGGGTCTCGACACCCTGCAGGTCTGGGACCGCAACGCCCCCCTGCCGATCGAGGAAACGCGCCTGGTCAACTGGGCCGAGGCGCGCGAAACGGTCATGGACGCCTATGCGGGGTTCGACCCCGAGATGGCCAAAATCGCCGAACCCTTCTTTGACAAGGGCTGGATCGACGCGGCAGTAAAACCGGGCAAGGCCCCCGGCGCCTTCGCGCATCCCACCGTGACCACCGTCCACCCCTATGTGATGCTGAACTACCTCGGCAAACCGCGCGATGTGATGACCCTGGCGCACGAGCTGGGCCATGGCGTGCATCAGGTGCTGGCCGCCGGTCAGGGCGAATTGCTGTCGTCAACGCCCCTGACGCTGGCTGAAACCGCCAGTGTGTTTGGCGAAATGCTGACCTTCCGCAAACTGCTGGATGCCGCCAAAACCGACACCGAACGCAAGGTGCTGCTGGCCGGCAAGGTCGAAGATATGATCAACACCGTGGTCCGCCAGATCGCGTTTTACGATTTCGAATGCAAACTGCACGCCGCCCGCGCCGAGGGCGAGCTGACCCCCGAGGACATCAACGCGCTGTGGATGTCCGTGCAGGCAGAATCGCTGGGCCCCGTCTTCGAGTTCATGCCGGGATACGAGACCTTCTGGGCCTATATCCCGCATTTCGTGCACTCGCCCTTCTACGTCTACGCCTATGCGTTTGGCGACGGGCTGGTAAACGCACTCTACGCGGTCTACGAGGAAGGCGATGCCGCGTTCCAGGCCAAGTATTTCGACATGCTGCGGGCGGGCGGCTCCAAGCACCACACCGACCTGCTGGCCCCCTTCGGGCTCGACGCCACCGACCCGAATTTCTGGGCCAAGGGCCTGTCGATGATCTCAGGCTTTATCGACGAGCTGGAGGCGATGGAGGGCTGACCCTCAGCCCAACTCAGTCCAGCTCGGTCCACGGCCAGGGTTTCACCTCGCTGGCCGCGGTCTGATACCGCGCTGCCTTGGCGATCCAGACGCCAAGGTCGGTGCCAAAATCGGCCAGCCGCTCGTTCGGCTTGCGATCCGACACGGCCATGATGATGAATTGCACAATGGTCACCACGCCCAGGATCGTCTGCGCAAGCTGCAGCATGATCCACAGGATCACCATATAAAGCAGCCGGTTCAGCATCGCTTCCTTGGGCACGTCGGGCTGTTCGCCATGCAGGCGCCCCTCAATCCGATCGTCGTCATTCATCGCAAGCTCTCCTTTGTCGCCAACCTAGCCCCGGCCACATGCAAAATCCACCTCCAAGACGGGTGCAAAGCCCCGGATTGGACCGGCGGGGCGGGTGGGTGGGCGACGGGCCAATCCGGGGCGCGGGTTCACCAAACTGTTGGATGCCTGTGATCGCACCGTCTGGCAGGCTGACCCCAACCAATCAGAGGACCCGCCATGCTGACCCGCCGCCACTTCGCCGCCCTTGCCGGCAGCACCGCCGCCGCAACCGCCCTGCCTGCCCGGGCGCAGGCGTTTGACTTTGCCGAGACCCACCGCGCCCTGATCGAAGGCCCCGCACCGGATTTCTTCGATGCGCTGCTGGCGATCGAGAAACGCGGCAATCCTGACATGGCCGCCAGCCTGATCCAGGCCCTGCGCTTTTCGCGCGGCCCGCGTGACGCCATCGACGCCACGTTGCGGTCCATCACCGGGGCCGAACCCGAACCGGGCTGGTTTGAATGGATGCTCTGGCAAGAAGCCAACCCGCAGATCACCCCCCACCCCAGTTTCATCGATTTCAAACGCGACATGTTCCTGCGCATCGATCCCAATTTCGACGTCTTCCTGAAACCGCGCCACTTGAACCCCGACCGCATGAAGATCCGCCTGGAAGAGATCACCTGGGGCGGCGTGCGCAAAGATGGCATCCCCTCGCTCGACAATCCCACCCTGATCACCGCCGAGGCCGCCGATTATATGCGCGGCGATGACCTGGTCTTTGGCGTGTCAATCAATGGCGATACCCGCGCCTATCCGCTGCGCATCATGGGCTGGCACGAGATGTTTAACGAGGTGATCGGCGGCGTGCCCGTCGCGCTGGCCTATTGCACGCTGTGCGGCTCGGGCATCCTGTTTGAAACGCAGGTGCCGGGCCGGGCCGAGCCGCTGATCTTTGGCTCATCTGGGTTCCTTTACCGCTCCAACAAGCTGATGTTCGACCGCGCCACCCATTCGCTGTGGAACCAGTTCACCGGCAAACCGGTCTCGGGCAAGCTGGTCGACAGCGGGATCGAGCTGCAGCAACGCCCCGTCGTGATCACCACATGGGACCAATGGCGCGCCGACAATCCCGATACCCGTGTACTGTCGCTGAACACCGGGCATGATCGAAACTATGGCTCGGGTGTGGTCTATGCCGACTATTTCGCCTCGGACGATCTGATGTTCCCAACGCAGGTGGATCAACGCCAGCACCGGCAAAAAGACTATGTCTTCGGTGTGCGGCAGTTTGGCGGCGCCAAGGCCTGGCCGCTGGATGCGTTCAAACGGCGCATGGTGATCAATGACGGTATGCTGGACACGCCGCTGGTGCTGATCGGCGACCAGAAAACCCGCACCGTGCGCGCTTATGAGCGCGGCGCGCTAGAGTTTGCGGGCACTGCCGAGAACGTCACCGATACCAACGGCGCTAATTGGAAAGTGACCGAAGACGCGCTGCTTGGCCCCAACGGTGCCACCCTGCCCCGCGTGGCCGGACATATTGCGTATTGGTTTGCGTGGAACGGCTATCTGGGTGCCGAAAGCGAGTTGTACGAGGGTTAACCCTCGGGCAGCACAATTTCGGCCACGAACCCCCGGTGGTTCGAGCCCAACCCCTCGCCGAAAGGCGACAGCGACAGCAACTGCGCTTCCCGGCCCGTCAGGACATAGTCGATGGGCACCCCGTAATCGCCCCATTTGGCCGGCCAGCTGCCAATAGGCCGCCGGGGCAAGCGCAGTTGCGTTTCCCATGTCAGTGCAGCAAGCGACGCCGCCCACGGCGCGGCGTTGAAGTCACCCACCACCACAACCGGACCTTGGGTCCTGTTGACCAGACGAACAAGGTGCCTCTTCTGGTTGACGGCCTGCTCTTCGATCCACGGTTTCAGCATATGCGCAGCAATCACCGTGACGTCGGCAAAGCCAAGCTTTGCAGCGATGAATTTCCTGTCGTAAAACGCCGCCGCCTTGTGCAGCTTCACATGCGCGGGGGCCTCGCGAAAGTAGACACGTAACCCACATTGCCCTTCGCATACGGCAACATGCGGATAGGCGGCTTGCAAGACCGCTTGCCCTTCGCGCAGGCCCTCACTTTCGGCCAGCACAACGATATCCGCGTCAGCCGCAACGATCTGGGCTGCCAAGTCCAGCGCATCATACTGGTTGTCTTGCAGAATATTGAAGAACAGCACCTTCAGGTCGGCCTCGCGGTCCGCGGCCAACGGGGCCGAATTGACCAAGTGCCGCGCGACCAGTGCGGACGACAACAAAAGGGCGGCCAACACAACGAACCGTGCCCAACGCCACGCACCCAAAGCAGCCAGAAAAAGCCCACAGAGAAATGCAGCCAGCAGATGCAGCGGGGCAAGGTTGGCGTTCAGGCTGCTCATCACACCCAAGACGCCATTTGTAAGAACCCAAGGCGATATGCCTCCGATGCACAACGCCAGCAGGCTGAGACAAATCAGGACACCTGTCAGGCGTTGGCGGGCATCATGCATTGGCGGGCTCGGGTCGGATTGCGTTCCCGCCCTCTTAGGGCGATTCCCCGACCCTGCCCAACCTTTTTGGCCCTAATTTCAGCGCGCAGCTGCGTATGCGCGGTCAATCATTGCCTGCGTGCCTTTTGCATCCTCAAATGTCCACGCAAATGGCGTGCCATTGCGCACTGAGTCACCAAAGGCTTCGAACTGCGTGACGTAGTGGTTGGCGCTTGGGAACCGCTCTTCGCGGATCGACTGATTGGGTTGATGCAAGCGAAGGATCGCCGGACCAAACGAGTTCGGGTTGAACGGCGCGCTCAGGTGAATAACCCCCTCGGTCCCGTGAAAGAACATGTCCTGACGCGGATGCATGCGCATCGAGATCACGCAATTATAGCTAAAGCTGGGGAACCGCGCGGTCACGCGGGTAATCACGTCCACGTCGTTTTCAAACGTGATGTCGGCGGTCAGGGTGTCGGGCTCTTGCCCGGTGACCCAACGGGCCGAACCAAAGGTATAGACCCCAATATCCGGCAACGCGCCGCCGCCGGTTTCCGGCCGGTTGCGGATGTTGGTTTTGTCTTCGGCGTTGTTAAAGCTGAACACGCCGTCAACATGCACCAGATCACCGATCGCGCCGTCTTCCACCAATTGCTTGGTACGCTGCCATTGCGGGTGATGCACGATCATATACGCTTCGGTCGCCAGCAGGCCGGTCTCGTCGCGCTTGGCAATCAGGGGGTCGATCTCTTCGGCCTTCAGCGCCACCGGCTTTTCGCACAGCACGTGCTTGCCGGCATCCATCGCCTTCAACGCCCATTCAACATGCAGATGGTTGGGCAGCGGGATGTAAACCGCGTCAATGTCGGGGTCCGACAGCAGGCTGTCATAGCTGGAGTGAATTTTCAGATCCGGGCAAAACGCCTGATACCCCGCCGCTTTCTCGGCCGAGCTTGTGGCCAATGCGACCAGTTTTGCGCCCTTTGCGGCATGAATGGCCGGGCCCGTTGCGCCCTTTGCAAAATTCGAGGCACCCAGAATGCCCCAGCGAACCGGTTTTTGCATATTGAAATCTCCCCTGATGCCGTGAAACACCGTCACGTTAGCGCAAGCAAACGCCCGCCGAAAGGGCGGGCGCGGTAAGATTATTGATAATGTATTCGCCGCGGCGGATCAAGCCATTTCGCGGGCCAGTTCCTTCATCTTCTTCTGCAGCTTCTCAAACGCACGCACCTCGATCTGGCGGATACGTTCGCGGCTGACCTCGTACTGCCCGGACAGATCTTCCAATGTTTTCGGCTGATCCTGCAGGCGGCGCTGAATAAGGATGTCCTTTTCGCGGTCGTTCAGAACGCTCATGGCGTCTTCCAGCATACCGCGACGGTGATCCAACTCGTCCTTTTCGGCATAAGCCTCGGCCTGGTTGGCATCCTCGTCTTCCAGCCAGTCCTGCCACTGCGTGGTGGTGTCGCCATCGCTGCCCACGGTTGCGTTCAGCGAAGCATCACCGCCTGACAGACGCCGGTTCATCGAGATCACTTCATCCTTCGACACGTTCAGATCGTTTGCGATCTTTTCCACGTGCTCGGGCCGCAGATCCCCCTCTTCCAGCGCACCAATACGGGCTTTGGCCTTGCGCAGGTTGAAGAACAACTTCTTCTGTGCCGATGTCGTGCCCAGTTTCACCAGAGACCATGACCGCAGGATATATTCCTGGATCGAGGCGCGGATCCACCACATCGCATAGGTCGCCAGGCGGAACCCTTTTTCCGGGTCAAACCGTTTGACGGCCTGCATCAGGCCCACATTGGCCTCGGAAATCACCTCGGCCTGCGGCAGGCCATAACCGCGATAGCCCATCGCGATCTTGGCGGCCAAACGCAGGTGGCTGGTGACCATTTTGTGGGCGGCTTCGCTGTCCTGATGATCGGTCCAGCGTTTGGCCAGCATGTATTCCTCTTCCGGTTCCAGAAGCGGGAATTTGCGGATTTGCTGCAAATAGCGGTTCATCCCCTGTTCGGGGGACGGTGCAGGAAGGTTGGTATACGAGCTCATTTGGTCCCTCAACCTGTTAGACTTGGGTGTAGCCTACAAAACTAAACTAATCAGTTCAAGTAAATCGGCTTCACATTCCTTTGACCCCAATATGGGGGCCGCTTTCAAGAATGAAAGGTAAGGGTTGCAGAAATAGATTACGACTGCCCTAAAGGCGGAGTTTCTGTGCAAGCTCGCACATGTCTTTTGGCATTTCCGCCGAAAATTGCATCTGCGCACCGGATTCCGGGTGAACAAACCCCAAACTGGCCGCGTGCAGGGCTTGCCGGGGAAAGGCCGAAACGGCATCGGCGGCCTCGGGCGTGATCGACTTAGCCGGCAATTTGCGTCGCCCGCCATAGGTCTGATCGCCGATCAGACCGAACCCGGCATAGGCCATGTGCACCCGGATCTGATGCGTGCGGCCGGTTTCCAGCCAGCACTCCAGATGCGCCGCGACGCCGTTGAAATCCTCGACCACGCGGGCCCGTGTCACCGCATGCCGCCCGTTTGACCAGACCACCGCCTGTTTCTGCCGGTCGGTCTTGTGGCGCGCCAACTGCGTGGTCATTTTCAGGATGTTACCGGCCTCGAAACTGGCCCCGCGCACGCCCCGCAACCGCGGATCGCCCGCATCCGGCACGCCGTAACACAAAGCATGATAATGCCGCGTGACGGTGTGCTTTTCGAACTGCGCCGCCAGCCCGGTATGCGCCTTGTCCGACTTGGCCACCACCAGCAGCCCGCTGGTATCCTTGTCGATCCGATGCACGATGCCGGGGCGTTTCTCGCCGCCGATGCCCGACAGGCTGTCGCCGCAATGGTGCAGCAGCGCGTTCACCAACGTGCCCGAAGGTGTACCCGGCGCGGGATGCACGACCATGCCCACCGGTTTATTGACCACGATCAGCGCGTCATCCTCGAACACCACATCCAGCGCGATGTCCTCGGGCCGCGCTTCAACCTCGGAGGCCTCGGCAAATTGCAGCTCCAGAACGTCACCCTCGGCCACCTTCATGCGCGGCCCATCCACCGGCGCGCCGTTCAGCGTCACGCCACCCGCGTCGATCAGTTTCGCCAAACGCGACCGCGACAGCCCCGCACTGTCTGGCACATCGCGCGCCATTGCCTTATCAAGACGTGCGGGCGGGTTAGGCCCGATGGTCACGGAAAGGCGGCGGATGTCGGACATGGACAAGTCTCCGGATGAGATGGGCGAATTGCCGCCCAACCTGCGGTTCTTGCGCGGGTTGGTGACCGTGCTGACCGCGGTGATGATTGGCGGGCTTATATTGCTGCTGACGCTGATTGTCATCCGCTTCCGTGCGTCGGATGATTTTGCCCTGCCCGATGCGATCACCCTGCCCGAAGGCGCAACCGTGCAGGCGCTGACCAAGGGCGAGGGCTGGTGGGCCGTGGTGACCGGCGACAACCGCATCCTGATCTATTCGGCCCGCACGGGCGCATTGATCCAAGAGGTCGCGGTTCAGTCCGAGTGACCGGTGAACAGTTTTGCCGCCAGCACCATGCGGCTGACCGCGGTCACGAAGCACAAGGCGCCAAAGACCCACGCCATCGCCGCGAACCAACCCGGCCACAGGCATAAGGCCACGAAAAACGCGATGGTTTCAGTGCCTTCCAGGATACCCCCGGTGAAATAGAGCGATTTGACGCCCCGGGCGCGCGTGTCCATCTGGCGTTTTTCCGCCAGGATGGCAAAACCCAGGAAACTGGCGCCATTGGCATAGAAACTGGCCAACAGAAAGGCCCCCGCCGCGCCGTTTGCACCGGGATCGGCCCAGACAAAGGCCATCGGCACCGCGCCGTAAAAAATGAAATCGCAGACGATATCCAGAAAACCGCCGAAATCGGTCTTTTGCGTGGCCCGCGCCACCGCGCCGTCCAGCCCGTCCAGCAGGCGGCTGGCCAACAGGGGGATCAGCGCCCATGCAAAATGGCCCCACGCGATCATGCCGGCGCTGATCAGGCCCAGAACCAGCCCCGCCAACGTTACCTGATTGGCCGTCACACCACTTTGCGCGATGCCCCGCCCCAGCGCGTTGAGGGGCGGATCGATCAGTTTGCGCATGCCGGCGTCCAGCATCAGGCGGCCTCCACCTGTTGGCCAGTGGCCGTTTCGATCAGCAATTGCGCAGCGCCCTTGGCATTGCGGATCGCCTCGTCCTTGTTGCCCAAAACCGCCAGCACAATCGCGCCTTCCTTCAGCACCATCAGCTTGCTGGCCAGATCGCGGGGATCGCGCGCGCCGGCCTCGCGGGCCATGGCGGTGAACTGCTCTTGCAACACGCGTTTATGCTCGGCCGCCTGAACGTGGATCGGGTCAGAGTGATCCTGAAACTCGGCTCCCGCCTTGATGAACAGGCAGCCACAGAACCCTTCTTCGTGAAACCACTCGTCCAGCACGTCAAACAGCGCCAGCATCTGCCCCGCCGGGGTATTCGCCAATTGTTGCATACGGCGGGTAAAGCGGTTGCGGAACTCTTCATCACGCAGGCGCAGCACCGCAAGGATCAGTTCGTCCTTGGTGCTGAAGTAATTGTACATCGTGGTTTTCGAGATGCCGGTCTCACGCACAAGCGTGTCCATGCCCGTGGCATGAAACCCGTGCCGGTAAAACACGTGGAACGCCTTGCGTACCAACTCGTCCCGTCTGCTTGGGCGCATGCCCCATCCTTTCCTTACAGGTCTGTCAATAATCATAACAGCAAGCACCGCCGCAAAACAGACCGCTGATCAGATAGTTACCATCCCGATCACATAACAAGATGAGGTCTATCAAAAAGATTTGAGCGAAAATAGTTGAAAAAGATTACCGATCAGTACATTTACAAACTATCAAAAAGAACTGATCGGTAAACTTAGGAACTGCCATGTCCCGTCCACCCCTGCCCCCCTTCACCGCTGAAACCGCCGCACAAAAGGTGCGCGCCGCCGAAGATGCGTGGAACACCCGTAACCCTGATATCGTGACGCCCGCCTATAGCGACGACAGCATCTGGCGGAACCGGGCCGAGTTTCCCCGCGGTCATGCGGAAATCCACGCTTTCCTGACCCGCAAATGGCAGCGCGAGCATGAGTATCGCCTGATCAAAGAGCTTTGGGCCTTTACCGAAAACCGCATCGCCGTGCGCTTTGCCTATGAATGGCGCGATGCCGAAGGCAACTGGACGCGCAGCTATGGCAACGAGAACTGGGAGTTCGATACCGATGGCCGTATGGCGCGCCGGTTCGCCTCGATCAACGATCTGCCGATACAGCCCGAAGACCGCCTGTTTCACTGGCCGCAAGGCCGTCGTCCGGATGACCACCCCGGTCTGTCCGACCTCAACCTGTAAGCGCGGAGAACCCCCATGCCGCTGGCCTATCACGACATTGCCTTCACACCCGAAGTTGTTGCGTTGCAAGAGAAAAACGGCTCTGCCGCCGCCTATGCCAAGTATCGTGGCCCCGAATATCAGGGCGGCGACGAAATTGGCCCGCAAGAGGCACAGTTTATTCACGAACGCGACGGTTTCTTTCAGGCAACCGTGTCGTCCAGCGGCTGGCCCTATGTACAGTTTCGCGGTGGGCGCCCGGGGTTCCTGCGCGTGCTCGACAGCCGGACCATTGCCTTTGGCGACCTGCGCGGGAACCGGCAATATATCTCGACCGGGAACCTGTCCGGCGATGACCGTGTGGCACTGATCCTTGTGGACTACCCCAATCAGCGCCGCCTCAAAGTGCTGGGACATGTCGACATCCGTGACCCCGCCGACCACCCCGATTTGACGGAAACCCTGCGGATGGAGGGCACCAAGCAACCCATCGAGCGGCTTTACGTCATCAAGATTGCTGCGCTGGACTGGAACTGCCCGCAGCATATTCCGCAACGCTTTACCCTGTCAGAACTGGAACCTGTGCATGCAGAAATGCGCAACCAGATCGCGGCCCTTCAGGCCGAAATCGAGGCTTTGCGGGCCCAACTGAAGTCCTAACTTAAACTGGAGCAAACCATGAACTTTCTAACGAACAGCATCGCCGCGGCGGTGCTGGCCGGTATCGGCTTGTCTGGCGCTGCCCAAGCGGCGCAGATCTCGACCTTTGACGTGGCGCTGAAAACCGCGCAGGTGAACGGGCTGACCGTGGCCTATCGCGAGGCCGGCGACCCCGCCAACCCCACCGTGCTGCTGCTGCACGGCTTTCCGACCTCGTCGCATATGTTCCGCAACCTGATCCCCGAGCTGGCCGGCGATTACCACGTCATCGCACCCGACTATGTGGGCTATGGCGCCTCGGACATGCCCCCGGCCGACGCATTCGACTATACGTTCGACAATCTGACGGCCCATGTCGAAGGTCTGCTGGACCAGAAAGGCATCGACACATTCGCGGCCTACGTGATGGATTACGGCGCACCAGTTGGCTATCGCCTGTTCGCCAACAACCCCGAACGCGTGACCGGTTTCATCATCCAGAACGGCAACGCGTACGAGGAAGGCCTGCGCGAATTCTGGGATCCACTGCGCGCCTATTGGGCCGATCCCAGCGCGGCCAATGCCGACGCGCTGCGCCCGTTCCTGACCATCGACGGCACCAAGTGGCAATACGTGACCGGCGTGGCCGACCCCTCGGTCATCAGCCCCGACAACTACTGGCACATCCAGTACCTGCTGGACCGTCCGGGCAATCAGGAGGTGCAGTTGGAGCTGTTCTACGACTACCGCACCAACCCCCAGCGTTACCCGCAATGGCAAGAGCTGCTGCGCGAGCACCAGCCGCCGGCATTGGTGGTTTGGGGGGCAAATGACCCGATCTTCCCGGCAGAAGGCGCGCACCCCTACAAAGAAGACCTCACCGATGTCGAGTTCCACCTGCTGGATACCGGCCATTTCGCTTTGGAAGACAAGGGCGCTGTGATCGCCGCCGAGATGCTGGATTTCCTGGCCCGGATCGACCACTGACATCCCCCCGCGGGTCCGGTTCGCCGGGCCCGCAGCATAGGTATTATGCTCAGGGTGAATGAATAAATGGGCCGTTTTTTGGTGATTTCACCCATTTTTGCGATATATTGAGATCAACAAATCGAGATCACACCATTCACACACGAATTTACGAGGAGACAGACATGTTCAAACGCCATCGCCCGCTTGCCGCCCCGTTTCCGATCACGGCCCTGTTCGTTCTGCTGGGCGAACTTCTGCGCGTCGCCGTTCTGTGAAATCAATGTGTCTGGGGGGGATGGTACCACCTCCCCGGCTCGAACGGGGGACCTCCTGATCCACAATCAGGCGCTCTAACCAACTGAGCTAAGGCGGCACGCCGAAGCGATTTACTCTCGACGCGCAGCAAATGCAAGGGCCAGATGTCACTAAAATGACGCCTAAAGAGTTTTCATCCAGCTCTGTTCGACAAGGTCCAAACCAAAGCTGCGCACCGGTTCTGAAGACATCAAAACGAACCCGTTTTGCGCGTATAAGGCACAGGCCGCGCGGTGGCTTTCATGGGTCCAAAGCACCATGGTTTCGAACCCTTTGTCCCGCGCCCAGTCGACACAAAGGTTCAACAATTGCAGGCCCAGACGCTGCCCGCGTGCCGCGGGCTCTACCATGAACATGCGCAGCTTGGCTTGCTTGGCTTCCGGTCCCCTGACGCAGAAAATACAGCCCAGCCGCTGATCATTGCGGTGGGCGATCCAGGCCCGCTCCACCGCCGGGTCACGGTCGCGCAGATAATCTTGGATGATCCCGGCCACCAAAGTTTCAAAGCTGTCGTCGAACCCTTCGTTCCCACAATAGTGTTCCGCATGACGTTGCAGAACCCAGCCCGCGTCGCCGGGGGCAAGGTCGCGAAATTGCACGGGCTCGGGCCTACCGCCCAGCACCTGCTGCACCCCGTCCAATGCCTCGGCCACCTGCGTCACAGCCCCCGGGCCGGCCTGCGCAAACATCGCCGCGATACCCGCGCGCGAGCGTTGAACACACATGGCGTTCAGCTCTTCACCAGCCGGGCTAAGATACAATTCTACCCGCCGCGCGTCGGCCTCGCTGCGTTTGCGGATGATCAAACCGTTGCGCTCCATCGCCTTCAGGCTGCGGCTCAGCTGCCCCTCGTCCACCTGCAGCTGCGCCACCAGATCGCGCGCCGTCAGGCCGGGCTCCCGCGCCAGCTCGAACACCACGCGCACCTCTCCCAGGCTGTGCCCGCTGTCCAGATAGGCCCGGTCAAGAACGCCCAGTCGTGCGGTATAGAAACGGTTAAAGGCGCGGATTGTGTCAATGTTGTCCATGCCGGTATCTGAGGCAAATTACTTGACTTTGTCAAGTGATTCTCCCCTTGCCCCTCTCAGCACGCCACGATACCTCAACGCCAGTCAAACCGGAGGCACCCCATGGGCATCAACAGCGAAAGCGAAATCGCCGCAAATCTGCAAATCGGCCCAACCACGCTGGGCATGGTGCGCATCTATGTCGAAGGCAACGGCATCGACCTGCCGCTGGACTTTGACCCCGACGAGGCCGAAGAGATCGCCGAAGAGATCAAGGCCGCAGCCAACCGTGCCCGCGCGATGGCAAAGGACAAGAAGTAGTTCAGCGATGCGGCCGGCCCAGATTCCCCTGGGCCAGTGCGGTGCGCATATTGGCCATAAAGGCCCGCACCTGCCGCGGCGATTGCAGGTGATAGACGGTTTTGTCGGGGCCCAGCCCGTCAACCAATGCCTGCGCCTTCACCTGCCATGACTGGCGGGTGGTCCAGATAAACCGGTAAAACTCCCACGAAAACTGCTCGGGGCAATTTTCAGGCAAATCGGGCCGCGTCCGCCCGTAATACCGCAACGTGCGTTTCAGCACTCGCCAGCCACGCAGCCACAGCGGCAGGTCCAGCCAGATCACCGTATCCGCGCGCGCGGCGCGATCGGCCCATGTGGTGGAATGGCCGCCCTCGAACACCCATTCGGGCCGGGCCTGTGCCTCAAGGCACATCGCGGTTTTCTCGGCCCGCGCGCGTTCTTGCCAACCGGGTTTCCAGTGGATGTGATCGATATGGATCACCGGCAGCCGCGCCGCCTGCCCCAGCGCCCGCGCCAGGGTGGACTTGCCCGATCCGGGCTGGCCGATGATCATCACGCGTTGCATGGCCGCAGCCATAGCCAATTATGGGGATTCGTCCACCCACAAGGCGCCCGGTTTGGGGTCGCGAAACGCCTGTAGCCGCAGCGCCGCGTGGCGGCTGAACTTTTGCATCATCACCTTGCGCCGTGCCGCCGGCAGTTTGTCCTCGGGCCCCATGCGGATGATCTCGGCATCATAGGCATCGGCCAGAATCAGCCCGGTATCGTCGGGCAAAAGCTCGGTCGGAAACGCCTCATCCACCGCCCAGAAGAACCGGTCGCACCATTCCAGATAGCCCTGCCACTTGCTGTCAGACATAAAATCGGCGCGGCTGGATTTGCACTCGATCACCCAGATCTCGCCCTTGGGGCCCAAGGCCATCACATCCACTCGCAACCCGCGCGTTGGTACAAGTTCTTCAACAGTAACAAAGTCATAGGCGCGCATGTGGCGGCACACGCCACGCGCCAAAAGTTGCCCGGGTTGCATTTGATCGCTCATGCGCGCCAGCGTGAACAATTCATGAACAAAAGGCAAGCAAAAGATCGGACTTGACGTGATACCAAAAGGTATCGCATCAATATAACACCAAATGGTATCACAACAGGAGGCCCCATGCCCCCACATACCCAAGCCACCTTTCGCGCCCTGGCCGACCCAACCCGGCGCGAGATCCTGCATCTGCTCAGCGCGCAGGACATGACCATCGCGCAGGTGGCCGAGCAATTCACCATGACCCGCGCCGCCGTCAAAAAGCACCTGACCGTACTGTCCGATGGCGGGCTGATCGAGGTGCAGCCGCAGGGGCGCGAACGCGTCAACCGGCTGCGCCGCGACGGGATGAAGCCGGTGATCGACTGGCTGACCACATTCGACATCTTCTGGGACGACCGCCTGGCCGCCCTGAAATCTGCCATTGAAACCTATGAGGCCCCCGATGACTGACACAACCATCAGCAAATCCGTATTCCTGCCCGCCACGCGCATGGTGGTCTGGCAATACCTGACCGACCCCGCCAAGATGGAGCGCTGGTTCCACCCCGCCGACGCCCCCCTGGCCGAGGGGCAGGATTACACCCTGCGCAACGGCCGCGACGGTGATCGCATGTGCTGGGGCAAGGTGATCGAGATGCGCGCGCCCGAATACATGAAATGGGATTTCACCGTTGGCCCGATGGAGGGCGCAATGTCCACCGTCGAATGGCATCTGGCCGACGCGCCGGGCGGCACGCGGCTGACGATGGCCCATGCCGGGCTGCCCGAAACCGCCGAGGCCTTTGGCCTTGTGCTGGCGCTGGACAAAGGCTGGCACGCCTTTCTGGGCAATCTGCACGTGCTGGCCGAGGCCGACGCCACAGGCGATTACTCGGCAACCATCACCGTGCCCGCCACGCCCGAGACGGCAAAGGTGGCAATTTTTGACGAGATGGATATCTGGTGGTCAAAACGCGTGGACCGGTCCGATAATGGCGTCACCGTGCATTTCGGCGGCAGCCATGTCAGTTTTGACTTCGCCGGCGACGATGATGGCGGGTACCACTGGCATTGCCGCGACGCCAATATGCTGATCGAGGATGTGGACGACGCCACCGAATGGGCCGGCACCAGCCTGATCTGGCATATCCGCCCCGAACCCGGCGGCAGCCGCATCACCCTGACCCATCAGGGCCTGAACGCCGATCTGGCCTGCCACGATGTCTGCACCCGCGGCTGGCAGAAATATTTTGAAACCAGCCTGCGCGCGCATCTGTCCGGCGAAACCCCGATGCCGGAAACCCGCTGACCCCCTTGCCCTGCCCGCCATCGGCCCTTATGTGGGTCGGTGGCGGGTTCTGCCCTTCGCGTTTCTGTGGCAAAATTCCGGTGGCCTTAAGCAATTCCGAGGGAGCTGGCTCTGTTCGGATCCTGGTCCGTTTACCTGGCGCCCACCTGTATATACAGGTCCTCGGGAATTAAACGCCTCAACGGTTGTTGGTGGTCCCGCCGCTTACCTACAGTTTCCGTGCCACGATATAGCGCGCCGGCGGCGCCTTGGCCGGGTAATTGCCGGTCTCGATGATCTCGAACCCTGCGGCGGTGATCCCGGCCTCCAGTTCGGTGATCTTGGGCAGGTTCACGTAAGGCGCGCGGCCCAGCAGGCGCATCACCGGCACCGCGACATTCATCATCAGCCAGAACGCCACTGCCTGCCCGTCGGGCTGTGACGGGGTTTTGGTGATGTAATAGCCGCCGGACCTCAGGCGTTTATGCGCCAGCCGCGCCACCGCCGCCTGATCGGGCAACAGGTGCAGGATGTTGAAACCCAGGACCGCGTCCAGCGGGGTTTCATCGGCCAGGGCCTCTTCAACAGTACCCGCGCGCGAGGTCAGGTTGTCGATCCCCTCCTCGGCTGCCTTGCGCTGGCCGATGGCAACCATCGCCGGCGACAGGTCGGTGGCGGTATACTGCCCCACACCCGGTGCCAAAAGGCGCGCAGTGCCCCCGGTGCCCGCGCCCAGCTCCAGCACGTGGTCATCGGCGCCCAGATAGCTGCGCGTGCGGTTCAGCGTATATTCATACGCGTCCATGTCGGCGATGGGGCGCGCGGCGTATTTATCTGCGATCTTGTCCCAGAAAGCGGCGTTTTCATGCATAAGATGTCTCCTTTGCAACCAAGATAGCCCCGCCGCCCTGCCAACAAAATTGCCGAAATCTCTGCAACCTATATACAGGAATGCATGAACTGGGACGCCATCGCCTTTGACTGGAATCAGGTCCGCGCCTTTCTGGCCACCGCCGAAGAGGGCTCGCTCTCGGCCGCCGCGCGCGCCCTGAAGCAGACCCAACCGACGCTGGGCCGGCAGGTGGCCGCGCTGGAGGATGAGCTGGGCGTCGTCCTGTTTGAACGGATCGGCAAAAAGCTGGAGCTGACACCGGCTGGCCGTGATCTGCTGACCCATGTGCGCGAGATGGCCGAGGCCGCAACCCGCGTATCCCTGATGGCCGAGGGGCGCAGCCAGGCCATTGACGGTACGGTAAGGATCACCTGCTCGGACGTATTTGCCGCCGACCTTTTGCCCAGGTTCCTGCTGCAATTGCGCGGCATCGCGCCCGATCTGCAGGTTGACGTGGTGGCCGAGAACGAGATCAGCGACCTTCAGCGCCGCGAGGCCGACATTGCCATACGCCACGTGCGCCCGGAACAGTCCGACCTGATGGCACGGCTGATCGGCAACCAGAGGGCAAATTTCTATGCCGCGCCCGCATACCTTGCGCGCAAAGGCACGCCCAAGACACTCGCAGACCTTGTGAACCACGAATTTGTGCTGTTCGGCGACTTAAACCGGACGTTGGAATTCCTGGCCAACATTGGTGTGCCCCTAAGCGCCGCGAATTTTCCCATGGGCTCAAAAAACGGCAATGCCGCGTGGGCCATGGCGCGGGCCGGTCTGGGCCTTGCGGTGATGGCCGATGTGGTGGGCGATGCCGCGCCCGAGATGCAAAGAGTGCTGCCCGACGCAGATCCGATCGAGTTTCCCGTCTGGCTGACCACCCATCGCGAGCTGCACACAAGCCGCCGCATCCGGGTTGTATTTGACCTGCTGGCCGAATACCTGGGCGGTTTCAAAACCTAAGCGCGCGCCCGCACGCTGTGGCGGGTCACAACTTGGGCCAACCGCCCACCCAAAACGGTCATCAGGTCAGCCAAACCGCTTAGGCGGGAGGCGTGGCGCGGGTCAATATCCATCAGGGAAATCAGCGTGTTTTGCATATCAATGGCTCCGTTTCTTCTTGAGCTCATGTCTATGCGCATGCGGCCCCCGCCGGAATTCTCGAAAACCGGCGATGGGATATGCGTTTGTGTATGGATCGGCGCTTAAAACGCCTCAGGCCGCGCTTCGCGGGCCATGTGATCAAGAACCGCGTTCACGAATTTCGGCTCGCGGCCTTCGGGGAAAAAGGCGCGGGCGACGTCGACATATTCGGTGATTGCCACCTTGGGGGGCGTGTCCTTGCCCACCAGTTCCGCCCCGGCGGCGCGGAACAGCGCGCGCAGGGTGGGGTCGATCCGGTCGATGGGCCAGTTGGCCGCCAGCGCCCGGTCGGTCATCTGGTCGATCTGCGCCTGGTTGGTCACCGCGCCTTCCAGAACGTCCGCAAACAGGATCGCGTCACCTTCAGCCAGTTCATCCCCGGCCAGTTCCATGCCGAACCGGTGGTCGGTGAACTCTTTGCGCACTTGGTCAAGGTTCAGGGCCGAATGCTCCATCTGAAACAGTGCCTGCACGGCGTAAAGACGCGCGGCCGATTTCATCTGGCGTTTATTGGGGGCCTTGGTCATGCGTGGTCGGTTCCTTCGCCTGCAACCTGAAAGCTGCCCGTGGGGCGGAAACCCACGCCGCTGTCGGGTTTGCCCCATTTGCGTTGCAACGCGATCAGGTGCAGCGCGGCCTCGGCTGCGCCGCCGCCCTTGTTCTGCTGGTCCGGGTCCGCTCGCACAACGGCCTGCTCGCGGTTTTCCACGGTCAGGATGCCATTGCCCAGGCACGCGCCCTGCAACCCCAGCAGCGTCAGCCCGCGCGAGCTGTCATTGCAAACCGTATCGTAATGCGTGGTCTCGCCGCGGATCACGCAACCCAGCGCCACGTAGCCGTCAAAGTTCGACAACCGGTGCGCCTGCCCGATGGCCACCGGGATCTCCAGCGCGCCGGGCACCTCGATCAGCTCGTACGTGGCGCCTGCCGCGTCAAGCGAGGCCTTGGCGCCCGCGACCATATTGTCGGCGATGTCCTTGTAATAAGGCGACACCACGATCAGCACCTTGACCGGTTTGTCAAAGCTGGGCAGCGGCAGGATATAGTGGCTTTCGGAACCGGCCATGGTTTATTCCCCTGAAATGCGTTTGGTAGAGACGATCGACAGACCGTAAGCCTCAAGCCCCACGACCTTGGGACGCGGCGAGTTGGTCAGCAGAACCAGTTCGCTCAACCCAAGAGCCGACAGGATCTGTGCTCCCAAACCGTATTGGCGCAGCGTCACGGGCGACACCGAGTCGTCCAACTGCAATTTCATTTCGACATCGCGCAGCAAGACCACAACGCCGCGGCCCTCGGCCTCGACCAGCTTCATGGCGTCGCGGAATTCGTCGGCACGGCCCATCGGGCCTGTGCCCACCACGTCCAGCATCGGGTGCAGCGTGTGCATGCGCACCATAACCGGTTCGGGCGATGAAACGTCGCCCTTGGTCAGAACGATATGCTCGCTGCCATGGGTCTCGTCGGTGAAGATACGCATCATCCAGTCGCCGCCAAATTCCGACCGGATCGACCGGACCGAGCTTTCGCGCACAAGATTGTCGTGGCGGCGGCGATAGGCGATCAGGTCGCTGATCGTGCCGATCTTCAGATTGTGTTTCTGGGCAAAGGCCACCAGGTCAGGCAGCCGTGCCATGCTGCCATCTTCGTTCATGATCTCGCAGATCACACCAGACGGGTTCAGCCCGGCAAGGCGGCTGACATCCACCGCGGCCTCGGTATGGCCGGCCCGCACCAGAACCCCGCCCTTGCGCGCGCGCAGCGGGAAGACATGGCCCGGCGTGGCGATATCGGCGCCGGTCTTGGTGGGATCGATTGCCACTGAAACCGTCCGCGCGCGATCAGCGGCCGAGATCCCGGTGGTCACGCCTTCGCGCGCCTCGATCGAAATGGTGAACGCAGTTTCGTGCCGCGACGAGTTCTGCGACGACATCAGCGGCAGGTCCAGCGCATCGATCCGGTCACCGGTCAGCGACAGGCAGATCAGACCGCGCCCATAGGTGGCCATGAAGTTGATCGCATCGGGCGTCGCCATCTGCGCGGGGATCACCAGATCGCCCTCGTTCTCGCGGTTCTCGTGGTCGATCAGGATGAACATGCGCCCGTTGCGCGCATCTTCGATGATCTCTTCCGTCGACGAGATGGCGTCGCCGTAATTGGGTTCCATTGTGTCTGACATCAAAGTCTCCGTTCAACGGCGCTGCATTATCCCAAGGGCCAGCGGATGGCCAGAGGGCAATACCATATACGCGGCCTAGTGTCCTTGCGTTACTGATCCGTGAAATATTGCGCGCCGGTCAGGTGCCCGGCCATGCGGCCATGCAGGGACCAGGTGCGCTCGTCGCTGGTCTCGCCCACCACCAGAACCGATTTCGGCGTGACCCCACCCTGCGCCAGCAATGCGCGCAGCTTGTCGCGCGTGATTGCGGCGCTGTCGGTGAAACGCGGCGCGTCGGCGGCCAGGTCAATCAGGTCGCCCATCGCGCTCAGATCCCGGCCACGCAGCGGTGGTTGCGCCGCGCCTAACCGGGCAACTTTGACCAGATCGCGCAGCTTGTCGGCCCGCGCTGCCTCCATCGTCTGATCAGCCCGAAACAGGCGCAAGGCGTTGGAAGAAAACAGAAATGCCACGATATCGGTGCCCGTTGTCGCACGCACGGTCGCATAGGTACGATAGTTCAGCCCGATCTCGGCCGCGCGCCGCACCCTGCCACGCACAACCTCAATCGGCAGGCTGGGCAACAAGTCGCGCCGCGCCTTGCCCCAGCAATGTCTGCGCCAGCTGGTGCCGGCCTCCATCGTGGGGCCGTTATTGTGGCCAATCACTGCGCGGCTCATGCGGCCTGCCATTCGGTCAGGCGCGCCACATAGCGGGCCATTGTGTCAATCTCCAGGTTGATCGAGTCGCCCACGGCAACCCCACCCCATGTCGTGACCGCCTTGGTATGCGGGATGACATTGATGCCGAAGGTCGCACCGTCGACCTCGTTCACCGTCAGCGATGTGCCGTTCAGCGTGACCGAGCCTTTGGGCGCAATAAAACGGGCCAGTTCATCGGGTGCACGGAAGGTCATGCGCGTGCTGTCGCCCTCGTCTTCCATCGCGATCAGCTCGGCCAGACCATCCACATGGCCCGACACGATATGCCCGCCCAGTTCGTCGCCAACCTTCAATGCCCGTTCAAGGTTCAACTGCCGCCCCGGCGCCCAAAGGTTTGCGCCACCAATATTAGTCTTCGACACTGTCTCGGCCGAGATCTCCACATCGAACCAATTGCCAACCTCGTCCGTTCCGCGCGAAATCACGGTCAGACACACACCATCACAGGCAATCGAGGCACCCAGATCGATCCCCTCGGGGTCATAGCTGGTGCCGATCCGCGCCATCAGATCGCCGCGCTGCGTGACCTGCCGGACGGTGCCGATATCGGTGATGATGCCAGTGAACATAGGCGCGCTCCTTTCGGTGTTACCCCTCAGT
This sequence comes from Actibacterium mucosum KCTC 23349, assembly GCF_000647975.1. Lineage (GTDB taxonomy): Bacteria > Pseudomonadota > Alphaproteobacteria > Rhodobacterales > Rhodobacteraceae > Actibacterium > Actibacterium mucosum. Next base: position 50,052 of record NZ_JFKE01000004.1, read on the forward strand.
TAGTCCGCGCAGGTCGCCAGAACAAGACGCAATATCCGCGCGCCTGCCACGCCTCCGCCCAAAATCAGCCGCTTTTGCAGGGCACAGAGCTTTTTTAATGACTTTGTGCCCCGATGCGGGCACATCGGATTTATGGATTGGGTCGGGTATGACAAACGGCGGGTGCGCACAGTGACGGGGGAACGCGATCAGTCGCGGCATTTCCTGTTTCTTCAGGGGCCGCACGGGCCGTTCTTTGCCCGCCTTGCGGCGATGCTGACCACTGCCGGGCACAAGGTCTGCCGTGTGGGTTTCAACCGCGGCGATCAGATGTTCTGGACCCGCAGCGGCGCCTATCACGCCTTTACCGACAGCCCCGAGAACTGGCGCCAATACGTTGCAAAACTGGTCGAAGCGCAGGGCATTACCGATCTGGTGCTTTATGGCGACACGCGCCCCATGCACGCACAGGCCATTGAAGTTGCCAAATGGGCCGGCCTGCAAATCCATGTCTTCGAAGAAGGCTACCTGCGCCCCTATTGGGTGACCTACGAACGCAACGGATCCAACGGCCATTCCCGCCTGATGCAGGTGGATGTCGCCGACATGCAGTCCGATCTGGACGGGGTTGATGCCGATCCGGCCCCCGCCCCGGCGCGCTGGGGCGACATGCGCCATCACATTTTCTACGGTGCCCTTTATCACTTCCAGGTGATGTTCAGAAACGGCACCTATGACGGGTTCAGGCCGCATCGCGATCTGAGCGTATCGCAAGAGTTCCAACTCTACCTCAAACGTCTGGTCTCGATGCCCTTCCGCGCGCTGGACCGGGCGCAATCAACCATGCGCGTGCGCTATGGCGGTTTTCCATATCACCTCGTGCTGCTGCAGCTGGAACACGATGCCAGCTTTCAGACACACAGCCCGTTTTCGTCGATGACCGAGTTCCTGCAGGTGTGTATCGAAGGCTTTGCCAAAGGTGCCCCGAAACACCACCACATGGTGTTCAAAGCCCATCCGCTGGAAGATGGCCGCGCGCCCCTGCGTCGTGAAATCCGCCGGCTGGCGCGCAAGCTGGGCGTGGCAAACCGCGTGCATTACGTGCCCGGTGGTAAATTGGCGGCGTTGTTGGACCATGCACGGTCGGCAATCACGGTGAACTCCACCGCGGCGCAACAGGTGCTGTGGCGCGGGCTGCCGCTGAAAGTGTTCGGCGACGCGGTCTTCGCCAAACCTGAATTTGTCTCGACCCAGGCCCTGCCCGAGTTCTTTACCCGCCCCAAGCGCCCCGATGCCCGCGCCTATCGCGATTATCGCCGCTACCTTCTGGAAACCTCGCAGATCCCCGGCGGGTTTTATTCGTCGCGCGGTCGCCGCTATCTTTTGCGTCAGGTGGTCGACCTGATGCTGTCCCCCGACGACCCCTACGACATGCTGCGCCTCGGCCATGCCGCCCCCCGGCAAGCGCTGCAAGTGGTGCACTGACGCATAACCACGCCCGCGGCCAAAACAGACTCTAGCTTTGGCCCCCAAATTTATGTAGAATCAGTACAAATTATAAAAAACACACCCGAGGCAGACCAAGAAACGAGGAGCCCGAGCAGTGAAAATCAAGGCATCCCGCAGTGCCAGGGCCATTGCCCTGCTGGCACTGGTATCCACCGTGGCGGCCTGTGGCCTGCCGCGATCGGGCCCCAACAAACGCGAAATCTTTGCCGGATCGGTCCAGAAACAAGGCGACGCCTTCGTGGTTTCGGTCAATGACCGTGTCACTCGGGCCACGTCGATTGTACCTGCGCTGGGCTTTTCCGACGCGTTCAAGAATGCCGGCGTGATCGGGTCCGACACGATCCGCCCCGGCGACACGCTGGGCCTGACGGTTTACGAAAACGTCGATGACGGCCTGCTGGCCGGTCAAGGCATCAATGTCTCTACCCTGGACGAGGTTCAGGTGGACGGCTCGGGCTTTATCTTCATTCCCTACGCCGGTCGCATCCGCGCCGCCGGGAACACGCCTGAACGCCTGCGCCAGATCATCACCGAGAAACTGGACGCCCAGACGCCCGACCCGCAGGTTGTGGTGCGCCGGGTGGCCGGCGACGGCTCGACCGTGTCGATCATCGGCGGGGTTGGCGGCCAGGGTGTCTTTGCCATCGAACGGCCCACCCGCACGTTGTCGGCCATGATCGCCTCGGCTGGCGGCATCACCATCCCGCCCGAGATCGCCCAGATCACCGTGCAGCGCGGCACCCACAGCGGCAAGATCTGGTTCCAGGACCTGTTCGAGAACCCGCAGCTCGATATCGCCCTGCGCGGCGGTGACAAGATTTTGGTCGAGGAAGACACCCGCGCCTTCACCGCGTTGGGGGCCACCGGAGGTCAAAGCCGCGTGCGGTTTGACACACAGTCCCTGTCCGCCATCGAGGCCATCGCACAGGTTGGCGGCCTGAATTCGAACCTCGCCGACCCCACCGGCGTCTTTGTTCTGCGCAACGAACCGGCCGAGATCGCCAATGTGGTACTGGGCCGCGACGACCTGATTGGGGACCAGCGTATGATCTATGTGCTGAACCTGACCGAACCCAACGGCATGTTCATGGCCCGCGACTTTGCCGTCCGCGACGATGACACGGTTTACGTGACCGAAGCGCCGTTCGTGCAATGGCAGAAAACCCTGTCGGCCATCACTGGCACCGCCGCCTCAGCCGACGCGCTGAACTCGCTGGCACAGTAAAGACAGGGCGCGGCACGTGGCGAACGAGGCCGCCCCTGACAACCTGAACGCCGGGGCTGAAAGGCTCCGGCGTCTTTTCGTCTATAATGGCGGGTTCCTGACGCAATCGCGTATCCGGCGTATCCTGGCGCTGTCGGGTTATCGCGTGACGCTGGGCAAACCGGGCGCGGGCGACATGGTGGGCGTCTGGGGCCAATCGCCCACTGCCCCGCGCGGTCAGGCCGTGGCGGCGCGCACCGGTGCGCCGATCCTGCGGGTCGAGGATGCGTTTTTGCGCTCGATCCTGCCGGGCCGCGCCGGCGGCGGTCCGCCGCTGGGCCTGATGTTGGACACGAACGGCGTTCATTTTGACCCCACCACGCCCAGCGATCTGGAAAATCTGCTGGCCACACACCCGCTGGACGATACCGCGCTGCTGAACCGCGCCCGCGACGCCAGCGCCCGCCTGCACGAGTTGCACCTGACCAAATATACCGGGTTTGACCCCGCCCTGCCCGCGCCCGATCCCGGCTATGTGGTGGTGGTGGATCAAACGGCGGGTGACGCCTCGGTCACGGCCACGGGTGGCGGAGAGGCCCAGTTCCGCGAGATGCTGGCCTTCGCCCAGATCGAAAACCCCGGTGCCCGCATCCTGATCCGCACCCACCCCGAAACCCGCGCCGGCAAACGCGTGGGCCATTTCACCGCCGATCAGGCCACGGGAAACATTGAGCTTTTCGACGATCCAGTTTCGCCCTGGACACTGCTCGATGGGGCTGTCGCCGTCTACACCTATTCCTCGCAACTGGGGTTCGAGGCGATCCTGGCCGGCCACAAACCCCGCGTCTTTGGGCAACCCTTCTATGGCGGCTGGGGCCTGACGCAGGACGAGGCCCCGGTGCCCCGTCGCGAACGCCGTCTGACCCGCGCACAAATTTTTGCCGCCGCGATGATCCTCGCGCCCAAATGGTACGACCCGTTTCGCGATGAACTCTGTTCATTGGAACGCGCCATCGACATTCTGGATGCCGAAACTCGCGCGTGGCGCGACGATCACGCCGGTTGGCAGGCCCGCCATATCCGCCTGTGGAAACGCCCACATATGCAGCGCTTCTTTGGCGCATCCACGCCCGTGCGCTTCCTGCGCGACGACGCCCCGACCGGCGCCCGCGAAATGTCCTGGGCCGGCAAAACCGCGCCCGAGGCACATGTCACCCGCGTCGAAGACGGCTTTCTGCGCTCGCGCGGGCTGGGCGCGGCGCTGGTCCCGCCGCTGTCGCTGGTCCTCGACGATCTCGGCATCTACTACGACCCCTCGCGAAGAAGCCGCGTCGAGCGGCTGATTGAGCGGCGCCAAACGCTGACTGATGCTCAGCGCACCCGCGCCATCAACCTGATCACCCGCCTGCGCCGCACCGGCGCCACCAAGTACAACCTGCCCGGCCGCCCCCTACCCAACCTGCCCGCGGGCCAGGTGATCCTGGTTCCCGGTCAGGTTGAGGATGACGCCTCCATCCGCCTGGGATGCGGGGCCGAGGCCACCAACCGCGCCCTTCTGGAACGCGCGCGCGCCGAAAACCCCAATGCCATCATCGCCTACAAACCCCACCCCGATGTCGAGGCCGGCCTGCGTCCCGGCGCGGTTGACGCCCAAAGGCTGGCCGATCTGGTGCTGACCGACGTGCCCGCCGACGCAGCGCTGGCGGCGGCCGATGCGGTCTGGACCCTCACGTCGCTGATGGGGTTCGAGGCGCTGGTGCGCGGGTTGCCCGTCACCACGCTGGGCGCGCCCTTCTACGCCGGTTGGGGGCTCACGCGCGACCTGGGCCCGGTGCCCGCGCGGCGCAGCGCACGGCCCGACCTGGCCGGTCTCGTGCACGCCACGCTGATCGACTATCCGCGCTATCTTGACCCCGTCACCGGGCGCCCCTGCCCGGTCGAAGTTGCGCTGGATCGTCTGGAAAGCGGCAAGGTCTATACCGGCGGGCCGCTTAACCGCCTGCTGGCCAAGGCGCAGGGCCTATTGGCCAGCCGCGCCCATCTGTGGCGCTGAGGCGCGCCGCCACACATGCATCACATCGCCACCTACTGCCCGCGTGTCGGCCAGTTCGAACCGCGGCGCCTCGGACAGCGCGTCGATCCCCAGCGCGCCGATGGCCGGTCGCCCCTCGGCGCCCAAAGCCACCCCGGCGGTGAACCCGATCAGTTCGTCCACCAGATCGGCCTGCAACAGCGCCGCCGCCAGAGCCCCGCCACCTTCGCAGAACACGCGTGTCAGCCCCTCGGCCCCCAGCGCTTGCAACAACGCCGGCGCGTCGACACCGCCACCGGGCGACACCGGCACCTCGATCAGTTTCGCCCCTGCTGCCAGCAACGCCTCGCGCGGGGTTTTTGAAACGCGCGACCCATGGGCCAGCCATAACGGCACCTCGCGCGCCGAGCCCACCAACTGCCCGTCCAAAGGCACGTCCAGCCGCCGCGTGGCCACCACGCGCACCGGCTGCTGTGTCGCCCCCATGCCGCGCACGGTCAGCATCGGGTCATCAGCCCGTGCCGTGCCGCCACCAACCAGCACCGCATCGTGGCGCATGCGCATCGCGTGCACCATGCGCCGCGCCGCCGGTCCGGTGATCCACTGGCTTTCACCCGCCGCCGTGGCGATGCGCCCGTCGAAACTGTTGGCCAGTTTCAACGTTACCATGGGACGGCCTTGTTCGATCCGGGTCAGAAACCCGATCTGTGCAGCCCGCGCCGCGCCCGCCATCAGGCCGGTTTCAACTTGAATACCTGCCGCCCGCAGCATCGCATGCCCTCCACCCGCAACACGCGGATCGGGGTCTTCCAACGCGGAAACCACCCGTGCCACACCGGCGTCGATCAAAGCTTGTGAACAGGGCGGAGTTTTGCCGTAATGCGCACAGGGCTCCAACGTGACATAGACCGTGGCACCCCTGGCCGCATCGCCCGCCTGCGCCAGAGCCTGCGGCTCGGCATGGGGCCGCCCGCCCGGCGCCGTACGCCCGCGCCCAACAATCCGCCCATCCTTGACGATCACGCAGCCCACCGCAGGGTTCGGCCAAACCTGACCCAGCCCCCGCGCTCCGAGGCTCAGCGCCAGCGCCATATAGCGCCGGTCATCCATCCCGCTCATCCCCCTTCGGGTTTGACGTCAGGGCGCAGTTCGGAAACGAAGTCTTCGAAATCGTCCGCGGCCTGGAAGTTCTTGTAAACACTGGCAAACCGAACATAGGCAACGGTGTCGATCCGTGCCAGCGCTTCCATGACGATCTCGCCGATCATCTTGGACTGAATGTCGGTTTCGCCCATGCTTTCCAGCCGCCGCACAAGGCCCGAGATCATCTGGTCGATACGCTCGGGGTCGACGGGTCGTTTCTGCATCGAAATGCGGATCGAACGTTCCAGCTTGTCCCGGTCAAAATCTTCACGGCGGCCATTGGACTTGATCACGACAAGATCCCGCAGCTGCACGCGTTCATAGGTTGTGAACCGCCCCCCGCAGGCCGGGCAGAACCGGCGCCGCCGAATGGCCACGTGGTCCTCAGCCGGGCGCGAATCCTTTACCTGAGTATCGACATTTCCGCAGAACGGACAGCGCATGGCCTTCCCCTTGGTCCAGAACCCCAGTTATCCACAGGTACTATAGGACGCCCTCTAGGGTTTGTGTAGAGAAGATTTTTCGCCACTAGCCGCGGGCGGCTTTTTCCTGCAACTCGCTCAGATACGCGCCGCGCCGGGCCACGAAACCGGCCAGCTGCGCGGTGTAATCCGGCGCCACCGCGTCGCGGACCGACGGGCGCGCCGCCACGGCCCGGCGCCAGGTCTGAACCTTGTCCAACCCGTTGAACACGCCGAAATTGCCGATGTCGTCGAACAGGTCGAAATAGCGAAACACCGGGCCAAACGCCGCGTCGACCAAGCTGAACCGTGCGCCATCGAAATACGGACCGTCACCCAGAACATCCGACAGCTTCTCGGCCTTGGTCCGCATCCGCACGGCGGCTGCGGCCAGTCTCTCGGCGCTGTCGGCGGCGTAGAAAGACGCGATGTCGTTCAGAAACGCCGAGGCGACCTCGATCCATCCCCGGTGCCGCGCACGGGCCAGCGCGTCGGCGGGGTGCAGCGGGTTGGGTTGGGTGTCCTCCAGGTATTCGACGATCACGGCACTTTCGAAAACCGCCACTCCCTCCACCAGCAGCACCGGCGTCTTACCCATGGGCGAGACCTCGAGGAACCATTCTGGTTTGTTCGACAGGTCGATGTCGCGGCGGGTGAAGGGCACCCCTTTCTCGGTCAAGGCAATCGCGGCGCGCTGTACATAAGGGCACAGGCTGTGGCTGATCAGGGTCAGGTTGGTCATGGGGCAGCTCCGATTTTACATGCGATTGCATGTAAATGGGTGCGCCTAGAGGATTGTCAAGGTACATGCGTTTGCATATTCCTACCCTATGTCGAACCACACCCAAACCTGGATTGCGCTGGCCCGCGCGCATACTCATCTTTTGACCGGGGTCGAGGCCGGGCTGAAAGCCGCCGGCCTTCCACCGCTGGCGTGGTACGATGTCCTGTGGGAACTGGAGCAATCCCCCGACCCGATGCGCCCCAAAGATCTGGAGCCTCGGCTGTTGTTACCGCAATACGGTTTGTCGCGCCTGCTGTCGCGGATCGAAGCGGCGGGCCTGATTTCCCGACAGCCCGATCCTGCCGATGGGCGTGGTCACTTACTGTCCCTGACACCCGACGGTCGGGCCACGCGCGCCGCCATGTGGCCGGTTTACGACGCCGCGCTGCGCGCCGGGTTCGACGGGTTGGCCGACCCGCAGCTGGCGCGCCTCACGCGGTTGTTGTCGCAGATCGGCCCGGCAGACAAAGTTTAAACTTCGGGGTTTTCATGGGGCCGAAAGATGCAAAACCCCGTTAAACTATGCCACTCAGCCGTCGGGCGCAAAATGCGCCGCGATGTGGCGCGTATGCGGCCGGTCGCGATGCTCGAACAGGTAAATCCCCTGCCACGTGCCCAACGCCATCCGCCCGCCCGACACCGGTATCTGCAAGCTGACCGGCAACAGCGCCGCCTTGATATGCGCGGGCATGTCGTCGGGCCCCTCGTAGGTGTGGGTCAGGTACCCCATCGACGGATCGGTGCTGGGTGGCACCAACCGGCGAAAGAAGTTCTGCAGGTCGGTCTGCACCTCGGGATCGGCGTTCTCCTGGATCAGCAAACTGCACGACGTGTGCCGCACCAACAGCGTCAGCAACCCGTCGCCCTGCACCCAGCGCGCCACCTGGCCGGTGAACTCGTAAAGCCCCGCCCCCCGTGTCGCGATTGTGAACTTCGTTTGCATGATCAGCCCCCCGGGCTTGCGCGATTCTGCGCTATCATCTGTGTCATTGCACAGGGAGGCAATCATGAACAAGATGACACCCGAACCCCGGATGACCGCCAAGGATTTCGACCAGGAACTCCTTGATCTGTATGACTTTTACGCGCATGGCAAAATCACCAAGCGCGAGTTTCTGGACCGCGCCGGCAAGTTCGCAGTGGGCGGAGTGACCGCTGTTGCGCTGCTGAGCATGCTCAGCCCGAACTATGCGCTGGCCGAACAGGTCAGCTTTAACGATCCCGACATCACGCCCGAGTACATCACCTATCCCTCGCCCAACGGCCATGGGCAGGTGCGCGGCTATTACGTGAAACCCGCCGGCGCCACCGGCCCCCTGCCCGCCGTTGTTGTGGTGCACGAAAACCGCGGCCTGAACCCGTATATCGAGGATGTCGCGCGCCGCGTTGCCAAGGCCGGGTTCATCGCGCTGGCGCCCGACGGGCTGAGCAGCGTCGGCGGCTATCCGGGCAACGATGCCGAGGGGCGCGAGCTGCAGCGCACCGTCGACCGCACCAAGCTGATGAACGATTTTTTCGCGGCTTATGAATACCTTGCAGGCCATTCTGATACCACGGGCAAGATCGGCTGCACCGGGTTCTGCTATGGCGGTGGCGTGTGCAACGCCATGGCGGTGGCCTATCCCGAACTGGGCGCCTCGGTTCCCTATTACGGCCGTCAGGCCCGTGCCGAAGACGTGCCGCGCATCCAGGCGCCGCTGCTGCTGCATTACGGCGAGCTGGACACACGCATCAACGAAGGCTGGCCGGACTACGAGGCGGCGCTGAAGGCCAACGGCAAAACCTATACCGCGCATATCTATGCCGGCGCCAATCACGGGTTCCACAACGACAGCACGCCGCGTTACGACGAAGCGATGGCCGAGCTGTCATGGCAGCGCACCATCGACTTTTTCAAGCAGCACCTGTCGTGACCACGGCTCGGGGGCGTCAGGCGCCCTCGACCAGATTCTTGAGGTTTTCCAGACCCTTCTGGTAGTCCGGACCAACCCAGCCATCCATCATCAACCCCATCCAGCGCAGCATGGGGTTGTTGCCATTGTCGCTGGTGAAGCCCCAGGTGACCTGCGTGGCGTCGCCCTGCGCGACCAGGTCGAAATAGGCCATCGCGGTGCCCATGTCGCCAAAATCCAGCGCGGTTTTCAGGTGGCTGGGTGCGGTGGCCTCGACGATCTCCATATTGCCGCTGCCCACTTGCGGGTGGTCCGAGGCCCAGGTCATCGTTGCGCCCACGCCCTCGGCCACGTCGCCATAGGTCAGCTGCACCTCGGGGTCACGGCTGAGCCAGGGTGACCAGGCTTCGGTCGCTTTCAGGTTGGCGACATGCGGGAAAATCTCCTCAGCCGGGGCGTCGATCGCGATCGACCGCGCCACGGATGTTTCCTTGGGCAGGAAGAACGCGCCGATCAGAAAAACCGCCAACACCAAGATAACAATACGAAAAATCCATTTGAGAACGGACATACCTACACCTTTTGCTGAAAATTCAGGCACAGGCTACCAGTTTGCCGGATTCGGACAAGGCTGGTGTGGGGTCAGGCAGGGGGGCGTTGGTCGAATAAATGGTTGCCCTGTTCGTCGATGGCCTGTTTCGCCTTGCGGATCGATACCTCGATGGCGACATCCTCGGCGTTGCAGACATCGGCACGCACCAGCTGATGGGTCTTTACCGCGCCATCGAAGTCTTTCTCGATCCGCGCGGCTACCCGAAAGCCGCCCGCATCTTTCATCGGTGCGGCAAAGATGCGGAACCCCTCATAGGTGACGGGTTCCGCCTCGGGCTTGGGTTTGCTGCCAAACAGGCGCGACAGGATCGACATCACTGATCCAGAAAGCTGCGCAGTTTGCGCGAGCGGCTGGGATGTTTCAGCTTTCTCAGGGCCTTCGCCTCGATCTGACGAATACGTTCGCGCGTCACGCTGAACTGCTGCCCCACCTCTTCCAGCGTGTGGTCTGTGTTCATACCGATACCGAACCGCATGCGCAGCACGCGTTCTTCGCGCGGGGTGAGCGAGGCCAGAACCCGGGTCGTGGTTTCCTTCAGGTTCTCCTGAATGGCGGAATCCAGCGGCAGCACGGCGTTCTTGTCTTCGATGAAATCGCCCAGCTGGCTGTCTTCTTCGTCGCCGATGGGGGTTTCCAGCGAAATCGGTTCCTTGGCGATCTTCATCACCTTGCGAACCTTCTCCAGCGGCATTTGCAGCTTTTCGGCCAGTTCTTCCGGCGTCGGCTCGCGGCCGATTTCGTGCAGCATCTGGCGGCCGGTACGCACCAGCTTGTTGATCGTCTCGATCATGTGCACCGGGATACGGATCGTGCGGGCCTGATCGGCGATAGACCGGGTGATCGCCTGACGGATCCACCAGGTGGCGTAGGTGGAGAATTTATAGCCGCGGCGGTACTCGAACTTGTCCACCGCCTTCATCAGGCCAATATTGCCTTCCTGAATAAGATCAAGGAATTGCAGGCCACGGTTGGTGTATTTCTTGGCAATCGAGATCACCAGGCGCAGGTTGGCCTCGACCATCTCTTTCTTGGCCTGACGTGCTTCTTTCTCGCCCTTTTGCACCTGCTGCACGATGCGGCGGAACTCACCGATATCGACGCCCACATACTGGCCGACCTGCGCCATCTCGGCGCGCAGTTCCTCGACCTTGTCCTGCGAGCGTTCGGTGAAGGCCTGCCAGCCGCGGCCGGGCTTGGCGGCCATCCGCTCCATCCAGGTTGGGTCCAGTTCGGAGCCCTTGTATTCCTCGACAAATTCGCGGCGATTGATGCGCGCCTGGTCGGCCAGCTTCACCATGCCGCTGTCGATCGACATGATCTTGCGGTTGATGCCGTAAAGCTGGTCGATCAGCGCTTCGATCCGGTTGTTGTGCAGGTGCAGTTCGTTCACCAGGTCGACGATTTCCTGGCGCAGCTTCTGATACGCAGCCTCTTCTTTGTCCGAGAAACTGTCATCCTCGTTCAGGGTGGCCGACATCCGCATGTCTTGCATCTCGGACAACATGGCATAGTCGCGCGCGATCAGGTCCAGTGTTTCCAATACCTGCGGCTTCAACGCTGCTTCCATCGCGGCCAGGGACAAGTTGGCCTGTTCGTCTTCGTCGTCTTCTTCTTCAGCCTTGATCGGGTTGCCGTCGGCGTCCAGTTCGGGCTGCGCTTCGGCCTTGGGCTTGGTATCTGTGTTGGCGGCGACGTCCGCGACCGGTGCGGTGTCGTCCTCTTCCCCGTCCATCGAACGGCCAAAGGTTGCGTCCAGATCGATCACATCGCGCAGCAGGATGTCTTCGCTCAGCAATTCGTCACGCCAGATGGTGATGGCCTGAAAGGTCAGCGGGCTTTCGCACAGGCCCGAGATCATGGTGTTGCGGCCGGCCTCGATCCGCTTGGCGATGGCGATCTCGCCCTCACGGCTGAGCAGTTCGACCGAGCCCATCTCGCGCAGATACATGCGCACCGGGTCATCGGTGCGGTCCAGCTTTTCGGTTTCGGTCTGCGCGACGGTAACCTCGCGCGAATTCGAAGTGGTGGTAACCTCGGTCGAGCCTTTTTGCTCTTCGTCTTCGGCCTCTTCCTCTTCGATGATGTTGATGCCCATTTCGGACAGCATCGACATCACGTCTTCGATTTGTTCCGAACTGACCTGATCCGGCGGCAGAACCTGGTTCAGCTGTTCATAGGTGATATAGCCCCGCTCACGCGCATCGCCGATCATCTTCTTGACCGCGGCCTGGCTCATATCGAGCGAGACATCCTGGTCCTGAACGTCGGTCTTGCTGTCGTCAGTGTCTTTTGCGGCCATGTTTTGCTCCTGCTACGGGGCGGGTGATTCGTTTTGGCGGTTCTGCGAATCAATACCGCGAATCAACCGGATGCACACCCGTTTAGCTGTGTTTCTTTATTCAATCATGGCCGTATCGTCACGGCCCCTTATCTGCGTCCTGCCCAAAGCCGATCTGGTTCAGCAACTCGTCAAAGGCGTTACGCTCTTCCTTGTCCATCCGGGCTCCGTTGGGCCCAACTTCGAATTCCCCGCGCTCTTCATTGCCGGATCGCCCGGCACTGTTGCGCGCCTCGGCGGCCTGACTGAGCCGCCATGTCAGCCCCTCATCTGCCAGGCCGTCAATATCCTGCACGGCCTCGGCCACCTCACGGGCCGATCCGCGCGCCGCTTGCAGTTTCTGAATCTCTTCGCCCAGGCAAAGGGCGGCTTTTTCGGTATTCTGCGGACTGACCTGCGGGGGTGATATTTGCACATGGCGCAGTGCAAACAGGTTTTCAAGGGGACCCGTGCCCAAATCCGCCTCCAACTCAGCGCGCAAATTGTCTGCTTCGGCATGGCGCAGCAGAGCATTTTGCAAGCGTTGATGTTCTGCGCCCGTGAAATCGAGCACTTCCAGCGGGCCTTCGAACTGCGTGATCAGGGTTGGATGGGTCACGAACCCGGCCAGGATCACAGCTTCGCGCAGTGCTTCGGGAAACTGATCGTCGGCAGCAGCAAGGGCAGAACCTTTGGTGGACGACAGAACCGCGGGACCACGCGGCGCAAAACGGCCGCCACGCTTGCCCTGCCCTTGCGGACGCGCCATTCGAAACAATTGCCAACGCAGGTTTCGAATTTCTTCACCGTAATGCTGCCGGATAGACGGATCCTTGATCCGGCCGATGGCGGCGCGCAGGTCCTTGTCCAGCGCGGCCTTGCGTTCGGGGCTGTCAAAACTTTTACCCTCGGTCTCGCGTTGCCAAAGCAACTGAACCATGGGTTTGGCCTCATCCAATAGCTTGGCAATGGCGGGGGGGCCTGCGGCACGGATCACGTCATCGGGGTCCTGCCCCGGTGGCATGACGGCAAAACGCAGCGACTGTCCCGCCTCGATCAGAGGCAATGACAGGTCGATCACCCGCAACGCGGCGGCCATACCGGCCCGGTCCCCATCCAGCGCGATGGTCGGCTCGGGTGATATGCGCCAAAGATGAGCCAGCTGATGCTCGGTCACGGCGGTACCCAGGGGCGCCACGGCCGCTGTAAAGCCAGCCTCCGACAGGGCAATCACGTCCATATACCCCTCGGCCACGATCAACGGCGCACCTTTGCCCGCTGCCTCGCGCGCCCGCGCGTGATTGTAAAGACTGCGGCCTTTGTCGAACAACTCGGTCTCGGGCGAGTTCAGGTATTTCGCTTTGTCATCCGGATCCATTGCGCGACCGCCAAAGGCGATGGCCCGACCGCGCGCGTCGCGGATCGGAAACATGATGCGGTCGCGGAACGTGTCATAGGGCTTGCCGCCACGGTTCGACGGTTTGGCAAGGCCCGCGGCCAGAATCAGATCTTCGTCAACGGACTTGCCGCGCAAGTGGTCCCAAAGCGCCTGCCAACCGCCGGGGGCATAGCCGATCTCCCACCGGGCCAGCGCCTCGTCTTGCAGGCCCCGCCCCGCCAGATACTGCCGCGCAGGCGAGCCCGCACCTGTTTGCAGCTGCAGGCGGAAGAACTGCACGGCAAGTTCCATGACCTCATGCAACTGCGTGCGCCGGTCCGCCTTTTCTCGGGCGCGCGGATCGCTGGCCGGCATTTGCATTCCCGCCTCGCCGGCCAAGATCTCCACCGCTTCCATGAAGCCGACATTTTCGGTCTCGCGCACGAAGGTGATCGCATCCCCTTTGGCGTGGCAGCCGAAGCAATAGTAATACCCTTTGCGATCGTCGACGTGGAAGCTGGCAGTTTTCTCCTGGTGGAACGGGCAAGGTGCCCACATGTCGCCCTTGGCCTGGTTCGATTTGTGGCTGTCCCACATGACCTTGCGGCCCACCACGTCGCTGAGCGACAGGCGGGTGCGCAATTCATCAAGGAAACCGGGGGGCAGCGACATGCGTCATATATTGAGCCGCCGACCAGCAAGTGTCCAGTGGGCGTGCGCGCTTAATACGCCCCCATGCCCAGCACCACCATGATCACCAGAATGGCCGTAATCAGAACCGGCGCTTCGATCGCAAAACGACGGGCGCGCGCCGGGGCTTTGGCCTGAAAGGCATCGCAATTCTGTGACAGGGCTTCCAGATCTTTGCGCGCCGCCTTGATGCGTGAATCCAGAATGCCCGCCATCAGGAAAGCCACGATCACAAGAACGCCATAGGTTGACAAAATGTCTCCAAACCCTGCGATTGCCCCGCTTGTCCAGGCGCGCGCCAACCCCAGAAGCATCGTCAATCCCCCTGCCGAGCCCAGAGCCAGCCCGGATACCCGCGAAATACGGGCCAGGACATTTGCGGCCACCATACCGCTTCCGGCGGCAATGGACGGATACAAAACCAACGCCAAAAACAGCGCCCCGCCGGCCCAGAAAACACCTGCTGCAATATGTAGAAAATGAACAGCCAACAACACGGATGGCCTCCCCCTATGTTAATTTGCTTTACATAAGGGGAGGCCATCCGTGCTTTCAAGCCAGCGGCGAAAGAAAAAGCGTCAGAGTCCTTTTTCGCGGTAACTGCGCGACACACGTTCGATTGACACGATATAGGCCGCGGTGCGCAGGTCGGTGACGTCATCGCGGCTGTGCCAGACCTCGCGCATCGACTGGTACGCAGCCCGCATCGTGTCATCGAGACCCGAGCGGACCAGCTCCAGTTCGTCCGCCCCGCGCAAGTATCTATCCTTAAAATCAGGGCGCAATGACCACGCATCGCCGAGGTAATTATCAAGCCGCTCCAGTTCATCCACAATCAGTTGATGGCGCGCCTCTTCCTGACGGCGCTGCATACGGCCAAACCGGATGTGGCTGAGGTTCTTGACCCATTCGAAATACGACACCGTCACACCACCGGCATTGGCGTACATGTCGGGGATGATCACCGTGCCGCGGTCACGCAGCACCTCATCAGCCCCGGCGGTCACGGGGCCGTTAGCGGCCTCGATGATCAGGGGCGCCTTGATCCGGTCGGCATTGGACAGGTTGATGACCCCTTCCAGCGCGGCGGGGATCAGGATATCGCACTCTTCCTCCAGCACGCTGGCCCCGTCGGTCTTGTGACGTGCATCCGGAAACTCTGCGACACCTCCGTTTTTGACGATCCAGGCCTTCACGGCCTCTACATCCAATCCGTTGGGATTAAACAACGCGCCGTCGCGTTCGATGATGCCGGTGATGATGGCGCCGTCTTCGGCCTGCAGGAACTTGGCGGCGTGATAACCGACATTGCCCAGCCCCTGCACGATCACGCGCTTGCCTTCCAGCGTGCCGTTCAAACCGGCCTTGGCCATGTCACGCGGATCACGGAAGAACTCGCGCAATGCATATTGCACCCCGCGGCCCGTCGCCTCAACCCGGCCCTGGATGCCGCCCGCATGGGCCGGCTTGCCGGTCACGCAGGCATTGGCGTTGATATCGGTGGTGTTCATGCGGCGGTACTGGTCGGCGATCCACGCCATCTCGCGCTCGCCGGTCCCCATGTCGGGCGCGGGCACGTTTTGCGACGGGTTGATCAGGTCGCGCTTGGCCAGTTCATAGGCAAAGCGACGGGTGATCAGTTCCAGCTCATGCTCCTCATATTCGCGCGGATCGATGCACAAGCCGCCCTTTGAGCCACCAAAGGGCGTTTCCACCAGCGCGCATTTGAATGTCATCAGGGCGGCCAGCGCTTCGACCTCATCCTGATTTACGCCCAGAGCGTACCGGATGCCGCCTTTGACCGGCTCCATATGTTCGGAATGGACCGAGCGGTAGCCCGTGAAGGTCTGGATCTGACCACGCAGCCGGACGCCAAAACGCACGGTATAGGTCGCGTTGCAGACGCGGATCTTCTCTTCCAATCCGGGTGGCAGATCCATAAGCGCCACTGCGCGGTTGAACATCATGTCGACGGATTCACGAAAACTTGGTTCTTGGATGCTGGTCATCGGCCCCTCCTCAGGCACAGAGACTCACTTTGAACACGGTTCTCACCGTAAACATGAATTGTTTCTTGGCCAGTAAACAATCGCCTTTGAAACATTCGATTGGTAACCGCCGGTGATCGGTAAAACGTTAAAATACAGATAATTCAAACAAACTGCCCCAATGCTGCCCCATTCTTCGCCGACAAAACCGGGTGGGGATTCGCGCAGGCGCGATGTTGCGTTGCGTGTTTCAAAGAGAGGTGCTTGATATGTTGCTTCGCCTTGCAACCGGTTTGTCCACATGCCGCACGATTGTGCGCCGCATGAAGCAATTCCGTAAGGACGAAGATGGTTCGATGGTTCTGTTTTCGCTTTTCATCCTGATGTTGATGTTGATGGCCGGCGGTATGGCCGTTGATGTTATGCGCGCCGAATACATGCGTGTGACAATCCAGCAGACGCTGGACCGCGCCGTTTTGGCGGCAGCCGACCTTGATCAGACCGAAGATGCCAAAGGCGTCGTGGTCGACTATTTCGACAAGGCGGGTCTTGCCGCCTACCTGGACCCGAACGATGTGTATGTGAACCATTCTTCTGCCGCCGGGCAGTTGAGCTATCGCCGGGTTTCGGCAACCGCCAGCACCGATGTCGACGCGATCTTCATGCAGATGCTTGGAATCGACACACTGGCTGCTGCGGGGTCATCGACCGCAGAAGAAGGCATCACCGATCTGGAAATCTCGTTGGTGGTGGACGTGTCGGGGTCGATGGGCGACCCGTCGAGCACCGGCAACTCGAAGATCTACGAGCTGCGCGAAGCCGCGAAGGATTTCTCGTACTATATGCAATGTAACCCCAACACGACCCGCAACTCAGGGGCGACATGCTCTGTCGGTGAGGGCAAAGTGTCGATCACGCTGGTTCCCTATTCCGAACAGGTTGTTGTCGGCGAAGACCTGCTGGACGGGTTTGACGTGTCGGCCGAACACGACGACAGCCACTGTGTCACCTTTGCAGCAAGCGATTTTGACACTGTTTCAATTCCGTTGGACGTTGAACTCAGCCGGACAGGTCACTTTGACCCGTGGGGCAACGGCACGTATGCCAGCAACAACCGCAGAACCTGCCGTACGAATTCATGGCGTGAAATCCGGTTGTTTGTCGAAGACTGGACAGAGCTGGGCGGATACATCAACAGCCTGTCGGCCGGTGGCAACACGTCGATCGACCTGGGCATGAAATGGGGTGCGGCGCTGCTGGATCCGTCTGTGCAGCCCATCGTGCAGGAATTCACGAACACGGCTTATGGCGCAGGCAACAAGAAGATCCACGCATCTTTCGCCAACCGGCCCTATGCCTATACCCAAGACTATTCGATGAAAGTGATCGTTCTGATGACAGACGGTCGCAACACGTCGCAGCACTATCTGAAAGATGAGTATCGCGATGGTCTGTCCGAGGTATGGCGCAACACGTATTATAACGACCGTTATTCGATCTATAACGCCGATCGGGACGAGTACTATTACACCTATGACGGCACGTGGAACCCCGAGCCCTTCGGCGATATGGATGGCGAGGAAGTGACGACAACCAACACCTATTGCTACTGGTCCTGGTGGTATGGTCGCCGTTGCTACACCGAAACCGTGACCGAGGTTGTGAACCAGCCCGGGTCGGCCGTGCAGATGAAATACCAGGAAGTGTGGGAGGAGTTCACCACCGATTGGTTCGGCGATTGGTCCTGGCTGCCCAATCCGGAACAAAGCTGGGGCAACTCGACCAAAAATACGCGCCTGAACAACATCTGCAGTGCTGCAAAGAATGCCGGCATCATCATATACACCATCGGTTTCGAGGTGTCGGGCAGTGATGGCACCGTCATGTCGAACTGCGCCACAACGCCCGCGCATTACTTCAGTGCCAACGGGTCGAACCTGGCTCAAACCTTTGGCGTCATTGCAAGTTCGATCAACCAGCTGAGGCTGACCCAATGATCAAGTTTCCGAGTATCTTCAAACGCCTGCGCCGATTTAGGCGCCGGGAAGGCGGCACCGCCACGATGGAGTTTGCCATCTTCTTTCCGGTGTTTTTTGCCATCTTCCTTTCCGGGTTCGAGCTGTCCTTTGTCATGATCCGCCAAATGTGGCTGGAACGCGCGCTGGACATGACCGTACGGGACCTGCGTCTTGGCACATGGCCGAATGTCAGCCAGGACGTACTGAAGGCCGATATCTGTGATGGCATGGGGAATCTGGTCCAGAATTGCGACAGCGAGCTGATGCTGGAGCTTCGGACCGTGGACCGCGTTTCATGGGTGACCCCCAACCCGGCTGCAACTTGTGTTGACCGGGGAGAAGACGTGCAGCCCGTCACATCGTTCGAACCGGGCACCGAAAATGAAATGGTTCTAATTCGCGCCTGTATCCTGATGGACCCGATCTTCCCGGGCACGGCCTTGGCGCTGATCCTTGAACAGAACCGCGGCGATGGCGTCGCCTTGGTGGCAACGTCCGGCTTCGTGAACGAACCCGGCACCGGAACGGAGAGCTAAGCCATGAAAATGCTACGCCCCCTCACCCGTGCCCTGCGCCGTTTTCGTCGTGACGAACGTGGTTTGATCACCGCCGAAGCCGTGATCGCCATGCCATTTCTTGTCTGGTGGTACATCGGCAGCTTTGTGTTCTTTGACGCATTCCAAGCCCGTAACGTAAACCTGAAAGCGGCCTATACGGTCGCCGACATGCTCAGCCGTGAAGATGGCTCGGTCAACGCCAACTATATTTACGGGCTGGAGCGGGTTTATAGCTATCTGGCCACCGGCAGCGGTTCGAATGCAGCCATTCGGGTCACCTTGGTACGGTGTTCCCAGAATTGCGACCAAGACAATGGGTATCGCTTGCTTGAAGTGGACTGGTCGATGGGCACCGACGATCTGGCCGCGCTGACGACCGGGCAGATGTCCACCTATCTGGATGATATCCCAATCATGCCAGCTGGCGACCGGGTGATCCTGCTGGAAACGTTCATCGACTATGAACCGGCTTGGGATGTGGGCATTTTGAACCCGTCAGACTTCGACAACCTGATTGTCACGCGCCCGCGCTTTGTCCCACAGATCCAGTTCGAAAGCTAACGAGCCGGACGCTGGGCCAGAACCGCGCTGATGGCCTCGGCCATGAATTTGGTTTGCCCGGCGGATGTGACGCCCCCAACACCAAACCGGCGCCCCATGCTCCACCACAGGCCCGGCGCCCAGTTGCGCCCAATGCCTGTGGACAGTGTAAGAACAAAGCCGTTCGACGGCTTCATGGCGAACATGCCACGGTCAATTCGAGTAACATCGTCCATCGGCACCAACAACGCACCGTTTTCCAACGAAATCCCTTCATCCGTCAGGATCAACGCCGCAGCCGTTGCGCGACGCATCCATTCCGCCATCGCCAGCGCCCCCAGCCCTATTGCCAGGATCAATGCCTGAAATCCTACGGACGAATGATCGCGCCCCAAGGCCAGGATCAAACAGATCGCGCCCAGCAGGGCAAGTGTGCCAATTCCGAAGACACGGCGACCAATCGAAGGCGCCACGCGGGCGATGGGTTCGGGCATTGAAGGCACCTCTTGTTGCAATTGGCCCTCCCTTACCGTCTTGGACGACAAAAGGCGAGACCTACGCACCCACTGCCTTGCGGACCATGTCCCAATAGTGGTTCGCGATCTCTTCGACGCTCAGCCGTCCATCATCCCGGAACCACGTTGTCACACCGGTCAACATGGCAATCACCGCCATACCGGCAAGCTTTACATCACCCACGTGAAACGCGCCGGCACCCTGACCGTCCTGCAGGATATTCTCCAAAACCATCTCATAGGCTTTTCGCTGCACTTCGATCCGCGCGAAATTCTGAGCCTCGAGATTGCGCAATTCCATGTAGGCGATGAACACAGCGTCGGGACGTTGCAGATGAAAATGGATGTGGTGACGTGTAAACGCCTGCAACCGGTCCATTGGCGTGCCACCGGGATCCGCATCACTCCACGATTGCAGAAGGCTCTGCATATGTGTGGACATCATGTCGTAAAGCAGGCTCTGCTTGTCAGGGGTGTAGTTGTACAGAGCCCCGGCCTGCACCCCTACCTCGCCCGCGATTTGGCGCATCGACACCGCGGCATATCCGTGGCGGGCAAAAAGTCGCTCGGCCGCTTCGCGCACCAAAGGCCCCGTAATTTCCGAGTGAGAGCCTGTTTTACGCGCCATGTCCCGCCTTTCTGAACGATTGTTCATTTTGAATAACGCGCGTGCCGCTTGCTGTCCATCGGCGGGTCGGGATATGGTCGCGCCGAACGTTACCCGGGGCATTGATGCGACACACGCTGATCTTGATTCTGATTGCGGCCCTGCCAGGGTGCACGACCTTTCCGGATGTTGATATTGCATTGGCCGCAGACGGCGACGACGCAACGACACCTGAAATTCGGCCGATCGGGGAATTGCTGGCTTCGATCGACGCGGCGCGCCTGACACCGGAAAGCGGCCTGACCCTTGCCGCACGCGCGGCAAGCCTGCGCAGCCGTGCACGGGCGATCAATGGACAGGTTTTGACCAATCGTGAGCGCCGCAAATTGCGGCAAGCGATACTCCGACACCGGCGCGAGCGCTAACCCGCGTTGCATGCCCCCGCGCAAACCGGTAACACCCCTGCGAATACAGAATTTTCGGGAGATATCCGAATGACCACCCCGTTGCGCCTTGGGATTGCCGGGCTTGGAACCGTCGGCATCGGCGTTGTGAAGATCGTGCAGAGCCATGGCGAGCTGTTGAGCAACCGCGCAGGCCGCCCGGTTCAGATCAGCGCCGTCTCGGCCCGCAGCCGCGACAAGGACCGGGGCGTTGATTTGAGCAGCTATGCCTGGGAAGACGATGCCGTTGCTCTGGCCAAACGTGACGACGTTGATGTTCTGGTAGAGCTTATCGGCGGAACCGAAGGGCCCGCCTTTGATGCCGTAACCGCCGCATTGAACGAAGGCAAAGACGTGGTTACCGCCAACAAAGCGCTTTTGGCCGTACATGGCCAACCGCTGGCTGAACTGGCCGAAGCCAAGGGATGCGCGATTCGGTTTGAGGCCGCGGTTGCCGGTGGCATTCCAGTTATCAAAGCACTGACAGAAGGTTTGGCCGGAAACGCAATCAACCGCGTCATGGGCGTGATGAACGGCACCTGCAATTATATCCTCACCCGGATGCAATCTGCGGGCCTGAGCTATGACGAGGTGTTTCAGGAAGCCAGCGATCTTGGTTACCTGGAGGCTGATCCAAATCTGGACGTTGGCGGGATCGATGCCGGGCACAAGCTGGCGCTGTTGGCTTCTATCGCTTTTGGCACCCAGCTTAAGTTCGACAAGATGGAGCTGGAAGGTATTCAGCGCGTCACCATCGAGGACATCAACCATGCTGCCGATCTGGGCTTTCGCATCAAGCTGCTGGGCGTTGCACAGATGACCGGGCGCGGGCTGGAACAACGCATGTCACCCTGCCTGGTGCCAACCAATTCGCCGCTGGGTCAGCTTGAGAATGCCACCAACATGGTGGTGCTGGAAGGCGACGCCGTCGGACAAATCGTTCTGCGTGGGGCCGGTGCGGGCGAAGGACCAACGGCCAGTGCGGTGATGGGCGACGTGATGGATTTGGCGCGTGGCAGCCGATTGCCGGTCTTTGGTCAGCCGGTGGATATGCTGGTGGATGCTCCGTCGGCTCGCGTGGCAGCCCCGGCCCCCTACTACCTGCGCCTGAACCTCACGGACAAACCCGGTGCGATGGCCAAGGTGGCCTCGGTTCTGGGCGATGCCGGCATCTCTATCGATCGGATGCGCCAATATGGCCACGACGACAGCACAGCACCCGTACTCTTTGTTACCCACAAAACCACGCGCGACGCGCTGGATCACGCGATCAGCGGCCTTGATGCCACCGGCGTGGTCGAAGACGCTCCAGTCGCCTTGCGTATAGAAGCATTCTGACCCACCAGCCTTTCATCCCAAGGATTTCTCCCCATGCCCACCGCACCTGATTTCAACGACCGTATGCTTTCACTGGGCCTTGCCCGTGTGTCCGAGGCTGCCGCCATGGCGTCCGCCGGGCTGGTAGGGCGCGGCGACGAGAAAGCCGCAGACCAAGCCGCTGTAAACGCCATGCGCGATCAGCTGAACAAGCTGGATATTCAAGGGGTTGTGGTCATCGGTGAAGGTGAACGCGACGAGGCACCGATGCTGTATATTGGCGAGGAAGTGGGGGCTGGCAACGGCCCCGCCGTTGATATCGCGCTGGATCCGCTGGAAGGCACCACCCTGACCGCCAAGGACATGCCAAACGCGCTGACCGTGATTGCCATGGCCCCACGCGGCACCCTGCTGCACGCGCCCGATGTCTATATGGACAAGCTGGCGATTGGCCCGGGGTATGAGACCGACGTTGTTTCGTTGGACATGACACCCACCGAGCGCGTGAATGCGCTGGCCAAGGCCAAGGGCTGCGCGCCGGAAAACATCACAGTCTGTGCTCTGGAACGTCCGCGCCACGAGGCCATGGTGGCCGAGCTGCGCGCCACCGGCGCCGCGATCCGCCTGATCACCGATGGCGACGTGGCTGGCGTGATCCACTGTGCCGAGGCCGAGATCACCGGCATTGACATGTATATGGGGTCTGGCGGCGCGCCAGAGGGCGTGCTGGCCGCGTCGGCCTTGAAATGCATGGGCGGACAGATGTGGGGTCGACTGATGTTCCGCAATGATGACGAACGTGGCCGCGCCGCCAAGGCGGGTATTACCGATCTGAACCGGATTTACAGCCGCGATGATCTGGTCACCGGCGATGTGATTTTTGCTGCAACTGGTGTCACCGACGGCTCGATCGTCAAGGGCATCAAGCGTGAACCCACGCATCTGACCACCGAGACCATCCTGATGCGTTCGAAAACCGGGTCGGTGCGGCGCATGCTCTACCGTAACCCGGTGAAGTGAGCGATGCAGGTGCATTCCTTGGCGTTGACCGGTCCCTGACCGGTCGTCGCTGGCTTGGCCCCACCGACGACTCGCGCCGGGCCGCCGAGGCTCTGGCGCAACAAACCACGTTACCCTTGTCGGTCGCGCAAGTGCTGGCAAACCGGGGCGTGGATGCCGCCGGTGCCGAGGGTTTTCTGACACCGACCCTACGAGACCTGCTGCCCGACCCACGGGGCCTGCGAGATTTGGAGGTCGCCGCGACCCGCTTTCTGGCCGCCGTTCGGGCGCAACAGAGAATCGCGGTTTTCGGCGATTACGACGTGGATGGCGGCGCTTCATCCGCTTTGCTGATCACTTGGCTGCGCCAGATGGGCCTGCCCTGCACGCTTTATATCCCCGACCGAATTGACGAAGGTTACGGCCCGAACGCGCCGGCCATGGCCGCGTTGGCCGCTGAACATGATCTGATCATCTGCGTTGACTGTGGGACACTGTCCCACGACGCCATCGCCGCGGCGGATGGCGCGGATGTTGTGGTGCTGGACCACCACCTTGGCGGCGAGACCCTGCCCCCCGCGCTGGCCGTGGTGAATCCGAACCGACAGGATGAAACCGGTGATTTGGGTCATCTCTGTGCCGCCGCCGTTGTGTTTCTGATGCTGGTAGAAGCTGGGCGTCAGCTGCGTGAAGCGGGTCAAAAAGGGCCAGATCTGATGGCCATGTTGGACCTTGTCGCGCTCGCCACCGTGGCCGATGTGGCGCCCCTGATCGGGGTGAACCGGGCCTTTGTGCGGCAAGGGCTGACCGTAATGGCGCGCCGGGCGCGCCCCGGTTTGGTGGCTTTGGGGGATTTGGCACGACTTGATACTGCTCCGTCAGCCTATCATCTGGGGTTCGTTCTGGGCCCGCGGATTAACGCGGGCGGACGCATTGGGCAGGCAGACCTGGGCGCACGACTGTTGGCAACCGACAATCCTGCCGAGGCTGCACAATTGGCTGCACGTCTGGACGCATTGAATACGGATCGCCGCGCGGTTGAGGCGCAGGTGCGCGAAGAAGCCATGGCCCAGGCCGAGGCGCGCGGGCTGGACGCCCCGCTTGTCTGGGCCGCCGGCGACGGCTGGCATCCCGGAGTGGTGGGCATCGTCGCGGCCCGACTTAAAGAAGCTACAAACAGACCGGCCGTCGTGATTGGTCTTGAGGGCGATCTTGGCAAAGGCTCGGGCCGTTCTGTTTCTGGCATCGATCTTGGCGCGGCGATTCATCGGGTTGCGCATGAAGAATTGCTGATCAAGGGCGGTGGCCACAAGATGGCCGCGGGTTTGACCGTTGCGCGCGACCAGTTAGAACCGGCCATGGCGCGCCTGTCTGCACTGTTGGCCAAGCAAGGTGCAGACAAGATTGGCCCGGCCGACCTGAAACTGGGCGGTATCCTGATGCCCGAGGCCGCGCGGGTTGAGTTGATCGAAACGCTGGAAAAGGCTGGGCCATTCGGCGCCGGCGCGCCCGCCCCGCGGTTCGTGTTTCCCGATATGCGGATCAGTTTTGCCAAACGGGTCGGCGACAGCCACCTGCGACTGACGTTCGGCGCGACCGGTGGTGCACGCCTGGAGGCCATCGCCTTTGGCGCGTTCGATACACCTCTTGGCCCCGCCTTGGAGCAACATAACGGCGCTGCTTTTCACCTGGCCGGGCGCCTTGAAATCAACGAATGGGGCGGCCGGCGCAAACCACAATTGCGCTTGGAAGACGCGGCAACAGCCGGTTGAGAATTTTCCGGAATTTTCTGCAAAAACCCTCTTGCACCCCCCCGGCGTTTTGCCTAAACAACGCCTCACGCAACGCGGCGCTCCGTTCGTCTATCGGTTAGGACGCCAGGTTTTCAACCTGGAAAGAGGGGTTCGATTCCCCTACGGAGTACCACGATTGCGGATTTTTCCGCAAAACAGGTTCAGTAAAAACGCTATACAGCGGCTTGTTTTTGCTGACTTTTCAGATCTTCAAACATCGTTGCCTGCGCCCGTCCGGCATGTTTGGACGCGTAGGTTGCCGTATCCGTATCCGCAAGAATTCGATCCGCATTGGGCTCTGCGTAAAGCGTGGACTGGGCTATGCCGATACTGGCCGAAATACGGCAAACCGCATCGCCGAAATCTATTGGCACTTCCAACCCATCAATTACCCGCAGCGCGATCTTCATCAATGCCTCTCGCGAAACGCAATCGGCGAGGATCAAAAGAAACTCGTCTCCACCGATCCGAACCGCAAGGTCATCTTCCTCAATTTCGGCACAAAGAACCTTTGCGACGTGAACCAGAACATGGTCACCGGCAGCATGGCCATAGGTGTCATTGACCTGCTTGAAAAAATCCAGGTCAATATGGACAAGGGCAAAGTCCCGCGCGCCGTCGATCAACCGTGCAAGGGCGGCATCCATGGCGCGCCGATTGTGAAGACCGGTTAACGTGTCGGTAAAGGCCCGCTTTTCGGCCTCGTTGCGTGCATTCTCAAGGCGACGGGTCAGTGAATTCAGTTCCCCCGTAACTGCGCTTTTGGCCTCCACGAGGTAAAGCATCTCTACCGCTAGATCGGTAGGCGCAAAGTCGCCCAGGTTCAGATCGTAGGTTGAAACTGCATCCACAACGCCGATTCCGAACGACAGGTTGATGACAGCCCCGCCATCTTCCGTTCGCGCCCAAACACCGCGCAGGGTGCCTTTGTCTTTTTGCCCCACGAAACCAAGATGAACCTGCCCGCCCAACTGCTTCAAAAGCTGAGCAAGTGCATGTGTCCCACGCGGGCGTTTCACTTCGAAAACCTCCAGAACATGCGCGCCGACCAGTTCCCGCCCCGGGCAAATCTTGTTCAGCGTTGGCCCTGCGAAAGTAATCATGCCCTCGCCACTGATACACATGCTCATGGGCATCAGCTGCGCCAACGCAGCATCACTCAGGGTCTTCTGGATCGTGGTCATCTTTTTATCCTGCACCCGAGGCCAGCCTGAAGCTGCGCCCCTCGGTATGGCTGCTATCCAGCAACTCGATTGAAATCTCGGCGGCTTCGCCGGGTTTTGACGGGGGTACAAGATCAATCAATACAAGCGCGCCATAATCATCGGCCATCGCCCACAAAACGCCCTGAAGAACCTGGGAAGTCCCAGGAAATGGTTCGCTGCAAATCAACTGAAACCGGGTTGGCGGCTCGTCGCGCACCTCGATCACCGGCATGTCCAGATCGGGCACGGCCAGTTGGGCACGGTCGCGTAAATCTTCCAAAGAGTGGAGAAAGCCGACAAAGTCCTCGCCACCAAAGCGCAGCAGACGGCGTACGCGTTCTTCATTGCCATGGGATACAATGAAAGACCCCAGATCTTCCAAGAGTGCCGCCCGGGGTTTCCCCAGAACCGATTCTGCCGATTCCAACAGGGCATGAGTGACGCCGGTGTCGTAGGACAACATCGCTTCAAACCCTTCGGTCGGAGCACCAGCTTTCTTCGACATTTCAACCCACTTGGCGGGGCCGTAGTTGTCTTGCAAAAAGATTTGCAGCGATCTGTTGATCAAGCCATGCACAGCATTTTTCCCTTCGAGGCTCGCTAAACGCTAGCCCCGCTGGGTTAACAATTGCCGAATGCATGCAGCTTTCTGTGTGCCGGGCCTAGGCGGCCTGCGCGGAAAGGTATCCCGGCAGATGCCCGATATCTGGCAAGACAATATCCGCCAGATCCGCCAGATCAGCCGCAGTTGCCAAACCGGTCAAAACACCCACGGTACCCATTCCGGCCGCCCGTCCCGCCAACAAGTCATGGCGGCTGTCACCAACCATCAGAATGCGACCGGGATGAATGCCCGTTAAATCTGCGAATGCAAGCAGCTGCCCAGTCGCCGGCTTGGCTCCAAAACCTGAATCGCAACCGGCCACAAACTCAAATTTCTCAATAATTCCAGCGCGTTGAAGATGGGTCTTTGCAGGTGCTTCGGCATCGTTGGTTGCCACCCCCAGGCGAACGCCACCCGCGATCAACGCGCTTAGAAGCGGCTGCAGCGGCGTGGCCTCCTGCATCGGCGCCTCGGCGGCTGAACGGTTCATGCGCATCACCAATGCTGCGGGCGACGAACCCGGCAGGAACGGCAACAAAAGCGAGGCCACTTCGGACGGTGTCCCGGCAATCGCCGGGCTATCCGGGGCAAATCTCTGAGCGGCCACGTCGAAACCGATGGCCGTGCCCATTTGCCGAATGCGTTGAGCGTCACCACCACCAATGGTCGACAGAAAATCCATGGCCCATGCGTTCCACGTTGCCTGGAAATCGAACAAGGTTCCATCCTTGTCGAAGA
Source organism: Actibacterium mucosum KCTC 23349 (assembly GCF_000647975.1). Taxonomy (GTDB): domain Bacteria; phylum Pseudomonadota; class Alphaproteobacteria; order Rhodobacterales; family Rhodobacteraceae; genus Actibacterium; species Actibacterium mucosum. The sequence continues at coordinate 77,378 of NZ_JFKE01000004.1, forward strand.
TAATACCTTCGATCCCGTTCATGTCACGATGTCCTCCCTGCCCGCAACTATGGGTGGATTTGCGTGTTCGATCAAGAGTCGGAATTCAGAACGTTGTTCACGTCCAATGCACCTGCTCGCCGCCGGGCAGGGCAAATCGCGCCTCTTGAACAGCAGTATTCGGGTGCCCAAGATCCGCACATAGCGCGATGACCCACGCGTCGTCCATCGACAAAAAATCTAAAACGGAAACAAGGAACTCGGCCTCACCGGCCCGTGCGCGCAGATCGTCTGACGACAATCCCGAGGCGCCAAGGAAAACGGGCAGTAACTCGTCGTTCGCAACCAGCCAGGACAGGGCCTGTAACGCGAATGTTTCCGCCTGAACCTGTTTCACCAAGGATATCCTAAAGGGTTTGTTAACACTTCGTGCGCATTACTAGCGCAAATGGAGACCCGCGAACAATAACCACCGTTTCACAGGCAAGGAGTACGTTATGCCGGGGCGAATCCTCGTTGTCGATGACGTAGCCACAAATCGTATCGTTATGAAAGTACGCCTGTCGGATGCTTACTATGACGTGCTGCAGGCAGATTCAGGAACCACCGCGCTTGAGATGGTGCACCGGGAAAAACCGGCTTTGGTCTTGCTTGATATGGTCATGCAAGACAAATCAGGTTTGGAGGTCTGCCGGGAGCTGAAGGCCAATCCCGACACGGCGCACATCCCGGTCATCATGATCACCGCAGCCAGGCAACCCCGCCAGAAACTGCGTGCCCTTCAGGCCGGCGCCGACGATTTTCTGACCAAGCCGCTGGACGAGATGATGCTGCTTTCCCGCGTACGGTGCCTGCTGCGCGCCCGCGCGGCAGAGCAAGAGCTTGCCCTGCGCGAAGGCACACAACGCGCATTGGGCTTTCACGAGCCCGAGCAATTCTTTGTGCCTGCCGGGCGGATTGCCCTGATTGCCAACAAGCGCGAAGAAGCCCTTGGTTGGAAATCCGCGCTGAAGGGCAAGGTATCGGGCGAGCTTCATGTCATGACACGTGCGCAGGCCTTGGCCAGCACCGAAAAAGATGTTCCGGACATCTTTGTTATCGCGTCAGACCTTGACCGCCGGGGGGGCGGGTTAACGATGCTGACCGACTTGCGCTCACGGCAGGCAACGCGCCATGCGGGCGTTGTGATGGTCGTGGACGAAAATGCGCGGGAAACCGCCGCAATGGCCCTGGACCTTGGGGCCAACGACCTGGTCACCGCACCCTTCGAAACCGAAGAAATGGCGCTGCGCCTGATGACGCAGATGCAACGCAAGGCGCAGGCAGACCGATTGCGCACCTCGTTGCAGGATGGGTTGCAAATGGCTGTTACGGACCCGCTGACCGGGTTGTTCAACCGGCGATACGCCATGCCGCATCTGTCCGCGATGGCCGAACAGGCACAGGCAAAGAATGCGCCATTCTGTGTTTTGCAGCTGGATGTAGACCGGTTCAAACAAGTGAATGATCGCTATGGCCATCCTGCGGGCGACGCCGTTTTGGAACAGTTGGCCCGCCAATTGCGCAGCGAGACACGGGCCGTTGATATGGTCGCCCGGACTGGAGGCGAAGAGTTCCTGATTGCCATGCCGGACACCGGGGAAGACGAGGCCGCTGAAATCGCCGAACGCTTGCGCCATCGCATTGCCGAAACACCGATCCTGCTGCCCGGCGGAAAGGGCGCATTGGCTGTATCGGTCAGTATTGGCATGGCCATGTGGCACAGCCGCAGCTGCACCGTCGATGATCTGATGGAGCGATCAGACTCGGCGCTTTATGCCGCCAAGGCTGACGGCCGCAACAAGGTAGCCGCCGCCTAGTCCTGCTGGATAGCGGGTCGTTTGCGGTCAGGGCCACGCTTCAGCGCTTGCTGCATGCGATCAGCAAGTGCTGCGCGATCCTCTGCTGTCATCTCTGTCAGCTGAAGAAGCAACTGCGCCCGAACCTTGGTGACCTGACCGTTCACGCGGGCCTCCTGCGCGGTCATGATGCGTTCTACGGCCTTGGGGTCAAAAGGTTCAGCACGCAAGGCTGACACGAGATCATGAAATCCCTTTCGAACCTCGCGGCGGGCTTGCCTGATCTCGTCGCGTTGCCCATGCAGCGATTGTTGCAACTTGGTACGGTTGTCTTCGTCCAGCACCTTCATCAAGGGGCCATAATTCAACAACTCCGGAGGCACCCGCCCCGCCTGTCGCGGATCATTGCGATTGGCTGCAACACCCAACACCAAACCCACCACCAACAGGTTCACTGCCAGCGAAGCAACGAGCGCTATGCGCAATCCGCGCCCGGCACGCGGTTGTTTCGAACTCTCGTTCATGCGTCATCTCCGGCCAAAAGGTAGTCATAGCTGGGCACCAGATCACCCAGCCCATAAGCGCTGTCGGCGGATGGCCAGATTGCTCCGGTCACGGCGTTCAAGCTGCCCGGTTCGGTATAGCCCAGCCAAACACCGGCAACGGTCGCCGTTGCCAGCCCCGTTACTGTCGGCCAGCCCCCCAGCGCGGCCAGAACCCAACCCAGCCCGCGCCGTTTTGGCGAGGCCATTGGGGCCATTTGCGGCATCTCGCGCAGGGCATCCTGGGCGACCCTTTCAAAAAGGGCAGCTGGCGGTACAGGCTGATCGGCCCGCACGGCATCAAACAGCGCATCCAGCGCGGCCTCATCCTTTATCTGTTCATCGCGTTCCGTCATCTTCATACCCCAAAGCTGCGCGTTGCCCCGAAAGCTGTTTGGCCAGTTGCCGCTTACCCCTTGCGGTCAAACTTTCCACAGCTTCCACGCTGATCTCAAGAATTTCGGCGATCTCGGGGTTCGACAGCCCCTCGATATGCCTGAGTACCACGGCCTGCCGCTGCCGGTCCGGTAAGGATTGCAGTGCCGCCTCAAGTGCGGATGCCCGAGCCGAAGCCAGCATCTGCGCCTCGACCCCAGGGCTGTTATCGGCGGTCTCATCCGCCGCGTCCAACCCCGTATCCCGGCGTTTACGCAGCCGGTCTGTGCACAGGTTTGCCACCACGCGATACAGCCATGTTGTTACCTTGGCCTCGCCCTGCCGCCACTTCGGTGCAATCCGCCACAGACGCAGCATTGCTTCCTGCGCCACGTCCTCGGCCTCGGCCCCGTCGCCAAGCACGCGCAACGCGTGGCCGTAAAGGCGCGGTGTCAGCCGCAGCGTCAACAGACGGGCGGCGCTGGCATCCCCATTGCCGTACCCGATCAAAAGCGCTTCGTCCGAAACCTCGGTTTGTGCATCAAAGGCCATTTCCATACTGCCCAAGGCCTAGCCTGTTCCTGTGAGTGGGACAATGGGCACGGGCCAGCCAGGGACGTTGGCCAGCCCGTGCAAAGCGTCAGAGGGTTAACGACGCTTATGCTTGCCACGCATCGCTTCGAACTCTTCAAGGCTCAGCGCGCCATCGCCGTTGGTGTCGAGCCGGGCAAAGACATCTTCGCGGGCGGCAATCTCTTCGACGCTCAGCAGACCGTCACCATTGGTGTCCTTGCGCTCGACCATACGGGCGGCGAATTCTGCGCGGCGGTCATCGCTGACACCTTCACGCCCGCCCTCACGGAACTTGCCTTTGCGCGGGCTGGCCTCGGCCATTTCTTCCGGGCTCAGCAGACCGTCACCGTTGGCATCCACCTCGGCAAAACGCTCGGCCGCTTTGGCCTCGAACTCGGCCTGGGTGATGGTGCCGCTGCCGTCCGTGTCCAACGTTTCGAACATTTTGGCGGCACGTTCGCCTTTGCCACCTTCCCCGCTTGCAGCCATAACCGGCAGCGCGGTTGCGCCCAGAACAGTTGCCAGCCCGATCGCGGTCAAAGTCTTGATTTTCATATCAGTATCTCCTGCATTGTGTTGCACGCCGTCTCGTCCGGCGTTCACAAGGTCAAACGCGGGGGCACAGCGTTTCCGTCGCAAAAGTTCGATTTTTTTTGCGACATGGCGCCGCAACGGCGTTTTGTCCTCTTTTTTATGGAGGTCGCGTTCTTATTCTCTTGTCCAACGCCGCGCCCGGAACGGGTGCGTGACATTTCGAGAGCTGAACATGACAACCTTAGTTGAACGCGAGCTGAAGCCGGCGCTGATCCACGGCTGGCGGCGCAAGTGCCCCAATTGCGGGGCCGGGCCAATGATGCAGGGGTACCTGAAGGTGCGCGATACCTGTTCGGTCTGTAACGAGCCGCTGCACCACCAACGGGCCGATGACGGCCCGGCCTACCTGACAATCCTGATCGTGGGCCACCTTATGGCCCCGCTGATCCTTTGGGTTTACACGGAATACCGTCCGGACCCCTTGGTGATGATTTCCATCTTTTCGGTTGGCTGCGTGGCTTTGTCGCTTTACCTTCTGCCAAGGCTCAAGGGTGCATTGGTTGCCCTGCAATGGGCTAAACGGATGCATGGGTTCGGAGCAAGCAACTGACAGACGTACCGATACGCGACGCCGCCACGCTGATCCTGCTGCGCGGCAGTGGTGATCGGGCGCGGGTGTTGATGGGGCAGCGCGGCAAGTCCGCGGCCTTCATGCCCAACAAATACGTTTTTCCCGGCGGTGCGGTGGACGCGGCGGATGCCGACATACCTCTGGCGGGTCTGCCCTCGGCACAATGCATGGACCGGTTGACTCTGCAATCCGGCCCGGTGCCGCCTGTTGGTATTGTTGCGGCTGCCATTCGTGAGCTTTGGGAAGAGACTGGTCTGATCCTTGGCAAAGCCGGATCCTGGCCGCGCCTTGTGCCCGCCGATTGGCGCGAATTTGCGGAACTGGGGTACCGCCCCGATGCCTCGGCCCTGCGGTTCATCTTTCGCGCCATCACCCCTCCGGGTGCTCCTCGCCGGTTTGATGCGCGGTTCTTTTTGGCAGACGCCGACCATCTTGCAAACGACCCCGATGATTTCACCAATGCGCAAGACGAGTTGAGCCATTTGCATTGGGTTCCTTTAGCCGAGGCGCGGAAACTGGACCTGCCATTTGTGACCGAGGTTGTGTTGGCCGAGATTGCAGGCTTGCTGCGGCGCGGTGAACCCGATGACGCCATACCCTTCTTTGACAATACCGGCCCCGAAGGCCGCCTGACCCGCCTAGCCTGACAGGATCACCCCAACGACCGAGGCCGCCAGCAGCGCGATCCCCAATAGCTCGCGCCGATTAGGCATTTCCGACAGCAGGATGGCCGAAACGAGGATCGAAAAGATCAACTCCACCTGCCCTACGGCGCGGACGATGGCGGCGTTTTGCAATGTGAATGCGGTGAACCACCCAAGGCTGCCCAACATTCCGGTTACGCCCACGGCTGCCGTCACCCGCCAGGCGCGGGCGACCGCCTGCAATGCGCCCGGCTCGCGCCAACGCAGCCACACTGCCATTCCCAGTGACTGCATCGTGGTTACGGCCGCCAATGCCACTGCTGCGCGCAGGAAATAAGGCGCATCTCCCAGCGCCAGAGTGGCGCCGCGATACCCGATGGCAGACATCGCAAAGCAACCACCTGCCAACAGGCCCAGCCCAGCCGAAGGTCCGTCCAGCCGCAGCCCCGCGTTCTTGGGCAACGACAGCAAAACCACTGCGACCACCCCAATCGCCATAGCGGCAATCGCGGCGTTGCTGACGCCCTCGCCCAGGATCAACAGCGAAAACCCCGCCACCATCAGCGTTTCGGACTTGGTAAAGGCGATGCCCACTGCAAAGTTGCGTCGGGCAAACAGCGCCACGGTGGCCATAGTGGCCACCACTTGGCAAAATCCCCCAACCGCGCCATAGGCCCAGAAGGTGGGCGGCAGGCCCGGCATGTCAGCGCCAGTTGTTGTCAACACGGCCAGCGTCAGCCCAATGGCCAGTGGCGCGGCAAACACAAACCGCGCGAAGCTTGCCGCGCCGGTGCTAAGCCCCGCGGTCTTTAGCTGCTTTTGCAGAAAAAACCGCCAGGTCTGCACCGCCGCAGCGGCCAGCGTTATGGGGATCCAAAGCGGCAACTGCCGGGCTTAGAACGGCAACGGATGCGCTTTGTGCACCTCTTCGATGTCTGCCAGAACCTCATCGGACAGCGTCACATCAACGGTCCCAAGAATGGTCTCCAGCTGCGCGGTTGATGTGGCGCCAATGATCGGGACAACCGGGAACGGGCGTGACATCACAAAGGCAACCGCCATTTGCACCGGGTCCAGACCGTGCTTGCGCGCCAGGTCGATATAGGCGGTTGCGGCCGCCCACGAACGCGGCGTGATCCGACCATTGAGGGTGTCATTGATCGACCGACGGCTAAGCGGTGGCGTCACGTCGCCGGCGTATTTCCCGCTGAGGAACCCGGCAGCCAGCGGGGTGTATGCCAGCAATGTCACCTGCTCGTTCACGCCCAGCTCGGCCAGATCGCTGTCGTACAGTCGGCACAGCAGCGAATACTCGTTCTGGATGGTTTCCACGCGCGGCCCACCGGTGACCTCGGCCCTTTGCAGCCATTGCGCCGTGCCCCACGCAGTTTCATTCGACAGCCCGAAATGGCGCAGTTTGCCGGCCTTCACCAATTCGTCCAGCGTATCCAACACCTCGTCCATATGTTCGATGACCTCGGCCTTGTTCTGTGCCGAGGCATCATAGCTCCAGAACTGCCTGAAATGATACGAACCCCGGTTGGGCCAATGCAGCTGATAGATGTCGATCATATCTGTCTGCAGGCGTTTCAGCGATGCCTCGAACGCCTCGGTGATCGTGGCCCGGCTGATGGGGGCACCATCGCGCACGGCGGCCATGCCCGCACCGGACACTTTGGTGGCAATGATCACATCATTACGCCGCCCGGTCTTTGCGTTCCATGTTCCGATGATCTCTTCGGTGCGGCCCACTGTTTCGGCGCGGACCGGGTTCACCGGGTACATCTCCGCCGTATCGATGAAGTTGATTCCGCGATCCAGTGCCATATCGATTTGTGCATGGCCCTGGCTTTCGGTGTTCTGGCTGCCCCATGTCATTGAGCCCAGACAAATCTCGGAAACGGTCAGATCGGTCTGACCGAGTTGTAGCATGCGCATCCCGCGCCCCCCGTTTATGTATTAATTTCGCAGCCAAATTGAGGGGCCGGGCGACAAAGGGCAAGGGCAATTTTTGCCCAATTCAGGCCCGCCCCACTTGAGAACAAAAAGAGAACATGATAGTTTACCCCCATGACCGCACAGCTTTTGCCCCGTAGCGCGCGCCGCGCCCCCCAAATCTTGCAGGTTTTGGACAAGTTGGAGTTTGCCACCGGCCGCGCCCACGAGATCTGTGGCCCCGCACGCCGCACGCTTAGCCTGACAGTTGCGGCGGCCACGCAGGGCCCGGTTTTCTGGATTCAACCCTCGTGGATGCCCGACCGGCTGTACCCTGACACGGTGAACCGGCTGCTGCCACCGGGGCGGTTGACCTATATCGACCCGCAACGGCCCGAGGATCTGCTGTGGACGATGGAAGAGGTTTTGCGTAGCGGCGCGGTACCTTTGGTGGTCGCCGACCTGCACGCGGTGCCGGGCCTGACCGCGGTGCGCCGGCTGCATCTGGCAGCGGAAACGGGGGCCGAGGGGAATGGTTTTGCGCCGCTGGGCCTGATCCTGACCGCCGGGGATGGCGGTGCGCCTGGGGTCGAAACCCGCCATCACATCGCGCCCGATCACGCCGCTGACCTCAGCGCATGGCGGCTGGAACGCCGCCGCGCCCGCACCGCGCCACCATGCAGCTGGCAGATGCGGCGTGAAGGAGGCCAGTTCTGCCTGCATCCCCCGAAAAACGTCGCCACGCCAGCTCTGGCATGACTGCAACTTGCGAAAACATACGCCTTCCCTAGCCATCGCGGCACGCCTGCGCTAAACGAAGCCAGAACGCAAGAAAGGCTATGGAAATGGCGCGCATACTCATCACCTCGGCCCTGCCCTATATCAATGGCATCAAGCATCTGGGCAATCTCGTCGGCAGCCAGCTGCCCGCTGACTTATACGCCCGCTACATGCGTCAGCGCGGTCACGAGGTTATGTTCATCTGCGCCACCGATGAACACGGCACCCCGGCCGAGCTGGCCGCCGCCAAAACGGGCGAGGACGTCGCCGATTACTGCGCCCGTATGCATGGCGAACAATCAAAGCTGGCCGAAGGGTTTCGGCTGTCATTCGACCATTACGGACGTTCCTCGTCGCCGCAGAACCACGAGTTGACCCAGTATTTTGCCGGTCGCTTGGCCGAAAACGGGTTCATTCAGGAAGTGTCCGAAAAACAAGTCTATTCCAACGCTGATGGCCGCTTCCTGCCTGACCGCTATATCGAGGGCACCTGCCCCAATTGCGGCTATGACCGCGCCCGCGGCGACCAATGCGAAAACTGCACCAAACAGTTGGACCCGACCGACCTGATCAACCCACGCAGCGCCATTTCCGGTTCTACCGACCTGGAAGTGCGCGAGACCAAGCATCTGTACCTGCGCCAATCCGCCCTGAAGGACGAGATCGACGCATGGATCGACAGCCAGCAAGGCTGGCCCCTGCTGACCACCTCGATCGCCAAGAAATGGCTGCACGATGGCGACGGGTTGCAGGATCGCGGCATCACGCGCGACCTGAAATGGGGTGTGCCGGTCAAGAAGGGCGACGACGATTGGCCCGGCATGGAGGGCAAGGTCTTTTATGTTTGGTTCGATGCCCCCATCGAATACATCGCGGCCACCGCAGAATGGGCCGAGGCCCAAGGCAAGACCGCGGCCGACTGGGAACGCTGGTGGCGCACCGACAAAGGCGCCGAGGATGTTCGATATGTGCAATTCATGGGCAAGGATAACGTGCCCTTCCACACGCTCAGCTTTCCCGCCACCCTTATGGGGTCACGCGATCCGTGGAAGAAGGTCGACTATATTAAGTCCTTCAATTATTTGAACTATGATGGTGGGCAGTTCTCAACCAGCCAGGGCCGTGGCGTGTTCATGGACCAGGCGCTTGAAATCTTACCGGCGGATTACTGGCGTTGGTGGCTTCTAAGTCATGCCCCGGAAAGTTCGGATAGTGAATTTACGTGGGAGAGCTTTCAGACAGCTGCCAACAAGGATTTGGCCGATGTGTTGGGCAATTTCGTCAGCCGCGTGACCAAGTTCTGCCGCTCGAAGTTTTCCGAGGCGGTGCCCGAAGGCGGTGATTGGGGCGACCGTGAAAACGAATTGATTGCCGACCTGACCACCCGCGTCCGCACCTATGAAGGGCATATGGAGGCGATGGACGTGCGCAAAGCCGCGACCGAACTGCGGACGATCTGGGTGTCTGGCAACGAATATCTGCAATCGGCCGCGCCGTGGTCGACCTTCAAGGAAGACCCTGCTGCCGCCGCAGCACAGATCCGTCTGGCGCTGAACCTGATCCGTCTTTATGCGATCCTGTCCCGGCCCTTTATTCCAGATGCAGCGGACAGCCTGATGGCGTCCATGGGCACCGACAATTGGGACTGGCCAGGTGAAATAAACGCGGCTTTGCAGAATCTGCCGGTGGGCCATGCCTTTACCGTGCCCGAAGTGACCTTTGCCAAGATCACCGATGAGCAGCGCGAGGAATGGGTCGCCAAATTCGCGGGCCAACGCAGCTGAGCCCCTGTTCAGCCGCGATTATCGCGGCTGACGCAGCACCCCGGCGGGCGGCAGGATGGTCCCTGCCACTTCGTGATCCACCGTGTCATGGTTAAACCAGAACCGCTCGGTTCCAGTGTCGCGCACGCGCACGGCCTCGGGCAGGTTCATCGTGGTCACGCCGGCGTTCTGACAGGCGCGCCGCAGGATCCGGCGCATGGCCTCACCGTCGCCCCAACCGGCCACATAGGTCAGGTTGCCTGCCTGCATCACAGCTGGGTGGCCGTCGGCGCAGACCTCGACCCGCTCGGCCTGCCCTTCCAGAATCTCGCGATAGCCGATGAAGCTGCCACCTTGGCTCAGCGCCTCGGGACAATCCACGCGAAGGCTTTCCAGCCGCGCAACCGTCACGTCCAGCCCCGGCACAGCAGGTGGCAAGGGCACCGGAATGGTCATGTCACCGTCCCGCGCCGCTGTTCGCGGGCCAAGAACCACCTGCGCATCGCTTTTTGTCAGCGCTGCCTTCAAGTCGTCAGGCATGTGCATCATCCCCGGTGCGGCGACCACGCCGTAAGCCGCGAAATCGCGGGTTGAGGGCGGCAGGATGTCCACCGACAATCCCAATCGACGCAGCGCCCGATACCAATCCAGCACCAAGCCAAAATAGCTCAACCCCGCCCCATGCGGTTGTACCGACCATGCCCAGTCGGCGTCATAATCAAAGATCAGCGCAACCGGCGCCTGCGCCGGTTCACCCTCGCCGAAATCGCCCAGTTCGCTGGCCACGCGTTGTACCTCGGCCAACGCTGGCGCAGGCGCACTGTCGGGACGCAGCAATCCCGAGTGCAACTGCTCCTGCGCCATCGGCGCCTGCCGCCAGCGGAAGTAACACACCGCCTCGGCCCCGTGAGCAAAGGCCTCCCAGCTCCACAACCGAACCATGCCGGGCAGCGGCGCAGGGTTGGACGGGGCCCAGTTCACCGGGCCGGGCTGCTGCTCCATCACCCACCAGCGCCCGCGTCCCACGGCGCGGTAAAGGTCGTGGTGAAAGGCCTGGAAATCCGGATCACCCTGTCGGGCAAAGCGGCGTTGTTGCTCGGGCGTAGCGCCAACGCGATCTTCCAGAAAGCCCAGCGGATAGCTGTCCCAACTGGCGATATCCAGATCCTCACCCACCGCGAAATGGTCGAAATCCGTAATCCGCCCCATATAGTTATGCGCCACCGGCGCTTTGGACTTGGCGCGAATGATCGCCACTTGCCGCCGGTTAAACGCCACAACCTGGTCTGAGCTAAACCGCCGAAATGCCAGTGCATGTGCCGGGTTGGGCTCGGTCACGGTCAGGTTCGGCAGATCAACCTGATCAAACCGATCATAGTCCATCGACCAGAAAATATTGCCCCAGGCATCGTTCAGCGCGCCGATGGTTTCATAGCGCGCTTCCAGCCACTTCTGAAACGCCCCGCGCGCTGCACCGGAATAAGAGATCACTGTGTCATGGCAGCCATATTCATTGTCGGTCTGCCACGCCGCAACATGCGGATTGTCACCATACCGGTCCGCCAGCAGCCCCACGATCCGGTCGCATTCCTGTGCATAGCCTTCGTGGCTGAAACAATAATGTCGACGCGAGCCAAATTTGCGCGGGCGACCTTCGGCATCTACGGCCAGCATGTCGGGATGCCGGTCCACCATCCAACGCGGTGGCGTTGCCGTTGGTGTGCCCAACACCACTTTCAACCCGGCACCACCCAGCACCGCAATAGCGCGGTCCAGCCAGTCAAATTGAAGCTCACCCGGCGACGGTTCCAACCGCGACCAGGCAAATTCGCCAATCCGCACCCAAAGGATGCCACTTTTGGCCATCAGGCGTGCGTCTTCGGCCCATTGATCCTGCGGCCAATGTTCGGGGTAATAGCAAACCCCCAGCGTGCGTTGCATGTTCATCTTTCTTAGCCAAGCGCCGCGTCATAGGCCGCAACGATGGTTGCGGCGCGTTGGGCAATCTCTGCCGTTGTCAGGCCGGGCGTATATAGGCTGGTTCCCAGCCCGAACCCCGTAGCCCCCGCAGCAAACCACGTGCCAAAATTGTCGGGCCCCGCCCCGCCAACCGCATAGACCGGAGTCTCTGGCGGCAGTACGGCGCGGATGGCTTTGACATAGCTTGGCCCCAACTGAGCAGCCGGGAAAATCTTCAACCCGTCTGCACCGTGCCGCAGCGCGGTGAACGCCTCAGTCGGTGAAAATACGCCGGGATAGGACAGCATTGCGGCCGCCTTCGTGGCGTCAATCACTTCGGGATTGCAATCGGGCGAGACGACCAAACGCCCACCGGCCGCCTTTACGGCGGCCACATCGTCGGCAGTCAACACCGTGCCCGCACCGATCAAGGCGCGATCACCGCAGTTTTCTGCCATGGCGGCAATGCTGCGCAGCGGCTCGGGCGAGTTCAACGGCACCTCGATCTGGTCAATCCCGGCCTCGATCAGCGCTTCTGCGGCTTCAACAGCCTGCGGATGAGTGATGCCACGCAAAATGGCGATAATATTTCGGCTCATGCTGTTGTCTCTTGCATCGTTTCATAAGCGGCGCGCAAACCATTCAACACGCATGTGTTGGCATCGGCCATTTGTGCCACAACCCCTTGCGAGGACAACGCCTCGCGGTAAATCTCAGACAGGGCATCCGCCCCAATCAGAACCACGTTCTGGCCCAACCAATAGGGTCGTGTGGCCATCAATTCCAGCCCGATCAACAGGCCTGACAAACGACCTCGCGCGGCACCGGGTGCCATATCGGCCACCAATGTCGCCGCACGGATGTTGAAAAGTTGCGCGGCCACGGCCTGTGGGCGGCGCATGGCATCTGACAGCCCTTCGGCAAAGGCCCCCGCGTCATGTCCGCCTTTCGCCACGGAATGGCGTAACATGGACTTCTCGGACAGCAGGGCGAACATCTCTCCGGTCATGAAGGTTTGAAAGGTGACGATTTCCTCTGCGCTGATATGCACCCACTTCGTGTGTGTGCCCGGCAGGCAAAGAACGCCATCAAACTTGTTGTTTTCGCTAAGAAAACCCGCGATCTGCGTTTCTTCACCGCGCATCACGTCGGCCGGCTTTGTCTGCTTGACCCCCGGCAGGATGCGCACCTGCAGGCGCGGGTCCGTGCAATCCACCGGCACGGCGTCGTCAAAACCCGGTGGCTTGCACGGCACCGTGTGATAGGCCGCTTCGGCCCAGCCCTGACGCGAGCCGGCCATGCCGCAAACCATCACCGGGATGTGGCCGGATTCAGGCAGGTAGGGACCAACCAGATCCAGCAACGCGCCCTCGAACCCGTCGCGGGTCAGGCTGCCAGCGCCGGTGTGCGCCTCAAGCGACACAAGGGGCTTGGGCCCCGGCCCCATCAGCCAGACACGCAGGTTCGACGTGCCCCAATCGGCCGCGATCCAGGTGATATGTCCCGACCCGTCGGCCATCAGCCCGACACCACCACGCCCGCATCCACCACCATCGACTGCCCGGTCATGCCGCGGCTGGCGTTCGAGGCCAGAAACAGCGTGGGTTCGATCATGTCCTCGGGCGCGAGGGTCTCTTTCAGGCACTGCTTGTCGATATGGGCGGCCAAAGCTTCGGGCGTCACCCACATCTCTTTCTGCTTGTCGGTCAGAACCCAACCCGGCGCCAGCGCGTTCACCCGGATCTTGTCGGGGCCGAACTCGCGCGCCAACCCGCGCGTCATCGCGTTGATGCCGGAATTGCCGGTGATATAGGCCGGATACCCGTCCTGCCCCATCATGTAACTGATCGAGGTGAAGTTCACGATCGACCCGCCGCCCGCGGCTTTCATGCCGTCGATCACCGCCTGACACGCAAAGAAATAGGCCTTTTGGTTGATCGCCATCATCCAGTCCCAGAACTCTTCGGTCACCTCTTCGGTGCTGTGGCGCTTGTCATTGGCGGCGTTGTTGATCAGGGCAGTGACGGGACCATGCGCCGCGCTGGCCTGCGCAATCGCGCCTTGCAGGGCGGCGATATCGGTGATGTCGCAAGGAATGAAAAGCGGCGCCTGGCCGTGCTTGGCCGCCATCGCCGCCACAAATTCGCTGGCATCCGAGCGCTGAACGAAGGCCACCTTGGCCCCTTGCGCCAAAAACCCGTCTGTCAGCGCCGCGCCAATGCCCGAGCCGCCGCCAGTGATGAACACCGATTTGCCGTTCAGGTCGGGGAAGGTTGCGGTCTCGGTCATGTCTCTCTCTCAATTCTTTGGCCCTGCAGCACCCAGATTGTTTCGGGGAAGCGCCACGGCAGGGTCAAACCATGTGTCATCAAATACGCACCCGACACCTCGACCGGCCCGGATTTTAACGCCGGGCTGCCGCGCGACAATTTCACCGCGCTGTCCCGGTTCAAAAGGGTAATGCGATAGCGCGCGTCGCGCTGCAAGCCTGTCAGACGCAAAGGGCGAGGCAAAATTTGGTCGCCAGCGGCTGTTTTGGTCGCAAATACAACGAATTGATCGCCGTTGTTAGACCGCTGCAACTCGGCCGTGACGGACGGGTCGGCGCTTTGCAGGCGCAGAATGTCGCCGGCCAGCATCCAGTCGCGATTGGCCTTCCACCATGTGGTGACCTGCTTCAGGGTCTGCGCTTCGTCCTCGGTCAACTCGCGCGGGTCCATCTCGAACCCCATATGGCGGCTGGCGGCGACCCAGGCGCGCAGCTCCATCGACAGGGTGCGGCCCGAGGTATGGCAGACACGCGGGCCCACATGGCTGCCAGTGACGGCGGCGGGCAGGAACTGCGCGGCCTCGTGCTGAATGCGGGTGCGTTCCAATGCGTCGTTGCTGTCGGACAGCCAGACACGGTGGGTATGGGCCAGAATGCCTGCATCGATCCGGCCGCCGCCCGAGGCGCAGCTTTCAATCTCTACATCGGGATGGGCGTGGCGCAGATCACCCAGCAAGCGATACAGCGCATCGGTTTGCGCCGCGGTTGCGATGGGCAGCACGCGGTTATGGTCCCATTTCAGATAGTCGATGTCGTGCGCGGCAAGCAAAGCGTCCAGCACGCCAAACAGGTGGTCGGCGACGGCCGGGTTGGCCAGATCCAGCACCCGTTGCTGGCGCCCTTCGATCTGATCCGCGGGGCCAAGGATCCAATCGGGATGGGCCCGGGCCAGATCGCTGTTCAGGTTCACCATCTCAGGCTCAACCCACAGGCCAAAACCCATGCCCAGTGCATGAACCGCGTCGATCAAAGGCTTGAGGCCATTGGGGTATTTGCGCGCGTCCACCTGCCAGTCACCCAGCGAGCTGGTGTCATCGTCGCGCCGCCCGAACCAGCCATCATCCAGCACGAACCGCTCGGCCCCCAGCGCGGCGGCGCGCGCGGCGATGTCGGTCAGCTCGGCCAGATCGTGGTCGAAATAGACCGCCTCCCAGCAATTGTAATGCACAGGGCGCGTGGGTGTGGGCCATTGCACGACGTGATCGCGGATATGGCGCTGCATGGCGATGGCGGTGCCGTTGAACCCTTGGTCAGATACGGCAAGGATCAGCGGCGCGGTGCGGAATTTGGTGCCCGCCTGCAGGGTGCCGCTGGCATGGCCCCACTGGATCTGGCGGCGGCCATCGGGCAGTTCCTCGGCCACCATCCGGTGCCCGCCGGACCAGCCGTAATGCATGGAAAACACCCGGCCGGTGTCGTTGGTGGCCCCGGTTTCGGGGAAAAGCGCAAAGGGTGGGTGTTCGTGGCCTGAGCGCCCGGTGCGCGCCTCGCGCATGTGGATACCCGGGCGCCACGGGGTGGACCGGCGCTGAAACTCGCCGATCCAGCGGCCGGCGTAGTCGATGATGTCGGTGGCGTGTTGCGGGCCGGGTAAAACCGGCGCGGCGAGCCAATGCAGCGCCAGGCGCTCTTCAGCTTCGAAAACCGTTTGCGCGGTGATGACATCGCCCGCTGTCGCGATTTCAAATCGCAAGGACAGCCCCAACGCTTCATCGCGGAAATGCAACGCCTCGCCGGTTTCGCGGAATTTGGGGAAGATCGGCGTGTCATCGCGATAGGCCACCAGCCCGGGCTGGCCGGGAAAGCTGCGCGTGTCCTCAGGGCACAGCGACAGGGGCGGGTTCGCGTCCAGCATGCCGCCGGTTACATCGCCCTGCCCGGCCTGCGCCAGCGCCGCCAAATCCTCGCCATGCGGCAGGGCGCTGCTCCAGTAAACCGTCCAAGGAATGCCGCCATCCGAGGCCAGCACCCATGTCTGCCCCGGGGCGTCAAACCGCCATGTCTTCACTTCACAGCCCCCAGCGTGAGGCCCGCGATGAAGTGGCGTTGCATCAGGAAGAACATCAGCACCGGCGGCAGCGCCGCGACGATCGACCCGGCCGAAACCAGGTGCCAGGCCGCCACCCACTGACCGTTCAGCGAGTACAGGCCGGCGGTGATCGGCTGGCTCTCGGCGCCTTGGGTCAGCACCGTCGCCCAGAAATAGTCGTTCCAGATGAAGGTGAAGATCAGCACCGAAAGTGCCGCGATGGCCGGTTTCATCAGCGGGATGACCACGTACCAGAAGATGCGGATCTCGGACACACCCTCAACCCGCGCGGCCTCGATCAGTTCAAACGGCAAGGCGCGGATGAAGTTGCGCATGAAGAGCGTGCAGAACCCGGTTTGGAACGCCACGTGGAACAGCACCAGCCCGGTGGCGGTGTTATAGACCCCCATGTCCAGCGTCAGGTCGCGCACGGGCACCATCAGGATCTGGAAGGGCACAAAGTTGCCTGCCACGAACATAAAGAAGATCAACAGGTTGGACCGGAACTTGTACACGCCCAGGGCAAAGCCCGTCATACAGCTGAGCGCCACCGCCCCGATCACTGTGGGGATTGTCACGCGGAACGAGTTCCACAGGTAATTGCCAAAAGGCGTGTTCTCGAAAATCGCGGTGTAGTTTTCCAGCAGGTTAAAGCTGGTGGGCCAGCCCCAGTAATTGCCTGCCGTGATGTCACCGCCTGAGCGGACCGAGGTCACGGCAACCGCGATCAGCGGCAACAGCCACAGGATCAGCGCGACGGGCAGCGCGACATTGTACAGCGTGCGGGTGGTGGCGCGGGTTTTCTCAATCGGTGTCGGAAACATCTCAGCGCCCCTTCTCGTCCTGGTACATCTTCCACAGGAAGCCGGTGATATAGACCATCATGATCAGGAACAGCACCACGGCGATGGCCGCGCCATAGCCCATGCGGAAGCCGTATTCGCTGAACGCTTGTTCGTACATGTAAAAGGCCAGCACCCGGCTGGAGCCCCACGGGCCGCCATCGGTCATGATCGACACAAGGTCGAACGACCGCAACGCGCCGATCACGGTGACAACCACGGCAATGAAGGTGGCCGGGCGCAGTTGCGGCAGGATCACGTACCACAGCATTTTCACGCCCTTGGCGTTGTCCAGCCGCGCGGCCTCGATCTGTTCGGGGTCCACGGCGTTCAGGCCGGTCAGATAGAGGATCATGCAATAGGCCGTCTGCGGCCACAGGCCCGCGGCGATAATGCCATAGGTGACATAGCGCTCGTCGGCCAGCACCGCGATCGGGTCCAGCCCAATGGCGCCAAGGGCCACGTTCAGCAGGCCAAAGGACGGATCGTAGAACCAGGAAAAGACCAGACCCACCACAACCTGAGAAATCACGAAGGGGAAGAAAAACAGCGACTTATAGATGCGAATGCCGCGCACGGTCTGGTTCAGGAACAAGGCCACGAACAACCCGGCGGGGATGGCCAGCATGTAAAGCACCAGCCAGATCACGTTGTTTTTTAACGAGGTATAGAAGGCCTCGTCATCCATCAGCTCCACGTAATTGCCCATGCCGACATAGGATTTTTCGCCCAGCCCGTCCCATTCGTAAAGCGAGATGCTCATCGACTGAAAGATTGGGAAAATGACGTACAGCGCGAACATCGCGATGCCGGGGGCCAGGAACAGCCAAGGCGCAAGGCGCTGCTGGTTTGCTTTCCAATAGCTCTGCATGAAAGGGGGGCCTTTGGATCAGGGGATGGGCCGGGCAACCCGCAAGGCTGCCCGACCGAAAAGGTTTACTTGTAGACGCGCGCGCGGGTCTTTTCGAGGCGCTCCAGAATGGCGTCCAGACGCTCAGGCTTCACCATGAATTCCTGGAAGCCTTCCATGCCAACCTTGGCCATTTCAGCCGGGGCGTCACGGTCAAAGAACTGCGCGATCCCGCCGGTGGTCGAGCTGAGCATCGAATAGCCGGCCTGCAGGAACTTGTCGTCGCCAACCTGGCTGTCCTTGTTGATCGGCAGCTGGCCCAGCGTGTCGTTGATCGCGGTCTGCACATCGGCGCGCGCCAGGTAGGCCAGGAATTTCTTGGCATCTTCCTTGTTCTTGGCGTTGGCCGGGATGTGGATCGTGTCGGTCGGGGCCTCTTCGGCCAGCGGCACGTCGGGGTTGATGACCGGGAACTGGAAGAAGCCCAGCTGATCATCGGTCAGACCCGCTTCGCGCAGCGGGGCCACGGCAAAGTTGCCCATCACGTACATGGCGGCATCACCCTGCACCATCGGTGCCAGCGCTTCCTGCCAGCTGTAAGCGGCGTGGTTTTCCAGGAAGAAGCCAGCGTCGATCAGCTGTTTCCAGTTGGCCATGGTGGCGCGCACGCGGTCATCGGTCCAGGCAACCTCGCCCTTGGTCAGCGCCATGTGGAAATCATAGCCGTTGGTGCGCAGGTTCAGATAATCAAACACGCCGCCCGCGGTCCACAGGTACTTGGTACCAATGGTGATCGGCGTCACACCGGCGTCGGTCAGCTTGGCGCCGGCCGCGATGAATTCATCCCAGTTGGTGGGCACGTCGATGCCATTGGCCTCGAAGATGTCCTTACGATAGTACACGCCCCACTGATAATAGGTGTAGGGCACACCCCACAGCTTGCCGTCGATGGTCATCGACCCCTTGGCCGAGGCCAACGACTCGTTCAGGCCGTTTTCTTCCCAAACATCATCCACCGGCTCGAACAGGCCCGCGTTGACATAAGGCAGCATGCGGTTGCCTGCATACCAGTTGGCCAGGTCCGGCGCGTCGGCGGTCAGGAAGTTACGGATCGAGGTCTTGTAGCCCTCGTGATCGAACAGGTTCCACGTCACTTTGACATCCGGATTTTCGGCTTCAAAGCCAGCAATCAAAGCTTCGAACGCAGCTTTGGGCGCGGGATCCGAGGTGTCGGTGTTGATCACCAGCTCACCTGCAAACGCCACGCTTGCCAGAAGCGTCGAGGCCGCCATCGCCGAAGCGAGCGGCTTGGAAAATTTAAGCATTTTAGTCCTCCCGATTTGGTTCCAAATATTGAAACCAAGTTTTAACTATTGAAAATACTGACTGCCGAATCTAGGGTTGTCAATAGCTTCCTTGCGGCCAACCGCAGGGAACCAAAGGGACGGAATTGAAATGAGCAAGCCAGCGCGCAGCGACGGAACAGTCGGTAAAGCATTGGAAATATTGGATTTGGTAGCCAGCCTTGGCCGCCCCGTGCGGTTCACCGAATTGCTGGAACAATCCGATCACCCCAAGGCGACGCTGTACCGGTTCCTGCAGACGCTCACGAATCAAAACATGCTCAGCTATGACCCCGACACGCAGACTTATGCGTTGGGCGTGCGGCTGGTGCGGCTGGCGCATGCGGCCTGGGCGCAAAGCTCTCTGGCCCCCGTTGCCCGCCCGTTCATTGACGCCTTGGCGCAGGAAACCGGCGAAACCGTGCACCTTGCGCAGATGGAGGGCGGTCAGGTCCTCTATGTCGACAAGCGCAACGCCGCCAACCCGGTCGAGATGTTCAGCCAGGCCGGCAAGGTTGGGCCCGGCTATTGCACCGGTGTGGGCAAAGCCATCATGGCCTTCATGCCGCAAGACGCGCAGGACCGCGCCCTCAGCCAGCAAGCCTATTACGCGTATACGGGCAACACGCTGAGCAGTGCCGAACGCCTGCGCGGCGAGTTGGAAGAAATCCGCGCCGATGGCATCTCGTATGACCGCGAAGAGCATGAGCCCGGCATCATCTGTATCGCCGCGCCGATCCTGTCTGGTGGCCGCCGCGTGATTGGCGCCTTGTCGATCACGACAACCACCACCCGAAACTCGCTGGACGGTTTGAACACCTTCCGCCCCGCCCTGACAAAAACAGCAAAAGCAATCGGGACAGAAGCCGCAAACTGGCAATTCCCGACACAGAATTAATCCTTTGGAGGAGCCGCATGTCGCGCGTTGAACTGACAAACGTCATTAAGAAGTATGGCGAAACACAGGTGATCCACGGCGTGGATCTGCAGATCGAAGAAGGCGAGTTTTGCGTCTTTGTTGGCCCGTCGGGCTGCGGCAAGTCCACGCTGTTGCGCATGGTGGCAGGGTTGGAGGAAACCACCGGCGGCCAGATTCAGATTGGCGCCCGTGATGTAACCACCGCCGATCCGGCAGAACGTGGCGTGGCCATGGTGTTTCAGACCTACGCCCTCTACCCGCACATGACGGTCGAGGAAAACATGGGGTTCGGCCTGAAGATGAACGGCGTGCCAAAGGATCAGATCGCCGCCAAGGTGGGCGAGGCCAGCCGTATTCTGAAGCTGGACGAATACCTCAAACGCAAACCCAAGGCCCTGTCCGGTGGTCAGCGTCAGCGCGTGGCCATCGGCCGCGCCATTGTCCGCGGCCCCGAGGTGTTTTTGTTCGACGAGCCGCTGTCGAACCTCGATGCCGAGCTGCGCGTGGATATGCGGGTGGAAATCGCCCGCCTGCATTCCGAGATCGGCGCCACGATGATCTATGTGACCCACGACCAGGTCGAGGCGATGACCCTGGCCGACAAGATCGTGGTGCTGCGCGCCGGGTATATCGAGCAGGTCGGCTCGCCCATGGATCTGTACAAAGACCCCGACAACAAATTCGTAGCGGGCTTCATCGGCTCGCCGTCGATGAACTTCCTGAACGGCACAGCCTCGGGCGGCACGGTGACCATTCCGGCGCTTGACGGTATGCAGATCCCCTGCCCGGCCTCGGCCAATGGCGACGTGATCGTTGGCCTGCGCCCGCAGAACCTGAACGTTGTCGCCGCCGACAGCCCCATCAAGGTTGACCTGTCCGAGCAACTGGGCGGCGTGGCCTATGATTATCTGAAAACGCCCACGGGCGAGAAGCTGGTGGTCGAGACAAAGGGCGACGAGGTGATCGCCGCCGGCACATCGGTTCAGGTACAGTTTGACCCGGCCACCGCCTATTTCTTCGACCCCGCAACCGAGGCACGGTTGCGCTAAAGAAACCGGAAACAGCCGCGACACCAAAATTGGACGCTAAAGACCGCGGGGTGGCGACCCAACGGGGGCATTGGGCCGCTTTATGGCGGCAAAGTACCTCTATTGGGTGATCCGCAGTGCAAACGGATGCATAATCGCCAACCCTCTGGGGCGGTCTGGCGATCAGCCGGGCGCCTTCGGCGCTGTTAACCGGCTGGGGTGCGTTTAACCTACAGTGTCACCGTCTCTTTCTTCAGATTGGGTGGTGCGTCGGGGTTGCGGCCCCGGTTCCGCGCCGCCTGCTCCAGCGCCAGATAGGCCACCACCAGCTGCTCCAATCCGGCCAACATCGGGTGGGAGCCATCGTGTGGGCCGATCTCCACAACCGTTGCGCCCAAGGCGCGGGCCTTTTCGGCGGCGTCATCCGACGGGCTCAGTGCGATCACCGGCATGTCCGGCCCGATCACCGCCGCCGGTCCGTGCCAGACCTCAGCCGAGGAATAGCCCGACGCGTGCACTCCGCAGACCTCCAGCATCTTCAGCGCCACCTCCTGCGCGATGCCCAAAACCGGACCACGCCCCACAACGAACGCGCGTCCAGCGGTGGACAACATATCGGCAAGCGCCGCATCGGGCCGCGACATCTGCGCTTGCAAACGCGCAGGCAACCCCGCCAGCGCCTTTAACAATTCAGCATCGCGTGCCCAGTGGCCAATAACCCAAAGGCCCGCCAGAACCGAGTTCACATAGCTTTTGGTCGCCGCAACCGCTTTTTCCGGTCCCGCACGCACGTGCAACACGTCGGTGCCCACCTGTGCCAAAGGACTGTCAGGCGCGTTGGTTAAGACCAACACCGGGGCGCCCCCGCTTGCGAAACCCTTCGTGGCGGCCCCCAAATCCTGACTGCGACCCGACTGGCTGATCGCGATGGCCTGCACTGCACCGCCTTGAGGCGATGCCCCGAACCGCGACACCACCGATGGCCCGACCGAGGCGACCGGACGTCCCGACAAGATTTCGATCACGTATTTCAAGTAGGTCGCCGCATGATCGGATGACCCGCGCGCGATGGTGACAAAAGCCGCCGGATTGCGCTCTGTCCAACGCGCGGCAATGGCGCGAAACTCTTCCTGAACGTCGGGCGCGGACAATCGCGCTGCGGCCTCGGGGATCTCCCCGATCTCGGCCCGCATCAAAGTGGTCAACTGAATTACTCCTGCAATTCTAATATCTTGCTTGTTGTGGCTCAGGCAATGGCGCAATCAGCTTTGCCCCGCCGATACCGCCCACCGCCGCAATCGCGGCCCCGCCGCACGCGTTACCCGCATGCAAACAGTCACGCAGCGATGCACCGCCAAGCCAGGCATCAAGGAACCCGGCGTTGAACGCATCCCCGGCCCCGGTAGCGTCTACGACATCCCGAGGTTCGGCAGGCACCTGCACCTGACCCTCGCCGCGCGCAACGGCCATGGCTCCATCGCCGCCCTGCTTGACCACCGTCAATGGCGCCGGGGTTGCGGACAAGCCAGCGGCTTGTAACCGTTGCATTTCAGTGGCCGAGGGCAAGAACAGGTCCAACTGGGCAATCAGGGCGGCTGCATCGGCGGGCAACGTATCCTCCCACCCGCAGTCGGATGAAATGGACATGCCCGTTTCGCGCGCAAACCCGATCAGCTCGGGGTGTTCCGCCAGTGTGTGCAATTCGCCCACATGCAAGTGCCCCATCCCCCCGACCTGCCCGGCATCAGGCAGCAGCGCCGAGGGCCCGGCACGTTTGGTCAAAAAGGCGCGATCATCTCCACCGGTCATCGCCACGGTCAGTTGCGGGCCCGTGTCCGTGGTCAGCTTGCACATCTCCGTACCGACGCCTGCCGCGCTGATCTGCTCGATCATCACGCCCGAAAGCGGCCCAAAAGACAGTCCCGTAGCCAACTCGGCCTGCCGTCCCAACGCAGAAAGATAGGCCGCTGTAATAAACGCGCCACCGCCTGGACAGATCTGCAGGCCATCGGCAAACACCTCGGTCCCCAGGCTGGGCAGGCGCGGCATGTCGTAAAACAACAGGTCGGCATAGACCCGCCCGGCGCACAGAACACCCGGCTTATGCGCGCGCGCCGTCACCGCACCGCCTGTCCGCTGGCGGCATCAAAAACATGCACATTGGCCGGATCAGCGCCCAGTTGCACCGTCTCGCCCACTTCGGGCGGGGTGCGGCCATCGGCGCGCGCGATGATCTCGCCCGAGGGTGTGTCGACATAGATCAGCGTCTCGGAGCCAAGCGGCTCGCGCAGGATCACCTTGCCGGCCGTCACCGCCTGCCCGCCGCTCAGCATCAGGTCATCGGGCCGCACGCCCAGCACCAGATCGGCGCCATCGGGCCCGTTGGTGGCAAAGGTGCCCGAGGGCAATGCGATACCCCCGCCGGTTCCCTTGCCCGTCAGCATGTTCATCGCCGGGGCCCCGATAAAGGTGGCCACGAACATGTTGGCGGGGCTGTGATACACCTCGGCCGGGGTGCCGACCTGTTGGATATGGCCGTCTTTCATGATCACGATGCGGTCGGCCATTGTCATCGCCTCGACCTGGTCATGGGTTACGAAAATGATCGTGTTGCCAACGCGTTGGTGCAGTTTCTTGATCTCAAGCCGCATCTGCGTGCGCAGTTGCGCGTCGAGGTTCGACAGCGGTTCGTCGAACAGGAACACCGCCGGGTCGCGCACCATGGCCCGGCCGATGGCCACCCGCTGACGCTGGCCACCCGACAGTTGATTGGGTTTCCGCTCCAACAGCGGCGTCATGTCCAAAATCTCGGCCACCTCGTTGATCCGCGCGTCTTTCTGCGCGCGTGGCAGTTTCGAGGTGCGCAGGCCAAACCCGATATTCTTGCGCACCGTCATATGCGGATAGATGGCGTAGTTCTGAAACACCATCGCGATGTCGCGATCCTTGGGTTCCAGGTTGTTGACCGTGCGCCCGGCGATCTCGATCTCGCCCGACGTGGTATCCTCCAGCCCCGCGATCAGGCGCAGCGTGGTGGATTTGCCGCAGCCCGAGGGGCCGACGAACACCACGAACTCGCCATCGGCAACGTCCAGGTTGATGCCATGCAACACCTCGGTTTTGTCATAGGTTTTGACAAGGTTTCGGAGGGCAAGATTGGCCATGGGTCAGCTCTTCTTCAGGTCGGTGAAGGCGCGGGCCAGCTGGTCCTGCGCGGTTGCATAGCGGGTGGTGCGGGTGGCGGCGGCGGCAGTCAGCGCGTCCAACTCGGCGCCGTATTCTTGCAGCGCTGCGCGCAGCGCGTGGGGGGCGGGCCCGCCGGGGCGGTTGCGCCGTGCGATGAATGTTTCGGGGGATGTGGCATCGGCGAAAGCCGCGTCGCTTAGTGAACTGTCGCGGCCTGCCACATCGCGGAACGCCGCCGCGAAGGCGGCAAAACCGTGGCCCAGCGGCTGCCCGGCGGCAATCACCGCGCGGGCGGTTTTGGCCGCCACCTCGTGGGCCTGCCGAAAGGTCAGCCCGTCATCTCGCACCAGCGTATCGGCCAGCTCGGTCACCGTCACGCAGGCGGCATCGGCATTGGCGCGCACGCGGGCGCCATTGACCGAACAGGCGGGCAGAAACGCGGTCAGCAAGGCAATCACCCGCCCGCCGCTGTCAAAAGCGGCATAGCCGGCCTGCTGCACCTCGCCCTCGCTGTCATTCATGTCGGTAAACGGCGTGTTGTGCATCACGTTCACCACCATGTCGCAGCGGCCCACCGTGGCGCTGGCCAGGTGGCGCATATGTTCGATCGGCACCGGGTTGCGCTTTTGCGGCATGATCGAGCTGATCTGAACCAGCGCGTTGGGCACGTAAAGCTGCCCCACCTCAAAACTGGACCAGAACGCCATATCCTGCACCACGCGGCCCAGATGCAAAAACACCAGCTTGATCGCGGAATACAGCCCCGTGACATAATCGACCGAGGCGATGCAGCCATAGGAATTGAGGAGCGGGCCGGAAAACCCGAGAAGGTCGGCCACACGGCCCCGGTCGATGGGAAAACCCGACGTTGTGATCGCCGCAGCCCCCATCGGGCAATGGTCGATCCCGTCAATGGCGGCGTTCAGCCGCGCCATGTCGCGCAAAAGCACCTCGATCATAGCGGCCAGGTAGTGGCCAAACGTGCTGGGCTGGGCCGGCTGGCCATGGGTATAGGCCACGATCAGGGTGTCGGCCTCGTCCGCTGCCTTGGCGATCAGCGCTTGGGTCAGAGTGGCCAGCGCGGCCTGCAACGCCTCGGCCCGGGTCCGCAGCGCCAGTTTGAACATGGTGTGGTCCATGTCATTGCGCGACCGGGCGGTGTGCAGCGCCCCGCCCAGATCGCCCAACCGCGCTTTCAGCTCGGCCTCGACCAGAAAGAAATAGTCTTCGTGCTCGCCCGTATAGGTCAGGCTGGCGATGTCGGTTTCGGCCTCAATCGCGCCCAGCGCCCCGGCAATGGCCGCCGCGTCTTCGGCGCCCAGAATGCCGGTTTCGGCCAGCATCACCAGATGCGCGCGGTTGATCGCCATCATGTGGCCCGCGTAATGGGTTTTCACCCCCTCAAACAGCGGCGCCAGCACCGTCTCCATATAGGCGGGATCGGGGAAAACAGAGGTATCGGTCATGCCGCCAGCCCCGCGCGCACCGGGTCGGTGTCATAGGTGACCAGTTCGATATGATTGCCCGCCGGGTCAAGGAAATTGAACGTCATCGCCATGCCGTAATCATGTAGCCCCTCGCGCGTCAGCGGTTTGCCGTCATAGCCTTCCAGATCGGCATGGGGCAAAAGCCGCGCAAACGCCAAAAACGCCTGTGGACCCAGATGGAAAGCCACGGTTCTGTCGCCCCCTTCCGGCCGATCCCCCACAAAGAGAGAGATCACGTGAACCCCGTTCGCCGTGGCCAGAAACACCGGATGATCATCGGGCGGGTTATCCTGCCGCCATTTGCCGTATTCGCGCATGCCCAGCACGCGCGTGTACCAGCCGATGGCCGCAGCGCGGTCGCGCACGTAAAGATGCACATGGTCCAGTCGATCGGGCTTAACCAAGCTCATCCCTTCAACCCCGCCATAACCACGCCGCGGATGATGAACCGCTGGAAGATCAGGAAGACAATCAGGGTGGGGATGGTCGAGATCGCCGCCCCGGTCATGATCAGTTCCCACTGCACATCGGCCTCGTCGCCGAAGGTCGAAAGCCCCACCGGCAGCGTGTACATCTCGACCGAGTTGGTGACGATCAGCGGCCAGATAAACGCCGTCCAGTTGCCCAGGAACACAAAGATCGCCAAAGCCGCCAGCGCCGGTTTCACCAGCGGCATCGCCACCGTCCACCAGATCTGCAACTCGTTCAGCCCGTCGATCCGCGCGGCCTCGATGAAATCATCGGGCACGGTTTCAAAGAACTGCTTCATCAGGAAGGTTCCGAACGCCGTCATCAGCCCGGGGAACATGATGCCCCATGTGGTGTCCAGCCAGCCGAACTGCTGGCTCATCAGATACCACGGGATCACCAGCATCTCGGTCGGGATCATCAGCGTCGAAAGGATCGCGATGAAGACGATATAGCGGCCGGGAAAGCGGAACTTGCACAGGGTATAGCCCACAAGGCTGTCGAACAGCACGTTCGACAAGGTGGTGATCGTGGCAATGATCATCGAGTTCAGGAACCACATGTAGAACCGCCCATCCTCCAGCACGAAGGTATAGTTCTCGATGGTTGGTTCCTTGGGGATCAGGTTGACGTCATAGATCTCGTGCGGCCATTTCAATGAGGTCGAGATCATATAGGCAATCGGCATCACCATCGCCACGCCGCCGATGAACAGGATCAGCCAGCGCAGGATCTGCCCCATATTGGCCGAGCGCCGCTGCGCCGTGCCGGAAAACAGCGTCTCGGTGCTGGCGCGGATATTGTCGGTGGCGGCCATCAGCGGTCTCTCAGAATGCGCAGCTGAATCAGGGAAACGATCAGCAGGATCAGGAACAAAACGACGGTCTGTGCCGAGGCATAGCCCATGTCGAAAGCGTTGAATGCGGTGTCATAGATCATCAGAACCAACGGCTTGGTAGAGTTCAGCGGCCCGCCGGGGTCGTTCGACGTCATGTTGAACACATGGTCGAAAATCCGCAGGAACCCGATGGACGAGAACACCACGATAAAGACGATGGTCGGTTTCAACAGCGGGATGGTGATCTCGAACAGCACGGTCCACCACGGCACCCCGTCGATGCGCGCGGCCTCGTAGTAGCTGCGCGGGATGGCGCGCAGGCCGGCCATGAAGATGATGATCTGAAAGCCCAGACCAGCCCAGACCGCCGGTGCCAGGATCGATGGCAGCGCGTTGGTGGTCGACCGCAGAAACTCGATCTGCGGGATGCCGGCGGCGGCCAGGTAATTGTTGAACAGACCCACCGGCACAGGCTGGTAAAACCCGCGCCACACCCATGCCATCGCCACGGCGCTGGTCATAAAGGGCAGGAAATAGAGCATGCGGATAAAGCCGTGCATGAACCGCACGCGGTCAAGGTGATAGGCAATGATGAACGAGATCACCAGGCTGACCGGCGTTCCGATCAGCAGATAGACAAAGGTGTTCTTGAAGACCTTCCAGAACACCTCGTCCTGCATCAGCTTGGCGTAATTGTCCAAACCTGCCCAGGTGCGGTCGCCCAGCAGGTTCCAGTTCTGCAACGAGATCAGCATCGCATTGCCCGTGGGATAGAACCGGATCACCACATAAAACAGCACCGGGATGGCCAGGAACGCCCAGGCCCAAACGATCTGTTTCTGCCGGATTGTCAGGTTGCGATACATGCCTGTCGCCCTTGCTGCCTTTTGGTTGGGAAACGGGCCCCGCTTGGGGGCCCGCATCCGATCAGTTCGAGGCGTAGTAGTCGTCGAGCAGTTTCTGCTCGGCCTCGGCTGCCACGGCGATGGCATCGGTGGCCGCCTGGCCCTCGATATCCATGCGCTGCACCATGTCCATCAGGATCTGGCGCTGGCCAGATTCATTGGCAAACTTGGTGGTGTTGGCATAGGCCAGCCCGCGAATGAAAGGACCAAAGACCGGGTTATTGGCGTTGCTATCGGTCAGGCCAACCGACGGTTTCGCTGGCAGCTCACCCACCACGTCCAGCCAGATCTGCATGGCCTCGTCCGAGGTCACGTATTGCATGAACTTCACCGCGGCGTCGTATTTCTCGCCCTCGGCCTTGGTGGTGATCGCGTTCACCCAGTAAGACGAATAGTTGAACCGTTCGCCGGCCGCATTGGCGGGCAGTTCGGTTACGCCCCATTTCAGGCCGCGCGTCTTGTTCAGGCTGCCGATCCGGAACGAGCCGTCGATATGCATGCCCGCGCGGCCCGCCTTAAACGCCGCTTGCGGTTCGTCCATAAAGCCAAAGGCGGTGACCTTGTGGTCATTGGCCAGGCCCGTGTAGAACTCGATCGCTTTCACGCCCGCGTCTGAATTGTAGTTCACGGTGTGATAGTCATCCAGATAGGGCTCGCCGCCCATCTGACGCACCAGAACCTCGCGGAACCAATGGTGGTCCTGCGCGTTCATACCGGCGGTGATGCCCACCTGCGTCAGGTTCCCGGCGCCGTCAGCCTTGGTCAGCTTCTTGGCGATCTCGATCATCTCGTCCAGCGTTTCGGGCGGGCTGTCGATACCCGCCTCGTCAAACAGACGCTCGTTATAGAACAGCGCCAGCGAGCGCACGGCAGTGGGCAGTGCCCAGTAATTGTCGCCCTCGCGCATCGCGCCAACCATCGGGAAGAAGTCGGCCGACACTTGATCAGCCGGGAACGCATCCGTCGGCAGCGGCTGGATCAGCTGCGCCGCCTTGTAATCGTTCAGCCAGCCGTAAAACAGCTGCACCACGTCAGGCCCCTCGCCCGCCGGAATGGCCGCGGCCACCTTGGTGCGGTAATCGGCATAGGGGAAATGGGTCATCTTGACCGTGATATCGGGGTTCGCGGCCTCGAAGTTTTCGATCAGCTGCTCCATCGCGGCAACACGCGCGTCAAAGAAATACTGCCAATACTCAATCTCGACAGCATTTGCCGCCGAACCTGCAAAGGCTGCGATCGATGCCGCAGCACCCAACAGCCAGCTTTTCATACCAAATTTCGCCATTGTCGGTCTCCCTGTGTCGTCTTGGCCAAGACATTTTCGGAATCTGTTGTGCAGGGCACTTGCGGCCCCTGTTCCCCATCGTTAACTCAAGTTAGTTGAATTATCAAGCTAGTTGAGTTAACCCGGAAACATGACCACCAAAACCCTCCACCCCGCCGGTGCAAATCCCGGCCGATCGCGCAGCCATAACCGGCAGATGGTGCTGGGCCATGTGCGCCGCGCGGGCCAGATTGGCCGGGCCGAGATCGCCCGCGCCTCGGGTCTCAGCACGCAAGCCGTGTCGAACATCATTGCCGACCTTGCGGGGGACGGGCTGTTGTTGGAGGGCGAGCGTGTCTCCAGCGGGCGCGGCCTTCCCGCGGTGCAATACTCGCTGAACCCTGCCGGAGGGTATGCGCTGGGGGTCGAGATACGGCCCGACGTTTTGTTGGTGGCGCTGTTGGACCTGAACGGTGATACTGTCTTTTCCCGCCGCACACCGCTGGTTGATACCCGGCCCGAAGAAGTCACCGCGCAAATCCTGACCTTGCGCAAGGCCGCACTGACCCATGCGGGCGGAGATCCCGCGCGGCTGATGGGCGCCGGTATCGTGATGCCCGGCCCCTTTGGCACCGCCAGCGCCGCGCAAAAAGGCCTCGAATTGCCGGAATGGAGCGACATAGACGCCAACCTGTGGTTCACCACCGCGCTGGACCTGCCGGTTTTTGTCGAAAACGACGCCAACGCCGCCGCCATGGCCGAACGCAATGGCGGCGCGGGTGAAGGGGTGTCGCATTACGCCTATCTGTATTTTGGCGCGGGTCTGGGCCTTGGCATCGTCACCAATGGCCAGCTGATGCAGGGCGCCTTTGGCAATGCCGGCGAGATCGGCCATATCACCGTGCCCAGCGGCAACGGCGCCGTGGTTCTGGAACAGGCCGTCAGCCGCCTGTCTCTGCAGGCACATCTGGCCGAAAACGGCATCGCCGCCGCCACCAGCGACGCGCTGGCACAGCTTTACGATGCCTCGGACCCCCACCTGATGGGCTGGCTGAACCAGGCCGCCGAACCGTTGACCCACGCCATCACCACGATCGAGAACCTGTGCGACCCGCAGACCATCATCCTGGGCGGGGCGATGCCCGATCAGATCCTCGACCACCTGATTGTCGCTTGCGCGCTGTCTGACCGCTCGGTCTCGAATCGTGACGAACGGGAACTGCCGCGCCTGATGCGCGGACGCTCGGGCCGGATGTCGGCCACCCAGGGCGCCGCTGCACTGGTCTTGAACCACTCTTTCACGCCCCGCCTGACCCCGCATTAACCCGGAACGCTGCCATGCCCCTTACTGCTCCTGACCGCATCGCCGAACAACGCCGCCAGCCGCGCCTGATCCAGCTGTGGTTTGCCCTGCAACCGCTGAAATCCACCCTGCGTTTCCTGCATTCCGGCGCGCATCCGGATGACGAGATCTCTGGCCTGATGGCGGCGCTGACCTTCCGCGACGGGATCTCGACGGCCTATGTCTGCTCCACCCGCGGCGAAGGCGGCCAGAACGATATCGGCACCGAAGCGACCGAGGTTCTGGGCGCCCTGCGCACCGCCGAGATGGAGCGCGCCTGCGACGTGCTGGACATGCGCATGTATTGGCTGGGTGACGGGCCGGACGATCCGATCTTCGATTTCGGCTTTTCCAAAAGCGGCGACGAGACGCTGGGTTATTGGCAATCCGACCACACGCTGGCCCGCTTCGTGCAGGTGGTGCGGACCGAGAAACCCGATATCCTGTGCCCCACATTCCTCGATGTGCCCGGCCAGCACGGCCACCACCGCGCCATGACACAGATGGCCCATCGCGTCATGTCCGCCGCCGCCGATCCCGGTTTTGACAGCAACCTGCCGCCCTGGCAGATCGGCAAACTCTACCTGCCGGCCTTCTCCGGCGCCGGTCAAACCTATGACGACGATCTGCCGCCGCCGCCCGCCACCCTGACCATCCCCGGCCAAACGCCCGACCCGGTGACGGGTTGGAGCTATGATCAGATCGGCCAGCACTCGCGCGCCTATCACCGCACCCAGGCCATGGGCCATTGGGTGCCCGCCGGGGCCGAACGCGACTGGCCGCTGCACCTGGCCGAAAGCCACGTGGCCGGCCCCGATCTGGACCTGACCTCGGGCCTGCCCGCCACACTTCGCGCCTTTGCCGATGCCGCCGGCCCCGATCTGGGCGCCAAGCTGACCGCCGCGCAGGACGCGCTGGATTTCGCCGCCACCGATTTCCCCAATACCGATGCCATCCTGCGCCACGCCACCGAGGCGCTGCGCCTGATCCGCGAGGTCACGGCCGCCTGCCCTGACGCATTGGCGCCCCAACTGATGCACCGCCTGTCGCTGAAAGAGCGCCAACTGGCCCGCGTCCTCTACCTGGCGTCCAGCGCGGAGGTCCGGGCACGGACCGACAAGCGGTGGCTGACCCCGGGCGACACCGCCGACGTAACGCTGGAGACCCGCGACGGCACCACCGACGCGCTGACCACGCGGCTGGACCTGCCTGCGGGTTGGGAACAATCCGGCCCCCACACCCTCGCCACAACCGCCCAGGCCGCGCCGCGCGATGGCTACCGCATGACCTATGATCCGCTGAACCCGCCGGCCCCGCGCCTGCGGGTGGATTGCGCGGTGAACGGCGTTCACGCCACAACGTTGCTGCCCTTCGAAGACCCGCCTGCCATGCTGCCCGCGCGACAGGCCGACCTGTCGCCGGATGCGCAGGTGCTGAACCTTGCCCAGCCAAACCGCGACCTGTCGATCCAGCTGCAAAACCAGTTCCCCACCGACGCCACCCCGGCGCTGACCCTGCCCGAGGGTTGGACTGCTGAGGCCACCGGGACAGGCTTTGACATCACCGCGCCGCCGGATCTGCCCGCCGGCATCTACACCCTGCCCCTGACGCTGGGCGGCCACCCGGCCCAAACCGCCCGGCCCATCGCCTATCCGCATATCGCCCCCACGCTCGCCTTGGCCCCGGCGCAACTGCGCGTCTGCGCGGTGGATGTCGCCCTGCCCCGGGCCCGCGTCGCCTATGTGGGCGGCGGCAATGACCGGGTGGATCACTGGTTGGGCGCTATCGGCGCCGATGTCACCGCGCTGGGGGATGAAGATCTGGCCCAGCCTAACCCGCTGGCCGGGTTCGACACGCTGGTGATCGGCATCTTTGCCATCCGGTTCCGCCCGTCGCTGGCCGTGATCCTGCCCGCGATCCACGAATGGGTACGCGCCGGGGGCAACCTGGTGACGCTTTATCACCGCCCGTGGGACAATTGGCACCCCGACACCACCCCACCCGCGCGCCTGCAGGTGGGCCAGCCCTCGCTGCGCTGGCGCGTCACCGACCAGACCGCCGCCGTCACCCATCTGATCCCCGATCACCCGATCCTGACCGGCCCCAACCCCATCGGCCCCGCCGATTGGGAGGGCTGGCATAAAGAGCGTGGCCTCTATTTCGCCAGCGATTGGGACGCGGCCTATCAGCCGCTGTTGGAAATGGCCGATCCGGGCGAGGCCCCCCATCGCGGCGCCCTGCTGGCCGCGCGTATCGGCGCCGGGCAGCATGTCCACTGCGCCCTGATCCTGCATCACCAGATGGAGAAGCTGACCCCCGGCGCCTTCCGTCTGATGGCCAACCTGATCACCCCCCCGCGCCCATGACCAACCTGCCGCCGCGCAACAACCTTGCCGGCGGGGCCTGGTTGATTGCCGATATGTCGCTGAACATCTGGGCCTTGTCGATCGTCAAGGCGATGGGGGCGGATATCCCGGCCGCGCAGGTGGTGTTTCTGCGCGCCAGCGTCGGGCTGATCCTGATCCTGCCGTGGATCCTGCGGTCGCGCGCCCAGTTCGCGCAGATCGAGCATCTGCCGCTGCAACTGGCCCGCGTCGCACTGTCATCGATCACCCTGACGGCCAGCTTCTTTGCCATTGCGCGCATGCCGCTGGCGCTGTTCACCGCCATCGGGTTCACCCGGCCGATGGTCACGATGCTGATGGCGGCGCTGTTTCTGCGCGAGACCATCCTGGGTCGGCACTGGATCGCGGCGCTGGTGGCGCTGATTGGCGTTCTGGTCGCGGTGCGCCCGTCCGAGCTGACCGTGCCGGCGCTGGCGCTGGCGGCGCAGGTGCTGGTGGTGGTGACCTCGTCGGCGGTCGTCATCCTGACCCGCCGCCTGCGCGCCGCGCCGCCGGTGGTGATGATGGCGTTTTATACCGGCGGGCTGGCGCTTTGCACCGCCGGGCCCGCCGCGTGGTCGTGGCAGCCGCTGACCGGGGGCACATTGCTGCCGCTGCTGGCCGTTGGCGTCTTTGCGCAGGCCGCGCAGTTCTGCTTTCTGCGCGCGCAGTTCTGGGGGGACGCGGCGGTGCTGTCGGTGCTGAGCTATCTGAGCATGGTGTTTTCCGGCGCTATCGGATTCTTCATCTTTGGCGAAGTGCTTAAACCCCATGTGTTGCTGGGGGCGGCGCTGGTGATCGGTGCGGCGCTGTCACTGACCTTGTCGCGCCCCAGCAAGCCCCGCGCGGGGATCCGCTGACCGCGCGGTCAAACCGAGGGAACCAGCGCCTCAGCCGTGCAGTCGGCCAAGCTCGTCCAACACGGCCGCACCGGTCTTGATGCCGTCGATAAACCGGACAACCTCAAGGTTCTCGTTGGGCGCATGGTTGGCCTCGTCGGCGTTTGCGTAAGGGATCACGAAGGCATCTTTGCCGAGGATCTTGGTAAAAACATAATCCGGCAGTGACCCGCCAACCGTGGGGTAAACCAATGGCTCTACCCCACGCGCCGCGGCAATCGCCCGCGTCAGGGGGGCGGCATAGGGGCTGTCCAGCGGCGTCTTCGATGGCAGCATCCCATTGTGGCGCACAACATCGACCCCGGGAGCGTATCGGGCAACATGCGCTTCGATCCGTTCGAACACGTATTCGGGTGTCAAAGGCTCGACGAGGCGGACGTCGCATTTGGCGATGGCTTCATTGGGCAGCACCGTTTTGGTGCCCGGGCCGCCATAACCCCCGTGGAACCCGTTGATCGTAAGTGTCGGGTGGAACATCAGGCGATCCCAATAGGGTCGCTCAACCGGGCCGTCGAGTTGTTGCAGCGCCAGGTCCGCCTTCACTGCGCTTTCGTCGTCGGGCAAACGCGCAATGGCTTCGCGTTCAAGGTTCGTTGCGGCGATAACCGGCTCGTTGATCCCTTCAATCGTGATGTTGCCGTCAGGGTCCTTCATGGTCGCCAACAGCTGAACAAGCGTCCAGATCGGGTTGGGCACAACGCCGCCATAGTTGCCCGAATGCACATCGCGCGACGCGCCCCTGGCCACCAGGTCAAACGACGCCACGCCGCGCACACCAAAGGTAATGACCGGCGCACCGCTTTCATGCAGGGGCCCGTCCGAGGTCACCACAAGATCGGCTTGCAGCTTATCCGCGTTTTGCCGAACGAATTCCGCGATTTGGGGCGAGCCGATCTCTTCCTCGCCTTCAAGAAGGAAGATGATGTTGCAGGGCACCGTACCATGCACCTTCAGATGCGTTTCAATCGCCAGCAATTGCGCAAAATGCTGTCCCTTGTTGTCGCCAATGCCGCGCGCCCATATCCGTCCGTCGCGCAATGTCGGCTCAAACGGCGGGCTGACCCATGCCTCCAGAGGATCCGGAGGCTGCACGTCATAATGCCCATACAGCAGCACTGTCGGTTTTTCGGGATCAACGGTCAGGTGACCCAGAACAAAGGGGTGGCCGGGCGTTTCAACCAGCCCCGCGTCGAACCCCAACTGTTCCAGGTGTTCAACCAGAATCCCGGCCACGTTCCGAATTCCGATATCATGGGCCGAGATCGATGGATGGCTGACATAGTCCATGACCCGCGCAACAAAATTGTCAGCTTCGGCGTCGATATGGGCAAAAAGCGCGTCCATCATGCGGCGTCCTTTGATATCAGCAAAGCGCCCGACGGGTGAACCTCGGCGGTCCAGCCCGGCGCGATGAGGGTTGTGGTGTCCAACTGTGTCAGGATCGCCGGACCCGCCAACCGCGCCCCCGCGCCCAGCGCATTGCGGTCAAAGATCGGTGTGTCTGCCGTGCCGTCGGGCCAATGCACCTGCTGCAATTGCAACGGCGCCGGCATCTCGATCGAGGCCAGGTTGGGAACGGGCACAGGTTCGGTCCGGCCCGTCGCCTCGACCCGCAGCGTCACCAGTTCAATCGGTGCATCCAGAATGAAACCGTAAAGCGCGGTGTGCGCGGCCCGAAAGCTGTCTTCGGTGTCTTCCGCCGTTTGTCCCCATTCAACCGCGATTTCGCCGCCTTGACCGTGAAACCGCACCAATGCACGCGCGACAAGCTCCCGTTGATCCGTTGGGATGTTCTCGGTATCCATCCAGCTGCTGGCATCGGCACTTAGCGCGGCAATGATGGCGTCGCCCTCGGCCTGATCGATTGCGCCTGCAACAGGCAGGGCGCGCGTGAACTCGGCCTTCATATCGGCCGCCAATAGGCCCGCGGCGCACAGCAATCCCGGTGCGGCCGGGATCATCACTTGCTGAATGCCCAAAAGCTCGGCCAAGGCGCAACCATGCAGCGGACCTGCACCACCAAACGGAACTAGCGCAAAATCACGCGGGTCATGGCCGCGCTCGACCGAGATCGTGCGCACCGCGCCAACCATGTTGTTGTTCATGATGGCCAGAATACCCTGCGCGGCCTTCTGCGCCGTCAGCCCAAGCGGGCGCGCGACGTTGGATCCTACAACCTCCTGCGACGCAGCGACATCCAGCGACATGGACCCGCCCAACAACGCGTGTGGCAGATTCCCCAGAACCGCGTGGGCGTCTGTTACCGTTGCCTGCTGGCCGCCATGGCCATAAGCCGCAGGTCCGGGGCTTGCGCCCGCCGAATGCGGCCCAACCGACAGCGTGTCGTTGACCACCGACGCGATAGAACCGCCGCCTGCGCCAATGGTTACCATGTCCACCATCGGCAGCGACAAAGGCCATTCCCCCACCTTGCCCTGCTGGGTCAAGGCAACATTGCCGTCGCGGATCAGGCAGATATCGGCGGATGTGCCCCCAATATCGACCGTGATGAGATCCCTGATGCCACAAGCCGCGGCCGCATCCACGGCGCCAACGACACCGGCCGCTGGACCGGACAACGCCGTCAGCGCCGGTGCCGTGCGAATAACTTCGGTCCCGGCCACCCCGCCATTTGACTGCATCAGCAACAGGGGCGACGCGGCATGGGCCGTATCCAGACGCTGTTGCAGGCGCGAAATGTAACTGGAAACCCCGGGCATGACCGAAGCGTTGAGAACCGTCGCGAGCGAGCGTTCGAACTCGCGCACCACCGGCAGGACGTCTGTCGAACAGGTAATCGCAACACCGGGCAACGCGGCACGAAGAGCCGCCACAACCTGCTGTTCGTGGGCGGGGTTGGCATAAGCGTGCAAAAGACAGACGGCCACGGCTTCGACATTCTGCTTGGCAATGGCGTTGGCAACGCGGGCCACGCTGACCTCGTCAACCGGAGCCAGAACCTTGCCGCCGGTTCCGATCCGCTCGTTGACCTCGTGAATCCGCTCTGCCGGGACCGGACGGGCGGGCTTCACCCACGTAAACAGGTTCGCATGGCGCGGGATATCCTGCCGGCCAATTTCCAGAACATGCCGAAAGCCCTGCGTTGTCACCAACGCCGTCCGCGCGCCCTTGTCTTCGAGGATCATGTTGGTGGCGACTGTTGTGCCATGCAGCACCCGCGAAAGGTCAGCGGCGGCGATCCCGGCATCATCAAGAACCATGTTCACCCCGGTCATAAACGCCTGCGAAGGGTCCGAGGGGACCGACGGCGTTTTTGCCCGCCAAACCTGTCCCGACTGGCGGTCCAGCAAAGAGATATCCGTGAATGTTCCACCGATATCGACGGCCACGGCATAAGACGCATCAAAGCTCATATCAGACGAGGGCATCGACGTACTCCTGACGGTAAAAACGGCGGGTTTCAGGGCGTTGGGCGCGCAATGCCCGTGTTGCGGCGACATCCAGCATGTCACCATTGATGACCACGCCGTATTCCTTGCAAGCGGCATCGGCGGAAACAAAGCCGCCCAGAACATCCTGATGCACGATCTCTGCAGGCCGGTCGAACGGATGGCCGAAACCGCCGCCGCCACCGGTTTCGATCCGCAGAATATCGCCTTTCTTCAGCATGTTGCCATCAGACAAGGGATCCAACCGGATCTCGTGCTCTGTTCCCGGGTTCACGATTGCAACACCGTGGCGCCCCGACTTGCCGCCATGAATGCCCCATGGCGGGTTTTTGACGCTGTCGATCCGGATGGCCAGCATCGTTTCTTCGGCGAGGATCTCGTATTCGCGCACAATGCCGCAACCGCCGCGATAACGACCCGCGCCGCCCGAATCCTGCGCGATGCCATAGGCGCGCATGGTCACGGGATATCCGGCCTCAAGGAACTCTACCGGATAGTTTTCCTGCGCCACGAAATAGACCGCGTCGATCCCGTCCGACGTCGCACGCGCGCCGTATCCAACACCAATCCCGTCTGCCAACAGGTAGGGTTCCAGATCTCCCGCCGCGGTGCGGTACTTGCCGCGCATGATGTTGACCACATAGGCCGAATTGGCGGCTGGCGCCTCGCCCCCGCCGGTGTTCAACAGCCCACACATGGCCGAGATCATCCGCATCGCCGTCAGTCCGCGCAAGCCAAGGGGCGCAGGAAACTCGGGCTGCAGGAAACTGCCTTTGCGAAACAGAACCTCATCCAGCGCGTTTGGCCCGCCGGCATTGCATACCTGGCTGGGATCTCCGCCCAGATAGAACAGGCCCAACGCCATGCCCGGTACACCGTTATTCATCAGATAGTTTATTGGACCGGGGGCCTGATCCGAGCTGTCTCGGGCATCGAAAATGAAACGATCCTCGCCTCCTGTGCCCTTTTGGCGGGTCAGCGAAAACCGCATGTGGAACGGCCCGTTGCCGTGACCATCCGTGTCGATCGCATCGGTGAAGGAATGCGTGCCGTAGTCGAACGTGTCCGCCAACTTGTCACGCACCAGTTTGCGCGTGCGTTGCAGCAGTTGCGCCAACGCGTCCTCGGTCACATCGGCTCCGAACCGGTCAAGGATTTCACCAACCCGGCGCACCCCCAGATCGACCGAAGCCATAAGCGCGCGCATATCGCCGACGCTCTGGTCAGGATAGCGCGAGTTGCGGTGGAAGATGTCCAATACCGCCTGGTTCACGGTTCCGGCCTCGATCATCTTGGTAACCGGGATCATCACGCCTTCCTGGAAGATGTCCGTGGCATCGGGGCTGATCGACCCCGGCCGCAGCCCGCCGATATCGGCGAAATGCGCCCAACTCATCACAAAGGCACAAACCCGCCCCTCGCGAAACACCGGAGCCAGCAGCACCTGATCATTGGAATGCGAAATCGCGCCGTACGAGCCATAACAGTCATTGTACCAATAAACGTCGCCTTCCTGCATGGTTTCCATGGGAAACTTCTCAAGAACCGGTCGCGTCATATCTCCGAAAATCGGCACCATCGACCCAACGGCCATGGTTCCGTTGCCATCAAACAGCGCGGTATAAAAGTCCTTCTTTTCGCGGATGAACGCTGAAATGGCGGTGCGTTCGATCAGAGCCTCCATCTCGGATTGAGCGGCGGCAATCGCGCCGCGGATGATCTCGAGGGAAACCGGATCGCAAAGCGCCTCGGCTGCCCGAATTTGCGTGCTCATCGGAGGGTCCTTTCTGAACGAGACAGCGACAGCACGGTCTGACCCGGCGCGCCGGATTCGACGCGGGCATGGGCACTGGCAATGTCTTCAAGTGAATAGCTGGCCCCGATCCGCGGGCGCATTTGCCCCTCGCGGATCAGGGTGTTGATCGTGTCCTCGGCCTTGCGCCTCTGGTCTGCTGGCAAACGGAATCCCTGAAGGAACCGAATGGTCGCACCCAGGTTGGCCAAATCGTAATAAGGCAGCACCGGGTTGGGGTCCGAGCTTGACGAATAGCTGGCGATCACGCCGTGGGGCGCAAGGCAGGCAATATCGGTGTCCAGATTGGCCGCCAGATCCACTTCGACAATCCGGTCAACGCCACGGCCGTCCGTGGCGGCCATTACCCTTTCGACCAGATCGGTGCCGTGTCGGTCGAACACAACAACATCGCCAGCCCCGGCGACCACGCTGGCCGCAGCCCTGCGACCAACGGTTGCGATGACGCGCGCGCCCATGCCCACGGACATCTGCACACAGGCCCAGCCCACGGCCCCTGCCCCACCCTGAACCAGCACGGTCTTTCCCGCCACCGGCCCGTCGCCCGCCACGGCCAGCCACGCCGTCAAAGCCGGAACGCCCAGACAGGCGCCTTCCTGGAAACTCAGCTCTTCGGGCAGCGTGACGGCCTGATCTGACGGCAAGGCGATATACTCGGCCGCTGTTCCATCGGATCGCCCCGCCGTGCCATAGCCACCCTGCGCATTCCATAGCCAGACCCGCTCGCCCACCCGTTCCGGTAAGATTTCGGCCCCCACAGCTGCAATTACACCAGCGCCGTCGCAATGCGGGATAACCGCCTCATGGGCCATCGCCATCCCGTTCCAACCGGCGCGCCGCTTGACGTCAGCGGGATTGATGCCCGACGCCCTGACCTGAACCAACACCTCGTGCGCGTCCGGCACCGGGCGCGTCATCTGCACCATTTCCAACACTTCGGCGGCCGGGCCAGTGCGTCGATATACGGCTGCACGCATCATGAACCGGCAAAGTGACACGCCACAAGGCGGGTCCCGATCTTGCGCGGCTGCGGGATGTCCGACGCGCACCGGTCCTGCACCAGGGGGCAACGGTCGCGGAACACACAGCCCGATGGCGGGTTGCGCGGATCCGGGGCGCCGGCCCCAATGGGCAACGGCGCATGGCTTTGATCAACATGTGGCGTCGGCACAGCCGCAACCAGCGCCTGCGTATAAGGGTGCAACGGCGCATGCACGATGTCTTCGGTTGGGCCGTCTTCCATGATCCGGCCCAGATACATCACGATGGTTCGCTCGCAGACATACCGCACCAGCGCAAGGTCATGACTGATATAGATCGCCGTCAGCCCCAGCCGGTCACGCACGTCACGAAAGACATTCAGCACCCCTGCGCGCACGGACACGTCCAGCATCGACACCGGCTCGTCGGCAACCACAAATTCTGGCTCAAGGATCAAAGCCCGCGCCATAACCACGCGCTGCAACTGCCCCCCCGAAAGCTGGTGTGGGAACCGTTCAAGAAACTGCTCGGGATCACCCAGCCCCACCAACTCCAATGCGGCGATCACCCGATCGTGCCATTCCCCGCGTTTGATCCCGGCATTCGAAAGGGGCTCTTCAAGGGTGCGGCGGATCGAATAGCGGGGGTTAACCGCGTCAAACGGGTTCTGGAAGATCATTTGCGACCGGCTGCGAAACGCTTGCAGCTCGGCCCCTTTCATCTGCCCGATCTCTTTGCCATCAAACCGTGCAGAACCGCCGGTGACCTGCTCCAACCGAACCAGCACCCGCCCCATCGAGGTCTTCCCGCAACCGGATTCGCCCAAAAGGCCAACGCTTTCGCCGCGCTTCAGTGTCAGGCTGACGCCATCCACCGCCTTCACGGTCGACGGCAGCCCCATCATTGCAGAAATGCTGTTGCCCACTTTGTAATGCAGTTGGGCGTTGGTCATTTCGATCAAGCTGTCGCTCATGCCATCGCCTCCCATGTCTGCGGTTTGCTGGCCTCAAGTCGCAATTGCGCCGCCTCGCTGGCCCGGTGACACGCAACGATATGGCCCTTCTCGACCTCCAGCGGTGCAGGTTCGGTGCTGCGACACAGCTCGGCCGCAAATGGACAGCGCGCGGCAAAGCGGCACCCGTCAGGTGGGTCGGCAAGGTCCGGCGGGCTTCCGGCAATGGGGGTCAGCACACCACTGCCCGCCGATTTCAGGTCCGGAAACGCATTTTTCAGGCCCATCGTGTACGGGTGCAAAGGCCGGTTCAGCAGCGTGGCCGTATCACAATCTTCCACGACCTTGCCGGCATACATCACCACCGTGCGATCGCAGGTATAGGCCACCACCGAGATGTCATGGGTCACCATGATGACAGACAGGCCCAGCTCTCGCTGCAACGTCCGCAACTGGTCAAGAATTTGCCGCTGGATAATCACGTCCAGCGCCGTAACCGGCTCGTCCGCCACCACCAGCTTGGGGTTCAGCGCCAGCGCCAGAGCAATCGCTGCACGTTGCCGCATCCCGCCCGAGAACTGATGCGGAAAATCGCGCAGCCGCCCCTTGTCGATGCCAACCATTTCGAACAGTTCCGCCGCACGTGCACGGGCGGCGCGGCGCGTCATGCCCCCCCGGTCGCGCAGCACTTCCATGATCTGGTATTCGACGCGATACACCGGATCCAACGAGTTCATGGCCGATTGCGGAATGAACGAAATGTCCCGCCACCGCAGTGCGTTCATCTTGGCTTCCGGCAACGCGGCAAGATCTTGCCCGTCGAACGCGATTTCTCCACCCGCAATCCGGGCGTTGTCGGCGATAACACGCGTCAGCGCGCGGGCCATCGTGGTTTTGCCACAACCGGATTCACCCACAAGCCCGACGATTGTGCCCTTCGGCACGTCGAACCCGGAATTGCTGACCGCAACCACGTCGTTCGATCCCACCTTGTAGGCGATGGAAAGGTCTTTGACTGAAAGCAACGTGGTCATGTCAGCGCCCCAGTTTCGGGAAAAGCAGGTTCTCGTATCCACGAGAAATGAAGAACCCGGCGCTGACGACCAGAATGATCGCCAATCCGGGTGGGATGAACCAGTGATAGGCCTGCCGCGCCAGCGCCTGGCTGTTGAACGCGTCCTGCAACATGAAACCCCAGCTGATTGCGTCTGGGTCTCCGAAGCCAAGGAAACTGATGGAGGCCTCGGTCAGGATCGCCCACCCGATCGCGATCGAGCCATAAAGGAACGACAGCGGCAGGATGTTCGGCGTGATATGGCGCAGGATGATTTTCAAATCCGACGAACCGCTAACCCGCGCCGCCTCCACATAGCCGCGCGAACGCAGCGACAGCACCTGCGATCGGATCACACGCCCGGTGTCACGCCACAATACAAGGGCCATCGCAATCACCGTGTTCCATATCGACGGTTCCGAAAACGCCGAAATCACGATGACAAATGGCAGGAACGGAATCCCGAACGCCACATCGGCCAGCCGCATCAACAGCGCATCCACCCAGCCGCCGAAATAGCCCGAAAGCAACCCGACAATCGACCCGATAAAGGCCACCATGAAGGCCGCGGTCAGCCCGACAAGCAAGGCCGACCGTGCGCCCCAGACAATTTGCGAGAATATGTCGCGTCCCAGGGACGTTGTCCCCAGAACATGCCCCTCTTCCCCCGGCAACAGGTCCGAAGCGAGGTCGTAGTTTTCGGTATAGAGAATCTCGGTCGGATCATAGGGCGCGATCAGCGGCGCGCTCAGCGCGGTCACGATGAACAGCGCATAAATGACCAATCCGACAACGGCGAACGGGTCTCCGACCGGCAATCTGACAGCAGAGAAAACCCTGCTCAGCACGCGCGGTTTGCGGATTACAGCGGCCTCAGGCATGCGAGATCCTCGGATCAAGGATGGAATACAACAGGTCCGCCAGCAGGTTCATCGCAATGACCACAACCGCGATCATCAGGAACGCACCCTGCGCCAGCGGATAGTCTGACGCGGCCACGGCGTTCACCAGCTCGCGTCCAAGGCCGGGCCATGAAAAGACACTTTCGACCACAACATTGCCCTGCAACTGATAGCCGACCGAGATGGCGAACGAGGTCATGACCGGCAAAAGCGCATTGCGTGCACCGTGCCGGATCACCACGGCAAAAGGCGACAGGCCCTTGATCTTGGCCATGGTGATGAAATCCTCTTTCATCACGTCCAGCATGTTGGACCGCATCAGCAAAAGCGGCAGCCCCTGCGAATAGATCGCCAAGGTCATCATCGGCAGGAACAAGTGCGACAGAAAGTTGGAAGACGTGTAAAGGGCCCAAAGACTGTCATAGCTTGTCCCTGCCGACCGTGTTCCCCCCGCCGGAAACCACCCCAGCGAGAAGGAAAAGATCGCCAACAGCACCATGCCCAGCCAAAACTCGGGCATCGCACGCGTGGCCAAAACAACCGGCAGCGCCGCGGCCTCGGTCCGGGTGCCCCGCCGCCATGCCAACCACGCACCGGCCAGAATGCCAAACGCATAAGCCACGATCAGCGACGAGAAGGTCAAAATCAGGGTGTTTGGCAGCAGCAGCCAGATCCGGTCAGCGACCGGTGTCCGGTACCGAAAGGAATAACCAAGCTCACCCTGAAGCAAATTCGCGAGGTAAGTGAAATATTGCCGCCACAATGGCTGATCCAACCCGAATTGACGGATCAGCGCTTCTTGCTGTTCGGCAGTAAATGTCGGGTCGATATAGGCCGCCAGCGGGTTGCCGGGCATCAACCGGAACATCAGGAAAAGGATCGTGACAACGGCCCAGAGGACAAGCGCCAATTGCAGGGTTCTGATCAGGAAGGACTTAAATTTGCTCATGACATATCCAGCGGTGGAAGGGACCGCGGCAGTTTAGACGAGTTTGTGGGCTCAGGCGCGGGGGATCATGCGCGGCGCGCAATGGCGCCGCGCATATTGTTTGTGCGGATCAGTCCGCCAGCGTTTCCGAGACACCTTCCGGGTAGGTCAGCTTGTCGCCGACACCGCCATAGCCCGCCTCTTCGAGGATGCTTTTGGCCACGTCTGTCCCGGCCTGGAACCCGTCGACCACGTCTGCGGCATGCCAGTATTCCAGCGCCGGCGACACCACCGAATTCGACGCAACCGCGAACTTCTTGAAGGCGGCGTTGACGATCAGGCGACGGTCCACGGCGGCCGACAATGCGCGGCGGAACGCGGGGTCGTCAAAAGGCGGACGGCGCAGGTTGAACGCCACATAGCGGAACCCGATATCCACGGTCGACACAACCTCAAGATCGCCGTCCTGCTCTGCCGCATCCAGCAGCACCTGAGGATCGCCCTGAAAATCGGTCAGGAAGTTGATCTCGCCCGACCGCAGCATGCCCAAGGCAGCTTCGGCATTGGGAACAAGCCGCAGAATGAACCGCTCGGCCTTCGGCGCGTTGAAGTGATCCGCATTGGCTTCCAGCACGATTTCCTCGTTCGGCAGCCAACGCACGAATTTGAACGCGCCCGAGCCGATCGGCATGTCTTCCTGATGGCTTTCCGCGTTTTCATCCTTGGTCGACAGATCCGCCAGCACCGGGTCCCAGACGTGTTTCGGGATGATGTTGATCTTGGCAAGGCTTGACGTCAGGAACGACGCCGACTGCGTGCCCAGCGTAAAGACAACGGTGTTATCGCCTTCCACAGCGATGCCTGAAACATTGCTGCCGAACGGCGCGTACATGGGTGCCTCGCCACCGGTGGTTGCCTCGTACGAGAATACAACATCCTCGGCTGTCACGGGCTGCCCGTCGTGGAACGTGGCGCCTTCGCGCAGGGTCACCGCAATTGTCGTGTCATCGCGCCACTCAAAGCTTTCGGCCAGCCACGGTTGCGGCAAACCATCAGCACCAACACGGAACAGGCGGTCATAGATCAGCTCGGTCAGCCAGTTATCCGTCACGCCCGAAATATACAGCGGGTTCACGGCAA
The DNA here is from genome assembly GCF_000647975.1 of Actibacterium mucosum KCTC 23349. Taxonomy (GTDB): domain Bacteria; phylum Pseudomonadota; class Alphaproteobacteria; order Rhodobacterales; family Rhodobacteraceae; genus Actibacterium; species Actibacterium mucosum. Next base: position 122,224 of record NZ_JFKE01000004.1, read on the forward strand.
TCACATTGTCCGAGCTGTTGACGATGATGTCCTTCTGGTCACCGGTGGGCGTGATGTTCAGCCACGACCAATAACTGCGAATACCAATACCCGACTGGTCCACAACCGATGTCGGATCGAACACGGTCTTGTCGAAGGCAAAGGCCTGCTGCGGGTGCACCAGCATCATGTTTGGCTGATCAGCAGCCAGGATTTCCTGCGCTTCGATCACCAACGCCTTGCGCTGTTCCGGGTCAACCGTCACGCGCTGCTCTTCGACGATCTTGTCATAGGCAGGATTGTTGTACCCGATGAAGTTGTACCCTTTCTCGGCGGTCGAGGAGTGGAACAGGTTGAAAATGATCTCGTCCGGGTCGGACCGCTCCGGGCGGCCGGTCATCTGCCACGCGGTTACGTCCCACGTGTCGCGGTTGTACCAGACCGCATCCGCCATCTGCGACCACGGCATGACGTTGACCTTCACATCCAGCCCCAGCTTGCGCCATTCCTGCGCGATCAGCTGAATGGCCTGAAACTCGGCAGGCTGCGCCGCCTGAGGACGGGACAACAGTTCAATCTGACGAATGGGATCCTGCGCAAAAGACGCAGTGGCCCAAAGAGATGCGGCAATGCCCGCACCCAAGCTTAAATTTCGAATAGCCTTCACAGTCGTTCTCCTGTTGGTTCAGACCGCCCAAATGGCGGACCTTGCGTTCAAAAACGGCCGACTTGCCCAACCGGGATCAGCCCCGGGCGGCCAAACCGCCCATGTCCCGCACCGTTCACGACTCTCTTCCGGCAGCCTGGCAGAATGATGCGTTTTTCGTTTTACTCAGCAAAACAATTACGTTATCCTTCATTCAGTAAAACACATCCAAAAGTAAAAGCAATACAAACGGACCAAACAAATGACCGGCCAGCCGCCCCATCAGCCAGAAGAGAAGAAATCTTACCGGATTGACGCCGTCGCCCGCGCCTTGCGCGTTCTGGAGGCACTTGGCGACTCTCCGGGCATTGGCGTCACCGCCCTGGCCGAACGCCTGGGCCTGACCAAATCGATTGTCTTTCGCCTGCTGCAAACGCTGGAGGAAGACGGTTACGTTCAGCGCGATGAAGAGCGTGCGATCTTCTCGCTGGGCTACAAGGTTGCGATGCTGGGCGAGCGGGTTGGGCGCGAAGGCGCCCTGCAACATGTCGCCCGCCCCGTTATGGATGTGCTGCGCGATGAGACCGGGGAAAACGTCAACCTCGTGATCCGCGAAGGCACGGCCACCGTTGCCATCTCTACCCGCGAAGGCCTTCATAGTATTAGGCTTTTCGCCCAAACAGGCCGCCGCGGCCCCCTGCATGCGGGCGGCGCCTCGATGCTGCTGCTCGCCTTTGCCGAGCCCAGCATCCGCGAACGCGTCCTTGAAGGGCCGCTTGAACGCTTCAGCCCCCACACGATCACGGACCCCGATCGACTGCGTGACGCCTTGGTCCTGATCCTCGCCAATCGCTACAATGTCGCGATCAACGATCTGGACGATGGCGCCTTCTCGATCGCGGCCCCGATCCAGAACGGCGCGGGCGAAGTTATCGCGGGCCTGTCGATTGCCGGCGCGTCTGTGCGCCTCGACGAGGTCCGGCGCGCCACCTATATCGAAAAGGTCGTCGCGGCCGCACAGGAAATCTCTGACCTTCTGACCTGACGACAAGCCTGCAAAAATTTTGTGCGAAACAGAAATCCGGATGCACACGCACCCGGAACCACCGGCTTGCGCAGAATCGTCTCTTTCGCTAGCGTTTTATTAAACGGAACGCCGTTTCACTGGATAAAACAATGGAGAGATCTCATGACCCCCACCGAATCTGCCCTTCTGGACCAGGTTTCCATCGACGAGCCTTGGGCGCTTGTCGAAAGCTTTGCCACGTTCAAACGCGAACACCCTGATGATGTGAACCGCGGTATGGACGAGGTTGTTCAGCGGCTGCGCAAACACGGGGTCGAGGTCGACATTCACGAACCCGAACTGTTCCTCAGCCTGCCCGGCCAGGCCCGGGTCGAGGCAGACGGCCAGACCTTTCGCGCAAAACCCCCTGCTTTTTCCGCCAGCGCGCCGGATGGCTTCACCGGTCCGCTGGTCTATATCCGCGGCACCACGAACATGGACGAGGAAGACGCATTTGAAAGCCAGCTGGAAGCCGGCCCTGAAATGGAGGCCAAGGTCAGCGGCAAGATTGTTCTAACCGAAGGCTTCGCCAGCCCCGCCATCATCTCGCTCATGGAAAGCTGCGGCGCTGTGGGTGTGATTGCCATCAACCCCGGCGTTGACGTGCATTGGGGGATTTGCACAACGATCTGGGGCATTCCGGGCACCAGCGACTTGTCGCGTAAACCCGCAATCCCCGCAGCAGCCGTGAACATGGACAGCGGCAAGGCCCTGATCGAGATCGCCAAGGCCGGTGGCAGCGCCACGATCTTTACCCAGACGGAAGAAGGCTGGTTCACCTCGAAACTGCCCGAGATCACCATTCCCGGCACCGAAGAGCCTGAGAAATACGTCCTGCTTCACGGCCATCTCGACAGCTGGGACGTTGGCGTTGGGGACAATGCCACCGGTGACGCGTCGATGTTGGAAATTGCCCGCGTTCTCTGGGCCAACCGTGACAAGCTGCGGCGCACGGTCAAGATTTGCTGGTGGCCGGGCCACTCCACCGGCCGCTATGCCGGATCCACATGGTATTCCGACACATTTGCCCTGGACCTCGACGCCAATTGCGTGGCCCAGGTCAATTGTGACAGCCCCGGCTGTCGCTGGGCGACCGAGTTCCTGAACGTGTCTGTCATGTCCGAGGCCCATGACTTCCTCGCCGACGTCATACGCGATGTATGCGGCAAGGAACTGCACTCGGAACGGCCGCACCGGGCGGGGGATTATTCGTTCAACGACATTGGCCTGTCCAGCTATCTGATGTTGTCCTCGGCCATGACGGACGCCCATCGCGAAGAGCTTGGATATTACGCGGTTGGTGGATGCGGGATGAACATTGCGTGGCACACCGAGAACGACACGCTCGAGATCGCCGATAAAGACATCCTGCTGCGCGACATCAAGGTTTATCTGCTCGCTGTATTCCGCAACGCGAATGCGGACATCTTGCCAATGGACTGGTGTGCAACCGCGCGCGAATTCCTTGCAACGATTGCGGATTACCAAACCCAGGCGGCGGAGTTGTTTGACTTCACCCCGGCCCGCCTCGCGGTCGAGGCCCTTTTGAACGATCTCGACGCCTTTTATCTGGCCGCGGCCAACGGCAATATCCCCGCAGACATCGCAAATACCGTGATTCAGGAACTGGCGCGCATTCTTGTGCCGGTGAATTTCAACCGCTCGCCGCGGTTCCGCCATGACCCGGCCCTGACCATCCCCCCTTTGCCTGCGCTGGAAGAGGCCACAAAAATTGCCGCCCGCCCGGCAGACCAGCTTGGGTTTGCGCGGACCGAGCTGGTGCGGGGACAGAACCATGTCATCGCCGAGATCACGGCCGCCCGCCGCCTGATCGCGCGCCTGACGGCCTGACACCTTCCCCGGCACGGTTCATGACCGGGCCGGGGGACGCAAAAACCACGTCCAGACCCGCCAAGGTGACCGGAATTCAGGGGATGTGTCAGGAGAGTTTGGCGCACCCGAGAGGATTCGAACCTCTGGCCTCTGCCTTCGGAGGGCAGCGCTCTATCCAGCTGAGCTACGGGTGCCTGAGGCCAACGATATAGGTCATGCGCCAAATGGCTGCAATCGCTATTTCACGCGAACAGCTCGTGGCACAGTTCCAGTGCGTCAATCAGCGTGTCAACTTCGGCTTCGGTGTTATACAGACCAAACGACGCGCGGCAGGTGGCCGATACACCAAGGTGATCCATCAGCGGGCCGGCGCAATGGTGGCCGGCGCGCACCGCGACACCCTTTTTGTCCAAAACGGTCGAGATGTCATGCGCATGGGCCGGCCCGTTCAGGGTAAAGCTGAAGATGCCGCCCTTGGTGGCCGAATTGCCCTGCACGTTCACCCAGTTCAGCCCGTCCAGCTTGCCCCGCGCATAGGTTGTCAGCGCCTTTTCATGCGCCGCGACATTCTGCATGCCCAGATCCATCAGGTATTCCAGCGCCACGCCCATGCCGATCTGCTGCACGATGCCGGGGGTGCCGGCCTCGAACTTCATCGGTGGGTCGGCATAGCTGACGGCGTCTTTGCTGACCTCACGGATCATGTCACCGCCGCCGATAAAGGGCCGCATCTCGGCCAGCCGTTCCTTGCGGATATGGATCGCACCCGAGCCTGAGGGGCCGTAAAGCTTGTGCCCGGTGATGGCATAGAAATCGGCGCCGATCGCGTCGACATTCACCGGCTGGTGCACCGATCCCTGGCTGCCATCAACCAGAACCGGCACGCCCACCGCATGGGCACCGGCCACAATCGCCGCAACATCCACCACGGTGCCCAGAACGTTCGACATATGGGTCACCGCAATCAGCTTTGTGCGCGGCGTGATCGCGTCCAGAACCGCCTGTGGGTCCAGATCGCCCTTGGCATCCACATCCACCCATTTCAGCACCACACCCTGCCGTTCGCGCAGGAAATGCCACGGCACGATATTGGCGTGATGCTCCATCACGCTCAGGATGATCTCGTCGCCGGCCTCAAGTCGCGGCATGGCCCAGCCATAGGCGACAAGGTTGATGGCCTCGGTTGTGCCGGACGAAAAGACGATCTCGTTTTCATCCGCCGCCCCAAGAAAACGCGCGACGGTGCCGCGCACGGCCTCGTATTTCTCGGTCGCAAGGTTCGAAAGATAGTGCAGCCCGCGATGCACATTCGCGTATTCGGCAGAATAGGCCCGCGTGATCGCGTCGATCACCACCTGCGGTTTCTGGGCCGAGGCGCCATTGTCCAGATAGACCAGCGGCTTGCCGTTAACGTCCCGCGACAGGATCGGGAAATCGGCCCGTACCTTGTTGATATCATACATTTTGTGGAACCTCTGGAACCGCGATCAACCCGGTTGCAACAGCCAGAACCGACAGCAAGCTGCCAACCAGGAAGCCGGCGCCCATGACGCCTAGAAAAACAAGAGCGATGTGTTGAAAGCCGTGCAGTTCCGCGACGAAAACCACGAAAATCCAGACCGACACCAGCAAAAGAAGGATCGTGGCCAAAGCCTCGACCACCGGCAGAGCCAGCCCGATCACCGTCAACCCCACCGACAGCACGGTCATCACAACCTGCAACCAGCCCGACAAGGCCAACGCCCCGGACACGTCGCCCGTGCCACCAAAAATCCGGCCCAGCTTGGCCATGCACCACACCGTGATCGCTGCCACGATGAACACAACAATCGCCGCGCGCAGCGGGCCGCCAAACATCGGCAGCGCGTTCACCTGGTCCTGGCTAAGCCCGGACAGCATCACTTGGCCAGAGACCATGGCCGACGAGATGATGGCGCTCAGCGCCAGTGCCATCCACCACACCTGGTCCGGAATACCCAGTGCCAGCACCTTGCGGGCGGCTTGCCGGGGTTTGGTCAGGGTTTCGCGCCCCAGCTCGATCCATTCATTCATGCCGTTACCTCGGGTCGTTCCGCCGCCCACAGACTGCCCATCCAGATATAGACGAAACCAGCCAACGCCAAGGCCGCGATGGCCGTGGCAAAAGGACCGTTAGTGACCGCTTGCACCGCCGTGGCCAGCATCCACAAAGGGGCCGCGGCCAATAATGACCAGAACAGGGCCAGCCTTGCGCTGTACCAGTTGCCCTTGCCGCCAACCGTGCGGGCCACAATATGGCTGAGCGCAGCGATCGCATATGCCGCCAGAGGCATGATCGCCAGCCAGGCAAACAGCCCCGCCGCCAACCGCGCAGCCAAAGGCACCGTGGGGTCGCTTTCAGCCAGCCGAAACGCCTCTGGCAAACTGGACACAAAGATCAGGACGCAGGCCATCACCAGAATGGCCAAGGCCCGGTCCTCGCGCTGTCCGGCCTGCAGCATGCGCCGCATCACCGGTGCCGGTGTGCGGTAGGCGGCCACGATATTGGCGGCGATGCTCACGCGCTTAGCCGCGGCGACGCAGCAGCCAGCTTTCCAACCGGCTGAGGATGTCGTCGGCCAGCGCCTCGTCGGCGATTTCTTCCAAGGCTTCGGCTAGGAACGCAATCGTCAACATGTCGGTGGCTTCGGCCCGCTCGATCCCGCGCGCACGCAGGTAGAACAACGCCTCTTCGTCGATCGCGCCTGAGGTTGACCCGTGCGAGCACGCCACGTCATCGGCATAGATCTCCAGTTCAGGCTTGGCCAGGAACTGCGCATCATCATCCAGCAACAGCGATTGGCTGATCTGGTAACCGTCGGTCTTCTGCGCGCCTTCCTTCACAAGGATCTTGCCTTGAAACACGCCAACCGCGCCGTTGCGCAGCACCTTCTTGAACACCTGACGGCTTTCGCAATTCACCGCGTCATGGGTGATGAACACTGTGTCATCGTGGTGGAAATCACCATCGCCCATCGCGGCACCGGCCACATGGGCGCTGACGTCGTCGCCGGTCAGCTCCAGCACCGCCTCGTTGCGGGTCAGCGCGCCATTGGCGGTCAGGGTGAAGGATTTGAACAGGCTGCGCGTGCCCAACCGGCCAAAGATATGCGTGGCGGCCACGCGGTCATGGTCGCGCCCCTGCGCCCGCACGTGGTGAAACGCCGCGTCATCGGCCACGTCCACTTCCAGCACGCTGTTCAACCGCGCCGCGGCAGGGCCATTTTCCAACAGCGTCAGCTCGGCCCCGGCCTCGACCCGCACCACGTGGTGCATCATCGCGTCCGAAGTCTCGGACACATGGCGATAGATCAGGTTCACCGGCTTGGCCGCCTTGCCCGTCACGCGGATCACCACGCCCTGCTCCGCAGCGGCCGTGTTCAGCGCGGCCAAGGGCCGTTCCACAGGCACCTGCCCGGCGGCCTCCAGCACCCCGTACAGGTCTTTGGCCCAATGGATATCGGCCGCGCCCGCCTCGGCCAGCTGCGTGATCTCAACCCCGGCCAGTTCCGGCGCGTCCGAAGCTTCGGCGTCAAAAACACCGTCCACAAAGACCAGCTTGACCCGGTCAATCGCGTCGAAAACCGGTGCCTCGTCGGTGACCAGCACCGCGGCTGTACCGGCCTTGGGCGCGGTCAGGGCGGCGGGGCGGGTGTATTTCCAATACTCGTCGCGCGCGCCCGGCAGGCCCATCGCCCGCACCCGGCCCAGCGCCGCGTCACGCGCCGCGCCCAGCCAACCGCCATCCTGCGGCAAGGCCAGCGCGCTGAGACGCGCCTGGGTCGTGTCCTGCTTTGCTTGCGGCAGCGCCATCAGGCCACCTCCGCCAGAATGTCGGCATAGCCGTTGTTTTCCACTTCCAGCGCCAGTTCCGGCCCGCCGGTTTTCACGATCTTGCCGTCAGCCATGATATGCACCACGTCGGGCTGAATGTGGTTCAGCAGACGCTGGTAATGGGTGATCACCAAAAACGACCGGCCCGCATCGCGCAGCGCGTTCACACCTTCCGAGACCAGCTTCATCGCGTCCACGTCCAGACCCGAATCCGTTTCATCCAGAATGCACATTTTGGGTTCCAGCATCGCCATCTGCAGGATCTCGTTGCGCTTCTTCTCGCCGCCCGAGAACCCTGTGTTGACCGGGCGCTTCAACATGTCGGCGTCGATCTTCAGCGATTTGGCCTTTGCGCGCACCAGCTTCAGGAAATCCCCCGCGCTCAGCTCTTCTTCGCCCCGCGCCTTGCGCTGCGCGTTCACCGCGGTGCGCAGAAAGGTCATATTGCCCACGCCGGGGATTTCCACCGGGTACTGAAACGCCAAAAACAGGCCAGCGGCGGCGCGCTCTTCGGGTTCCATCTCCAGCAGGTCCTCGCCCAACAGCGTCGCGTCGCCGTCGGTCACCTCATAGCCATCCTTGCCCGACAGAACGTAAGACAAGGTCGACTTGCCCGAGCCGTTCGGCCCCATGATCGCGTGCACCTTGCCGGGTTCGACGCTCAGCGACAGACCTTTGATGATGGCCTTGTCCTCTTCCTCCAACTTCACGTGAAGGTTATTGATCTCAAGCATTTACAGCGCCCTCTTCGTCTAAATTCAGCTTCTCGGCCGCGTCTTTGTCGACCAGAAGGTGGTTCTTGTTCAGCCTGTACCGTTGATAGGTGCGCAGAACCGCGTACCCATTGTCTTCGGCCCAGGCCATGAATGCGTCTTCGTTGGTGTTGTCGATCTCGGCCAGGATCATCGGGCGCGCCCGCGCGACGGTTTCGGCCAGACCAGCCAGCACCGGCATCTCCATCCCCTCAACGTCGATCTTGATCATCGCCGGGGTCTCGTCCGCCAACAGCTGATCGGCCGGGAACACTTCCAGGTCGCCCTCACCTTCCAGCATCTTGGCCCCGCCCAGATTGCGCTCGCGATCTTCCATCGCGAAGCCACCGGAATGGCTGTCGGACAGGCCCACGCCCAGCTTACTCAGGTCAAAGACATCCAGCAGCTGATTGGCCAGCACGTTCTGGATCAGCAAGTTATAGGCGCGCGGGTTCGGCTCGAACGGGATCACCCTGGACGGTTTCAGGAACTTGGCGGCAAAGATCGAATGGTTGCCCACATTCGCGCCGATATCGACAAAAACGCCGCCCTCGGGGAACAGGTCGATCAGCCGTGTCAGCTCTTTCAGCTCGTAAAACGTGCCGCGCTGATGGTTGCGCTGAATGGGGTCGTTGTCCATGTTCACGCAGAACGCCACCGGGGTGTCCATCACCTGCGTATGGATCACCCGCTGCGGCCCCGAAACCACGGGCCGCCCCAGCCGGAGCCGTTTCAGAATGCGTTCAACATGGGGGGTCATGGCTTATCCCAGCACCACAGCGGTGCCCGAGGCACTAACCATCAGCATGTTGTTGACCACCTCGTAATCCAGATCGACGCCAACCACGGCGGTCGCCCCTTTGGCCGCCGCACGCTCTTCCAACTCACGCAGCGCGGTTTCGCGCGCCTCGGCCAGCGACTTTTCATAAGCGCCCGACCGGCCGCCCACGATGTCGGTGATCTGCGCAAAAACGTCCCGAAACACGTTCGCGCCCAAAATAGCCTCGCCCACCACGATGCCCTTGTATTCGGCGATCTGGTAGCCCTCGACGGTTGGTGTGGTTGTTACGATCATTGCGGATGCTCCTTTGGTCCAGGGGTTCATCGGTTAGCCGACCGATCCCTCCAACGAGATTGCCACCAGCTGCTGCGCCTCCATGGCAAACTCCATCGGCAGGGCCTGCAACACTTCTTTGCAGAACCCGTTCACCACCAGCGCCACGGCCTCTTCCTCGTCCATGCCGCGTTGGCGGCAATAGAACAACTGGTCGTCGTCCACCTTGCTGGTGGTCGCCTCGTGCTCGACCCGGCTGGAGTTGTTCTTGACCTCGATATAGGGCACCGTGTGTGCCCCGCATTTATCGCCGATCAGCAGGCTGTCGCATTGGGTATAGTTTCGGCTGTCCTTGGCCTTTGGGTGCATCGACACCAACCCGCGATAGGTGTTCTGCGCCTTGCCCGCGCTGATGCCCTTGGACACGATCCGCGATTTGGTGTTGCGGCCCAGATGCACCATTTTGGTGCCGGTATCGGCCTGCTGCATGTTGTTGGTGATGGCGATCGAATAAAACTCGCCCTGGCTGTCCTCACCACGCAGGATGCACGAGGGGTATTTCCACGTCACCGCCGACCCGGTTTCAACCTGCGTCCACATCACCTTGGCCCGGTCGCCCCGGCAATCGGCGCGTTTGGTCACAAAGTTATAGATGCCACCCTTGCCCTCTTCGTCACCAGGGAACCAGTTCTGAACGGTCGAGTATTTCACCTCGGCATCTTCTTCGATAACGATCTCTACCACCGCGGCATGCAGCTGCGCGGTGTCGCGCTGCGGCGCGGTGCAGCCCTCCAGATAGGACACATAGCTGCCCTTGTCGGCAATGATCAGCGTGCGTTCGAACTGTCCGGTGTTTTCGGCATTGATGCGGAAATAGGTGCTCAGCTCCATCGGGCAGCGCACGCCGGGCGGCACGTAAACAAACGACCCGTCCGAGAACACGGCCGAGTTCAGCGTGGCGTAGAAATTGTCCGACACCGGCACAACCGAGCCAAGGTATTTCTTCACCAGCTCCGGATGCTCGCGGATCGCCTCCGATATCGAACAGAAGATCACGCCGGCCTTCTTCAGTTCCGCCTGGAACGTCGTGCCGACCGAGACGCTGTCAAACACCGCATCCACGGCCACTTTGCGCTCTTCCTCGGGCACTTCGACACCGGCCAGAATGGCCTGTTCTTTCAACGGGATACCCAGCTTGTTATAGGTCTCCAACAGCTTGGGGTCGACCTCGTCCAGCGATTTGGGTTTCTCTTCCATCGACTTCGGCCGGGCATAATAATACTGGTCCTGAAAGTCGATTTCCGGATAGTTGACCATCGCCCATTTCGGCTCGTCCAGCTGCTGCCAGCGGGCAAAAGCCGCCAGCCGCCATTCGGTCATCCATTCCGGCTCGTCATTTTTTTCCGAGATCAGCCGCACGATGTCCTCGGACAGGCCCTTGGGGGCGTATTCCATCTCGATCTCGGTTTCCCAGCCGTATTTGTATTTCCCGGCAAGGGATTTCACGGCCTCAACCGTTTCTTCCTCGACCCCGTCTTTGACGGTTACGCCATCCAGTGCGCTCATCTTTCTCTCCTCAAGCTGCCCGGGCCCGGAATTTCCGGTATTGGGCCAGCCACGCTTCGGCAAAGCGCAGCACATCATCTTCTGTTGTTTCGAGGCCCAAAGACACCCGAATGGCGCAACGTGCCACGTCCGCCTCGTATCCCATTGCGCGCAGCACGCGGCTTTCGCGGACCTTGCCCGACGAACAGGCCGAGCCCGCGGAAACCGCAAACCCGGCAAGGTCCATCTGCATCACCTGCGTCTCACCCTTCCAACCCGGAACGGCAAAGCAGGACGTGTTGGGCAAGCGTCGCGCGTCTTTCCCGACAAAAATAGTCGCATTAGCCTCGGCGGCAAGGCTTTTTTCTAGAATGTTTCTAAGTTTTTCGACACGGCCCCACAAGCCCGCATCCAAATCGCGCGCCGCCGCTTCGGCCGCGGCGCCAAATCCGGCAATACCGATCACGTTCTCGGTGCCAGACCGGCGGCCCATTTCCTGCCCGCCGCCCATCAAGGCGGCGGCAATTTCTGTTCCCTGTTTGACGATCAAAGCACCAATGCCCTTGGGACCGCCAATCTTGTGGGCCGAAACACAGGCGTATTCGCACTGGGACCAGTTGAACGCGAAGGGGATTTTACCAAAGGCTTGCGTGGCATCGCAAAACCGATGGGAAATTTCGAATTCGCCGACGAACTCTCTGAACACCTTGCTGTATGGTTGAACCACTCCGGTCTCGGAATTAGCTGCCGTCAGGGCAAACAATCCCCGCGCGATCCTTGGATATCCTTTGTCGCCTTTTTGTAGGACTTTGGCGGACAACCCGAAACCTGAAACAAACTCGCCCGTGAAGACGCCCGATTTATCCAAAAGGCTCGTTGACGACCCTGCATAGATGTCTTCTCGTATCACTTCATCAGCACAGCTGAACACCGCATCATGCTCAAGCGGTGAACAGGCCGTGACGTCCCAGTCTTGGCTGAAAACCAGATTGGCCGCCTCGGTCGCACCGGACGTAAACACCACCTCCTGCGGCAGACACCCCACCGCTTGGGCCACTTGCCCCCGCGCGCGCTCGACCAACGCATTGGCCGCCCGCCCCTCGGCATGCACCGATGACGGGTTGCCCACAACATCCATCGCCGCAACCATCGCCGCGCGCGCCTCGGCCCGCAGGGGCGTCGTGGCGTTGTGATCCAGATAGGTGCGGTTCACGCGATCATTCCCGAACGTTTGGCCTTGTCCTTGAACAAAAGCAAAAGCCCCTGCGCGTAATCGCGGCGCAGCAAATAGTCCTGCCCGCGATCCAGACCTTCCGGCACGGTATGTCCGGAATAGCGCATGGCACCGGCCAGAACGGCGCCGGACAGTTCAACAAAATCCGCATTCTCGCCGGCCATCCGGTTGTACAGGCGGCCGCCGAACCACCCGCTGCGCGCCTGCGCCTGTTCTGCATTGGACACGCGGCGCGCCAAGTACATCAGGCAATGCTCGTCCGACATATAGAGCTTGTCCGCCACCTGCGCGAAGGAACTGGCAAGCTTCACCCTGGGATCCGCGCGGGCGATGGCTTTGCCGATTTCACCGAACGAGCCAAAACCCATCGGCACACCTTTCAGCATGATCTTCGGCAGCCTTTCCAGTTCAGCGCCGATTGCCATCACTCATCCACCACCTGGAACAGGTTCGGCACCGCCGGGCATGGCGTCACGTCATTGCCAATCACGTCCGACAGGCGCGTCTGGTGCAGAAAGACATAGACATGGGCGCTCAGCCCTTCCCACAGCCGGTTGGTCAGCGATTGGGCCTTGCTGCCCGACAACCCGCCCGAGGCACCGGCACCGGTATGCAGGGCGCTGACCGTCTCGTCCACCGCCTGCAGCACGTCGGCCACGCGGATATCGGACGCGCCGCGTGCCAGCTTGTATCCGCCGCCCGGCCCGCGCACACTGTCCACCAGACCGGCCCGGCGCAGCTTCACAAACAGCTGCTCAAGATACGGCAACGAGATATCCTGACGCTCGGAAATCTCCGAAAGGCTGGTCAACCCACCGTTGGGCTGCAGCGCCAGATCGGCCAGCGCCACCATGGCATAACGCCCCTTGGTACTGAGTTTCACGCCGAACCCTCCCGCAAATGGTTGACTGATCGCGACAGGGTCTTTACCTCCCTATCAACTTGGTCCCGGTATACGACCCGGATTTAGAATTGTTCTAGGTTGCCTGAGCGTTTTCGTCAAGAAGCCAGGCCCCGCAGATGAGAGACATATATGCCCGAGGTCATCTTTCCCGGCCCCGAAGGACGGCTTGAAGGCCGCTACCATCCGCAAAAAGACAAAGACGCCCCCATTGCGATCGTGCTGCATCCGCACCCGCAATTTGGCGGCACGATGAACAACAAGGTTGTCTATAACCTGCACTACGCCTTTTACAACATGGGCTTCACGGTGCTGAGGTTCAATTTCCGCGGTGTCGGACGCAGTCAGGGCGAATACGACCAGGGTGTCGGCGAATTGTCCGATGCCGCCTCGGCGCTGGATTATCTGCAGTCGATGAACAACAACGCCAAGCATTGCTGGGTTGCCGGCTTCAGCTTTGGCGCCTGGATCGGCATGCAACTGCTGATGCGCCGCCCCGAGATCACCGGCTTTGTGTCGGTCTCGCCGCCCGCCAACATGTATGATTTCAGCTTCCTCGCCCCCTGCCCCAGCTCGGGCCTGATCATCAACGGCGCCGCCGACCGCGTTGCGCCGCCGGCAGACACACACGCGCTGGTGGGCAAACTGCACGAACAAAAGGGCATCACTATCACCCACGAAGAGGTGGACGGTGCCGGGCACTTCTTTGAAGACCCGCATATGGACACCATGCTCGACACCGTCGACGCCTATGTGCGCCGCCGCCTGACCGAAACCACGAGGTAACCGATGGGTGTTGTCGAAGATCTGGCCGACGATCTGGCGGTGAAAGTGATCGAAGCCTCGAAGGCCACGGACAATCCCAAGCTGATCGACGACGTGGCCGAGGAAATCCTCAAAACCTCGTCGACCACGCAAGAGGCCTTTTTGTCCGCTGTTCGCGTGCGCCTTTCCGTTGAACGGGCCGAAAAATACCTTGCAGGCCGTATGGCCAAGGAAAAACCGCAGACATGACCCGACTGGACGCGCAGCTGACCTTCCTGCGCGAGGCGGACAAGCTGAAATCGGTTGACCGGGCCAACCTGTTGATGGATCTCAGCCGGGTCGAGAATACAGCCGAACATTCATGGCACGTCGCCCTGTGCGCCATGCTGTTTGCACCCGATTTTCCCGATGTGGATGCCGACCGCGCCATCGCGATGTTGCTGCTGCACGACCTGGTCGAGATCGACGCGGGCGATCACCCGATCGATTCCGTCTTTGATGCCGACCAAGTGGCCCGGGCCGAGGCCGCCGCAGCCACCCGGTTGTTTGGCTTGCTGCCCGCCAATCAGGGGGCAACGCTTGCAGCCCTTTGGCAGGAATTCGAGGCCGCCGAAACCGGCGATGCCCGTTTCGCAAAGCTGATCGATCATTGCCACCCGATGTTTCAAACTCTGCTGGCCACCCATCCGCATCCCGAACACGTGGCGGTGGTGCGTGACAACCTTGCAACCGGGCGTGCCTCTGATCTGGGTCAAAGGTGGCCGGCGGGCCACGCGGCTGTCACGACTTTGCTGCAGGGCCGTCGTGGGGTTGGACCGCTTTGGGATCGGCTGGCGCTGCTGGCCGAGGCCGACCGGCTGAAATCCGTTCAGCGCGCCACCACCCTCTTTGACGGCAGCCGCAACGAGTTTACCGGCGAGCATTGCTGGCACGTCGCATTGTTTGCATTGGTGTTGGCCGAACACGCAATCCGGCCCGCCAACGCGGCCCGCGTTGTGCGGATGTTGCTGTTGCACGATCTGGTCGAGATCGATGCAGGCGACACGCCGATCCATGCCGGGGGCGATCCGGCTGTACAAGAGGCGGCCGAGTTGCGCGCCGCTGACCGTCTGTTTGGCCTGCTGCCCGCTGATCAGGCAACCGAATGGCGCGCGCTTTGGGACGTGTTCGAAGCCGCCCAATCGGATGACGCGCTTTTTGGCAAAGCCCTCGATCGCCTCCAGCCTGCCAAGGCGAACCTGCTGACCGATGGTGGGAACTGGCCGCATTACCGGGTCACGCGCGCGCAGCTTGATACCCGCGTTGGGGTCAAGATCCGCGCCGGTGCGCCGGCGCTTTGGGACTGGCTGGAACCGCGCGTTGATGCCTGGTTTGCCCGGACACGGTCGGCGGTTTTTTAAACAATCTCCATTTCGGCGCCACAAAGTTTAAAAACAACGTGCAAGTTTTCCGGTCACGCTGGGCCCGTGTCGCAGGAGGGTTATCGTGTTTCGAGTCTTTGGTTTTTGCTGTTTGGCGGGTTTGTTCTGGCCCGGCGCGGCCCTGTCCGAGGTGGCAATCTGGCTGGATGACGGCCACGGAACGCAACAGGTCTGGCATGCCGAATGCAATGAAACGGGCTGCATGGCGCGCACCGGAGATCTGCAGTTTTTCTTCGTAAGTACCTCGGAAATATGGGTAAAACACCCCAAGTCGACCTCGGCCAGGGTTTCTGTTTTTGATGGCTGGGGCACGGTGGAACTGCCCAACCTCTTCTTTCATCCCGTGACGCCGGCCGAACTGGGCCACCTTGCCCGCCCGCGCCATTGGCTGGTATTGGAGTTTCCGGACCGCCCTACCACCCATATCCCGCTGGCCGGCCTTGCCTCGATCATCGAAGCCTGGGCCCCCAACGCAATAAATGGCAGCGTTCCCAACGCGTTACAGCACCTGTCGGACACTGACCCCGCGAATTCAGTTGCCCCGTGGAACTTTGTGCCCCACACCAAACCTCAGATCGAGTTCGCGATTCACGCCCAAGGTGGCAATTCCATCGACCTCGGGCGGTAAGACCCGCGACAAAACGGTATACGACCGCATACAGCGCTTCCCATCCCGTCCATTATCAGGTACACCCCGGCCAAAATCCCGATTCCACAAAAACCGGAGTGACCCATGTCCAAGATCAAGGTTGAGAACCCCATCGTCGAGATGGATGGCGACGAGATGACCCGCATCATCTGGCAGTTCATCAAAGACAAGCTGATCCTGCCCTACCTCGATGTGGACCTGCTGTACTACGATCTGGGCATCGAAGCACGCGACGACACCAACGACCAGATCACCATCGACGCCGCCGAAAAGACCAAGGAAGTTGGCGTTGCTGTGAAATGCGCCACGATCACCCCCGACGAGGCCCGTGTTGAAGAATTCAACCTGAAAAAGATGTGGCGCTCGCCCAACGGCACCATCCGCAACATCCTGGGCGGTGTGGTGTTCCGTCAGCCGATCATCTGTAACAACGTGCCGCGCCTTGTACCCGGCTGGACCCAGCCGATCGTGATCGGCCGTCACGCCTTTGGCGACCAGTACCGCGCCACCGACATGAAGTTCCCCGGGCCGGGCAAGCTGTCGATGAAATTCGTCGGCGAAGACGGCACCGTGACCGAGCATGAAGTGTTCGACGCCCCCTCGTCGGGCGTGTTCATGTCGATGTACAACCTCGACAACTCGATCATCGACTTCGCCCGCGCCTCGATGAACTATGGCCTGAACCTGGGTTGGCCGGTCTACCTGTCGACCAAAAACACCATCATGAAGCAATACGATGGCCGCTTTATGGAGCTGTTCCAGAAGGTCTACGAGGAAGAGTTCGAAGACAAGTTCAAAGCCAAGGGCATCACCTACGAACACCGTCTGATCGACGACATGGTCGCCTGCGCGATGAAGTGGAACGGTGGTTTTGTCTGGGCCTGTAAGAACTATGATGGCGACGTGCAGTCGGACACCGTGGCACAGGGCTTTGGCTCGCTGGGCCTGATGACCTCGCAGCTGATGACGCCCGACGGAAAAATCGTCGAGGCCGAAGCCGCCCACGGCACCGTGACCCGCCACTATCGCCAGCACCAGAAGGGCGAAGAGACCTCGACGAACTCGATCGCGTCGATCTTTGCCTGGACCGGCGGGCTGAAGCACCGCGCGAAACTGGACGGCAATGAGGCACTGGCCAACTTTGCCCAGACCCTGGAAAAAGTCATCGTGGACACCGTGGAAAGCGGCGACATGACCAAAGACCTGGCCCTGCTGGTGGGTCCGGATCAGAAATGGCTGACCACCATGGGTTTCCTGGAAAAGGTTGACGAGAACTTGCAGGCCGCGCTGTAAGCCCCTGCAAATTAAACGAAAAGCCCCGCCAATCGGCGGGGCTTTTTGCGTTTTAAATGGGGCTTACTTGCCACGATTATGCGTGCGCGCATACATCTCGGCAATCATGCGGCTGGCTGTTTTTTCAAACAGACAAGGGATCACCGCGTGCACTGCTGCCGCCATCGCCGCGCCGAACAGTTTGATCGAGAACCCACCCGCAAAGGCTGCATGCTCGAAATAGCTTTCCTCGACACTGCGGGGATGGGTCAGAAAGATGCGGGTGATCATGTGCCGTGCTCCAGTTCGCTAAGTCCCCTGCATTTTATCGCCACAGCGATCGGCAAAGCTCCCAATTTGCTGCCCGGCATGCTAAAAATGTGGGACATAATCCCACAAGGAACCCAAATTGACGAACCTTGACCAAACAGACCGTGCGATTCTGAGCGTATTGCAACGTGACGCCGGCATTTCAATGGAGGATCTGGGCACCGCTGTGAACCTGTCGCGCAACGCGGTCTGGCGGCGTGTTAAGCTGTTGGAAGATGCAGGTGTGATCCGTGCCCGCGTTGCATTGCTGGACCCGGTCTCGGTTGACTTGCCGTTGACTGTTTTCGTGCAGGTCCGCACCAGCACCCATTCAGCGGATTGGCTGCGCAAATTCGCCACGGCAACTTCTGCCATTCCCGAGATCCTGGGTGTTCACCGCATGACTGGCGATCTGGACTACCTGATCCGCATTCAGGCGCGCGACGTGGCCGATTACGACCGGATTTATCAAAGCCTGATCGCCCGCGTGCCGTTAAGCGATGTTTCCGCCAGTTTCGTGATGGAGAACATAAAAGACACCCACGCCCTGCCGTTGCGCTAAAACTCGTCCAACGCGTCGCGCAAAAGGTTCGCCCTTTCATGGCTGTGGGGATGTGTGGACCACCAATTCGCACGGTCATCCGCGCCATAGATCTTTTCCATGATCTCGAAGAACTCAATAAGCCCTGCCGGATCGTATCCGGCCTTCTCGGCGATCTGCATGCCAAGAAGGTCCGCCTCAAGCTCTTGTTCGCGCGAGTTGGCAAGAGACAGCAGGATCCCCCCCTCGAACACAAGCTCTTCGAGAATCGGACCAACATCCCCAAGAATGAGCGCGACCAGTACAAATACCGACAGGCTTCGATACAGCTGTTTCAGCGCATGGTTCTGTTCAACATGCACCGTCTCGTGACTTAGAACACCGGCAATGATGTTGGGGTCAACAAAGTTCTGCACCAGTTCATCGGTGATGATGATCGCTCCACCCGGCAGGGCCAGGGCGTTGGCCCCCAGCCCGTCCATATACCTGAAATGCAACGTATAGTCGCCAAAGTCGGGCTTTGGTGCACTGCGAACAACATCGTCGAATATGGCCTGTACGTTTGCCTTCAGATCAACTGGCAACGTGCTGGGCTGCGCAATCGAACGGTCCAGAAGCGCCAGGTTGCTCTGGTCAATCAACTGAACAGCGGGTTCAGGTGTCAAAGCGATGGCGCCTGCCACCAAGAGCGCAATGCCAAAGCGCCAAACCAGGTACGCCGCGACAAATACACCTGCAACCACATAGGCCAACCGCATCGTCGGGCGTTCGATGTGCATCAGCCAGTCATCGGCCGCCGGACCCATCAACGCATCCAGCTGCCGGTGCTCCAGCGTTTCGAAGCGCCAGCCATTGCTGAACGACACGATGGATTGCCCCCCGGACACCCTGCTTTCGCGCGCGGCCTGCCCTTGGGTCAAAAGCTTACTGCTTAAATCTCGCAGGACGAATGTATCATTCTCGACCCTGATAAGGCAGGGCACCCGCGCAGCCCTGCCCGGCACATAGGCAAATCCGACGACTTCGTTAGAGGGGGAGGCCAATATCCAGACCTTCTATGTCACCATAGGCGTCGCCCACGGCGGTTTGAGCTTGCTGTGGCGATCCTACGAAATCATCAATGTTGCCTGCAACATGCACCTGTGTGTGCGCGGCAAGATAGCCCAGCATGCGGATCCGCGCCCAAGGCAACAGCAGGCCAACTGACACCACGACCAAAAGGGCGTTCGACAGGGCGATCCAGATCATTTTCAACGGTTGCACATTCGATCCAAAGCTGTGGCCGCCCTGCAGTTTGGTCGTGTTGTAAACGGCGTTTCGCAAGAAAGCTTGGACAATAAACCCGGCCGGAATAATCGCCGCAAAAATCACCGCGTAGGTCAAAAGCGGGGCAAACATGGCCCAGGCTAGACTTGGGTTCGCTCCCAAAAAATCGTCAGCAGACTGAATCGGCGGCAACAGCGCATAAACGACCAGCGCAACCGCCAATATCCAAGCACCTGCAATAAGAAAGGCCTTGTAAAACGCGCCTCGGCTGCAGTCGAACTCAAAATTGCTGCGCCCAAAGCGGAAGTTGTCGATCCGAAATCGGCGCTGACTTCTGACGACCAGCGGGTAAGTCAGATACAGCGTAAACACCGACACAATGGGGTACAGGATATAGACAACAAACGCCTCAACCGCTTCGCCAACAAAGTCGAAACGGAGACCGGACCAGCTGGTGACGCGGGCATTGAACCGGATCGAGCGGACGATGAGCCACGGAAGAAGGAAGAGCCACGCGATCAGGATCAATATGTTCAAGATCAATATGTTTGCCGCCAGCGTATAGGCCACAAGGCCTAGTACAATGATGATCCGGCCAATCAGGATCTGTTTGCCCGTCGCGTGGTAATCGAACGGGCGACCGTCGATTTTCAGGTGCTGGTAAAGATACTTGTTGGTGCGCACCTTGGCCCAGGCGGAATAGATGCCCAACGTCAGGATGGACAACAGGACATTAACAATCCATATCCCAAAGAAATCCTTGGTATTGCCGGTAAAGGTTACCTTATGAGTGGTCGTTTCGCGCATCTTTTACCCAACTGGTCAATCAACATTTACGTGCAACTTAAACCGGCTGCACCCGCAACACGAAAGGCAATTGCCTCATGTCCAAACCCCATCTGATGCTGTTGCTCGCAATCCTCACCGAGACGATTGGGACAACCGCATTAAACGCCAGTCAACAATTCACAAAAGCTTGGCCCACGGCGCTGATGGTTGTTGCCTATGTCGCATCGTTTTATTGTATGTCGCATGCGCTGAAGACCATGCCGGTTGGGATCGTTTATGCCATCTGGTCCGGATTGGGCATCGTGTTGATCGCGTTCATGGGGTTCTTGGTGTTTGGTCAACGTCTGGACCTTCCGGCCGTCGCGGGAATGGGGTTAATCGTCGCCGGTGTGCTGGTGATGCACCTGTTTTCGAACACCACGTCACACTAGGGCTGGCCTTTTCTGCGGGTGCACGCTATGGCCCCGGCAACCCTCGAATAAGGCTGTACTCATGGAACTCCGCAATATCGCGATTATCGCGCACGTTGACCACGGCAAGACGACGCTGGTGGACGAGCTTTTGAAACAATCGGGCGCCTTTCGCGAAAACCAGGCTGTGGACGAACGCGCCATGGACAGCAACGATCTGGAGCGCGAGCGCGGCATTACGATCTTTGCCAAACCCACCTCGGTGGAATGGAAATCCACCCGCATCAACATCGTCGACACCCCCGGCCACGCCGATTTCGGTGGCGAGGTTGAGCGGATCCTGAGCATGGTCGACGGCGTGGTCTTGCTGGTGGACGCGGCCGAGGGGCCGATGCCGCAGACCAAGTTCGTGACCTCCAAGGCGCTGGCGCTGGGTTTGCGCCCGATCGTGGTGTTGAACAAGGTCGACAAACCCGATGCCGAGCCCGACCGCGCGCTGGACGAGGTGTTTGACCTGTTTGCAAACCTCGAAGCCAATGACGATCAGCTGGACTTTCCGCATATGTACGCCTCGGGCCGTTCGGGCTGGGCCGACCATGCGCTGGACGGCCCGCGCAAAGACCTGCACGCGCTGTTTGACCTGATCGTTAACCACGTGCCGGCTCCGCGCCAGATCGCGCGTCAGGACGAAGATTTCAGCATGCTGGCTACCACGCTGGGCAGCGACCCGTTCATGGGCCGCATCCTGACCGGTCGTGTTGAAAGCGGCCGACTGAAGGTGGGTTCCACTGTTCAGGCGCTCAGCCGCGTGGGCCAAAAAATCGAACAGTTCCGCGTCACCAAGATTCAGGCGTTCCGCGGCCTGGCTCAGCAGGATATCGACGAGGCTGTGGCCGGCGACATCGTCTCGCTGGCCGGTATGGCCAAGGCCACCGTGGCCGACACGATCTGCGCGCTGGCGGTTGATGACCCCCTGGACGCACAGCCCATCGACCCGCCCACCATCACCGTGACCTTTGGCATCAATGACAGCCCGCTGGCCGGCCGCGACGGCAAAAAGGTGCAGTCGCGCGTCATCCGTGACCGGTTGATGAAAGAGGCCGAATCCAACGTCGCCATCCGCATCACCGACACCCCCGGCGGCGAGGCGTTCGAAGTTGCCGGCCGTGGCGAATTGCAGATGGGCGTTCTGATCGAGAACATGCGCCGCGAAGGGTTCGAGCTGTCGATCTCGCGTCCGCAGGTTCTGTTCCGCGAAGAAGACGGCACCCGCCTTGAACCGATCGAAGAAGTCACAATTGACGTCGATGACGAATATACCGGCGCCGTGGTCGAGAAAATCACTGGCGCCCGCAAGGGAGAACTGGCCGAGATGAAGCCCGCCGGCGCAGGCAAAACGCGTATCATCGCCCATGTCCCGTCGCGCGGCTTGATCGGCTATCATGGCGAGTTCCTGACCGACACCCGCGGCACCGGCGTTCTGAACCGCGTGTTCCACGAATGGGCCCCGCATAAAGGCGCCATTCCGGGCCGTCGGGCCGGCGTTCTGATCTCGATGGAACAGGGCGAGGCGGTGGCCTATGCGCTGTGGAACCTCGAAGAGCGCGGCAAGATGTTCATCGGCGCGCAAGAGGCCGTTTATCAGGGCATGATCATTGGCGAACACAGCCGCGACAATGATCTGGAGGTGAACCCGCTGAAGGGCAAGAAACTGACCAACGTGCGCGCCTCGGGCTCGGACGAGGCGGTGCGCCTGACTACGCCGGTCACCATGAGCCTGGAAGAAGCCATCGCCTATATCGACGATGACGAACTGGTCGAGGTTACGCCCAACGCCATCCGCCTGCGCAAACGCCACCTTGACCCGCATGAACGCAAGCGGGCGGCCAAATCAGCCTGATCGGCGATACACCTGAAAAATCTGTGACACGCTGCCATCGGGCAGCGTGTTGCGTTGCCGCACCGCCATCAACTGGCCGTCATCCGCCACCCGGCGCGCGGCATAGGCGCGCTCCGTTTCACCGTCAAAAGCGCGGCTGATCAACACGTGATCGCTTTCGGCAGTGTATTGCGCGTGGGTGATGCCGGGGATGTCCGTCACCGCGTGGCGGGGCCCCAGCGGGCCGGAAAACGCGATCTGCATCTCATCGCCCGACACCGGCTGCCAGGCAATCTCGAACCGAACGCTGTCTTGGTGCTGGGCGATGGCATAGCGCCCCCAAAGCGGCGCCGACCCGTGATCGTAAAAGGACAAGGACGGGATCATGGTCCATTTGCCCGCCCAAAGCGCCATGGCGTTACTCCGACGTCTCCACGATCAGCAATTCGCGCTCTGACGCGCCGCGCGCGTGGTTCAGCGCCTCTTGGTATTCGGGGCTGTGGTAACACGCCTCGGCGGCCTCAACCGACGGGAACTTGGCCACCACGTTGCGCGGGCGGTCGGTGCCCTCCAGCTGAACATAGCGCCCGGCGCGGGCAATGAAATAGCCGCCATGTTTCTCGATCGCGGGGCCGGCCAGCGCGGCGTATTTGCCATAGGCCTCGTCATCGGTCACGGTCACGTGGGCAATCCACAATGCAGGCATCTTATCCCTCCAATACGGCTTCGGCGGCTTTGATCGCGGCCGCGCCATTGGTGGCGTCCTTGCCGCCCCCCTGCGCCATGTCGGGCCGGCCGCCGCCACCCTTGCCGCCCAGTTCCACAACGGCCGCCTTAACCAGATCCACCGCCGACACGCGGTCAGTCAGGTCAGACGTCACACCTGCGGCCACCGCCGCCTTGCCCCCGGCATCGGCAATCAGCAGCACCGCGCCCGAGCCCAGCCGCGCCTTGTGCTCGTCGATCAGCGGCGGCAGGTCCTTGCCCGACACGCCGGTCAGAACCTGCGCGTGAAAGGCAATGCCGTTCACCTCGCGCGCCTCGGCCGTCTCGGCCGGGCCGCCCGCCATGGCCAGATCGCGGCGAAGCTGCGCCACCTCGTTGTTCAACGCCTTGCGCTCGTCCAGCAGGGTTTTCACCCGTTCGGTCAGCTCACCCGGCGCGGCCTTAACCACATTGGCCAGCTCGGCCACCAAGGCCGCCTGCGCGCCCAGATGGTCCAGCGCCGCCTGCCCGGTCAGCGCCTCGATCCGGCGCACGCCCGCCGACGACGCACTGTCGCCCAGCACCACGCACAGCCCGATATCGCCGGTCTGTTTCACATGGGTGCCACCGCACAGCTCCAGCGACCAGGTGGTGCCATCCAGGCCCTTGCCGGTCGCCGCCTGACCCATCGACACCACGCGCACTTCGTCGCCGTATTTCTCGCCAAAAAGCGCCTGCGCACCAATTGCGCGCGCGTCATCGGGCGTCATGATCCGCGTTTCAACGGCCGAGTTCTGGCGGATATAGGCGTTCACTTCGGCCTGCACGTCGGCAATCTCGGCCCCGGTCATCGCCTTGCTGTGGCTGAAATCGAACCGCAAACGGTCCGCCGCGTTCAACGAGCCCTTCTGCGCCACATGGTCCCCCAGCGTGCCCCGCAGCGCCTCGTGCAACAGGTGCGTGGCCGAGTGGTTGGCGCGGATCGCGCTGCGCCGGGCGTGGTCCACCCGCAGCTCCAGCGCGTCGCCCTTGGCCAGCGCCGCCTTTTCGGGGCGCACCTTGTGGGCAAACAGCCCGCCGGGCATCTTCTGCGTGTCCAGCACCGTGCCATTGGCATCGGGTTTCAGATAGGTGCCGGTGTCACCCACCTGCCCGCCGCTTTCGGCATAAAACGGCGTCTGGTTGACGATCAGCCAGCCTTCGTCGCCCACCGCAATCTCGTCCACTGCCGCGCCGTCCTTGACAAGCGCCAGCACCTGGCCTTCGGCCACCTCGGTGTCATAACCCAGGAAATCGGTTGGCTCGATGGCTTCGGCCAGATCGAACCAAACCGCCGCATCCTTGGCCTCACCCGAACCCGACCACGCGGCGCGCGCCTTGGCCTTCTGCTCGGCCATCGCGGCATCAAACCCGTCGGTATTCACCGCACGGTCCTTTTCGCGCAGGGCGTCCTGCGTCAGGTCCAGCGGGAAGCCGTATGTATCATAAAGCTTAAACGCCGTCTCGCCGGGCAATTCCGCATCTTCGGGCAGCTTCGCCAACTCGTCATCCAACAGCCGCAGCCCGCGTTCCAGCGTCTGCTTGAACCGGGTCTCTTCCAGCTTCAGCGTTTCTTCGATCATCGCCTGCGCCTGGCCCAGTTCGGGATAGGCCGCGCCCATCTGCGTCACCAGCGCCGGCACCAGCTTGTGCATCACCGGATCCTTCGCACCCAGCAGATGCGCATGCCGCATCGCGCGGCGCATGATCCGGCGCAGCACATATCCGCGCCCCTCATTCGACGGCATCACGCCATCGGCAATAAGGAACGAGGTTGACCGCAAGTGATCGGCAATCACGCGGTGATGCACGTTGCCCGGGCCATCGGCATCCTGGCTGGTCGCATTGGCCGAGGCCTCGATCAGCGCGCGCATCAGATCGGTGTCGTAATTGTCATGCTTACCCTGCAGCAGCGCGCCGATGCGTTCCAGCCCCATGCCGGTGTCGATCGACTGCATGTCCAGCGGCACCATCGAGCCGTCCTCGAACTGCTCGTTCTGCATGAACACGACGTTCCAGATCTCGATGAACCGGTCGCCATCCTCCTCAGGGCTGCCCGGAGGGCCACCCCAGATGTGGTCACCATGGTCATAGAAAATTTCGGTGCACGGCCCGCAGGGGCCCGTCGGGCCCATCTGCCAGAAATTGTCAGATGTGTCGATGCGGATGATCCGATCCTCGGGGATACCGATTTTCTTCCACATCTCAAAGGCTTCGTCATCGGTGTGATAGACGGTCGACAACAGGCGGCTCTTGTCGATGCCAAAATCCTTGGTCAGCAATTCCCAGGCAAAGGGGATCGCCTCGGCCTTGAAATAGTCGCCAAAGCTGAAATTCCCCAGCATCTCGAAAAACGTGTGGTGGCGCGCGGTATAGCCGACATTGTCCAGGTCGTTATGCTTGCCGCCGGCGCGCACGCATTTCTGCGAAGTTGTGGCACGCTTGTAGTCGCGTGTTTCAATCCCTGTGAACAGGTTCTTGAACTGCACCATGCCCGAGTTCGCGAACATCAGCGTCGGGTCGTTGCGCGGCACCAGCGGCGAACTGGCTACAACCTCGTGCCCGTTTTTCTCGAAATAGTTCAGAAAGGTCGATCGAATGTCGTTCAGGCTGGCCATGGGCTGGGTCTCTGCGGCAGGTTTCGGCGTCAAACCCGTTTAGCCCCGGCATTGGCAAGTGTCCACCGTTCAGGCCGCCCGCGCGCCACGATCGCAACAAATCCGTTCCGGTGGAAAGGGAATGATGTCGGCAACCGGCCCCTTGTCCGGTTGCAATGCACCATCCAGATAGGCCTCGATCTGATCGCGTGTGATCCCCAGATCATATAGCTGTTCGGCGTCCATAGCCTGCAAGATTGCACGATCGCGGCGACGGGCCAGATAGGTTCTTAAGCGATGCATGGGTACATTCCTTCTATAATTCTAAAAATATAGAAATTAATTGATAAAAGAAAAGGCCGGTTGCCCGGCCCTCTCGCTTAACCTTCCAGAACGTCGGACTCTTCTGGTGGTGCGTCGAAGTCTAGACCATGCGCCGCGCGGATCTTGTCCTCGATCTCCCAGGCGATTTCCTTATGTTCGCGCAGGAAGTTCTTGGCATTTTCGCGCCCTTGCCCGATGCGTTCGTCGCCATAGCTGAACCAGGCGCCCGATTTCTCGACCACACCGGCCTTTACGCCCAGATCCAGCAGCTCGCCGTTTTTCGAGATGCCTTCGCCATACATGATGTCGAACTCTACCTGCTTAAACGGCGGAGCCACCTTGTTTTTCACCACTTTCACGCGGGTTTGGTTGCCCACAACTTCGTCGCGGTCCTTGATTGCGCCAATACGGCGGATGTCCATGCGCACCGACGAATAGAATTTCAGCGCGTTGCCCCCAGTGGTGGTTTCCGGCGAACCAAACATCACACCGATTTTCATGCGGATCTGGTTGATAAAGATCACCATGCAGTTTGACCGTGCAATCGAGCCGGTCAGTTTGCGCATGGCCTGGCTCATCAAGCGGGCATGTACGCCCACGCTGCTGTCGCCCATATCACCTTCCAACTCCGATTTCGGGGTCAGTGCGGCCACCGAATCGACAACCACCATGTTCACAGCCCCCGACCGCACCAATGTGTCGGTGATCTCCAACGCTTGCTCGCCGGTGTCGGGCTGGCTGATCAGCAACTCGTCCAGGTTCACACCAAGCTTTTTTGCATATTGCGGGTCCAGCGCGTGTTCGGCATCCACAAAAGCGCAAACCCCGCCCTTTTTCTGTTCCTCGGCAACGCAATGCAGCGTCAATGTGGTCTTGCCGGAGCTTTCCGGCCCATAAATCTCGATGATCCGGCCTTTTGGAAGGCCACCAATGCCCAGCGCAATATCCAGCCCCAGCGAGCCGGTCGAAGTCGACTCGATCTCGGCGATGGCGTTGTCGCCACCCAGCTTCATGATCGAGCCCTTGCCGAATTGACGTTCAATTTGCGAAAGGGCGCTATCCAGCGCCTTTTGCTTGTCGGTGTTCCGTTTGTCGCTCATGCTCAGAAGATCCGCTGATGCCATTGTTTTCTTCCTTATTTCACACCCGCGCATGCGCGGCAATGTTTGCTGCTGTTCGCCTCTTGTTCTCATATGTATGAGATCAAACAGGGAACATTTCAAGAAAATTCCTTACAATTTGATGTTTTTTCGATTCCGGTTAAAAACTGGTTTACAGAAAACGTGAAAGTGGCAATCGGGCAGGAAAAACACGTCATGCTGGTGTTCTGGAAAGCCGGACTGGTGCTTTTGGCGGTTCCGAAAACCGGCACGCAGGCCTATGAAGCGATGCTTGCCGAGGAAGCAGACGTCGTGCTGCGACACCCTCCCGGCCTGAAACATATGCCCGCGCAGAAATTCACGCGCAAGTTCTTGCCATTGCTCGGCCCCGATGCCGTTGACCGTCTTGAGTCGGCAGCCGTGATCCGAGAACCGTTGGACTGGCTGGGAAGTTGGTTTCGCTACCGCAGCCGACCGCAATTGGATGGCCACCCCAACTCAACCGCGGGTCAAAGTTTTGATGCCTTCGTGGATGCCTATCTGGAAGATGAACCTCCGGCCTTTGCCCGCGTGGGGGCGCAAGCCCGGTTTGTCTCGAACGCCCAAGGCAAAGTAATTGTGGATCACCTGTTTGCATTTGAAAAGCCGGTGGCCTTCCGTGCGTTCTTGTCGGAACGATTGGGCAAGAACACACCCGAGCCACCGCCGCGCAATGTTTCACCCACGCGCAAACTGGTCCTGTCTTCCGAATTAGAGGCGAGGCTGCGCCAAAAACACGCCGCTGACTTTGCGCTGCACGAAAAGCTGGTTCAGTGAAGCTGTCCGTGGACCGTTGACGTCAGTTGCGCCAGCGAGAATGGTTTAGGCAGAAAGACCGAATTGGGGATGCGCCTTTGCGCTTCGGGGAACGTGTCTTCTGCATATCCTGACACGAATACAACGCGGGTGTCGGGCCGTTTTTCCAAAGCCTGGCGCACCCAACTTGGGCCATCCATCCCTGGCATGATGACATCGGTTACAAACACGTCGACGGAAACATCATCGTCCTCAAGCGTTGCCAAGGCTTCTTCTGCATTGCCGGCTTCCAGAACCGTGAACCCTCGCATTCGCAGGGCTCGAGACGCGAATGCACGCACTGGACCTTCGTCTTCAACCAACAAAACAACGCCTTCGGTGCCAACAGCATTTGCGTCATCATCTGCAGCTTGCGAGGCGTCGATTGCCGGGGCCGTTGGGACAAACGGAAGCTGATTGAGCATCGGTTCGCTGGTTTGCATCGGTTGATCGGTGACAACAGCGTCATCGGCGGGGAAATAAAGCGTGAAACACGTACCCGCCCCTACGGCGCTGTCTACAAAGATAAAGCCACCGGTCTGTTTGACGATCCCATAGGCCATCGACAGGCCCAGGCCAGTTCCCTCGCCCACGTTCTTGGTTGTAAAGAACGGCTCAAAGATCTTGGCACGTTTGTCCTCGGGAATACCGTGACCTTCATCGATGACGCGCACCAGGACATAGTCCCCGGCAGGGACCAAGGCACGGTCGCGTTTCAGATCTTCTTCGAGGAAATGCATGGCTGTTTCGATCCGCACCTCGCCACCTTCCGGCATCGCGTCGCGGGCATTGACCACGAGGTTCATCACGACCTGTTCAAGCTGCCGCTTATCTGCGCGGATCGGGGCAAGGTTGGGGTCGTTGTTGACCGTCAAATGCACACGCTCGCCCACAAGCCGGTTGAGCAGGTGGGAGAGGTCCGAGACCGTTTCGCGCATATCGACAACTTCCGGGCGCAGTGTCTGTTTGCGCGAAAAGGCCAGAAGCTGCCCCACCAGACTGGCCGCGCGTGTGGCGTTCTGACTTACCTGCATCAGGTCGGCATATTCCGGGTCCGTCTGATCATGTCGCAGCAACAACAGATCGCAATGCCCAGAAATAGCCGTCAACAGGTTGTTGAAATCATGTGCAATTCCACCAGCTAGCTGACCGATTGCCTGCATCTTCTGCCCTTGCACAAATTGAGCTTCGAGCGTTTTCAATTCGGTTGCATCCTGCAGTACGGCGACCACTTCGACGCGGTCATCGACTTGCACGCGCTGTACTGAAATCTGCAAAAAGACTTCTTGCGTGTCGTCACGAAGGCGCACCACTTCGGACCGGTTTGCCGCCCGGCTGCGCGCCGCATCGCTAACCCAATCTGTGATGGCGCGGCCGGGCCCTTCGACAAGCTCGGAAAGGTCCGTGACATTCTCCGATGCTTTCAGCAGGCCGCGCGCCAGGGCATTTGATTGTAATACCTCGCCCTTGGTCGACAATCGCAGAAGCGCCACCGGCAATGTGTCCAGATCCAGGTCATTTTGGCTTGGCACGGGCTCTGGCTGTTGCGCCGGCACAAAATAAATCTCGTGCCGGCCGTTGCCGCCTGCAATGCAGATAACCCGCACGGGCATCGGGCCTTCGGCGCCTATGATCTCCACGATGCCGTCCGAGGGCAGCTTTTCGGGAAAAATATGCTCGATAGATTTCGCACGCCCACCAAGTATGCGCCGCGCAGCTTCGTTCATGAACAAAATCGTTTGACCGCGCCCCACGGTGATCAGCGGCAAGCTGAGGGTTTCGGCCCCCCGCCCGCCCCCTCGCTCTTTCATTTCATCGAACCGCCAAAAGAAGGCGTTTTTTGCAATTTCCTGGACAGAGATCCGAACATGCCCGTTTCGGGTCACCACATCTTCGCGCGCTCCACCCTCTGTCTCGGCGCGGGACTGCAGCCGATGAATAACGGCTGCAGGGTTGGCAAAAAGCTCGCCCATTGCGCGCACGAGTGTCTCGGCAAGGTCAGAGCCGAACCTCTCCTTCGCGGCGGCATTGCGATAGGTCAACTGACCCAGGCTGTCTGTCACGAAACTTGGCGTGACGTCCTTGCCCGCAAAACTTGAAACAAGTTTCAGAGCATTGGACGGGCCACCAAGCTTAACCCGCGGGATGAGCCGAAGAAGAATGAACAGCCCTGCCATCGTTGCGGCCAACGCAAGGAAAACAATCGCGAAAAGAGGATCCGGCACATACAGGGCCGCCCCACCAAAAACGAGCGCGAACCCCAAAAGGTTCCACGTCTTCGGCGCCAGCATCGAGGCCGAGCGTTCGACGCTGCGTGGTGGCGAAACCAGTCGCGGCAAGGCTTCCTCCGTATCGATTCGAGTCCCCTCCATTTCCACGCGTATTGGTTAAGCCGGGATTAAGAATAATCCATACGACAACCCATGGTTGCTGTGAAGGGGAATTAGTCGGCCTGAAGCAGCGCCACAAAGAAGCCGTCACCGCCATCCAGTGGGGTTAATTGGCGCGTTTTCGAAACACGCCAATTGGGATTGGCCGAGGTGAAACGGCTAATCTGGTCGGCGTTTTCAGCCTGCAATACCGAACACGTGGCGTAGGCCAGCACGCCACCGGGCGCGACGAGACCGGCGCATGTTTGCAGGATGTCAAATTGGATGGCTTGCAGTTCAGCCAGTCTTTGCGGTGTCAGCGACCATTTGCCTTCCGGGCTGCGCCGCCACGCCCCGCTGCCTGAGCAAGGCACATCGCACAAAACGACGTCAAAGGGGCCCTCACCGGCCACTCGGTCAGGTTGCAAAATGTTTACGCGCACGCCGGCCCGTTTGGCGCGGCCTGGCAGATCTTTCATCCGGCGCGGATCGGCATCGTGGGCGTAGAACCGGGCATCGGTTCGGGCCGCAAGGGCCAGCGATTTTCCACCGCCCCCGGCGCAATAGTCCAGCACACGCCCTTTTTGTTCGACGGGGATCAGGTCGCTGATGGCTTGGCTGGCAGCATCCTGCAATTCAACCAGACCATCGCGAAACGGCCCGCTGTTTTGCACCCGCCGCGGGTTAGATGTGACCTGCAACGCTGTGCTGGACAGTGGGTGGGTGACGGTCTCGATCCCCTCTTCGTGCAGAGCTGCGGCGGCTTGCGCCCGTGATGCTTTGCGCAAATTCACCCGCAAAAAGACCGGGGCACGGTGGCGCATTGCCTCTGCCACGGCATCAGCCCGATCACCCAGCGCAGCGTTCCATTGTGGCAGCACCCAATCCGGCAGATCAGTCGGCAGATCATCGGGTGGTTGAAACGCGGCCTCTTCTGGCGTCAGCTTGGCAGGCGCATACCCTTCTCCGGTGAACACCTCGGACGGATTTGCGCCCGTGTCCCGCAATGCGCCCAACATCAATCCCCGCCCGGTCTTGGCCCCACCAAGAGTCGCGAAAGAGCGCCGACAACGCATTGCGCCAAAAACATGGTCCCGGATCGCCGCCCGGTCGCCCGACCCGGCAAAGCGGTTTCGCCGGGCCCAACTGGTCAGCTGTTGCTCGGCCGCCTGCCCCGCTAGGACCGCGTCCAAAATCTCGATCGCGGCGGCAATGCGCGCGGCGGGCGTCATTGGTTACATGACCCGGTAGTTGGGGCTTTCGCGAGTGATCTGCACATCGTGCACATGGCTTTCCTTTAGCCCCGCCCCAGTGATCTTCACGAAATTGCAGTTCTGCCGCATCTCGTCGACCGTCGCGCAGCCGGTATAGCCCATGGCCGCCCGCAAACCGCCCACCAACTGATGAACCACCGCACCGGCCGAGCCCTTGTACGGCACCTGCCCTTCGATCCCTTCGGGCACCAGTTTGTCGGTCGCCGCGTCCTTCTGGAAATAACGGTCGGCCGAACCGCGCGCCATGGCGCCCATGCTGCCCATACCACGATAGGATTTAAAGGACCGGCCCTGGTACAGGATCACCTCGCCAGGGCTTTCATCCGTTCCGGCGATCATGCTGCCCACCATGGCACACGAGGCCCCGGCGGCAATCGCCTTGGCGAAATCGCCCGAGAATTTGATGCCACCATCGGCAATAACCGGCACTCCGGTCTCGCGCGCGGCAGCGGCGCAATCCATGATCGCCGTCAGCTGTGGAACCCCGACACCGGCGACCATGCGCGTGGTGCAGATCGAGCCCGGCCCGATCCCCACCTTCACCGCATCCGCGCCCGCGCCGATCAGCGCGCGCGTTGCCTCGCCCGTGGCCACGTTGCCGGCCACGACCTGCACCTCGTTCGACAGGCGCTTGGCCCGCTCCACCGCTTGGGCAACCCCTTCGGAATGGCCATGCGCGGTGTCGATCACGATCAGGTCACAGCCCGCATCCACCAGCGCCTCAGAGCGTTCGAACCCGGCGTCGCCCACCGTGGTGGCCGCAGCCACCCGTAAACGGCCCAGATCGTCCTTACATGCCTGCGGGTTCAAAACCGATTGTTCGGTGTCTTTCAGCGTCAGAAGGCCGGTTAGCTTGCCCTCGCCATCCGTGATCAACAGCTTTTCGATCCGCCGCGCCTTCATCAAGCTCAACGCCTCACCCCGATCAACAGGCTCACGCAGGATCGCAAGGTTGTCCGAGCTCATCATCACGCTGACCGGTGTGCTGTCATCGCTGGCAAACCGCATGTCGCGGTTTGTGACAATACCCACAACACGTCGCGCCTCGTCGATCACGGGAAACCCGGTAAAGTTATAGCGTTCGATCAATGCCTTGGCGTCGGCGAGGGTTTGGTCAGGCGTCAATGTGATCGGGTTATAGACAACACCGCTTTCGAACCGTTTCACACGGCGCACTTCGCGCGACTGTTCTTCCACCGACAAATTACGGTGCACCACGCCCATACCGCCGGCCTGTGCCATGGCGATGGCCATGCGTGCCTCGGTCACGGTGTCCATAGCCGAGCTGAGCAGCGGAATGTTCAAGCGGATCGATTTGGTCACACGGGTGGCCGTATCCGCTGTGGACGGCAGGACAGAACTGGCGCCTGGAACCAGCAGAACGTCGTCGAAGGTAAGAGCCTCGCGAATCTCCATGGGAGCCTCCTTGGGAGTGTTCGTTTGGCGCTTCCCTATCTCATGGGCCGGGGCGAAAGGAAAGCCCTAAACGCGCGCCGCGTTGGTTTTCACCCCCAGCCCGCCCTTAGCCCAGGCCTGCATGACTTTGGCAAGGATCGGGACCACAACCAACGTTGCCGCCACCAGCAATACCCCCCCCGCAACGCGCAAACCGCCTGATTGCAAAGCTGCAGCCAGCAGCAGGTTAAGCGAAGCAAACGCCGCCAAGGGGAAGGTGAACGCCCCCCAAAGTGGGCTGAACCCGGCAGTGGTGATCCAGCGGGTACAAATCAGCAGCCCGACAAGCACCAGCCAGCCAAAGCCAACAAAAACCAGCGCCAACGGCAGATATCCAAGCAGCAGGGCATTGGTGCCCATCAGGCTGACAGGGGCCAAATGTATGGCTAGCATTGGCCGCAAAGGCGCAGGAGGAACGTTGCGGGTCAATTGCCAGGCGCTGAGTGCCCAGATGGCCACCGCGATCGGCAGCGTAATCCAGAAGATGATCAGCGCAAGCCCCTGGAACCCCAAGGGGATCAACGACAGATCCGCCAAAATGAAACCGACAAAATGCAAGTGCCAACTGGGGTTCAGACCGCGCGCCTCAGCCGGAGCACCGCGCCACCATATGGCAAACAGGACCAGAAACCCAAAATGGCCAACCAATCCAACAGACAGAAGCAAAATCGCAATTCTCGGCGCAATGGGCACTAGCCCAGCCGACGTCAGGTAGAAACACAATATCAGCGCCGTCATCCCCGCCCGGCCCGGAAGAACCGGCATCTCGTCCATCAACACACCCGGACGGCGGGCAACCTTTACGACGTAGGCAAAAAGGCTAAAGGCAAAAAGCGCCACGGCCATGCCAAAGAGCATATCACCCACGCCACGTGAAATGCCGAAGACATCCACAGCGCGGTGCCATGCCAAACCAAGGCCCAGCCCCCCAAAAATCGACGGGAACAGCGCCGGCGGTGTTTGCGTTGCGAATCCGGTGCGTTGCATAGGCGGCCTCATTTAGGACAACTGCCTGCAACCTGCCGCATTTTTGTGCGCAGTACGATGCGCCAATCGCCGCAGATTATGTGCGATAGAGCAGAGACTTGCCATCCGCGAACAGGTGTACCTTGGCCGGGTTCGCCGTCAGCTTCATCTGCTGGCCTCGCAAGTCGGCATGGATGCCCGGCAGTTTGGCAATCACTGTGTCTGTATCTTTGCTGGAACTTGGTGCGTCAAAGTACAGCTGCGTGACCTCACCCAGTGCTTCGACAATCGAAACCGTGTCGGCAAAGGCATAGTCTTCACCCTCGGCGGCCACCATATCCTCGGGGCGGATGCCAACATTGACGGCCAATCCCTTATCCTCGGGATGCGTGGGCACATTGGACCGGATCAGACCCTTGCCCGATTCTACGCGCACAACCGTGGTCTCGCCTGTCTCAACCACCTCGCCCGCCAGAAGGTTCATCGCAGGCGAGCCAATGAACTGCGCCACGAACTCGTTCTGCGGGGTTTCATACAGCTCCAGTGGTGTACCAACCTGTGCGATACCCTTATTGGCCAGCACCACGATGCGGGTGGCCAGGGTCATCGCCTCCACCTGATCATGCGTCACATAGATCATGGTGCTGTCGGGCATGCTTTCCTTCAGTTGTGCGATCTCGATCCGCGTGGCCACGCGCAAAGCGGCGTCGAGATTGGAAAGTGGCTCGTCAAACAGGTAAACCTTGGGATCGCGGACAATCGCCCGGCCAATGGCCACTCGCTGCCGTTGACCACCCGACAACGCCTTGGGCAGACGGTCCAGATACTCGGTCAGTTGCAGAATACGCGCGGCATTTTCCACCGCCTTATCAATCTCTTGCTGGCCTTTCTTTGCGATGCGTAGAGCGAAGGACATGTTCTCGCGCACGGTCATATGCGGGTACAATGCGTAACTTTGGAACACCATCGCAATGCCGCGCTGGCTGGGCGGCACATCGTTCATCACCGCACCGTCAATCTCGAACGTACCGGCCGTGATCTTTTCCAACCCGGCAATCATGCGCAACAAGGTTGACTTGCCGCAGCCGGACGGGCCCACGAACACGATCAGCTCTCCGGCCTTGATGTCCAGGTTGATGTCGCGCAGCACCTCAACCGTGCCACCATATGCCTTGCCTACATCCGTCAGCTTCAGATCAGCCATTAGCGCCCTCCGTCACATTGGCCTGCCAGGCAGCAAGCGTTTCATTTTCAATGGTTTGCGCGGTATCGCTCAGGTTAAACGCGCAATGCATTTCCTGCCCTTCAAACCGGCGGGTGAACCGCAACACGCTGCCCTCGACGCGCATATCTTCCAGCGTGCCCTTGGCCAGCGCAGGATGCGTTTTGCGCAGGGCGATCGCCGCGCGATAATGGTGGATCAGCGCCTGCGGATCAGCCTCTTGGCGGTTTGCGGCGCGGCTCAGGTGCTCGGCTGCAACGGGCAGCCAGGGCTTGCCGTCCGAAAAGCCACCATTGCCATTGTCAGCAGTCCAGACCATCGGCGTGCGGCAACCGTCGCGGCCCTTGAATTCCGGCCAGAATTCAATGCCATAAGGATCTTGCAGGTCGTCAAAATCAATCTCGGCCTCGCTCAGGCCCAGCTCCTCGCCCTGATAGATACAGGCAGACCCGCGCAGGCACATCAACAGCGTGATGAAACAGCGCGCCCCGGCATCCGACAGGTTCCAGCGCGAGACATGGCGTTGCACATCGTGGTTCGAAAACGCCCAACAGGCCCAGCCATCGGCGGCCACATCGGCCACGTGCTCCATCACATCGCGGATCCGCGCGGCGTCGGGCTGGGTGCCCGACAACAGCTCAAACGCGTAACACATCTGCATCAGATCATCGCCAGCGGTGTACTGGCCCATAATCTCCAGCCCTCTCAGGGCATCGCCAACCTCGCCCACCGCGGCGGCACCGAACGGTGCCATCTCGGCACGAAGTTTGCGCAGGAAATCAATATTTTCCGGTCGGTTCTTCGAGTAGATGTGTTCCTGGTGGTTATACGGGTTCACCATCGGCGCGATCGAGGCATTGCGCCGCTCGACCGGCAATGCCGGGTTATCGCGCAGCTGGTCGTCATGGACGTAGAAGTTGATCGTGTCCAGCCGGAACCCATCCACCCCGCGCGCCAGCCAGAACCGCGCCACGTCCAGCAGCGCCTCCTGCACCTGCGGTTCGTGGAAGTTCAGATCGGGCTGCGATGTCAGGAAGTTATGCAGGTAATATTGCTGCCGGCGGCTGTCCCATTGCCAGGCGGGGCCGCCAAAGATCGACAGCCAGTTGTTGGGCGGGGTGCCATCAGGCTTGGGGTCAGCCCAAACATACCAATTGGCCTTGTCATTGTCGCGATCCGCCCGGCTTTCGCCAAACCATGCATGTTGATCCGACGTGTGGCTGAGCACAAGGTCGATCATCACCCGCAGGTTCAGTTCATGCGCCCGCGCAATCAGCGCGTCAAAATCCGCCAGCGTGCCGAACATCGGATCCACGTCGCAATAATCGCTGACGTCATAGCCGTAATCCTTCATCGGCGAGGTGAAAAACGGCGAGATCCACACCGCGTCCACCCCCAGGCTGGCAATATGGTCCAGCCGCTGCGTGATGCCCGCCAGATCGCCGATACCATCCCCGGTGCTGTCCTGGAAACTGCGCGGATAGACTTGGTATATCACCGCCCCGCGCCACCAGTTCGCGTCGCCACCCAATTGTTTTTGAAGGCTTTCCATCTTCATCCCGCTTATCCGCCTTTGACCGAGCCGGCCAGCAGGCCGCGCACCAGGTATCGTTGCATTGTAAAGAACACCACCAGAGGTACCGCGATGGACACGAAGGCACTGGCGGCCAGAATTTCCCAATCTCCACCGCGCGAGCCCAAAAGCTCGCGCAGGCGGCCCGTCATCACCAGCTGCTCTTCGTTATTGCCAAGGAACACCGTGGCCACCAGCAGGTCGTTCCAGACCCAGAGGAACTGAAAAATCGCGAAACTGGCCAGCGCCGGGAAGCTGAGGGGCAGGATGATGCGCCGGAAGATCTCGAAATCGGTGGCGCCATCGACACGCGCGCTTTCGATGATCTCGCGCGGCAACCCGGCGATATAGTTGCGCAGCAGATAGATCGCCAATGGCAACCCGAACCCGGTATGGGCCAGCCAGATGCCAAGGTAATCCTTGCCGATGCCGATCTGGTTATGCAGCTTCAGCAGCGGGATCAGTGCCATTTGCAACGGCACAACCAGCAGACCGACAACCGCCGCAATCAGCAAGGCACGGCCTGGAAACTCCATCCAGGCCAGCGCATAGGCGGCGAAGGCGGCGATCAGGATCGGGATAACCGTTGCCGGAATTGTCACCGTGAAGGTATTGATAAAGCTTCGGAAAATACCCTCGGAAAACAGCACGCGGTCATAGTTTGCCAGCGTGAATTGCGGCGGCGTGAGCGTTGTGGCGAAAATGCGTGTGCCGCGGCTGCCCGAAAACTCTACCGGCGACGTGATGCGGTAATTGCCCGACGCGTCCACCGTCATGGTGCGGTCCTTGGACATCTCTCCAACGGTCCCGGGGGTCAAGGCCGTGGGCGCCCGCGAGGTTACGCCAAAAGCGGTCACCTCGCCCTCGCCATCCTCAAAGATATTGCCTGCGATCACCCACAGGTCGCCCTCGGCCACCTGCGCATCGGGTGGGGCTGAACGGACAATCACGTTCTGCTCGGACGCGGTCAGCGCGCGCCACCAGCCGGTGGTCGAGATCTGGTCGCGGTCGCGGAAGGACGACACCAGCAACCCGATGGTCGGGATCGTCCACAGCAGCACCAGCGCCACCACCGCGATGTTCACGGCCCAGCCCAGGGCGGATTTCTGTCCGGCTATGTTATCCATCAGACCATCTCCCGCCGGGCGTTGCGAATGTTCCAGACCATGATCGGGGTCACCAGCACCATGATCACCAGCGCCACGGTCGAGGCGCGGCCAAAGTCACCGGCGCGGAACATCCAGTCAAACATCAGGTTCGCCAGAACCTGGCTGCCCCATTGCCCGTTGGTCATGGCCAGCACGATGTCGAACACTTTCAGTACAAGGATGGTGATCGTCGTCCAGACCACCGCGATGGTGCCCCAAATCTGCGGCACCTTGATCTTCCAAAAGATCTGCCACGGGTTGGCACCGTCCAGGATCGACGCCTCGATCGTCTCTTCGGGGATGCCACGCAGCGCGGCCGATAGGATCACCATGGCAAAGCCGGTCTGAATCCAGATCAGGATGATCATCAGGAAAAAGCTGTTCCACGGCTCCAGCGTGATCCAGGCCTGCGGTTGCCCGCCCAGACCCACAAGGATGGCATTGATAATGCCGATCTCGTCACCGCCGGTACCACGATAATCATAGACAAACTTCCAGATCACCGAGGCGCCCACGAACGAGATCGCCATCGGCATAAAAATCAGCGATTTCGCCAGGTTGCCCCATTTGATCCGGTCGGTCAGGGTGGCGGCGATCAGCCCGAAAAAGGTCGAGGCCGCAGGCACCACGATCAGCCACCAGAAATTGTTGATCAGCGATTCATAGAATTTCGCGTCGCTCAGCATCCAACGGTAATTGTCCAGCCCCACCCATGCATCACCCGATGCGTCACGGAACGACAGATCAATCGACCGGATCACCGGATACACGAGGTAGAGGCCCAACAAGGCCACGGCGGGCCCTAAAAACAGCCACGGGCGGATCATGTTTGACAGGTTGATATTGCGCCCGGCCTTTTCCCCGCGCGGTGGCAGCGCCACATCCAGCAACAGGTTCGAGCCATAGAAATAGGCCACGCAGCCAAAGACACCGACGATGATCGTGGCAGATGCGTACAGCAGCTGTTCCATGTCCGCTCCTTGTTGTCGGGGGTTACGGGTTGGCCCCGCCCGGACGCGCCGGACGGGGCCTGTTCACGAGTGGAGGTTAGTTCAGGTTGTCCCAGGTGCTCTGAATGTCGGCGGCCACGGCGGCGGCATCTTTGCCACCGGCGTAATCGACCATTCCGGTCCAGAACACGCCCGCGCCAATCGCGCCGGGCATCAGGTCCGAGCCGTCAAAGCGGAACGTATCTGCATTCAGCAGAATGTCGTTCATCTTGGCCACGGTCGGGTCGGTGAAGACACCGGTGTTCACGCCGTTATGCGGGGTCAGGAAACCCTTCTGGGCCATCCAGATCTCGTGCGCAATTTCGCTTTGCAGGTACTCCATGAACGCACGGGTGCCTTTGCTGTCCTTGGTGATGGCGAACAAAGTGCCCGCACCCAGAACCGGTTTACCCAGATCCTTGCCCGCATAAGCCGGGAAGTAGAAGAAATCGGCGTCTTCGCCCACCACGGTGCCCTCAGGGAAGAAGGCGGGGATAAAGCTGGCCTGACGGTGCATGTAGCATTGCGGCGGCGAGGCAAAGAGGCCCTTGGGTGCATCGCGGAAATCGGTCGAGGCAACAGCCCCGGCCCCACCGGCCACATAGGCGTCATTGCGGGCAAAGGCGCCAAATTCTTCAATCGCGCCAACCACTTTGGGGTCAGTGAATTTCAGATCGTTGGCCACCCAGGCGTCGTAATCCGCCGGGCTTTGGGTACGCAGCATCAGGTCTTCAACCCAGTCGGTCGCCGGCCAGCCGGTCGCACCGCCCGATCCCAGACCGATGCACCACGGGGTTTCGCCATCGGCGACGATCTGATCGGTCAGCGCCTTCAGGTCTTCCATGGTTTCCGGCACATCGTAGCCGGCGTCTTCAAAGTTCTCGGGGCTGTACCAGACCAGCGATTTCACATCGACCTTGTAAAAAAAGCCATACAGCTGATCGGCGCCGTTTTCGTCGGCATAGGTGCCCAGATCCACCCAGCTTTGGCCCGCGGCATAGTTTTCGCGCACCCAATCGGCGGTGCCATCCGCCAGCGGCACCAACAGCCCCTTGGCGGCCAGGTCGGCGGCCAGGCCCGGCTGCGGGAAAACCGCGACATTCGGCGGCGAGCCGGCTTCGGTATCGATGCGGATCTGCTGCTCAAAGCTGTCCGAGCCCGAGTATTCGACATTGGCGCCGGTGGCCTCTTCGAAATAGGCGATGACGCTTTCCACCAGTTCCTTGTCCGGGCCCAGCCACGGGCCAAAGACCGATACGGTTTCGCCGCTGAGATCCATGGATTTCAGCGCCTCATAGCTGTCCCAGCTAAAATCGCCCGAGCCCGGCGCAAAGGCCAGGTGCCCATCGGCGTACGCCGTGCCAGCAGCAAGCGCCAGCGCTGCCGCACCGGCCAGATAAGTGTTCTTCATGACAACCTCCCAGTTCCGCCAACATGGCGGGGTTCATCCAGCGCCAAATTCTCCAAAGCGCTTTGACAAACTCAGGGTGCCGGATTCCCCTCCTTGAGTCAACAGGCGGCGCAAAAATCCGTTAGCGCCACCATTTTCTTAATAAATTGGCGATTTCCCCCTTTGACCGGCGCGAATTGCGCCGCTAAGCTGAGCTTCAAATTTTGAAAGCGCTTTGAGAATCACCAGATGAACCTGAAAGAACTCTCGGACATTCTGGGCCTGTCCCAGACCACCGTCAGCCGCGCGCTGAACGGGTATCCCGAGGTGTCCGAGGCGACGCGCCGCAAGGTTCAGGCCGCAGCTGCTGCGCATAACTATCGCCCCAACACGCGGGCCAAGGCGCTGGCGACCGGGCGGGCCATGGCCATTGGGCATGTCATTCCGATTTCGACCAAGCATGAAATGGTGAACCCCGTTTTCGCAGACTTCCTTGCCGGTGCTGGCGAAAGCTATGCCAAGGCCGGATATGACATGCACCTGTCGCTGGTCGCCGACGACGATCAAGAGCACGCCTTCCGCGAGCTTGCCGCCAAACGCAATGTGGACGGGCTGATCGTGCACGCACCGCTGGCGAACGAACCGCGCATCCCGCTACTGCGCGAAATCGGCCTGCCCTTCGTGGTGCATGGCCGGTCCTCGGGCGAAACCGGCCCCTATTCCTGGCTGGATATCAACAACCGCCGCGCCTTTTCACGCGCCACCGGGTTTCTGTGCGATCTGGGCCATCGCCGCGTCGCCCTGATCAATGGCCTCGAACATATGGATTTCGCGCTGCGCCGTCGCGATGGGTATGTGTCGAACCTGATCGACCGGGGCATAACCCCCGACCCGGCCATGATGGAAGCTGCAGAAATGACCGAGATCAACGGCCACCATTCCGCCCGTGCCATGCTGGATATGGATAACCCGCCGACGGCGTTCCTTGTCTCGTCCATGATCTCGGCCATGGGCGTGCGCCGCGCTATCGAGGAACGCGGGCTGGTCATGGGGCGCGACGTGTCCGTCATCGCACATGACGACGACCTGAGCTATTTCAAGAACTCGGACGGGGTGGATGTGCCCATGTTCACCGCCACGCGCTCGTCGGTGCGCGAGGCTGGACGACAGGCCGCCGACATGTTGCTGACCCAAATCTCGCACCCGTTCAGCGACCCAGAGAACCGGTTGCTGGAGGCTGAGCTGACGCTTGGCCAATCCACAGCCCCCCCACCGTCAAAAGGTTGAGCCATGGAGTTTACCCGCGCCGATTTCCCCAAGGATTTTCTCTTTGGGGCTGCCACGTCGAGCTATCAAATCGAAGGCCACGCCCATGGCGGCGCCGGCCCGACCCATTGGGACACGTTTGCGGCTACACCCGGCAATGTCGTTCGTGCAGAAGACGGCGCGCGCGCCTGCGACCATTATCATCGCTGGCCGGAAGACTTGGACCTGATGGCGAAGGCAAATTTCGACGTCTACCGGTTTTCCACCTCCTGGGCACGCGTCTTGCCCGAAGGGACCGGTCCGGTGAACGACGAAGGGCTGGATTTCTATGACCGGCTTGTCGACGGCATGCTGGAACGTGGCCTGAAGCCGGCTGCAACGCTTTATCATTGGGAACTGCCTGTTGCACTGGCTGACAAAGGCGGCTGGCGCAACC
Organism: Actibacterium mucosum KCTC 23349; assembly: GCF_000647975.1. Taxonomy (GTDB): domain Bacteria; phylum Pseudomonadota; class Alphaproteobacteria; order Rhodobacterales; family Rhodobacteraceae; genus Actibacterium; species Actibacterium mucosum. The sequence goes on from NZ_JFKE01000004.1 coordinate 164,074, forward strand.
GTGATATCGCCAATTGGTTTGCCGATTTCACCGAGGTGGTGATGGCCCGGCTGGGGGACCGTGTCTGGTCGGCCGCGCCGATCAACGAGCCGTGGTGCGTGGGATGGCTTAGCCATTTCCTGGGCCAGCACGCCCCGGGTTTGCGCGATATCCGGGCCACCGCGCACGCCATGCACCATGTGTTGCTGGCCCATGGGCGCGCGATCGAGGTGATGCGCGGGCTGGGCATGTCGAACCTGGGCGCGGTGTGTAATTTCGAATATGCCCAACCGGTGGATGACAGCCCCGCCGCTCATCAGGCCGCGGCGACCTATGACGCCTATTACAACCGGTTTTTCCTCAGCGGCCTTTTTCGCGGCACCTACCCGGACGAGGTGCTAACCGGTTTTGCACCGCACCTGCCCTCCGGCTGGCAAGACGATTTTGGCACGATCCAGGCGCCTTTGGATTGGGTTGGATTGAATTATTATACGCGCAAGATCATCGCACCCAATGACGGCCCGTGGCCCCATCATCACGAGGTCCCCGGCTCGCTGCCCAAGACGCAGATGGAGTGGGAGGTGTACCCGGAAGGTCTGCATCACTTCCTGACCATGGCGGGCGAATATACCGGCGACCTGCCGTTATTTGTGACCGAGAACGGTATGGCAAACCCGGACCAACCAGATCAACCGGACGATGCACGCAGCGCCTATCTGACCGCCCATCTGGCCGAAGTGATTCGCGCGATTGATGATGGCGCTAACGTCCGAGGCTACTTCATCTGGTCGCTGCTGGACAATTATGAGTGGGCTTTGGGCTATGAAAAAAGGTTCGGGCTGATTCATGTGGACTTCGACAGCTTGAAGCGCACCCCGAAAGCGTCCTATCACGCGGTCAAACGGGCGCTTGCCCGAGACTGAGGAGGCATTCGCATGACCATGGCCCTTGTTGCCGATATCGGTGGCACCAATACACGTGTGGCTTTGGCAAAAGGGCGCGCATTGCAGGCCGACAGCATTCAGCGATTCCGCAACGCGGATTTTGAAGGGCTCGAGCCGATCCTGCATACCTATCTGGGCGCGCAGCAACCCGGCCCTCTTTCGGGGGTATGCGTTGCCATCGCCGGTCCGGTCAGCGATGGGCGTGGCAGTCTGACAAACCTGAACTGGACCATCGCACCGGAACCGCTAAGCGCCCTGGCAGGCGGCGCTCCAGCGTTGGTCGTAAACGACCTGCAGGCGCAGGGTTTTGCACTGGACCACCTTTCGGATTCGGCACTGCAAGCGCTGATCCCCGGTCAGGTTTCCACTGCGGCCACAAGGCTGGTGATTGGGGTAGGAACAGGGTTCAACATCGCGCCTGTCTTTCGGTCCGGTGACACGCTGATCGTGGCCCCTGCCGAAGCGGGTCACCAAACATTGCCCGTTCAGGATTCCACTGAATTGGCGCTGGTCCGGGCGTTGGCTGCGGATACCGGGTTCGCGGCGGTCGAAGAGGCACTGTCGGGGCGCGGATTGGGCAACGTCTACCGTTTCGTCGCCGGGCAAAACGGGCAAAACAGACCTGCGGATGGAAAGGAACTCACGCGCCTTCTTGCCGATGGCGAGGACGCGATTGCGAAAGAAGCCATGGCCATGTTCGCCCAGCTATTAGGCCGTGTCGCCGGAGATTTGGCGCTTTGCTTCTTGCCGAAGGGTGGGATCTACTTTTGTGGGGGCATGTCGAGGATCGTGGCCCCCTATCTCGACCAGGGCGGCTTTGCCGACGCGTTTCGGGCAAAAGGTAGGTTTGCCGAGTTTATGCAGGATTTTCCGGTCTTTCTGATCGATGACGACTATGCCGCGCTTACCGGTTGCGCAGAGTGTTTGCTGCAACACAGATAGCAAAACAGCGCCCACCGGGGGCGCTGCCAAACAATCTGCGTTGGTGTGTTGATCAGCTTTCCTGATCGTCGGAGTCTTGCCGCCAGTTGGCCCAACCACCTTGCGGTGCGTTTTCCGAAGGCTGCTGGCCTTGTGTCGCGGGTTCCTGACGCGTTGCCGCACCAAAGGATGCGCCGGCACCGCCGAAACGACCGCCTGCGCCACCAAATGCGCCACCACCTTGCTGCTGACCGCCACCAAAGCGGCCTTGGCCAATGCCGCCGCCCTGCTGGCCGAAGCGACCCTGCTGACCGCCACCAAAGCCGCCGCCTTGCTGACCGAAGCGACCCTGCTGACCGCCACCAAAGCCGCCGCCTTGCTGACCGAAACGGCCCTGCTGACCGCCACCAAAGCCGCCGCCTTGCTGACCGAAGCGACCCTGCTGACCGCCACCAAAGCCGCCGCCTTGCTGACCGAAGCGACCCTGCTGACCGCCACCGAAACCACCGCCCTGCTGGCCGAAACGGCCCTGCTGACCGCCGAAACCACCGCCCTGCTGGCCGAAACGGCCCTGCTGACCGCCACCAAAGCCGCCGCCTTGCTGACCGAAGCGACCCTGCTGACCGCCGCCAAAGCCGCCTTGTTGTCCTCCGAATTGCCCCTGGCCACCGCCAAATTGGCCACCCGTTTGCGCCGCCGGTACGCTCGAATTTTCTTCGGCCTGCGCTTCAGTTTCTTGCGATTCCGTGGCCTTATCCTCATCCGCCATTAAATCGATCCCTCTAATTGTCAAAAAAATCTTTGAACATGGAATACACCAGTCGGTCCGCTGTCTCAACAATTCCCGCATGACGCGAGGAAAATCGGCCCTTGGAATGCCATATGGTTTCGCTGTATGTGCGAAAAGCAACCAATTGCGCCGAAAGGACATTTCATGAGCAGCTTTTCCGACTTCGTAACCGTGGTGTCCGGCCTTCCGCGTTCAGGCACGTCCATGATGATGCGTATGCTTGAAGCCGGCGGAATTGATCCGGTCGTCGATGGTTTGCGCGAGGCAAATGAAGACAATCCCAAGGGATACTACGAATTTGAGCCGGTCAAAGCGCTGAAAGAGGATGACAGCTGGGTTGCCGGGGCCCGTGGTCAGTCGGTCAAGGTGATCTATAAACTCGTTTATGATCTGCCGGCCAATGTCGACTATCGCATTATCTTCATGCAGCGAGACCTGGAAGAGGTTCTGGCCAGTCAGGAAACGATGATGCGCCGCGATGGGCTGGATCCAGACGCGATTGGTCGCGACATTTTGCTGCAGCTGTTTCAAACCGAAGTGATCGAGTTTCGTCGCTGGGCCGAGGCGCAACGCAATATCCGGATTTTTTATGCGGATTATGGCCGCGTGGTGTCGGCGCCCGAAGGTGTTGCGCGCGAGATTGCCGAATTCCTTGGCGGCCCAATGAACACCCGCGCAATGGCCGAGGTCGTGGACCCCAACCTTTATCGCAACCGCGCCTGATTGTTCAGGGGATCCAACCCCAGACTTCGATCCGGAAGAACCTGTCGAACAACCTGGTAAATGCCTGCCACGCGGGCATTTCCGCACCGTCGATCTTGGCGAACCCGGTCATGCCAGGCCGGTAAAAACCACCGGTATTCTCGAATTGTGTTTTCACACGCACAACGCGGCCAAGGTCCAGATCTTCGGCCAGCGGTGCCAGGGCAATCACTTGCCCGGTGCGTTCTTCCTCGGAGGTGGCCCAAGCTTTCAGGCGCACCGTGTCGCCAACTTTTACCAGCCCGATATCGGTTTCCGACACGGACACCTCTGCCCGTGCAATCTTGTGGTCTTCGATTTCGACAAACAGGTCGCCAACATCAAGGAACGTCCCCAGGATCAGCGCCACGTTTTCTGTCACCACGCGCCCCGCGACAGGTGCCCGGATTTCCACCGACTCCAAGGCAAGCTGCGCGAACTCCAACTGCGCATTGATCCGTTCAATCTCGGCCTCGGCAATGGCTATTTCCGACGCAGTGGCCGGCGCCAGGACACTTTCAAGATTGGCATTGGCCGAGTTCAGCGCCTGCTGAGCCTCGATAAACGCACGCTGAAAACGCTCTGCCTCTGCGGTCGAAATCGCACCCCGTGACAGCAGGTTCTCGGCACGCTCTGCCTGACCTTCGGCAAATGGCAGGGCCAATTCTGCCGTGCGAACCTGCTCGCGCGCCACCTGAACATCTTCCTCGGGCGGGCCATCCAACAATTGTTGCAGACGGTTGCGTGCGCTTGCCAAGTCCGCCTCGGCGGTGGCAACCATCAGCCGGGGTTGCGCTTCGGACAAACGCGCCAAAACCTGTCCAGCTTCGACCACCTCGCCTTCGGCCACGTTGATTTCAATCAGTTCACCGGCCACACGCGCGCTGACGCTTGATCGGGCATCAGGCAGGATCGTGAAGTCGCCCCCAACATCATAGCTGTACGGCAGGAACGCGGCATAACAAAACGCAGTCAATGCGCCCACGGCAATCAACCGCAAGAACCATCGTGTCGGCGCAACAGGAGCGTCATCTGCATAGACGCCGCTTAACTGTCGCCCACCACCTTGCCGCGGCATGCCAACCGCCGTGGCTGCAGGTCGCGCAATTGCCGTACCGGTGCGCTGCCCCTGCGGGATCAGCTGACCACGCGGGCGATCAACGGGAACAAGTTCTGTACTTTCACTCCTGCCACGCGCGGCTTGATGTTCGGCAATCTTGTCGGCGATCTCTGCCTTTACCAGCGCCTCGCCGGCCGCTTTCTGGTTGCGTTTCATCACGGCCATCCATGTCAGCGCGACGGCAATCAGCACCGCAAGCATGACAACACCCGTCCCGCCAAAGCGCCCCTCAAGCGCACGGGTCACAACAACCAACAACAGGCCCGCGATCATGCCAGTGACCAGAACCGCCCCTAACCCATAGGAAGCAAACGCCCATTTCTCGGCCCGCGTTGGCACGCCGAAATGTTCGTTCATCTTCTCCGATTGGCCCAGCAGGTAGGCAAAAGACCGCTGCCGCAGCATCGGCTGGTCATAGTAGGTCGACAGCCAACGGTATCCGTCCCCTTGCAAAAGCGGAAGCGCCATCAAAAGGAAGGAAAATGCCGAAATCAACGAGATGGCCACCGCAAGGTCCGGGATTATCGTGCCGGATTGGCGCATGACAACCCAGATCACGGTTGAAAAGCCAAACAGGAACAGGCGCGCCTTCAGCCCCGCCGCAAAGAACGCCAGCTTTCCTTGCTTTTCAAGCCGGTAAACGCTCAGCTGATCAATCGCAAATCGCGGCAGCACGAATAACAGAAAGATCAGGCCGAAACTCTTGATCTCGGCCCCTTGCCTGTGTGCCACGACGCCGGTGACCAGGGTCGTGAACAGATTCACGGTGAAGAAGGAGATTACAAGGAAACCGATGCGCGAAAAAAGCTCGCGGCTTTCGGCCAGACCCAGCATGAATTCCAACGGCCGCTGCAACACGACCAGGATCGCGAACAACACCAAGGGGTACAGCAACCACGACACGTAGGACCAGAAACCAAAAACGCCGTTCAATCCCCGAAGCAATGCCGAGGGGTCGAACAAATGCAGCAGCCCCGGCATTTTCAAAGGCTCATCCGCTGAAAAACCGCCGCGTTCAAACTTCACGTCACGATTTGCAATCGATGGGTCAGCCAACCCAGATGGTGCCGCAGCCTTCTTGCCGCCACCAAACAGACGTGTCTTGGGCGCGCCGTCAGGTTTGGGCCCCTTTGGCTTCTTGGCCTTGGCCTCGGCGTCCTTGGGCGCGTCGCCCGTCGGGTCTTCGTTGAAAACCAGATCTTCAAGCTGCGCCATGTCGTCATCGGACTCGCGGCTTTCTTCTGGCGTGTCTTCGTCTGTCGCGGCTGGTTTGGGTGTTTTTGCGGCAGGGCTTGGTGGAACATCGGTTTCAGCCACCTGCTTCAGAACCCCCGCGCCCAGCATTTGCCGGGCAAATCCGGTAACGACAGACGACTTGACGCTTTTGCCGAATTGCTTCTGGAAGTCGCTGGCAATAACTGCAGGGTCTTGCCCGCGGTCAAGCTCGGTCAAAAGAAACAACTCTTCCGCGCCCAACTTCCAAAGCCGGCCGTTCTCGGAATGCTTCACAAAGGCTGTAACCTTACCGTCATTCTTGCCGGGCTTGGTCAGCGTCACCTTCGGGTTCAATCGATAGGACTTCTGCTCTGCCCCATCTGGTTTTTTTGCCGCGTTTTGCGCAGCCATATGGATATTCCCGCAAATAAACCGGACGGCCTGTTGTCCGTTCGGCACCATAATCTACGATCGCGCGCTTTTGCGCAACGCATAGCCCAACCGAAACACTTTGGCTTCCTGCAAGCCAATGTGTCCAGGTTTTCATCATCGGCGGGTCAGCACCCCCACAAAAACGCACAAACGCCTGTTTCTTATTGCGCAATTACCACCAAAATCTGTACAACCACTTCAATTTTTTTGAACCAAGAAAAGCTCATGATGATGGATCACTTCGCAGACGGCGCACTTATGGTCGACGGCGACAAAGATCACTTGGTGGTTCTGTTCAGTTCCCGCGTGGCGTCGCGTCGCAAAAATTTCGATTTCCTTGATGCCACCAAGGACATGCGCCAGCAACGATTGTTCCTTCGCACCGGCCCGACCGACCTGTTCTTTCACGATGGGGTTCCCGGCCTGTCCCAGGACATGAATGAAACTGCCGATTTCTTACGGTTTGTCGTCGGCCGGATTTCCCCTTCGCGCGTCACGTTTACCGGCCATTCGTCCGGTGGATACGCAGCCATCGTTCTGGGACATATGCTGGGAGTGGACGACATACATGTCGTGTCACCCGTCACATACCTGAACGCTAAACTTGGGGCCGATCCGGACGGAGGTGAGCTGTGGGAAGGGGTTTACGACGACATATCCCACCACTTTGAAGAGACCGGCAAGGATCCTGCGTTTCTGTCCTGCCACGACATCATCCGCCGGCACCCAAACCGGGTTCAGCTGTTGCGCCAATTCGTGGTCGCCACCAGCCCGGTTGATCTGAACCATGCCGAACATGTCGCCGGTTTTCCCCATGTCCAAACCGGTGTCTACCAACGCGGGCGCCACGTTACGCTGGCTGCCATAACCCTGCGTGACGGCACATTGCTGCATGGGCTGAACGGGGACCTCGATACGCTAAAAAAGGAAACATTTCAGCCATTTGTGCGGTCAAACTACCCAGCCTTTGGCGACTATGATCCCGAGGCACTGAGGGTTTGATATTGGCTATCACGCCGCCAGTTGCCACATCCAACCTATCGGCAAGGGATGGCCGCGTGCAAAAAACTGCCAATAGAAGCAAGCGCAGCATGGTCAGCACCCTGCCGGTATGTGTAAACTAAGCCCGACCCTTAGGGGCGGTAGAGGCAGGAAAACGATGGCTATGAAACTCCCCGGCATCTCACGTATTTTGCGCCGTTTCGCAATCGCGGCAACTTTGGCTCTGGCACCCGCGCTTGCAACTGCAGGCGAGCGGATTGAAAGCTCGGTCTTTGTGGACGGGTTGAAACGCTCGTACATCGCGTATTTTCCAGACAACTTGGCAAGCCGCGACGACTGGCCTGTCATGTTTGTCCTTCACCCCGGTCTTGCCGATGGCGAGTACATGGAAAAAACCACCAAGTTCCACACGCTGGAAGACGCCAACAAGTTCATCATCATCTATCCCGATGGCATCCGCCGCACCTGGAACGCCGGTGAATGCTGTGGTCAGGCCATGAAACGCAATGTGAACGACATTGGCTTTGTCGAAGCTTTGATGGATGATTTTCGCAGCAAGACCGGCAACCGCATCCGCTCCAAGGCCTATGTGACCGGCTTCTCTAACGGTGCGATCATGGCCTACCACATCGCCTGTAAACGCCCTGACCTTGTCGAGGCGATTGCGCCGTTTGGTTCGGCCTACAAGTTCCTTGATTGCGCCGATGGCCATGTTCCCGTCTTGCATATCCACGGCGAAAAAGATGCCTCGGCCCCCGTTCTGGGGGGATCAAGTGCGATCAAAGCCTTTAATCAACGCCAGCAAATGGCGGCAGCAGACACCGTGTCGCTTGTGGCAGGTCGTTCCGCGTGCAGCGCCACCGCAAATCGCAGCGAGATGGTCGCGACGTTGAAAACCAGTTGCCCGATTATCGACTGCAATGGGCACGAGATCACTCTGTGCGTGGTCCAAGACCTTGGCCACATCTGGCCGGGCGCCGAAGCTGGCGATAACTTCCTTGGGCGTAAATTTGGACCGGGCCGCACCGACATTAGTGGCTCGCAAGCCATTTTCGACTACTTCAAAGAACATCTATAACAAAAGTGACAAGAACGCATTCATGCCAACCATTCTGATTATCGGGATCAATCGCGGGATTGGTCTGGAACTTGCCCGGCAATATCTGGCCGACGGCTGGGTCGTGCACGGGACAACCCGCAGCGGAGATTTGCCCGAAGGGTTGGCTGATATGCCGGTGCGACCAATCCTGCACCCTCTGGACCTGCAGAACGACGCGCAGATTGCCGGGTTGGCCTCCGCGTTGGGGGAAACGGCTTTGGACGTTCTGCTGGTCTGTGCGGCCACGTTTGACCGTGTTGGCGGGCTTGGCGGCGGAGGCGAGGCCATCGACCGCGACAAGGTGTTCGCCATCAACACCCGCGCCCCGATGGAGATTGCGCAAGCGGTCTATCAGAACGTTCTTGCGGCCCCGATGGGCAAAATGGTGTTCATCTCGTCCTCGGCCGGAAGCCGCATGCGGGGCGAGCCGCGCACCGATTATGGCCAGTCCAAGGCCGCCTTGAACGACGCCATTCGTCAATACGCGGACGAATGGGCATATAACGGTATCATCGGCATGGCGATGAACCCGGGTTGGGTTGCAACCGAGATGGGCGGCGCCGGCGGGCGGACCTCTCCGCAAGAAAGCGCCGCAGGCATCCGTTGGGTTGTCGATGGGTTGGGACCGCAGCATTGCGGCACGTTCATCGACTATCAGGGGAACTTCGTCCCGTGGTAATCCGATGAGCCATGTCTTCCTTCTGTTCGGTGCCAGCAAAGGCATTGGCGCAGCCTGTGCCATGGCTCTTGCACGCAAAGGCGCAACCGTTTGTGTGGCCGCGCGCAACAAAGAACAGCTGGAGACACTTGGTACTGAAATGGGCGGGAAGGCCGACGTTTACGATGCGGACGTCGCGGATGCGCGTTCGGTCCAAACCGCTGTCGACGCGGTGATCGAAAAGCACAAACAGATTGACACCGTGATCAACTTCGCCGCGTTTACCGGCCCCCTGGACCGACCGGTCTGGGAGTTGCCCCCCTCTGTCGCCTCGGATGTCATTGCAACCAACCTGAATGGCCCTGCCAACATTGCGCGTGCGTGTTTGCCGCCCATGCTGGAACGCAACAAAGGGGCATTGTTCTTTGCCACCTCCTATTTTGGCGACAACGTGAATGCCGGCATGGGGGCTTATGGTGCAGCGCGCGCAGGTGCCCACATGCTGGTGCATCAATTGGCGGCCGAGTTGAATGGCTCAGGCGTTGGTGCAGCGCTGGTCTATCCCGGCATCACCGCCACTGACGGTCTGGAAGCCTTCCGCAAAGCGCGCGGCAACGCGTTGCAAAACGCCCAGGTCGAAACGCCAGAACGCATGGCCAGCCTTTTCGTATGGGCGGCGATGCAATCGCCCTGGGACATCAACGGCGCCAGCCTGTCGTGGGACAATCCGCAGCATCGCGAACAGGCCCTGAACACCATTTAGGCGGTTTCGGGTGCTTCCGCAGGCAAGGCAGCATCGTTGCCATTCGCGTCCTCGATCCCGGCCAGTTCGGCGCATTGCGCCCAGACCTGCCACGCCGTTTGGGAAACGCTGCCGGTGTTATAAACCTGATCAACCTCGGCCTTACTGACATAAAGACCGTTTTTGCCCGCGAATTCTGGCGACATAGCAACGTTCACCACATAAGCGGCGGCCTCTTCGGGCGAGATCAACTGCATCCGCCGCGCTTCGCGGATGGTGTTCATCCGTTGCTTGGCCTGCGGGCCCAGATCGTCGGGCACACCTGCATTCAGACCGTTTTTCGTTTCGATGTCGGTTCGCACGTCGCCGGGGTGGACCATATGGATCGAAACCGTGCTTTCGGCATTTTTCAGCTGTTCCGCCAACGCCCGCGACAACAAAACACCGGCCAACTTGGATGTGGCATATGCCATCATCGGCTCGTAGTCCTGCGTGCTCTGCAGATCCTGCAGCCCCTGCAATCCCCGCCGGTGGGCGTCGGAACTGACATTGACAACACGTGCAGCATCGGCCGCCTTCAATTGTTCCGACAAAAGTTGTGTCAAAAGGAACGGCGCCACGGCATTCAGCGCCAATGTAGCCTCTACCCCATCCACCGTCTCCGTGCGCGCGCCATAGGCAGCGCCGGCATTGTTGATCAGTATATCAATCTTAGGCGCAATCTCGATAACCTTGTCGGCCAACGCATGGACCTGTGCCTGAATCGTCAGATCAGCCGCGATAAACCGCCCGGCGACCATGCGTTTGTCGGCCCGCATCTGTGCGATCAGCTCTTTGCCCGCGACCTTGTTGCGCCCCGTGCAGATAACTTTTGCACCCATTTGCGCCAACATCAGCGCCGTCGCGCGCCCAATCCCGTCGGTTGCCCCGGTCACCACGGCAACACGCCCTTTCAGCGGCGTTTCACGGTATTCAATCGCCTTCTTGGCAGGCGACATCGCAAATTCCTTGGGGGCAAGACGCCCGCTGTCACGCCATTGGTGAATGACCTGTTGGGTTACTTCGGCCAGGTTTGTCCAAACCAGCTTGGCCGGGACCTTCGGCAGAAGGCTGCGCGACCGGTCCGTTGCCCATGCAAGTGGTGCAGGCGCATAGTCAGGGCGTTTGAACACCTCGGATGGCTGGAATTCCTGCAAAATCGCAGCAAGACGCCGAACTTCTCGAACAACATCGTCATGAGCAGCCGCAAGCGGACCTGCGACATTGATGGCATGCCCAACCGCACGCGGAGCACGCGCTGCCACAATCAAAGTCTCTGCCAGGTTATCGGCATCAACAGGTTGGTAAACCTCGGGCAATACCTCAGAAGCTGCCTTCTCGATAATGCTGCGCACCATGGCCTGCGCCGCCTCGTTTTCAGGCGAGATCACCTCAGGCACGCGAATGGCAACGCAATCGATGTCATTGCCAAACTCACGCAAAGCGGCCTCAAGACCCAGAGCCGCGCGCGTCAAGGGGTCGTCGGTGGCATCGCGCGCGACCTGCGGGCTGCCTTCCAAAGCGGTCGCTGTCGACATCCCACCCTTTCGGTACACCCTGGTCGAACCGACAACGACCACACGCTTGACGCCGTTTTGGGCCGCGGCACCAATCAATGCCGTCAGCCGATCAAGGGACACACCATCAGGCCAACTGCCCGCAAGATCCGGGATAATGACGCAATCGATACCCGCCAGTAAACCCGCCAAGGCTTTGTCAGCACGCGGCCAAGCAGTATAGGTCAGGTCGTCGGCATTTCCTGGCACCTCTCCGGTGACCAGTCCTGACACGGTATGCTGATCTGCCAAAAGCCGAGTGACGACCCGGTGGCCCACCTGTCCGGTGGCGTCAGTTACCAAAACGCGCATTCACGCTGTCCTTTTGTCCTGGGCAATACTGCCCGCTTGTTCTTGTCGCCCGATCAGTCTTCCAACATGTATTCGGGCATCTTGATCGCGGTCGAGGCATAAAATTCCAACCGGCCCAGCACTTCGGCGATACATTGCTGCACGCCAACTTCTGGCACCCATCCAAGCGCCTTGAGTTTTTCTGCGCTGAACTTGGGAAGGCCGATATTATTGGCCGCCGCGATCTCGGTATAGGGGTTATCCGTCTGGCCGAAATTCATGATGTCCCACATCTTGGCCTGCACATCGTAGATGGTGATGGGCTCGTCCCCGGCAACGGTATAGCACTGGTTGCGGGCGCGTTCATCAGTGGCCACCAACGTGGCCGCGCGTCCGATATCCGAACCATGAGTCCACTGCATCATGTCCCACATGCGGCGCTGACCTTCCAGGTTGTCACTGTCGCGCAGAGTGGAGATGATCATTTGCTCGATAAACGGACATTTACGGCCCGCCACCTGCGTGGGACGTAGGATGGTATAGTCGATTTCACCCCGCTCGGCGGCCTCGAAAATCAAGTCCTCGGCTGCGATCAGGCTTTCACCGGCTGCCGCCTGCTGTGGGCTGCCATGCGCCTCACGCGGGGCGTCATCCAGCAGTGGCCACATGGCCGGTGACCTGTGCGGCGTATAAACGTTGTTCGAGCTGGTAAAGACGAAGCGCTGAATCTTGCCGGCGCAAACCTCAAGAAGGTTGCGCGTGCCCGTAACGTTTACCGCGTGCAGATCTTCGGGCCGGCGTGAGGGTGGCGGGGCGATGACAGCGGTGTGAAACACCATGTCAATGCCATCGATGGCTTCCTCCAGTGCCTGGCGATCAGACAGCTCCCCCGGCACCATTTCGATCCGATCGCGGAAGTTTACCCGGTGCATTGCATCCGGCAGAACAAAGACGCGCACGTCGTAGCCGGTGGTCATCATGACCTCCAGCACATATTGCCCGACTGCCCCGCTGGGACCGGTTACAAGTACTTTCACCTTCGCCTCCGAACGTGCCGGCCCGCTGATGGATCACAGGCCGGCTTCTTTTGGTTATTCGCTTGAATGGATCAGCCGTTATTGCCCTGACGACGTGCCATCATGGCCTGCCAGAAGGGACGTGCCTGTGCGGCACCGCCATCAGGCGCGTCACCCTGGTTCTGCTGAGCGGCCTGGGCCATGCCCTGAAAGCCACCGTTTTGGCGGAACTGCTGCAGGCGGCTCTGACGTTGTTCGCGACGCTCGGCTGCGGCGGCACGGCGGCGTTCGAACTGGTTGCGGCGGCGCTCGGCGGCAGCTTCCTGATCGAAATCCTCGCCCGATGCGCGGCGGTCGAACTCGTCCAGGTAAGGCTTCAGCGATGCTTTCCCGGTGGCTGGCTTGTCGCCGGCGGCTGCATCGATCTTGGCCAAGATCTTTTCACCGTCATTCGCAGTCAGCACAGCGGCACGGTAAGACTGAACCGCCGCTTCAAAGTTGCCTTCTTCGGCGAAAGCGTCACCATAAAGACGCTGCACGATCACAGCGCGGAAGTTGTTGCGAGGGATCGACGACAGAATCTCGCGCGCCTCCGAAAGTTTCTTTTGCGGGATCAGAGCCCGAACCAATGCGATCTGGGCCGTGGTGCTGGGACGACGACGGCGATTGCGGCGCTCATGAAATGCCTCGCGGCGCTGCTGCGCCTGTTCGCCCATCGCTTCCAAGCGTTCCTGCATCCGCGGGCCCGGAGCCATACGCGGGGCATCAACAGCTTTGCGCAGGACCTCTTCGGCGCCGGCATAGTCTTTCTTGACCAGCTTCGTGCTGCCCAGCGCCATCAACAGGCGCAGGTCTTGCGGGGTGGTGTCCAACGCCCCGGTCAGAACAGCCTCGGCGCGGTCATTGTCTCCGGTGCGGTGGCACAGCGTTGCAAGCTGCAGCGCCGACTGACGGTCACCCGGGTTGGCGGCAACTGCAAATTCCAGTTGCGCCTTGGCATCGTCCTGACGATCCATGCCGGCCAAAACCGTTGCCAACTGACGGCGTACGCGTACCGATTGCGGGTCGATTTCCACCGCGCGTTCCAACACTTCCACCGCGGCCTCTGGCTTTTCGTTGCGACGATGCAGCGAAGCCAGACCGGTCAGCGCAGGAATAGAGCTTGGGTTCAACGAAAGCGCCTTGTGAAAATGGGTCTCGGCGTATTCGGGATTGTTTCCCTGTACCCCCACAGACGCGGCCATCAGGGGCGCGGTAGCGTTATTAGGATCAACCGACATGGCGCGTTCAAAATACTGGGCTGCGTCTTCCAAGCGGCGGTCCCGCTGCAACGACATGCCATAGGCGAGAATGGCGCGCAGGTTCGATGGGTCCTGGTCGATCATGTTCTGCAACTCAGCGCGGGCTTCGTCGTTGCGGCCTTCACGCATCAGGCTGCGCACATAACGCATCGCCTGACCTTGGTCATTCGCGACCTGTTCGACGTTCGGCATCCACTCTTCAGTATTCGACATTTCTCTCTCCACTATGCGTCACTGCACGTTTCTGCGCAGCCGTATTCTATTTTTATGCCTGAATTGGTTGTTCTGAATCTTTATCTTTGTCGGTCTTGGTCCCCCCGAATTCGGGAACCAACATATCATTTGCGCCTTCAAATACCAAAGGTTGGTTCGCGGCGGGACGCGGAAGTTTACCTTCGTCCTGAACCACTTCGATGATCTGGCGCAGCCCTTCGGCGAAAGGAATGGACGGACGGAACCCCAGATGGGTCTTGCCCTTGGAAATATCGTATTGCTGCTGATAGCGGCGCCAAACGCGTTTGCGGTCCGGGTCCAGGTCTTCTTTCTTTGGCTTGCCGACGGCAATCCGCGTCATTCGCCCGATGTCTTTATAGGTGATGACATCCGGCCCCGCGACGTTGAAGGTTTCATTCGCCGCCTCGTCCTGGAAACAGGCGCGCAGGATCGATTCCACCGCGTCGTCAATATGCACGAACTGGCGGGGCTGTTCGCTGCCCTGTCCTTCGCCGAAATCGGCGTTAGAGGCTTGCTCGCGCACCATCAGGTCCACCAGCGGATCGCCAATACCGTAAACCAGCGCGAACCGCAGGATCGAATGCTCATAGCCATGCTTGCGGCCATAAAACCGCAACAGGTTCTCACCCGCCACCTTGGTCATGCCGTAATCGGCCAGGTCCTGCCCCCCATCCACGCGCACCGGGTGGCTTTCGTGGATCGGCCATTCCTTTTCGTTGAACTGGTTTTGATAGGCCGCGACCGAGCTGGAAAAGATGAACCGTTTCAGCACGTTCGACCGGTTGCACGCGCGCAGCAGCTGATGCGTGCCGTGCACGTTGGTCTCGCGCAATGGCTCAACCGCGCAGGAACCGCCCAGACGCGCCGCCATATGCAGCACCTTCTCGGCCCCGTCCACCAGCTTGTCCAGCACCGCGTCATCCTCAAGGAACCCCTCGATCACCTCGTGGTTGGGATGCGGGTCGATATCCTTGGCCGTGCCCGGCAGCGTCAGCGACCGCACCGTGTATCCCGCATCCAGCAGATGCGGCACCAGGTGTTTGCCGATGTACCCCGTGGCGCCCGTGGTCGCGATATCTACCTTCACGCCATCATCGCGCACCTTGGCCGGTTTCGGCAGGGTATAGGCGCGGTGGCTGGGGTCGCCCAAAAAGATCTCGGTCCCGCCATCAGGGTTTTCGACATATTGCCAGCGCGAGGCAAACCGCGCCGGGCTTTTGCCGCCAAAGACATTGGCGGTGCCCACGGCCAGCCCCTTGGGCGTCGACACCATCGTGCGGCCGCCGTAATTGTAGGGGTTGTTCATGCCGTTGATCGTCACCGGCATCCAGTTCACACCATCCTTGGTGCGCCACATTTCGAACCCGCCGCCCACTTCGGCCATCTGCTCGAAACTGTGCGCGCCCACCAGTTTCTTGGCAGTTGGCGAGGGGCGGTGCGCGTATTGCAGGAAGACCGACCAGTCAAAGGTCGTGACATAAAGCCAGCCATCATGCACGCACATGCGCCACGTATAGCCCGAGAAGATATTGTCAAAGCCTGGCCCAATGCCCGACAGCGGGTATTTCATTCCGTCCGGCGTGTCGCGCGGCAGGCCCACCAGCAGGTCCCAGCTGTCATCGGGCCAGATGCGGATGATCTCACCCGCCGCAGGGCCCACAAGGTTGGTACGGTCATAGCCGCCGTTCTGGATCGACGAGCCGACGTAAAGCGCGCCGTTGAACTCGACCATCCCCATGGCGATCTCGGACAGCGGGCCGCGATAGGCGCCCTTGTCGATCACTTTGCGCCATTGCAGTGGGCCGTCGCCGCAAGGGGGCGTCGTCCAGACCTGATAGCCTTCGTAATTGTTGAAGGTCCCGGCATAAAGCTGATTGTTGGCGGTGGTCATCATGAACACGCCGTTATTCGTGGGGTCGCCAAACCCCAGATCCATTGCCACTTCCCAATTGCCGGGCCGCGGGTCGTTGGAGCGTTTGATCACCCCGGTGCGGTTCGAGTTGAACTGGATCCCCTCGCCCGCGGGCGGCGCATAAAGGTAGCCGTCAAAGCTGACCAGTTCGCGGAAGGTCGAGATATTGTCGTTGCCGATGCCCGGCTCGCAGGCCGGTTCAAAATTGATGCCATCCTCGGACCGCAGCACATGCGCCGCGCAGCCGCGCAGCACTGTCGACATGGTCGACACGTAAAGGTTCGGCTTTTCGTCGTTGATGCCCTGGAACACGCGCGCCCCGCGATAGCCAAGATCGCGCGGCGCCGGTTTGCCGTGCTTGCCCGGGATCAGCGGCGACCGATAGGCCATTTCCCAGCTGTCGGTTTCCGGCGTCCAGCGCCAGATCTGGCCCTGCATGTCCAGATCTTCGACCGAGGGCGGCACGTCCACCACCCACGGGTCCAGCGCCGGCGGGTCAATCGGAGGGAAAAGCTTCAGCAATTTGAACGAGTTGCGGGTCATCCCGCAATACAGCCGACCCTCGAACCATTCCATACCATGCACATAGGCGTTTGACGGATCGCCGATACCATTCTTGGCAAGTTGCCGGAATTGACCGGCGTTCAGCCCCGTCCCCGCTTCTTTCGACACGTTCTGCTCTCCACCTTCACATTCTGTGGTCACGGCTGTTCTGTCCCGTCTTGGGCGACACCCATTTGTTCCGAACTAGCACGACCAAGGGCGCCGAGGAAAGCGTCCGGCCGCAGCAGTGGGAAGTAATGACCTGCATTTGGAACTTCGATCCGGCGGGCCTGCGGCAAAAGCCGCATCAGGCCATCGCGGCTTTTCAGGTACCGCGAGCGCCCGCCATAAACCAAATCCACCGGCCGCGAGACCCGCGCCAGTTCCAAGGGGCCAAGGCCGCCGGGGTCGCGGAACTGACGGTTCGCGGGCGTGCGTTCCATCAATTCGCGCCAGCGCCGCATGGCGCGGGTTGGGCGCTGCCGGCCATTGCCGGCCTGAATGCCCGCAAACGCCCCGGCACCGCCGGCACCGGCGCCGTCATCCTCGGCATCCAGCATTTCCTCGAAAAACGCCTGCGCAACGCGCGGCATCTCGCCCTCAACCTCGATCCCGCGGGCCGACAGACGGGCGCGCAGCCGTTGCCACGCAGCGCCATCGTTCAAGGGCGGCATCGCCTGCAACGCGGGCACCCAGGCATCGGCCAGCGTCAGCCTGGTCACCAGATCGGGCGCCTGTACCGCCGCCGCCAAGGCCACGGCACCGCCAAAGGAATGACCGATCAGATGGGCATCCTTGATGTCCAGATGCTGCATCAACGCCACCACGTCGGCGCCCAGATCGGTGGCCCGGTACCCCTCGCCCGACATCGCCGAGAACCCGTGCCCGCGCAGATCCAGCGCGGTCACGCGATGCGTTTCCGCCAGTTTCGGCGCCACCCGGAACCACCAAAAAGCAATGTTGCAGAACAACCCATGCACCAGCACGATATCGGGGCCCTGCCCCGTCTGCTGGTAATGGATCATATGCCCGCGAAGGGTCGCCCGGGGCATGCGTTTAGAGGTAACCGAGCGATTTCAGCCGCTCTTTGATCTGCGCCTGCGCCTCGGCATCCAGGGTCGAGGTGTCGGTATCGCCCTTCAACTCGTCCACATCTGTGTATCGCGGCGCGTTTTCGGCCAGGTAGGCGTCGTCAAACGTCGCCTCGCACAGCTTGCCCTCCATATCCGACGGAATGGCCAGCCCCAGCGAATAGATCGCGGTGGGCGCCACATCGGCGATATAAAGGTCATCCAGCGCCTTGCCCTTGGCCATGCCAGGGCCGGTGGCCACGAAGATGCCATCGGGGTGGTGCGTGGCATAAGGCACCTGACGGTCCTTGATCGCCTCATCAGCGCGCAGCACCGACAGGAAGCTGTAATCATGCAGCATCAGCGTGATATCGGGCGCGCGGTCGGTATAGGTGCCGGGGAAGGCATCCTCGCGCTTGAACACATGCATCACCACCGGCTTGCCGGTATCTGGGTCTTTCAGCGCCAGAAGGTCCTCGATCATCTGATCGCGGAACGCCTCGTATTCCTCGGGCTGCACGCCGGGTTCGTCCGGGCCATTGGCCTGACGGATAAAGATCGCGTTGGACGACGAGCTGAGCGCATAGGCCTTGGTGGTGTCCCAGTTGATCAGGGTCGAGGCCTCGGTGTTTTCGTCCAGCGCCACGCGGCCCTGATCGTCCATCGGGGTGCCATCGACCCAGTCCAACAGGCCCATTTTCTCCAGCCAGGTGTTGGCATAGAAAATGCGCGCGCCCGAGCGGGTGAACCCGTGATCCGACACGATCATCACCTGCGCGTCCGGGCCGGCCTTGTCGATCATGGCCTGCACGTAATTGTCGACATCGCGGTAATATTGCAGCGCCAGTTCGGTGGTCTTCTTGGCGTCTTCGGTCTGATACTGATCGCGGGTCGCGCGGTCGATCAGGTGATAGCACAGGTGCTGAATACGATCGACGCCGTCAAACAGCACCGCCATCAGTTCGCACGGTTCCTCGTCCATCAGCGTCAGCAGGATATCGCACCACCGTTTCTCGCGTACGATGTGGAAGTTGACCCAATCCTGCAGCTGGTTCTCGCCCAGACCCTGCACCGCCTTACGCTCGTGCTGCCAGTCGGTCGACATCTCGGACGCCTTGAACACGCCCTTTTCCTTCAGCATCTTAAAGACCGGGCGCGGGTGGATCGCGCGGCCCAGATAGGACCACGGCACATAGCCGGGGATCACCACGCCATCAATCGGCTTGGCCGGGAAGCTGACCGGGAAGTTCAGCGTGGTGGCGCGCAGCCCCTCGCGGCTGGCGATCTGCCAGATCGTGGGCACCATCACATCGGCCGAGGTGGCCAGCGTATAGCTGGGCTTGTCGCCATCGCGGTCAACGCGGATAAAGTCGAACACCCCGTGATTGCCCGGCGTGCGGCCCGTGGTCATCGTGGTCCAGGCCGGCGGGGTCAGCGGGTGGATGGTCGATTTCAGAATACCGCGCGCGCCGTCTTTCATGATGCGACCCATATTGGGCATCACGCCCTCGTCCACCAGTTGATCCAGCAGGTCATAGGTTGCGCCATCCAGCCCGATCAGCAGGGTGCGGATTTTGGTATCTGCCATAATTGCGTTCCATCCTTTGTCGCCACGAAGCCAATGCCCCATGGGTCACGTGTTGTAATCTCTGATCGCAAAGGAACCGTTGTCTTGGTCAGGCTCAAAGCCGTTTGAAGGACCGGGACAACTCTGAAATACGCCTTTGCAACCTCTTAACAATTCTCACCCATCACCGGGCCGCCCCGCGTCCCGGGTCTTCGTCCACTTAAGCTGACGCCTTCAGGCTCAGCTCGACCACCGACTTAAGAATGTCGTCAACGGTCATATCAACCAGCATCGTGTTCTCGTCGCGCATCTTGCGGAACAACGCGTCGCCCAACCCATAAGATTGCTGAAGCTCAGAGATCAGATAGACAAGGCTGATGGATTCCATCCCGAGGTCAATCAGTTTGGAATCGGCCGACAATTCGCCGCCATCTCCGTCCAAATCGTCTTCCAGATCTTCGAAAATTTCCTGCAGCGCTGCCAGCGCGTCGTCATATGTTACTGCTGCCATCTCTCACAATCCTTCTTCTAATGCGCACCCGATCGCGGCCTCAAAGCCACAACAGCTACGGTTTCGGGCACAATCTCCGTTACTACACGCACGTTGACAAGGGTGCCGCCGCTCTTTTCGGATACCTGAAACCCTTCTGCGTCACCCGTGATTGACGTGATTTCAAACCGGTCAAACATCGTCGCCAGCCCCGCACCATAGGCTTTGCCGGCTGCTTCTTTTGCGCACCACATCGCCGCAGCCAGCCTGTCACGGTCTGCACCAGACGTTGCTTGCGCCAAATAGCCGCGCTCGGCCGTGGTGAATGCCGTGGCCAGAAACGCCTCGTCCCGCGGTACGATCCGTTCGATATCCACGCCGACACCCGCATATTTTGTGGCGTCTGCCGCGGCTGCGATGGCGTATTCACCGCTGTGACTGATCGAGATCAGGGGCGCCTGCCCCCAACTCTCGGGCCAGCTTGGGCCGATCATTGGCGGGGTGTCGTCGGTGCTGGGCTGCACCTCGACATCCGCCGGGCAAAATGCCAATCCGGTCACCGCACGCACCGCATCCTTGGCCGCTGCGCGCCCGCGCAGCCATTCCCAGCGGCGCTTCTCGGTCGCGTCGGCCAGACCGTCCCACTCCAACCGCTCCGACGGCGACAGCTGCAGCCCGGCCAGAACCTTGGCCCAGATGCCGCCGCTGCCTTCCAGCAAGCTGGTCGAGATATCGGTGACCGCCGTCAGCGCCAGCCCATCGCCGGCCTCGATCACCGCCGAAACCGGGTTCACCGACGGTGCCAGGCGCGCCTGAAAGAACCGATCCGGCAGGTTGAACCGCTTGTCCCACCAGCCGTGGATACGACATTGCAGATGGCCATCGGCGCTGACTACGTCGATATAGCTCGACATCTCATCGTCACCGATCAGGTCGATCTTGCAGCGGCAGCGCGCCTTTTCACCCGGCGCCAGCGGGGCGCGGAACATCTCCAGCCGCTCCACCCGGAACGGAAAGATGTGGAACGCCTCGTCAAGGCTCTCGGCCGACCACACGCCCACCAGTTGCCCCACCGCGTCCAGCGTGATTGGGTCGGTCTCGAAATAGGGCTGCGGGATCCCCTGATACAACGTGTCCAGCGGCAGCCCCTGCAAGACACCCTCGCAGCCATCGCCGCTGGCCAGATCCATGTTTTCGATGGCGTGCAGTTTCGGCCCGTGAAACATGATGCGGCTATAGACATCTTCCAGCGACCAATAGGCGCCGCGATGGGCGTCATAGCTCAGCGGCTCGGCCAAAGGTGCGGCGGGACGCTCGGCCGCCAGCTCGATCTCGGCCTCCACCAGAATGGGCCGCAAAGCCGGGCCATCGGCGGCGCGCAGGCGCACGTGAACCTTGCTCACTGCGCCCTGTTCCTTCAACTCCGCCGTGGCTTCCAACGCCAGAACCGGCCGGTCCAGCGCCAGCCAGCGGCTGGCCCGAACCTCGTTCATCGCGACCACCACCATCTCGGGGCACAGCGCCGCCGCGGTCTCGGCCAGCGCCTCCATGGTAAAGGTCAGCGGCACCACCGGCAGGCCCGACAGATCGGGCCACAGCATCGAGATATCGCGGCCAAAGCTGTGGTCCAGCAGATAGGGCGCGCGGCCCGTGTCGATCTCGATCCGCGCGGTCAGGCTGCGCCCATCGGCGGCCCGCTCGGTTGTCTGCAACATCGGGAACCGCTGCGGCGCGGCGTCGGGGGCCGCCACCTTTGGGGCCTCGCCGGTAAAGGCGCCAAAATAGGCCGACATGATGTCGCGTTCGGCGCTGACAAACTGTTCCATCGTATCAAAATAAGACGCCACCAGCGCCTCTTGCGGTGATGCCGACGGGGCAACCGGCGCCTGGGGTTCAGGCGCGCGCGGGGCTTCGGGGGCGGCGGGCGCAACCTCGGGCGCGCGCTTGGTCTTGCGCGGCGGCACATTGGTCAGTTCCATCGGCTGCAGACCCATTTTCAGCACCTGCGGGCGCGAGGGGCCTTCATCGGCCTTAACAGCCTCTTCAGGCGCGGCGAAGGCTTCGGCGTTCAACGCCACCCCTTCTACCGACAATTGCGCGATGAAATGGTTCAGCTGGTCCAGCCCCACCCGGCCCGGCGTGTCCATCGCCAGCGCCACATGCGGTTTGCCGCGAAGGATATCGTTGGTGAAGGCCGTCAGATTGTTGCGCGGCCCGCATTCCACAAAAATCCGTGCGCCATCGTCATGCATGCGCTGGATCGTCTCGGTAAACCGCACCCGCCCCGACCATTGCGCCGCCGTCAGCTTGCGGATGTCGTCGCCCGCATCGCCAAAGGGCTCGGTCGACAGGCAGGAATAGCACGGCATCGACGGCGCGCTGATGGCCATATCCGCCATGAACCCCTCCAGCCGCTTCGTGAACTCGGCAAAGGCGGGCGAGTGATAGGCCCGTTCAAACGGCAACGCCTCGCCGAACCCACCCAGCTCGCCGGCCAGTTTCTCGGCCCAGTCGCGCGCCGCGGGCGAGAACGCAGCGATCACTTTTTGATTGGGGCAATTGTCCATCGCCAGATAGACATCGTCGCGCCCGGCCAGTGCCGCGTCCAGCTTGGCATTGTCCACCGCGCCAATGGCAATCAGCGCGCCTTCGGCGATCACGCCCTCGGCCGACATCTGTTCATAAGCGTCGTTCAGCGCCCGCATCTCGGCCTGCAATTGCGCGGGGTCCTCGCGGCTGGTCACGCCCGCGGCATAAAGCGCCGAGTATTCGCCGGTGGAATGGCCAACCACCATATCCGCGCGCAGGCCGATCTTGTCATAAAGCGCCGCAACCGATTGATTTGCCGCAAAAATCGCCTCGGGCCCAATATCCATGCGCCACAGGCCCTCACCCTCGGCGGCGACGTAAGAGGGCGGGTAAATCACCTGGCTGGGCTTCAGCGCGCGCGGATGCCCGGCAAAAGCGCCATCCACCAGATCAAACCAGCCGCGCATTTCCGGGTGATGCAACATCACCTCGCGCAGCATGCCGATATGCTGGCTGCCCTCACCGGGGAACATGAAGGCCACCTTGCCTTCCCGCGCCAAAGGGGCCGAGGTCAGATAGGCCCCCTTACGGTCCTTCAGCTTCTTCTTGCCCGCGCCAATGCGATCGGCAATTTTTTGCAACTTGGCGGTGGCCTCGCCCTTGTCGGCGGCCACCACACCGGCCCGCCAGTCGCCATCGCCGCTTTGCGCGTTCACCTGGCGCGCCAGCGCGGCCAGCGTCACCTCGGGCGCGGCCAGCGTGTCAACCACCTGCGCGATCTTGGCAACCAGCGCCGGGCCATCGGCGGCGTCCAGCACCACAACCTCGGAACTGCGCGTCAGCTGCGGCGCGGGTTGCGGCGCACCGGTATATTCCTCCATCACCGCATGCGCGTTGATGCCGCCAAAGCCAAAGGCGTTCACCCCGGCGCGGCGCGGCGTTTCCTCGCCATGGATCCACGGGCGCGCCTCGGTGTTCAGGTAAAACGGCGTGTCCTCGATGCCCAGATCGGGGTTCGGCGTGTCCACCAGCGTCGGTGGCAACGTGCGGTGATAAAGCGCCATCGCCGTTTTGATCAGCCCGGCCGAGCCCGAGGCCGGGATGCAATGCCCGATCATCGACTTGACCGCGCCCAGCGCCACCTCGGGCTCCTCGGACGCGCGGCCGCCAAACTGGCCTGCCAGCGCCTCAACCTCGGTCGCATCGCCCACCGATGTCGCGGTGCCATGCGCCTCGATCAACCCCACCGATTTGGGGTCGAGGCCGCTTTGCTGATACGCGCGTTCCAGCGCCAGCGTTTCGCCTTCGATCCGGGGGGCCAGAATGCCCAGGCCCTTGCCGTCTGACGCCACGCCCACGCTGCGCATCAACGCATAGATCTTGTCACCCGCCGCTTCGGCATCCGACAGGCGTTTGATCGCCAGAATGCCAACGCCTTCGCCCAGCAAGGTGCCATCGGCCTCGGCCGAGAACGGTTTGATCGATCCTTGCTTGGACAGCGCCTCTAACTGGCAGAAAATCTGATAAATCGGCGCCGGGGTCGAGGCATGCACCCCCCCCACAATCGCCATATCGCACAGGCCCGACCGCAGGTCGGCCATGCCACGCTCCATCGCGATCAACGACGAGGCGCAAGCCGCATCAATAATGTAATTCGCGCCCTTAAAATCCAGCCGGTTCGAAATGCGCCCCGACACAAGGTTCGGCACCAGGGCCGGCGCAATCTCGGCGTTAAAGGGCGGCAGCGAGGCTTTAAGTTCCTTCTTCACCGCCGCCAGTTCCGCAGCCTCGGTATCGGGATGCAGTTTCTTCAGCACATCAAGAAACCGGTCGATCATGATGCCGTGCTGCACAACGCTGGTGAAGCCGCGGTTGATATAGGTCCCCCGGCCCAGGATCACCGCCACCCGCTCGCCATCCACGGGGCGTGCATCAAACTCGGCATCTTCCAGACAGCGCGCCGCCAGTTCCAGCGCCAAAAACTGGTCCGGCTCGCCGCCGTCAATCGCCGTCGGCATCACCCCGTGTTTCAGCGGGTCAAACGTGGCCAGATCGCGCAGGAACCCGCCCTTGGTGGTATAGACCCGGTCGTTCTCGCGGCTGTCGGGGTCAAGGAACAGATCGCCATGCCAATCGGCCGGCGCCTCGTCCACCGCATCCACCTTGTTCAGGATGTTCTGCCAGAACGACACCCGGTCAGGCGCCTGCGGAAAGATGCAATCCATGCCAATAATGGCGATGGGCTCGTTCAGATCGGGCATCGACATTCTTGCCTTGCTTTATTCCGCGGCTTTGCGCGCCGGGGGTTTGCGATAGGTCTCCAGCAGGACGGTCATATCATCCTCCCACGGGCCGCGCCCCCACACCACTTCACTTTCTTCCGCCGCGCCGCGCGTCACTTCCAGCTCCAGCGCGCGGGTACCATGGGCGGGGTCAATCGGCTCGATCTTCATGGCGTTGAACTGCGCCTTGATCTCGTCCGACACCATGCCGCCGCTGTCCCACGGGCCCCAGCTGATCGCGGTGACCGCGCCGGGCCATTCGGCGTTCAGCACGCGCGCCAGTTTCGACACCGTCTCGTTCGCCGCGCCATAATCGCCCTGCCCGCGATTGCCGAACCGGCCCGCTACCGAAGTAAAGAACACCAGGAATTTCAGGCTTTCGGGCCGCAGCACCTTCGACAGCACAAACGCGCTTTCGGTTTTCAGGCGCACCACGTTGTCAAAGCTGGTCAATTCCTTGTCCAGGATCAGCTTATCCTCGATCACGCCGGCGCCGTGCAGCACCCCGTCGATGCGGCCATGGCGGGTATAGACATCCTCGACCACCGCGCCCAAGGCGCCCGGGTCGCGCACATCGCATTGCAGGTATTCCACCGCACTGCCCAGCGCCGCAATCTCGGCCATCGCCGCGCGGATTTCGCGCGCTTTGGTCACGGCGCGGAACTCGGTCTCAATCGCCGCCGGGCTGACCTTTTTGCCCGCCGCCTGCGCCATCTTGATCAACGCGGCCTTCAGCGCATGCGGCGTGTCGGCGGCCGACAATTCCGCCGCCTCATCGCCTTCGGGCGCGGGTGACGAACCCAGCAGAACAAAGCGCGGCTGGCTGGCGGCGGCCATATGCTTGACGATCTTCGCGGTGATACCGCGCGCCCCGCCAGTCACCAGCACGACCGAGCTGCCATCCACCGGCAGACGTTCAGCCGCCGCCGCGTCGATGGCGCGTTTCTCGGCAAACAGGCCGTATCGCGCATCGCCTTTCAGGCCAATCTCGACCAGCGGATCGCGCCGCGCCGCCTCGGCCAGCATGCCGTCCACCATCGCCTCGGGCGTGGCATCGGTGGCAAAATCCACCGCGCGCACATGCGCCTGGTCCCATTCCTTGGACACGGTTTTCAACAGCCCCGGCGCACCGCCATCGGCCGGTGCAACCGGCACCGTGCCTTCAAAGCCGAAGCCACCGCCAAGGCGCGTGGCGCACATCACCACCGCGTCGGCCCGGGTGCTGAGGCTGGGCCCCAGCGCCGACAGCAGGCCGTAAAGCGCGCGCAACGCCGTGTCGACCGACCCGCGCCAATCTTCCAACGTCATCTCGCTGACCGGTTTAACCACGCGCAGCGGAGCGCAATGGATCAAACCCGCCGCGTTGCCTTTGATCTTGTCCACCGCCTGTCGCAGCGCCGCGTCATCCGACAGATTCACACCGCTCAGCACCAAAGGCGTGCCGCCCTTGGCCTCGACCGCCTTGGCGATGCCGGCGGCCACCCCGGCCTCGTCATCGGTCAGCACATAGGTCGCGCCCGGCGTCACCCATTCGGCGGGTTCGGGTATGGCGACCTCTTGCGGGACCATTACGAACCGCGCGCCCCAGGCGTCGGCATCCACTTTCGGCGTATCGGTTTCGGCGACAACGGCCACTTGGGCCGCAACTGGCGCAGCGCCGCCAGTGAACTCCGCCGCGACCTCCATAAACTTCGCCACGATCCCGCGTACGGAACGCTCGCGACTAACCGGTCCCATCTTCTCGCGCGCGGCTTCGCCCGCATCGGGCAGAAGGTCGCCGCGCAAGGCACCGAGGATTTCAACCCGCTTGATCGAGTCGATGCCAAGATCGGCTTCGAGGTTCAGATCAAGGTCCAGCATGTCTTGCGGATAGCCGGTGCGGTCCGAGATCAGCGCCAACAGCGCCGCCGTCACGCTCGCCTCGTCCAGCGATGGGCCAGCCGCAGGTGCCGGCGCTGCCACGGGGGCCGACGCTGGCGCGGCGGCGGATGTGGTAAACTCTGCTGCAACCTCCATAAACTTGGCCACGATCCCGCGCACGGAACGTTCGCGACTGACGGGGCCCATCTTCTCGCGCGCGGCTTCGCCCGCATCGGGCAGCAGATCGCCGCGCAGGGCGCCGAGGATCTCAACCCGCTTGATCGAGTCGATACCCAGATCGGCCTCGAGGTTCAGATCGAGGTCCAGCATGTCTTGCGGATAGCCTGTCCGGTCCGAGATCAGCGCCAAAAGCGCCGCCGTTACGGTTGCCTCGTCCAGCGATGGACCAGCAGCGGGCGTCGGCGCCGCCATGGGGGCCGCCGCTGGCGCGGCGCCGCCGGTGAACTCCGCCGCGACCTCCATAAACTTCGCCACGATCCCGCGTACGGACCGCTCGCGGCTGACCGGCCCCATCTTCTCGCGCGCGGCTTCGCCCGCATCGGGCAGCAGATCGCCGCGTAGCGCGCCGAGGATTTCCACCCGCTTGATCGAGTCGATGCCCAGATCGGCCTCGAGGTTCAGATCAAGGTCCAGCATGTCTTGCGGATAGCCGGTGCGGTCCGAGATCAGCGCCAACAGCGCCGCCGTCACGCTCGCCTCGTCCAGCGATGGGCCAGCCGCAGGCGCAGGCGCCGCCACGGGGGCCGCCGCTGGCGCGGCGGCGGGTGCGGCAAACTCGGCCGCCACGTCCATGAATTTCGCCACGATCCCACGGACCGAGCGTTCACGGCTGACCGGACCCATCTTCTCGCGCGCGGCTTCGCCCGCATCGGGCAGCAGATCACCGCGCAAGGCACCGAGGATTTCCACCCGCTTGATCGAGTCGATGCCAAGATCGGCCTCGAGGTTCAGATCAAGGTCCAGCATGTCTTGCGGATAGCCGGTACGGTCCGAGATCAGTGCCAACAAGGCCGCCGTTACGGTTGCGTCGGTTAGAGTTGGACCAGCTGCGGGCGCGGGGGCCGCTGGTGCAGCCGGGGCCGCCGCAGGTTTCGGGGCCGCCGCTGCCGGAGCGGGCGGGGCAACGGGCGCAGGTGCTGCGGCCGGGGCGGGACGCGGCGCCGGGGCCGGCGTGGGCATGGCTGCCGCGGGTTGCGGCATCGTCGGCATGGCGGGCATCGCAGCCCCGCCGCCCAGCCATTGCATCATGATCGCCCGGTTGTTCTCCAGGAAAGAGGTCATCAGTTCCTGGTGGCGCTGCATCACCGCCTCGGCGCCCGTTCCCGTCACGGCGGGGGCCGTCCGCGCCGCCGGGGCTGCGGCAGGTTGCGGGGCCGCCATGGGGGCGGCGGGTGCGTTCACAGGGGTCGCAGGCGCAGTGGCAACGGGCGCAGCCGGGGCCGCAGGTTTGGGCGCATCGGTCACAGGTTTCGGATCCTCTTCGATACGGGCGGCAAAACCGCGATGTTTCGGCGTGCCGTTGATCGGGCGCACATTGGCGGCATCCACTTTCCACAACATGGCGCGACGCGGGTCGTCGGCGGGTTTGATCGCCCAATTGGCAACGTCCAGATCGCCCTCGGACCGGCCGGCAAAAACTTGCGCCAGATCCAGCGGCAGACCAGCGGCCATCGCGCCACCCAGCAGGCTGAGCAGCTGTTGCGCACCCGCCCGGCCCTTCTTGTCGGATGGCAGGGCCAGATGCGGCTTGTCACCCAGAATGCGGCCCGTCAGGCCGGTCAGAACCGAGCCCGGCCCAACCTCGAGGAAAAGCCGCGCGCCGGCCTCGTGCATCGCCTCGATCGAGCCGACAAAATTCACCGGGCTGACCAGATGTTCGCCCAATTGCGCCTGCATCGCCGCCCCGTCGCCGGGATAAGGCGCGGCGGTGGCGTTGCCGTAAACCGGCATGTCGGGCGCGGCCATCTCAACCTGCGACAGCTCGCCGGCCAGCAGGCTGCGCGCCGGGGCGACACAATCGGAATGGAAGCCGCAGGCCACCGGCAGCCGTTTGGCCGCAAACCCGGCCTCGGTCAGCATTTGCGATGCTTTTTCAATAGCTTCGGTTGGTCCGGCAATCACCGTCTGATCGGGCGCGTTGATATTGGCCAGCGTGACGTTACCCAGCCCCTCAATCGCCTCGCGCACCGCCTCGGCCCCTGCGTTCACCGCCACCATGGCGCCCAGATCGTCGCCACCGGCGCTGATAATGGCCGAGCCGCGGGCATGGGCCAGGTGCAGCAGGGTCTGCGCGTCATAAGCGCCCGAGGCATAAAGCGCCGAGAACTCGCCAAAGCTGTGACCAGCCGCGGACCCGGCGCTCAGGCCAAAGCCGCGCAGCAGGTCCAGAACCGCGACAGAAACCGCGCCAATGGCCGGTTGCGCCACGTCGGTGCGTTTCAGCGCCTCAACCTGTTCGGCGCGCTCATCCTCATCGAGCGTCGGGCGCGGATAGATCAGTTGCGACAGCGGCGCGGGCGTGCGGCCCGATAGCGCGGCCGAGGCATCCTCCAACGTCGTGCGCACCTTGGGGAAGGTCATGGCCAGATCGCCCGCCATGCCGGGATATTGCGAGCCCTGACCGGGGAAGAGGAACGCCACCTGTTCGGTGCTCAGCGGCGCTTCGGCCGAGAAGAAGGCGCCCATCGGATCGACGGTGCGCAGGGTCTCGTCGCCTGCGGCGATCGCATCGGCGGCGCGGGTCAGCCGGGTCGCGGCATCCTCAACCGAGGCGGCCACCAGCGCGAACCGCGCGCCCGCATCGGCCTTAAACGCCTTGGCCAGGCTGGCGGCAACGTCGCGCAGGGCAACCGCGCCCCCCGCATCGGTCAGCGCAGCAGCCCCGTTGCGGATATCGGCCAACAGCGCGTCTTTGTCAGCGGCCGAGAACAGCAACAGCTCATGCGTCCAGTTGCGGCGCAGCGGCTCCTGATGCTTGGGCAGATAGCCGCCATTATATTCCTCAAGCACCGCATGGAAATTGGTGCCGCCAAAGCCAAAGGCCGACACCCCGGCGCGGCGCGGCGTGCCCTCGGGCGCCATCCAGGGCCGCGTTTCGGTGGAGATATAGAACGGGCTTTCGGCGAAATTCGCGCCTTTATTCGGCACCTCGACATGCAGGGTCGAGGGCAGCACCCGGTGGTGCAGCGCCATGGCCAGCTTGATCATGCCCGCACAGCCCGCAGCGGCCTTGGTGTGGCCGATCATCGACTTGACAGAGCCCACGCCGCAGAACTGTTTTGCATCAGAATAGTCGGCGAAGGTCTTGGAAAGGCTGGTGATTTCGGTCCGGTCACCCACCGTGGTGCCGGTGCCATGCGCCTCGACCAGACCCACGGTCGACGGTGACACGCCGGCGCGGGTATAGGCGCGCACAAGGGCCGATTCCTGCCCCTCGGGCCGGGGTGCGGTCAGCGACAGGTCACGCCCGTCGGAACTGCCGCCCACACCGCGCAGCACGGCATAGATACGGTCGCCATCGGCCTCGGCCTGATCCAGACGGCGCAGCACCATCATGGCCAGCCCCTCGGAAATAGCGATGCCATCGGCGCTGTCGTCAAAGGTGCGGCACCGGCCGCGCGGGCTAAGCGCCTTGGTCTTGGAAAAGGCCAGGAAATCAAACGGGTTCTGGAAGCTGTCAGCGCCGCCGACAATCACCATGTCCGAGGTGCCATTCTCCAACTCGCGCGCGGCCATCATCACGGCGGCCAGCGACGAGCCACAGGCCGCATCGACGGTAAAGTTCACCCCGCCCAGATCGAACCGGTTCGTCACCCGCCCCGCGATCACGTTCAGCAGGATGCCGGGAAAGCTGTCCTCGGTCCAGCCGGGCAGACGTTCCTCAGCCGTTTCGTTCATGCCGCCGGCAATGGCCGGCATCGACGAACGCACCGCGTATTTCTGCCCCAGCGGGCCGGCACCACCGCCCACGCCGATGATCACCGACGTCTTGCGACGCAGCTCGGGATCGGGGATGTGGCCATCCTTGAAGCCCGCGTTTTCCAGCGCCTGCCGCACGGTTTCCAGCGCCAGCAATTGCAGCGGCTCGATCGAGTTCATCGAATTCGGCGGGATGCCATACCGGATCGGGTCAAAATCGACCTCGTCAATGAACCCACCCCATTTCGAATAGGCCTTGTCGGGCGCATCGCGGTCGGGATCGAAATATCGGCGCCAGTCCCAGCGGCGTTCGGGCACCTCGTCCACCGCATCGACGCGGTCCAGGATGTTTTCCCAATAGGCGCTGAAATCACCGGCCTTGGGCAGGATCGTGCCCACCCCGGTGATGGCGATCTTGCTGCCCTCGCCCTCGCGGATCACCGGTGCCACCTTGGGCTGCTCGGCGAAATTGGCCAGAACCGCGGCGCTTTCGGTTGAAATGGCGCTGTGCAGCGCGGCAATCGTGGTGGGTTTCGAATGCAGGTTGGCCACCTGCCCGATCATGTATACCCCGGTTTTCAGCTGCTCTTCCTGGCTGATATCAATGAACTTCTCGGCCCCGTCGACCTTGCCGTAATCAGGGTTGCGATCCACACCTTTGGACGCAATGCGCGAGCGGCCCACATTGAAATGTTCCAGCTCGTCCTTGACCTCATCGGGGTCCACGCCGCTTTCCAGCAGCGCCTTCTTCTTGGCAAAGAACTCGTCCACAATGGGGCTTTCCACCACGCGCGTCGCGTGGCCGGGGCCGCTTTCCAGCAGCATCGTGCGTGAACTTTCCAGCGCAAGCTGTTGATATGTATCCAGAACCGCGCCGGCCCTCACCGCCTCTTCGGTCAGGATATAGGCCGTGCCGACAATCACGCCGATCTTGGCCCCACGCGCGGCCAGGCCCGCCGCCAGAGCCGACACCATCGCGCCCGATTGCGCGTCATGGATGCCGCCGGCAAAGATCAGCTCGGCGTCGATCTCACCCTCTGGCCCGTAATGGTCCAGAACCGCGTCCACCGCCTGTTGCCACAACACGGCCGAGCTGCGCGGGCCCACATGGCCGCCACATTCGCGCCCCTCAAAAATGAACCGGCGCGTATCGCCCTCAAGGAAGAGGCTCAAAAGCCCCGGTGACGGCACATGCAGGAAGGTCGGGATACCTTGCGCCTCAAGCGCTGCGGCCTGATCGGGGCGGCCGCCCGCGATCAGCGCGTATTTCGGCTTCTGGGCGGCGATCACCGCGGTCTGCTCTTCGCGCAGCGCGTCATCGACAAAGCCCAGAATGCCAACGCCCCACGGCTTGTCGCCGATCTTGGCCTTGGTCTCTTCGATCAGTTTCGTCGCATCCGGCCCCCGCATCAGCGCCAGCGCCAAAAAGGGCAGCGCCCCGCCTTCGGCCACCGAAACGGCAAAATCGGCCACATCCGACACGCGGGTCATCGGCCCCTGGATGATCGGATACCGGGTGCCGGTCACCGCCGTCAGCGGGCTGTTTTCGGCCAGCGGCTGTACCTGCGCGGCCTGCGCGGCCAACCCGTGCGCCTGCGCGGCAATATCGTTCAGCGCCGCCGACACCGTGCCGTATTGGTCGGCAAACCGGCGGGCAAAGCTTGCATCCTGCCCCACCAGCCAGACCGAACCATCGGGCGCCATCACATCAACCGCATCCGCCACCGAGGCGGCAAAGGCATCGGCATCGGCGCCGGGAATGTCCAACTCGGCCAACTTATGCGCCGGTTTGTGATCGGCCCGCCAGAAGGTGCGATAGCCGCGGCCCATATCGCCGCCCAGAACGCGCGTTTCCGAGCCATCCATGCGCGAGATCGCACGGCCCATCGCGCCGGTATCGCCGGCCTCGTCCAGCAGCGCCAATTGCCAGTCCAGCATCACGCCCTTTGCACCCGCAACCAACAAGGCCGCCGCTGTGTTCGGCCCCACGCCGCCATGTGCAATCACCGGCAGGTCGCTTTCGCGCACCAATCGCTGCGTCAGCAGGAACGTGGTCTCGTCACCGACCCGGCCCCCGGCCTCGTGCCCCTTGGCAATCAGGGCGTCTCCGCCGGCCTTCGAAACATCGGCCAGCAAGCTCTCGTCGCGCAGTTCAACAATGGCGACCGAGTTCGGAGCCAGTTTCTTTTGCGCCGTGATCGCGGGCTTCAAACCTTTTGTGTCCTCGACCACGTAGATAACGCAGCCAAGATCACCCAGATCCGCGGCAAAGCGGTCATATACCTCTTTCGCGTCACCAACACGCAGCTTCAGGCCCCAATGGCCCCGCGCTGCTTTTGCCAGTTGTGCAATGGGTGCCGCCGCCTGTTG
This sequence comes from Actibacterium mucosum KCTC 23349, assembly GCF_000647975.1. Lineage (GTDB taxonomy): Bacteria > Pseudomonadota > Alphaproteobacteria > Rhodobacterales > Rhodobacteraceae > Actibacterium > Actibacterium mucosum. Next base: position 196,716 of record NZ_JFKE01000004.1, read on the forward strand.
AGCACTGGCAAACTCCAGATCCAGGATGCCAACATGGCCTGCTCGACTGGCTGCAATTGCCGGTGTCGCAGACTGAATATTCGCAGTGTTCGAAGCAAGAACCGTGAACTGGTGGGAGAAAATCGTCATCCGTAACGCTCCTGAAAGCGGCATTCGCCGGGACTGTCCGTTGTCATTTTTGTTACCGGGAAAAACCATGAGCCCGGGTCAAGGGGAATCCGCATCAAATTTAGAAGATCAATTGTATGAAAAGAGTTGTAACAGCCAAGACGCACAAACGGTCTGCGGTCGCACGGGAACAACACACGCACGAAACTGGGCAAATTGGGCCCTAACAGCCCATTTCTTAAGCAAATCCTCATCTGGCAGCCACCAATAATTTTGGCACAATAGGACGTCCAAGCCCGCCTATCAACTGCGCAACTATATCACAAGGATTGTGACCAAAATTTGGTAGGCATCGGCGGATAACCGTCAAAATGCAGCGTCCATCACAGTTTTGTTGCAGATTCGCAACGCCCGAAGGGTGGCAAGGCACCCCATTCAACACCGTCCAAATTCCGGGCATCCACAGCCCCGTTTTTAGGCATATGCCGGTCGCCCCCTTGCGTCCGGCATGCAATATTCGTTGTCTGTTCATGTGCCTGTTATTGCGTCAGTCGCCCTACCAAAACGCTAAGGCACATGATCTAGGCAGACAGACGCTGTTCGACGGGTTGCTGCGCATAGGCCCCGGCAAAGGCGGCAGGCATGGACAACACACCATAGCTGCGTCCGTCTTCCGAGTTGCGATAGGTTGGTCCCACCAACGTCACCTCATAGCCCAGCTGCCGCAACGCACGCATCAACAACAGCGACGACAGGCAAATCATCTGAACCGCGCCACGCTCCTGCGCCATACCAACCAAACCGTCCACGATCATCCGCAGACACTCTGACCGCTCAGCAGCCGTATTCAGATCATCGCTGATCACCAGCCGCGTGCACTCCCATACCAGGGGGCTGGCAATATCACGCTCCATGACCTCGGGCGGGATATGGGCAAGCTTGCCCGAATGCGCGTCTCGCAACATATACGTGTGCTCGCCCCACGTTGCAGTTGTGGTCATCGCGCGGGCGCCACCAACAACCTTGCCATCCTTCATGACCAGCGAGTAACACGCGACAGGTGTGTCGTACTGGTCCATCTCAAAGTCCGCGTTATGCGGTACATCCCAGCCCAGATCGTCGACAAAGACCTTTTTTCTCAAGGTCAAGTAGTCGAAGAACGCGTTGCCGTGCTGATGCAGCTTGGCGAACTCAAAAGAAATATTATGCATTGTGAATCTCCGGTTATGCCCGGACATTCTGCGCCACTCGGCGGAAATTTGCTAACCCCACAGTTGTCAAGCCCTGTATTGGCTTCGCGCACACGGTGAGAAGCTACAAGATTCCTCGACTTTTAGCTATCGACGCTGCCTGCGATGGTGTTTGCGCGCCCAGCTTCCGCTTGGCGTTGCTAAGCCGGGCCTTGACCGCGCTGATCGAGATATTCAACTCAGCCGCGATCTGCTTCAGGCGCAGCCCCTGCGACTGCATGCCCAACGCCTCGATCTCGGCCTCGGTCAACGACAACTGTTGCCCGCTAGCCTGATGCAAATGCAGGACAGTTTCCCGCAGCAGCTCCAACTCGCCGTCTGAAAACGGCCGGTCACTGCGCGCAAAGTTGCCATAGCTGCGCCGCCCCGTTCCGCCGGTCGCCAGAACCGACACAACCGCACCGTGCTTCAACCCGAACTCGGCCGCCTGCTTCAGGACACCGCCGCCATCCTCCTGGTCGATTTCAGACCATCGAATTACGCCGTCGGTTGAGTAAACCCATTTCATGACAGGGTCATGCACCACCAATCCATGCAAGGTATAGTGACGCACCCAATCCTCGGGCAGTCGGTTAAGTTCTTCTGATGGGAAGGAAAATCCAACCCGAAGCCCGATATAGAATCCTGCCGGCGCGACGGAATAGAGCTGCGCTTCGTGGCCGAACAATAAACTCATGGACTTCATTTGGTTGCTGTGGTCAATCTAGCAGTATTGTTTGAGTTGAGTATCCGTCAACCCTAGGGTTGATCGATTGTTGGACGATTCACCAGAAATGTGGATGCAAGATGTCGAAAACTGCTGAACTCTCTAATTTGCTCGCAACGCTGTCCAAGCATTGCGACACTGGTTTCGCCCTTGCGATCCACATTCGTTTCACCCGCCCCTCGCTTCTGTTCCAAACCTATGCACCCGACTGGATGCAGTATTACAGCCAAAACGGCCTGTTCCTGTCCGACCCGGTGGTCAAATGGGGCATAGAGAACGCCGGGCTGGTGCACTGGGACGACCTGCGGGATCAAGATCCTGCCGGGGTACTTGCCAAGGCATCAGAGCATGGCCTGCACAACGGTATCACATATTCCTGTGGACCGGTAGAGTCGCGCACGATCTCGGGCCTGACAACGTCGGCCGAGCCATTTACAGATGCCGCGATTGCCGAAATGAAACAGACAATCGATGCGGTGCATGCGCTGACACAGGACATCGAGTCGCTGCCCGCAGCCGAGCGCGAGGCGATGATGGCCATCCAGCTGGGCGAGGAATAGCCCCCGAAAGCCGAAACAAAGGTTTCGCCGCAGCCGCGAAAGCGGAACATGTTCCCATTTGGGGCGACGATTGCTCCACACGCTCCTTTTTTGTTCGCCGATATGGCCAAAAACCGGGAAAAACACCTATTTTGCCGGTCTGAAAGGAGCCATTCGCGTGCAACACTATCCGGTATATCTGGCCGTCGCCAATCAGACCATCGTCCTTGCGGGCGGCGGTGCGGCTGCCGTGGCCAAGTTGCGCCTGCTTCTGAAGACCGAGGCGCGGTTGCATGTCTATGCCGCCGACCCGGTCGCCGAGATCGTGGATTGGGCTGCACAAGGGCGCTTGGCGCTGCATCGTCATGCGCCGGTGCAGGAGAACTTCAAAGGTGCTGTTCTGGCTTTTGCAGCCGCCGAGGATGCGGTGGCTGATGCGCAGATTGCCGCGATGGCCGCGCAGGCGGGTGTGCCTGCCAATATCGTCGACAACCTGGCCGACAGCGCCTTTATCACGCCGGCCATCGTGGATCGTGACCCGGTCACCGTGGCCATCGGCACCGAAGGCGCTGCCCCGGTTTTGGCCCGTGCCATCAAGGCCGATCTGGAAGAACGCCTGTCGCCGCGTCTGGGTCTGCTGGCACGTATCGGCAAGCTCTTCCGTCCGCGGGCCGAGGCCCTGCCCCATGGCCGCGCCCGCCGCAACTTCTGGGCCGATTACTATTTTGCCAAAGGCCCGCGTGCCGCCGAGGCTGGCGACGACCTGGGCGATGTGCTGAACGCGCTGCTGAACGAACACCTTGCCCAACACCCTGAACAGGGCCACGTGGACATTGTCAGCGCCGGTCCGGGTGATCCGGAACTGCTGACGCTGAAGGCGCGCAAGGCGCTGCATGCCGCCGACGTGGTGATCCATGATGGCCTCGTCGCGCCCGAGATCCTGGAACTGGCCCGCCGCGAGGCCGACATCATCGCCGTGGGAAAAACCGGGTTCGGCGCCCACACCCCGCAGGACCACATCAACGATCTGATGATCGACCACGCCACCCAGGGCGCCCATGTGGTGCGACTGAAATCGGGCGACGCCACGGTCTTTGGCCGACTGGACGAAGAGCTCGAGGCGCTGGATGCCGCCCATATCCCGTGGACCATCGTTCCCGGCATCACCGCCGCCTCGGCCGCCGTGGCGCAGATCGGGCAGTCGTTAACCCGCCGTGGCCGCAACTCGGCCGCGCGTCTGGTCACCGGCCATGACGTGGCAGGCTATGCCGAACAGGACTGGCGCGCGCTGGCCAAACTCGGCGAAGTGGCCGCCATCTATATGGGCAAGCGTTCGGCCCGGTTCATTCAGGGCCGCCTTTTGATGCATGGTGCCGACCCGGCCACCCCCATCACGCTGGTTGAAAACGCCTCGCGCGCGGACACCAACACCATTTCCACCACGCTTGGGGCCCTGCCCGATGCCGTGACCCCGCTGACCGGCCCCGCGGTGATCTTGCTGGGCCTTGCCCCGCGCCGCGCCACCGAAACGAACACCGAACCGAAGGAGCTCGTACAATGAGCCGTAAATTCACCCCCAAGGTTGTGACAGCAAACGACCTGCTGGAAGGCGATGTGATCTGGCTGACCGAGGATGATCAGTGGACCCGCCACATGGCCGAGGCCGAACTGATCGTCGACGAGGCTCACGCCCAGATCCGGCTGCTGTTCGCCGAAGGCCAGCTGGCCCATATCGTTGGCCCGTACCTGGCCGATGCGCAGGCCGGTGAAAACGGCCCCGAGCCCACCCATTTCCGCGAAACCTTCCGCACCCGCGGCCCGTCGAACTATGCCCACGGCAAACAGGTGGAGGCCTGATCCATGTATACATACAGCGACTTCGACCGCGCCTTCATCAACGCGCGCAACGCTCAGTTCCGCGCCCAGGTGGAGCGCCGCATCGACGGCAGCCTGACCGAGGATGAGTTTCGCCCCCTGCGCCTGATGAACGGCCTCTATCTGCAGCTGCACGCCTATATGCTGCGGGTGGCGATCCCTTATGGCACGCTGTCATCGGATCAGATGCGCGGGCTGGCCTTCATCGCCGAGAAGTTCGACAAAGGGTATGGCCATTTCACCACGCGCCAGAACATTCAGTATAACTGGCCCAAGCTGAAAGACGTGCCGGACATTCTGGACGAGCTGGCCAAGGTGCAACTGCATGCCATCCAGACCTCGGGCAACACGATCCGCAACGTCACCGCCGACCATTTCGCCGGTGCCTCGGCCGACGAGCTGGAAGACCCCCGCCCCTATGCCGAGCTGATCCGCCAGTGGTCCACCGACCACCCCGAGTTTCAGTTCCTGGGCCGCAAGTTCAAAATCGCCGTATCCGGCAGCCCCACCGACCGCGCCGTGACCAAGGCGCACGACATTGGCCTGCGCATGGTGAAAAACGACGCGGGCGACGTTGGCTTCGAAGTCATCGTCGGCGGTGGCCTTGGCCGCACCCCGATGGAGGGCAAGGTGATCCGCGAATTCCTGCCCAAGGGCGATCTGCTGCCCTATCTGGAAAGCGTTGTGGCCGTCTATAACCTGCTGGGCCGCCGCGACAACAAGTACAAGGCGCGCATCAAGATCACCGTGCATGAAAACGGTCTGGACAAGTACCGCGAGTTGGTCGAGGCCGAGTTCCCGCACCGCCGCGCTGCCTTTAACGGCATCGATCAGGAACTGCTGGACCAGATCCGCCCGCAGTTCAAATCGCCGTATTTCACCACGGCGCCCAAAGCCGAATTTGAAAAGGCATACGCCAAGGACCCGGTGTTCCGGTCGTTTGTGGATACCAACACCGCAACACACCGGAACGACGATTACGCAATTGTCACAATCTCGATCAAGAAACACGGTGCCACGCCGGGCGACGCCACGGCCGAACAGATGCGTGTGATGGCCGATCTGGCCGAAGAGTTCGGCCATAACGAGCTGCGTATCAGCCACGAACAGAACGTCGTGCTGCCGCATGTGCACAAGGCACACCTGCCGGCCATCTTCGCGCGCCTGCAGCAGGCCGATCTGGCCACCGCGAATGTAGGGCTGGCCAGCGATATCATCGCCTGCCCGGGCATGGATTATTGCGCACTGGCCACGGCCCGCTCGATCCCCGTGGCACAGGAACTGGCCGAGCGTTTTGACGCGCTGAAGCTGGAGCACGAGGTGGGCGAGCTGAAGATCAAGATCTCGGGCTGCATCAATGCCTGTGGCCACCACCATGTGGGCCATATCGGCATCTTGGGTCTGGATCGTGCGGGTGTCGAGAACTATCAGGTCACGCTGGGCGGCGACGGTTCGGAAAACTTCGCCATCGGCGAACGCGCCGGTCCGGGCTTTTCCTATGCCGAGATCGTGCCCGCCATCGAACGGGTGATCAAAGCCTATCTGGAAGAACGCGAAGACGACGCGGAAACCTTTATCGAAACCTACCGCCGGGTGGGCATGGCCCCGTTTAAGGCCGCGCTTTACCCCGACGCCGACAAGGGCAGGAAACATGCGGCATAATCTGGAAACACACCCCGTTGCGGGCCGGGTCGATGACCTGAACGCACGGTACAAGCACCATTCGGCCCATGACGTGCTGAAACGCGCGCTGACCGACGATCAGGTTGGCCGCATCGCCATGGTGTCGTCCTTCGGGGCGGAATCGGTGGTTCTGTTGCACATGGTGTCGGTGATCAACCCTGACATCCCGGTGCTGTTCATCGACACGCAGATGCTGTTTCAGGAAACGCTGGACTATCAGCTTGAGGTGTCAAAACATCTGGGCCTGACCAATGTGCAGGTGATCCGCGCCTCGGACGCCGCCCTGGCCGCCGACGACCCCGACGGCACGCTGAACCAGCGCGATACCGATGCCTGCTGCCACCTGCGCAAAACCGTGCCGCTGGAAAACGCTCTGGGCGGGTACGACGCCTGGATCACCGGCCGCAAGCGATTCCAGGGTGCGACACGGGCGGCACTGGACTTTTTTGAGAACGAAGGCGATATCCGTATCAAGGTGAACCCGCTGGCCCATTGGGACCCGCAGGACATTCAGGACTATATCGTCAACAACCGCCTGCCCCGGCATCCGCTGGTGGCGCAGGGCTACCCGTCGATCGGCTGCGCGCCGTGCACGTCGAAAGTGGCCCCGGGCGAAGATCCGCGTGCGGGCCGCTGGCGTGACACGCAAAAAGAAGAATGCGGGATTCACTTTATCAACGGCAAGGTCGTGCGCGGCCCCCTGCCCAAGGAAGACCCGGTTGAGGAGGCTCTGCCGATGAACACGATTGTAACCGATGAAGGCTTTGCCAGCGACGACTGGTCGGGCGAATTCGTGGCGCTGGAAGGTCTCAGCGAAGACAACGCCGTTGCGCTGGACCTGCCGTCGGATGCCGACCCCACCGTGCTGCAGGGCAAGCTGGACGGGATCGACATGATCCGCGTGGACTTCCCCAGCTTCGCCGATGGCCGCGGCTTTACGCTGGCTCGCTGCCTGCGCCTGATGGGGTTCCATGGCCGCCTGCGCGCCCGCGGTCACGTGATCGCCGACCAATACGCCATGGCCCGCCGCTCGGGCTTTGACGAGGTCGAGATCACGCCCGAAATGGCCGAACGCCAGCCCTGGGATCAGTGGAAGGCACGGTCAAACTGGCAAAGTCACGATTACCAGTCGCGTTTGCGCGGCTCGGCCTGATATAACAAGGATTGATGATGAACGACGCAACCCCTGTTTCGGGTGCGGCCCGCCCCGCCCCCACCCTGCCCGATGCGCAGACCGTGACCGAGGTGAAACATTACACCGATCGGCTGTTCTCGTTTAAATGCACGCGCCCCGCGACGCTGCGCTTTCGGTCGGGCGAGTTCGTGATGATCGGCCTGATGGGTGACCCACACCCCGAAACCGGCAAGCAGAAACCGCTGCTGCGCGCCTATTCCATCGCCTCGCCCAGCTGGGATGAAGAGCTGGAGTTCTATTCGATCAAGGTGCCCGACGGCCCGCTGACCAGCAAGCTGCAGCATATCAAGGTGGGCGACGAGATCATCCTGCGCCCCAAACCGGTGGGCACGCTGGTCCATGATGCGCTCTTGCCTGGCAAACGCATCTGGTTTTTTGCCACCGGCACCGGGTTTGCCCCCTTTGCCAGCCTGCTGCGCGAGCCGCAGACATATGAGGATTATGACGAGGTCATCATCACCCATACCTGCCGCGAAGTGGGCGAGCTGACCTATGGCGCCAACCTGATCGAAGAGATCAAGCAGGACGAATTGCTGGCCGAGCTGATGGGGCCGGATTTCCACAAGAAAATCCGCTATTACCCCACCACCACCCGCGAACAGAGCCCCAAGATGGGCCGCATCACCGACCTGATGCGCTCGGGCGAGCTGTATGAAGATCTGGGCGTGCCGCCGCTGAACCCCGATACCGACCGGGCGATGATCTGCGGCAACCTGGCCTTCAACCTGGAGCTCAAAGAGCTGTTCGAGGCCGCAGGTCTTGAAGAAGGCGCCAATTCCAAGCCTGCGCAATATGTCGTGGAAAAGGCGTTCCTCGACTGACCCGGTCTTGGCGATCGGCCGGTTAGAGGCGCCGCAAGGCACCCCGATTTTCGCGAAGGATCGCACGCCCAGCGGTCTTTCGTGAAAAGATATTCGGGGTTCGGGCTTGACCCCCGGCGCGGAAAAGGTAGTCGTCTCGCAGAGGGAATTCTGGGGGACGAAATTATGGGCAAAACGATTGCGTGCATCGGCGAAGCGATGTTGGAGCTTTCGGGAACCCCGGCCGACATCCCCCATAACCTGACCACCGGTTTCGCCGGCGATGTGATGAACACCGCCGTATACATGTCCCGCGCCATGGCCGAAGACAACGTGGCCTTTGTCACGCTGGTGGGTCACGACGCGGTTTCGGATGCTTTGCTGTCCTTCCTTCAGGCCGAGGGCGTCGATACCGCGCTGACCGGTCGCCACGCCACCCGCCTGCCGGGCATCTACCTGATCGAAAACGACGAAACCGGCGAGCGCAGCTTTCGCTATTGGCGCGATTCTTCGGCGCCCCGGCGTCTGTTTACCGGCGAAGGCGGTCCGGCGCTGACGGATCTGACAACGGCGGACGTGATCTATCTTTCGGGCATCACGCTGGCGATCATGGCCCCCGAGGTTCGGCAAGCACTTTGCGACTTCCTGCCCGGCTATCGCGCACGTGGCGGCACGTTTGCCTTTGACGGCAATTACCGCGCGCGGCTTTGGCCCTCAGCGGCGGCAGCAGCCGAAGCCATGGCGCCGCTCTGGGATCTGGCCGATATCGCCCTGCCTTCGGTCGAGGACGAGATGGATCTTTACGGCGAAACCGCCGATGCGGTCGCCCAACGCTTTGCCGGCTATGATTGTGGCGAAGCGGTGCTGAAACACGGGGCAACCCCGCCGATCCTGCTGGAAAACCGCGTTCAGCGCGCCGGGCCTGCGCTGAACCGCGTCGACACTGTCGTGGATGCCACCGGCGCCGGCGACAGCTTCAACGCCGGGTACCTCGCGGCCCGCCTGTCGGGCGCAAAGATGGATGCCGCGGTGCTGGCAGGCCATGAACTGGCCTGTCGCGTGATCGGCCATCGCGGCGCGATCCTGCCGCGCGCCTAAGCCCGCCAATACAACCCTAACCTGTCCTTTTTCACTGCCGCCCCCATCGGGGCGGTTGACTCGACTCGTGTTTTTGCGCAACTTACATGAAACATGAATCAGTCGTCATGTTTGTTTGGGAGGACAGAATGAACAGATTTCTAGCAACCGCCGCCACCGCGGCCCTTTTGGCAGGTGCGGCGCAGGCCGACATCACCATCGCCCATGTCTACGGCAAAACCGGCCCGTTCGAGGCCTATGCGAAACAGTCCCATGTGGGCCTGATGATGGGTCTGGAATACGCCACCGGCGGCACCATGGAAGTGAACGGCGAAAAGATCGTCGTGATCGAGAAAGATACCCAGCTGGACCCGGCCAAGGGCCGCGCGCTGCTGGCCGAGGCTTACGGCGATGACGAGGTTGATCTGGCCGTGGGTCCCGTCAGCTCGGGCGTGGCACTGGCGATGCTGCCGGTGGCCGAGGAATACGAAAAGCTGCTGATCGTGGAACCCGCCGTGGCCGACTCGATCACCGGCGAGAACTTTAACCGCTACATCTTCCGCACCTCGCGCAATTCCAGCCAGGACGCCGTGGCCAACGCCAAGGCTTTGGGCGGCGAGAATGTGCATATCGCCACACTGGCGCAGGATTACGCCTTTGGCCGCGACGGCGTGGCCGCCTTCCGCGACGCGCTGGACGGCACCGGCGCCGCGATCGCGCATGAGGAATACGTGCCCACCGACACCACCGATTTCACCGCGGCGGCCGAGCGTATCTTTAACGCCATGAAGGATCTGGACGGCGACAAGAAGCTGTTCATCATCTGGGCCGGCGGTGGCAACCCGATGTCCAAGATCAACGCGATGGACCCGGGCCGGTTTGGCATCGAGATCGCAACCGGTGGCAACATCCTTGCCGCGCTGGCCGCGTATAAAGAGCTGCCGGGCATGGAAGGTGCCACTTATTACTACTATGAAATCCCGCAGAACCCGGTGAATGACTGGCTGGTGGAAGAGCATTTCAAACGCTACGACAGCCCCCCCGATTTCTTCACCGCCGGTGGCATGGCCTCGGGTATGGCCGTGGTCGAGGCGCTGAAACAAGCCGGTTCGGCCGACACCGAAGAGCTGATCACCGCCATGGAGGGCATGTCGTTTGACAGCCCCAAAGGCACCATGACCTTCCGCGCCGAGGATCACCAGGCGATGCAGCCGATGTATCACTTCAAGATCCGCGTCGAGGATGACGTGGCCTGGGGCATCCCCGAACTGGTGCGCGAGATTGGTATCGACGACATGGATATCCCGATCCGCAACTGATCCCCGGCCCCGGCGCGCGACGCCTGCCGGGGCCCTTTCCCTTCCCGACGCAACCGATCCATACAGGAGCCACGCCATGCCGGACGTGACACTGGAAACGCGCGACCTGACGGTGCGATTTGGCGGCCACGTGGCTGTCGACCATGTCAGCTGCCGCTTTCACGCGGGCGAACTGACTGCAATTGTCGGCCCCAACGGGGCGGGCAAAACCACCTATTTCAACCTGATCTCGGGCCAGATCCCGGTGTCCGAGGGCACGGTCCTGCTGAACGGCAATGACCTGACCCGCGCCACGGTGCCCGCGCGCACGCTGGCGGGCATTGGCCGGGCGTTTCAGCTGACGAACCTCTTTCCCGACCTGACCGTGCTGGAGAACCTGCGCCTTGTGGTACAGGCGCATCGCGGGCCAAAATTTTCGCTCTTCTCCCGCGCCGCCGCGCATGAGGAACTGACCGAGGCCGCGCAGGTGATCCTGCAACGCGTGCGGCTGGACACGATGGCCGATCAGGTTGTGACCGCGCTCAGCCATGGTGACCAGCGCAAGCTTGAGGTTGCGATGCTGATCGCGTTGGACCCGCAGATCTATATGTTCGACGAACCCACCGCTGGCATGTCGGCTGACGAGGCGCCCGTGGTGCTGGACCTGATCGCCGAGATCAAGGCCGATACCAGCCGCACCGTGCTGCTGGTGGAACACAAGATGGACGTGATCCGCACGCTGGCCGACAGGATCATCGTTTTGCACAATGGCGCGCTGGTCGCCGATGGCCCCCCGGCCGAGGTGATGGGCTCCGACATCGTGCGCGAGGCTTATCTGGGCAAGGAGATTGCCGATGTCTGACGCCATATTGTCCCTGAAAAACGTCGCCACCGACATTGCGCAATACCACATCCTGCACGATGTCAGCTTTGACGTGCCGCGCGGCAAGGTCACCATGCTGCTGGGCCGCAACGGCGCGGGCAAAACCACCACCCTACGCACCGTGATGGGCCTGTGGGCCGCGCGCGCCGGGCAGGTGATGTTTAACGGCGAAGATATCGCCGCCCAGCCGCCCGCGCGCATCGCCCGCAAGGGTCTGGCCATCGTGCCCGAGGATATGGGCATTTTTGGCGACCTGACCGTGCAGGAAAACATGGCGCTGGCCGCCGTTTCGGGGCCAATTGCCGCTGACAGGCTGGAGCTGATCTTTACCGCCTTCCCGCCCCTGAAAACCTTCTGGGACATGCCGGCGGGCAACCTGTCGGGCGGGCAGAAACAGATGCTGGCCGTGGCCCGCGCCATGGCCGAGGATCGACAGCTGTACCTGATTGACGAGCCGTCCAAAGGGTTGGCGCCCGCGATCGTGTCGACGCTGGTTTGGGCGATGAAGTCGCTGAAAGGGGCCGGCGCCTCGATCCTTATGGTCGAACAGAACTTCGCCATGGCCCGCGCCCTGGGCGATTACGCCGCCGTCATGGACGATGGCCGCATCGTCTGGACCGGCACCATGGACGAACTTGCCAATGACACAGCCCTGCAGGAAAACCTGATGGGCCTGAGCATGGAGGTCGCTTGATGTCACAAGCCCCCGATCACGCCCCGACGATGCAACGGCTGAACCTTGTTCAGCGCATCACCCCCTTTGTGCCCGCCCTTCTGGTGCCGCTGATCGCGCTGCTGGGCCTTCTGTTCATCCCATCCGGCAGCTCGTGGCTGACGCTGACCGTGTCCGGCCTGGCGATGGGTATGATGATCTTCATCATGGCCGCCGGGCTGACGCTGATCTTTGGTCTGATGGATGTCATCAATTTCGGCCACGGCGCCTTTATCTCGGTGGGCGCCTTCGTGGGCGTAACCGTCCTGTTGCTGGTGCCCGGCATGACCGCCGCGCCGTCGGTGGGGCTCAACCTTGTGGCCGTGGGCCTTGCCGTCATCGCCGCCATGCTGGCCACCGGCGTGATGGGCGTTGTGTTTGAACGCGTCATCGTGCGGCCCGTCTATGGCGCGCATCTGAAACAGATCCTGATCACCGTTGGCGGCCTGATCGTGATCGAGCAGCTCATCCACGTTTTCTGGGGCCCGGATGAGATCTTCCTCACCCGCCCCGAAACCCTGAAAGGCGCGATCACTTTCGCCGGGGCCGCGCTGGAGAAATACCGCCTGCTGGCCGTGGGCGTCGGCTTGGTCGTGTTCCTGGCCATGCGCCACGTGCTGCGCCACACCAAGCTGGGCCTGATCGTGCGCGCCGGTGTGGAAAACGGCGAGATGGTGCAGGCGCTGGGATACGACATCAAACGCGTCTTTGTTCTGGTCTTTGTCGCCGGCTCGGCGCTGGCCGGTCTGGGGGGCGTGATGTGGGCGCTGTACCAGGAGGTCATCACCGCGCATATGGGCGGGCAGATGCTGATCCTGGTGTTCATCGTGATCATCATCGGCGGGCTCGGCTCGGTCGAGGGCTGTTTTATCGGCGCGCTGATGGTGGGCCTGTTGCAGAATTATACGGCGTTTCTGGTGCCCAAGCTGGCGCTGGTGTCAAACATTGGCCTGATGATGCTGATCCTGATGTGGCGGCCACAGGGCATGATCCCGGTTGTAAAGGCGAAGTAAGATGTTGATGAAACTGATCTCGGGCGACACGCCCCGCAGCCCCATCCTGTCGGTAATCCTTGCCGCCATCCTGCTGTCGCTGGCCTTTGCACCCTTCCTTTTTCCCGGCACGCGGCCGCTGGATACGGCGGCGCATATCTGCATCTTCATCATCCTTGTGGCCAGCTATGATCTGATGCTGGGCTATGGCGGCATCGTCAGCTTTGCCCACACCATGTTCTTTGGCATTGGCGCCTATGGCGTGGCACTGTCGCTGGAACATATGGGCCGCAGCTTTGGCGCGGTGGCTTTTGGCACGGTTGCCGGCATGATCCTGGCCGCCGCGCTGGCCTTCGTGATCGCCATGTTCTCGCTGCGGGTGCGGGCGATCTTCTTTGCGATGATCACGCTGGCCGTGGCCTCGGCCGTGGCGGTGCTGGTCAGCCAGTTCTCCACCCTCACCGGCGGCGAGGACGGCATGACCCTGAAAATCCCGCGCGAGCTGACGCCGGCCTTCAAATTCCACGACGAAAAGATCCTGGGCGTGCGGATGAACGGCAAATTGCTGAATTATTACATGGTGTTCTTCTCCACCCTGATCCTGTTTTTGGTGATGCTGCGCATGGTGAACTCGCCCTTCGGTTCGGTGCTGAAAGCAATCCGCGAAAACGCGTTCCGGGCCGAGGCTGTGGGCTATCGCGTGGTGGTCTACCGCACGGCGGTCACGGTGATTTCGGCGATGATCGCGGCGCTGGCGGGGGCCATCTATGCGCTGTGGCTGCGCTATGTGGGTCCGGCCACCACGCTCAGCTTCGACATCATGCTCGACATCCTTTTGATGGTTGTCATCGGCGGCATGGGCACGATGTATGGCGCAGTGATCGGGGCCACGGTGTTTGTTCTGGCGCAAACCTATCTGCAAGACCTGATGGGCACCGCATCCGATGCCACATCCGCCCTGCCGCTGATCCCCGACCTGCTGAACCCCGACCGCTGGCTTTTGTGGCTGGGTGTGCTGTTCATCCTGTCGATCTATTTCTTTCCCACCGGCGTGGTCGGCCGGCTGCGCGGTGCAAAGTGAGCAAAGCGCTGCATCTCAGGCAGGCCGGCAGCGGCCCGCCCCTGCTGTTCCTGCATGGCTGGACCATGACCGGCGCAGCGTTCGAGGGGCAGTTTCAGCGGCTGAGCGGGCAGTTTCACTGCCTGGCCCCCGACCTGCCCGGCCATGGGGGTTCGGACGGGCCAGCCAATATCGCCACGGCGGTGGAACGCCTTCTGGACCTGCTGCACGATCAGGACCTGCAAGAGGTGACGGTGATCGGCTGGTCGCTGGGCGCGATGATCGCCTGGCACCTGATCGACGCGGACAAAGACAGGCGGATCGTGCGCATGGTCAGCGAAGACATGAGCCCCCGCCCCCGCCAAACACCCGACTGGCCGCACGGCATCCGCAACGACCGCCCGGGACGCATGTCGCGGCGTATCTGCGATGACTGGCCGGGCACCGCACGTGCCATCTCGCATGGCATGTTCGCAGATCGGGGTGGCAGCCCGGATATGAGCGCGGCCGAGGCCGAGGCCATGATCCTTGCCCAGAACCCCGACGCGATGGCGCATTTCTGGTCTGATCTCATGGCCGCCGACGCGCGCGGCATCGTTGCTTCGATGAAGGTTCCCCTGCTGGCCATCTTCGGAACCCACAGCCGTGTCTACCTGCCCGATGTCGCGGCGTGGCTGGGGGAAAACGCCCCGCGCTGCAGAACCATGGCGTTTCCGGCATCGGGCCATTCACCGCATCTGGAAGAACCCGATCGCTTCGCCGAAGCCATCCGCAGTTTCGCCAAGCCCTGACCCAAAGGCGCGCCTTGCGGCGCAAGTTTTTGTCTCGCGCGTCGCCTTGCGGCTTTGGCGCTCGGGCGGGCGCAACGCTGCAGGGTCTTACCACATATCAAGGGAATGCGCCGGGGTCTGGGGCAACGCCCCAGGGCCTGCGTGGCCTGAACGCAAACGCTTCTCTTGCGCCAAAGGCGCGCCTTCAGGTCACGCGCCCACGTCTTTTGCCAACACCAGCGCCCGGCCCTCGCAGACCAATGTTCCTGAACCCGTCCGGCAGGTTGTAGCAAGGTCCACCAGATGTTTCTCGGGCCGCAATCGCGTGATTTCCACCCGCGCGGTCAGAGGTTCGTCCAGCGGCGCTTGCGCGACAAAACTCAACGACTGCTTGAGGTAGTTGGTGCCACCACCAGGCAATTCGACCCCCAACAGGTACGAAAACATGGCGGCAATCAGCGGCTCGGGCACGGTCCCTGCCGCGGCGTTTTGCCCGGTCAGCGTCTCAAACTCGGCCCGGTGCGTATCGCTGTAAACACGGGTGGTTTCGGCAAAGTCACCCAGTTTCACGGTGCCACCTCCGTTTCGCCCACAAGAAGTTCGGCCCCGTCGCGGACCCGTTTGGCCTGCATGGTGAAGCGATTATTGGCCAGCGTCCGAATTTCCAACGATACTGCCTCGCCCGCAAAACAAGGGTTCGGGAACATCATCGACTGGCTGACCTGCTGCGCGTTGGGGTGTACCGATCGCAGCAGCGCCCAAAGCTTGGAATAGATCAGCATCCCATGCGACACCGTGCGCCCAAACCTTGTCCGGGCCGAGAACGCGGGGTCGACGTGGATCGGGTTGTCGTCGCCACTGATCCGGGCAAAAACATCAAATTCCTCCTGGCTCGGGGTCCAGGCAGCATGCAGGGTTTCGGGGATACTCATACGCGCTCCTTCAACAGCGGTTTGCGAATTTTTCCGGATGCGGTGCGCGGGAAGTCATCAACCATCTCGAACCGAACGGGGATCTTGTATTTGGCCAGCCGGTCGCGACACCAATCGGTCAGCGCGCCCGCGTCGGGCACATGGCCCGGCCGGGCCAGCACGAAGGCCACGCCCACCTCGCCCCAGCGCGCATCCGGCACACCGATCACCGCAGCCTCCAGCACCGTTTCATGGGCCACCAGCACGCGTTCAACCTCGGCCGGGTAAACGTTCTCGGCGCCCGAGATATACATGTCCTTGATCCGGTCCACGACGAAATAGTCGCCCTCGGCATCGCGGCGCACCACGTCGCCGGACTTCAGCCAGCCATCATCGGTAAACGCCGCCTCGGTGGCCGCGGGGTTGTTGAAATAGCCCGGCGTGATCGTGGGCCCGCGCAGTTGCAGCTCGCCCGTTTCGCCACCGCCGGCAACCCGCGCCTCGGTCAGCATCTGCGGTCGCCCGACCGAGCCGATCTTGCGCAGCGCCACATCCTTGTCGGTCAGAAACCCCATCGGCCCGGTCTCGGTCATGCCGAAGCCGGCCTGGATCACCGCGCCGCGCTCGGCAAAGAACCGCACCTGATCGGCCGGCAAAGCCGCACCGCCGCACCCCAGCCCCCGCAACCCGCTTAGATCCGCCTGCTCGGTCGCGGGCAACAACGACAACGCCTGATATACCGCCGGCACACCAAAGAAATGGCTACACGCCCCCGAAGTCATCAGGCCCAGAACCGCTTCGGCGTCGAACTTGCGCAAAATCCGCGTGCGCCCACCGAACAGATACACCGGCAGCGTATACAGGTTGATCCCCGCGGTATGAAACAGCGGCAGAAAGCTCAGATGCGTCGCATCGGGGCCCAATCCCGTCGCCTGCGCCACGTTCATCGCATTGGCCAACCCCATGCGCGCGGTCTGGATCACCGCCTTGGGCGTGCCCGTGGTGCCCGATGTGAACAACAGATACCAAGGCGCGGTTTCATCAACATCGGCGGGTGGCAACGGTACGGCATCCCTGCAATACCCGTCGATATCCCACAGATCGAGCACCGCCATGCCGTGCCGCGCCGCCAGCTCGGCCGCCGGTTCCGCGTGCTCGGGGTCGTGCAGGATCATTGCGGGCGAAACCGAGGCGACAACCTCGTCCAGTTCCGCCACCGGCTGCCGCCAGTTCAACGGAGCCAGGATCAGACCCGATTTCTGCGCCGCGAACAGGGCCACGAAGAACCCGATGCAGTTCTGGCACAAGACCGCCAACCGCGCGCCTTCGGGCACACCCTGTGCGCGCCACGCCGCCGCCAGCCGCGCGGCCTGATCGTTGACCTCGGCAAAGGTCACGCGCTGCCCGGTTTCGTCATCGACAAAAGCCACCGCATTGGGGCTCAGCGCCGCACGTTGTGCGCATAAATCCGTTGTCAGGCTCATGCTGAACTTCTCTCCCCCAGAAAATCACGCATACCTAATTTGGTTTCTTCGTCCTCGATCCGCGCTTCGAACGCCGCCTGTTCGGCATCCAGCCCGGCGCGTACGCGGGCCAAACGCGGCGCGTCCCAGATCAGCGCCTTGGCCGTTGCCATCGCCCCGGCCCGGTGCCCGTCCAGCGTGGCGCGCCAGCGGGCCGTGATCGCCGACGGGTCGTCGCCCAGCTCGGTCGCCAGACCCAGCGCGCGCGCCTCGTCCGCCCTGATCCGCCGGTTCAGCATCAACGCCGCCGCCGCAGGCCCCGAACCAATCCGCTCCGGCATCAGGGCGGTCCAACCACCATCGGGCGCAAACCCCACGACGCTGTAAAAGGGTTGCAGAAACGCGGCCGCGTGCATCGCCACCATGTCCGAGGCCAGAACCAGCCCAACCGAACCACCCGTGGTGGCCCCGCGCAGTTCCACCATCACCGGGGCGGGCAATTGCAACAGCGCCACGATCACCCGGTGCAGCGCGCCGACCACGCGGGTCGCTTCGGCCCGGCCCTCGCCCCGTTCCACCGCCGCGGCAAAGGCCGCCACATCGCCGCCGGTGGAAAAATGCGGGCCAACCCCGGTCAGGATCACCCCTTTGGGCGGCGCATTGGCGGCACGGTCCAGCACCTCTTCCAAGGCTTCCAACAATTCTCCGGTCAACGCGTTGCAACGCGCCGCGCGGTTCAGGCGCAGCGTGACAAACCCGTTCTCCTCCTCCCAAAGAACCGGTGATGTCATGGGGCCAGACCGTGTTCGATCATGTCCAGCACGTCATCTACGATCCCTTCAAGATCGCTGTCGGGATCCCACAGCGCAAAGCGTTCGCCCAGTGTCTTGGCCATCCCCATCAGCGCCCATGCCCGGATTTCGGTATTGCCGGGGCGCAGCTGTCCCTTGGCGCTGGCGGCATCCAGGTTCTGCGCATAGGCCTGCGCGAAGGCGCCGAAATAGGCGCGATAGGCCTCCAGATCGACAAAGCGCGCCTCTTCGACGATGGAGTAAAGGCTGGGCCGCCCGCGCACGAAGTTCAGAAAGGCCAGCAGGCCGGCGCGTTCAGCCTCCAACCGGCTGTTGGTACCGGACACGGCGGCGGCCAGGTTTTCACGCGTCAGCCGCCCCATCTCCAGAACCAGCTCACGGAACACCTGCTCCTTGCTTTCGAAATAGATATAGAACGTGCCCTGCGCGATCCCTGCCTCACGCGTGATCCCCGCGATCGACGCGGCCGAGAACCCCTCGGCCCCGATCACCCGCTCTGCCGCGTCAAGGATCGCGGCGCGGGTCTGTTGACCCCGCTTGGTTTTCGGCAGGTTGGGTTCGGCAAGCGAGGCTGTCACGCAGGTCTCCTAAAACATGAATCAACTGTCATGTTTAGGCGATTTGTCGATGAATGCAACGAATTTGCGGAGCGAAAGTTTAAACTTCGCGGATTCCGCCGGTGGAAAGTTGCAAGAAGAGTTGTAAGTTTTGGTTCCTTTCCAATGGGTTACGTTTCAATGTAACACGGGCTCACGGGTATGTGTGCACATGTGCGCAGAAAAACGATGAAATTCCACCTTCCGCGCATTGAAGAACGGAACACCCCACCCCAAATGTCTCTCATCCAAGCGGGAAAGACCCGCGAGACCAAAATCAGATGGAGACTAAAATGACCAAATTCGCAACCGCCACCGCCCTGATCCTTGCTGCTGCTGCTCCGGCTTTTGCCGCCCCTTCGGCCGCCGACATTTTCGCCACGATCGAAGCCCAGGATGGCAGCAATAACAAAGGCTTGCTGACTTCTGTTTCGACCAAAGGTTCGGCTGCTGCTGACGCCGTTTTCGCCGTGATCGAAGCACAGGATGACAGCAACAACGACGGCCTGCTGGGCGCCGTTTCGACCAAAGGCAGCGACCGCGCAGCCGCCATCTTCGCAACGATCTATGCCGAAGATGACGACAACAACGAAGGCCTGAAGTAAGCTTCAGACCACCGCTCAACGGAAACAGGGGCCAAACGGCCCCTGTTTTTGTTTGTAATCAAAGTGTTATCGGACCAGACCGTCCAGAACCATCGTGGCCGTGGACGGGCTCATGGCCAGGGGGGTGTCGTAATAGACCCCCAGCCGCAACAACGACTTGACATCCACGTCATGCGGCAATGCTGACAAGGGATCTGTAAAGAAAATCAACGCGTTAAGCCGGCCTTCCGCGATCATCGCCCCCAGTTGCGCATCGCCGCCCAAAGGCCCGCTTTTCATCCGCGTAACGCTCAGCCCCAACTCATCCTGCAACCGTCCCCCCGTGGTCCCGGTGCCATAGAGCGTGCATTGCTGCAGTTGCGCCAACCGCGGCCGCGCCCATTCAACCATCGCGTCTTTCTTTGCATCATGCGCCACCAGCGCCAGGTGAATCTCAGCCATCGTGGTCCCCTTTGTCCTCCCCGGTGTTAGCGCATAACGAGGCAAAAGAAAATCGTACCGTAGGCGTGCTTCGGATTGGCGGAAGGGCACGCGCAGGTTATGATGTCGTTGGAGGACAGGGCCATGATTTCAAAAGAGAAACCCGTTGCGGTGACCGGTGCGCTGGGACGGACAGGTCGGCATATCTGCGATGCGTTGGAGGGCGCGGGCCACGACGTCGTGCGCATTGATGTCGCCGCGCCAGACAACCCGTTTTATACCCCCAGCCGACAAGTGGATTTAGCCCAATACGGCGATGTTGTCGCCAATCTGCATGGCTGTGGCGCGGTGGTGCATTTTGGCGCCAACCCCTGGCCTGATCTGGACTTTTTCACCGGCGCGGACCGGTTTTCCAACAACACCGTGGGCACGTTCAACGTGTTCCAGGCCGCCGCGCAGCTGGGCATCGAACGGGTTGTCTGGGCGTCCAGCGAGACCGTGCAGGGGTTTCCTTACGACAAGGTCGCTCCTGAACGGCTGCCGATTGCAGAAACCGACGCGGCCATGCCGCAATGCGCCTATGCAATGTCGAAACTGGCCTGCGAGGGGCTGGCACAGCAATTCGCCGCACAATTTCCGATCACCCTGATCGGGTTGCGGCTGGCCCATGTGGTTTATGCCGAAAGCGGCGATTTCGATCTGTTCCGCGCCGCGCAGGATGATGCCAGCGAACGGCGCGCAATCCTTTGGAAATACGTCGAAATCCGCGATGTAGTTTCGGCGGTGATGGCCGGGCTAACCGCTGAAATTTCGGGCGCCGAGGTTTTTAACATCGCCGCCGCCGACACGGTGATGGACACGCCCACTGCCGCGCTGTTCGCCGAACATTTCCCCGCGACCGCCCTGCCCGACAACCTGCCGGAATTTGGCAGCCCGATGGACCTGTCCAAGGCCAAGGCACAGCTTGGATGGGCGCCGAAAATCTCGTGGCGCGATATCCTCAGCTGACCTCGGTCAGGGGGATCCAGCGGCTTTGCGCCATCGAGATCTGCAGCGCGCGGATTACCCGCATATTCTCGGCCGCATCGGCAATTGAATAAGGCGCGGGCGCGCCGTCCAGAACCGCGCGGGCAAAGGCGTCGGCCTCGGCCGCGTAGTGATCGCAAGCTGGGAATTCCACCCGCTCAACCCGGTCCTTGTTGCGGCTGCCGCTAGCGTCAACCTCCAGCCAGGTCGGGTCGGTTTCGGGCGTATTATAGGGGATGTCCACATGCACCCATTTGCGGTCGCCGATCAGACGCAGGTGCTGGTTCCACGCCGCGTGGGTGGAGCAATAGAAATTCAGCACCTGACCCGCACCGAAATCGAGGATGCCCGAGATGTCGGTATCGGTGCCAAACCGCGGGTCGATGGTGCCCTGCATCAGCGCCCGTTCGGGTGTGCGGCCAAACAGCAGACGCCCCGCCAGCACCGTGTAGCAGCCCACGAACAACAGCGCGCCGCCGCCGTCATCCACCCGGTTGGTGCCCGATCCGGGGTCGTCGTTGAAATAGCAAAACGAGGTTTGAACGCAGCGCAGCTTGCCCAGATCGCCTTTGGTGACAAGGTCTTGCAGATAGGCCCATTGCGGGTGGTGGCGGACCATGAAGGCCTCCATCACCTGCGGGTGCCCGGCGGGCAGGTTGAGCAGCGGGCGAATATCCTCGGCATCCATACCCAGCGGTTTTTCGCACAGGATCGGCTTGCCGGCGGCAACGGCCTGCAACACCACCGGCACGTGCTGGCCGGTGGGCAGCGCGTTATAGACGGCGTCGATCTGAGGGTCGGCCAGCATCGCGGCCATATCCGGATAAACCTTGGGGATGCCGAACCGGTCGGCCACCGCGCGGGCGTGATCGGGCCGGCGCGATACCAGCCCACCCAGCACCCCAAGTTCGGACCGCTGGATCGCGGGCATCATCCGTTCTTCGCTGAGCCACCCGGTTGACGAGATGCCCCAGCGGATCTTGCCATCTGGCGTGGGCATCAGAACGCCCCGTAACGGTCCAGCACAGCCTTGATCGGCTCGCCATTGCGGATGTCGTTGCGGGCGTCGGTTTCGGTTTTCTTGCGGCGCTCGGCCTCTTCCAGAACCTTGTCGACCATGTCGGCGGGGATCACGATCACTCCGTCTGCGTCGCCAACGATCCAGTCGCCGGGATCAACCCGCACCTGGTCGGTCAGCGAGCCGCGCATGGCGATGGGTTTCTGATAGTCGCGCACGCGATACCGCAGACGCCCCTCGATCGGGGACATATAGCGGGTGAACAGCGACCAATCGTCGATCTCCAGCACCAGCGCGGTATCGCGGCAGCCGCCATCCATCACCGCGCCCACGGCGCCCGAGGCCTTGGCGGCGTTGCTCATCAACTCGCCCCAATGGCCGGCCTTGTCCTCGCCCCCGGCCGAAATGGCCACCACGCAACCCGGATACATCTTGTCGATATATTCGAAATCCAACAGACGCTGATTGCCCTTGGCCACGTATTCCTCATCGGTGACCGGATCAGGGTGGCCCGCGATGGTGAAGGCCGGACCGGCGACCTTCATGTCACGCTCCAGCGGCTTAATGCCCAGGTCCAGGCATTGGTTCACATGGCCCATTTCCTGAAGAATGTCGTAAATCGCCGCCGTGTAAATCTCGCGGAACCGTGCCGCCGTTTCGGCAATCTTCGCATCAATATTGTTGGATCCATCGGACATTTGGAGTTCCTACCCAGCTTGGCCCATGTTGGGCTGAATTGTTTCAAATCTGAACCGAAGGTGGTCTAATATGAATTAGACACCGGAGCGTATCCGGCGTCAACCCTTCGCTTCAGTCGTTGAAGTCCCGGCTGCCACCCCAGATCGAGATATAGGCCCCGTCGCGATACGGATGTTCGGCCACCGCATCCATGTTCAGCTCGATCCCGCCCAATCCGGGCTGATCAGAGACCGGGAAACTGCCATTCACCGGGCGCGGTGCGTTCTTCAGCACATCGAACCACAGCGGGTCTGCAAATTCGCAGAATGCCTCTTGCAGGTACATATTGGTGATGCCCGCGTCCAGCTGCACCACCGCCGCCGTGGCGACAGGGCCAAACGGGTTGTGGAAGCTGACCGGCAGGTAATGACTTTCTGCAATCGCGGCGATCTTGCGCGATTCCAGAATGCCGCCCACCTGTATCGGGTCAGGCTGCAATACGTCGGGGCGCCCCTGCGCAATCAGCGCCGGCACCTTGTAGCGCGACCAGCACCGTTCGCCCGCTGCAATGCGCAGGCCTGGCGCACGGGGCACATTGCCCAGCGCACCAAAGTTTTCGGGGTCAACCGGCTCTTCGAACCAATGCACGCCCAGTTCCGACATACCATAGGCCAGTTCCGCAGCCGTTCCGGGCGAGAACCGCCCATGCCCGTCGATCAGCAAACGAATGTCGGGTCCAACCGCATCCGATACCGCCTGAATGATCCGCAGACCGACGCGCAGACGACGCGGTGACGGGTCACGCCCATCGGGCCAGAACGGATCAAATTTCAGCGCTTCATAGCCGCGCGCCACGGCAGAGACAGCGGCCGACGCCCAATCCTCTTCGGTCTCGGCACCGCCGAACCAAGCATTTGCATAGGCGGGCACGCTGTCACGCACCGCCCCGCCCAGCAGGCGATGAACCGGCTGGCCGGTGATCTTGCCGCAAATGTCCCACATGGCCATTTCCAGCCCGGCAATGGCGCTGTTCAGCACCGGACCGCCGCGCGCATATTCTTCGCGATACATAACGGCAATCGCGCGTTCGATCTCGAACGGGTCTTGCCCCTTGAGATAGCGTTCAAACAGATGCTCTGCCGCCGCGGCCACCGCCTTGGACTGGTATTGCATCGTCGCCTCGCCCAGCCCCGTCACGCCCTCGTCGGTTGTAAGCTGAACGAACAGATAGTTGCACCACGTGGCGCCTACCATGTGCAGATCAAGCTGCGACAGGCGGGGACGTGTCAGGGATTGCGGTGCGATGGAATTCACGGTATCTCCTTTGTTCATATATGAACGAACCTAACCATAACTGACAGGATAGACCCGTTGAGCGCCACAAACCAAGCCACCGCGCACGCTTTGGAGCGAAATAAAATCCCCGCGCTGGATCGGGCTATGGCGGTATTCGCCGAATTGGAGCAACGCCCCGAAGGTATGCGTATCCGCGATCTGGTGACGGCTTTGGGACTGCCGCGCACCACGGTTTATCGCATCCTGAACTCGCTTGAGTTGCATCAGATGGTGCGGCGCGACGCCGCGGGTTCGTATACGCTGGGACCGCGCCTGCTGACACTGGCCAGCCGGGTTGTGTCCGAGAACACCCATGCCGACCTGCGCGCGCTGGCGCAGCCGCATCTGCATCGGCTTGCGCAGGCCACCGGGCAGTCGGCCAAACTGTCGGTTGTGGATGGCGACAACGCGCTGGTCATTGCCACGGCCACCGGCGTGCCGGGCCTGTCGCTGAGCGTGGCACCCGGTCAGCGCATCCCGCTGCATGCGGGCGCTGCGGGCAAGGTGCTGATGGCGCATATGCCCATCCCGCTGTTGGATCAGATGCTGGCCGGTGGCATGGCCACCTATACGTCGCATACCATTGCCTCCGAGGCTGGTTTGCGCGCCGAATGCGCGCAGATCCGCGCCCGCGGCTGGGCCGAGGATCTGGGCGAATTCACTCCCAATATCGAGGCCTATGCCGCCCCCGTCACCGACCATTCCGGCGTGACGCTGGCCGCGCTTTCCTGCCCGTTCCTGTCGGGCATCGACACGGTCCAACGTGAGGCGTTCCGCAACGCGGTGATCACCACGGCGGGGGCGATCTCGGCCGACTTGCCGCCGCCGCGCCTTTAGAACGGCTTTCATTCCGGCTCCTGCAATGCCAGCCACGCCGATGGTCCCATGCCATCCAGCCCCGGCCGCAAGGTCAGTTTCTGGTGCAGTTCCATCGCCTCGCCGGGGGCCAGAGTTTGCAGCGGGCCGACGTTCTCGATCTCGGCAAACTCGGCGCCATCCATGGGGCCTGACCGGAACATCGTGACGGTTCCGCCGCCTTCGGGGTAATGGCAGCCGGGCTGATGCGCCACTTCGGACCGCAGCCCGGCGTCAGGCCCCACACAGGCCAGCCAGCCACAATCGGCATCCAGCCCAACCTTGATAAATGGCGCGTCCGGCATGGCGGCGAAATCCAACACCAGCCCGGGCTCGCTGTGATGCAGGATCGGATCGGTCACCCGCGCCTCGGCATTGATCACCAGCACCCGTCGCGGACCCGCCGGCCACGGAACAACACCCCATCCGGCACTTGGCGCGACGGCGGTGATCGCCCAAGGTGCAAGTCGCCTTGTGCGGTTGGTCTCGTTGACAAACCGATGCGTGATCTGCAGCGCTTTGTCCTCTAACACGCAGGTCATGCCCAGCGACAGGCCCGACACCTGCTCTTTGCCGGTATCCACCCGTGCAGCAGACATGGCCAGCCGCGTCAGGCGCGAAGGCACCAGTGCCGGCAGGCCAGAGACCGGCGTCTGCTCGGGCTCCATGAACCAGCTGCGAATGCCATAGTATTCATGCCCCTGATACGGTGCCAGCATCGAGGCGCCGTCAGCTGGTCCAAAGAACAACACGCGCGGATGCGGCTTGTTGGCCACGAAGGCCGCCAGATCCCCATCACGCAGCCAAATGCCCCGCGCCCCGGCGGGTGCACCGGCCGGCAGGCTGGCCGCGCGGTCAGTGGCAGCCGAGCCGCTCATGCGGCCACGCCCGGCTGACCCGATGCCGCTTGCAGCAGCTTGTCCTGCGTGATCTCGGCCCGATCAAACGTCCCTTGTACGCGCCCTTCGCCCAAAACCACCACGCGGTCGCTCATCGCCAGCAGTTCGGGCATTTCCGACGAGATCAGGATGATGCCCAGCCCTTTATTCGCCAATTCGCTCATCAACCGGTAGATCTCGGCCTTGGCGCCCACGTCGATGCCGCGCGTTGGTTCGTCAAGGATCAGAATCTGCGGCTCGGACGCCAGCCATTTCGACAGTACAACCTTTTGCTGGTTCCCCCCCGACAGGCTGAGGACCGAAGCGCGCAGCCCCGCGGCCTTTAGCGACAACCGGGTTGCAAGGTCGTGCGCAAGGCTGCGTTCCGCCCCGCCATCAATCACCCCGCCCCGTGCCACACGGTTCAACGCGGCCAGCGTGATGTTGCGGGTGATGTTCATCGTGCCGACAAAGCCCGAGACCTTGCGGTCTTCGGTCAGCATCGCAATCTGATGGTTGATCGCGTCTGCGGGGCTGCGGATGA
This sequence comes from Actibacterium mucosum KCTC 23349, assembly GCF_000647975.1. GTDB lineage: Bacteria > Pseudomonadota > Alphaproteobacteria > Rhodobacterales > Rhodobacteraceae > Actibacterium > Actibacterium mucosum. The sequence goes on from NZ_JFKE01000004.1 coordinate 222,805, forward strand.
CAACCTCGTCGCCGCGCACAAAGACACGGCCTTGGCGGCGACCCGTCTGGCGATAGCTGCCGTCGAAAACGGCGCTCATCAGCTCGCTGCGCCCGGCCCCGACAAGGCCGAACAACCCAACGATCTCACCCGCCCGCAATGTCAGCGAGGCACCCTCGACCAGCAATCGGTCGGCCCGCGTGGGGTGGCGCACATCGATATCCTCTAACCGCAACAGCTCGCGCCCGGGCATCGGTGCATTATGCACATACAACGCATCCAGCTGCCGGCCCACCATGTCTGCGATCACCTGATCGGTGGCCACGTCGGCCACTTTGTGGGTCGCCACGAACCGCCCGTCGCGCAGCACCGTGATCCGGTCGCACAAGGCAAATACCTCGTCCATCTTGTGCGAGATATAGATGCATGCCACGCCACGGTCGCGAAGGTTGTGCAGGATCTTGAACAGCTTGTCGGCCTCGGTCGCGGTCAGCGCCGAGGTCGGCTCGTCCAGCACCAGGATCTTTGGCCCGCGAATGACCGACCGCGCGATGGCAATCATCTGCTGCTGCGAGGTCGACAGCCCGCGCACCGTGGCGCGCGGGTTCAGCTCCAACCCCACCATCGCCAGCGCCTCGCGCGCGCCGCGATAGACGGCGGGCCAGTCGATCAACCCCGCCCCGCGCGTCGGCATGCGGCCCAGATAGATGTTTTCGGCGATCGACAGGTCCAGATGCAGGCTGACCTCCTGATAGATCATCTCGATCCCGGCGCGCTCCGCCTCCAGCGTCGAGCCAAAGCGCACAACCTCGCCACCCAGCGCAATCTCACCGTCGAAATCGCGGGCATAGATGCTGCCGGACAGGCATTTCATCAGCGTCGACTTGCCCGCGCCGTTTTCGCCGCACAGGCCCAGGATTTCGCCCGGCCGCACGTCCAGCGAGACATCCTCCAACGCCACCACCGCGCCGTAGCGCTTGGTGACATTGGTCATTTGCAGCGCGGGGGTCACAGGCCCACCCTTCGCCGCCGCAGCTGATCCAGCCCCACGGCGGCAATGATCACGATGCCCACGACAAGGTCCTGCCAATAGACGTCGATCCGCAGGATCACCATGGCGTTCTTGATCACCGTCATCATCAGCGTGCCAATGGCTGTGCCCAGGATCGACCCCGCCCCGCCAAACAGCGACGTGCCCCCGATGATGACCGAGGCGATCACCAACAGCTCCATCCCCGTGCCCGCGTTAGACGTGGCCGACGAGAACCGCGCCGCGCTGAGCATACCCGCCAGCGCCGCCGCCATACCCGTCAGCATAAAGACCGAGATCGTCAGCCGCGTGATCCGCACCCCCGCCAGGCGCGCGGTTTCCTTGTTGCCGCCCATCGCAAAGACATTGCGGCCATAGGTCGTGTGTTTCAGCACCAGATGCGCGAAGATGGCCAGCACAATCCCGATCACCACCGGATAGGGCAACGGGCCCAGCGTGCCCTGCCCCATGATGGTGAACTCGGGCGGCAGCGGGTAAACCGGCTGCCCCTTGGTCAGGATCAGCACCACGCCGCGCACCGCGTATAACATCCCCAATGTCACGATCAGCGCCGGGATGGCGAAGACGGCCACCAGAAACCCGCTGGTGAACCCGATGCCCGCGCCAAGGATCAGCGTGCCAATAACCGCCAGCGGCACCGGCACCCCGCCATGGATCACCATCATACCCGACGCCACGCCGCCCAGCGCCACGATGGGCCCCACCGACAGGTCAAACTGCCCGCCGATGAACACATAGGTCATGGCAATCGCGATGATGAACGGAAAGGCCGCCGCCCGCAGGATGTTGATCAGGTTGGCCTGGCTGACAAAGACCGGCTTGATCAGCGCCACGATCACCACCAGCCCGATCAGAACCAACAGAATGCCCAGCTCTTCGGCTTTAAAAATGCGCGAAAGGGCCGCTTTTGCGCCCCGTGGTTCGCCCGCTGCCGCTTCTGTCTGCGCCATGCGTTATGTCCCTTCCCCAGTGGGTTCGGGGGCGACGGGCGCCGCCCCCAATTTTGGTTACTTGTAGCTGTCGATATTTTCAGCAGTGACCAGAACGGTGCCGCTGTCCGTGATCGACGGCACGTCTTTGCCGTTAAGATAGTCATGCACAAAGCCAACCGACTCGTAGCCCATGCGATAGAAGTCCTGCGTCATGGTTCCCCAGACCAGCCCCTCGCGGATCGCGCCCAGCGTGTCGTCGACATCGTCAATGGCCAGAACCGTAACCCCGGTCTTGCCGGTCTCGCGCATCACCTGCGCAGCGGCGGGGCCACAGGCCACTTCCAGACAGAACACGGCGTTCACTTCGGGATAGGTCAAAAAGACCGTGCCGGCCTTCTCGGCAGCCATGATCGCGTCCGAGTTGTTGGGCTCTTTCACGACAACTTCCATATCGGGATAGTTGGCGGCAATCGTCTCTTCAAACGCAGCCAACTGCGCAACCTGGTTGCCCATGTCCAGCGTGGTCATGAAAACCGCGATGCTGGCCTTTTCACCGGTCTGCTTGGCCAGGTGATGGGCGGCGTTGATGCCGTATTGCTGCTGATCGGTGCCGATATAGGCAATCCGCAGGTCCTCATCATCGGGCGCGTCCAGAATGGCGTTCACGATCGGAATGCCGGCTTCCTGGAACTTCTGGTAAATCGGACGGAACACCGACGGATTGGTCGGGCTGGTGATCACTGCATCGACCTTTTCGGCCAGCGCAATCTCCATCTGGTTAACCATCTCGGCCTCGGAAAACTCGGTCGGGCCCACCCAGCTGACGTCATAGCCCAGCTCGGCCCCGCGCTCCTGCGCGCCAATCCGTGCCGGCTGCAGAACCGGCAGGCCCACAATGCCCGACACGAAGACAATGCGCTTTTTGTCCTCGGCCTGCGCGGTTTCGGCCCCTGTCAGCGCCGCGGCGATCGCCAGTGCCAGAGCACCCGTTTTAATCAGTTTCATAATCTCTCCTCCCAGTTAGACGCTTTTGCGGCCGGTCTCCCCTCCGGCCGCACAAGCTTGGTCAAATATGAAACATATAGGACCATATATGAACTATGGCGGAGATCACGGGGCCATGTCAACGATTCACAAAGGAAAATCTCAGTCCTGGATCAGAAGATCGGGCGAGATGTCTGACAGGCTGCGGCAACCCGTCAAGGCCATGGCCACATCCAGCTCGTTGCGCAGCAATGTCAGCGCGTGTTCCAGCCCTGCGGGGCCCGCCGCGCCCATGCCATAAAGCGCCGCCCGCCCGATCAGGCAGGCATCCGCCCCGCGCGCCAGAAAACGAAAGATGTCGGCGCCGGTGCGAATGCCGCTATCGGCATAGACCTGCACCTGCCCGCCCACCTCGGCGGCGATGGCGGGCAGCGCGTCGATGGTGGCCTGACCACCATCCAACTGCCGGCCGCCATGGTTCGACACCACGATGCCCTGCGCGCCGTAATCAACGGCCAGACGTGCATCCTCGGGCGTCATGATCCCCTTGATCACAATCGGCCCGTCCCATGCGTCGCGGATCCAGCCGATGGCCTCAGGCGTCAACAGCGGTTCGAACTGCGTGGCCACCCATTTGGCCATGGACTGCGTGCCGGTGCCCTTGGGCAGGTAACCCGCGTAGTTGCCAAACCCCACACGCTTGGCCCGCAGCATGCGCAGCGCCCAGCCCGGTTTGGTCATCCCGTCCAGCACCGAGCGCCCCGTCAACCGCAGCGGCACCGACAACCCGTTCACCGCATCGCGATGCCGCAGCGCGTTCACAACCAGGTCCACCGTGATCACCAGCGTCGTGGCCCCCGACCGTTTGGCCATGTCCAGCAAGTAGCGGGTAAAATCGCGGTCTTTCATGATGTAGACCTGAAACCAATATGGCACGCCCGCGCCTTCGGCCAGATCATCGGCCGAGCAAATGGCCGAGGTCGAGTGGATGAACGGCAGCCCCTGCCGATGCGCCACTTTCAGCGCCTCAACCTCGCCATTGGGATGCACCAGCCCGGTCAACCCTGTGGGCGCCATCATCATCGGCGCGGGGACGTTCTGGCCCAGGATCGTGGTCGACAGGTCGCGGTTTGACACATCGCGCATCACCCGCTGTTTCAGGCGCAGCCGGTCCAGCGCCACGCGGTTTTCCGACAGGGTGCTTTCGGTATAGGATCCGCCATCGACATAGTCAAAAATGGCGCGCGGAATACGGCGCCGGGCGCGTTCGCGCAGCGCCACAATATCGGTCAGGCGCGGGTCCAGGCCCATCAGCCGATCCGGTCTTCAAGCGCGTCTATGGCCTTGGGGCCTAAATGCGGCGTCAGTTCCAGGAAATAGTCCACCGTTTCATCATATCCAAGGATCGCGAACTCTTCACGCTCGCGCCAGTCCTTGCGGCTGCCGATGCGGGTTGAACACGGTTCAAGCGCGGCGACATAGTTGCCTTTTTTGAAGAACTGCCATTCGCACATCGATGGCATTACCCGCGCATCCCACGCCAGCTCCAGCGCCAGCCCCGATTGCCCGCCGGGCACGGCCAGCGTGTCGTTGATCATCGCCGCGCGCGTGGTGCCGTCCGCCCCGGCGCGCATATGGTGGTCAAAGACCTGCTGCGTGCTGGGATGCAAAGGCGGCGCCATTTCAAACGCGCCCTTCTCGCCCTCGGCATCGGCGCGCAGGGTCCATCCGGTCTTGTCGATCTGCGCCCGCACCCGCGTGCCCGCATCTACCAGCGGCCAGCCCATGTTCACATGCCACAGATAGGCATGCGGCGTGGGGTCAAAGCCCAGATTGCGCACCGTGTCGTTATAGCGGATCGTGGCGGTGCCAACCTCAACCTCGATCCGGCGTTCCAGCACCAGGTTTTCCGCGAACACGGCGCCCTGCCGCACCTCGCCCGTGGCCCACAGAAACGCCCGGTCGCCGTCCCACCTTGTGCCGTAACCGGTCAGCGTGGCGGGCAGATAGGCGATGCGGCCATGCAGCCCATGGGTGATTGTCGGCTTGGGCGGGTGGTTGAAATGGCTGGCATCGTCCACCTCGGGCGCGTGGATATGGTCCAGCCCGCAGCTGTTCATCAACCCCGACATCGACCGCATCCAGCCAAAGCCATCCTCGGCCTCGATCTCGGTCAGCGCGGGGGATTTGAACCCGGCGGGCGAGTGCCAGCCGATGGGCACCCCGTGATAGCGCATGCCAGCCAGATCCATGGCGCGATCAACCATCACGTCAAATTCCAGCCCACCGCCGGTATTGAACCGCAGCACGCGGTTGCCGCGCTCAAGGCCATTGTCCAGCGTGGAAAGTTCCACACCAAAGACCTGCCGCAAATCGCCAACACGTTCTGCCAACTGGCGACGGTTCAGGGTTTGGCCAAGGATGTGCACCATGAGTTCGTTCCGTATTTGGATAGGGTCAGTTCAATTGCGAACCTTACGCGCCAAGGTCCAATCCGTAAACCCGTGCTGCATTGCCCCCCTGCACCGCGCGTTTCTGATCCTCGGTCAGACCCGCGATCAGGCTTTCGGCGGCCCCCACCACATCGGCATATTCCGCAGCCAACAGACAAACCGGCCAGTCCGAGCCAAAGATAACGCGATCCGGGCCAAACAGCGCCAGCACATGATCGGCATAGCGGCGCAGATCGTCCACCGACCAGCCGGTCCAGTCGGCCTCGGTCACCATGCCCGACAGCTTGCAATAGACATTCGGGCGCTTGGCGATCTCGGTGATACGGTCCAGCCAAGGCTCCATCGCGCCATCGGCAATCCGCGGCTTGGCGATATGGTCGACCACGAACGTCACATCCGGCAAGGCATCCACGCAGGTGATGCAGGCCGGCAGTTCGGGCTCTTTGGGCAGCAGATCCTGAACCAGGCCGGCGGCCCCGCAGGCGCGTACGCCCTCGATCACATCCGCGCGCGCCATCCAGCCCTTGTCATCCTCGTCATGCGCCTGATGGCGGATACCCTTCAGGAACGCCCCGCCCGGGCCCGCCTGCAACGCGGCAATGGTGTCGCCCACATTGGGGTCGGTCAGGTCCACCCAGCCAACCACGCCCTTCACAAACGGCACCTCGGCCGCGACACGCAGGAAATCGCGGGTTTCGTCCAGCGATGGGATGGTTTGTACCAAAACCGTGCCACCGATCCCGGCCTTGTCCAGCAAAGGCGCCATGTCGTCGGGACCGATGGGCCGGCGGATCGAGGCCAGTTCCTCCCCGCCCATCCAGTAATAGTCCCGTTCGTTCGGGTTCCAGAAATGGTGATGCGCGTCGATCTTCATGGCGTCCTCTTTTTGATCTTAAGCCGGGGTTGGCGCGTCGGCTGGCAACAGGCCCTCGGCCCGCAAATCCCCCCATAGCGCATCGGGAATATCTGTCTCAAACAGTTGAAGGTTCTCGGTAAATTCGTCTGCTGACCGCACGCCGGTCAGGATGGTCGGCACCGCCGGATGGGCCAGCGGGAACTGGATCGCGGCGGCCTTCAGCGGCACGTCATGCGCCTCGCACACGGCTTTGATCCGCAGCGCCTGGGCCAGAATATCCTCGGTCACGGGCATGTAGTTATAGGTGATGCCGGGGCGCGGATCGGCCAACAGGCCGGAATTGTAAACCCCACCCGCAATGATCGCGGTGCCCGCGTCCACGCATTTGGGCAGCAGCTCGGGCAGGCCTGTCTGATCCAGCAGCGTATAGCGCCCGGCCAACAGGAACGCGTCCCAATGGCCGTGATCCATGAAGTTCGACAGCATCTCCCACTGGTTCATGCCGGCCGACACGCCTTTGATCACGCCCTCTTCGCGCAGCTTGGCCAGTGCCGGATAGGCGCCTTTAACCGCCTCGTCAAAGTGATCATCGGGGTCGTGGATATGCAGCAGGTCCACGTAATCGGTGCCCAGCCGCGTCAGGCTTTCGTCTAGCGAGGTCATCACCCCGTCATAGGAATAGTCGCGCTGGGTCATCATGCCGGGCTTGGCCAGGTAAAACGACTTGCCGCCGTCAAACACCTCGGCGCCCGAGCGTTCGCCGGGGCGGATCAGGCGGCCCACCTTGGTGGAAATCACGAAATCGGACCGGTTGCGGCCCTGCAGCGCACGGCCCGCGCGCTCCTCGGCCAGGCCATAGCCATAGAACGGCGCGGTATCGATATAGTTGATTCCGGCATCCAGCGCGGCGGCAAAGGCGGCCTCGGCCTGGTCTTCGGGGATCTCGGCCAGAAGGTTGCCCAAAGGCGCGGTGCCAAGGGCCAGTTGGCTGACCTTCAGGCCGGTATTTCCAAGGGCAACGCGGGTGGCAGCATTTGGCATCATATCATCCTGTTGTAGGTCAAATCGCAGAAGGCACAGGGCAATCCATGCCCAACAGCCCCTCGGATTTCAACGATTCCCAAAGGGCGGCGGGGATCTCTATGCGAAAGTTCGTGTGGTTTTCCATCACCTCGGCGGCGCTGCGCACGCCGATCAGAACGCTGGCAATGGCCGGGTGGCCCAGCGGGAATTGCAGTGCGGCGGCCTTCAGCGGTACATTGTGATCGTTGCAGATCGCCTCGATCTTCAACGCTCGATCCACCAGCTCCGCCGCGGCGGGTTGATAGTTATAGGTCGCGTTGCCCCGCGGATCGGCCAACAGGCCCGAGTTGAACACCCCGCCCAGCGCAATCCGGCAGCCGGTTTCCATGCATTTCGGCAGGAACGACGCCAAGGCCGGTTGTTCCAGCAACGAATAGCGCCCCGCCAGCAGAACAATGTTGAAATCCACGTGGTCCAGAAAATCGCCCAGCATCTCCCATTGGTTCATGCCGGCGCCGATGGCCTTGACCACGCCCTGATCGCGCAGCTCCACCAACGCTTTGCAGGCCCCGTTTACCGCATCGTCAAAATGCAGGTCGGGGTCGTGGATATAGGCGATGTCGATGCGGTCCTGACCCAGGCGGATCAGCGATTCCTCGATCGACCGCATGGCGCCGTCATAGGAATAGTCGCTGACCAGCATCATATCCGGCTTGGCGTAATAAAACGGCTCACCATTGGGCTGCACCTCGTCGGGCGCGGTGCGTTTGCCCGGGCGCACAAGGCGGCCCACTTTCGACGACAACGTGAACGCCGCACGGTCATGGGTACGCAGCCCTGCACCGATCCGCTCCTCGGCCAGGCCATAGCCGTAAAACGGCGCGGTATCGTAGTAGCGAATACCCAAATCCCACGCTGTTTCAATGGCTTCTGCGGCGCTTTTCGTGCTGACCTCGGACAGCAGGTTGCCAAAGGGCGTGCTGCCAAGGCCCAGCCGCGTCACCGTCACGCCGGTGCTGCCAATGGCCACCTTTTCGTTCGGATCGGCCATGGTTCAGGCGCTTTCCTTATAGTCCGAAGACGAGGTCACGATGGCATCCATGATGCGCGGGCTCATCTCGTCGTAATTGCGCGTATTGGGCAAATCGGCGACCACGGCCATCTCGTTCATCACGATCAGACGGTCGGCGACGGCCACGATCTCGGGCATGTCGGAACTGATCACCAGAACGGTCACGCCCGTGTCGGCCACTTCCCAGATCAGCTTGTGCAGATAGCCCTTGGTGCGGATGTCCACACCGACTGTCGGCTCGTCAATGATCAGGATCTCGGTCTGCGCAGCCAGCCATTTGGCGACCGAGACCTTTTGCTGGTTGCCACCCGACAGGTTGCCCAAGCGCTGGCGCAGCGACGGGGTTTTCACCTCCAACCGGTCCACATAGCTGCCCACGGCGGCGCGTTGCATGGCATCGCTGACGAACCCGCCCAGACGCGCGATCTTGTGCCAGATGGTCACGCCGATGTTTTCGGCCACCGAATGCGCCAGGATCAGGCCGTCACCTTTGCGGTCTTCGCTGACATAGCCCATGCGGTACTTGCGCAGGGCCGTCTGTACGTTCGGGATCTTTGCCTCGACCCCGTCGATCAGCACCTGACCGCCCGACATCTTGTCCGCCCCGATCAGCGCGCGCGCCAGTTCCGACCGCCCGGCCCCCACAAGGCCATAAAACCCCAGCACTTCACCCTTACGAGCGGTGAAATTGATGTCTTTATGGCCCGCCACGGTGGACACGTCTTTCAGTTCCAGCTTGACCGGCGCATCCACCTCGGCGCGGTGACCCAGATCCGACAGCGCGTTTTCACGGCCCACCATATGGGCCACTACGCGGTCGCGGTTCAGCTCTTCGATCGGCACGCTGGCGCAGGCATTGCGCCCGTCGCGCAGCACGGTCACCCGGTCGCAAATCTCGAACACCTCTTCCAGCTTGTGACTGACAAAAAGGATCGCAACGCCCTTTTCCTTCAGCTTGCGCAGGAAGGTGAACAGCACCTGAACCTCGTGATCGGTGATACTGGCGGTGGGCTCGTCCAACAGCAGGATCTTGCTTTCCAGCGACAGCGCACGGGCAATTTCCAACAGCTGCATCTGCGCCACCGACAAACGGTGCACCGGCAGGTCGGGGTCAATGTCCAGATCCAGCTCGGCCAGCCAATGCTGCGCTTGCCTGCGCATTTCGGGGTAATCCACCTGCCCCGCGCGGGTTGGCGTGGCCTCCAGCATGATGTTCTCGGCCACCGAGAACCGCGGGATCAGGTTGCGTTCCTGGTGCACCGCGCCGATGCCCGCGCCCATGGCGTCATGGGGTGACTTGAACACGGTCGGCTGCCCGTCGACATAAACCGTGCCCTCGGTCGGTTCATGCACGCCGGTGATGATCTTGATCAGCGTCGACTTGCCGGCACCGTTTTCACCCAACAGGGCGTGAATCTCGCCCGGACGCAATTCCAGATGCGCATCGTCCAGTGCCAGAACACCCGGAAACCGTTTGGTGGCGTGTTCGATCTTGATGGCGGGGGTGCTCATGCCTGGCCCTCCTGCAGCTTATAGGCGGCCTCGGCCCGCAGGCTGCGCCAATGGTTAAAGCCAACGGCCAACAGGATCAGCGCGCCCACGAAGAACTCGTTATATTGCGGATCAACGCCGTAAAGGACCAACAGGTTCTCGATCAGGATGATCACCAGCACACCCAGAATGGTGCCGATTACCGGGATATGCCCGCCCAGCAGGATCGCCCCGCCGATCACCGGCGCCGCGAACGAGGCCAGCAGCCAGTCGCCGCCAATGGTGGGCTGCCCCACCCCCAGACGCGCCACCGACAACATGCCCGCGATCCCGGCCAACGCGCCCGAGATCGCATGCGCCATGATCGTCACCCGGTTGACCGAGATGCCCGCCAGACCCGCCGCGTGGGCATTGCCGCCCACCGCCAAAATCTGCCGCCCGGCCAGGCTGTATTTCAGAAACCACGCCAGCGCGACAACGCAGATCACCGGCACGATCAGGATCATCGCAAACGGGCCCACGCGCGCCTCGCCAAACCATTGCAGCGCCTGCGGCATTTCATAAAACGGGATCGATTTGGTTACGCCCAGGTTCAGACCCTTGAAAATCGACAGCGTCGCCAGCGTCACGATAAAGCCGTTGATGCCCGAATAGGCGATCACCGCCCCGTTCAGCACCCCGGCCGCCAGCCCGCACAGCAACCCGATGCCGATGGCCACCGGAATGGGCAGGCCCCAGACCTCCATCATGCCGCCAAAGAACACCGCGACCATGCCGCCGATGGCCCCCACAGCCAGGTTCATCTGGCCAATGCCGATCACGATCGCCTGCGCGAAGGCCACGATCAACAGCGGCGCAAGGCTGCGCGTCAGGATCGCCTGGTTGTCAAAGTTCAGAAAGCGCGGGGTGATGATCGTCATGATCGCCATCATGATCAGCGCCACGATCAGCAGCGACGACCATTCCGCCGCCAGAAAACGTTGTGTAAGTGATTGCTTTTTCATTGTTCTAGTTCCCGCGGCGCGCCGAGATCACCTCGCGCAGCCTGTCCAAGGAAACGGTGGCCAGCAGGGTCAGGCCCAGCACGAACTCCACCCAGAAATCCGGCACCCCGATCAGCACCAGCCCGTTTTGCAGAATGCCCACCAGCATCGCGCCCAGAAACGCGCCCAGCACCGACACATAGCCGCCCGCCAGCAACGTGCCGCCCAAAAGCGGCGCCAGGAACGAGGCCAGCAGCCAGTCTTCGCCCGTCGACAGCAACGCCGATCCCTGCCGCGCCGTGAACATCACACCCGCAAGTGCGGCCAGAAAGCCCGACAGCCCGTGCGCAATCAAGATCGCGCGGTTGACCGGAATACCCGACAGCTCGGCCGCATCCGCGTTGGCGCCAGTGGCCAGCATCTGGCGGCCCAGCGTGGTGAATTTGTACATCACGCCCAGCACAACGCCCGTCACGGCCGTGATCAACAACATCCCGGACACCCAGCCGAAATAGCGGGTCTTCGAAATGCCGGTAAACTCGCGCGGCAGGTCGCTGATCGGCCCGGCGCGGAACACGATCAGCACCGCGCCCAGAAACATCGATGCCGTCGCCAGCGTGATAATAAAGGAATGCAGCTTGGTCTTGACGATCAGCCAGCCGTTGATCAGCCCCAGAAACGTGCCAACGGCCAAGCCGCAGCCCACCGCCACGGGCACCGGCAAGGCGGCAACCTTCATAACCCAGCCCATGATCATAACCGACGCCAACGCCGTTGATCCCAGCGCAAGGTTCATGTGACCCAGAGCCAGAACAACCATCATGCCAAAGCCAACCACAGCCGCAACGCTCAGGTTGCGCGTCAGGTTGAACAGGTTGAATTTACCAGTGAAACCATCGGCCCAGTTCACGAAGACAAAGATCAAAAGGCCCACGACCAAGGCCAGTCCGGCCGATTTCGCAAGGCGCGAGAGCATGTCTTTGAACGCGGCACCCCGCCGATCGGGCGGGGACATGTCCGTTTCCAGTTGGGTGGCTGTCATTTTTGACATTCCTGCAGAATTAAGTGGTGCGAAGCCCCGAACGGGGAGAACAAGGAGCCGGGGCTTCGCGGATCATGGCGTTAGCTTGCGCAGTCGAGGAATTTCTCGTCGAACGTGGCCATAATCTCGTCAGTGACCGCCTTCATTTCAGCTTCCCAGTTACCGATATTGTCTTTGGTAACCAGCATGGTGCCGCTGTCGATGAAGGTTTCGTGCTGCGGGGTCGGCGTGAACGGGGCGTCTGCCTTGATCGAGCAGCCGTTCAGCAGTTTGTCCAGCGCATAGGTGGCGATATAGGCCTGACCATGCGGGTTCTGCAGCATCGTGCCCTGGATCACGCCATCACGGATGGCATCCAGAACGATCTTGTCGTGGTCGATCGCGATGAACTTCAGGTCTTCGTTGTTCGAGGCGCGCAGCGCTTTCGAGGTCACAACCGAAGCCACCCATGCGGTCGATACCAGGCCGTCAAACTCGTGGGCTTTACCAGCCAGCAGAGCGTTGATTTTCTGGTCGGCCTTTTCCTGGTCGTCCACGTCGGTCAGGTGCTGGTACAGCTCGACCTTTTTGCCATCAGCCTGAGCGTCGGCAATCGCCTGCTCAACCGCGGCAACACGCAGCTGGGTGTTCGGGTCGATCAGCAGCGAGGTTTCGTGCACGATCTTGCCTTCGTCACCCATCGCCTCGATCAGGGCCATCGTGCCCATATAGGCCGATTTGTACACGTCGGTGGCCAGGCAGAATTCTACCGGGCTGGGCGACTGTGTGCAGCCGGCGATCGATACGGTCGGTGCGCCAAAGTCCTTCAGCTCGGACACCATGGCGTTGGTGCCGTTTGCATCGCCGGGGAATACGGCGAATGCGTTGTAGCCCTGGCTGACCAGGCTTTCCAGCATCTTGTTCTGCATGTCGAGCTTCCACTCTTGCGGAACACGATAGTCAGATGCAGCCACGCCAAAGTCGGAAACGGCATCCACACCGCCACCTTCCCAGTTGGCAAAGAACGGGTGCGGGCCACCGGGGACCAGTGCCACTTTGGTTTCAGCCGTTGCAGCCGTTGTGAAGCCCGCCACAGCGGCCAGGGCCATTACACTCAGTTTCGTCATTTTCATGCTTTCCTCCCAAGAAAACGCAGGGGCGACCCCTCCGTCGCCTGTCATTAACGGTAGGGAAGTCAGGTTGTTGGACAAAGGCCAATCCGAACTGCCTTCCGAAATCCGCGGTTAAACATGCGAACACGGCGTTTGCGGGGTGTTACGTGTTTGCATGATGACAACGTGTTCACTATATAACCTCAAACGGACCATTCCGGGCCGCCACGACGGCGTGTCAGCTCGCGCGCGCCGGCCCGCAGCACCTTTTCCAGCTCGGCGATTCGGGTGTCGGTATAGCGGCTGACCGGGCCCGACAGGGCGATGGTGGACCGCACGGTACCGTCGGCCTCGAACACCGGGGCAGCGACGCAGCGCAGGCCCGCCATCAGTTCCTCGTTGTCATAGGCCACCCCGTGCGAGCGGATCGAGATCAGCTCCTGCCGCAAGGTCTGCGGCTCGACAATGGTGTGGGCGGTTTTGCTTTTCATTGTGCCCGCCAGATAGCGCTGGATCTCGCGGATGTCCTGAAAGGCCAGCATCGCCTTGCCACCGGCTGTTGTATAAAGCTCGGCCCGTTCGCCGACGGCGAAATCAACCGTCACCACCTGTTTGCCCCTTTCCCGCAAGGTGATCACGGAATAGTCGCCATCCAGCACGGAATAGTGGCAGCCCTCGGTGGTTTCGCGGGCAATCTGGCGCATCACGTCGCGCACCGTCTCGATCTCGCGGTCTTCCTGCAGGATATGCCGGGCCAGCGAGACCACCTTGTAGCTAAGCGAAAAGCGGCGATTGGCCGGGTCCAGTTGGACGTACCCGGCCTCGTTCAGCGTCATCAAAAGACGATAGCACGTGGCGCGATCAAACCCGGTGCCCCCGGCAACGTCGCTGGCCGAAACATCCGCTTCGCTTTCGGCCACATATTCCAACACGTTGAACGCTTTCAACGCCGTGGTTGCAATTTTAACAGACATGCGCGGACCTGACCGATTAGTGAATTACTGGATCACATAGTAATCCGGCCTTTCACATCCGCGCAAGCCCGCGTGTCACATGATGCGCCGTCTTTGCGTCAAAAGCATCGCCACGATGATGGCGCCGAACAGGATCTGCCGCCACGCCGGGTCGATCTGGAACACCGACAGGACCGAGGTCAGCAGCGTCACGAACAGCGTGCCCGCCACCGTGCCCGCATAGCTGCCCCGCCCGCCAAGGATCGACGTGCCCCCGATCACCACCGCCGCAATCGCTGGCAGCAGATACGGGTCACCCATCGACTGATACGCCTGGTTGGCATAGCCCGCCAACAGCAACCCACCCAGCGCCGAACTGAACCCCGCCAGCGCGAAGGCCGCAAAGATCACCCGCGTGGTATTCACACCCGACAGAAAGCTGGCCTTTTCCGAATTGCCGATGGCAAACAGCGCCCGCCCGAACGTGGTACGCCGGAACAGCCACAAGACCCCCGCCCCATAGGCCAGCCACAGCAGCGCCGCGTTGGGTATGCCCAACGTTGTCTTGGTGGCCACCGCGATCATCAGCCCCGACGCCTCGCCCTTGGGGTTGAACCCGCCGGTGTTGATCACCGCCAGTCCCAGCAGCATCGCGTTCACCGACAATGTCCAGACCATCGCCGGGATGCGGAACACCGCCACGCCGACGCCGTTGATCACGCCAACCAGCAGGCCAAAGCCCAACCCCGCCGGGATCGCCAGAACCTCCAGCGCCGTGTGGCCGCTGGCCGCCATCGCGGTGGAGATTATCGCCGCCCCGCCCAGCGTCCACGGGATCGACAGGTCGATCTGGCCCAGCAGGATCACCACCATCGCACCGGTCGCGATCACGCCCAGAAAGGCGGCAATCTGCACCTGTTGCAGCAGATAGGTGGCGGTCAGGAACTTTGGAAAGAACAGCGCGCCGAATCCGATCAGCAGCACACAGCCGATCAGCGGGATCAGGGGATCGGCATGGCGTTTGGCAAACCCCATCATCGCTCCAACACCTCCAGCTTGTTGCGCAATCGGAACACATCCGCGCCGCCCAGCGCGATGGCAATGGCCAGGATCAGGCCCTCAAAGAACGGCTGCGCCAGCGGCGGCAGCCCGGAAAAGAACATCAATGCCGAGATCGTGCGCAGGATGAACGCCCCCACAACCGCGCCCAGCAACGTGCCCGCGCCCCCGCGCAGCAACACGCCCCCCAACACCACAGCGGCCAGCGAGTTCAGCGTATAGCTGGGCCCGATATTGGCATCGCCCGAAAAGGTGACATAGCCCACGAAACTGCCCGCAAGCCCCGCAAACAGCCCCGCCGCCGCATAGGCCGTCAGGCGCGTGGCATCCACGCGTACGCCAGATTGCACCGCCCCGGCCTCGTTTGACCCGATGGCATACATCGCCACGCCCAGCCCGGTGCGCCGGAACGGGATGTGGATCGCCAACAGGATACCGCCCAGCAGGATCAGCGCCGTGGGCACCCCCGCCACGTCATAGGTCATCGCATCGGCCAGCGTGGCGTCGATATCGCCCCCCGGTGTTGGTCGCAGCAACAGCGCGATACCGGTAAAGACCGAGCCCGTCGCCAGCGTCGCCACAATCGGCTGGATGCGGCCATAGACGATGATCGCCCCGTTGATCAGCCCACACCCCGTCGCCACCGCCAGCACCAGGATCGAGCCACCCGCCACCTCGCCCCCCGATCCGGTCACCACGTGGCTGGCCAGCGTGTTCGACAGCGCCATCACCGCCCCCACCGACAGATCCAGCCCGCGCACCACCACCGCAAAGAACTGCGCCATCGCCACCAGCGCCAGAACCGTGGCCTGGTTGGCCCAGATCGTCAGCACATAGGTCGACACGCCGCGCGGATGGGTGGACAGATAGGCCACAAAGGCCAGCAGGAAAAACGCGATGGCCAAAACCTCGCGCCGGTTGTTTTTCAGGTAATCACGCAGCATCGGCCACCCCCATGGACGCGGCCACCACCGCCTCGGGCGTCAGGGCGTCGCCCGACAGGCTGCGCGCGATCTGCCCGTTGTAAAACACCAGCACCCGGTCGCACAGGTTCACCAGCTCGTCGTAATCGGTCGACAACAGCACCACCGCCATCCCCTGCGCCGACAACCGCCGCATCAGGCGGTAAATCTGCGCCTTGGTCTTCACGTCGATCCCCCGCGTGGGGTCCAGCAACAGCAGGCAATCCGGCGCCAGAGCCAGCCATTTGATCAACGCCACCTTCTGCTGGTTGCCGCCCGACAAGCTGCTGACCGGCGCGTCCAGCCCGGCGAATTTCAGTTCCAGCTCAGCAATCAGCGCGTCATAGGCGGCCGGATCAATACCATTGCCGCGCCCGATCAAACCGCCGCGAAACCGGCTCAGCGCCGAAAGCTGCAGGTTCTCGCCAATGCTCATATTCGGGATCAGCCCTTCGGTCTTGCGATCCTCGGGCACAAAGGCAATACCGGCAGACGCCGCATCGCGGGGCGAGGTGATGCTGCGCGGCACCCCGTTCACCTCGATCCGGCCCTGAACGCCTTTCATGATGCCAAACAGCGCCTGCAGGAACTTACCCTGCCCCTGCCCGTCCAGCCCGCCGATGCCGACAATCTCGCCATGGCGCGCGGTCAGGTTGATGTCTTCGAACCCGCCCGGCAGGCGCAGCCCCTCGACCTTCAACACCTCGTCGCCGATATCGCCTGCGTTGCGCGGCGGGAACAGCTCGTCCATCGGCTGACCAATCATCAGGTCGATGATCTGCGCCTGGCTGCGGCTGCCGGCGGCAAAGCTGTCGATATGCTGGCCCGAGCGGAACACCGACACACGGTCGGCTATTGCCTCAACCTCGTGAAACCGGTGGCTGATGAACAGGATCGCCACGCCCTGCGCCTTCAATTCGCGCAGCACGTCGAACACCTTGTCCACAATGGTACTGGTCAGGGCCGAGGTCGCCTCGTCCAAAATCAGCAGTTTCGGCGCCCGCATCAGCGCCTTCACGATCTCGACCTGCTGGCGTTCGCCAAGGGTCAGCGCCTCGATCCGCGCGCCCAGCGCGATCGCTTCGCCGCCGATCCGGTCCAGCAGTTTGCGCGCCCGCGCCAGCCGTCCGCGGGGCAAAAAGCCCCACCCGGTGCCCGGTGCCCCCAAAAGGATGTTTTCACCCACGCTCAGATCCGCAGCCAGCGACAATTCCTGAAACATGCACACAATGCCCGCCGCCTGCGCCGCGCGCGGGCTGGGCAAGGTGACGGGCGTGCCGTTCAGTTCGATCACGCCTTCGGTGGGTTGGATCACCCCCGACATCAGCTTCATCAATGTGGATTTTCCGGCCCCGTTTTCACCCAGAACCGCGTGGATCTGCCCCGGCTCGCAGGCAAAATCCACGCCCGTCAACGCCTTGGTCGCGCCATAGAGTTTCGACACGCCCTTCATGGCGACAAATGCGCTCATCTTGCCCTGTCCCGTTAAAATCAGCGCGCGCGGATGCCCCCGCGCGCGCCGATAGTTGGCTTACTGGTTGTCGGGCGACTGGCCCATCAGCTCTTCAGGGGTGAACACCTCGAAGCATTCGGGATAGCCAACACCCAGGTTGAAGGATTTCGGCAGGCTGGTGAACATGTTCTCGCCATCAACAAAATCCGCGGTCACGGCTGTCGGGATCGGCAGATGCACCGATTGCGGCAGCTCGTTGCCTTCCAGCAGCGCAACAGCGGCTTCCAAAGCCACCGCCGACATGGCCGGCGCATATACGGCAGACACGCCCGGAATACCGTGTTCCTTCATCAGCAGGCGCACGCCGTTTTCGCCGTCACCCCCGATCGGGATGGTCGGGTGACCGGCGGCCAGCAGCGCGTTGATGGTGCCGGCGGTGCCGTGCTGGCTGATCACGCCGTCAAACTCGCCATGGGTGGCCAGCGCGTCGGCCACAACCTTCTGGCTGGTGCCGGTGTCCCAGTTGCCCACCACGGTCACGATCTCAACGCCCAGCGGCTCCAACGCGTTATGCACAGCGATCGAGCGGTCACGGTCGGTCGAGTTGCCCGGCAGCCCGCGCACTTCGAGGATCTTCTTGGGCTCTTTGCCCGCCGCCTTCAGCGCGTCCAGAACCCCGTCAACCTTGGCCCCTTCCAGTGCGAATTGGCTTTCGTTCACCTGCACAACCTGATCGGTGTCCAGGATATTGTCGAACGGCACCAGAACCGTACCGGCGCGTTTTGCGCGGCTGATCACGCCTTTGAACGCGGTCGGGTTCACAGCGATGAAGGTGATCCCGTCATAGCCTGCAGCGATGAAGTTATCGATGGCGGCGATCTGCGCGGTGGCGTCATTGCCAACCGAGACCACTTTGAACTCTTCGATCTTGCCCGCATTTTCGGGGCGCGCGGCCCAGGCTTTGGCCGATTGGATTGCCTGAACGCGCCAGTCATTGCCGGCAAATCCGTTCACAAAAGCCAGCTTATAAGGGCCGTCCTTGGCGTCGTATTGAATGGTCGATGTGCCAGGCTCGGGCGCAAAGCATTCGGGCCGATAGGTCTCGGCCGATACAGCCTGCGTCAGCCCACCCAGGGCCAGAAGCGCTGTTCCCAGCGCCGTTGTGATCTTGAACATGTCGTCCTCCCTAAACCGTCAAGATGAGTTTATGTACTTGTAATCACTCAGAAATAAGGCAGCCCCTGCACACCCATATAGACGCCCCACATCGACCGCGTGGCGGTGATGTAAAGCCGGTTGCGCTTGGGTCCGCCGAAACAGACATTCGATACGGTCTCGTTGACCAGAACCTTGCCGATCAGCGCGCCATCCGGGGTGATGCAATGCACCCCATCCGCGGCCGAGGCCCAGATATTGCCCTGCACATCAAGCCGGAACCCGTCATAAAGCCCCGCGTCGCAGACCGAGAACACCTCGCCCCCGCTCAGCTTGCCATTGGCCACGTCAAAGCGGCGGATATGGCGCGGGCCGTCGGGCACATGCGTGGCGCCGGTGTCCGAGACATAAAGGCTGCTTTCGTCGGCCGAAAAGGCCAGCCCGTTGGGTTTGACGAAGTCGTCGCAGGCAACCTCGACCGCGCCGGTTTGCGGGTCGATCCGGTACAGGTGGCTGCCACCGATCTCGCTGATCGCGTGGTCGCCCTCGTACTCGCCATCGATGCCATAGGTCGGGTCGGTGAACCACACCGCGCCGTCGGATGACACCACCACGTCGTTGGGCGAGTTCAGCCGCTTGCCGTCAAAATGGCTGGCCAGAACGGTGATCTGCCCGTCATATTCCGTGCGCGTGACCTGCCGGCCGGAATGCTCGCAGCTGATCAGCCGCCCCTGCCGGTCGCGGGTCTGACCGTTGGAATTGCGCGATGGTGACCGCCAGACCGATGTGGAATTGTCGGTCTCGTCAAACCGGATGATCCGGTTGTTCGGAATATCCGAGAACAGCAAGTACCGCCCGTCGCCGAAATACACCGGCCCCTCGGTCCAGCGCCCGCCATCCCACAGCTTTTCCATGTGGCAATTGGCCAGGCACAGCGCCCGAAACGCCGGATCGCGCACCTCCAGATGCGGACCGTACATATTGGCCATATGGTCCATCCTGCCCTCCCAAACCGATGGAGGCGTCGGGCCTTGCGGGCCCGGAATCGCCTAGTCAATTCAGGTTATAGTATTGTAGGACAAATTGGAAAGAGTTTTTAACTCGGACCCCTTAGCGTATTGATCCCCGATCCGCAGTATGCTGTGGCACAAGGGCCCGCACCAGTGCCTTCATGTCCAGAACGCCAACATCGTCGCCGTCGCGCTGCACCAGATAGCGGCGCGTCGTGTCGCCTTCGGACAGCTCGATCAGGTTTTCCAGTGTATCATCGGCATCAACCACACCGGCAAAGTCGGCATAGCCGTTCACCGGCTTCATCACCGAGCGGACGCGCAAAACCCGCGCGCGGTTAATGTCCGATACAAAATCCTCGATATACGGGTCATTGGGGTTCAGCAGGATATGCTGCGGCTCGCCCTGCTGCACCACATACCCGTCTTTCAGGATCACCAGGTGATCGGCCAGTTTCAGCGCCTCGTCCAGGTCATGAGTGATAAAGATGATGGTCTTGTGCAGATCCTTCTGAAGCTCCAGCAGCAGATCCTGCATGTCGGACCGGATCAGCGGGTCAAGGGCCGAAAACGCCTCGTCCATCAGCATGATGTCGCTGTCCGAGGCCAGCGCCCGCGCCAGCCCCACACGTTGCTGCATACCGCCCGACAATTGATGCGGATAGCTGTCTTCGAACCCGGCCAGACCGACGCGCTCCAACCATTTCTGCGCGGCCTTCTCGATGGCCTCGGCCTCTTCCCCGCGAATGCGCGGCGACATCCCGGCATTCTGCAAAACCGTGCGATGCGGCAGCAGGGCGAATTTCTGAAATACCATCGACATGCGGCGCTGGCGCATCTCGCGCAGCTGCGCGGCGTCGTAATCCAGCACGTTTTCACCGTCGATCAGCACTTTGCCCGCCGTCGGGTCGATCAGGCGGTTGATATGGCGGATCAGCGTCGACTTGCCCGACCCTGACAGCCCCATGATCACCGTCACCTCGCCTGCGCGCATGTCCACATTGATGTCCTGCAGGCCCAGCACATGGCCGTGCTCGTCCAGCAGCGTCGCCTTGTCCATCCCGTCGGCCACATGCTGCATGGCGGTGTCGGGGTTATCACCGAAGATCTTATAAAGACCCTGAATCGAGACCTTGATATCGCTCATTTCCGGGCCCTCCTTAATGCGACTGCGTGGTGTTGATGCGGGCCAGCGATGCCTTGGTCACCCGGTCCAGGATGATGGCCAGCAACACGATGGCAAAGCCCGAGACCAGACCCACGCCCAGTTCCAGCTCGCGAATGCCCTGCAAGACCAGCACGCCCAGCCCCGGCGCTGATACCAGCGAGGCAATCACCACCATTGCAAGGCTCATCATGATGGTCTGGTTGACGCCCGCCATGATGTTGGGCAGCGCCAGCGGGATTTGCACGCCCAGCAGTTTCTGCCGCGCGGTCATGCCAAAGGCATCGGCGGCCTCGATCACGTCGCGATCCAC
Source organism: Actibacterium mucosum KCTC 23349 (assembly GCF_000647975.1). Lineage (GTDB taxonomy): Bacteria > Pseudomonadota > Alphaproteobacteria > Rhodobacterales > Rhodobacteraceae > Actibacterium > Actibacterium mucosum. The sequence continues at coordinate 243,832 of NZ_JFKE01000004.1, forward strand.
CAGGCGAATGCCCAGATTGGTCAGACGCACAACCGGCACAACGGCGTAAAGGATGATCGCAATGCCATAAAGCTTCGATTCCGTCACGCTGAACAGATAGATCAGCGGGATCAGGTAGACGAATGTCGGCAGCGTTTGCAGCATATCCAGAACCGGCACAAGGATCCGCTGCAACGTGTTGGATCGCGCCATCAGGATGCCGATGGGCACGCCCAGCAACACCGATATCGCCGTACAGACAAAGATAATCGAAAGCGTTTGGATGGCCGGTACATAGAGGTCAACGAATGACAGGAACAAGAACGACACAGCCACAAAGCCGACCAACCGCCCCGACCGCGTGACGGCCCAAACCAGCAACAGCAGCAACGGGATCAGAACATACCAAGGCAGCGCCTGGAACAAGGCCAATGAGCCGTCCAGCGCCCAGCTGAGCGGTTCAGTCAGCGGGTCCAGCACGGCCTTGAGCGGGTTCTTGATGTCGATAAACGCCTGCTCCACCCCGTCCGTCATATCGCGCGCGCGCGGGATCGGCGGGCAAGCCTTGTTCAGCGTATCCAGCGAGGGAAACGGAATGTCCCAGGCCGAGGTCTCTTTCTCTGCACCGGCCCGTGCCAGCAACTCTGCCATGGTGACCGGGCCGTCATTGGCCTCTGAACTGCACCATTCCTCAAGACCCAGCGCGTTCAGCGCGCTTTCGTAATTCGCCATTTGTTCCCCGATTTCATTTTTCTTGCGTCCGGACGGATATGAAAAGGGCGCCTCATTGGGCGCCCTCTCAAATTTCAGTGGATTACAGCAGCGCCGCCAGCTTGGCCTTGGCCTCATCGCTCAGCCAATCGGCCCACACATCGGGATAATTGGTCAGGAAGAACACCGCCGCCTCTTCGTTGGTGGCGTTGTTGGCGTCTTTCCATGCCAGGATTTCGCCCATCTGAGTGTTGGTGAAGGCCACGTTGCCCATCAGCTCGGCCAATTCGGGGTAACGGTCGGCAAAGTCGGTGGTCACGATGGTCTTAACCGGACCAATCGGAAAGGCCGACGGCTCGGTCGCGGTGCAATCGCCATCGGCGGCACACAGGAAAGCCTCTTCGTTATACGGCACGCCGAAATCAACGGCGACCATCGGGTATTTGCCCAGGATCGCCGTCGGCGCCCAGTAGTAACCCAGCCACGGCTCTTCGTTCTCAAACGCAGCCGCGATCGAGGCCGCCAGCGTTTCACCCGACCCGTGCTGGAAGATCTCGAAACCCGCATCTGGCAGGCCAAACAGGTTGGCCAGATCGCCATTGGTGTTCTTGCAGGCCCAGCCTTCGGGGCAATTGTGGAACCGACCACCCAGCAGGTCTTTGTTGGCCAGAACACCTTCCATCGTGGCCAGTTCGGGATGCGCGTCCACCAGGTATTTCGGCACCCACCAGCCCTCAACGCCGCCATCCGACAAAACGTCAGCCACGGTTGTGATCTTGCCCGCATCCGACAGCTCGCCATAAGCCGGGGCGCCATTGGTCCACAGCTCGGTCACAATGTCGGGCGTGCCGGTTTCGGCCACCGAAACCAGTGCCGGAACGGTCGACGACGGCACCGTTGCCACGGTGCAGCCATAGCCCTGCTCCATCAGGAACTTGGCGACCGAGGTGACCACGGCGCTGGAGGCCCAGTTCATCTCGGTAATCGAAACTTCGCCGCAATCCGCATGCGCGGCCCCTGCGACGGAAAATGTTGTTAATACGGCTGCGGCTATCGCGGTTTTCTTGATCATCGTTTTCCCTTGTTGGATTTGATCTGGGGCCCGGGCTGCTAGGCCGGCCTCCGGTCTACGGGGCGCTAAGGGCGCCTGCGTATTCGATTACTCGATCATGGCGACCAGCATAGAGACCGCCCTCCCAAAGGTCAAATGTACGAGGCGTGATATCGCCGCACAATTGTTGGGCAAATGTCGCTATAACGCGACATCCATGCACAGACTTATCTTCCGAACTTCGTCGCACTTGGTTTCGCGACCAAAATCCGTATTCAAAAGGGTGTTACCGTTCGCGGGTTTACCACGGGATTCCATGTTCACCACCAGTGCCCTAAACTCTGTGCTTCCAGCACCGCAGGCATCTGCATGCGTGGCCTGTCCTGTTGCCGCTCTAATTCACTGTTTTCCTGGATTCTCCATATGAAAGTCTTTCTGACCGGTGGCGCCGGTTACATCGGCTCACACATCCTGACCGAACTTTTGGCCGAAGGGCACGAGGCCTGCCTGTTCGACAATTTCTCGAACGCGTCGCCCGCCGCGCCCGCTCGCGTGCGCCGCATCACAAATCGCGACTTTGAAGTGGTCGAGGGCGATATCCGCGATGGTGCCGCCCTGACCGACGCCATGACCCAATTCGCACCCGACGTGGTGATCCACCTGGCGGGTCTCAAGGCGGTGGGGGAATCCACCGCCAAACCCCTGATGTATTACGAGAACAACGTGCAGGGCTCGGTCGCGTTGTTGCACGCGATGGAGGCCGCGGGCTGCCAGCGCATCGTGTTCTCGTCCTCGGCCACGGTGTATGGCGTGCCGAAATACCTGCCTTTCGACGAGGCGCACCCGCTGGCGCCCACCAACCCCTATGGCCGGTCAAAGCTGATGATCGAAGAGATGATCGGCGACTGGTGCGCGGCGCGGCCTGACGCCAGCGCCGTTTTGCTGCGGTATTTCAACCCGGTGGGCGCCCATGCCTCGGGTCAGATCGGCGAGGATCCCAACGACATCCCCAACAACCTGATGCCGTTCATTGCGCAGGTCGCAGTGGGCCGGCGCGATGCGCTGCAGGTGTTTGGCACCGATTACGACACCCGCGACGGTTCGGGCGAGCGCGACTATATCCACGTGGTCGACCTGGCGCGCGCGCATCTGGCCGCCCTGCCCTATTGCATGGAAAACACCGGTTGCGAGCCGATCAATGTGGGCACCGGCGGCGGGGTGACCGTGCTGGAGATGGTGGCCGCGTTTCAGGCCGCCTCGGGCAGAGATATCCCGTGGAACGCCGTGGGACGGCGCGCCGGCGACGTCGCGATCAGCCTTGCCGATGCCACCAAGGCGGCAAAACTGCTGAACTGGACGGCTCAATACGACGTGAACGCCATGTGCGCCGATACCTGGGCTTGGCAATCCGCCAACCCGCAAGGCTATGAAGAAAGCTGACCGGTTTCGGGGTCGCCACATTGCAAAACAGTGGGGTGGTAAAACACCACCCCACCATTGATCAGGTTTCGATCACACCTTGCTGCATCAACCATGTGACGGCCTCTTGAATGGCTTGCAGGCTTGTGTGGCGCGGATGGTATCCCAGCAAGTCGCGGGCCTTGCCGATGGAATGGCACGGGCTGCGGCCGATATGCTCCAGCGTTGCATCGGCATCCGCGGCAGAGTGCTCCTTGGCCCATTCATCGAACGGTGCAAAGCCCAGGTCCGGCATGTGCCCATGCCAGCGATACATCGCCTCGGCGAACCCGCGCAGCGTCACGGCCTGTTCCGACACGGCGTTGAATTGCTCACCAATCGAAGCGCTCGGCCGATCTATCGACCGCCAAAAGACCTGTGCGACGTCCTCGGCATGCACGTGATGCACCGTCTCTAAACCGAGGTTAGGCAGGACCAACCGCGCGCCGCGCGCAATGGTGCCGAAGGCCCCGACGTTGAAGTTGCCCAGCGGGTTCAAAGGCTCCCAACCCGGCCCGACAATGTGGCCGGGGCGCACAACGGTGGCCGGAAACCCGGTCCGGCGGGCATGCAGCAACAGGTAGTCCTCGATCAGGCTTTTCTGAACGCCATATTCACCGTAAGGCGCGCGGGGATCGGCTTCCCTGGTTGGGGTCGACAGGCTGTGCCCGTGCACCCAGATCGTGCCCGTGTGCAGGAAATGGCTGACGCGCCCTTGCAGGCTTTCGACAATGTGCTTGGCGCTGTCCAGCGTGAAACAGATCATGTCGATCACGATCTCTCCGCCCAGATCCGCAATCTTGGCGCCAAATGTCCCGGCGGCTTCTTCGACCTCGCGGTCCAGCGTCACCTGCTGGACCTGCGCCCAGGCGCTGTGTCCGCGATACGGCGCCTGCTGGCCGCGCGTTACATTCACCACGTCGTGCCCACCCTCAACAAGGTGCGGAACGAGGTATCCCCCAACGTGGCCACTGCCACCAATCACAACTATGCGTGCCAAAATTCTTCTCCCACGGATGCGCGCGCGCACCCTGCTTGTGTAAACAGATCGGCCTGAAAGGCATCAATTCCGAACCGGGCTTGGTGGGCGCAAACAACCGGTACGCGTGATTGTTAGCCCATGGCGCGGGCCTGGTCCATTCAGACCGCAGAAAATTTTGCCGACGTCTCGCGCAGCGCCCCGACAGGGCCGCAATCGCCGATTTAAAAAGGGGGAATGGTGGGTCGTGAGAGGCTCGAACTCCCGACATCTTCGGTGTAAACGAAGCGCTCTACCAACTGAGCTAACGACCCGATGACGCGCGTTCTAAACCAAGGTTGCCGGGGGGTTCAAGCCACAAATTCATCTTTTCGTATCATTCTTTTGCACGGGTCCACCTGCGCGGCCCGGGGCCGTCGCGCCCGGCAATGTCTTCGGGATTGTAGAGCGGGCAGTTTTCAAGGCTCAGACAGCCACACCCGATGCAACTGCCCATCTGGTCACGCAGCGCGGTCAGCGCCTCGATCTGCGCTGTCAGCCGGTTGTGCCACACCTGCCCCGCCGCGTTCCATTGCGCCGCCGAGATCGGCCTGTCGCGCGGCAGCGCGTCCAGCACCTCGCGCACTTCGGCCAGCGGCACGCCCAATGTCTGCGCCACCTTGATGATCGCCACCCGACGCAACTCGCGCCGGTCGTAACGACGGTGGTTGGCCGGGGTGCGCCAGCTTTGGATCAACCCCTCAGCCTCGTAGAAATGCAGTGCCGACACGGCAACGCCGGACCGGGCGGCCATTTCGCCCACCGTCAGATCGGATGTCATTTTTCTGGTCGCCATGGCTTGCCCTCAAGTGAACTTGAGGAATTACATTGCACCCCATCAAACGATTCGACAAGCCGGAGACACCCAATGCACGCCCCCCTCTTTCACAGCCTTCTGCAAGCCGCCCTGCGCCCGTCCCCACGCCGCAACGGACCCGGCGTGACCGACCCGCATATTGCACGCGATATCGGCCTGTTGCCGGTTGATCGCGCCAATCCCGCCGACCAGCGGTAGGAGAACCCCGATGATCCGCCGCACCGCCCTGCAACCGATCCTGTTTCCGCAATGTGAAACCTGCGCGCCCAGCACCCCGCGCGATCCGCTGACCCGCATCCAACGCTGGTTCCGCGTCGCTGCGCCCCAATGACAAAAGCGCGCCCGGTTCGGACGCGCCTCGAAATCATGGTGGGTGATAAGAGATTTGAACTCCTGACATCTTCGATGTGAACGAAGCGCTCTACCACTGAGCTAATCACCCGTGGCGGGTGTATTAGCTGTCCCCGTCGCTGTCCGCAAGGGCGGTTTCGTCACCGGCCAGGCGGTTTGAACGGCGGATGCGCGCGGTCAGGGCCTCGCCATCCGGCAGTTCCTTGCGGCGGGTGATCTTCAGCTTGCCAAACGGGTGCAGGTTCAGGGTTTCACCAGCAGCCAGTGCCTTGCCCAGCTCGACCAGGGCAGCCTCGACCGCGGGCTTCACGTCTTTCTTCTTCATGCCCGACGCTTCGACAACCCGATCCACCAGGTCCTTTTTGCGCATCATCGCCTCGGGCGCTTTATCTTCGGTGGCCGGTGCGTCTGCCGCCGTAGCTTCGACCAGCGAAACAACCGGTGCCACCTCGGGCGTCGTGGCAGCCGCTGCAATGGGTTTCACCGCGGTCTTGGTCGTGGTCTTGCGGGTGGTGGTGGTGCGCTTGCGCGTGGTTGTCGGTTTGGTTGTCGTTTTACGAGTGGTCGTGGCCATGCCTGTCTCCGGAATACGTTTCTCTGCTCTTATTGCAGCCAACGTTACTTGATTTTCCGTTACAGAACCACAAAACCTTGAGGTTTTTTTGTATTGCGCCTCAAAATGATGAAAATCCATGCGCTCGAAAAAGAAAGGGCGCCCGCGTGGGACGCCCTTTCCAAATTCGGTGATCCGCAGGTTAATGCGCAGTAGCGGCAGACCCGGCTTCGCCGGCTTTCAGGGCCGCCTGCGCCGCTTCTTCTGCCGCCTCGTCCCATTCGATGGGCTCGGGCGTCGCGGTCAGCGCGCGTTCCAGAACTTCGGACACATGGGTGACCGGGATGATCTCCAGCCCGTTCTTCACATTGTCCGGGATCTCGGCCAGATCCTTTTCGTTCTCTTCCGGGATCAGCACCGTCTTGATGCCGCCCCGCAAGGCCGCCAGCAGCTTTTCCTTCAGCCCGCCGATGGGCATCGCATTGCCGCGCAGGCTGACCTCGCCGGTCATGGCAATGTCTTTACGCACCGGAATGCCGGTCAGCACCGATACGATCGACGTCACCATCGCCAGACCGGCCGACGGCCCGTCCTTGGGCGTGGCGCCATCGGGCACGTGCACGTGGATGTCAACCTTTTCGAACTGCGGCGGTTTCACCCCGATCTCGGGCGCGATGGACCGCACATAGCTGGACGCCGCGTCGATGCTTTCCTTCATCACATCGCCCAGCTTGCCGGTGGTCTTCATCCGGCCCTTGCCGGGCAGTTTCAGCGCCTCGATATGCAGCAGATCGCCCCCCACGCTGGTCCAGGCCAGCCCGGTGACGACGCCCACCTGATCCTCTTTCTCGGCCAGGCCAAACCGGTATTTCGGCACGCCCAGGAACTCGTCCAGATTGTCGGGCGTCACGGTCACCGCCTCGGCCTCGCGCTTGACGATCTTGGTCAGCGATTTCCGCGCCGTCTTGGCGATCTCGCGTTCCAGGTTCCGCACGCCTGCCTCGCGGGTATAGGTGCGGATGATCTCGCTCAGCGCCTCGTCGGTCAGCGTGAACTCGGCCTTTTTCAGCCCGTGGTTCTTGATCTGCTTGGGGATCAGGTGCTGGCGCGCAATCTCGGATTTTTCATCCTCGGTATAGCCAGCCAGCGGAATGATCTCCATCCGGTCCAGCAGCGGGCCCGGCATGTTATAGCTGTTCGACGTGGTCAGGAACATCACGTTCGACAGGTCGTATTCCACTTCCATATAGTGGTCGACAAATGTCGCGTTCTGTTCGGGGTCCAACACCTCCAACATCGCGCTGGCCGGATCGCCCCGGAAATCCTGACCCATCTTGTCGATCTCGTCCAACAGGATCAGCGGATTGGTGGTTTTCGCCTTTTTCAGCGCCTGAATGATCTTGCCGGGCATCGAGCCGATATAGGTGCGCCGGTGGCCGCGAATTTCGCTTTCGTCGCGCACGCCGCCCAAGCTGATGCGAATGAACTCGCGCCCCGTCGCCTTGGCCACCGATTTGCCCAGGCTGGTCTTACCCACACCCGGCGGGCCAACAAGGCACAGGATCGGGCCTTTCAGCTTTTTCGACCGCTGCTGCACCGCCAGATATTCCACGATGCGCTCTTTGACCTTCTCAAGGCCATAGTGGTCGGCATCCAGAACGCCCTGCGCCCGGCCAAGATCCTTTTTGACGCGCGACTTGGTGCCCCACGGGATCGACAACATCCAGTCCAGATAGTTGCGCACCACCGTGGCCTCGGCGCTCATCGGCGACATGGATTTCAGCTTTTTCAGCTCGGCATCGGCCTTTTCGCGGGCCTCCTTGCTCAGCTTGGTGGCCTCGATCCGCTCTTCCAGCTCGTTGATCTCGTTCTGGCCTTCCTCGCCGTCACCCAGCTCCTTCTGAATGGCCTTCATCTGCTCGTTCAGATAATATTCGCGCTGGGTGCGCTCCATCTGCGACTTGACCCGGGTCTTGATCTTCTTCTCAACCTGCAGAACGCTCATCTCGCCCTGCATCAGGCCGTAAATCTTTTCCAGCCGCTCCGCGACCGACAGGGTTTCCAACAGCCCCTGCTTGTCTTCGACCTCGATGCCCAGATGCCCGGCCACCAGATCGGCCAGCTTGGCCGGCTCGCGCGTGTCTTCGATCGTCGACAGCGCGTCTTCGGGGACGTTTTTCTTAACCTTGGCATAGCGCTCGAACTCGGTCGAAACCGACCGCACCAGGGCTTCCAGAACCTCTTCTTCGCCGTCTACTTCATCCAGCGCCTCGGCGCGGGCTTCGAAAAAGTCATCATTTTCCAGGAAATCGGTGATCCGCACGCGCGACCGGCCTTCAACCAGCACCTTCACGGTGCCATCAGGCAGCTTCAGCAGCTGCAGCACATTGGCCAGCACGCCGGTGCGGTAGATGCCATCGGTGTCGGGGTCGTCAATCGCGGGGTCGATCTGGCTGGACAGCAGGATCTGCTTGTCGTCGGCCATCACCTCTTCCAGCGCACGCACCGATTTCTCGCGCCCTACAAAAAGCGGCACGATCATATGCGGGAACACGACAATGTCGCGCAGCGGCAGAACAGGATAGGAGGTGTTGAGTTGCTCGGGCATTCTCTTTCCTTGTTTTCTTGGCAGGAAGGCACCGGCCCCGATCATCGGCAGCCCCGGCCTTCCCCGGTCTCGGCCTATTTATCTGGGGTGGCCCACGGGGGGAGTCAACCAGACACCTTTTCACCCAGCATGCCCGTGCCCCGCCAGAGGTGCAAGCACCGAAGGCCGTTTAACCTTAAAAACAGGCGCGTCTGCACTGGCGGGAATCCGCGCAGGCCCGCAGCAGGCCGTTGCAAGAATATGCTGCGGTCCGTTACCCCTGCCCTAACAAAAGGGGGTATCGATGCGGTTTTCGTGGTGTACAATCGGGGTGCTTCTCGTCGCCTTGCTGGGTCCGATGGCCATGCGGGCCGACACGGTGCTCTGCACGATGCTCATGCGCGCCAGCGACGGCGCAATCATCCTGCAGGACGGCGCCCATTGCGACACGCGCTACAGCCCCGCCTCCACCTTCAAACTGCCCCTGGCCCTGATCGGCTTCAATACCGGCCACCTCACCGCGCCCGAGGCGCCGCTGGTCCCCTATGACCCCGCCATCAATGCCACGATGGAGGCCTGGCGCGCACCCACCTCGCCCCGTCGCTGGCTGCGTTATTCGGTGATCTGGTATTCGCAATGGCTGACCGCGCGGTTGGGGATGGCCGATTTTCAATCCCATATCGATGCGCTGGCCTATGGCAATCGCGACCTTTCGGGCGATCCCGGCCGCACCAACGGCTTGTCCCATGCCTGGCTGTCCTCGTCGCTGCAAATCTCACCGCGCGAACAGCTGGCCTTCCTGCAAGGCCTCGTCTCCGACACCCTGCCCGCCTCTGTAAACGCGCATGCCCTGACCCGCCAAACCATGCAAGCCTGGCACGCAGGCCCCCTGCTGGTGAAAGGCAAAACCGGCACCGCCTGGGTGCTGGATGAAAACCACAACCGCACCCGCGATCAGCTGGGCTGGTTCATCGGCTGGACCACAAGCAACGGCGAAACCTACCTCTTCGCCCGCATCCGCCACGAACCGGGCCCGGTCAAAGGCTTCGCCTCACAGCGCACCCGTGCCTCCATCCTGCAAGACCTGCCCGACCTCCTGCCCTGACCCGCGGGATGGCGGGCGGGGCGATCCGCGCAGCGGGAGCGTCGTCCCCGCCAACCCTCACAAAGGTTCGATATCCCCCAACGCCCGCATGGCGTGAAACTGCTCTTCCCATGCATCAAACGTCCCCGCCGCAATCGCCGCGCGCATCTCGCCCATGATCTGCTGGAAATAATGCAGGTTGTGCCATGTCAGCAGCATGCCGGAAATCATCTCGTTCGACCGGAACACATGATGCAGATAGGCCCGGCTGTAATTGCGACAGGCCGGACAGGTGCAGTCCTCATCCAAAGGCCGCGGATCATCCGCATGGCGCGCGTTCTTGATGTTGATCTGCCCGCGCCGGGTCCACGCCTGCCCCGTCCGCCCCGACCGCGATGGCAAGACGCAATCCATCATGTCCACGCCGCGCTTCACCGCGCCCACAATGTCATCGGGCTTGCCCACCCCCATCAGATAGCGCGGCTTGTCCACCGGCAAAAACCCCGGCGCGTAATCCAGCACGCCGAACATCGCCGCCTGCCCCTCGCCCACGGCCAAACCACCAATCGCATAGCCATCAAACCCGATCCGCGTCAGCGCCTCGGCGCTCTCTTCGCGCAGCTCGGGCGTCACGCCGCCCTGCATGATGCCAAATAACGCATGCCCCGGCCGGTCGCCAAACGCATCGCGCGACCGTTGCGCCCAGCGCATGCTCAGCCGCATGCTCTCGGCCACCGCCGCGTCGCTGGCCGGCAGTGCCGGGCATTCGTCGAAACACATCACGATGTCACTGCCCAACAGCCGCTGGATCTCCATGCTGCGCTCGGGCGTGATCTCGTGTTTCGAGCCATCGATATGGCTTTTGAACGTCACCCCATGCTCGGTCAACTTGCGCAGATCGGCCAGGCTCATCACCTGAAACCCGCCGCTATCGGTCAGAATGGGTTTTGACCAGTTCATGAACCTGTGCAGCCCCCCCAGACGGTCGATCCGCTCGGCTGTCGGGCGCAGCATCAGATGATAGGTATTGCCCAGCAGGATATCGGCCCCGGTGGCCGCCACGCTTTCGGGCATCATCGCCTTCACGGTCGCCGCCGTGCCCACCGGCATAAAGGCCGGTGTGCGGATCTGGCCGCGCGGTGTGTCAATCACGCCCGTCCGGGCGGCGCCATCGGTGTTGTGCAGGGAAAAGCTGAACTTTGTCATGTCGCCCCCGATACCGCCAAGTGCGGCCCGATGCAATCAGGCGCGCGACAGGATCAGGCTGGCATTCACCCCGCCAAAGCCAAAGGCGTTGCTCAGCACATGGTCCACCTGCCGGCGCACCGCCGTGTTGGCGATCAGGTCAAACCGCGCCGCGCCTTCCATCGGCGTCTCGATATTCAGCGATGGCGGCAACACACCGTCGCGCAGCGCCAGGATCGAGAATATCGCCTCCACCGCGCCCGCCGCGCCCAGCATGTGCCCGGTGGCCGATTTGGTTGCGCTCAGCGCCACCTGCCCCGCCGCACCGCCAAAGACCGCGCCCAGCGCCGCCAGCTCGGCCGCGTCACCCACGGGGGTCGAGGTTGAATGCGCATTCACGTAACCAACCTCCCCCGGCGCCAACCCCGCCATCGCCAACGCCCGCCGCATCGACACCTGCGCCTGCGCGCCATCCGGGTGGCCGGCGGTCACGTGATAGGCGTCGGTCGACGTGCCATAGCCCGCGATCACCGCCAACACCTGCGCCCCGCGCGCCGCCGCGTGGCTTTCGGCTTCAATCACCAGCGCCGCCGCCCCTTCGGACAAGACGAACCCGTCATTGCCCTGGTCAAACGGGCGGCTGGCCGCTGGGGGGTCGTCATTGCGGGTGCTCAACGCCTTGGCGGCCGAAAACCCGCCAATGGCCACTGGGTCCACACAGGCCTCGGCCCCGCCGCAAACGGCAATGTCGGCCTCACCCGCGCGGATCATCCGCACCGCATCGCCAATGGACTGGGCCGAGGCCGCGCAGGCGGTTGTTGGCGCGCCCGAGGGGCCGGTGAACCCATACCGAATGCTGATCTGCCCGGTCGCAAGGTTCGGTAAAAACCCCGGCACGGTGAAGGGCGACAATCGCCGCGGCCCGCGCGCATCCACCGTGTGCACCGCGTTGGTGATGGCCGGAAACCCGCCCACGCCGGTGGCCATGATCGTCGCGGTGCGCGCCTTTTCCTCCGCTGTTTCGGGGTGCCACCCGGCCTGCGTCAGCGCCTCGTCCACCGCCGCGATGGCATAATGAATAAAGAGGTCGCTCTTGCGCTGCTCTTTCGCGCTCAGCACCCTATCGGGGTCAAACCCATCCGGCGCCTCCGCCCCCGGCACCAACCCCGCGATCTTGCAGGCAAAATCGGTGGTATCAAACCGCGTGTTCGGCCCCACGCCGCTCTGCTCGGCAATCAGCCGGTCCCACGTGGCCTGCACCCCGCTGGCCAAAGGCGTGACCGCCCCCATGCCGGTGACGACGATCCGATCCTGCTGTGCCATGGTTGCCTCACTCAGATGTGTATATGCACATGCGCATATACACACGCCCCGTGGGATTGCCAAGAACCAGTCGGGGTCAAACCGACAGTTGTCGTAATATGCTCAGGAATTGTTCGGCATTCTCTACGCCGATGACCGCCCGCATCTCGTCCTGCACGCGCTGCCATTCGGGCAATACCTTGTCCAGCACCGCGTCGCCCTGCGCCGTCAACGTGCAGACCCGCGCCGACAGGTCCTCGTCGGCGCGCGCGATCAGCCCACGCCGCTCCAGCACTGTCAGGTTCCGCGACAACGCTGTGCGTTCCATGTCGATCCGCACCGCCAAGGCGCTGACCGAACAGCCCGGGTTGCTGCGCACCGCCGCCATCAACGAGAACTGCGCCACCGTCACGCCATGGCCGCGCAGCTGCGCATCGTATTTGCGCGTCATCTTCCGCGCCGCCTTGACCACGCTCAGCACCAGACATTCGTCCAGTTGGTATGTCACTTCGCTTGCCATGCGGTCGGGCCTATCGCCGCCCCGCGCGCCGGTCAAGCGCCCACCCGCCGCGCCGAAAAGTTTAAACTTGGGCGCACGCAGCCCGTGCAAAGTTTAACAACCCCGTTAAACTGGCACGCCTTTACCTCGGCCCGGCCTTTCCCTATATCTTTAGTCAGAATTAGCATCCGAGACCCCGATGACCCAAACCGGCGAACAGCTCGAGGGCGCGCCCCTCATCAAACCGTCCACCACCGATCACCCTCTGCACGAGGCCGTGGTCGAGGCGTGCCGTACCGTCTATGACCCCGAGATTCCGGTGAATATCTTTGATCTCGGCCTGATCTATACCATTGAAATTGATCCCGAAAACGCGGTGAACGTGATCATGACGCTGACCGCGCCGGGCTGCCCCGTTGCCGGCGAAATGCCCGGCTGGCTGGCCGAAGCGATCGAGCCGCTGCCCGGTGTGAAACAGGTCGATGTCGAGATCACGTGGGACCCGCCCTGGGGCATGGAAATGATGTCCGACGAGGCCCGGCTGGAACTGGGCTTTATGTAAAGTGTGCCGCGCAAGCACTTGGTTTTGCGCGAAATAATCGAAATACTTGAGCTTCACCCTCCGGCCCCCTACCTTATAGGCATACCGCGCCCGAAAGGACCCCCGATGTTCTCGATCCCCGGCAAACAAGCCGTCACCATCACCCCGGCCGCCGCCGCCCAGATCGTCAAGCTGATGCAGCGCGACGACCGCGCCGGCCTGCGCATCGGGGTCAAAAAAGGTGGCTGTGCGGGGATGGAATACACGATGGACTATGTCGAAGAGGCCGATCCCAACGATGAAATTGTTGAACAGGACGGGGCTCGCGTGATGATCGCACCGATGGCACAGATGTTCCTCTTCGGCACCGAAATTGACTATGAAATCAGCCTGTTAGAAAGCGGCTTCAAGTTCCGCAACCCCAATGTGGTGGATGCCTGCGGCTGTGGTGAATCAATAAAATTTGCTGATCTGGAAACCCTGCAGGCCCAGCAGCAATAAATTTCCCGTTCCCCTTCGTCCGGTGATCTCTTATGCACGGTGGCAACAGCTATCGGAGGGTATGGGATGCGACGGAAACTTGCTGCGGGCAATTGGAAAATGAACGGCCTCGACGCGGCATTGAGCGAGCTTGAGGGCCTGCCAGCGGCAGAAAACTGCGATATCCTGTTGTGCCCCCCGGCCACGTTGCTGGCCCCTATGGTGACGAAATCCGTTGCCCTCGGCGGCGCAATCAAAGTCGGCGGTCAGGATTGTCACGCCAACGCCACGGGCGCGCATACCGGTGATATTGCTGCAGAAATGCTGGCCGATGCCGGTGCGGGCTACGTGATCCTGGGCCATTCCGAGCGCCGCGCCGACCATGGTGAAACCGATGCCGACGTGGCCGCCAAATCGCTGGCCGCGCGCCGCGCCGGCCTGATCGCGGTGGTCTGCATCGGCGAAACCGAGGTGCAGTATAAAGCCGGCGAAACCCTCGACGTGATCCGCACACAGATGCACGGCTCGCTGCCACCGGGCTCCAGCCTCGCCAACACCGTGATCGCCTATGAACCGGTCTGGGCCATTGGCACCGGTCTGGTCCCGACCACCGAAGAAATCGCGCAAGTTCATGGGTTTATCCGGGACGAGCTGGCCACGCAGTTCGGCCAGGGCATGGCCAATGGCACCCGTATCCTCTATGGCGGCTCGGTCAAACCGGGCAACGCGGCCGAGATCTTTGCCACCGCCGACGTCGACGGCGCGCTGGTGGGCGGGGCCAGCCTGAAGGCCGCGGATTTCGGCGCCATCATCACCGCGCTCGACGCCGCCTGACACGACGCGTCGCGCTGCAACACAACAAAGCCCGCCTTTTTCAAGGCGGGCTTCGCTTATGTCTTGCGCCGCAAGGCGCGCCTTTGGATCACCGCTATTTGATGATCACCTCGGGTCCCATCACCGCCGTCGGCAGATAGGTCGAGATCGCCGGCACATAGGTCACCAGGATCAGGAACACGAACAGCACGGCCAGGAACGGCAATGCGGCTTTCACCACCCGCATCATCGGCATCCCCGCCACGCCCGAGGTCACGAACAGGTTCAGACCCACCGGCGGCGTGATCATCCCGATCTCCATGTTCACCACCATGATGATGCCTAGATGGATCGGATCCACGCCCAGCTCAATCGCGATGGGGAAAACCAGCGGCGCCACGATCACCAACAGCCCCGATGGCTCCATGAACTGCCCGCCGATCAGCAGGATGATGTTCACAATCACAAGGAACATGATCTTACCGAACCCCGCGCTCAGCATGGCCGCTGCGATCTGCTGCGGGATCTGCTCGTCCGTCAGCACGTGCTTCAGGATCAACGCCATCGAGATGATGAACATCAGCGTCACGGTCAGCTTGCCGGCCTCGAACAGCGTATGCTTGGTATCGCGGTGGAAGAACGCTGTGATCAGTGCCCATGGTTTGGCCAGCAGGCTGGTGGGGCGTTCGTCTTCGGACTTGGCGGCCAGCGGCCCCATGTCGCGATAGACGAAACTGGCCACCAGGAAGGCATAGACAGATGCTACCGCGGCGGCCTCGGTTGGCGTGAAGATCGCGCCAGTTACGCCAGGGATACCGTAGATCCCAACCATAATGATCACGATCAGCATCAGCCCCCAGAACGCATCGGCGAACGATGCCCAGACCTCGCCCCAGCCAAGCCAGTCACCTTTGGGCATGTTCTTGCGCACGGCCATCACGTAGATGGTAACCATCAGCATCAGACCCGCCAGCAGGCCCGGGAACACACCGGCCAGGAACATCCGGCCCACCGACACTTCAACCGCCGAGGCATAAACCACCATCACGATCGACGGCGGGATCAGGATGCCCAGCGTACCGGCGTTACAGATCACGCCTGCCGCGAAATCCTTGGTATAGCCCACCTGCCGCATGGCCGCGATCACGATAGAGCCGATGGCCACAACCGTGGCCGGCGACGAGCCCGACAGCGCGGCAAACAGCATGCAGGCAAACACGCCCGAGATCGCCAGGCCACCGCGCAGGTGCCCCACGCAAGCGATGGAAAAGCGGATGATCCGTTTCGCCACACCGCCCGTGGTCATAAAGCTTGAGGCAAGGATGAAGAACGGAATGGCCAGCAGCGTGTAGTGCCCTGCCATCGCCTGATAAAAGCTCTGCGCGATCGAGGCCAGCGACGTATCGGAAAACGCCAGCAGAAAGATCATCGAGCTGAGGCCCAGCGACACCGCAATCGGCACACCGATCAGCAACAGGCCGATGACCATCGAAAAGAGAATGACAACTTCCATCTGCTCAGCCTTCCTTATTCATCGCTGCCACGTCTTCGACGGCGTCTTCTGCCTCGTGACTGACGATCAGCCCGTCACGCTTGCCCATCACGATCAGCACCCCGGCCTGAACCACGCGGAACAGGATAAGTGCGCAGCCAAAGGGCAGGATCACATAGGGGATAAAGCGGGGCAGTTTTTCGTATTCCTCGCCAAAATTGAACGTGGCTTCCAACCAGTCCTTGGCAAAGGGGATCGGGATTTGTTCGGTCTCGTACCAGGCTTGGTCACGGCTGTCGGCAAATCCGGTGGGGAACCAGCGCCCCGTTGTGGCATCCAGCCCTGCGAAAGGTGCCCAGTAATCCCATGCGCCTTTCATCAACAGCAATGCAAAGACCACCGTCACCCCGACCGAGATCAGTGTCAGCACCCGGCGCACCGAGGGCGAAACAATGTTCAGAATGGCGTCGACACCCAGATGCGCGGTAATCTTGAACGCATAGCTGATGCCCAAAATGACCAGCCAGGCAAACAGCACCAGCGTCACCTCAAGGCCCCAGATCAGCGACGAGTTGAACACGTAACGGGCAATCACATTGGCAAAGGTCACCAGCGTCATCAGCCCCAGAAGAAGCGCGATCGCGGTTTCTTCGATTGCGTTGATCAGGGCCGAAATCCCTGTGCGTTCGGGTTGTTGCGTATGCATGGCTCCCCTCCCCATTTCGGTTCCAAAAAAGGCGGCCCGAATGCGTGGGCCGCCTTGGTGTTTGCCTAAGGCCGGGCCTTAGAACGACGCGTTGATTTCCTGTGCGGCGGCAATGTTTTCCGCGCCAACGTCGCTTTCGAACTGCTCCCAGACCGGTTTCATCGCGGCCACCCATGCGGCGCGCTGTTCGGCGGTCAGCTGACGCACAACGCCACCTTCTGCGATCACGGCGGCCTTGGCGGCCTCGTTCACGGCAAAGGCTTCGGCGTTACGGGTCTCGGTCACTTCTTTCATGATCGTGGCCAGTTCGGTGCGCACGTCGTCCGGCAGGCTGTCCCAGAAATCAACCGAGGTCACGACCAGGTAGTCGATGATGCCGTGGTTGGTTTCGGTGGTGCCGTCCTGCACTTCGAAGAACTTCTTGCCATAGATGTTCGACCAGGTGTTTTCCTGACCGTCCACAACGCCGGTCTGCAGCGCGCCGTACACTTCCGAGAAGGCCATCGGCTGAGGCGAAGCGCCCAACGCTTCCATCTGTGCCACCAGCACGTCCGAGGTCTGAACGCGGAATTTCAGCCCGGCTGCGTCCGAAGGCATTTCCAGCGGCTTGTTGGCCGAGAACTGCTTCAGACCGTTGTGCCAGAAATCCAGACCCAGCAGACCACGGCGCACCATCGACTCTTTCATCGCCTGGCCGGTGTCGCTGTTCTGGAACGCGTCAACGGCATCCATGTTGGCAAACATGAAGGGCAGATCGAAGATGCGGAATTTCTTGGTGAACTGCTCGAACTTCGACAGCGACGGCGCGGCCATCTGCACGTCGCCTTGCAGCAGCGCTTCGAGCACCTGGTCATCGTTGTAAAGGGTCGAGTTCGGGAAAACTTCGACGCAAACCTTGCCATTCATCTCGTCGTTCACACGCTGTTCGAACAGCGACGCAGCGATCCCTTTGGGGTGCTTGTCGGTGTTGGTAACGTGGCTGAACTTGATGACGATCTCGCCATCATCGCAGGCCGCCATCGCGGTTCCTGCCGACATCGAAAGCGCCAAGGCGGCGGCGGACACGGCTGTCAGGAATTTCATACTTTCTCCTCCCAATGACTAATCAGTCATAATGCGTACCCCGTTTTGGGGCGACGTGAATGTACTTAAGAGAATCAGAGCACTGGCGATCAAGCATTCTGGGCGCCCAACAGGTCAGCCAATAAAATACTATATTTTCAGAGCCTTAAAAGAATCTCGCGAGTTCCCGCCGACGGCCCGCAAAAAGATTGGGCGATATTCCGCACAACTGTTACCGCGGGCTGTGCGAAAAACCGCACACAATCCTCAGCGGTACGATTCGGCGCGAATCGCGTGCCGGGTCAGCTTGTCGTAGAACGTCTTGCGCGGCAGATCGAGAGCGGCCGCAGCCTCGGTTGCATTGCCACGCGCACGCTTCAGCGCTTCGATCAGCAGCGATCGTTCAACGCGGGCAAGTTGTTCGGCCAGCCCGCCGCCCGGTTCTTCCTCGGGGTCCCCAATTCCCATTGCGAACCGCATTGCGGCATTCATCAGGGCGCGTGCATTGCCGGGCCAGTCCTGTGCCATAAGGCGCGCGTTTAATTCGGGCGGGATTTCAGGGCGTGGCAGGGCCGCTTGTTCACAGGCGATATCAACGTATCTGCGGAACAGTTCCGGGATATCCTCCGGCCGCTCGCGCAACGAGGGGATACGGACACGCAACACATCCAGCTTATAGTAAAGCTCGGGTGTCAGGCGCCCTTCGGCCACCTCGGCCTGCAGATCGCGGTAAGACCCTGCCAGCACGCGCGGGCGGCCTTCGTCGAAATCCAGCGCTTGCAGCAAGGCAAATTGTGACGTTTCGGGCAGCGCCGCGATCTCATCGAGGAACAGTGTGCCCCCTTCGGTGTCGTCCAGCACGGATTGCAGGGTGTCAGGCGTCATCGTCGCGGCCGGAGCCTTGCGGAACGGCGCCATGGCGCGGGGCGAGAGCAAATGCACCACCTCGGCCACTTTGGATGTGCCCGAACCCGGCGCACCCAGGATCAACGCCTCGGCCCCGGCCATCGCCACGGCACGTACCCTTGCGCGCAATTCTTCGGCCTGCTTCGACACGCCAAACAGCATTCGGCTGGCGGCATCCCCGGTTTCCAACTGAGCCTTCATGCGGCGGTTTTCCAGAACCATCGCGCGTGCCCGCATGGCCCGGCCCAGCGTCGCCACAAGGTCGTCGGTGGCACAGGGTTTTTTCAGGAACCCAAAGGCCCCGGCACCCATCGCGCGCACGGCCATGGGAATGTCGCCCTCGCCCGTCAGCAGTACCACTGGCAGATCTGCATCCTGTTTCTGCGCATAGTCCAGCAGGTGAAACCCGTCGCGTCCGGGCATCCGCATATCCGACAGGATGGCCCCGGCAAAGCTGGGCGTGATGTGATCCTTGGCTTCGACGAACGAACCTGCGGCCGTGACCGACATCTCGGCCAATTCCAGAGTTTGGCTCAGCGCTTCGCGCACGGCGGGGTCATCGTCCACCAACAGCACATGGTTCACGTCGCTCATGCCGCCACTTTGCTCCGCCATCGTTCCAATTCCACGGTAAATGCCGCCCCGCCGCCCGGCGCATTCTCGCCCCGGATATTGCCGCCAAAGCTCTGCACCAACCCGTAAGAGATCGACAGACCCAGCCCCATGCCTTCGGAACTGCCAACGGCCTTGGTGGAATAGAACGGATCAAAGATCTTGTCAGGCTCGGAAATTCCTGGGCCGGTGTCGCGAATGGTCACACGCAGCCGGTCGCTGGCCGTCAGCGTGATGGTGATGGCCCGCGGCTCCATATCCATCATGGCATCCGCGGCATTGGTGATCAGGTTCACAAAGACCTGCCCCAACCGCACCTCGCCGCCATAAGCCAGTACGGTGCCTTTAGGTGGCTGCCAATCAAGGGTAATGCCGTCACGGGCCAGGCGCGCCTCGGTGATTTCAATGGCTTGGGCGATGACGGCCACCAGATCAACACGCCCCATGGGTTCGGACTCGTTTCGCGCAAACGCGCGCAAGTTCTTGATGATCCGCGCCATACGGGCAGCCATTTGCGCAATCCGCCCCAGATTGTCGGACGCTTTGCCTGTATTTCCGCGTTCCAGAAACGCCGCGCCATTGTCGGCAAAACTTTGGATTGCCATAAGCGGCTGGTTCAATTCGTGGCTGATCCCCGCCGACATCTGGCCCAGCGCGCTGAGTTTGGACGCCTGTACAAGATCGTTTTGCGCCTGCTTCAATTCCGCCGTGCGTTCGGCGACGCGGCGCTCAAGCTCGGCATTGGCGGCGGCTTCGACCTCCAACCGGATCGACAATGCCCGGCGGCGTTCGGAAACCAACAACAACGCCCCGCCAAAGATCAATGCAACTGCACCGGCCACCAGCGATTGCAGCGCCGCGATGCGCGTAGCGGGCTGCGTGTTCAGCAGCAGCTCGCCGGTCATGCGAATAGTCGGCAGCTCACGGGTCAGGTGTAGGGCTTGCTCTGGCAGGTAGGGCCCACCGTCGATTTGCCACAGCTCATAACCCCCGACCTGTCGGGGCCTGAAGGCGGGAAAGGGCCGCAATTCTTCCGATTTGTATCCGAAGGTCGATGGATTCTCGGACCCTTGACCACGAGTGCGCAGCAACAGCTCGGTCCGGTTCGAAATGAAAACAACACCAGCGGCATCCGTGAACAAGACCGGTTCGGGATCGCTGAGCCATTCTGCCTCGACCTGCCAGGCGTCAACGTCCACTTCGACAACACCAATGACCAGTCCCGCACCAAAGACCGGGGCCGAAAACGTATAGGCACGCCCGGCTACCCCCTCGACCCGCGCATGGTGCGCACCCAACGCGCCCTGCATCGCCCGCAGAAAGGCCGGGCTGTCGGAACGGTCGCGATCCACCGGGTTGATGTTACGTTCAGAGCTGGCAACCACGCGGCCATCAGCCCGAACCAGCCGCATCTCAAGCGTGCCGGTCTTGTCGCCGGTTTTCTGCAAAACGCGATGTGCGGCCTCGGCGCTTTGCCCACTCAGCGCAGGCAACATTTCCGTTCGGTCAGCGGTCAACACGGCAATCTCGCGATATTGCTGCAACTCGCCCAGCAAGCGGTCCGAAGCCAGCAAAAGGTCAGATTCGCCGCGTTCAGCCAATTGGACCAGCGCCGATTGAAACGCGAAACGCCACACACCTGCCGAGAACGCAGCCGTCAGCGCAAGGAAGAGAAGGATCGGCAAGGCCAGCCGTGGCAAGGCATTTGTTGGGCGCATGGTTGCCGATTTTAGGAAGCTGGGCTTGCCTTGGCCAGCCCCTTCGGACAGGTTGCCCGAATGAACCGGTTTGACGCCTCTCCCACCGATTTCGATTTTGTTCAGAACCCCTATCCCGCCTATGACGCGATCCGTACACAAGGACATCTGGCATGGTGGCCTGCCTATGACATGGTCGCGGCGTTCTCGGCCGAGGCGGTCAACGCCCTGCTACGTGACCGGCGGTTTGGTCGCGAATGCCCGGCCGAGCTGGCGCAACCCACCCCATCGCATCTTGCTCCCTTCTACGCGGTCGAAGCACATTCGATGCTGGAACTGGAACCGCCGCGCCACACGCGTTTGCGCGGCTTGGTCCTGCGCGCGTTCACATCTCGCCGGATCGCGGGATTGGCGCCCGAGATCGAGGCGTTAAGCCACACATTGATCGACAGCTTCCCCAAAGACGACGTGGAGCTGTTGCGCACCTATGCTCAACGGCTGCCCGTGACTGTCATTGCGCGGTTGCTGGGTGTTCCCGAAGGGATGTCGGATGACCTGCTGCGCTGGTCCAACGCGATGGTTGCCATGTACCAGGCGGGCCGGTCCCGTGCAGTTGAAAACGCGGCCGCGCGGGCTGCCGCCGAATTCTCTGATTTTCTACGCGGCTATGTCGATGCACGGCGCAGCAAGCCCGCCGACGATCTGATCACCCATCTGATTGCGGCGGAAGAGGATGGCGAAAAGCTGTCTACGGACGAGTTGATCGCCACCTGCATCCTACTGCTGAATGCCGGACACGAAGCCACGGTGCACACACTGGGCAACGGCGTAAAGGCACTGCAGGACCACGGTATGGGCGCGGACGTTTTGACCCCCGGCCAAGTTGCAGGAACCGTCGAAGAAATCCTGCGCTATGACCCGCCGCTGCACATGTTCACGCGCTATGCCTATGAAGAGGTTTCTGCCTTCGGTCACGATTTCAAGCGCGGCGATCAGGTTGCGCTGATGCTGGCCGCAGCCAACCGCGACCCTGCGACCTGGCCGGATGCCCACGTTTTTAAACCGACGCGCCAGCCGCTTCCAAATGCAAGTTTTGGCGCAGGCCTGCATTTCTGCGTGGGCGCACCGCTGGCGCGGCTGGAACTGCAGATCGGCCTGGGCGTATTGTTCGACCGGTTGCCCAATCTTGCCCTGCTCGGCACGCCAAGATATGGCTCCACTTACCATTTCCACGGGCTTGAGGCGCTGCATGTCACCCCGAACTGAACCTTGGCCCATTTTTGTGGTCACTCTGGAGGGCGACGAGGAACGCCGCGCGCCTTTGCTTGCCGCTTTGGAAAAAGCCGGTTTGTCGTATCGCCTTCTGTTCGGCGTGGACGGGCGCAATGGGCTGCCACAGAAATGGCTGTCCAAGATAGACCGGACGCAGGCGCGCAAGAACATGAACCGCGACATGACGGATGGCGAGTTTGCCTGTGCCCTGTCGCATCAGCTGATCTATGAAGCCGTGATCAACGAAGGTTTGCCCGGCGCGGTGGTTTTGGAAGATGATGCTGTGTGGCTGCCGGTGTTTGACCAATTCATGCAGGCTCGCGCTTATGAAGCTGCGGATTTGTTGTTGATGGATCACCAAAGCGGCTGGTTTCGAAACGAACCGGCGCAACAGATCATGGACAGCGTCGACGGGTACGAACCGTTTATCCCACCTCTGTTGACCACTGGTTATACCGTCTCGGCACATGGTGCGCGATACATGTTCGAAAACTCGTTTCCCTTGTCGGCCACCGCAGATTGGCCCTGCGACGTTTTGCAGATCAAAACGCTTGCCGCATACCCGCGGATTATTGGCAACAACAACCAAACTGGCGGACCATCCCATCTGTCAGTGGATCGGCTGGGTTTTGAAAACAAACGGGCCAAGTCTTTATGGCGTTTGTTGTCTTTGGAATACTGGCGGATGAAGCGGCTTAAGCGACAGGCAAAGCGTCTTTACTGATACCGTCCGGCGTCCAGGTGCGGCCTGAATTGCGGGTTTCGGCCAGCTTGGCGCGGTTTTCTGCAATTTGCGCCTCGTCGCGATAGCCGCGCGGATGATCCAGATGCACCAAAGGTGCTGTGAAACGGATATGGCGCCCTTTCAGACCCGCATTCATCAGTCGCAAACCAAATTCCTTGTCTTCGCCACCGTATTTCATTGTCTCGTTCATGCCATTTACAGCCAGGATCGCATCGCGAAAAGCGCTTGCGTTGGCCCCGCACCAGTTTCGGCGAACGGGATAGATTACCTCAAGCAGTGACGCGACGGATTGTGGCAAAGCTCCGGCTTTCAGGCGCGCGCTGAAGCGCTTGGTGGTGCCATTGCGACGCAACCATGCGCGGTCAAACACTTGCCCATTGGTCACATCTCCTTCGGTTACGCCTGCCGTTGCATCGGCATTCAGTCGCAACAGGCTGCCCGACATGAACCGTTTGGGATGGGCCAGTTGCAAATGCCGTGCGACAAACCTTGGGTGGATCAGGCAATCACCATCAATGAACACCAAATAATCGGCATCTGAAGCCGCGATCGCCTTGTTAAGTATGGCGTTTTTCTCGAACCCTCGATCTTCGTGCCAGATATGTCTGACATGGATGTGTGGATGGGCCTGACCAAAAGCTTCAACAACTTGCGCGGTCTCTTTGCCCGACCCATCATCGGCGATAAGCACCGTTTCAGGCGTGCGGGTCTGGTTCGCAACGGACAGCAGCGTCAACGCAAGCGCACGCGGGTTGTTGTAGGTCGAGATGATCAGGTCACAACGCATAAAAGCGGATTACCTAATCTGCCAAGCCAAGACAATCACACCGGAAGGATCGTTGTCGACTTTATCTCTTCCATGGAAAGCAAAGCCGTGACGTTGTGTATCTTAACCTCGGCGATCAACGCCTGATAGAACACGTCATAGGCGCGCGCGTTCTCTACCCTGACCTTCAGGATATAGTCGATATCACCGGCAAGGCGGTGTGCTTCCATGACTTCGGGGCGGGCTTGCAGTGTTTCCAGGAACTTGCGCTGCCATTCACGATCATGTTCCGAAGTTCGGATAAGTACGAAAAAGCACGCTTCCAGCCCAAGCGCCTCGGGATCCACCAACGCAGTCTGCCCCTTGATGACACCAAGTTCACGCATTTTGCGGATGCGGTTCCAAACCGGCGTTTTCGAGGAGCCTACAGCCCGTGCAATGTCGTCAAGCGATTGGGCGGCATCACGTTGCAATTGGGCCAGAATGGCGCGGTCTGTTTTGTCCAGCTTAGCGGTCATTGGGAAATCGTTCCAAATTCAACAGTCTGAACCTGACTAGCAGAACAATTTCCCACCACCAAGGGAAGATTGGCGCGCCACCCGTTGGGACCGCGCGCCTGGCAAGTTACAGGCCCAGCGCAGCACGCACGCGGGTCAGCGCCTGATCCATAAGCGCAGGATGCTCGGCAGCGTTGCGGATGGCCGTTGTCAGTAGATCCTTGCGGATTTGGGTCAACCTGGCCTCTTCAATCAAGGTGACGATCTTGTCCGCGTCAAAACCCTCTTTGGTTAGCAGCTGTGCAATTTCCGTCGCATCCAACCCCGTATCTGCGGCCGCTTCTGCTGCTTCTTGGGTGGCTTCTGTGGCAGCGTCCGCTCCTTCTTCCGAGACCTCAGCGGCGGCATTCCCGGCCTCTTCAGTGGCAGCCTCCACAGCTTCCGACGCCTCGTTGACCGCATCCCCGGCCGCTTCTTCCGCAGCATTCACCGTTGCATCGGCAGCCTCGGATGCGTCTTCGACCGTGTCGGCGGCTTCGTTTACGGCCTCTTCTGCGACGTCTTCAGCAGTCTCTGCTGCGGTATCGGCAGCTTCTGTCACCTCTTCAACCACATCGGCGGCAACTTCTTCGGTTGCCTCCTCAGCAGTATCGGCAGCCTCCGTTGCCGCCTCTACCGCATCCGCGGCTTCGTCAGTTACCGTATCAACCACCTCTTCGACAGCGCCTTCAGCGGTCTCTACGGCATCTGCAGCAGCGTCGCTGGCTTCCTCGACGACGTCGCTTACGGCGTCGACGGCTTCTTCAGCCGCTTCCTCAACGGCCTCGGCCGCGGCGTCGACAGCCTCTTGGGCGGCTTCCGTGACAGCGTCTGTTGCGGCACCGGAGGCCTCTTCAACGGCATCTGTTGCAGCTTCAACCGCTGCAGGTGCCTCAATGGCATCTGCCGCTGGCGCGCTCGTGGCTTCGGGTGCCGGCACATCATCGGATTTCAACAGGAAAAACCCTGCTACGCCGACAGCGGCCAAGGCGGCAATGGAAATAACAGCAGTACGCATGATCTGTTCCTTTCACGGATTTGCGGAGGGCGGGTTTACCACCTGACACAGGGACAGGAAGGGGAATGGACGCGAATTTTCCCCGCCACCGCGAAACCGGCGAAAACCGGCCACTATCGGGTTGAAAGAAACCTTGGGGCGCACTAATTTGGCGCTCAACCTGTCTCAACCATTGAAGGAAGACCACAATAGCCCGCAGACCACACAACGCACCGCCTCAGCGTGACACCGGACCCCGTGTGAATGAGCGCATCCGTGCCCCCGAGATTCGCCTGATCGGCGCCGAGGGCGAAAACATTGGCGTTGTAACCCCCCGCCGTGGGTTGGACCTTGCGGACGAGGCCGGGCTGGACCTGGTTGAGATCTCGCCCAACGCCACCCCGCCGGTCTGCAAGATCATGGATTTCGGCAAGTTCAAGTATGAACAGCAAAAGCGGGAATCCGAGGCGCGCAAAAAGCAGAAGGTGATCGAGGTTAAGGAAGTGAAATTCCGCCCGAACACCGACACGCATGACTATGACGTCAAGATGCGCAACGTGGTGAAGTTTCTGGAAAACGGCGACAAAGTGAAGGTCACCCTGCGGTTCCGTGGCCGCGAGATGGCGCACCAGAACCTGGGGCGTGAGCTGCTGGAACGCGTGGCCGAGGATATCAAGGAAATTGGCAAGGTCGAAAACATGCCAAAGATGGAAGGCCGCCAGATGATCATGATGATCGGCCCACTTCCCAAGTAATTCCGGCAACCGCCGCGTAAGTACGCCCGCCTTTGGCGGGCGTTTTGCGTTTGGGGCTAGGCAATCGCGCGATCGCCGCGCCGCCATTTCACGAAATCCGGGAAGTCGAAGGCCAGCGAGATCACGTTGATGATCAACACGGCCCACAGCAACGCGCCATACCCACTATTCGCAGCGCCGGTTGACAGCAGATATGCAAGGTATGCGACCAGTGGTGTCCACATGATCAGATGCGGCAACGCCATCAACTTGGACAGGCCACGCTCTGCCCCCATGATGACCAGATTGGGCAACATGCCCCCAATCGCCAAGCCAGTAACAGTCCAGCCCCATGGCTGACCTACCATGGTCAAAGTGGCCAAATTCGCGGGCGCCAAAATGAACGCCACCCATATCTGCACCCATCCGGGCATTCGACGAAAACTACGCCAAATATCTGCAATCACACTATTTCTCCCTTTTGTGGACACGCCTTCACGGCTAGCCTGCAGACACATGTATGAACAGGACAGCTTTTTTACACTCTCTGCTCCACATCAGTTTGGGTTATTGTGCTTGTCGGCTGTGTTTGCCACCGGCATGGTTGCGGCGGCGTGGCAATTAAAACGATGGCCGCGCGTGGTGGCTGTGCCCCTGGCCGTGGTGCTTGTTTGGGTGTTTACGTGGATTTCACCTCAAGGATACTATCAGTATTACCGATCGATCATCGACGGGCTTCCAGCGCAGTGGGTTGTCGGCGCCCCGCCAGGCCTTGGCACGCTGTGGGCGCTGCTAAGTTTTCGCGGCCCCGATACTCTATCTGCTCACAGTCTGGGCGTGATGGGATGGATCGTTATCATTGTCGCAACAATCAGGCACAGAACCCGTTGATTATTCCCGTTTTCGTTGACCGCGTTAACCTTTTTTGGCACATATAGACCTAAGAATTCCGAAGAAACCGGGACTTATCCTCCTATAGGGCGGGCAGTATGCACAGATCAGGGCCGAGTTGGCCGGAGGGACGCCGATGCGTGTAACGGCGGTTACCTGCGTAAAGAACGAAGGGCCGTTCCTGTTGGAATGGATTGCGTTCAACCGGATGATTGGGGTCACCGATCATCTGTTCTATTCCAATGATTGCACCGACGGCACCGATTTGATGCTGGACGCCTTGGCGCGGCATGGCATCGTCACCCATCTTCCCAACCCCGCCGAGGGACGCAATTACCAGATGGAGGCGCTGCGTGATGCGCGCCAGCAGGCGGTGGTCACAAACGCCGATTGGCTTTGGATTGCCGATGTCGACGAGTTTCTCAACATCCATGCCGGCAATGGCACACTGCCTGACCTGATCCGCGCCTGCGGTGAACCCAGTGCCATTTCCGTGACTTTCCAGTTTTTTGCCAATGCAGGCATAGATGGCTTCGTCGACAAGCCGGTGATCGAACAATTCACCCGCAGCCACAACCCGGACATCTGGACGGACCAAACCGCGCAAGAGGTCAAGTCACTGTTCCGTACTGACCTTTTGATCAAGTACATTGGCGCGCACCGTCCATTCCTGCGCCCCAAAGCCCTTAAGCGGCCCTATCCGGTGTGGACCGACGGCAGCGGGCGCCTTGTCCCAGAGGAGTTTCTGCTGGGTGAAGAAAAGAACCGCTTGCGCAAATTCCCTGCCCGTGGCGCGCGTAGTCTGGCCACGCTGAACCACTATGCGCTTCGCTCGCTCGACAGTTATCTGGTCAAGAACGACCGGGGCGACGTGAACCGCGAACACCGGCATTTCGACGACAGTTATTGGCGCGAGCGTAATGACGATGCGCATGAAGACCTTACAATTCGTCGGCACCTGCCGAAGCTGAAGAAAGAAATCGCCGCGCTGAAAAAGCTGGATGGGATCAAAGCGCAGCATGCGGCTTGTGTGAAAGCACACAAGGCGAAGATTGAGGAATTAAACGCACTGCCCAGCTTTGCCGACATGCGCGCAAAACTGCGCGCGGCGCCGGTTACCCCACCACAAGAGGACGCGATGATCGCGATGCTGACCGATGGTTGATGCACCTTTGAAAGTGGTCAATCTGGGCCTGCCAAAATCTGGCACCACAACATTGGGCGAGGCCCTCAAAGCGGCCGGCCTGCGCGTTGCCGATTGGCGTATCCGGTCGGGTCAGTCAGACGACAACCGGCTGAACCGCGCCTTCGTCGGCAAGCTGATGTACAGCGCCTATTTCCGCACCGGTGACCCGCTGGCTGATATGCCCGAGTTTGATGCCTATACCGAGATTGACGTGATCCGGAACGGTCTGAACCTGTGGCCGCAATGCGATTTCGGCATCATCGACGCCATTCGCAAGAACCACCCCGGCGCGCGCTTCATCCTTACATATCGTGACCCGTCCAAGCTGAGTGACAGCATGGGGCGTTGGTCGAACATGGGGCGCACGCGCCTGCCAGCGAATTCGATACCCGGTTTGCCCGAAGGTTTTGGCGGCAACGACGCGGAACGCATTCGATGGATTGAGGGGCACTACGCCTTTTGCCGCCGCATTTTTGCAGGTGACAGCGATTATCTGGAATACGATGTCGAAGATCAGGACGCACCTAACAAGATATCAACCTATCTTGGCCTTGATCTGCCATGGTGGGGCGTCGCCAATGCAAACACCCGCCAGCAAAGCGAGGGCTGAAAGTTGGATACAGTCGTACATATCGGCCTGCCGCATTGCGGAACGGAACGCATTCAGGATGTATTGGCCGGTCGCCGTGACCAGTTGCTGACGCAGGGGGTTCTGTTTGCGGCCTCGCCCGGGCGCAAGAACCACACCCGCTTGTTCATGGCTGTAACCGACCCCGACCACATTGATCCTTTGCGTGCGGCACGTGGGCACGCCACCATCGCCGCGCAGTCAAATCTCTATGCAGCGGTCCTTTCCGAGTTGCAAACGGAGATCGCGCAGCACAGGCCAAACCTTTTGATCCTGTCCGCCGTGCAATTTGGCGCGGGGTTGTCACGCCCCTCAGAGATTGCGCGCTTGCGCGATCTGCTGAAGGCCGCCGGTGCGGGCTCCATTCGGATTGTCGCGCATGTGGACGAGCAGGCACGCCTGGCCATGCGCAATTACGCCGATCAATTGCGTGAGGGGCGGTTGTCCGGCCTTCAGGACGAACTGGACCTTGCGCGCAAAAAGGAACCTTGGGCCGAAATTTGTCTGAACCGGTGGGACGATGCGGACATAGACCGCAACCAGTTCCCCGAAGTGCACTTGCCGCCCTTTTGGCTGGATTATCTTGCGCTTGTGGATCGTTGGGAAACCGTGTTTGGCGACGGATCTGTCACATTGCGCGCCTTTGACGCCGACCTGTTCGCAAGTCCCGAACTGGGCACCGAAATCTCACAAAGCTTTGGCTTACCTGCGTTGGGCCCTGTAAATCCAGCGAAAATGCCAGAACTTCCTTCAGTTGAAACCCTGCGCCGCCTTCGTGCCCTTAATAACGGCCTGGACACATTGATGGCCAAGGGCCGCATCCTGACACCCAAGCTGCGCCACAGGCTGGGGGCCGAAGTGGCCGTGCCGGGCAACGCGCCCGAACCGGGATGCCTGACCGCCATTTCTGAACGGTTCAGCAAGGACAACAACAAGCTGCTTAAAAGGCAAAAGGCGCTGACCTCCAAACACCTCAAGCGCGATCGAAAACGCCCAGAGTGGATCGAGGCCGCGCCAAGTGGCGGGTTCCGCCTTTCACAATACCTGACGGTCTTTCTTCCCCGCATCGATCGGGCAACCCGGATCGAGTTGAAAGCACGCAAGATGGCGGAAAAGACACCGGAACCGCCCGCCCGCGAAGTCCCGCCCCCAGCAAAAGCACCTGCCGTCGCAGCGCCTGCGGTCAATGGTCTGAGCGATGTTGCGGAAAAGCTGATGACACCCGCGGCGAAAGAGAATTATTTCAAAATGCGCGGCGGACCATTTGCCCCACACAACCGGCTTGGCCACGTCAATGAAGAGGACCTTGCCGCGCCGTTCCCCATTCAACCCATGCGCACCCTGCCCCCCGGGTCCAGCGGCAATGTCATTGTCGGCTGTATGAAGAACGA
Organism: Actibacterium mucosum KCTC 23349; assembly: GCF_000647975.1. Lineage (GTDB taxonomy): Bacteria > Pseudomonadota > Alphaproteobacteria > Rhodobacterales > Rhodobacteraceae > Actibacterium > Actibacterium mucosum. The sequence goes on from NZ_JFKE01000004.1 coordinate 273,882, forward strand.
GGGGCCCTATATTCTGGAATGGGTCGCGTACCACCGTGCCATGGGCGTGGACAATTTCCTGATCTACACCAACGGGTGCGAAGACAGCACGTCCGAGATTCTGGATCGTTTGCAAGAGCTTGGCTATGTCCAGCATCGCAATAACGACAACTGGAAAGGCAATTCGCCCCAGCAGCACGCGTTGAACCGATCGCTGAAAGAAGACCTGATCAAGAACGCCGACTGGATCATTCATATTGATGTCGACGAGTTCATGAATGTCCGCTGCGGCAACGGCACGCTGGCCGATTTTCATGCGCGCGTGCCCGATGCAACAAATGTTGCAATGACGTGGCGGCTGTTCGGCCATAACGACATTCAAGAGTTTCGCGATGACCTTGTTATCGACCAGTTCGACACATGTGCCCCAAAATTCTGCCCCAAGCCTCATACGGCGTGGGGATTTAAGACGATGTTCAAGAACATCGGCGCATATGAAAAGATAAGCTGCCACCGACCCAACAAACTGATCGACGGGTTCAGGAAAAAGGTAAAGTGGGTGAACGGTTCGGGTCTGCCCATGCCGGAGGATGTTGTCGATAATGGCTGGCGGTCGTCGAAGAAATCGGTGGGTTATGACCTGCTGCAACTGAATCACTACGCCCTGCGTTCGGCCGAAAGCTTTTTGGTGAAACGTCAACGTGGGCGGGCCTTGCACGTAGATCGGTCGATTGGTCTATCCTACTGGGTGCGTATGGATTGGAGCATCTACCGCGATGTCACGATCAAGCGCTCTATCCCGCGCACAAAGGCCCAGATCGACGAGATGAAGGCTGATGCCAGGTTGGCCGCCCTGCATGACGACGCAGTGGCTTGGCATCAGAAGAAAGCGGCCGCGTTGAAGGCAACACCTGAATTCCGTGATTTGCTGGATCAGGCGATTGCGACGAAGTTGACCGAGATGGAGCGTGTGGCCTTTGCCATGGCGTTGGAGGTTGATACTTAAGATGAAAGACGTGGCAAAGAACCAGAAAACAATCACCTCGCGCGGGATCAAGTTTCCGCATGATCGAATGGTGATCCCATGGCGGCAGCGCAAACTTTTGCGCAATAACCGGTATGAAGAGAAAGAGTCCCGCGCCGTTTTGCAGAATTTGCGCCCCGAAGACCGGGTCATCGAACTGGGCGCCGGGATCGGCTATATGTCGTCACTGATGGCGCTGAAGGTGGGCATTCGAGATGTGCACGCATTCGAAGCCAACCCGCGCATGATCCCGTTCATTGAAAACGTGCATGCCATGAACGACGTAAAGGGCGTAACAATTCACAACGCCGTTTTGGGCGATCACGCGGGCACGGCAGAGTTTTACAATCGACGCGACTATGTTGCCTCGTCCCTTGCGCCCTTGCCGACGGATGACGACCAAACACTGTTGTCGATTGAAAAGATCGAGATGCGCGACGCGGGCGATACGTTCCGCACCATCGCCCCCACGGCGCTTGTCTGCGACATTGAAGGGGCCGAGGTTGATTTGCTTCCACTGTGCGATTTGTCGTCGGTACGGTGCGCAATCGTCGAGATGCATCCCCAATGGGTTGGCTCGGCCGGAGTTGCCAAGGTCTTTGCAACGATGACACAGGCGGGGTTGACCTATCATCACCGTGGTTCGCAAGGCAAAGTCGTGACCTTCCGCCGCGATTGGTGACATGCGGTTTCTGGCTGTCCTGACCGTTCGGAACGAGGGCGCTTTTCTACTGGAATGGCTCGCCCATCACAAGGCGTGCGGTTTTACCGATTTCCTTGTCCTTTCAAACGATTGCGACGACGGAACCGACACCATGCTGGACCGGCTGGATGCATTGGGGATCATCCACCATCTCCGAAATGACGGTCCGCATGAAGGCGGGGTGCAATGGGCCGGGTTGAAAAAGGCAGATAAGCACCCTGTCGTGGCGCAGGCCGATTGGATACTGCCATTGGATGTCGACGAGTTTGTTAATATCCACGTTGGTGACCGAACGCTGAGCGCGCTGCTGGATGCCATACCCGAGGCGACGGCGATCACACTGACATGGCGCTTGTTCGGCAACGCGGGTGTCGTTCATTTCGAAGATACCCCTGTGACCGAACGGTTTACCAAAGCCGCGCCCGCCATCACCCGCTGGCCTTGGCGGGCCAACATGTTCAAAACGCTCTACCGAAACGATGGCACCTACCAGAAACTTGGTGTGCATCGCCCAAGAAGCCCTGACAAAAAACGTTTGGAACACGCCAAGTGGTTTGACGGAAACGGCGCTCCACTTTCTGAAATGTTCACCACGCGCCGCATTTTCTCCAACATGGGTCAGGCGCATTTTGGATTGGTACAGCTTAACCATTACCCGCTTGGCGCGATGGAGAGTTATGTCCTGAAATGTGACCGTGGCCGCGCGGTTCATGGCGACGATCGGCTGGGTATGGACTATTGGGTTGAACGGAATTTTTGCAGTGACGAGGATACAACGATTTGTGCAATCGCGCCGCTGCGCGATGCGGAATTGGCGCGTCTACGTACCGACGAAACCCTTGTTAACCTGCATGAAAACGCGGTTTCCTGGCGAAAGTCCCGGTTTGAAGAATTGATGTTGGAGGAACCATTCCGTGCGCTGTTTGGCCGCCTCGTGATGACGCCAGTCAGCGTGCCGGTCCCCCAAAACGCCGCCCGGTTCCTGATTAGCCACGCAAATCGCGCCAGACGTCAAAATAATTAACGCGTTTCTCCAAAATTTTCACAGCTTCAGCCCAATTTTGCCTCATTGGCAGAAGAAAAAGGCCGTGCACCAAACACAAAACACGACCACCCGAGGCCGGAGCAGACAGAAATGCCCAAACCCGCAAAACCACGCGGCCAATTGGCCCATTCCGAATGGTACGCGCAGCTTGAAAAGCTGGGCGCAGACCATGGCGGGTTTGACCGTTTGGGCGATGCGCATTGCGCGCTTTATCTCGAAGACAGCCCCACATTGCTGGTCACCTTCGAATGCGGTGAAAACGTCCGCGCGCGCGCCAAGGGCCGCCCCATGGGTTGGACCATCGCGGAAGAGGCTGGCTGGTCGCAATTGTCGCTGATTGCCGAGGGGTCGACCTGGTTCCGCAGCCCGCAGGTCTATGGCTATTTTGACGAACTGGTCGATGACGGCTTTTTTGACGACTTTGAACGCGTGGTGTTCTTTGGCGCCGGCGATTGCGGGTATGCCGCGGCGGCGTTTTCGGTCGCCGCGCCCGGATCCACTGTTGTGCTGGTGAACCCGCAGGCCACGCTGGACCCGCGCGTGACCGAATGGGACCCGCGCTTTACCGCTCATCGCCGCATCAGCTTTACCGACCGTTACGGCTATGCCCCCGACATGCTGGAGGCGTCCGAGCGTGCTTATGTCATGTACGACCCCGAAGCGACGTTTGACGCGATGCACACGGCGCTGTTTACGCGCAAAAACGTGACCAAGCTGCGGTGCCGTCACTTGGGCCCGAAACTGGCCGACGAGTTGGACCGGATGGGCGTTCTGTCCGAGGTGATTGACGCGGCCTGCGAAGGCATGCTGACCGACCAGGTGTTCCACCGCCTGTTCCGCACTCGGCGCGATAACCCGCGCTATCTGCGACGGCTGCTGGACAAGACCGAAACCGCCGGCCATCCCTATTTGGCCGCCATGCTGTGCCGCAACGTGATCAGCCGCCATCGTGCGCCACGCTTCCGTCGCCGTCTGAACGAGTTGCAGGAAACCCTTGCAGCCGAGGGTCGTGCCCTGCCGCCTTTGGGCAAAGAGGCCGGGGCCTAAAGCCCGCCTTCGTGACGGATGAACTCTACAACCTGATCCACGCCAACCCCGCTGCGCAGGGCCGCCATCACGTAGGCCCCCTGCTCTCGGGCCTTTTGCGTGTCAGCCTCTAACAGATCCCGATCCACGCCCACATGCGGTGCCAGATCGGTCTTGTTTACAATCAACAGGTCCGAGCGCGTGACCCCCGGCCCCTTCTTGCGCGGAATATCCTGCCCCGCCGCCGTATCGATCACATAAATCGTCAGGTCGGCCAGTTCCGGGCTGAAAGTAGCGGCAAGGTTGTCGCCCCCACTTTCGATCAGCACCACGTCCAAATCCGGGATTTTGTCCCGCAGATCGGCAATAGCCGCCAGGTTGATCGAGGCATCTTCACGGATTGCCGTATGAGGGCAGCCGCCGGTTTCCACGCCCCGAATTCGTTCGATCGGCAACACCTGCGCACGCATCAACGCCTCGGCATCTTCCGAGGTGTAGATGTCGTTGGTCACCACGGCGACAGAGAGATCCACAGACAAAGCGCGACAAAGCTGTTCGGTCAGTGTTGTTTTCCCCGCGCCCACCGGGCCGCCGATTCCAACGCGCAGGGGGCCGTTTGGGCTGCTCATGTCTTGAATATCCTTACATCCTGGGTTTCGTGCTTCATCGCCGCCATATCAGCGCCGGGCGCGGCTGCGCCCAGATCGTCGAGCGTCATTGTTACGGCACGCCTGGCGGTTTCCGCAATATCGGCATGCAATGCCGACAGTACCGCCTGCCCTGCGCTTTGCCCCAGCGGCACAAAACGCACCGCGGCCGACACCAGATTCGAGATGAAGGCGTGAAGGTAGAGCGCAGCAACGTCTTCGGTCGAAAGGCTGAGGCTGCGCGCCGCCACGCCAACCGCGACAGGCAAAGGTGCGACGGCTTGCGCATCGCCGGTGATCTTGTTCACGGTATCTACAAAGGCCGCTCCTTGCGCTTCGGCCTCTTCCAGCCTTTCGCGCGACGCAGCCAATGCACGGGCAACGTTGCCAAGGTCCTGACCTTCCATGGTCCGGCACAAAAGCGTGGCATCCACGATCCCCGTGCCTTGGGTCAGGACCACACGCAGCCACGCCTGCAACGTTTGGGCATCCGTCACATCACCCGATGCAATCGCGGTTTCCAACCCGTGGCTATAGGCGAAACTGCCCAGCGGGAAAGCTGGCGACAGCCATTGCGTCAGGGTAAGAAGATCAGTGTTCATGATGGTGATGATGGTCGTGCCCATGATCGTGCCCCATCGTACGTCCGTGGCCATAGGCACCGCCTTCGGGCACAAACGGTGCCTCGATCTCAACCACTTCCGCCCCCAGTTGGCGCAGCATCTTGGCCAACACATGGTCGTGGCGCAGAAGCAAGTGATCTTCGGCAATCTGGCAGGGCGTGTGGCGGTTACCGATGTGCCAAGCCAGTTTTGGCAAGCTGTCGCCGGTAACTCGCAACAATGGTTCGGCCGCGGCGCGGATACCAATTCGGCCACCATTGGGCAGTTCCAGCGCGTCGCCATCATCGAGGCTGGTGGTTTCGGCCAGATCCAACAACACCGTGTCGCCTGCATCGGTGGTCAGCCGCTTGCGCCGCAGAAACCGTGCCTCGTAGCTGAGCGTCAACGTATCATCCACCGCGCCGGCCGGCTTACGCTGAATGGCATGAACGATGCCCAAATCCTTGCTCATTTCTGGCCCTCCAAACTGCAAGCCAGAGTATCCGGGGGCTGGTCAGAGTTAAAGATGCCGGACATGAAAAAGGGGCCCACGGGCCCCTGATTTCGCGATATTTTGCCTGCGTTTACAGGTAGAATGCGTCTTTGAACACTTCGCGTACGATCTCGTCACGCTTCAGGCCACGCGCGGCCAACTGTTCATCAGACAGGCTGTTCAGAAACTCGACCTGTTTGACGCGCGAATTGGCTTCCATGATTGCAACAAAAAAGTTGCCAATGACCCGGAACGGAGCGGCCAGATCGAACGAAGCGACGGTATTGGTGGTTGCGTTTGCCATTTTGGAAACTCCAGAAAGTCCTGTGTGTTTCCTCCCTTGGCTCCTTAATTAGGGCAGAGACGTTGCCCCAACAACCGACGTTTTGGAAAGGCCGCTATGCAAAATGCGAAGGGGCGTCAGAACATGAAATACCGTTGGGCCATAGGCAGCTCGGTTGCAGGCTCGCAGGTCAGCAACTCGCCATCGGCACGCACTTCATAGGTTTCCGGGTTCACCTCGATCTGCGGCGTGGCGGCGTTCATCACCATATCGGACTTGCCGATATTGCGGGTATTCTGCACCGCCACGGTGGACTTGGACAGACCCAGCTGCGCGCCGATCCCCTCGGCCTGCGCGGCCTGGCTCACAAAAGTGACCGACGATTCCGTCAGCGAGCGGCCAAAGGCGCCGAACATCGGGCGGGTATAGACCGGCTGCGGCGTGGGGATCGAGGCGTTGGGGTCACCCATCTGCGCCATGACGATTGTACCGCCAATCAGCGACATCTCGGGCTTGACGCCAAAGAACGCCGGGGACCACAACACCAAATCGGCGCGTTTACCCACCTCGATCGAGCCGATCTCGTGCGCGATGCCATGCGCAATCGATGGGTTGATGGTGTATTTCGCCACATAACGTTTCACGCGCACGTTGTCGTTTTCGCCGATCTCTTCGGACAAACGTCCACGTTGCACCTTCATCTTGTGGGCGGTCTGCCAGGTGCGGATGATCACCTCGCCGATGCGACCCATGGCCTGGCTGTCAGATGCGATGATCGAAAACGCGCCCATATCGTGCAGGATATCCTCGGCCGCGATGGTTTCCTTGCGGATGCGGCTTTCGGCAAAGGCCACGTCTTCGGGAATGGATTTGTCCAGGTGGTGACAGACCATCAGCATGTCAAGGTGCTCTTCCAACGTGTTCACGGTATAGGGCCGCGTGGGGTTGGTTGAGGATGGGATCACGTGGTTTTCGCCCACCACCTTGATGATATCGGGCGCGTGCCCGCCGCCTGCGCCCTCGGTGTGAAAGGCGTGGATGGTGCGGCCTTTCATGGCGGCCACGGTGTTTTCCACAAACCCGCTTTCGTTCAGCGTGTCGGTGTGGATCATCACCTGCACATCCATATCGTCGGCCACCGACAGGCAGCAGTCGATGGCGCCCGGCGTGGTGCCCCAATCCTCGTGCAATTTCATCGCACAAGCGCCGGCCTTGATCATTTCGACCAGCGCGTCAGGCTGGCTGGCATTGCCTTTGCCCGACAGGCCAAAGTTCAGCGGGATACCGTCCAGCGCCTGCAGCATGCGGCCAATGTGCCAAGGGCCGGGCGTGCAGGTGGTGGCCAGCGTGCCATGCGCCGGCCCGGTGCCGCCGCCCAGCATCGTGGTCAGGCCGGAATGCAGCGCATCGTCGGCCTGTTGCGGACAGATAAAGTGGATGTGGCTGTCAAACCCGCCGGCGGTCAGGATCTTGCCCTCGCCCGCGATGGCCTCGGTGCCCGGGCCCACGATGATGTTCACGCCGGGCTGCGTGTCGGGGTTGCCCGCCTTGCCAATGGCCGCGATGCGCCCGTCGCGCAGCCCCACGTCGGCCTTGTAGATGCCGGTATGGTCGATGATCAGCGCGTTGGTGATGACGGTGTCCACCGCCCCACCCGTGCGCGTCACTTGCGACTGCCCCATGCCATCGCGGATCACCTTGCCGCCGCCGAACTTGACCTCTTCACCATAGGTGGTCAGGTCTTTTTCAACCTCGATGATCAGGTCGGTATCGGCCAGCCGGACCTTGTCGCCGGTGGTGGGCCCATACATGTCGGCATAAGCGGCACGAGAGATTTTTGCGGGCATGGGGGTGTCCTTGTTGGGTGTGCCTTACTTGTCTTCGAAAGGCTGTGCAGGTTTGGCTGGAGCCTTGCGACGGCGCACCGGCTTGGCGTCGGGCGCGTCCGCGGCTGCTGCCTTTTTCGCCGCTGCGGCGCGACGGCGCTGTGCCGGCTTTTTCACCGGAGCTTCGGCCTCGGCCTTTTTCTCGGCAGGCTTGGCTGCAGGTGCTGCGGGCTTTGCGGGTGCTTCGGCCTTTACCGGTGCTTCTTCCTTAGCGGGCGCAGGTTTCTCTTCAACCTTCACCGGATTGGCAGCCTTGGCAGGAGCGGCAGGTTTTTCAGCGGCGACGGGCTTGGCCGCGGGCTTGGCTTTGGCAGCTGGTTTCGCCTTTGGAGCAGGCTTGGCCTTGGCGACCGGTTTCGGTGCAGGTTTTGCAGGCTCTACCGGAGCCAGAGCTTCTGGCGCGATAGCCACCTTTTTCAAAGGCATGGCCGATTGCATGAACGCCGTCCAGGTTTTGGCAACCGACATCTGCATCTCGTAGCTTTGCGCCCAGATTTGCAGTGCGTCCGTATAAGGTTTCGTGAAAATTGCGGAAGAAAACTGTGTCATATCCGTGTCCTCGGGTTCAGGTGTCCAGCGCACCCATGACGTCTTGGTTGAAGCCAAAAACGCGCCGCTCCCCTGCAAGCGGCACCAGCGAAATGTCCCGTGTTTGCCCGGGCTCGAAGCGAATTGCGGTGCCCGCGGCGATATCCAGCCGCATGCCCCGTGCAGCGGCCCGGTCAAACGACAGGGCCGAATTTGTTTCAGCGAAATGATAGTGACTGCCAACCTGAACAGGGCGGTCACCTGTATTGGCAACGGTCAGCGAGATGGCCTCGGCCCCCGCATTCAACGTGATATCGCCCGCGGCGATGATGTACTCTCCGGGGATCATTGCACGCCCTCCTTGTTACGGTTGGGCGCAGCCAGAGCGCCTAGAACGGAATGTGAAAGGTCAGAATCAGCCCGGCGATGGCCGACAGGATGCAGATGACCACCCAATAGCCGATCGACGGCGCGTGCCAGTGCCGGTCGCGAATGCCGCGCCCGCTTGGGGCATCGCAGATCTCGTCGGGCAGACACAACGTGTCGCGCTCCATCTCGGCCAGATAGGTCACCAGCCGGTTGATATCGCGCTGAATGAAATAGAACCGCAGCGCGCCGCCGAAATTGAACAGCAGCGGCAGGAAATAGATCGCCTGAATCTGAACCGTGTTCAGCATGAAGGTCATGGTGAACGTGTCGCGATAGACGCTCATCCAGCCAAAGAAGGCGAAGGTGGCGATGATCGAGTGACGCACCCAGTGCTCGCGCTCTTTCTGCAACTCGGTGACCCGGTCGGCATACAGGCGATACTGCGTGACGGCAAAGTGAAAGTCGCGCTCGGTCAGCGCGGATTGCCGGGTCAACCGGGCCGGTGAAATGTCCTGCGGCAAGCTCATGCACGGTTTCTACCGCAACAACCTGCTGACATCCCACAAAATTTTCGGTGACCTGTTGAAACATTTCGCCTTACCGGATCGGATGGTGAACGGTTACCAGCTTGGTACCATCAGGAAACGTTGCCTCGACCTGCACGTCATGGATCATCTCGGCGATGCCCGGCATACACTGATCGGCAGTCACCACATGGGCGCCGGCCTCCATCAGATCGGCGACCGAGCGACCGTCGCGTGCGCCTTCGACCACGTAATCGGTGATCAGGGCGATGGCTTCGGGGTGATTCAGCTTCACGCCACGCTCCAGCCGTCCCCGCGCCACTATGGCGGCCAGGCTGACCAGCAATTTGTCTTTTTCGCGTGGGGTCAGGTTCATGGGTCTTCCTTCAAATCTGCCAGACGCGGGGCAAGGGGCCGCCGCGCAGGGTTTCGATGGCGCGCGCAAGGGCGTGGCGCAATGGGGCAGGATCGACGGCCATCAGCCGGGCAATACACTTGCCGTCCCACGCCGAAGCGGCCGCATGCACATCCGGTGTGTTTGCAAAAGCTGCCCGCAACGGTCCCAGCGCATCCTCTGCTCCCGGCGCGATCAGTGCGATCGTGGACAAGGCACGTGCACCTTTCAGCCCGGCAGTGGCATTGGGTTCGGCAAGGGTTGTGGCATCGATCCGAAAGGGTTCGATCAGGGCGGGAATGCCGGCGCGTGTGACGACCCGACGGTCCAGTAATTGCGCAGTATGCAGCGTTTCACCCATGGCGACCCGTCCCAGAACGACGGTTTCGCACATCAAAAGGCGCGCGTCCCCTGCCATATCGATCCGCGTTTCACGGCGCAGGTTCGAATGTTCAAAGAGGATCGTTTCCTGCGGCAGCCAATCCAGCGCGCCCTCTTGCCCAATGGTCAGATGCACCGATAGCGCGGCGTGATTGCCGACGCTGGCATAGGCACGCTCGGCCGTCTGCGTGGTCGCGGTTGCTTTTGCGCCGTCATCCAGCGTGACAGAGAAGGCCATCCGGTCGCCACCGGTCAAGCCACCAGCAGTATTCAGAAAAACAACCTCGGGACTTTTGCTGTGCACCTTGGGCAGCATCGCCTTGGCCGAGCCGGACTGATGCAGCTTGTTCAACCGCGCGCCACCCGGAGCAGCCCGCAATACAACAGAGGCACGCCCGCGCGTGCGCTGCATGTGCTGAGGATCGGGCACGGTGTCGAACATGGGGCTCAGTCGTATCTCAAAGGCAGTCAGGAGGCAGGTTAACACAACGCTGCACTGCAGCAATGGGGTAATTTCGCACACACACGCCTAAATGCGCGCCGCATTTGCACAATTTGCGTGCAGATCAGAAACCTGACCGCAGAAATGCCACTGGAAAGCCCGCCCCCGATTGTGTAACCGCATGGCCATGACCCAAAGCCTGACAATCCGCCGCCCCGACGACTGGCACCTGCATCTGCGCGATGGCGCCATGATGCAAGGGGTGCTGCCTGAAACCGCCCGCCACTTCGCGCGCGCCATTGCGATGCCAAATCTGGTGCCGCCCGTGGTGACCGGGGCTGATGCCGCCGCCTATCGCGACCGTATCCTGGCCGCCCTGCCCGAAGGCATGGTGTTTGAACCGCAGATGGTTTTGTATTTGACCGAGGATACAGACCCCACCGATGTCGCTGCCGCTCACGCCTCGGGCCTCGTTAAGGCGGTGAAGCTGTATCCCGCCGGGGCCACCACGAACTCGGCCTCGGGCGTGCGCGATTTTGACAAGGTGCGCGGCGTGTTGGAAAAGATGGCCGAGATTGGCCTGCCGCTGAGCTTTCATGGTGAAGTGGTGGACGATGATGTCGACATTTTTGACCGCGAGGCCGTCTTTATCGATCGCATTCTGGACCCGATTTTGCGGGGCGTCTCGGGCCTGCGTTTGGTCATGGAGCACCTGACGACCCGCCGTGCGGTGGAATACGCGATGGAACAGGACGATGGGTTTGCCACCACGATCACCGCGCACCACCTGGCCATTACACGCAACGACATGTTGGCCAAGGGCGGCATCCGGCCAGACTATTACTGTATGCCGGTGGTCAAAACCGCCGACGACCGCGCAGCCCTGCGCGCCGCTGCAACGTCCGGCGACGCCCGGTTCTTCCTGGGAACGGACAGCGCGCCGCACGCCGTACCCGCCAAGTTCAATGCCGCCGGCAGCGCCGGGTGCTTTACTGCAACCAATGCGCTGTCGATCTATGCGCAGGTCTTTGACGATGCTGGCGCATTGGACAAGCTGGAAGGCTTTGCCTCGCTCTATGGTCCGGCCTTTTATCGCCTGCCGGTCAACGAAGAGACCGTGACGTTGACCAAAACCGACACGGTCGCTTATCCCGACAAAATCGAAACAGATGCCGGTCCGGTGACGGTGTTTGATCCCGGTTTCCCGCTGCATTGGCGTGTAGACGCATAAAAGAGGCCCCAGATGATCCCAACATCCTTTCCCTCCAAAGAGGAAATCGCCCGCCTGACCGCCCGCGCCCTGCTGGAGATCGGCGCCGTGGATTTCAACGCGCGCGAGCCATTCACCTATGCCTCGGGCCTGCAGGGACCCACATATGTGGATTGCCGCAAGATCATCAGCTTTCCGCGCGTGCGGACCACGTTGCTGGACTTTCTGGCAGTGACCGTCATGCGCGACGCCGGGTTCGAGGCATTCGACAATATCGCCGGTGGCGAAACCGCGGGTATCCCGTTCGGCGCCTGGGTGGCCGAACGTTTGGCCCTGCCCATGACCTATGTGCGCAAGAAACCCAAGGGCTATGGCCGCAACGCACGGATCGAAGGGGCGATGACCGAGGGTCAGCGGGTGCTGTTGGTTGAGGATCTGACTACGGATGGCGGGTCGAAGCTTTCCTTTGTCGACGCCATCCGCGAAACGGGGGCCGAATGCGGCCACACGGCGGTGATCTTCTACTATGATATCTTCCCTGGCACGGTGGAACGTCTGGCGGAACATGGCGTACAACTGCACAGCCTTTGCACGTGGTGGGACGTACTGGCCGCGGCCAAGGAATCGCAGACTTTCGATACCGAAACTCTGACCGAGGTCGAGGCGTTTCTGAACGACCCACGCGCCTGGCAAGAGGCTCGCAAGCCAGCGGAAAACGGCTGACGTAACAAAAACACTACAATTTTGCGACGGGCAATATCACCGTCAGACACACCACATCCCGTGGTGGGTTTTTTTCACGCCACATGATATGGTGGTTTGGAAATTGCCCACAATCTGTCCACAGAAACATACATTTTGATTTTTGTGATGGGCTTCCTGTATTCCAGAACGCCAAGCGCAGGGACAAAAGACGTGAACGAATTATCAGCGATCCGGCAGGGCACCGAGGGCAGTGAAGAAAGCGGCGGCATGCCGCATAACATCGAGGCCGAGCAGCAATTGCTGGGCGCGATCCTGACGAACAATGATGTGTATGACAGGATCGCGTCCATCATCAAACCCCACCATTTCTACGAACCCGTGCACGCGCGCATCTATGAGGTTGCACAGGCGCGGATTCAGAAAAACGCGCTGGCCTCGCCGGTGACGCTGAAGGCGTTTCTTGAGGATGACGAGGGGCTGAAGGAACTGGGCGGTGCGGCCTATCTGGCGCGTCTGGCGGGGGCGGCGATCTCGGCCTTTGCGGCCAAGGATTACGCCCAGATGATCTATGACTTCGCGATCCGACGCGAATTGATGTCGCTGGGCAACGAGATCACCGACAAGGCATCGAAGGTCGATGTCGCGTCCGAACCCAAGGAACAGATCGTCGAGGCCGAACAGGCGTTGTACAAGTTGGGCGAGCAGGGTCAGGCCTCGAGCGGGTTCCAGTCCTTTTTGCGTGCCGTCACCGACGCGGTGAACGTTGCCAACGCCGCCTATCAGCGCGGCGGCGGAATGGCGGGCCTTTCGACCGGTCTGATCGATCTGGACAAGCAATTGGGTGGTCTGCACCCGTCGGACCTGTTGATACTTGCCGGGCGTCCGTCCATGGGCAAAACCTCGCTGGCCACCAATATCGCCTTTAACGTCGCCAAGGCCTATAAGCGCGGCCAGAAACCCGACGGGTCCGAGGGCGCGGTGGACGGCGGTGTGGTTGGGTTCTTTTCGTTGGAGATGAGCGCCGAACAGCTGGCGGGCCGCGTGCTGGCCGAGGCGTCGGAAATCAGCTCGCACAAGATCCGCCAGGGCGACATGACCGAGGCAGAGTTCCGCCGGTTTGTCGAGGCTGCCAAGACGCTGGAAAGCTGCCCGCTTTTTATCGACGACACACCGGCCCTTCCGATCAGCCAACTGGCCGCGCGGGCCCGGCGGCTGAAACGTACCCATGGGCTGGACCTGCTGATTGTCGACTATTTGCAGCTGTGCCGGGGCACGGCCGAGAACCGGGTGAACGAAATCGCCGAGATCTCGATGGGCATGAAGGCCATCGCCAAGGAACTGGACATCCCGGTCATCGCCCTGTCGCAGCTCAGCCGTCAGGTCGAAAGCCGCGACGATAAGCGCCCACAGCTGTCGGACCTGCGGGAATCGGGCTCGATCGAGCAGGATGCCGACGTTGTGCTGTTCGTTTACCGCGGCGAATATTACAAAGAACGCGAGAAGCCGGACGAGACGGATGCCGACGCAACGGCCAAGTGGATCGAGGATATGGAGCGCCTGCACGGCAAGGCCGAAGTGATTGTCGGCAAGCAGCGCCACGGCCCCATCGGCACGGTCGAGCTGTCGTTCGAGGCGCAGTTCACCCGCTTTGGCAACCTGGCCAAAGCGTGGCAACAGGGCGGCGATCGCGAGTTTGACGGGTGATTGAGGGGTTGACCTTGGGCGCCAAGCGCTCGAAACCTTCGGCATGTCGACAGGAACCTTGAACATAGATCTCGATGCGCTTGTGGCCAATTGGCAAGCGCTGGACGCCAAATCCGCCCCGACGGTGGAAACCGCTGCGGTGGTCAAAGCCGATGGATATGGCCTTGGCGTGGCGCCCGTTTCCCGTGCATTGGCCAAGGCCGGGGTGCGCAAATTCTTTGTTGCCGCCGCCGAAGAAGGGGCCGAGTTGCGGCAGGTTCTGGGTCGCGGCCCCGAAATTTTTGTTTTCAGCGGCCACATGGCCGGCGACACCGACATGATCAGCGATCTGGACCTGATCCCGCTGCTGAACTCGGTCGATCAGCTGACCCGCCATTTCGAGGCGTTGGGCACCGCGCCCTTTGGTGTGCAGCTGGACACCGGGATGAACCGGCTGGGGATGGAACCCGCCGAATGGGCCGGGGTGGCCGAACTGGTGCTGGGCGCCGGGCCGCAGCTTGTGATGAGCCACCTGGCCTGCGCGGATGAACCGGACCACCCTCAAAACATCGCACAGCTTGAGATGTTTCGTGCCATGACCGATGGCATCGGTGCGCCCCGCTCGTTGTCGGCGACGGGTGGATTGCTGCTCGGCCCTGAATACCACTTCGATGTCACGCGCCCCGGCGTGGGGCTCTATGGAGGATTGCCCTTCGACGCAGCGCGCCCTGTTGCGCATATCTCGTTACCGGTGATTCAGTCCCGCGTGGTGGAACCCGGCGAAAGCGTGGGGTACGGCGCCAGTTGGGTGGCCGAAGAACAGGCCACCATCGCAACCGTTGCCGGCGGCTATGCCGACGGCCTGCTGCGTTCCATGTCGGGCAAAGGCGCGCTGTATCACGAGGGCACCGCCTGCCCGATCCGCGGCCGCGTGTCGATGGACATGATCGCCGTCGACATCACCCATCTGGGCGTTGAACCGCGTAGCCTGGACATCCTGTGCGCCGAACAGGGTGTTGATGCGCTGGCCGGCTTCGCCGGAACCATCGGGTACGAGATCCTCACCTCGCTTGGCGCCCGCTATCGTCGTCAGCTATTGGGCGGAGGTGCCGCATGATCACCGGCACGCTGGCCGGGCTGGGCCGGGCAACGCTGGCCTTGCTGGCGGGTCTGGGCGCGGGGGCCATCTTTCTGGCCCGCACCCTGGCCGCGATGCTGCGCCCCCCGTTTTATGCGCGCGAATTTGGCCACGCCCTGCTGACCATCGGCTATTTCAGCCTGCCGGTAGTGGGGCTGACCGCCATTTTCACCGGCGCGGCGCTGGCGCTGCAAATCTATGCCGGCGGCAGCCGGTTCGAGGCCGAGGCGGTTGTGCCCTCGATCGTGGCCATCGGCATGGCGCGCGAATTGGGCCCGGTTCTGGGCGGGTTGATGGTGGCGGCGCGCGTCGCCAGTTCCATCGCGGCCGAGATCGGCACGATGAAGGTGACCGAGCAGATTGATGCGCTGGTCACCCTGTCCACCGATCCGATGCGGTACCTGACCGTGCCACGGGTGCTGGCCGCCACGCTCAGCGTGCCGGTTCTGGTGGCTGTGGGCGACAGTATCGGCATCTTTGGCGGCTATCTGGTGGGCACCGGGCGGCTGGGCTTTAACCATGCGGTGTATTTGCAGAACACGGTGGATTTCCTGGAGTTCTGGGATGTCGCATCGGGCCTGATCAAAGGCGCGGTCTTTGGCTTTCTGATCGCGCTGACCGGGTGTTTCTACGGCATGAATTCGGGGCGCGGCGCCCAGGGTGTGGGCCGGGCGACAAAATCGGCGGTTGTGGCGGCTTCGGTCCTGATCCTGGCGGCCAATTACCTGCTGACAGAGGCGTTTTTCTCGGCATGATCGAACTGGATAACGTGCACAAGGCCTTTGGCCCCAAGAAGGTGTTGCAGGGCGTAACCCTGCATGTGCCGCAGGGCACGTCGCTGGTGATCATCGGCGGGTCGGGCACCGGCAAATCGGTCACGCTGAAATGCGTGCTGGGCCTGATCACGCCGGATGCGGGCACCATCCGCGTGGGTGGGCAGCCAGTGGGCGGCACGGATCGCGATGCGTTTCTGGCCCGGTTCGGCATGCTGTTTCAGGGCGGCGCGCTGTTTGATTCGATGCCCGTCTGGCAAAACGTCGCCTTTCGGCTGCTGCGCGGCGCGCTGAAACGTCCGCGTGACGAGGCGCGCGAGATCGCCATCGAAAAACTGCGCCGCGTGGGGCTGAAGCCCGATGTCGCCGACCTGTTTCCGGCCGAACTCAGTGGCGGCATGCAGAAACGCGTGGGGCTGGCCCGCGCCATCGCCGCCGAGCCCGAGATCATCTTTTTCGACGAACCCACCACGGGTCTGGACCCGATCATGGCCGGGGTGATCAACGACCTGATACGCGAGATCGTGGTCGAAATGGGCGCCACCGCCATGACCATCACGCACGACATGTCCTCGGTGCGCGCCATCGCTGACGATGTGGCGATGCTGCATGACGGGGTGATCAAATGGGCCGGGCCGGTGGCGCAGATGGATGCCTCGGGCGATCCGTACCTGGATCAGTTCATCCATGGCCGCGCCGATGGCCCGATCGAGGCTGTGCGCTGAGCCCTTCGCAAATCGCCGGACAGCACGTATATGCGAAGCATGTGGATCAAATACGCCAACCTCACCCTTCTCGTCCTGTTCCCCATTGCGTGGTTCGCGCCGCTGATGCGCGCCGGGCTCTTGCCACTTTTCGGGCTGAATGAGATCTCGGTTATGTCCGGTTTGCAAAGCCTTTGGGGCACCGATGTGATCCTGGCCCTTTTGGTGACCGTTTTTGCCTTGTTTGCCCCCTATCTTAAGACCATCGGCCTGGCGCTGATCCATTTCCGCATGGCCTCGCCACGGCTGTTGCCCGCCCTCGGTTGGCTGGGGAAACTCGCGATGGCAGATATCTTTCTGATCGCAATCTACGTGGTTGTCGTCAAAGGCGTGGGGCTTGCACGGATTGAGGTTGCCTGGGGTCTGTACCTGTTCAGCGCATGTATCCTTGCCTCGCTGGTGCTGTCGATCCTGACGCCGATCAAACGCGGCGGCTAAGGCCCCTTGCGTCGGGCCCCTGTGCGGGGCACTACTTGGCGCCATGGCAAAACAGTCAAACATGTTCACCTGCACGGCCTGCGGCGCGGTTCACAAGAAATGGGCCGGACGCTGTGATGCCTGCGGCGAGTGGAACTCCATCGTCGAAGAGGCGCCTTTGTCGGCGGGTCCCAAGTCAAAGTCACTGGGTGCAAGCCGGGGCAAGGCCGTATTGCTGGGCGACCTGTCCACGTCCGAGGCCCCGCCCCCGCGCACCAGCGCCGGCATGGCCGAGCTTGACCGGGTGCTGGGCGGCGGGCTGGTGCCGGCCTCGGCCATTCTGGTGGGGGGTGACCCAGGCATCGGCAAATCAACGCTGTTGTTGCAGGCGGCCGCGGCCTTTGCCCGCGCGGGGCTGGACTGCGTCTATATTTCGGGCGAGGAGGCCACCGCCCAGGTGCGCATGCGCGCCCAGCGGCTGAACTTGTCCGACGCGCCGGTCAAGCTGGCCTCGGAAACCAACCTGCGCGATATCATCACGACGCTGGATGCCGAGCGTCCGGCGCTGGCCATCATTGATTCTGTACAAACCATGTGGGCCGACAATGTCGACAGCGCGCCGGGTTCCGTCAGCCAGGTGCGCGCCGCCGCGCATGAGCTGACCACCTTTGCCAAGCGCACCGGCACGGCCGTGGTTCTGGTGGGCCACGTCACCAAAGAGGGCCAGATCGCCGGCCCCCGCGTGGTGGAACACATGGTCGATACGGTGCTCTATTTCGAAGGCGAGCGCGGCCACCAGTTCCGCATTCTGCGCGCCGTAAAGAACCGCTTTGGCCCCGCCGACGAGATCGGCGTGTTCGAGATGACGGGCGGCGGATTGTCCGAGGTTTCCAACCCCTCGGCCCTGTTTTTGACCGACCGCACGCAGCCCGTGCCGGGGGCGGCGGTGTTTTCGGGCATCGAGGGCACGCGCCCGGTGCTGACCGAGATCCAGGCGCTGGTGGCACCCTCGCCGTTGGGCACGCCCCGGCGCACGGTTGTGGGGCTGGATTCGGGGCGGCTGTCGACCACGCTGGCGGTACTCGAGGCGCGCTGCGGCATCCCATTTGCGGGTCTGGATGTGTTTTTGAATGTCGCGGGAGGCATGCGCGTTACGGAACCCGCCGCCGATCTCGCCGTGGCCGCGGCGCTTCTCAGCGCGCGCGAAGATGTTGCCCTGCCCGCCGACACAGTGGTTTTTGGCGAAATCAGCCTATCGGGCGCCATACGTCCGGTCAGCCAGACCGAAAACAGGTTGAAAGAAGCGCAAAAACTTGGTTTCAACCAAGCCATCGCCCCGAAACGTGGTAAGCCGGGGGGCGAAACAGCGCTGAAGGTTCGGCAGATGGCTGATCTGACGGCGTTTGTCGGAGAAATTTTCGGGGCGGGATAACCCGGGCAGGAGCTTGAAATGGATTTTACTGTCGTTGATGCCATTGTCGCGGTGATTATCGTGCTATCGGCGATCCTTGCCTATTCGCGCGGTCTTGTGCGCGAGGCATTGGCAATCCTGGGTTGGGTCGCAGCCGCCATCGCCGCCTATATCTTTGCCCCGCAAGCGGAACCGCTGATCCGGCAGGTTCCGTTTGTTGGTGACTTCCTTGTCGACAGCTGCGAGATTTCGCTGATCGCTGCCTTCGCTGCCGTCTTCGCAGTTGGCCTGGTTGTCGTGTCGATCTTTACACCGCTTTTCGCATCGGCGGTTCAACGCTCGGCCCTGGGCGGCATCGATCAGGCATTGGGCTTCCTTTTTGGCGCGGCACGCGGTGTCCTGCTGGTGGCCGTGGCGTTCTTTGTTTACTCGGCGGTCATTACGACCGAGCCTTTCCCGCAGGTGGAAAACAGCCAGTCGGCGAAGATCTTTAACGAGCTGACAGCCAAAATTGCCGAGCGTGATCCGCAGCAGGCCGTGGGCTGGCTGACGGGCTATTACGAAGACCTCGTGGGGCAGTGTAACGCGCCCACCGAATGAACTGTTGATCACCGCGAATGTGATCCTTTCGTGACAGTGCGAGCACAAGCGTCTATGGAAGGGGCCATCAGGCCCCAGAAGATTCGGAACGCTTAGCCCTATGCCTCAGCTGCCCCCTGCCCATCCTTTTGACGAAGACAAACTGAAAGAGGAGTGTGGCGTGTTCGGCGTTGTCGGCGTGTCCGACGCGGCGAATTTCGTGGCCCTTGGCCTGCACGCCCTGCAGCATCGCGGGCAAGAGGCCGGCGGCATTGTTTCGCATCACCCCGAAAGCGGCTTTGCCTCGGCACGGCGCTTTGGCTATGTCCGCGACAATTTCACCAAAGCCAGCCTGATGGAAACCCTGCCCGGCAGCCTGTCCATCGGACATGTGCGCTATTCCACCGCGGGGTCCAAGGGTCAGACCCAGATTCGCGATGTGCAGCCGTTTTTTGGCGAGTTCTCGATGGGCGGCGCGGCGATTGCCCATAACGGCAACATCACCAATGCCGACGAATTGCGGCGTGAACTGATCGAGCGCGGCTCGATCTTTCAGTCCAGCTCGGACAGCGAATGTATCATCCACCTGATGGCCCGGTCGCTGCAGCGTAACATCCCCGAACGGATGAAAGACGCGCTGCGCCGGGTCGAAGGCGCGTTTTCGGTGGTCGCCATGACGCGGACCAAGCTGATCGGCGTGCGGGACCCGCTGGGCGTGCGCCCGCTGGTGCTGGGCAAGGTCGGCGATGGCTGGGTGCTCAGCTCGGAAACCTGTGCACTGGACATTATCGGCGCCGACTATGAGCGCGAAATCGAGCCCGGTGAAATGGTGGTGATCACCCAGGAAAACGGGGTAGAGAGCTTTCACCCGTTTGAACGCAAGAAATCGCGGTTCTGTATTTTCGAACACGTGTACTTCTCGCGCCCCGACAGCATCCTTGGCGGTCAGTCTGTCTATGAAACCCGCCGCCAAATCGGCGTGGAACTGGCCCGCGAAAGCGCGGTCGAGGCCGATCTGGTCTGCCCCGTGCCCGACAGCGGCACACCCGCCGCGATTGGGTTCAGCCACGAAAGCGGCATCCCCTACGGCATGGGGATCATTCGCAACCAATATATGGGCCGCACCTTCATCGAGCCGACCGAACAGATCCGCAACATGGGTGTGCGGCTGAAACTGAACGTGAACCGCGCATTGATCCGCGATAAACGTGTAATCTTGGTGGATGACAGCGTGGTGCGCGGCACAACCTCGATGAAAATCAAGGATATGATCCTGGATGCCGGCGCAAAAGAGGTGCATTTCCGCATCGCATCGCCCCCCACCGCCTGGCCGTGCTTCTATGGCGTCGACACGCCCGAACGCGAAAAGCTGCTGGCCAGCCACATGTCCGAAGACGAAATGCGCGATCATCTGGGCGTTGACAGCTTGCGTTTTATCTCGCTGAACGGTCTTTACCGCGCCGTGGGTGAAAAAGACGGCCGCAATGCGAAATCACCACAGTATTGCGACGCCTGCTTCTCTGGCGAATATCCGGTTGCCCCGCGCGACATGATCGCCAACGGGTTCGAAGTTCAGGCAGCAGAATAACCGTCCCGCCATTCAACCAAAATGCGTGCCTTCGGCACAAGACATGCATGATTTGGCGTCCAGACGCCCGCGTCACGCGCCCACCCGACGCGCCGCTCGGCGCGGAGAATAAGGCGTGCGCCGCCAGGCGCTCAATTTGGTAACGGTACAGCTCAGATATAGGTGCGCGCGCCGACCCTGTCTTTGGCTTCCAGATGAGGCACACCGTTGAACATGGCAAGGGCAAGGCTGTCGCCGGTTTTCACAAACCGATGCACCGAGGTGTTCATGATGTTCAGCAAGACATTGGCATATGCATTCACTTCCAACTGCAGCAACAAGCGCATCGTCATGCCGATCACTCCACCCGACGTGACCATCATCACGCGCCCACCCAGCGCTTCGGCCTCGGAAATCATCGCCTCTATCCTACCCTGAAACGCGTCGAATCCTTCCAGGTGGTCATGAATGTCGCCCGCCTGCCAAGCGCTCAGCACTTGCGGAACATGGGCCACGAAACTTGCGCGGTCGGTGGGAATGTCCAACGCGTGGGTCTCCTTCAGCGACTGAGACAGCCCGAAGTAGTCCAATTCATTCAGCCGCGCATCCTGCCGGGTTTCAAGCGACAGTGCCCCGGCGATCACACCGGCGGTGTCCCGTTGCCGGTTCAATGTGCCGCTGATCACATGGTCAAAGCTGCGCCCTGTCTCGGCAAAATAGTCCCCCAGCCACTGCGCCTGCTGGTGTCCCAGATCGCTGAGCTTGTCATAGCTGTGTTCATCGGTCGCCCCGGTCTGCGCCTGCCCGTGGCGCACAAGTGTGATCTCTACCATGCCATTTCCTTGCCTGTGTCGTGGCGTTCTATCATCTGCCCCGGCTTGACCAAAACCCTCATTGCGGGGAAAAATCTTACCCATGTCGCCGCGCCCTTCCCATTTGCCCCCCGTCCGCTTTCGCCCGCACCATTTCCTGTGTGCCCTGGGCTATGACGGCCACGGCTATGCCCCTGATTTCACCGCGAATATGACAGCAATTGTGATGGGCCAATTGCGCCGCCATGGTGGCGGGCGCACCATGATCGAGGTGACAGGCACCGCGGACGATATCTGCGCCCCTTGCCCGCATCGCCGCAGCGCCGGATGCGATCAACAGGCCCGGATAGACAAGCTGGACGCCGCACATGCCGCGGCACTTGACCTGTCTCCCGGCGACAGGCTCAGTTGGGACGAGGCACAGGCCCGAATTGTCGACCGGATAAAACCCGGCGACCTGACGCGCGTGTGCGATGGTTGCCAATGGCTGCGCTACGGCATGTGCGAGGCGGCGCTGGCCCGCCTGCACGGCGCTGCGACAACCGCCCCCTTGACGCCCGACGCACGCCCCGTCAAAGAGCAACCATGACACAAAAGATCGCCCTCGTAACCGGCGCCTCGCGCGGCTTTGGCGCCGCCGTCGCCGAGGCTCTGGCCCCCACACACCATATTCTTGCCGTCGCCCGCACCACCGGTGCGCTGGAAGAATTGGACGACCGCATTCAAGCCAAAGGTGGCTCGGCCACCCTTGCGCCAATGAACATCACGCAAACCGATGCGATGCGGCACCTTTGCCGCTCCACATATGACCGCTGGGGCAAACTGGACCTATGGGTGCATTGTGCCATCCAGGTGGCCCCACTCAGCCCTGCCGACCATATACCCGAAAAGGACTGGGCCAAGGTCATCGCGACCGGCATTGCGGCCATGGGCACCCTGATCCCGCTGATTTCACCGCTGCTGAAGGCCGCACCGCAAGGGCGCGCCGTGCTGATTGACGATCCCAATGCCGGTGCCTTCCACGGCGCCTACGCGGCGACAAAAGCCGCGCAACGCGCACTTTTTGAAAGCTGGGCCTCTGAAAATGCCCGCTCCCAATCTCCCCACGTGCAGATATTTGCGCCCAACTCCATGCCCACGGCCACGCGCGCCCGGTTCTACCCCGGCGAAGACCGCTCGCCCCTCTCCTCCCCCAAGGCCGAGGCCGAGCGTCTGGTCGCCACTCTGCCCTGATACGCCGCGCGTCAGCGCACGCCCCTTGAGGCGGGGACAGGGCTGGTGGGTGGGCCCGCTGAAAGGGGCGTTCATCGACGCTTGCCGCACGGTCCTTGCTCAACTATTGAGAAAGGACAGCAAAACAGGGGCAAAACGGGCATGCGTATCCTGATCACCAATGATGACGGCATCAATGCGCCGGGGCTGAAGGTTCTGCACGCCATCGCCACCGAAATTGCCGGCCCCAAGGGCGAAGTCTGGACCGTGGCCCCCGCGTTTGAACAATCCGGCGTAGGCCACAAGATCTCTTACACCCACCCCACCATGCTGGCAGAGCTTGGCCCCCGCCGCTTTGCCGCCGAAGGCGCGCCCGCTGATTGTGTTCTGGCCGGGTTGCATGAGGTCATGAAGGACGCGCCTCCCGAACTGGTGCTTTCGGGCGTCAACCGTGGCAACAATGCAGGCGAGAACGTGCTGTACTCGGGCACGCTTGGTGGCGCGATGGAAGCCGCCTTGCAAGGCCTGCCCGCGATTGCCCTGTCGCAATATATCGGCCCCGATAACCGCAGCGCGGATGCCATGTTCCATATTGCCAGAACCGAAGGGGCGGCAACTGTTCGCAAACTTGTTGACCGGGGACTTTGGACACAGGACGACTATCGCCTGTTCTACAACGTCAACTTCCCGCCCATAGGCTCTGGTGCCAGTAAGGGCCTGATGGTCGCCCATCAGGGCTATCGCCGCGACGCCCGCTATACCACGCAGGCACAGACCTCGCCCACTGGGCGGCGCTTCCTGTGGGTTACCGGCGGCGGCCAGCAGACGCCGGCCGGGCCCGGCAGCGACGTCACCGTCTGCCTTGACGGCCATATCGCCGTCACCCCCCTGCGTGCCGACCTGACGGCCCACGACACCCTGACCGCCCTGGCGGAGCGCCTTGAATGAGCGCAAGCGCCGAACAAAAGATGCAGTTCCTCTTTGCGCTGCGCTCCAAGGGCGTGACCGACACGCGCACCCTGAACGCGATGGAAACCATCGACCGCGGCCCTTTCGTGCGCGACGGGCTGTTTTCCAACCGCGCCTACGAGGATATGCCCCTGCCGATTGCCTGCGGACAGACCATCAGCCAGCCCTCGGTGGTGGGCCTGATGACCCAGGCGCTGGATGTGCAGCCCCGCGACAAGGTGCTCGAGGTTGGCACAGGCTCGGGCTATCAGGCCGCGATCCTCAGCCACCTGGCCCGCCGCGTTTACACCGTTGAACGCCACCGCCGTCTGATCCGCGAGGCGCAGGCACAGTTTGACCGGCTGGGCCTGACCAATGTCACCGCCATCATGGCCGATGGCAGCCACGGTTTGCCCGACCAAGCACCGTTTGACCGCATCCTAGTGACCGCGGCCGCCGAAGATGCGCCCGGCCCGCTCTTGGCGCAACTGCGCGAGGGCGGTATTATGGTGCTACCCGTTGGCCAGTCCGACGCAGTGCAGTCACTGATCAAGGTGACACGGCAAGCCGACGGATTTGACTATGAAGAGCTCCGCGCGGTGCGTTTCGTGCCGCTTGTCGAAGGGCTTGGACAAGACTGAGGTTTCCCCCGGCCCGGGCAGAACGCCCCCGCCGGATGTAAGGAGTAGAGCAATGGCCACCACACAAGGTGTCATTCGGTCAGGCCTATCGGCGATGGCCCTTATTTTCTTGGCAGGATGCGACGATTTCGATATCGATCTTCGACCGTCGGAATTGGGCAACACGTCCAACGCTGTTCAACAGGTGACCGCGCCACGACCCGAAGCGGACGCGCGCGGCGTGATCTCTTACCCCGGTTACCAAGTGGCCGTGGCCCGGTCGGGCGACGACGTGACAACGGTGGCAAACCGTCTTGGAATCGATCCACGCGGCCTTGCCTCTCATAACGGTCTGACCCCGGATGTGCAGTTGCGCGCCGGTGAAATTCTGGCCCTGCCCACCCGGGTGCAAGCCACCGATGCCGAGGCAATCGACATCGCCGCACTGGCCAACAGCGCGATTGACCGCGCCGATGGGCAAAATTCCGCCATCGAACCTGTGGCCACGTCGCAAACCGTTGAACCGATCCGCCATCAGGTGGTGCGCGGCGAAACGGCATTCTCGATCTCGCGGCTCTACAACGTTTCGGTGCGTGCGCTGGCCGACTGGAACGGGCTGGGCCCGGAACTGGAAGTGCGCGAGGGGCAATACCTGCTGATCCCCGTGGCCGCACAGGCGCCCGGTGCGATCACCACCACCACCCTGCCCGGCGAAGGCTCGGTGGCGCCAACCCCACCCAGCGCGCAAACCCCGCTACCCGAGCCCGAGGCCGTCGTCGTTGAGTCCGTAGCTTCGCCCGAGTTGTCGCAGGATCGCACCTCGAACGCGCGCCTTTCGCTGCCCGCACAGGGTTCGATCATTCGCGCGTTCGAGCGTAAGACAAACGAGGGCATCGATATCGGCGCCGCCGCCGGTGCGCCGGTATCGGCCGCCGCCGACGGTACCGTGGCCGCGATCACCCGCGACACCGACCAGGTGCCGATCCTGGTGCTGCGCCACTCCGGCGATCTGCTGACGGTCTATGCCAATATCGACAATATCGCGGTGGAAAAAGGCGACACCGTCACGCGCGGGCAAAAGATCGCCGTGGTGCGCAGCGGGTCGCCAAGTTTCCTGCATTTCGAAGTGCGGGAGGGGTTCGAAAGCGTCGATCCCCTGCCCTATCTCAACTGATCACTTGGCGCTCATCACATGAGCGCCAAACGGGTTGTCGATGACCATCTTCCAGCCCCCGTCATCCTGACGGCGCAGCACGGCCACCGACAGCCCGCTTTGCGACATCGCGTTGCCAGCGGGATCGGTGCCGGTCATGTCCCAGGGCGTGATGTGCAGCGCCGTGTCGCCGTTCACGATAACCTCATGTTCCCCATAGGTAAATTTGGGATCGAAGCCGAAGAACATTTCGAAACCACCGTGAATTTGTGCCGCCTCGCTGGCCGGTACTCCCGGTTCGAACATGATGGTGGCCTGCGCTTCATAGGCGGACATGACGCCTTCGATATTCTTGGCGTGGAAGGCCTCGGTCATGTTGGTGATCGTGGCCATTACGGCGGTTTGATCCTTGGTCATGGGAACTCCTTCATTTGACAAGGCGGGGGTGGTGACGGCCACAAAAATTGCGGCCGCCTGAAAAAAGCGGTTCATTTTTCTGTCTCCTTTGAGGGGGTTAGCCGGGTATCAGCCCGGCGGGTCAACCGCGGCCAACAGGGCCGAGGCAAGGTCGGACGGGCAGGCAAGGTCGCCAATGGCCCGCTGCAAAGTGAGGGTTTTCAGGTCTCCGGCCACCTGCGCGGCCCGCGCCTTGACCGCGTCATAGCCCGGCGCGCCCGGCGTCGGGTCCGGCGGCAGGCGTTTGGCGGCGCGGGCGGCGGGCAAACGGCGCGGGCAGGCACAGCGGGCGCCGGGGTTGGCAAGGCCGCAAACGCGAGAGGTAAAGGCCTGAACATCACCGCGCGCACGCGACAGCCGCTTGCGATAGTTCGCCGGGGAAATATCAAGCAAATCAGCGGCTTGGCTGTGCTCCATCTCAAGAATATCGCCCAGCACATAGGCCATGCGGTGGTTCACGTCCAAACACAGAAGCATCGCCATGGTGCAGGCCATGCGCAGCTCGTTCAGCATCACAACATCGGCCGCCTCGGGCGCGTCGGACAGGCCGGAATGCAGGTCCGCCTCGAACGCCTCGAAAGTCAGGCCCGCCATGCCCTTGCGTACCGTCAGAAGGTGGTTGGTCGCAATCCGGTAAACCCATGTTTCAAAAGCACTTTCGCCGCGATACGTCGACAGTTTCGTGACCACGCGGATCAGGATTTCCTGCGTCGCCTCAGCCGCGTCATCGGGGTTGGCCAGCATACGCATGGCCAGCCGGTGCACCCGGTCCTGAACCGACCGGATGATGCGCTCCAACGCGGGTTTGTCCCCCGAAATGGCGGCTTGGATGTCGGGTGGCTGGGTCATGGGGCCCTCGTTTCGTTGCGTACATATAGTTAGACGCGCGCACGGGGCCATGTGTGACAAAGTTTAACGTCTATTTTAAACTTTTGCCCTGCCTGCCAGCCAGATCTGTAAAGTATTGCCACGCCACACGGCCCGAACGCGCGCCACGCGTGGCCTGCCATTCGATGGCCTCGGCCCGCAAGGTGTCGTCGTCGATCACCACCCCATGGGCATCGCAATAGCCCCGGATCATCGCCAGGTATTCGTCTTGCGAACAGGGGTGGAAGCCGAGCCACAGGCCAAACCGGTCAGACAGCGAGACCTTTTCCTCGACCGCCTCGGACGGGTTGATGGCCGACGATCGCTCATTCTCGATCATGTCGCGCGGCATCAGGTGGCGGCGGTTCGACGTGGCATAGAACACCACGTTGTCGGGCCGGCCCTCGATACCGCCATCCAGCACCGCCTTAAGCGATTTGTAATGCTGGTCGTCATGGCTGAACGACAGGTCATCGCAGAACAGCAAAAACCGCGCGTCGGCGCTGCGCAGCATGGTCAGCAGCCGCCCGATGGAAGGCAGATCTTCGCGCTGAACCTCGACAATTTTCAAGGCCGCGCCGCGGTTCAGAACCTCGGCATGCACAGCCTTCACAAGGCTGGATTTGCCCATGCCGCGTGCACCCCACAAAAGGGCGTTATTGGCGGGCAGGCCGCGTGCAAATTGCAGCGTGTTGTCCAGCAGGATGTCGCGGGCGCGGTTGATGCCCAAAAGCAGGTCCAGATCGACGCGGTTGACGTCGGGCACGGGTTGCAGCCGGTCGGGTGCCACGTGCCAGACAAAGGCGTCGGCGGCGTCAAAATCCGGCGCCGCGCTTGCAGGCGGGCTGAGCCGCTCCAGCGCCTCGGCGATGCGGGTCAGCGCGTCATCGGTCATGACTTGGCGTCGGCTTCTTCTTCTGCGTCGTCGTCTTCGTCCTCGTCTTCCCACAGGCCCTCGGCCCGCAGACGTGCCTCGCGCTGTTTTTCAACACGGGCGACAAGGAAGATCGAGATTTCATAGAGGCCATAGACCACCACGAACAGGATCACCTGGGTGATGACATCGGGCGGGGTGACGACAGCGGCCAGGATCAGGATGCCCACAACCGCGTATTTGCGGGTGCGGCCCAGCGCCGCGGCGCTGGTCAGGCCGGCCCGGCCCATCAGCACCAGCAGCACCGGCAACTGAAAACACAGGCCAAAGGCCACAATCAGTTTCAGCGTGATATCGAGGCTTTCGTTTACCTTGCCCTGGAAGACGATTTTGATGCCGTCTGACGTGTTGGCGACAGGGTCGACCACACCTTCAGCCACGTCATTGACGAAGGCCGTAAACACGGAAGAGGCATCGGCGAAGCCAAGGAAGAACTTCATCGCCAGCGGGGTTACAACGAAATGCGCCAGTGCCGCCCCTGCAAGAAACAGGGCGGGCGAGGCTACGAGGAATGGCAAAAACGCGCCTTTTTCGTTTTTGTACAGGCCCGGCGCCACGAAACGCCACAATTGGTACGCGATGGCAGGGAAGGAAAGCACCAGCCCGCACACCATGGCGACACGCAGCAAGGTAAAGAAGTATTCCTGTGGCGCGGTATACTGCATCACCGGGTTTGGATCGCCCAGCGCGCGCATCGAGCTTTCGATGGGAATCAGAAGAAATTCAAGCAGTGGCCCGCCGAAGATGAAGCAGATGATGAACCCGGCGATAAAGCCCGATACGGCGCGGATCAGGCGGGTGCGCAGTTCGGCCAGATGCTCGATCAGCGGCGCGGCGCTGTCATCGATCTCGGATTTGTCGCTCATGCGGGGTCACTTTTCGCGGGGTCTTGGGTGGCTTGCGCGGGGGCTTCATCGGTCGCTTGCGCGCCCTCTTCAGCGGCGGCGGCCTCGGCCTGCAGACGTTCGGTTGCCTTGGCGGCGGTGGCGGCCTGGATCTTGGCGGCGGCTTCGGCCCGGTCTTCGCTGAGTGTGCTGTCTTCGGCCGGTTCCGGTGGTTGCCAGCTGGTCGCCTCTTTCGCGGCGTCCTTGACGGCATCCAGCCCGAACTTGGCCGGGTTGGCGGCGGCCTTGAGGCCCTTGGTGACATCACCAACGCCGCTTTCCTCGGCTGCATCATTCATGGCGCGCTGAAAGTCACGCGCCATTTTCCGAGCCTTACCGGTGAATTGCCCGACGGTACGGAACATACCCGGCAGGTCCTTGGGACCCACCACAATCAGCGCAACCACGCCAATGATCAGCAATTCGGCGAAGCCGAGGTCAAACATTCCGACGCCTCCGCCCGAGAATTAGGTTTTTTCTTTGTCTTCTTCGGGCGTCACGTCTTTGACGGTGTCGGTCGAAGCTTCTTCCAGTTCCTTTTGGCCTTCGGACACACCTTTGCGGAACGATGTGATGCCTTTGCCGACCTCACCCATCAGCGAACTGATTTTTCCGCGGCCAAACAGGACCAGCACCACTACAGCGATCAGCAATACCTGCCAGGGACCAAGCGACATGATAGTTTTCCTTCGTTTTCGTGCCTCCGGGCTGCTCCCGATGGCGTACGCAGTTGTATGTATCTAGACATTCCTCGCTGCCGAGGGAAGGTCCAATGCGACGGATTGTCTTGTTTTAGTTAGAAAGGTCGTGCCGGGGAATACCGTCTAGTGGGTAACGAGCCCCTGCGGGAAAACGAAACAGCGGTCGCGGCGAATCATCAGCCACATGGGCGTTTCGGGGCGCGGCAGGAAGACACCGGGCACGGTGGCCGTCAGGGTGGTGTCATCGGCATCCATGCGAAACTCCACCAGGCTTTCGGCACCCATGAACCGGGCGCGTACCACCTGCGCACGGGCCGCGACGCCGTTTTCGGGCGTTGGGCTGGGTCCGGTGCCGTTGCGGTCCAGCTCGATCTTCAGGTGCTGGGGGCGGATCACGATCTCGACCCGGGTGCCGTCGGGCTGGGCCGGGGTCAGGAACTGGCCAAAGGGCGTGTCAACCGTCAGCCCCTGCACCTCGCCCGAGATCACGTTGATATCCGAGAAAAACGCCGCCGCCTGCCGGTCTTTGGGTGCGTTGTAGATGTTGTAAGGCGCGCCCGACTGTACCACGCGGCCATTGCGCATCAGGGCAATCTCGTCGGCCATGCGCATTGCCTCTTCGGGTTCATGGGTCACCAGAACCACGGCGGTGCCGGCCGATTTCAGCACCGACAGCGTGTGGTCGCGGATCTCGTCGCGCAGGCGGTTGTCGAGGCCGGAAAACGGCTCGTCCATCAACAGGATCGCCGGGCGCGGCGCCAACGCGCGGGCCAGGGCGACGCGCTGTTGCTCGCCCCCCGAAAGGTGGTGCGGATAGTGATCGGCGAAGCCGTCCATATCGACCTGTTCCAGCAACTCTGCCACCCGCGCTGTGTGGTCGCCCGCCCGGCCCTTGAGGCCGAAGGCCACGTTCTGTGCGACGGTCAGGTGTGGAAACAGCGCGAAATCCTGAAACATCATCCCGATGGAGCGGCGTTCAGGCGGAATGCGAAACACGGTGTCGCAGACCAGTTTGCCGTCCACGTAGATCTCGCCGGCATCCTGCATGTCGACGCCCGCGATCATGCGCAGCGTGGTGGATTTGCCGCAGCCCGAGGGGCCCAGCAGGCAGGTCACCTGCCCCGGCATCACCGACAGCGACACGTCGTCCACCACCGCGCGCCCGTTGAACTGACGCGTGATGTTGCGAATTTCCAGCCGCGGTGTCTGGGTGCTCAAACCGGTGCCTCATGCCATCCCTGACGCAAATCATCAGGATTTGCGCGCTGATAGCAAGCCCGCGCCGGTGCCGCAAGCCTAGGCCGTCAGGTCCACCTGCGTCGAAGCGCGCAGAACACCGTTGACCTGCAGGTGGATGGGATGAGGGCCGGGATTGTAGGAAATGGTGGTGGCGCCTTTGACGAACTTGACCTTTTTCTCCAACACCAGCGGTGCGCCGGGTGTCACCACTTTCTCGGCCCATTTGCCGACCTTACGGCCGGTTTTGCCATTGGCCAGCAGCCGGTCGATCACGTAATCGACAAGAACTGGCTGTTCGGTGGCGGCCGTGATCGTGGCGCGCAGGGTGACGGTGTCGCCGATGGCGCAGGTGGCCGGGTCCACCGTCAGGTCGCAATCCACCGGCGCGTCGGCGGCATAGCCCAGCATGGCCATGGCATCGGCATGCCCGGCCTTGATCAGCCCGCGCAGGGCGTGGCGGGTGATCCAATCCATCTCGGCCGCGTCTTGCGCGCCTTTGGCCTGCCACGCGGCCAGACGGTTCAGCACGATGGCCGGGTCGATCTTGGCGATGTCGTTCAGGTGATTGGCGACCGAGCGGGTGACATAGCGTGTCTTGTCGCCATGCAGGAGGTCCAGAAGCGGCAGCGGGTCGGTGGGGGCGAGGCCGATTTTCTGCCCCCAGGGCAGTTTGGGCCGCGTTCCTTCGGACACCAGACGGCGCACGTGGTAATTGTCGTCCCGCGCCCAGGTGGCCAGCGCCGCCATGACCTGATCGGGATAGGTGTTCAGGAAGGGACGGATCGAGAATTCGACCGAGAACCGCTGTGTCAGCGCGTGCAGCAGGGTCAGCGCGGTGTCCAGATGGGCGGCGTCCATGCCGTTGCGTTCGACATAGATCGCCAGCGGAGAGAAGATGAAATCGCCGAAATCATCGTCGCTGAGCGTGGGGTCCAGCGGCGGGGGCAGCATGGCGTGGATGGCGGCAGCGGCGGCGGGAAAGTCGGATGGCAGGTGCGGTTCCAGGCACTCGGTGATCCAGATCGCGCGCTGTTTCAGCTCGAAATCATGCAGGCGGGTCATGACCTGCGCGTGAAACGCATCGGCATCGAACCCGGCATCGGCATCGCGGAAAAGGCCGCCCAGATAGGCGACCTTGTCGGCGTTATATAATTGATCGGCAAGGCTGAATTTCTTTTCGGCCATAGCCGGCACCTCTTACATTGTTGCGTTCATCGACCCGCCATCCAGCAGGATGTTCTGACCCACCATGTAACCGGCATATTGCGAGCACATGAAGGCACAGGTGGCGCCGAATTCCTCGGCCGTGCCATAGCGGCGGGCGGGAATGGTGGCCGAACGACGTTCAATCGCTTCCTCCATCGTGATGCCATCGGCCTGCGCCACGCCGGTATCCAGCGACACGGCGCGGTCGGTGGCGTGGATGCCGGGCAGCAGGTTGTTGATGATCACCCCGTGCGGGGCCACCTGCCGCGAGGTGCCGGCGACATAGCCGGTCAGCCCGGCGCGCGCGGCGTTGGACAGGCCCAGCACCGGAATGGGCGATTTCACCGATTGCGAGGTGATGTTGACCACCCGGCCCCAGCCCTTGTCGATCATGCCGGGCAGCAGCGCCTTCATCAGCGCGATGGGTGTCAGCATGTTGGCATCCAGCGCGGCGACAAAATCGTCGCGGTCCCAGTCGTGCCACATGCCCGGGGGCGGGCCGCCGGCGTTGGTGACCAGAATATCCACGCCCTCGGCCGCGGCCAGCACGGCGGCCTGGCCTTCGGCGGTGGTGACATCGGCGGGGACGGTTGTGACCTCGACCCCGAAATCCTCGACGATCTTGGCGGCAGCAGCTTCCAGCGCCTCGGCCCCGCGGGCGTTCATCACCAGCGACACGCCGGCCTCGGCCAGCGCGCGGGCACAGCCCAGCCCCAGCCCCTTGGACGACGCACAGACCAGCGCCTTCTTGCCCGAAATTCCCAGATCCATGAACGCTCTCCCAGTTGGGCGCAGGGATATCCCCGCGCGGATTGGGGGGAAAGATCGGATAAGCGCGCTGCTGACGCAAGGGTGTCAGGAGGGTTGCGCAGAAAAACCTGCGAAAATGCGCAAGGACCGGAAAGTGATCAAATTCTCGCCCAATTCCCATGTTAGTCCGAAGAAGCCTCTGATAAGGCAATAGAAGTATATTCGTACCGGAGACCCCCGCTTGCCCCAATCGCCCCAACGTTCGCAGGCACACGCCAATTACGCCGCGCATGTCTTTCCTGCGACGGATTTCATGGTGGTGTCCGGGGCTAATCAGGGCGACCCGATGACGGCGTTGGATGAACTGTGTCCAGGCGATGTTTACCACATGCTGCCCGACGCACAGGCCAAGCAATTGGCGGTGCATGACCGGTCTGCCAGCGCCATAGGATCGGGGCGTTTCCTGCGGGCCGGCACTCATTCGCCCACCGTCGCCTCGGGATCCGAAGTTGGGGCGCAGGGAGACCGCATTTCGCTGGACGGGCGGATTCGCCTGATGGAACCTGACGGGCAAATCGTCGAGATGTTGCTGATTGGTGTTGCCGGGGCGGACAGTGCCTTTGGCGAGCTTTACGTGCTGCCGCTGGAACCGATTGAGCCCAAGGTCAGCTATGCCCTGATCGACGCCAACGCGGATGCGGGCGAGGTGCAGCTGGCCGATATCACGCCGGTGGCCTTTACCCGCGGCACGATGATCACGCTGGGTTCCGGCGCGCAATGCCCGATCGAGAACCTGCGTGTGGGCGACAAAGTGTTGACCCGCGACCGTGGCCCGCAGCCGGTGCGCTGGATCGGGCACCGGACGGTGCGCGCGGTGGGGCCCTATGCGCCGGTGGTGATCACCAAGGGCACGCTGGCCAATGCGTCTGACATGATCGTCAGCCAGTTCCAGCGGCTGTTCATCTATCAGACCGACCCGAACGAGCGGCTGGCCAACCAGGCCGAGGTTCTGGTGCGCGCCCGTGATCTGGTTGAGAACGAGGCGGTCTTTATCCGCACGGGCGGTTTTGTGGATTACTTCCACCTGATCTTTGACGCTCACGAAATCATTTATGCCGAGTGCACCCCGACCGAAAGCCTGCTGGTCGACGAACGCGCGCTGGGCCGGTTGCCGGACGAGTTGGCCCGCGACATGGAAACCGCCCTACCCAGCCTGTCGCACAAGCCGCATTTCGGCAAAGAGCCGGACAAGGCGCGCCTGCGGCCCGAACGCCTGCAACGGCGCCCGCGCGACACCTGACCCGGTGGCCGGGTCATGGGGACCGAGTACAATTTTCGCAAGGTTCTGAACGGCGATCTGCCGCTGCTGGCAACGTGGCGCGCCGCGCCGCATGTGCGGGTGTGGTGGGACAGCGACGAACCCGACAGCCCTGCCGAGCTGACCGACAGCCGTGTCGCGCGCTTTATCGTGTCGCTTGGTGACCGGCCCTTTGCCTATATGCAGGACTACACCGTGCATGGCTGGGACGGGCACCATTTCTTTGAACTGCCCCTTGGGTCGCGCGGGATCGATCAGTTCATCGGCCTGCCCGATATGGTGGGCAAGGGCCACGGGCCGGCCTTTATCGCGCAGCGCGTCGCCGACCTGTTTGCCGCCGGTGCGCCGGTGGTGGCGACCGATCCGCACCCCGACAACACGCGCGCCATCGCGGCCTATGAAAAGGCCGGTTTCCGGGCGTTTGGCCCGTCGAAGGACACGCCATGGGGGCGCATTCTGCCAATGCGGGCGGATCGCAGCTAGGCCGCGGCGGGCGCCCTTTGCCGGGTGATGGCCAACACGCCCAGCGCCAGCAGCGCCACACCCGAGGCCAACATGATCACCGTCTGAAAGTCATAAAACTGCGCCATGGCGCCCGCCACCGGCCCGGCCAGCAACCCGCTGACCATCAGCGTGTTCCAATACAGCGCCGTGGCGCCCGCCGGGCGGTCTTTGCCAAAGGATTGCACATAGCTGATGCCAAGGCTGGCATAGAGCCCGTAATACAGCCCCTCCATCGCCGCACCTGCGACCATCTGCGGGAAGGTCTGCACCTGCGACAAGACCAGGATCGTCACCACCGCCAAAGCCGTGGTGCCCAGCAGCGCCCGCCGCATGCCGATCCGTGCCACGATCATCGGGACCGAGAAGATGGCGAACACCTCGACAAAGGTTTTCACGCTGAAGGCGAGGCCGGGCGCGTAGCCGGGCAACCCAACCTCGGCCACGTAAAACACCGGCAACGACGCAAAGGTCAGCGAATGCGCCAACGACATGCAGAACACAAACGCCGCGGCCATGCGCATGCTGCCCGAAACGCTTGTCGCCCCGACCGCGTCGGCTTTGGGCTTGGGCTCGGCGGTCACGTCGCGCGGCAGGGTGAACCACCACATCACGATCCAGATCAGCGACATGCACAGCGCAAAGCCGAACACCGCCCGGACCGAGATCAGGTCGGCCACCAGAAACGCCGCCGCCGGCCCGACCATCCAGCCGGTCGACGTGGTGGCGCGCATGTGGCTGTTGAAGGTGCCGCGGTCCATATTGTGCCGCTCGGCCATGCTGCCGCCCAGGCTGAACATGGTGGATATCGCGGTAGAGCTGATGCCAAAGCCCAGCACGCCAACGCTCAGCACCATCCACAGCTTGGGCACCGCAAAAAGCGCAGCCGCGGCAAGGGCAAACCCCGTGGCCGCCAGCCCGATCAGCGGGAACACCCGTGTGCCGCCATCAATGCGCCGGGCAAACAGGCGGTTCGCCGTCAGCGTCAGTCCCACGGCCATCACCGAATAGACGCTGAGGATCCACGGCTGATGGCCCAGCCCCTCGATCAGGAAAAAGCCCATGAAGGGCACAATCATCGCGGCGCTGACGGTCTCGACAAATAGCAGGGCAAGAAATTGCAGCCGCGCGGTTTTTTCGGCGGAAGGCATGGGAAAATCCGGTGATGAAATGACACCGACTTCATCACAGGATTGGCGCGCTCAGGCAAGCCCGATCAGGTCAGGGTGCGCAAAAGCGGCGCCCATTGCTCACGCATCGGGGCGTATAGCTTTTGGGGTTTGTCAAAGATGGCCAGCCCCTCTTCGGCCAGATCGCCATAGGCGGCGCGGTCGTTGATACGCGCGACAGGCTCTTGCCCCAGCTTCTTGAAAAACGCATCCAGCCGCGCGCTGGACCGTGACCGCGGCCGCAGACGGTTGGCCAGCAATTGCAGACCAACCTTGCCCTTGCGGATGCGCTTGATCTCTTGCAGGTCCTTCATGAACCGCTTGGTCGCGTCCTCGTCGAAAAACGACGGCAGGACCGGGGCGATCACCGCCTTGGCCTCGGCCACCAACTGCTGCGCATCCTCGTCATAGATCGAACCGGGCGCGTCGATCACCACGTATTGCAGCCCCTTCGGCGCGTCGCCCAGCGATTTGGGCGAGGTCCAGTCCAGCGGCGTGATCCGGGCCACGCCCTTGGGCCGCCGTTTCAGCCAGCGCGAGGCGGATTTCTGCGGGTCGGCATCGGCCAGCCCGACCTTCCAGCCGCCATCGGCCAGCGCGCTTGCAATGGTGATCGCCGCCGTGGTCTTGCCACAGCCGCCTTTACGATTAGCTATGAGGATGGGTTTCAATCGGGCCTCTTCGACATTGTTATGTGCAATGTATATACAAAACATATGCAACTTACTCAAGGGATTTGTGCGAAAATGACCGAAAACACCAAGGATGCGCCCAATATCGTGATCTTTCCGCCGCTGGCTTCGGTCATTGCGCCGGGCGTGGCGGTGGCGTTGGAGGTCGCGCTGCCACGCAGCTTTCTGCCCCCCGCCTTCACGCCGTGGATGCTGATCCTGGGGGTGGCGCTGATGGTGGCGGCCTTCGCGCTGGCCATCAGCGGGGTGCGCGCGTTCAAGGCGGGCGAGACCAACGTGGACCCCCGCCAACCGGCGCTGAACCTGGTGGAGGCCGGCCCCTACCGGTTCACCCGCAACCCGATGTATCTGGGCATGGTGACGCTGCAATTTGGGCTGGCGCTGACCTTCTCGCTGGACTGGGCCATCCCGGCGGGGCTGATCCTGTGGTCGGTGCTGCACTGGGGCGTGGTGCTGCGTGAAGAGGCGTATCTGAGCGCAAAATTCGGCCAACCCTACAACGACTATCTGACCCGCACCCGCCGCTGGCTGTAACCCCGGTTTACCCCGGCAGGCCACACCCCTAGGGTGAGCGAAACGGGTCGGGGAATGGTGATATGGGTAATCGGCAACATCTGGAATGGCTGCTGGAAGGGGTCGAGGCGTGGAACGCGCGGCGAGAGGCTGAGGAATTCGAGCCGGATTTGTCGGGATTCGACATCTACGAAGCGTTCAAAGACGCTGGAAAATTGGATAGTTCCGGCCGCATCCCGCTGGCTAACGCGGACCTCCTGAAGGCGAACCTCAGAGGAGCGGACCTTAAAGAGGCGGACCTCAGGGAGGCGAACCTCGGGGAGGCGGACCTCAGGGAGGCGGACCTCAGGGAGGCGAGGCTCTGGGCGGCGAAACTTTGGGGGGCGAACCTCATTGAAGCGGACCTCAGGGGGGCAGGCTTCATGCGCACTAACCTCGAGGGAGCGTTCTTCAGGGGGGCAAAGGTTCGAAGGCGCGTTTACGCGGTCGCGGCAGGAAACGGTGGCCACGTGCTCGTGTGGACGGATCTTTCTACAACATTGAATCTCACTCAACCCCAAGTGGATGTCATGGATGGTGACAAAGGCACCATCCTGCCGCCGGGTTTGACCCATCCACCCGACTGGCCCGATCCGCCTGAAGTGCCAACCGAAGAACCGGCCCCCGCGCCCGAGGACACGGCGGAACAGACCGCAGTAAAGAGAGTGGTTCGCGAGAAACTCGCGGTTAATCGCGATGTGTTGCTGCTGACGTCGGCGTCGTTGCTACAGCAAATTGCCGATTACCGCTTTGTGGTTTATAGCGACAACCAACTGGCCATTGACCATCCCGAACACCGCGACCGCTTGCTGGGGTTTCTGGACGAGTTGAGCGCAAACCTCGAAACCTTGTTGCAGCAGGTCCCCGCACCCGGCGAAGAAGCATCAGAGGAACAAGCTGAAGAAGCCGCCTCGTGGTTTGATCGCTTTACCGGGGTGGCCTTGCCGGAACTGCAACAATTCTTCTCTGCCGAGGCATTGGGCAAAGCGTCTGTCCCTGGTGGGATCATTTTGAGTTTCGGCGCGCTGGGTGCTGCGGTTTCCGGCTTCAACCCTCTGGGCTTTGGAGCCGGAGCAATGGTCGGCAAGTGGATCACCGGCGAGATGAAAAGCGGCAAGGCGGCTGACAAGGTGATCGAGATGCTCGACACGGACGCGCCGGACAATTGACATAGGTGCGTGCCGCCGCTGGCTTTGGGCTTTCGCTTGGGGCCCTGCCCGGCTATATCGCGGATATGTTGGATACCGCTTCAAATCGCCCTGACCTGCCGCCCGAGATTGCGCGGCGGCGGACCTTTGCCATTATCTCGCACCCCGATGCGGGTAAGACGACGCTGACCGAAAAGTTTCTGCTGTATGGCGGCGCCATTCAGATGGCCGGACAGGTGCGCGCCAAGGGCGAGGCACGGCGGACGCGGTCGGACTTCATGCAGATGGAGAAGGACCGGGGGATCTCGGTCTCGGCCTCGGCCATGTCGTTTGATTTCGACAATTTCCGGTTCAATCTGGTCGACACGCCGGGCCACAGCGATTTCTCGGAAGATACGTATCGCACGCTGACGGCGGTGGATGCGGCGGTGATGGTGATCGACGGTGCGAAGGGGGTGGAGAGCCAGACGCAGAAGCTGTTCGAAGTGTGCCGGCTGCGCGATCTGCCGATCCTGACCTTTTGTAACAAGATGGACCGCGAAAGCCGCGAGACCTTCGACATTATCGACGAGATCCAGCAGAACCTGGCCATCGACGTGACCCCGGCCAGCTGGCCCATCGGTGTGGGCCGCGATTTCCTGGGCTGTTATGACATGCTGAACGACCGGCTGGAGCTGATGGACCGTGCCGACCGCAATGTGGTGGCTGAAAGCGTGTCGATCGACGGGCTGGACGATCCTAAGCTGGCCGAACACATCCCCGAACACCTGCTGGAGCAGCTGCGCGAAGAGGTGGAGATGGCGCGCGAGCTGTTGCCCGCGCTGGACCCGCAATCGGTGCTGGAGGGGCATATGACGCCGATCTGGTTCGGCTCGGCCATCAACTCGTTCGGCGTGCAGGAACTGATGAAGGGCATCGGCAATTTCGGCCCGCAGCCGCAGGTGCAGGCGGCCGAGCCGCGCCAGATTGCGCCCGAGGAAAAGAAAGTGGCCGGGTTCGTGTTCAAGGTGCAGGCCAATATGGACCCAAAACACCGCGACCGGGTGGCCTTTGTGCGCATGGCCTCGGGCCATTTCAAACGCGGCATGAAACTGACGCATGTGCGGTCAAAAAAGCCGATGGCGATATCCAACCCGGTGCTGTTTCTGGCATCCGACCGCGAGCTGGCCGAAGAGGCCTGGGCCGGCGATATCATCGGCATCCCCAACCACGGGCAGCTGCGCATTGGCGACACGCTGACTGAGGGCGAGGCGTTGCGCGTGACCGGCATTCCGTCCTTCGCCCCCGAGCTGTTGCAGACCTGTCGGGCGGGTGATCCGCTGAAGGCCAAGCATCTGGACAAGGCGCTGATGCAGTTCGCCGAGGAAGGTGCCGCCAAGGTGTTTAAGCCGATGATGGGTGCGGGCTTCATCGTGGGCGTGGTTGGGCAATTGCAGTTCGAGGTGCTGGCCAGCCGGATCGAGCTGGAATACGGCCTGCCGGTTCGGTTCGAGGCGTCGCAGTTTACCTCGGCGCGCTGGGTCACCGGCCCGCAGGATGCGGTGGACGCCTTCGTCAATGCCAACAAGCAACATATCAGCCACGATAATGACGGCGACATCGTCTATATGACCCGTCTGCAATGGGATATCGACCGCGTGGCGCGCGACTATCCCGACCTGACGCTGAGCGCGACAAAAGAGATGCAGGTATAGCGTCGCACCCCCCTGCCCGGGCTTGTTCCGGGCGGGTTTTGCGCCATAGTTCGGGCATGACCGAACCCACCCAATTGGACAGTTTGCTGGACACGCTTGAGGCGCTGGCCGAAGCGCCGGGCGAGGTGTCGTTGCGCCAGGTGCTGCGCGCGCTGGGGCCGCGCAGTTTCGGGCCGCTGATGGTGGCGGCGGCGGGGTTGCTGATCTTGCCGGTGGGTATGATCCCGGGTGTGCCGGGCGCGGTGGCGGCGATGTTGGGCCTGATCGGGGTGCATCTGTTCGTGGCACGGGCGCAGATCTGGGTGCCGAAATGGCTGGCGCGGCGCAGCGTGTCATCGCGGTTGCTGGGCGCGTCGGCCCGCCGCGCGCGGCCCTGGGCGCACCGGTTGCGCCCCTTGCTGGCCACCCGCGCAACCGGATTGGTCGAAGGCGCCCTGTCTGTTCGCGCCATGGGTCTGATCCTTGTGGCGACCGGCGCGGTGATGTTCGTTATTGGTTTTATCCCCGGCCTGCCCTTCGCGCTGGCGGGTCACGTGTTGCTGTTCGGCCTGGGCCTGACGGCGCGGGACGGGGTTTTGGTGGCGTTGGGTTACGTTGCTGTCCTGGCGGAAATCGGCCTGATCGTTACGCTTTTGGGATGGCTGACCTGACGCATCGTTGCCTTGGCCCGGATGCTGTGTTGGAATGTAATACCATAACAGACACCGAGGTTCCCATGCGCGCCTTTGCCATTGCCCTGATGCTTGCCGCCACGCCGGTTTTGGCCAGCGAAGACCATGATGACGACGCCCACCATCTTGCCGAAGCCGAGGGGATTCGCATCCTGCACGCCTGGGCCCGCGAGGGCGAGGCGCGCATCTATATGGAGATCGAAAACACCGGCGAACAGTCGGTGACACTGGAAGGTGGCGAGATCGAGGGGCTGGGCGAACTGGTCCTGATGGCGATGCCCATCTCGGCCACAGGTGGAGACATTGCGCCGATCAAGGAAATGCGGATCAGGGGCGGCGGTGCATTCGCTTTGACTCCTGAAGGAATGTTCCTGATGCTAGAGGCCCCGGCCGACTGGACCGCCGGACAGCATGTGGACGCTCATGTGGCACTGCACCCTTTGGGCGAGGTGGAGATCGAAGTTGAGGTTTTTGCAGCAGGCACTGATCAGCATCCTCATGCTGGTCACAACCACTAACACCACCGCGGCACAGGACCTGCCGCCGGGCTGGCACTTGCTGCGCGAGGTGCAGGTCACCGAGTATCAGGACACAAATGGTGACTGGCTGGTGGCCAAAGAGTTCCCCGAAGCGCTGCGCGAACGGGCCGACGATTTCCAGATTACGGGCTTTTATTCTCCATTCATGGCAGAAGCTTACGTGCAGCAATTCATGTTGCTGCCCGAAGACTCGGACTGTCCGTTTTGCGGCGCGTCGGGCTATGGTGTGATGCTGGAGGTGCATATGCGCCACCCGCTGCCGGACATCGCGGAAGGTACCCTTTTGACGCTGACCGGGCGGCTGGAACTGATGGATGACCCGGGCACGTATCAAACCGCGCGCCTGCTGGACGCGCGAACACTGTCCATTTTGCGTGGCCAATAGCCCACAAATTTTGCAAAATTTCGCGTAAAACCGGGCATTTCCGGCTGTTTTCTTGACCCTTGCGCCCCCGTGCCCTACAACTCGCCACATCAGAAAGCCCGGCAATTCGGCCGGCTTCGCCGCGTGGAGATGCGGCATAAAAAACGCCGCATAACCCGAAAGGCATGCATGACAAAATTCGCTGATTTGGGGTTGGACCCCAAGGTTCTGGCCGCTGTAGATGACGCTGGATACGAGACGCCCACCCCGATTCAGGCGGGGGCGATTCCGCCGGCGCTGATCGGCCGGGATGTTCTGGGTATCGCCCAGACCGGCACCGGCAAAACCGCCAGCTTTACCTTGCCGATGATCACCCTGTTGGCCAAGGGCCGCGCCCGTGCCCGCATGCCGCGCAGCCTTGTTTTGGCACCGACACGCGAACTGGCCGCGCAGGTGGCCGAAAACTTTGACATCTACGCCAAGAACACCCGCCTGACCAAAGCGCTGCTGATCGGCGGGGTCAGCTTCAAGGAACAGGATGCGCTGATCAACAAGGGCGTTGACGTTCTGATCGCCACGCCGGGCCGTCTGCTGGACCATTTTGAACGCGGCAAGCTGCTGTTGACCGGCGTTCAGGTGATGGTGGTGGACGAGGCTGACCGGATGCTGGACATGGGCTTCATCCCCGATATCGAACGCATTTTCCAGCTGACGCCGTTTACCCGGCAGACCCTGTTTTT
This sequence comes from Actibacterium mucosum KCTC 23349, assembly GCF_000647975.1. Lineage (GTDB taxonomy): Bacteria > Pseudomonadota > Alphaproteobacteria > Rhodobacterales > Rhodobacteraceae > Actibacterium > Actibacterium mucosum. The sequence goes on from NZ_JFKE01000004.1 coordinate 315,625, forward strand.
CAGCGCCACAATGGCGCCCGAGATCGAGCGGATCACCAATACCTTCCTATCGAACCCCGAAAAGATCGAGGTGGCCCGCGCCGCCACGACGTCGGAGACGATCGAACAGGGTGTGGTGATGTTCAAGGCCAGCCGCAAAGACCGGCAGGCCAAGGAAAAACGCGATTTGCTGCGCGCGCTGATCGACAAGGAAGGCGAGGCCTGCTCCAACGCGATCATCTTTTGCAACCGCAAGACCGAGGTCGACATCGTCGCCAAATCGTTGAACAAGCACGGCTATAACGCCGCAGCCATTCATGGTGACCTGGATCAAAGCCACCGGATGCGCACGCTGGACGGCTTCCGGGACGGGTCGATCCGGTTCTTGTGCGCCTCGGACGTGGCTGCACGCGGGCTGGACATCCCGAATGTGAGCCACGTGTTCAACTATGACGTGCCCAGCCATGCCGAGGATTACGTGCACCGTATTGGCCGCACGGGTCGCGCAGGGCGCGAGGGCAAGGCAATGATGATCTGCGTGCCCTACGACGAAAAGAACTTTGCCGCCATCGAAAAGCTGGTCGACAAGGAAATCCCGCGCATCGAAAGCCCGGTTGAGTTTACGGCGCCGTCAAAGCCGGCATCCAAATCGGCCAAGCCTGCGGATGAGGACAAAAAGCCCAAGTCCGAGAAGGCCGAGCGCAGTTCGGACAAACCGAAATCGAGCCGCTCGCGCGGTGGGCGCAAGTCTGGGCGCGACCGGTATCAGAATGACGAACCCGTGGTGGGCATGGGCGATCACGTGCCGGCCTTTTTGACCCGCAGCTTCAAAAGCACCGCGGCGTAAGCGCCTGACATTCAATTAAAAAAGCCGCGTCGAGGGGACCTCGGCGCGGCTTTTTCATGGAGTGGTAAGGATCACGCCGCGCTGAGCCGGCTGATGATCACCGCCACCTCGGGTTTGCGGCCGATTTCATCCTGCGCCACCTGGCGGGTGCGGCGGCGGATGGTTTCCTCCAGCGCGTCGTCATCCATAAGGGTCTTGTCGCTGGCGCGGTTCAGGGTTTGCATCAATTCCCCTTCCAGAACCTCGACCAGACCGGCACGCGACAGGCCGGTTTCGGCCAAACCGCGCAGTTCGACCCAGGGTTCGCCCAGCGGCTCGTCGTCTTCGTCGATGATCAGCGAGATCAGCACCAGCCCATTCAGCGCCATCCGAATGCGGTCGCGCACGATGCCGTCAAAGGCGCCGATGGTCAGCGCGCCGTCCAGATAGCGGCGGCTGGCCTCGATATGATCTACCACAACCGGTTTGTCGCCGGACAGGTCCAGCATCGTGCCATTGGTGGCCACAATCGAGGCGCGACCGCCCTCTTCGGCCAGCTTGGCATGGGCGCGCAGATGGCGGTGTTCGCCATGCATGGGCACCACCATCTGCGGGTTGATGATGTCGTGCACGCGCTTCAGGTCGGGCCGGTTGGCATGGCCGGAAACGTGGTAGAGGTCGGCGCTGTCCTCAACCACGTCGACACCCATTTCAGACAGCGCGTTGATGATCGAGATCACGCCGCGTTCATTGCCGGGAATGGTTTTGGAGGAAAACAGGAACGTGTCCCCCTCGGCCAGCGTCAGGCCCAGGTATTTGCCGCGGCTCAGCTGGGCACTGGCGGCGCGACGCTCGCCCTGGCTGCCGGTGACGATCAGCATCAGGTTTTCACGCGGGATGCTGGTGGCGTCTTCTGGCGAGACTGTCGACGGGAAATCGGTCAACACGCCCGATTGCACCCCGGCCTCGACCATGCGGCGCATGGCGCGGCCCAGCAGGACGATGGACCGGCCCGCGTCGCGCCCGGCCTCGGCCAGTGTTTTCAGCCGCGCGATATTCGAGGCAAAGGTGGTGGCCACAACCATGCCCGGCTGCGCGGCGATCAATTGGCGGATGGCCGGGGCCACGGTGCTTTCGGACCGGCCTGCGGCGGGCGAGAAGACGTTGGTGCTGTCGCAGATCAGCGCCTTGACGCCGGGTTTGGCGATCTCGGCCCAAAGGTCGGGGTCAAAGGGTTCGCCCACCACCGGGTTTTCGTCCAGCTTGAAATCGCCGGTATGCACCAGACGGCCCGCGGGGCTGTCGATGATCAGGCCCGAGCTTTCGGGGATCGAGTGCGAGACCGGCAGGAACGACACCTGAAACGGCCCGGCCTGCACCTGCATCGGGTATGGCGGCACAATCTCGACCGCCTCGGGGTCTTGTCCGCGTTCATCAAGCTTGCGCGCGGCGATGTTGCCGGTGAAGGCGCGGCAATAGACCGGCGCCTTAAGCTGCGGCAGAACCATGGCCAGCGCGCCGATATGATCCTCGTGCGCGTGGGTGATAAAGATCGCCTCCAGCCGGTCGGCGCGTTCGGCCAGCCAGGCCAGATCGGCAAAGATCAGGTCCACGCCCGGGGTGCTGTCCATATCGGGGAAGGTCACGCCCGCATCCACCAGGATCAGGCGTTCCTTGCCGGCGGGGCCATAGCCGTAGACATAGGCGTTCATGCCGATCTCGCCGGCGCCGCCAAGCGGCAGGTACATCAGTTGGGTATCGCTCATGCGATCATATTTTCCTTGTTATACGCATGGATCACGGTCAGCCCATGCATTGTCAGATCGTCCTCGATGCTGTCAAACAGCATTTCCCCCTGCGCGAAAAGGGGGGCCAGCCCGCCGGTGCCGATAATCTGCATCGGTTTATCATATTCGCCGCGGATACGCTCGCAAATGCCGCGCACTAGCCCGACATAGCCCCAAAAGACGCCCGATTGCATACAGGCCACCGTGTTGGTGCCAATGACCGCCTGCGGTTTGGTCACGTCCACATGGGGCAGCGCGGCGGCGGCCGAGTGCAGCGCCTCGAGGCTGAGATTAACCCCCGGTGCAATCACCCCGCCCACATAGGCGCCATCGGCGGCGACCACGTCAAAGGTGGTTGCGGTGCCGAAATCCACCACGATCAGGTCGCCGCCATGGCGGTTAAACGCCCCGGCGGCATTCACCAGACGGTCGGGGCCCACCGCCGTGCCCTCGTCCACGCGCGGGGGTTGCGGAAGAAGGCAGCTGGGCCGGCCCACAACGATGGGGCGCGTGCCAAAATAGCGGTCGGTGAAGACGCGCAGGTTGAAGACCACGCGCGGCACGGTGGACGAGATGATGACGTCTGAAATGTCTGCCTCGATCCCGTGATGGCGCACCAGGGTCGAATACCAGGTGAAATACTGATCGGCGGTGCGTTGGTGTTCGGTTGACGTGCGCAGGGTGCACAGGAACCTGGTCCCGTCCCAGATCGAGAAAACCGTATTGGTATTACCGCAATCGATGCAGAGCAGCATGGCCTGCCCCTCCCTTGGTCAGAAAAACACTTCGGCGGCCGCGATGGCCTTTGGGCCGCGCGGGGTGCGCAACACAAGGTTGCCCGCCGCGTCGACAGTGTCAAACACGCCGACAATGTTGTCGGAGCCCACGCGCGCGGTGATGGTCTCGCCCAGCTTGGCGGCATGGGCCAGCCAGCGGTTGCGGATCGGTTCGAACCCATAGGTGGCGAAGCTGCGTTCCAGCGCGTCGAAGGCCACGGCCAGTTCGAACAGAACCCCCTCGGGGCGCAGACGGGCCGTGGTGAACTCGGCCACGGCCACGGGCGGCACGGCGCCGGGTTCAACCTCGGCCATCGACGGCGCCTGCGTCAGGTTGATGCCAATCCCGATGCTGAGCCAGTTGACCTGCCCCGCCACGCCGGTGCTTTCCAGCAGGATACCGGCCACCTTGCCGCCGCCCAAAAGCACGTCATTGGGCCATTTCAGCGACAGTTTGGCGGGTGGTACCACCTTGGACAGCGCATCGTAAAGCGCGAGGGCTGCCACGAACGACCGCAGCGCCACCTGATCGGGCGGGCCGTCGGGGCGATAGATCAGGGTGGCGGCGAAATTGCCCCACGGGTTGCGCCACGCGCGGCCACGGCGGCCACGCCCGGCGGTCTGGCTGCGGGCCAGTATCCATGTGGGGGTTGTCAGCGTGGGTGCACGACGGGCGGCCTCGGCCATGGTGCTGTCGACTTCGTCCAGCAGCACCCGGTCATAGGTATCGGGCCACCCGGCCCAGTCCATCTCAGTTGACAAGAGCCTGTGCCGCGCCCAGTGCCAGTTCATCCACGCCCAGCATGGTCACCATGCCGGCCAGCATCACCAGCGCCGAACCTGTCAGGAACACCCGGCCCGTCAGGGTCATGGTGCCGTCCAGTGCAACATCCGGCTTGTCGCCGAAATACATGTAGAAAACGATGCGCAGGTAGTAGAACGCGCCGATGACCGAGGCAATCACACCGCCAATGGCCAGCCACGCATAGCCCGCATCAACCGCGGCATTCAGGACCGCGAACTTGCCGGCAAATCCCAGCAGGGGCGGCACACCCGCAAGGCTGAACATCAGGGCAGCAACGGCTGCCGCGCGGCCGGGATATTCGACCGAGTACATGCTCAACGCGCTGATGTCGGTGACCGGCTGACCGTCGCGCTGCATCCCAAGGATGAAGGCAAACGTGCCCAGGTTCATCGCGATGTAGATCGCCATGTAGATCAGCATGGCCTGAACGCCGGTTTCCGTACCGGCGGCCAGACCCATCAGGGCAAAGCCCATATGCGCGATCGACGAATAGGCCATCAGGCGCTTGATGTTCTGCTGTCCAATGGCGGCAATGGCGCCAAGGAACATCGACAGCAACGCCAGCAGAGCCACGATTTGTCCCCAGTCGCCCGGTGCGGCGCCAAAGGCGTCCAGCATCACGCGGGCGAACAGGGCCATGGCGGCCATTTTCGGCGCGGTGGCAAAGAAGGCGGTCACCGGCGTGGGCGAGCCCTCGTAGACATCCGGGGTCCACATGTGGAAGGGCACGGCCGACACTTTGAAGGCCAGGCCGGTGATCAGGAAGACAAGCCCGATCAGCAGACCCGTGGCCATGCCGTCTTCGCCAATCGTGGAGATGATGCCCGAGAAAACCGTGGTGCCGGCATAGCCGTAGACCAGCGAGGCACCATAAAGCAGCAGGCCCGAGCTGAGCGCCCCCAGCACGAAATATTTCAGTCCGGCTTCGGTCGATTTCACGCTGTCGCGGCGCAGCGAGGCCACAACATAGAGAGACAGCGATTGCAGCTCCAACCCCATGTAAAGCGCCATCAGGTCACCGGCCGACACCATCATCATCATGCCAACGGTCGCCAGCGAAATCAGGATCGGATACTCAAAACGCAGCAGGTTGTGACGCTCCATATAGTCGCGCCCCATCAGCAGGACACCCGCGCCCGACAACAGGATGATCACCTTGGCAAACCGGGCAAACCCGTCGGCGATGAAGGCGCCACCAAAGGCCGCGCTTGTCCCCTCGCCCGCTGTGCCGACCCAAAGGGCCAGCACAACCAGCACGGCGGCGGTTGTCACAACCAGCGTGCCCGCGACCTTATCCTTGGTCGTGTAGACCCCAAAGAGCAGCGCCGCCATCGCATAGACAGCCAGCAAAACCTCGGGCAGGACGGTTACGAAATCGGCAGAGGTCATCGGTTTCCCCTCAATGCTGAGCCAGCTGCGTGGCGGCATCCGAATGCGCCACGGCGGTTTCATAGTTCGATACAAGCGCCTCGACCGAGGGGCCGATAATATCGGTCACCAGGCTGGGATAGACACCCAGCAGCAGGGTCATGACGACAAGCGGTGCAAACAGCAAACGTTCGCGCCGGGTCATGTCGGTGATGGTGCGCAGGCTTTCCTTGATCAGGTCCCCCATCACCACGCGGCGATAGAGCCACAGCGCATAGCCCGCCGACAGGATCACACCCGTGGTGGCGATCATGGCCACCCAGGTGTTGGCCTGGAACATGCCCATCAGCGTCAGGAATTCGCCGACAAAGCCGCTGGTGCCCGGCAGGCCGACATTGGCCATGGTGAACAGCATGAAGATCAGCGCATAGGCCGGCATGCGGTTCACCAGCCCGCCATAGGCGTCGATTTCGCGCGTGTGCATGCGGTCATAGATGACGCCGACGCACAAAAACAGCGCGCCCGAGATAAAGCCGTGGCTGATCATCTGGAAGATCGCGCCGTCGATGCCCTGCTGGTTGGCTGCAAAGATACCCGCCGTGACATAGCCCATATGGGCCACCGAGGAATAGGCGATCAGCTTTTTCATATCGGTCTGCGCCAGCGCCACAAGCGAGGTGTAAACAATCGCGATGGCCGACATCCACAGAACCAACGGCCCAAGGATGTCCGAGCCCACGGGGAACATCGGAAAGCTGAACCGAAGGAAGCCGTAGCCGCCCATTTTCAGCAGGATCGCCGCCAGAACGACCGAGCCCGCGGTGGGCGCCTGCACGTGTGCATCAGGCAGCCAGGTATGCACCGGCCACATCGGCATTTTCACCGCAAACGAGGCGAAGAAGGCCAGCCACAGGATCGTCTGCAACCCGCCCGTGATCTGCCAGCCCAGCAGGCTGATCGGGCCGGCGCTGAACTCGTGGTTCAGCAGGGTCACGATGTCGGTTGTGCCTGCGTCGACATACATCGCCACCATGGCCACCAGCATCAGGACCGAGCCCAGGAAAGTATAGAGGAAGAACTTGAACGCGGCATAGATGCGGTTCTGACCACCCCAGATGCCGATTATCAGGAACATCGGGATCAGGCCGCCTTCGAAGAACAGGTAGAACAGCACCAGATCCAGCGCGCAGAACACGCCCAGCATCAGCGTTTCCAGCAGCAGGAAGGCAATCATGTATTCCTTGACGCGGTGGGTGACGCTCCAACATGCGCCGATGGTGATCGGCATCAGGAAGGTGGTCAGCATCACGAACAGGACCGAGATCCCGTCGACACCCATCTTGTATTTCAGGCCCAGGATCCATTCGCCCTCTTCCACGAACTGAAAGCCGGTGTTGGACGGTTCGAACTGGAACAATACGGCCAGCGAAATCACGAAGGTCGCGATGGTTGCCACCAAGGCGCCAAGCTTGACGTGCGACTGTGCCTCTTCGGTGTTTGGAACCAGCAGCAGCACAAGGGCTGCAAATGCCGGGAGGAACGTGATGATGGAAAGAACGTTATCCATTATTCGGCCCCCCCGCCGATCGACATCCAAGTGATCAGGACAACAATCCCAAGCACCATTACAAAGGCATAGTGGAAGAGGTAACCGGACTGGAACCGGCCAGCGAGGCGGGTAAAGAAGGGTACGATACCCATCGCCACGCCGTTGATCGAGCCGTCAATGACGTTTCCATCGCCGCGCTTCCAAAGGAAGTTACCCAGCCATTTCGCAGGGTTCACGAAGAGGAAGTCGTAGATTTCGTCGATATACCACTTGTTCAGAAGGAACCGGTACAGCACCGCCTGGTTCTCGGCCAGACGCCGCGGCAGCGACGGGTTCCGGACATAGAACAGATAGGCAGTGCCCAAACCAATCAGCATCGCAAAGAACGGGCTGAGAATAACCCAGGTCGGCACATAATGCGCGTCATGCAGCACGTGGTTATCCTCGGCCATGAAGATGGCGCCTTCGCCCGGCTGCTGTACCTTGCCGTGGTCGTCGCCGTGGTCGTCCTTGGCCTTGTCATCGCCTGCGGCGTGGGCTGCGCTGATCAGTGAGAACGCGGTGCTGGCATGGGCCTCTTCGTTTTGGGTGATGCCAAAGAAGGTGTCCACCTTCTTCTCGTCGCCAAAGAACGGCTTGTACCAGACCATGCCCGAGAAGATCGCGCCGATGGCCAAAACGCCCAGCGGTACCAGCATCACCTTGGGGCTTTCATGGGCGTGGTCATGGGTGTGCTTGTCGCCGCGCGGTTCGCCATAGAAGGTCAGGAACATCAGGCGCCAGCTGTAGAAACTGGTGAACATCGCGCCAATCACCAGCATCCAGAAGGCAAAGCCCGATGCGGTGGTGCCGGCGGCAAAGGCGCTTTCGATAATCGCGTCCTTGGAAATGAAGCCGGCAAAGCCCAGCGGGATACCACCCAGCTTGAAGATCACGGCGGGCACACCAACGCCGGTGATGGCCAGCGTGCCGATCATCATGGCCCAGAACGTATAGGGCATCTTTTTGCGCAGGCCGCCATAGTTCCGCATGTCTTGTTCGTGATGCATGCCATGGATGACCGAACCGGCGCCAAGGAACAGCATGGCCTTGAAGAAGGCGTGGGTCAGCAGGTGGAACATCGCCACCGAGTAGACGCCGACACCGGCGGCCACGAACATATAGCCCAGCTGCGAACAGGTCGAATAGGCGATCACGCGCTTGATGTCGTTCTGCACCAGACCCACGGTCGCGGCAAAAAACGCAGTGATGGCGCCGAGATAGACAATGAAGGTCTGCGTGCCATCGGCGAATTCAAACAGCGGCGACATGCGGCAGACAAGGAAGACGCCTGCGGTCACCATAGTTGCGGCGTGGATCAGGGCCGATACGGGCGTCGGACCCTCCATCGCGTCGGGCAGCCATGTGTGCAGGATGAACTGTGCCGATTTGCCCATCGCGCCGACAAACAGCAGGAAGGCCAGCAGGTTCGCGGCGTTCCAGTCGGTCCACAGGAAGGTGATCGAGGTTTCGGCCAGCGTCGGTGCCGCGCCAAAGATCACGTCGAAATCAATGCTGTCGGTCAGGAAGAACAGCCCGAAGATGCCCAAGGCAAAGCCAAAATCGCCCACGCGGTTGACCACAAAGGCCTTGATCGCGGCGGCGTTGGCCGAGGGTTTCTTGTAGTAGAACCCGATCAGCAGGTACGAGGCGACGCCCACGCCCTCCCAGCCAAAGAACATCTGAACCAGATTGTCGGCGGTCACCAGCGACAGCATGGCGAAGGTGAAGAAGGACAGGTAGGCAAAGAAGCGGGCCTTGTAATGCTCACCCTCGCTCCAGGCATCGTCATGGGCCATGTAGCCCAGCGAATACATGTGCACCAGCGCCGACACCGTAGTCACCACGATCAGCATGATCGCAGTCAGACGGTCCAGCCGGATCGCCCAGGCCGTGTCCAGCGTGCCGGACTGAATGAAGTTCAGAATGTGGATGTGCTGCGTGGTGCCGTCAAAGCCCAAAAACACGATCCAGCTAAGAAACGCGGCAAGAAACAGAATGCCGGTGGTCAGGTATTGCGCGGCCGTTTCGCCGATCAGACGCCAGCCAAATCCGGCAATGATCGCGCCAAGAAGCGGGGCAAATAGGATGATCGAAACCATTGTGAAGTTACCCCTTCATCACGTTGACATCTTCCACCGCGATCGTGCCGCGGGCCCGGAAGAAGCAGACAAGGATAGCCAGCCCGATGGCGGCCTCGGCCGCGGCAACGGTCAGCACGAACATCGTAAAGACCTGCCCGACCAGATCGCCCGAAAAGAACGAAAACGCGACAAGGTTTATGTTCACACTCAGCAGCATCAGTTCGATCGACATCAGGATGACGATCACGTTCTTGCGGTTCAGGAATATTCCGAAAATCCCGATCACAAACAGCGCGGCGGCCACGCCCAGGTAATGTTCAAGTCCGATCATGTCCCGTTCCTATCGTCCCTTTCGGCCGTTGTGTTCCGGCCGCGAATTCCTTGTGCCTCAGAGGCCCTGCCCCGGTTTCACGTCCTTCAGCTCCATCGCGGTGGCCGGGTCGCGGTACATCTGCGCCAGAACGTTCTGACGTTTGACGTTGGTGCGATGGCGCAGCGTCAGCATGATGGCGCCGATCATCGCAACCAGCAGGATCAGACCAGCGGCCTGGAAGAGGTAAATGTAATCGTCATAGATCAACTGACCCAGCGCGGCGGTGTTGTGCACATCGCCCGGTGCCGGCGCTACAGCGGCGCGCAGCGCCTCGGCCTCGGGCGCTGTGCCCCAAACCGCGTAGATCGCGCCCAGTTGCAACAGCAGCACCACCCCGATGAGCAGCGCGAAGGGCACATATTGCGCCATTTCCGCTTTTAGTGCGGCGAAATCGATGTCCAGCATCATCACCACGAACAGGAACAGCACCGCGACCGCGCCCACATAGACGATGACCAGCAGCATCGCGACAAACTCGGCCCCCAACAGCACAAAGAGGCCCGCCGCCGACAGAAACGCCAGGATCAGCCACAGCACCGAATGCACCGGGTTTTTCGAGACCACCACGAAAAGCCCGCCAATAACGCCGGTGATGGCAAACAGGTAAAAGGCCAGATCGGCAACGCTCATGCGTCATCCTCCTCGTTCGTCTCGTTGAACACCTCTTGCGCAAGCCGCAGAGCGTGGTTCATGGCGGGGATCCCGCCCAGCATGGCCATCTGATAGATGACCTCGGCAATTTCTTTTTGCGTCGCCCCGGCTTCCATCGCGTGGCGCACCGTCAGTTTGAACTGAGGTTCGGCATGGGCGCCCAGCACGGTCAGCCCGGCGATGACCACCATCAGGCGGGTCTTGGCGTCCAGCCCGTCCTTGTTGAACGCATTGCCCCACATCATTTCCATGAAGTCGCGCGGCATGGTGGGCATAAGCTTGTCAAACCCGGTGACCTGAAAACTTTCCATCGCAGGGTTAAAGGCGCGGGCCACCTGGTGGCTCTGCTCCATCATCTGCTCAAAAAGTTTGGCGAAGTCGGTCATCGGGCTTGGCTTTCTGTGGCTCAGCGATACGGGGCGTCGATTTCCAGGTTGCGGGCGATCTCGGCCTCCCAGCGTTCGCCATTGGCCAAAAGCTTGTCCTTGTCATAGAACAGCTCTTCGCGGGTCTCGGTGGCAAACTCGAAATTGGGGCCTTCGACGATGGCATCCACGGGGCAGGCTTCCTGACAGAAGCCGCAATAGATGCATTTGGTCATGTCGATGTCATAGCGCGTGGTGCGGCGGGACCCATCGTCGCGCGGTTCGGCGTCGATGGTGATGGCCTGCGCGGGGCAGACGGCCTCGCACAGCTTGCACGCGATACAGCGTTCCTCGCCATTGGGATACCGGCGCAGGGCGTGTTCCCCGCGGAAGCGCGGGCTGAGCGGGCCTTTCTCGTGCGGATAGTTCACCGTGGCCTTGGGCGCGAAGAAATAGCGCAGACCCAGTTTCAGCCCGCCAATAAAGTCAGCCAGCAGGAAATAGCGGCGGGCGCGGGTCCAGTCGATATCAGCCATTTGCAGCCTCCGTCAGGGCATCGGCGCGGTAGAAGAAGCCACCAAACGCGTCGTTGTTCAGGTCAAAGAAGGCCAGGAAGGCGATGATCACAACCCAGGCCAGCGACATCGGCAGGAACACTTTCCAACCCAGGCGCATCAGTTGGTCGTACCGGTAGCGCGGCGTGATCGCCTTGACCATCGCGAAGAGGAAGAAGAAGAACGCCATCTTCGCAACCATCCAGAACGCGCCGTCCGGCAGGCCCGGAATGGGCGACAGCCAGCCACCGAAGAACAGCAGCGAGGTCAGCGCGCACATCAGGAAGATGGCGATATATTCACCGGCCATGAACAGCAGGAACGGGGTAGAGCTGTATTCAACCTGATACCCCGCCACCAGTTCCGATTCAGCCTCGGGCAGGTCGAAGGGCGGGCGGTTTGTTTCGGCCAGGGCCGAGATGAAGAACAGGAACACCATCGGGAAATGCGGCAGCCAGTACCAGTTCAAGAGGCCAAGGTTGCCATCCTGCGCGCGCACGATATCGCCGAAGTTCAGCGACCCGGTCGACAGCACCACACCGATGATGATGAGGCCAATCGAGACCTCATACGAGATCATCTGCGCCGCCGAGCGCAGCGAGCCCAGGAACGGATATTTCGAGTTTGACGCCCAGCCGCCCATGATCACACCGTAAACTTCCAGCGACGACACGGCAAAGACATAAAGGATGGCCACGTTCAGGTCGGCCAGAACCCAGCCATCGGCAAACGGGATCACGGCCCAGGCAATCATGGCCAGAACGAAGGACAGCATCGGCGCCAGCATGAACACCGTCTTGTCGGCGCCGGCGGGGATGACCACCTCTTTGACAACGTATTTCAGCGCGTCCGCCACCGATTGCAGCAGACCAAAGGCGCCAACCACGTTGGGCCCGCGCCGCATCTGCACCGCCGCCCAGATCTTGCGGTCACCATAGACCAGGAACAAAAGCGAGATCATCACAAACGCAACGACCAGCAGGCTTTGCGCCACGATCAGTACAAATGTGCCCAGACCTGTGTTTAGAAATTCAGCCATCTTTGCCCCATTCCCTCAGACCGTCGGTATTCCTTCGCGCACGCAGTTTTCCGCAACGACTTCGGCGTCGATCAGGCCGATGCCGCGCGGCAGCGCTGGCGAGATTGTGTAAACAGCATCTGCCCGCCAAATGCCAGCCTCTTCCGACACATTCGTGCGTACATGTCGTGCAAAACCGTATCCGCGGATCAATGCATAGCGCGCAGCGGCGCATTCTGCGTAGCGTTCAACCGCTTCGCGTTCGTTGGTGCCCGTCAAAGCCACCAGAAAATTGACCAGATCACCGTCCAGAAGCCGCGTTTCGATGCCCTGATAGACCGGCATGGGGCCGGTTTCGGCACGACCCACGGCCTCGGGCGCGGGCTGACATGCCGAAAGCGCGCTTGCCAAAAGCAGCGCGGGGGCGATGCGGGCAACCACGGCGCCTTACTCCGCCGCGACCTTGGCGGTTTCGCGCGCCTTGGCGTTTGCGTCCAACTCGGCCATGACGGTCGACGCGCGGGCGATGGGGTTGGAAAGGTAGAAACTGGTCATCGCGGTGCCCAGGCCGGCCTTTTTCAACGGCTTGGTGTCCAGCGGTGTCCAGGTGTTTTCCGGCACCTGATCAATCGCGGCAAGATGCGGTACCGCGGCAACAACGGCCTGACGCAGGGCGGCAAGGCTGTCATAAGGCAGCGTGGCCTCCAGCTCGGCGCTGAGTGCGCGTAGGATCGCCCAGTTTTCCTTGGCTTCGCCCGGTGGGAAGCTGGCGCGCAGGGCCAGTTGTGGCCGGCCCTCGGTGTTCACAAAGAGACCCTGTTCTTCGGGATAGGCCGCGCCCGGCAGAATCACGTCGGCGCGGTGCGCGCCACGGTCGCCATGGCTGCCCTGATAGATCACGAAGGCGCCGGCAGGAATGTCCAGCTCGTCCGCGCCCATGTTATAGATCACGTCGCCTGACAACGCGGCGTCCAGCCCGCCTTCATTCACGGCATCGACGTCCAGCGCGCCAACACGGCCCGCTGCGGTGTGCAGCACCATGAATTTCGCGCCCGACACCGTGGCCATGTCCATCGCATGGGCCAGCACATCGGCGCCATCCTCGTCGGTCAATGCGCCTTGGCCCACGATGACGACGGTGTTCTTGTTGTCGCGGGTGTCATCCGAAACGCCTTTGGCGGCCATGTCCACCAGTGTCTTGCGACCCGGACCGGCGTGGAAATACTCATAGCTCAGATCGGGGGCGGCCCCGATCACGCCAACCTCGGCACCAGCCAGCCAGGCTTTGCGGATGCGGGCGTTCAGAACCGGCGCTTCGACCGAAGGGTCGGTGCCGATCAGCAGGATCATGTCGGCGGTGTCGATGTCTTCGATGGTCGCGGTGCCTACATAGGCCGAACGGTTATCGGCCGGCAGTTTCGCGCCATCCACGCGCGATTCGACGATACCGCCTTGCCCTTCGATCAGTTGCTTCAGCGCAAAGGCCGCCTCGACCGGGGCCAGATCACCCACCAGGCCAGTCAGCTTGCCGGCGCCTTTGATCGCCTCGGCGGTTTTGGTCAGCGCCTCGCCCCAGCTGGCCGGGCGCAGTTTGCCGTTTTCGCGGATATAGGGCCGATCCAGACGCTGACGGCGCAGACCGTCCCAGACAAAGCGCGTCTTGTCGGAAATCCATTCCTCGTTCACGCCATCATGGTTGCGCGGCAGAATGCGCATCACTTCGCGGCCCTTGGTATCGACGCGGATATTGCTGCCCAGCGCGTCCATCACGTCGATGGTTTCGGTCTTGGTCAGCTCCCAAGGACGGGCGGTAAAGGCATAAGGTTTCGACACCAACGCGCCCACCGGGCACAGGTCGATGATATTGCCCTGCATGTTCGAGTTCAGCGTCTCGCCCAGATAGCTGGTGATCTCGGCATCTTCGCCGCGCCCAGTCTGGCCCATCTGGGTGATGCCCGCGACCTCGGTGGTGAAGCGCACGCAGCGGGTGCAGCTGATGCAACGGGTCATGTGGGTTTCTACCAGCGGGCCAAGGTCCAGATCGGTGCTGGCGCGCTTGGGTTCACGGAAGCGGCTGAAATCGACGCCGTAGGCCATGGCCTGATCCTGCAGGTCACATTCGCCACCCTGATCGCAGATCGGGCAATCCAGCGGGTGGTTGATCAGCAGGAACTCCATCACGCCTTCGCGGGCCTTCTTGACCATGGGCGAGTTGGTGCGGACCTCGGGCGGGGCGCCATCGGGGCCGGGGCGCAAATCCTTGACCTGCATCGCGCAAGACGCCGCGGGTTTGGGCGGACCGCCCACAACCTCGACCAGGCACATCCGGCAGTTGCCCGCGATGGACAGGCGTTCATGATAGCAAAACCGCGGAACTTCGATCGCGACCTGTTCACAGGCCTGGATCAGTGTCATGGCAGGATCGACTTCGATTTCCTGACCGTCGATGATGATTTTCCGCAGCTCTGCCATTTGCCCTCACTTCAATTTCAGCAAAACACCGATCTGGCTGTTCCGGTCAATTTCATATTGCCCGACAGTGCAATAGGACTGTGGGCTCGCGGGGTCCAGCCCCTTCGACAAAAGATATGCGTTTGCGGCGGAATTGACGCGTTCTTTTTCACCTTTGTCTTCCACAAAGGCGCGAATTTCACGTTCTGAATAACCTCGGTCACGCGCAAGCCGTTCCAGGCTGCGGCCATAGCGATAGGCCTTGATCAGCCGCGGCGAGATCGAGTCGCAATGTTTCTGAATCTGATAGCCTGCCTCGATCAGGATCAGGCCGTTGTTGATGTCCGATTCATCACGCAACCCGGCAGCCAGGGGATTTGCGATCCCGATGGCTAAAAATCCAGCGGCCAGTGTGGTTAACTTGCGTTTCATGTCTGACTCCATACCCGGTTTCGGCGCGCGGAAAAAGCGCACCGGGCCAAAGCTGGGAATTCAGGCATAGGTTATTCAATATCGCGGGCTATTCCGCCTCTTTTTTTGCGGCCTTATAGGCGGCAAACAGCCGAGAGACAGGCACACCATTGATCGTGGCCCCGGCCAGTTGCGCAGCGTCCAGACGCGCATTGGACAGGTTCACATCTTTCAGAACCGCGCCCGACATGTTGGCATTCAAAATCGTCACGTTGGACAAATTGACGTTGTCCATCGCCGACGAGGACAGGTTAACATCCTCGAACGCCGAACCGGACAGGTTTGACCCCGTGAAATACGACCCTGCCAGAACCGAATCCGACACTTTCAACTGGCCGCGTTTACCTTCCATATCCATGTTACCCTTCACCCCGATAGTGGCCTCGCAGGCGCAGATATGGCGTGCCTGCTTCGTCAGGTCAAAGTAAACAGTCCATTACGGCGGTTTAAGGGCGTTCGGCCTGAGATTCCTTCAGAAAAGCCCAACCAAAGGCGGTTTCCGTGTCGCCGTGACGCTGCCAGTGATGGAATCGGTCCATCCCTTCGACCAAACTTGGCCTATGGCCGGGCGAAACGGGCCAAAGAACCATGTTCGAGTTGCCAACTGCGTCGAACCATTCCCGCCGACGGTCGAAGAACCTTTTGTGGATGGTATTGAAAACGAAATGGTGCAGTGCGGCGTAATCGCGCCACACCGAAAGCGTGGCGGCGGTGTTGGGATCGCCGAACACCCCTGCGGGATCGTTTTGCGCAGCATCCATGTCGTCATCCGACATTCGCCAGATGAACCCGTCCGACCGGGCTGCCACGGCATTCACCATATCCAGCCCATCGATGAAGCCCTGCGTCCGGGGATCATCCCAGCCGTATTTCAGAACGCCGAAATTCAGCTCGGCCAGGTGGAAACCTTCCAACACTTGCCCTGCCCCTAATTTGCAACAAGATAGCGCCCGATCCGATGCTCCGGGCCGATCACCTTTTTGCCATACCGGCAAAGCCCCGCAACATCATCCAGCGACAGATCCAGTTGCGACAGCATCCATTGTCCGATTGCCGCCAAGTTTTCATTTTTCTCGTAGAAAATGCGTTTTCGAACCGGGTTGCGGCCGATGCCCTTTTCCTTGGCTGCGATATTGGAGGCGGCGATCACATACGCCTGGTCGCCGGGCCCACCGACCCGTTCAAACGCCGTGCAGCGGTCCGCGATATAGGCCCCGACAAGGATCTCGCCAACGATGACCTGGTATTTGTCCTGCGCGGACGCCGGCAACGCCCACAAGCCGCCGGTAAGCAGCGCCAAGCAGAACGACGCCTGGCGCACCGCTTGCATTACTCTGCCGCGATGGCGCTGACGCGCCCGGTTTTCTGGGCCTTGATGCGGTCTTCGATCTCGTCGCGGAAATTCTTGATCAGGCCCTGAATCGGCCAGGCCGCCGCGTCGCCAAGGGCGCAGATCGTGTGGCCTTCGACCTGTTTGGTGACGTCGAACAGCATGTCGATCTCTTCAACCTCGGCCTCGCCCTTCACCAGACGGTCCATGACCCGCATCATCCAGCCGGTGCCTTCGCGGCACGGCGTGCATTGGCCACAGCTTTCGTGTTTGTAGAACTTCGACAACCGCCAGATCGCTTTGATGATGTCGGTGGAATTGTCCATAACGATCACCGCCGCGGTGCCCAGGCCCGAGCCCAGCTCGCCCCGCAGATAGTCGAAATCCATGATCGCGTCGCGCATGTTCTCGCCGCGCACACAGGGCACCGACGAGCCGCCGGGGATCACCGCCTTGAGGTTGTCCCAGCCGCCGCGGATGCCGCCGCAATGCTTGTCGATCAGCTCTTCGAAGGAAATCGACATGGCCTCTTCAACCACGCAGGGGTTGTTCACATGGCCCGAGATCGCAAACAGCTTGGTGCCCGCGTTGTTCTGACGGCCAAAGCCCGCAAACCAGTCGCCGCCACGGCGCAGGATGGTGGGCACAACGGCGATGGATTCGACATTGTTCACCGTGGTCGGGCAGCCATAAAGACCCGCACCCGCCGGGAAAGGCGGTTTCATGCGGGGCATGCCCTTGCGGCCCTCGAGGCTTTCCAGCAGCGCGGTTTCCTCGCCACAGATATAGGCGCCGGCGCCGTGATGCAGGAACAGCTCAAAATCCCAGCCCGAGCCGGCGGCGTTTTTGCCCAGAAGGCCGGCGTCATACGCCTCGTCAATCGCGGCCTGCAGCGCCTCGCGCTCGCGGATATATTCGCCGCGCAGATAGATATAGCAGGCATTGGCGCCCATCGCGAAGCTGGCGATCAGGCAGCCTTCGATCAGGGTGTGCGGATCATGGCGCATAATCTCGCGGTCTTTGCAGGTGCCGGGCTCGGATTCGTCGGCATTGACCACCAGGTAATGCGGCCGGCCATCGCTGCCCTTGGGCATGAACGACCATTTAAGACCAGTGGGGAAGCCTGCCCCGCCGCGCCCGCGCAGGCCCGAGGCCTTCATCTCGTCCACGATCCAGTCGCGACCTTTCTTGATGATGTCGGCTGTGCCATCCCAGTGGCCACGACGACGTGCGCCCGCAAGCGTGCGCTCGTCCATGCCGTAGAGGTTGGTAAAGATGCGATCTTCATCTTTCAGCATAGTCGGTCCTCAATCTTCCCGGCGGTCCCGCCAGATTTGGTATGACACCACAAGCGCCCACAACAGGGCCGCAAGGGCGGCAAAATCGAACAAGAATACAAAACGCGTCGGCAAACCCAGTTGGCCACCAAGAGCCTGCGCGGCCATCCATAGCACCATCGTGGCGGCAATCACAATCGCCGCCACGCGCCCTTTTCGGGCATTTTGTGCCTGTTTGCTGTTTGGGTCCGCCATTTATTCGTAAACGTCGCCTTCATCGACCTTTTTTGAAAACGCCGTCGCGCCACCTGAGGCCAGGGTTTGCGCCTGCGACACCCAGGCGTCGCGGCTGACCCGGCCTTTGAAGCCTTGCAGATTCTCGTCGACCCAGGCGACCTCGGCATCTGTCCACGCAGCGATCTGGTCGAAGTGATAGAAACCCATGGTGTTCAGCAGCGCTTCCAGCTTGGGGCCGACGCCTTTGATCTTTTTCAGGTCATCCGCGCCGCCTTCGCGTGCCCCGTCCAGCGCCGCAGGGCGGCGTTCGGCAGTGGTGTCCTCGGGCTCCGAATCCGGCGCGGTGTCGTTGCCGTAAGTCCAGCTGCCTTTGCGATCTGCCAGTTCGGCCTCGCCTGCCAGCGGCTTGCTGGGCGTCACGATATCCGAGGCACCAACGGTTTCATGGGGCTTTTGCGGCGCAGTTTCCGGCGCGGCGGCGGCTTTTTCCGGTGCAGCCTCTGGCACTGGCGCAGGTTCAGGATCAGATGTGGGCTCAGGTGCGGCTGCCGGCGCAGGCACCGATTCTGATGCAGGTTCCGGGGTGGGTGCGGCCGGCTCTTCGACATTGGCCGTGGCGGCGCGCGCGCGCTCTTCGGGGCGGCAGAACAGCCATGTCAGGATTACGCCCAGCAAACCCGCGGCGATAACACCAGTAAACAGCGAAGCCATGAAAGATCGGTCACCGATCAGCATCACAACGAGAATTACGAGCCCTGCCACACCGGCAATCGCCCACATCTTAAGGGCGCAATTCTGCCCGTTGTCGTTTTGCGTCATGTCGTTCCGACCTCCCTGTCAGTGATCAGTAGACATCGCCTTTCTCAACCCGGGCCGAGAACTCTGTCTCGCCTCCTGATGCCAGGGTCTTGGCTTGGTCCACCCAATTGTCACGCGTTACACGGCCCTTGAAGCCGATGATGTTCGCATCGACCCAGGCTACTTCCTTGTCGGTCCAAGCGGCAATCTGACCAAAGTGGTAGATGCCAAGGCCATTAAGCAGCCCTTCCAGCTTGGGGCCAACACCCTTGATCTGTTTCAGATCGTCGGCCTCGCCCTTGGGCGCATCCAAAGCCACCGGACGATCGTCCTGGGTGGCTTCTGCAGGGGCTGCATCCACAGCTGCGGCGGGCGCGGCTTTGGTCTTGGGTTCTTCGGCCTTCGGTGCAGGCTTCGGAGCCTCGACTTTGGGTTCGGGGGCCGGTTCGGCCTTGGCCGGCTTGGGCTCTGTCTTGGGTTCGGCTTTGGCCGCAGGCTCCTTGGCCGCCGGGGCCGAAGGGGCCTCAGGCTCGGGCGTGTCGTCTGCGACGTTCTGCTTGTTCCACGGCGTAATCAACGGCACCTCGGTTCCGTCGATGCGCTTGACGGTATCACCGATATCCACGGCCAGCTGCGCCGACGCGTTGTACTTGGTGTGACCGCTTTCGAACTCTTTCAGGCTGGTCAAACCGCCCAGCGGCTCGGCAGCATAGCGGCCATTTTGCGGACCCGGCACCGGCACTTCGCCCTTGGCCAGTTCATCGATGATCTCACCCAGCCGTTCGGCGGTCAGGTCTTCGTAGTAATCCTTGCCGATCTGGGCCATCGGCGCGTTTGCGCAGGCACCCAGGCATTCCACCTCTTCCCAGCTGAACTTGCCATCAGCGCTGAGTGTGTGGGGTGTTTCGGCGATCTTGTCGCGGCACACGGCAATCAGGTCTTCAGCCCCGCAGATCATGCAGGACGTCGTGCCGCAAATCTGCAAATGCGCGACGGTCCCAACCGGTTGCAGTTGGAACATGAAATAGAATGTTGCAACCTCGAGCGCCCGGATATGCGCCATGCCCAGCATGTCGGCCACGTGCTGAATCGCAGCGCGCGTCAGCCAGCCTTCCTGCTCTTGCGCCCGCCACAAAAGCGGGATGATGGCGCTGGCTTGACGGCCTTCAGGGTATTTTGAGATCTGCGCCTCCGCCCAGGCCAGATTGTCCGGCGAAAAGGCGAAAGCGTCAGGTTGCTCGGGATGCAGTCGGCGTAGCATTAGCTGGCACAGGCTCCGGAAATCAGGGTGATGCCGCCCTCGTCCGACGCGTCGACGATCTCGTTCAACACGCGCAACTGGGCAACGATAGAGGACAGGGTTTCTTCGTTGAACCCGGTCGTGGTTTCAACAAGCGTTGCGCTGGCTTCATCCGCAATGGTGCAACCGGCGGTCACCATGGCGGCGCGCAGGCTGTCCAACTGGTCGTCGGTCACTTCTACATCCTGAGCAAAAGCAGCCAACGGCGACAGGGCAAGGCAAAGGGTTGTGGTCTTTACAAAGGTCTTCATGGGTCTCACTCCTTCACACCCGGTCATACCCGCCGGGTCAGTCGGGTCCCCACCCAGATCTCTGCAAGCGCCGGGGTGATCAACGGTCGATCTCCCCGAACACGATATCCATTGTGCCGATGATGGCTGCCACATCCGCCAGCTGATGACCCTTGGAAACATGGTCCATCGCCTGCAGGTGCGGGAAGCCCGGCGCGCGCAGTTTAGCACGATATGGCTTATTGGTGCCATCCGATACCATATAGACACCAAATTCACCTTTTGGAGCCTCAACCGCCGCGTAAACTTCACCGGCGGGCACGTGGAAGCCCTCGGTATACAGTTTGAAGTGGTGGATCAGGCTTTCCATCGAGGTTTTCATGTCGCCGCGCTTGGGCGGGGTCAGCTTGCCGCGCGCCAGCACGTCACCCTTTTCAACCCTAAGCTTTTCAAGGCATTGCAGCATGATCTTCAAGCTTTCGCGCATCTCGGCCATGCGGCAGAGATAGCGGTCATAACAGTCGCCGTTTTTGCCAACCGGGATCTGGAAATCGAACTCGTTATAGCATTCGTAGGGCTGCGAACGGCGCAGATCCCAGGCCAGGCCCGAGCCGCGCACCATCACGCCCGAGAAGCCCCAATCGAGGATCTCTTGCTCACTAATCACGCCAATATCGGCGTTTCGTTGCTTGAAAATGCGGTTTTCGGTCAGCAATTCGTCGATATCGTCCAGAACTGCGGGAAATGTGCCACACCATTCTTCAATATCGTCGATCAGGTCGTCGGGCAGGTCCTGATGCACGCCACCGGGACGGAAATAGGCCGCGTGCAGGCGCGCCCCGCAGGCGCGTTCATAGAAGACCATCAGCTTTTCACGCTCTTCAAACCCCCACAGCGGCGGGGTCAGCGCGCCCACATCCATGGCCTGCGTGGTGACGTTCAGCAGGTGGTTCAGGATGCGGCCGATCTCGGAATACAGCACCCGGATCAGGCTGGCGCGACGCGGCACTTGGGTGCCCGTCAGCTTTTCGATGGCCATGCACCAGGCGTGTTCCTGGTTCATCGGGGCCACGTAGTCGAGGCGGTCCAGATAGGGCAGGTTCTGCAGGTAGGTGCGGCTTTCCATCAGCTTTTCGGTGCCGCGGTGCAGCAGGCCGATATGCGGGTCGGCGCGTTCGACGATCTCGCCGTCCAGCTCAAGCACCATCCGCAAAACGCCGTGCGCCGCAGGGTGTTGCGGGCCGAAGTTGATGTTGAAGTTGCGGATCTTCTGTTCGCCCGTCAGAGCGTCTTCGAAACCTTTGGAGCCGTCCATCATTTATCCACCCCCGGAACCTTGATGTCGTCGCGAAACGCCATGACCCACAGCAGGATCAGCACACCAAACGGGATGATGCAGATCAGGGCGGCCATTTCGGGCAACCGAAACTTTGGCATCAGGCGCCACAGCGGCACGATGGTCAGCGCCGAGATGATGATCCACCAGATAAATCCCATCAGGCTGTCCCCTCTTTCTCGTCACCGGGCAGGATGTATTCGGCCCCTTCCCATGGCGACATAAAGTCGAACTGTCGGTATTCCTGCGTCAGGTTGACCGGTTCATAGACCACGCGTTTTTGCGTTTCGTCGTACCGTACCTCGGTATAGCCGGTGGTCGGGAAATCCTTGCGCAGCGGGTGGCCGCGGAAACCGTAATCGGTCAGCAGGCGGCGCAGGTCGGGATGGCCCGAGAACAGGATACCGAACATGTCATACACTTCCCGCTCGAACCAATTGGCCGAGGGGTGCACGGACACGATCGACGGCACCATGTCTTCCTCGCGCGCGGCGACCCGCAGGCGGACGCGCTGATTCTGGTACATCGACAGGAAGTGATAGACCACGTCGAACCGCACCTCGCGGGCGGGGTGGTCGATGGCGGTGATATCCACCAGGGTCGAGAACCGGCAGGTGGCATCGGTGCGCAGGAAATCGACGAAATCCACCAGGTTGGCGGGCGCCACGTCGATGGTCAGCTCGTCCAGCGTCACCGCCCAGCCCAGCACGCAATCGGCGCGCTTGGCCTCGATATGGGCGCCCAGTTCTTGCAAAGCCTCAGTCATGTTTCACCGCTTTGTTGGATCGGGTTTGCTGGATCGGCAAACTCCCAGCTCACACGACCTTGGTCGAATTTTTGCGAAATCGCAGTCAGCCCAGCTTCTAGTTCGGAAATCTTTTCGGCGTCTGCCGACATGCCGAAAGTATTGATCGACAGGAACGGCAAGTCGCAGTCATCCTCGTCAATTTCCACTGAAATAGGCGAAACACCGGCCTTCGTGGCGAGTTCTCCTGCCTCTTTTACAAAGGCCTCGGCGTTGGAATGGGTCGAGAAATCGCAAAGGAACCGCATCTGCTCGATGGCCGAGATATCAACACCTTTCCCAGCAAACTCGCTTAGAAAAGCGCGGTTCTCATCCACAAGGCGTGGATCGATTTTAGACGTTGCCGTCATCGTACAATCGTCCCCGTGCGGCGGATTTTGCGTTGCAGCTGAAGAATACCGTACACCAGCGCCTCGGCCGTGGGCGGGCAGCCGGGCACGTAGATATCTACGGGCACCACGCGGTCGCAGCCGCGCACCACTGAATAGCTGTAATGGTAATAGCCGCCACCATTGGCGCAGGAGCCCATCGAGATCACATAGCGCGGCTCGGGCATCTGATCGTATACCTTGCGCAGCGCGGGGGCCATCTTGTTGGTCAGCGTGCCGGCGACAATCATCACGTCGGACTGGCGCGGCGAGGCGCGCGGGGCAAAGCCGTACCGCTCGACGTCATAGCGCGGCATGGCGGTATGCATCATCTCGACCGCGCAGCAGGCCAGACCAAAGGTCATCCAGTGTAACGAGCCGGTACGGGCCCAGTTGATGATGTCCTCGGACGAGGTCAGCAGAAAGCCTTTGTCCTGCAGCTCGGCGTTCAGGGCCTGGGTGGCCACCTCGCGGTCACCGCCAGCCGTGTTGGCTCCGGTCATCACTCCCATTCCAGGGCCCCTTTCTTCCACTCATAGGCAAAGCCGATGGTCAGCACCGCCAGGAAAACGATCATCGACCAGAAACCAACGACGCCCACGGTGCCAAAGGACACAGCCCACGGGAACAGGAAGGCAATTTCGAGGTCGAAAATGATGAACAGGATGGCGACGAGGTAGAACCGCACGTCGAACTTCATCCGCGCATCGTCAAAAGCGTTGAACCCGCATTCGTAGGCCGACAATTTCTCGGCATCCGGGTGGCGGACGGCGACGATGACGGCGGCAAGGATCAGAACAATGCCCAGCGCAACCGCGATTCCAAGGAATATGAGAATGGGCAGGTATTCTCTGAGAAGCTCTTCCACGGGGCGGGTCTCCCTTCTTGGCCGGTACGCACGCGCATGTTGTGTCTGTCCGGTGGTTTAGCGCTGGCCTGCGGCAGGGTCAACCAAACCCGTGCACCTGCGGCACTAAGTTTTACCTTGTTTCCCGAAATCCGCGCTCGACAGGCATTATTGCAGGACGTGATCGCCCTCCAACGCCGGTTCAAACAAGGAAAACGGGCGTAACTCGAAGGTTTCGCCCAAAGGCTGTGCATTTGTGATGCGGTCGCAACGCAGGGTGCGAACGTCCTGTCGCAGGTGGTCCCACGCCAGAACGTACCAAACCGGCGCGTTGTAGTGCAGGAATTGAGGTTCGATGACGCGGGATGTCGGGGGGCGCTCGGGCGCAGAATAGGTGATCTGCAGCAGCCTGCGCTCCACAAAGGCGCGGTGCAGGCGACGTATCGCGGTGGCGTCCACCGGGGCCAGGCTTTCGCGCGTGGGATTCGATGCATGCTGCCCGACCAGAATTCGCGATTTCAGCCGCGCCACCTGTGCGCGCTGCCGGGGCCCGAAACTGGCCACGAGTTTCTGCCGCACAGAACCCAGATTCGCCATGAAGAGCGGGCTTTGCAGTTGTTCGGCCACAGCCAGCGAGATCATCAGGTCAATCGCCTCGTCATAGCTCAGCGCCATGCGCCCGACACCCCAACGCGCGCTCAGGCGGATGCCACCTCCCCTGCCCCGGTCGGCCTCTACCGGCACGCCACGGGCGCGCATCAGGGCAATGTCACGGCTGAGCGTGCGGCGGCTGACGCCCAGTTCCGCCGCAAGATCGGCAAGGATCAACGCCTCACCCGATTTCAGCCGCGCCTCGATCAGGTCAAGACGGTTCAAGCGATCAGAGGCATCTGTGCGGGTCATTCAACAAATAGGCCATAAAATGTCCTCTTTGGCCATAGCTGTGATTTGCAACCCATAACCAAAGGACTCAACCATGACCAACCACGTATTGGAAATCGCCCGCATCACCCCGCTGGACGGCGTGACCGAGGCGGAACTGTTGGCGGCATCCACGACGTTCCAAGCGGACTTTGTCGCCCATCAACCCGGGTTTATCAGCCGCAAGCTGGTCCGCGACGGCAACGGAGGCTTTGCCGATGTAATCGAATGGGAAACATCCGAGGCCGCGCAGGCGGTAATGACCGCCGCCAAGGAATCACCGGCCGCGGGCGCATTCTTTGCCTTGATGGATTTTTCCGAAGGCATTGCCGGCGGGGTGGATCACTTTACGATCCTGCAAAGCAACTAGTCTGCCAACGGCTCGTAAAACGCTTCCGGATACAGGCGGCCTTCGCCATCTTTGGGCAGGGCCGCCTGATAGGCCGGGCGAGCGGTCACGCGTGCCCACCAGGCGGAAATGGCCGGGAACGGTTCCAACCGCACGTAATGCATACCCATATAGACCGCCTGCCCGACGCTGACATCGGCGGCGGAAAACCCGCTGTCCAGTAGGTAGTCGCGCCCGGTCAGGCGCCCTTCCAGCGCGTTGAACGTTTTTTCCAGCCGCTTCGCCTCAAGCCGGGTGACCAGCGGGCTGCGCTTTTCGGGCGGGTAAATCGCCACATGCTGCTGGGTCAGCGCCGCGGTGTGCTGGCTGATGGTTTCGGCGAAATGCATCCAGACCAGCCAGTCGCGCCGATCAGGATCACCGGGCGCGCGGCCCATGCCGGCCTCGCGGAAACGTTCGCACAGGTATTCGGTGATTGCGCCGGTCTCGAACATCACGGTGCCGTCGATTTCCAGCGCCGGCACGCGACCCGCCGGGTTCAGTTCCAGAAACTCGGGGCTGCGCAGGGTCTTGTCGAAAGGCAGGGTGATGACATCGAATTCCACCCCCAGCTCGTGTAGCAGCCACAGCGTCCGCATCGAACGGGTTTCGGGGCAGTGATGCAGACGGATCATGGCGTGACCTCGGGCATGGATTGAAAGACAGCGCCGACCTCGGCCCGGATGATCCGGGCGATCAGCGCGCAATCGTCCAGGCTGAATGTCAGCGGCAGGCGCATGTCCAGAATGCCGCGCAGCACCTTGTCGGTCTGCGGCAATTGCGGCCCTGGCGCGTAGCGCCAGTGGTCATAGCGCGAGGTGAAGCCATGCGGCGCATCGGCGCCGAACCATTTCAGCTCAACCCCCCGCGCGGCACAGCGGGCGACCACGTCCTGCACGGCCTGCGCCGCCCAGTCGCGCAGCAGGAACTGGATGGACGAACCCACATAGGCCTCAGCCGCAGGGCGTTCCAGGATTTGCAGCCCGGGCGTGTCGCGCAGGCCGGTTTCCACAGCCAGATAACGCGCATTCCAAGCCGCAACCTTGGCAGGCAGTTCGGTCAGCTGAGGGCGCAGGATCGCGGCGCGCAGATTGTCCATCCGGCCCGAGATATTGGGTGTGTCGTATTTCAGCGCCTCGAAGGCGGACGCATCCGGCGCGGCGCCGTGGCGGTCATACAGCATATAGCTGCCCGACAACAGCGTGGCGCGGGCCATGAAATCGGCGTCGTCTGCGATCAGCAGCCCGCCCTCGCCGGAATTCATGTGTTTATAGGTCTGGGTCGAATAACAGGCCGCCAGCCCGTGCCGGCCCGACGGCGTGCCGCGCCATTGCGCCCCCATCGTGTGGGCGCAATCCTCGATCACCTGCACTTGTGCCGCATTACAAACGGCCATCAGCGCATCCATGTCGCAGATATGGCCGCGCATATGGCTCAGCAGCAGCGTACGCGCCCCGGTTTCGGCGATGCAGGCGGCCAGATGGTCGATGTCGATCACCAGCGCCTCGGTCACTTCCACAAAGGCGGGCACCGCGCCCAGCGCCGCAATGGCGCCCGGCACCGGGGCCAGCGTGAAGGCGTTGGTCAGCACCGTGTCGCCCGGCCCCACGCCCGCGGCCCGCAACGCGCAGCCAATGGCATAGCCGCCCGAGGCCACAGCAAGGCAGTACCGCGCCCCGGTGAATTCGGCAAATTCGCGCTCCAACAGGGCCACCTCGCCCACTTCGTCACCAACAGTGTTATAGCGGTGCAGGCGCCCGTGGTTCAGAACCGTCATCGCGGCGGCTTGTGCGGCCTCCGAAATGGGTTCCTGCTGGGTAAAGGATCCGTCAAAACGCTCGTTCAATTCCGCCTCCATTGCGGTGCAGAGTGCGGGTTCATGGCCTGCGGGTCAATCGATCATCTGATCCACCAGCGCAAAGAGCCCGTCGTAGTGATCCAACAGCGCCTCGGGCTGCAAATCGGCGACGCCGTGCCCGTCGGGCCCGAAGGTGACCAGCGCGCAGGGCACACCCGCGGCGCGCGCGGTGTCGCGGTCGGTCACCGTGTCGCCGATCAGCATCGACCGGTTCAGCGTGCCGCCGGCGCGCTCAACCGCCGCCAGGTAAGGCGCCGGGTCGGGCTTGCGCACCGGCAGCGTGTCGGCCCCCACCAGCGCATCGAACAGGTCGCGCACCCGCAACCGCGCCATCAGCGTTTCGGCCAGACCCGCGGGTTTGTTGGTGCAGATGGCGGTGGCATACCCCTCGGCCCGCAGGCGTTCGACGGCGGCCACCGTGCCCGGGTAAAGCTGCGTGAAGACGTCGATGTGATCGGCATAGCGATCCAGAAACGGGTGATACTGTGCCTCAACCGCCGCGGCCACATCGGGTGCGCCCAACCTTTCGAAGCCCAGCTTCAGCATCGCCCGGCCGCCGCGAAAGGCGGTGCCCGCATCGGCCACCGGGTCAAGCATCGGCGCGTCAAAACAGGCATTTGCCGCCGCAATCAGGTCTGCCGACGTATCGGCCAGCGTGCCATCCAGATCAAAAACAACTGTGCGCATCGTGCCTACCCCTTGGCGTCTTTTCGCCGATCGCTGAAATCCTTCGTAACCGCAATTGAAGCGCGCGCCCCTTGCGGATCGACATGACCGGGATAAAAGGAGGCAACAAGAATTGAAAGAGCATCGTATGCCCACTGCATTAATCCTTTTGGCGGCCGGCAAAGGCACGCGGATGAACTCCGAATTGCCCAAGGTTCTGCACCCTCTGGCGCAGGCGCCGCTTTTGTGGCACGCGCTGCGATGTGGGCAGACCTTCGGGGCGGAGAAACAGATTGTCGTGACCGGGCACGGGGCCGATGCGGTAGAGGCCTCGGCCCGCGACTTTGCCGAAGACATCGACACCGTGGTACAGGCCGAGCAATTGGGCACCGGTCACGCTGCGGCGCAGGCGATGCCGGCACTGGACGGGTTTGAAGGCGATGCGATGGTGCTGTTTGGCGACACGCCCTTCGTGAGGACAGAAACGTTGCAAGCCATGACCGAGGCGCGCGCACGCCATGACGTGGTTGTGCTGGGGTTCGAGGCCGCCGATCCGGGCCGCTATGGCCGGTTGGTGATGGATGGCGACGATCTGCAGGCGATTGTGGAATTCAAGGACGCTTCAGATGAGGAACGCGCCATAACCCTTTGCAATTCTGGCGTTATCGCAGCGGATGCCGGCGTTCTGCGTGCGCTGCTGGGCGACCTGAGCAACGACAATGCGGCAGGCGAGTATTATCTGACCGAGGTTGTGGGCCTGGCCCGCGCCCGCGGTCTGAGCGCCGGTGTGGTGCGGTGCGACGAAGCCGAAACGCTGGGCATCAATTCGCGCCCGGAACTGGCTGCGGCCGAGGCCATATTTCAGGCCACAGCCCGCGCCCAGGCCGCCGCCGATGGCGTGACGCTGATGGCGCCCGACACGGTGCATTTCGCCTTTGACACGGTTTTAGGCCGCGATGCGGTGGTTGAGCCCAACGTGGT
This sequence comes from Actibacterium mucosum KCTC 23349, assembly GCF_000647975.1. GTDB lineage: Bacteria > Pseudomonadota > Alphaproteobacteria > Rhodobacterales > Rhodobacteraceae > Actibacterium > Actibacterium mucosum. Next base: position 344,063 of record NZ_JFKE01000004.1, read on the forward strand.
GTTTGGCCCCGGTGTCACGGTGGAAAGCGGCGCCACGATCCGCGCCTTTTCGCATCTGGAGGGCTGCCACGTGGCCCGCGGCGCCATCGTTGGCCCCTATGCCCGCCTGCGCCCCGGCGCCGAGCTGGAGGAAAACGTGCGGATCGGCAATTTTGTCGAGGTCAAGAACGCCACCCTGGCCGAAGGCGCCAAGGTGAACCACCTGAGCTATATCGGCGATGCTTCGGTTGGGGCGGCCACGAATGTCGGCGCGGGCACGATCACCTGTAACTATGACGGTGTGTTCAAACACCGAACAGAGATCGGCGCGAACGCCTTTATCGGCTCGAACACCATGCTTGTTGCCCCGGTCACGATCGGAGACGCGGCAATGACGGCCTCGGGCTCGGTCATCACGGCCGATGTACCTGACGGAGCGTTGGCCGTTGGCCGGGCGCGGCAGGAGACCAAGGCGGGGCTTGCAGTGAGGATGTTCGACCGGCTGCGCGCGCTCAAAGCCAAACGCAACAAGGAGGGGTGAGTCATGTGCGGGATCATTGGCGTTCTGGGCGATCACGAAGCCGCCCCCATCCTTGTGGAAGCACTGAAACGGCTGGAATATCGCGGCTATGACAGTGCCGGGATTGCAACGGTAAACGGCGGCAAGCTCGATCGTCGCCGCGCCGTGGGCAAGCTGGTTAACCTTAGCGACCTCCTGGTGCATGAACCGCTGCCGGGCAAGGCCGGGATCGGCCACACACGCTGGGCCACGCATGGGGCACCGAATGTCGGCAACGCGCATCCCCACAAAGCGGGACCGGTGGCCGTTGTCCATAACGGCATTATCGAAAACTTCCGCGAGCTGCGCGACGAGCTGGCCACACACGGCCTGAAAGCCGAGACCGAAACCGACACCGAAGTTGTGGCCTTGCTTGCCCAACATTACCTGTCCGAAACCGGCAATCCCAAAGCGGCGGCGCAAGCCACGCTGGCACGGCTCGAAGGCGCGTTTGCCCTGTGTTTCCTGTTTGACGATCAAGAAGACTTGCTGATCTGTGCACGCAAAGGCTCGCCTCTGGCGATCGGATACGGCAAGGGCGAGATGTTCGTGGGGTCGGATGCCATTGCACTGGCACCACTGACCAACCGCATCGCCTATCTGGAGGAAGGTGACCACGCCGTCATCACCCGCGCCGGCGCACAGGTTTTTGACGCCGAAGGCAATCAGACCAATCGCGATATCAAGGTGATCGAGATCGGCAACACCCGCGTGGACAAAGCCGGCCACAAACATTTCATGGCCAAGGAGATCGCCGAACAACCTGCCTTGCTGGCTGATCTTATCGCCAACTATATCGGCGCGGATAACACCATAACCTTGCCCGGCGATCTGAATTTCGCGGACTATGACCGGGTGCTGATGGTGGCCTGCGGCACCGGCTATTACGCCTGCAAAACCGCCAAGAACTGGTTCGAAACCGTGGCTGGCATGCCAGTCGAGGTCGACGTGGCCTCGGAATACCGGTACCGCGAACCACCCGTTGGCGACCGCACCCTGGCGCTTTACCTCAGCCAAAGCGGTGAAACCGCCGACACGCTGGCCGCCCTGCGCTATACCGCGGGCAAGGCCGCAACCATTGCCGCCATCGTGAACGTGCCCGAAAGCTCCATCGCGCGTGAGGCCGACGTGGTGCTGCCGATCCGCGCCGGGGTCGAGGTCTCGGTGGCCTCAACCAAGGCCTTCACCAACCAATTGGCCATCCTGCTGATGATGGCTGCCAAGGCCGCACAGGACCGTGGGAAAATACTGGCCGAAGGGTTGATCGACGGGCTGCGCGCTTTGCCGGGCATCCTGAACGTCGTTCTGGATGCGCCGGACAACGTGCAATCGATCAGCCGCGGCCTGGCGGAGGCGCGCGATGTGCTGTTTCTGGGCCGTGGTGCGGTTTATCCCATCGCGCTGGAAGGCGCGCTGAAGCTGAAAGAGATCAGCTATATCCACGCCGAAGGCTACGCAGCCGGCGAGTTGAAACACGGGCCCATTGCGCTGGTCGACAAACACGTGCCGGTGATCGTTCTGGCCCCGCGCGACCGGCTGTTCGACAAAACCGTGTCGAACATGCAGGAAGTGCTGGCGCGCGGCGGCAAGGTTGTCCTGATCTCGGACGAGGCCGGGATCAACGAGTTCGGCGCAGACGCGTGGCGCACCTTGACCCTGCCGCGCGTGCATCCGACATTGGCCCCGATCCTTTACACGATACCGGTTCAACTGCTGGCCTACCACACAGCGGTGGCCAAAGGCACCGATGTGGACCAGCCCCGAAATTTGGCAAAATCAGTAACGGTGGAATAATGGGCAAGCAATTCAAAGGGTTCGAAGACAGCCACATAAAGTTCGTCGGCGAACAGCACATGTATTTCGTCGGAACCGCTGGCCCCGAGGGCCGGGTGAACATCTCGCCCAAAGGGATGGACAGCCTGCGCATCCTGACTCCCAACCGGCTGATCTGGCTGAACGTCACCGGGTCGGGCAACGAGACCGCCGGGCACCTTGCGCTGAAAAACCGGATGACGGTGATGTGGTGCTCGTACACCACCCGGCCGGTGATCATGCGCGCCTATGGCACCGCACGCACCATCCACCCGCGCGACGACGACTGGGCCGGTCTGGCCGACCAACTGCCCGACCTGTTGGGTGCGCGTCAGATCTATGACATGGATGTTGAGATGGTGCAGACCTCCTGCGGCTATGCGGTGCCCTTCATGGATTTCCGCGAGGATCGCCCGGTGCTGCGCAAATGGGCCGAGGACAAGGGCCCTGACGGCATCGCCGACTATTGGGAAACCCGCAACCAGACCACGATCGACGGCTACCCCACCGGCATTGTTGACCCGTGACACCAGATGACGCCCTGACCGCCCTGCGAGCCTTGGCTGAACCCGGCCGGGCCGAACAGATGGCCGCTTACCACAAGCAAAACCGCGACGTAATCGGCATCCCCAACCCGGCGATCAATGAGCTGACGAAGACTTGGCGCCAATCGCTGGATGTGCCGACGCGCGTGGAATTGGCCGATGCCCTGTGGCAAACAGATATCTTCGAGGCCCGCATTACCGCGGCCAAACTGCTGACCCAGGCGCGCCTGCGCCCCGATGACCACGCCGCCTGGAACCTGATCCAAAGCTGGGTCCCCGATTTCGACAGCTGGGCCATCGCCGATCACGCCTGTATGGCGGGCCAAAAACGCCTTGTTGCCGATCCCACCCGCCTTGATACGGTCGAGGGCTGGACCACCTCGCCCCATATGTGGACCCGCCGCGCCGCACTGGTCATCACCCTGCCCTGGACCAAGCAGAACAACCCCAAACCCGCCGACCTGGCCGCCCGCGACCGTATCCTGGGCTGGGCCGCCACTTACGTGACCGATCCCGAATGGTTCATCCAGAAAGCGGTGGCATGGTGGCTGCGCGACCTGTCCAAACACGACCCCACCCGCACCCGCGCTTTCCTGGCCACCCATGGCGACACGCTGAAACCCTTCGCGCGGAAAGAGGCGGCAAAATACCTCTGATCCCGGGCGCCCGCCCGAGCGTCCGAGGCCGGATGGCCGAGGCGCGAGATATCATGTGCGCCGCAAGGCGCTCAATCTGGTTGTCGCAACGCCCGCCGCAAAATCTTGCCCGTGGCCGTCATCGGCAGGCTCTCGGCCCAGACAACCCGGCGCGGCGCCACATGCGGGCTGACCCGCTGGGCCACCCAATCGCGCAGCACCTCCTCCAGCCCGTCCCGCGCCACGCCGTCGCGTAACACCACATGGGCCACCACAATCTCGGTGCGCGCGGCGTCCGGCGCGCCAACCACGCCGGCCATCACCACATCCGGATGCGCGCCCAGCGCCGCCTCGATCTCGGCCGGGCCAATCCGGTAGCCGGCCGAGGTGATCACGTCATCGTCGCGCGCCACAAAGGTCAGCAACCCGTCCGCACCTTCAACCGCCATATCGCCAGTGCGCAGCCAGTCGCCGTGAAACTTCCCAGCCGTCGCCGCGGGTTTGTTCAGGTATTCCAGCATCATATCGGGCGGGCCGCGCCGCACGCAGATCTCGCCCAGCTGCCCCGGCGCCACAACTGCGCCATCTGCATCGCGCAGGCTCAGCACAAAACCCGGCACCGCCCGGCCCAGCGCCCCGGGCCGCGCCACCATTTCGCCGGGAACCGAGGCCGCCACAAGGTTGCATTCGGTCTGGCCGTAAATCTCCGAGATCTCCACCCCCAGCGCATCCCGCCCCCAGGCCAGCAGCTCGGCCCCCAACGCCTCGCCCCCCGAGGTGATCGAGCGCACCTGAACACCAGAAGGCACCGGCACCTGCCGCATCAGCTTCAGTGCCGTGGGCGGCAAAAACAGGTTCTGCACCCGCAACCGCGCAATCAGGTCCCAGGCCGCGGTTGCGTCGAATTTGCGCATCCGCTGGCTGACCAGCGGCACACCGTAGTAAAGGCACGGCATCGCCAGATCCATCAGCCCGCCGATCCAGGCCCAATCCGCCGGGGTCCAACCGCAATCGCCGGGCTGCGGGAACCGCCGGTGGGTCAGCTCGATCGACGGCAGATGGCCCAGCAGGAATTGATGCGCGTGCAGCACGCCCTTGGGCGCCCCGGTGGTGCCCGAGGTATAGATCAGAACCGCCGGATCCTCGGCCCGGGTTTGTACCGCTGCAGAAATCGGCGGCGCGGCAGTGATCGCCTCCCAGAACCGTTCTTCGACCGACATAACCCCGCGCAAATCCGGTAAAGCATCGCGTATACCGGCCACCTTCGCGGCCCCTTCGTTGTCGGCAATCACCAGCCGACTACGGCTGTCGCTTAACCGGTATTGCAACGCGTCCGGTCCAAAGAGCGAAAACAGCGGCAACACCACCGCGCCAAGCTTGTAGGCAGCAAAATGCGCCACCAAAACGGCCGGCCCTTGTGGCAGCAACACGGCAATCACGTCGCCCTTACCGATCCCCTGCCCTGCAAACATGCTGGCCAAGCGGTCCGAGGCGTCTCGCAGCGCACCATAGGTCCACACGCGGTCCCCGTCCGAGGCATCGATCAACGCAACCCGGCCCGGATCTTCGTCCGCCCAGCTGTCACAGCACCGTTCAGCTATGTTGAAATACTCGGGGCGCGGCCAGCGGAAACTGGCCATCATCTGGTCCCATGTCTGGCCTTGCGGCAGGATCTGGCGCATCCGTCCTCCCCGGAATTGAACAGGTGTTCAGAATGCGGGAAAGTGCGCGCCAGTCAACCTATTGCACTGCGATCCGAACCTCGATCAGTTCGGTGATCGGTGCACCTAATGCCTGGAACGTGGCCAGCGACAATTGTGTGCCACCCTCGCCCGCCAGGGGGCGCAGCTGCACCGTGACAGACGCGCCCGTCGCCAAATAGGTCACCGTGCCGGATTGCGGTGCCACGACCAGAGAGGTTGCCGCCCAAAGACCCGGCGCCGCAACGTCGCCCAGCCCCGCAACCGACGTCTGAGGGCCGGTGGGCACAGCCACTGCGGCCTCTTCCGCTGCGGCCTCGGCGTCGAACAATTGAATCGGTGTGTCCGACGGGGCATCCTCGACAGGTGGCGGGGCCAATGGTGCAATCGGATCACATGCAGCCAAGCAAAACGCCGCACAGATCAGGACACTGGATTTCAGTTTCATGGCCATCGCTTCCTTTCAAAACTCTGCACCATCCTAGCCGAAAGTTGTAAGTTGGCCGAGCCACATTTGCTTGTGGTAAGGTCTGCCCTACCCTATCTTGGCAGGATGGAACCTCGTCTGATTGACCCGTTCGCCCGCGCGATCACCTACCTTCGGGTGTCGGTGACAGACCGCTGCGATTTCCGTTGTGTCTATTGCATGTCGGAAAACATGACCTTTCTGCCCAAGAAAGAGCTGTTGACGCTGGAAGAGCTGGACCGGATGTGTTCGGCCTTTGTGGGTCTGGGCGTTGAAAAACTGCGCATCACTGGCGGCGAGCCGTTGGTGCGCAAGGGGATCATGACCTTCTTTGACGGCATGACCCGGCACCTGGAAAGCGGTGCTCTGAAAGAACTGACGCTGACCTCGAACGGCTCGCAACTGGCGCGGTTTGCCGACGACCTGTACGCCGCCGGGGTGCGGCGGGTGAACGTGTCGCTGGACACATTGGATGACGAAAAGTTTGCCCGCGTCACTCGTTGGGGTCGCCTGCCGCAGGTGCTGAAAGGGATCGACGCGGCGCAAAAGGCCGGGCTGCGGGTTAAGATCAACGCCGTGGCGCTGAAAGGGTTCAACGAAGAAGAACTGCTGGAGATTACCGAGTGGTGCGCCAGCCGCGACATGGACCTGACCTGGATCGAAGTTATGCCCATGGGCGACATGGGTGAAACCGACCGCGTGGGGCAATTCTGGTCGCTGGATGACGTGCGTGCGCAACTTGCGCAACATTACACGTTAACCGATCTGGCTGAACGCACCGGCGGGCCGGCGCGATATGTGCAGTTGAATGAAACCGGTCAGAAGATCGGATTCATCACGCCACTGAGTCACAATTTCTGCGAAAGCTGCAACCGGGTGCGGATGACCTGCACGGGCGAGTTGTACATGTGCCTGGGTCAGGAAGACATGGCCGACCTGCGCGAACCCCTGCGGTCAAGCGAAAGCGACGGCCCGCTGATCGAGGCCATCCACAAAGCCATCGGTCTGAAACCCAAAGGTCACGATTTCGACTATTCGCGCCAACAGGCCGATGGTCAGATGAGCCGCCACATGTCGCATACAGGCGGCTGACCCGCGCCCTGTTTTAGGGCGCGGCGCCGATGACTTAGGCGGCGGGCATCCGCGTTTCGACGATCTCGGCCCAATAGGAACTGCCGGCCGGAATGGCCTCGTCGTCGAAATTGTATTCGGGGTGGTGCACCATGGCCGTGTCGCCGTTGCCCATGAAGATATAGGCCCCCGGGCGGGCGTTCAGCATGAAGCTGAAATCTTCGGCCCCCATCAGCGGCGCGGTGTCATCATCCACCGATCCGGCGACCTTGCGGGCCACGTCGGCGGCAAACGCGGTCTGCTCTTCGGCGTTGACCGTCACCGGATACCCGCGGTGATAGGTCAGCTCGGCCACAGCCCCATGGGCCGCCGCGGTGCCTTCGATGATGGCCTGCATCTTTTCGATCACAAGGTCCTGCACCTCGGCATCCATGGTGCGCACCGTGCCGCGCAGGTAAACCGTCTGCGGGATCACGTTATGCGCCTCGCCTTCGGTTTTGAACACACAGGTCGACAGCACCACCTGTTTCATCGGGTCCACCACGCGGGCCGCGACGGTCTGCAGGGCGATGACGATATGGCTGGCCACCACGGTGGTGTCGATGCAGTCATGCGGCTTGGCGGCGTGGCCACCTTTGCCCGTGACCGTCACTTCAAACTCATCCGCGGCGGCCATGATCGCACCGGGGCGAATGGCGAATTGGCCCACCGGCAGGCCCGGCATGTTGTGCAGGCCATACACCTCCTGGATGCCGAAACGTTCCATCATGCCGTCCTTGACCATCTCGTCACCGCCGCCGCCGCCTTCTTCGGCGGGCTGAAAGATCATGATGGCGGTGCCGTCGAAATTGCGCGTTTCGGCCAGGTATTTCGCGGCACCCAGCAGCATCGCAGTGTGGCCGTCATGGCCGCAGGCATGCATCTTGCCGGGGGTTTTCGAGGCATAGTCCACCCCGGTCGCCTCTAGAATCGGCAGCGCGTCCATATCGGCGCGCAGCCCGATCACCTTGCCCGAATTGTCGGTCTTGCCCTTGATCACGGCCACCACGCCGGTGCGGCCGATGCCTTCGGCCACCTCGTCGCAGCCGAACTCTTTCAGCAGCTCCGCAACCCGGCCCGAGGTCCGGTGCGTGTCAAACTGCAATTCGGGATGTTCGTGGAAATCCTGTCGCCAGGTGGCGATTTCGGGCTGCATCTCGGCGATACGGTTCTTGACGGGCATCTCTCTTTACTCCTTGAGGGTGTCGAGCAGCCGGGACAGGAAGGCCTGCCCCGCTTCGAACTGTTCGATCGTTATGAATTCGTCGGGTTGGTGGGCTTGTTCGATATTGCCCGGCCCGCAGACCACGGCGGAATAGCCGCGTTCCTGAAACTGGCCGGCCTCGGTCGCGTAGCTGACCACATGGGTTCCGTTATCCCCGGTCAACTGACGCACCAAGGCCTCGGCCGGGCCGTTTTCTTCGGGGGTAAGCGGAGGCACGCTGAACCGCTCGGTCATGGTGATGCCGGCCTCGGGGCGGATGGCTTTCATCGCGGCCTCCAGCCGCGCAACCTCGGTGTTCAGTGTCGCCACCCAATCCGCGGAATCGTCGCCGGGGACAAAGCGGAAATCCAGCCCGAACCGGCAATCGGCCGCGGTGATGTTATGCGCGGTGCCGCCCGAGATTGTGCCAGTATGCACGGTGGTCCAGGGCGGATCAAACACGGCGGCCATCGGCGCTGGCGTGGCGGCCATGCTGTCGGCGTTCCGCGCGTTGGCCCAGTTGATCAGCTTGGCCCCCTCCATGATCGCGTTCACGCCGGTATGCATCAGGGACGAATGCACCTCGAACCCTTTCACATCAACGACAAAGCCAAGCCCGCCCTTGTGACCGGTCACTGCCTTCAGCTCGGACGGCTCGCCCACGATCACCAGCTCGGCGCGCGGCAGGCCTGCATCGTTCACCATTGCGTCGATCATCGGTGGTGCACCGGTACAGCCAATCTCTTCGTCATAGCTGAGGGCCAATTGAAGTGGACGGGTGATTCCCAGGTGGTGGGCTTCGACCATGGCCCAGATGGCCAACGCGTCGAATCCTTTCATATCTGCGGTGCCGCGCCCATACAATTTGCCATCGATTTCCGTCACTTTGAACGGGTCCGTGCCCCAATCCTGCCCATCAACCGGAACCACATCCGTGTGACCCGACAGGACCACACCGCCTTCAACCATGGGGCCGACATGGGCATAAAGCGCCGCTTTTTCAGGATTTTGGGCGTCTGGCACCTGTGTGGAGGCAACCCCATGACTGGCAAGGTAGTCGGCGACCCACGTAATCAACCCGATGTTGCCATCACGGCTGACAGTGGGAAAAGACACAAGTTTTTCAACAAGTTGCCTAGGGTTCAGGCGAACAGTCATCCAAAGCTCCGGTAACGAAATCGCCGTCAGGTTGCTGCGGAAGCGAGCAGAGGTCAAGCCGTGGCGCACATCAATTGAACGTTTGATCAAAAAAACGCCCGCCGGAACGGAATTCGCTCAGATATTGATTGTGAGGTAAAAAATTCCTGCTAACAATTATTTCTGAGCCAGGGCGAAACGACCTTGGTCGTAAATGAACAACGATAAGAACCAGGGAGTTCTCATGCCCGATGGGGGTGTGCCTGTCCTTGATGTCAAGGACCTCAAAACCGTGTTCTTGACACGGTCCGGCGAAGTGCACGCAGTTAACTCGGTCAGCTTTGACCTGAAGCCCGGCGAATTGCTGGGTGTTGTTGGGGAAAGCGGCTCTGGCAAGTCGGTGACCATGATGTCGCTGATCGGCCTTTTACCGACACCTCCCGCCGAGATTCGCGGCGGAAGCGTGGTGTTCGAAGGCGAAGACCTTCTGAAAATTGGGGAAGACCGGCTGCGCAAGCTGCGCGGCAGCCGCATCGGGTTTGTCTTCCAGGACCCCATGACCTCGTTGAACCCGGTGTTCACCGTGGGCTTTCAGATCTGCGAGCCGTTGCGCAAACATATGGGTCTGTCCAAGTCCGAGGCGCGGACACGGGCGGTTGAGTTGCTGGAGCTGGTGGGTATCCCCGATGCGCGGCGCCGGCTGCGCGACTATCCGCATCAGTTTTCCGGCGGTATGCGGCAACGGGTGATGATCGCCATCGCGCTGGCCTGCGACCCGGACGTTCTGATCGCGGACGAGCCGACCACGGCGCTGGATGTGACGATCCAGGCGCAGATCCTGGAGTTAATGAAAGAGCTGCGCGAGAAACTGGGCATGGCGGTGATCTGGATCACCCACGATCTGGGTGTGATCGCGGGCATCGCCGACCGGGTGATGGTGATGTATGGCGGCCAGGTGGTTGAACAGGCCCCCGTGCGCGAGCTGTTTGCCAACCCCCAGCACCCGTATACCCGCGCGCTGTTGCAGACCGTACCATCGGTATCTGGCGAGCGGTCGGAAAAGCTGCGCGTGATCGAAGGGCAGCCGCCCATTCTGGTCGATGCGCCGTCCGCCTGCCCGTTCCGGGCGCGCTGTGGCCACGCCTTTGCGCGATGCGATCGCGAAAACCCGGCACGCGTCACTGTTGGCCCCGGCCATGACGCCGCCTGTTTCTGGAACCCTGCAACCGAGGGGCCGCGCGATGCTGGATGACACTGCCCGCCGCAAATTGGTTGAGGTCAAAAACCTCAAGATGCATTTCCCGATCTACTCGGGCGTTCTGCGCAGCCGGACGGGCGAGGTAAAAGCGGTTGATGACATCAGTTTCGACGTCTTCGAAGGCGAAACGCTGGGCCTTGTCGGCGAAAGCGGCTGCGGCAAGTCGACCTGCGGGCGCGCGGTGCTGCGCCTTTACGACATCACCGAGGGCACGGTGACCATCGACGGGATCGAGATCGGCACGATGGATCAGCAGACCCTGCGCGGGTATCGCCCCATGATGCAGATGGTGTTCCAGGATCCGCAGGCCAGCCTGAACCCGCGTATGACCGTGGCGCGGATCATTTCCGAACCGCTGGAAGAACACACCGACCTGTCGGACGTCGACAAACTGGCCCGCGTGCACGAGCTGATGGATGCGGTGGGCCTGAACCGCGATTTCGCCAACCGCTATCCGCATGAGTTCTCGGGCGGTCAGCGTCAGCGGATCGGCATCGCCCGTGCCCTGGCGCTGAACCCCAAATTCATTGTCTGCGACGAGCCTATCGCCGCGCTGGACGTATCGATCCAGGCTCAGGTGGTGAACCTGTTGGAAGAGCTGCAAGACAAGCTGGGCCTGACCTATCTGTTCATCAGCCACGACCTGTCGATGGTGCGCCATATCGCCGACCGCGTGGCGGTAATGTATCTGGGCAAAGTGGTGGAACTGGCGCCCCGCGACGCGCTGTATGCCACGCCCAAACACCCCTATACCGAGGCGCTGCTGTCGGCCGTGCCCGACCCCGACCCATCGGTGGAAAACCGCAAGGAACGGGTCATTTTGACGGGCGACGTGCCCTCGCCATCCAACCCGCCGCAGGGCTGCAACTTCTGCACGCGCTGCCCGAAGGTGATGGAGATCTGCAAAACCGTGGATCCCACCACGGTCGAACTGGCACCGGGCCATTTCACGGCCTGCCATCTGTACACCCAGACAACAACGATGACTGCGGACAATACCGTGGCACAAGAGGCTCAAAAGAGCGACCAACAAGGAGAGTAAAATGTATATCAAGACAGCCCTTTGGGGCGCGGCTGCTGCCGTCACCCTCGCCCCCATGGCGATGGCTGACGGGCACGAAGCCCGCGGCCGCGACGGCGAAGTCAAAATCATCTATTGGCAAGCGCCTTCGATCCTGAACCCGTTCCTGTCGGGCGGGACCAAGGATGTTGAATCGGCCTCGCTGGTCATCGAACCGCTGGCCCGTTTCAACGAAACCGGCGAGCTGGTGCCGTGGCTGGTCGACGAGATCCCGACCGTGGCCAATGGCGGCGTGTCCGAGGACCTGACCTCGATCACCTGGAAAATCACGCCGGGCATCGTGTGGTCGGATGGCACCGCCTTCACCTCGGCCGACGCCAAGTTCACCTATGAATACTGCACCCACCCCGAGGGCGGCTGTGCGCAGGTGACCAAGTTCGAAGGTGTCTCGTCGGTGGAAACGCCGGACGCGCTGACCGTTGTGGTGAACTTCGAAAAGCCGACGCCCTACCCCTATGGCCCGTTTGTTGGCGGCGAAAGCCCCATCATCCAGGCCGCACAGTTTGCCGATTGCATGGGCGCCAAGGCCCCCGAATGCACCGAGCAGAACTTTAACCCGATCGGCACCGGCCCGTTTGTTGTGGAAGAATTCCGCACCAATGACGTGATCACCATGGTCGCCAACGAAAACTATCGCGAGCCGGGCAAACCCGCCTTTGGCAAGCTGACCTTCAAAGGCGGCGGCGACGCCACCGCAGCAGGTCGCGCCGTGATGGAAACGGGCGAGTTCGACTATGCCTGGAACCTGCAGCTGGCCCCCGATGTGATTGCACAGATGGAAGCCGGCGGCAAAGGCACCCCGGTGGCAGGCTTTGGCCCGCTGGTGGAACGCATCATGCTGAACAACACCAACCCCGATCCGGCGCTTGGCCCGGACGAGCGTTCGGTGATCAAGCCGCACCCGTTCCTGGGTGACCCGGCCGTCTACAAAGCCATGTCGATGGCCATCGACCGGCCGCTGCTGGTCGAGATCGGCTATGGCAAAGCGGGTAAAGTGACCTGTAACTGGGTTCCGGCACCGGCTGCGTTCAACTCGACCTCGATGACCTGCGACGTGCAGGATATCGCGGGCGCAAACGCCATGCTGGATGCCGCTGGCATCGTGGATACCGATGGTGACGGCGTGCGCGAAAAAGACGGTGTGCCGCTGAAGGTTCTGTACCAGACCTCGACCAACGCCGTGCGCCAGGACTTCCAGGCGCTGATCAAGCAGTGGTGGTCCGAGATCGGCATCGAAGCCGAGCTGCGCAACCTGGATGCATCGGTCTTCTTTGGTGGTGACCCGGGTTCGCCCGATACCTTCCAGAAGTTCTATGCCGACGTTGAAATGTACGCCAACACCTTCAACGGCACCGACCCGCAGGCCTATCTGGGCAACGGTCTGTGCGACAAGGCTCCCTCGCCTGCGTCGCAGTGGCAGGGCGAGAACATCTCGCGCTTCTGCATGCCGGAATATGACGCGCTGCACGCCAAGCTGGCCACCACGGCTGGCATCGACGAGCGCGCCGAAATCGGCAAAGCCCTGAACGACATGATCGTACAGAACGGCGGCATGATCCCGCTGGTTCACCGCGGTCGTCTGTCGGCCCACGCCAACAGCCTTGGCGGCGTGAAGCTGAACGTTTGGGACAGCGAGATTTGGAACGCTGCCGACTGGTATCGTATCAAAACCAACTAAATGACGGCGTCGGCCCCGGTATATCTGCCGGGGCCGACCCTTTCCTGACCAAGGCTACCGCGCATGCTGACATTCACGATCCGACGCCTGATGATCTCGGTCCCGACGCTGCTGTTGATCTCGTTGGTGATCTTTCTGCTGCTGGAACTGGCCCCGGGTGACCCGATGGCCCAGGTTCCGCTGACCGTTCCACCCGAAGTGAAACAGAAAATGCGCGAGGCGCTGGGGCTGGGGGAACCCATCCCGATCCGTTACGTCAAATGGCTGGTCCAGTTTTTCTGGATCGAACCGCTGCACCTGATTGACCAGATGATTGGCACCGGCTTTGCCGAGGACAAGCTGCGCGTTGTCAGCTGGCAGTCGCGCAGCCCGGTCATGGACATCGTCTATGAACGCCTGCCGCAGACCCTGTGGGTGGTGGGCATGTCGTATGTCGTCGGTGTTCTGATCGCCCTGCCGATCGGCATCTATTCCGCCTACAAACAATATTCCGTCTTCGATCAGGCCGGCACCTTCGTGTCGATGATCGGCTTTTCGGTGCCGCCGTTTTTCTCGGGCGTGCTGATGATCGTGATCTTCTCGGTCTCGCTGGGCTGGTTCCCGTCGATCTATGACACCACGCACGAGGTCACCGACTGGGCCAGTTTCAAGAAACAGATCAACCAGATGTTCCTGCCGGTCATGGTTCTGGCCCTGCAAACCACCGCGCAGATCAGCCGGTTCATGCGGGCCTCGATGCTGGATAACCTAAACCAGGACTACGTGCGCACCGCGCGCGCCAAGGGGCTGGGCGAGGCCGTGGTGGTCATGCTGCACGTGGTGCGCAACTCGATGATCCCGGTGGTGACCGTGATCGCGTTGGGTGTGCCGGGCATATTTGGCGGCGCCATCATCACCGAGCAGGTGTTCAAGGTGAACGGGATCGGCCAGCTGCTGATCACCTCGATCCAGGGCAACGACCTGCCCACGGTGCAGACGCTGACCTTTATCTTCGCGATCCTGATCGTGCTGTTCAACCTGGTGGCCGATATTCTGTACGGCATTCTTGACCCGAGGATCCGCTATGACTGATGCCACGCTAAGCCGCGAAAAGCCGCGCAATCAGTGGCTGGATGTCTGGGATCAGTTCCGATCCCATGGCGGTGCCTTCTGGGGTGCAATCTTCTTCCTGCTGGTCATCCTCAGCGTGCTTCTGGGCCCGCTGATCTATCCGCACGATCCGACATTGGTGCCCACGGGCCGCGATTTCATCCGTCTGAAGGACATGCGGCCCATCTACACCGCGCTGTGGGACAGCGGTGCCAAGGTCAGCTGGGCGCACCCGCTGGGCACCGACCAGATCGGCCGCGACACGCTGGCGCGGATGCTGTCGGGCGGGCAGGTATCCATCGCCGTGGGCCTTGCCGCGATGGCGCTGTCGCTGTTTCTGGGCACGCTGGTCGGCGTGACGGCGGGCTATTTCAAACGGCTCGATGGCATCCTGATGCGCCTGACCGACCTGTTTTTGGCCCTGCCCCTGCTGCCGCTGATTCTGGTGGCGGTGCTGTTGTTCCGCGAGGTTCTGTCGGCCACCTTTGGCCCCGAGGGCGGCATTTTCGTGCTGATCGTGGTGCTGATCGGGTTCACCAGCTGGATGCAGACCGCGCGGATTGTGCGCGGCGATGTGCTGGCGCTGAAAGAGCGCGAGTTCATCCTGGCCGCCCGCTCCATCGGCACACCAAACCGGCGGATGATCCTGCGCCATATCCTGCCCAACGTGCTGTCGCCGATCATGGTGTCGGCAACGCTGGGCATCGCGCAGGCAATCATCACCGAAAGCGCGCTCAGCTTTCTGGGCTTTGGCTTTCCGCCGGACTTCCCCACCTGGGGCCGGCTGCTGTTTGATGCGATCGACCGGATGGTGCTTTATCCCGAACGGGTGCTGTGGCCCGGCCTGGCGATCTCGTTCACCGTGCTCAGCGTGAACTATATCGGTGACGGTCTGCGCGACGCGCTTGATCCCCGCATCCGCGGGCGGTGATCACTTCTCGATGGCGTGGCGGATGCGCCGCGCCATCAGCCACACGGCCAGAATGACAACCGGTGCGATCAGCGCCAGCAGCGTCCCCTTCGACAGGCCCAGCGGCCCGGCCAGCGGATAAATCAGGTATCCTGCCAGGCTGACCGCGTAATACGAGATCGCCACCACCGACAGCCCCTCGACCGTCTTTTGCAGCCGCAGCTGCAGATCGGCGCGGCGGTCCATACTGACCAACAGGTCCTGGTTTTGCGAGCTGCGCGCCACGTCGACCTGCGTGCGCAGCAACTGCCCGGCGCGGCCAGCCCGTTCGGTCATGCGTTGCAGGCGCTGTTTGGTGGACCGCACGGTGCGCATCGCGGGGTCGTACCGGCGGGTCATGAACTCCGACAATGTCTGCAACCCGCGATACCGTTCCTCGCGCAGCACCTTGATACGTTGCAGCACAATGGCCTCATACGCCTCGGTGGCGCCAAAGCGAAAATCGGTGCGCGCGGTCATCGCCTCCAGATCGGCCGAGATGCCCAACAGTTCCGCCAAAGCTGCGTCTGCTGCTGCAGGCGCTTCGGAAAGCCCGCCCACCAGACCAACAAGCCGTTGTTCAACCGCTGCAATCTCGCCTCCCAATGCACGCGCCTTCAACAGACCCAGCATGGACACCGTCTTGTAGATCTCGATCTCGGTCAGCCGCTGCACGATACGCCCGATCCGACGGGGCCCGGTTGACGGGTCTGCAAAAACTGCAAATCGGCAATGTCCGCCGGCATCCATCCGGAAATCCGACGCTACAACGGCGGCGTCATCCAGAATGCGCGCGCTGGCAAGGCTTTCCGCCTGAAACCAATCGGTCATCAGAGCCGGGATTTCTTCGTCATCCAGCGCACGTTGTTCCACGCGAATATGTCCCGAAGCAATGCGCATGCCCGGTGCTTCGGTCAGCCAGTCGTCGGGGAACACCTCGAACTCCTGCGGGTCAAATGCCCGGGCGCTGCGGTGGTCGGAAAACATCAGGTAACTGACGAACTCGGTATGGCATTCCCATTTCAACTGGTATCGACCAACGGTTCCCGAATAGTGCGTGGCGTCGGGATTGGGATGCGACGCGCCAAACCGATCCAGCAAGGATATCAAATGCTTACGTTCTGCATCCACATCCACAGTGCCGGCGTCGAGCGTCGGTTTCAGAGCCAGGAACAAGGCCTGCCCCGGGGCCGCCATCGTTGGAAACGGGCGGGCATGAATCTCGTTCGTCAGGACATAGCGATCAGGGTGATTGCGCAAAGACATGGGGCAGGATCCGGCTTGTTCAGCATTCGTCCTACGGCATGTTGGCGCTCAGGTAAATTGTTTTCTGTTTGTTTTCAACCGCTTAACGGTACA
Source organism: Actibacterium mucosum KCTC 23349 (assembly GCF_000647975.1). Taxonomy (GTDB): domain Bacteria; phylum Pseudomonadota; class Alphaproteobacteria; order Rhodobacterales; family Rhodobacteraceae; genus Actibacterium; species Actibacterium mucosum. Next base: position 360,624 of record NZ_JFKE01000004.1, read on the forward strand.
CCGATGTGTACAGAAGCCTAAAACAAACAAAAACAGGGGCCGTTTGGCCCCTGTTTCCGTTGAGCGGTGGTCTGAAGCTTACTTCAGGCCTTCGTTGTTGTCGTCATCTTCGGCATAGATCGTTGCGAAGATGGCGGCTGCGCGGTCGCTGCCTTTGGTCGAAACGGCGCCCAGCAGGCCGTCGTTGTTGCTGTCATCCTGTGCTTCGATCACGGCGAAAACGGCGTCAGCAGCAGCCGAACCTTTGGTCGAAACAGAAGTCAGCAAGCCTTTGTTATTGCTGCCATCCTGGGCTTCGATCGTGGCGAAAATGTCGGCGGCCGAAGGGGCGGCAAAAGCCGGAGCAGCAGCAGCAAGGATCAGGGCGGTGGCGGTTGCGAATTTGGTCATTTTAGTCTCCATCTGATTTTGGTCTCGCGGGTCTTTCCCGCTTGGATGAGAGACATTTGGGGTGGGGTGTTCCGTTCTTCAATGCGCGGAAGGTGGAATTTCATCGTTTTTCTGCGCACGTGTGCACACATACCCGTGAGCCCGTGTTACATTGAAACGTAACCCATTGGAAAGGAACCAAAACTTGCAATTCTTCTTGCAACTTTCCACCGGCGGAATCCGCGAAGTTTAAACTTCTGCCACCCCACGCTGCCCAAAATCGCAAGTTTTCCGTCCAAAAAGGACCCCCGCAACACAGCACCAACCCGAGCGCAAAGCCGCAAGGCGCCGCGCGAGACATCACTCGCGCCGCAAGGCGCACATTTGGGTTGGGGGCGGAACGGGCCCCCGCCCTTGGCGGGGGCCTTGAGCTTAGGCGGCCGCGGAGACCGCGCGCTTGGTCAGCACCTTGATAAGATGCGCACGGTATTCCGGCGTGCCGTGCAGATCGCCGATCATGCCGTCGGCCGAAACGCTCAGCCCGTCCAGCGCACCGGCCGAGAAATCAGCCGACAGGGCGGCCTCGGCCTCGGACCAGCGGAAGACGCCGCCCTCGGACGCGCCGGTGACCGCCACGCGCACGCCATCGGCGTATTGCGCGACAAAGACGCCGGTCAGGGCAAAGCGCGAGGCGGGCTGCAGGAACTTCTGATAGCTGGCGGCCTGCGGCACCGGGAAACGCACGGCGGTGATGATCTCGCCCTCGTCCAGCGCGGTGGTGAACATTCCGTCAAAGAAGTCATCCGCCGCGATTTCGCGCGTGTTGGTGACAACCGTCGCGCCTGAGCCCAGAACCGCCGACGGGTAACAGGCCGAGGGGTCGTTATTGGCCAGGCTGCCACCGATGGTGCCGCGATTGCGCACCGCTGGGTCGCCGATACCACCGGCCAGCGCGGCCAGCGCCGGATAGGCCCCGGCCTGATCGGCCACGGTCGCATGGGTGGTGGCCCCGCCAATAGTCAGCGCGCCGCCATCGGACGACACGCCCGACATGCCCGCAATACCGGTCAGGCTGACCAGCGTAGTGGGCGCGGCGAGGCGCTGTTTCATGGTGGGGATCAGGGTCTGCCCCCCGCCCAGCGCCTGTGCCTCGTCCCCTTGCAGGGCGGCGGCGGCTTCCTCGACGGTGGAGGGGCTTACAAAGTCAAAATTATGCATCTTGCTATCCTCCGGGATCAGCTGTTCATCGCGGCCCAAACACGGGCGGGCGAAACGGGCATGTCGATATGGTCTACTTTATGGCCGGCGCGGTTCAGCGCATCCAGCACCGCGTTCACCACGGCAGGCGGCGAGCCGATGGCCCCGGCCTCGCCACAGCCTTTCACACCGAGCGGGTTATGCGTGCATGGCGTGCAGGACGAGTGGTCCACCACAAGGTTCGGCAGGTCATCGGCGCGCGGCATGGCGTAATCCATGAAGCTGCCCGACAGAAGCTGGCCATTGTCGTCATAGACCGCGCTTTCGCGCAGGGCCTGGCCGATACCCTGGGCCAGACCGCCCTGCACCTGACCTTCGACAATCATCGGGTTGATGACGTTGCCGAAATCGTCCGCCGCGGTAAAGGCCACCACGTCAACCGTGCCGGTATCGGGGTCAACCTCGACCTCGCACAGATACGAGCCGGAGGGATAGGTGAAGTTAGCGGGGTCGTAAAACGCCGTCTCTTCCAGCCCCGGTTCGATATCTTCCAGCGGGTAGTTATGGGGCACATAGGCTGCCAGGGTCACATCGCCCCAGGCCACCGATTTATCGGTACCCGCGACGGAGAACTGACCGTCTTTCAGTTCGATGTCATCTTCGGCCGCTTCCATCAGGTGGGCCGCGATTTTCTTGGCCTTGTTGATGATCTTCTCGGTGGCGCGCACCATGGCCGAGCCGCCAACCGCAAGGCTGCGCGAGCCATAGGTGCCCATGCCCATCGGCACTTTGGAGGTGTCGCCATGCACGATGTCGATCTGATCCTCGGGCAGGCCGATCATGTCGGCCACAACCTGGGCAAAGGTGGTTTCGTGGCCCTGACCGTGGCTGTGGCTGCCGGTGAAGACGCTGATCGAGCCGGTGGCGTTCACGCGGACCTTGGCGCTTTCATACAGACCGGCGCGGGCGCCCAGCTGTCCCACGAGGTTTGAGGGTGCGATGCCGCAAGCCTCGATATAATTTGCCAGTCCGATGCCGCGCAGCTTGCCATTGGCCGCACTTTCGGCGGCGCGGGCGGCAAAGCCATTATAATCGCCAAGCTCCAGCACCTTATCCAGCGTCGCATCGTAATCGCCGGTGTCGTATTCCACCGCCACGGGCGTGGCATAGGGGAACTGATCGGGCTTGATGAAGTTCTGGCGGCGCAGCTCGGCGGGATCAACGCCCAGTTCGCGCGCGGCCTTGTCGATCACGCGTTCCAGCTGGAACGTCGCCTCGGGGCGGCCAGCGCCACGATAGGCATCAACCGGCACGGTATTGGTAAAGACCGCCTTGACGTTCACATAGATCAGCGGCGTGGTGTAGTTGCCCGCCATCAGCGTGCCGTGCAGCCATGTGGGGATGGCCGGGGCGAAGGTGGACAGATAAGCGCCCATATTGGCGTAGGTTTCGGTGCGGATCGCGGTGAACTTGTTGTCTGCATCCAGCGCCAGTTCGATCTTGGTCACGTGGTCGCGGCCATGGGCGTCGGACACGAACGCCTCGGCCCGGGTCGAGGTCCACTTGACCGGGCGGTTGAGGACCTTGGCGGCGAAGGTGCAGAACGCCTCTTCGGCGTAGTGGTAGATCTTGGAGCCGAAACCGCCACCCACATCGGGGGCCACAACGCGCAGCTTGTGTTCGGGGATCGACAGCACGAAGGCGCCCATCAACAGCCGGATCACATGCGGGTTCTGCGAGGTGGTATAGAGCGTGTATTCGTCATCGGACCGGTTATAGTCGCCGATCGCCACGCGCGGCTCCATCGGGTTGGCCACCAGACGGTTGTTCACCAGATCCAGCGAAGTCACATGCGCGGCCTCGGCAAAGGCGGCGTCGACGGCCTCGCGGTTTTCCTCGACAAAGCCCCAGTCGAAACAGAGGTTCGACGTCAGGTCGTCATGCACCTTGGTGGCGCCATCGTCCAGCGCGGCCTTCATGTCGATCACGGCAGGCAGTTCGTCGATGTCGATCTCGACCGCCTCAGCCGCGTCGCGCGCAGCCTCAAGCGTTTCGGCCACCACGACGGCGATGGGATCGCCTACGTGGCGTACCTTGCCCTCGGCCAGGATCGGGTGCTTGGGTTCCTGCATCGCGTTGCCGTCACGGTCGGTGATCTGCCAGCCGCAGGGGATGCCACCGGCGGCGGCGAAATCGGCGGCGGTGAACACTTTGATCACGCCGTCCATAGCCTCGGCGGCCGCGGTGTTGATGGAATTGATCGTGCCATGCGCCACATCCGAGCGGATGAAATGCGCATAGGTCTGACCGTTGATGTTGATGTCGTCGGTATAGTTGCCGTTGCCGGTCAAGAACCGGACGTCTTCGCGCCGCTTGCTGCTGGCGCCGATGCCACTGTCTTTGGGCATGGTGTATCCTCCCTGGATGGTGGGGTGCCCCACCTTGCAATCTGTCGGTTATTCGGCAGCGATGGCGCCCGGAACTTCTTGGCCCGAGGCGGCCATGATGGCGCGCACGATGTTCTGATAGCCGGTGCAGCGGCAGATATTGCCCTCGAGATAGTCGCGGATCTCGGCCTCGGTCGGCTTGGGGTTGTCTTTCAGCAGCGCGGCCGCCGACATCACCATGCCCGGCGTGCAGAACCCGCATTGCAAGCCGTGATGGTCCTGAAACGCCTGCTGGATCACACCCAGCGAACCATCGGCGTTTGCCATGCCTTCAACCGTGGTGACCTCGGCCCCCGCAGCCTCGGCCGCGAACATGGTGCAGGATTTCACCGCCTGCCCGTTCACATGCACAACGCAGGCCCCGCATTGGCTGGTGTCACAGCCCACATGGGTGCCGGTCATGCCCAGCCCTTCGCGCAGGTACTGCGACAGCAGCGTGCGCCCTTCGGCTTCGGCAGAAACTTCGCTGCCATTCACCGTCATAGTGATAGTCGCCATCTCTCTCTCCCTGATATTGTGGCGTCAGCTGGAAATGACCCGCTTTAGCCACCCTTTCTTTTCGCCGCCCTCGTCCGGGGCGGCGTCGTCCTGTTGGTCTTCGTCGGCCGCCGGTCCCTCAACCGTGGCCTGGAAACGTTCGAAGAACTGATCGGCCATCTTGCGGGCAAAGCCATCGATCAGGCGGCTGCCCAGCTGTGCCAGCTTGCCACCCACCTTGGCGTTCACCTCGTAGCTGAGCAGCGTGCCGGTTTCACTGTCGGCCAGCGTCACGCGCGCCTCGCCCTTGGCAAAGCCCGCCGCGCCGCCCTTGCCTTCGCCCGACAGGGTGCAGCTTTGGCCCTCGACCACGTCGCTGATGGTAACGGCACCTTTGAAACGCGCCTTTACGGGGCCCACCTTTTGCACCACTTCGGCGGTAAAGCCTTCGCTGGCTGAGCCTTCCATGGTTTCACAGCCGGGCACGCAGGTTTTCAGAACCTCTGCATCCAGCAGCGCGGCCCAAACCTGGTCACGGGGGGCGGCAATTTCGCGGGATTCGATCAGTTCCATCGGGGGCTCTCCATTCTTCGTAGACCCAGCATAGCCCGCTGGACAAACGCCGATCTATGCGACCTTGGGTGTATGCGTGGCCATGGCGGGTGTGAGGGCTTTAGGGTAACGCGGTTTCACCCCGGAGGCGAAGAAAAATCCCTGTGAATTTGCACGAGATTTACGACCAATGGGCCGTTTTCCTTTGCCAGCCCGCGTGACTATGTTGAAAGGACCACAACAGGAGACCGCGCCCGTGCCACCCCGCGATATCAAGACCGCGCTGATCATCGAGGATCATCCGTTGTACAGTGACGCGCTGTCGCTGACCCTGCAGGCGGTTGCGGGCGTACAGACGCAGGCCGTCGCACCCAGCCTTGCCGACGGTCTGGCGGTTCTGGCCGATGGCCCGGCGGCCGATATGGTGACGCTGGACCTGGGTCTGCCGGATGTGGACGGGATGGACGGGTTGGCCCGCCTTGTGGCCGCGACCGATGCGCCGGTGCTGGTTGTGTCCTCACTGGCAGATGACCGGGTGATCACAACGGCGTTGAAAGCCGGTGCGGCGGGATATGTGCCAAAACACTCGTCACGCGATGTGTTCCGCACCGCGATCGAACATCTGACAACAGGGCGCAGCTTTGTGCCGTTGGGTTGCATCACAAGCGATCAGACCGACGAGGCGGACGAACCCGCCCATGTGGCGGCCGAGCGTCTGGCGACGCTGACCCCGCAGCAAACGCGCATCCTGCAACTGATCTGCGAGGGCAAGCTGAACAAGCAGATCGCCTGGGATCTGAGCATCGCCGAGACCACCGTAAAGGCCCATGTCACGGCCATTATGCGCAAACTCGGCGTGCAAAGCCGCACGCAGGCTGTGCTGCTGACGAAACAGGCCAGTTTCTCTACCCTGTTGCAGCGGCCGCCGCCACCTGCATAGATCGGGGGCATGAGGGAGGAGACCACGATTACCCAGCAACCACTTGTTCGCAGCGCCTTTGCCGATGCCTGCGCCCCCGACCCGGTGGGCGATCTGGCACGCGGCCTTTCGGGTGCGCCTGCGGCCGAACTGGTGGTGCTGTTTGTCTCGCCCCGCGCCAACGCCGCGGCGGTGATTGCCCGCGCGGCGCAGGTGTTTGCCCCTGCATCGGTTATCGGTTGCACCACGGCAGGCGAAATCGGGCCGCAGGGATATGCCGAGGGGCAGATCGTGGCGCTGATGCTGCCCAAGGCGCACTTTCGGGCGCGTATCACCCGGATTGACGCGCTGGAGACCGTGGGAACAGGAACCGGACTGATCGACAGGGTGCTGCGCACCCGCACCGCCCTGCTGCGCGATCACCCCCATTGGCCGCACGAGTTTGCTTTTCTGATGGTCGACGGGATGTCGACGCAGGAAGACCGGCTGGCCGCGCATCTGTCCGCCGGGATCGGAACCGTGCCCCTGTTTGGCGGGTCCGCCGGGGACGGCGATGACTTTGGCCGAACATTTGTGCTGCATGACGGGCAGACCCATACGAATGCGGCGGTGCTGGTGCAGCTGCGCACCGATTGCCCCGTGCATGTCTTTTGCTCGGATCACATGATCCCGACCGCCCAGCGCATGGTGGTCACCCGCGCCGATCCCGCCCGCCGCATCGTGCACGAGATCAACGGCGCCCCCGCTGCCCCCGAATATGCCCGCATTCTGGGCAAGGACCCCACGCAGCTGACAACATTTACATTCGCCGCGCATCCCGTGGTGGTACGGATCGGGGATCACCATCACGTCCGGTCGATCCGTCAGGTGTTGGAAAACGGCGATCTGGCCTTTTTCTCGGCGGTGGATGAAGGCGTGGTGCTGAGCCTGGCCGAGGCCAAGGACATGGTCAGCCACCTGCAGGAAGAAATGGCCGCGCTGCATGACAACAACGCACCGGATGCCATTCTGGCCTGTGACTGCGTGCTGCGCCGCAAAGAGGCCGAGCAGCGGCAGGTTGTCGGACAGCTGTCCGATGTGCTGGCCGACAACAACGTGGTGGGCTTTTCCACCTATGGTGAGCAGGTCGGCGGCATGCATGTGAACCAGACACTGACGGGCGTGGCCATCTACCCGCCGGATCGCCGCCCATGAGCCATGGCCTGATAAACCCTGCCGACAGTCTGGAACAACAGAACGAAAAGTTGCTGACCATCGCTGCCGCGCTGATGCGCCGGGTGGAACAAAGCGCCGATGCGCCCGGCGCGGCCTATGCGCAGTTTCAGCGCGCCGCGCTGTTGGAGGAAGAGGTGCGCAGCCGCACCGGCGAGCTGGAACACGCGCTGGACCTGCTCAACAGCTCCAACGCGCAGCTGGAGCGCGCAAATCGCGCCACCGAGGCCGCCCGCGCCGACCTTGCCAACGCGATCGAGGCGGTGCGCGAGGGGTTTGCCCTGTTCTCGCCCGATGACCGTCTGGTGCTGTGCAACAGCCGGTTCGGTATGCATATGCCCGAGCTGCGCCGCCACTTGCAGCCCGGTTTGGCCTTCGGCGATTACGTCGCGCAGGTCGCTGTTAGCCCGGCGTTGGACCTGCCGCCCGGCGACACGGCGCAGGGCTGGGCCACGAACCGCATGAACCGCCACGCGCAAGATCACGTGCTGTTCAACGTGGCGCTGACCGGTGACCGATGGCTGCAGGTTTCCGAGCATCGCACCCCCACCGGTGGCACCGTGGTTCTGCAGACCGACGTCACCGGGATCATGCGGCGGCAACTGCAAGAGCGCGAGCGCATGCTGGACGATCAGGCCCGCCTGATCCGCGCGACGCTGGAACACCTGAATCAGGGCGTGTGCATCTTTGACGGCGAAGGCTGCCTTGTGGGCCGCAACACGCAAGCCAGCGCGTTACTGTCCGTGCCCCTGTCGCGGTTCGAGCTGGGCACGCCCTTTGCTACGCTTTTTGCCGGGCTGTCCGGCGCCATGCCGATGGACCGGTTGCAGGGCTGGATGGCTGCGGGTGACCAGGCCGCGCCGCTGTCAGACGAGCTGTCGCTGCCCGGCCCGCGTGTTCTAACCCTGTTTGCCGAGAAGATCCCGACGCAGGGTTTCGTGATCAGCTTCACCGATATCTCGCAGGAACGCGCCGCCACGCAGGCCGCACGCGAAGCCAACGAAACGCTGGAACGCCGCGTAGTGGAACGCACGCTGGAACTGCAGGACGCGCTGGCCGAGGCGGAGCGGGCCAACCAGTCGAAATCGCGTTTTGTTGCGGCGGCCAGCCACGATCTGTTGCAGCCCTTGTCGGCTGCCAAGCTGTTCCTGTCGACCCTGGATGCCGGAACCGATCAACGCGCAACTGCCGCCAAGGCCGCCCGCGCGCTGAGCAGCGTGGAAAGCATTATCGAGGCGTTGCTGGATATCTCCAAGCTGGATGCGGGCCGGGCCACGGTGCATCTGTCGCCGGTGCGGATCGACCGGTTGCTGGCGCAGTTGGCCGACGAAATGACACCCCCGGCGGTGGCCAAGGGTCTGGATTTGCGGGTGGTGCCTTGCCGCGCCGTGGTGATCAGCGACGCCACCTATTTGCGGCGTATTCTGCAAAACCTGATCTCGAACGCCATTCGGTACACGGTGTCGGGCCGGGTTCTGGTGGGCGCGCGACGGCTGCGCGACGCGGTGCGGCTGGAGGTGTGGGATACCGGGCCGGGCATCCCCGAAGCCGCGCGCGAGCGGGTGTTTGGCGAGTTTCAGCGTCTGGATGCGGCGGCCAGCGCGGCCGAGGGTATGGGGCTGGGCCTGTCGATTGTCGAGCGGGCCTGCGCATTGTTGCACCACCCGCTAAACCTGATCTCGACCGAGGGGCGCGGCAGCGTCTTTCAGGTTACGGTGCCGCTGGACGGCGCGCCGGCGCGGGGCGGGTTGGCGATGGTGGTTGGCAAAGCAGATTGCACCGCCGAGATCATCGCCGCACTGGAGGCCGAGGGGATCGATACGCTGAGCGCGCCCAGTGCAGCCGAGGCCGAGGCGCTGTTGGCCGAGCTGGACCTGCATCCCGATGTGGTGTTGTGCGGTGCCACGCCCCTGCCCCGCACCGCCGCGCCGGTCTTTTGGATCGGGGCGGGTGCAGCCCCGGCGGGTGTGCCGGTTGTGGGGGCGCAGGATCTGGGCCCGGTGCAGGCGTTGTTGGGCGCTTAGTCGCGCCCGGCCTCCCACGCGGCCCAGGCCTCGGGCGTGTCCAGATCGGTCACCGCGCCCTGACCCGGCGTGGGCACGTCCACCACCATCTCGGACGCGGCGCGCAGCACCTCGCGCGCACCTGTGTCGCCGCGCAGGGCGCTGAGCGCTTCGAAAAAACGGCGACTGAACAACACCGGGTGACCGCGTGTGCCGTCTGCGGCGACCGACCGGCAGATCTCGGCCCCGGTATCGGGATCAAAGGCGGCTGTCAGGGCGCGAAAATGATCGGTGGTGACCTCGGGCATATCGGCCAGTGCCACGATAACGCCGGCGGCGTCGGCGGGGATATCGGCCAGCCCGGCGCGCAGGGATCCTGCCATACCTTCGGCCCAATCCTCGGTCTCGGTGACGGCCACGGGCAGATCCCCCAGCGCGGCACGTCGGGCAGTGTGGCCCTTGGGCAGGACCACGCGGGTTTCGGCACCTGTGTCGGCCGCGACCGCAATGCGCGCGGCGCGGTGCAGCAGCGCCTCGCCATCTACCTGCCGGGTCAGCTTGTCCTGCCCACGCATGCGGCGGGCGCGCCCGGCAGCCAGCAGCAGGATCGCAACGCCGGATTGCGCCTGCAACGGGGCCCGGCGCGGTTGGGCACGTTGCGGAATTTCCTTCAGAAGCCCTCCTACTCCCATCGCGGCGATATCCCCGGTGGTGATCGACAGGCCAGCGACGATGCGTTCCAGCACCCAGTCGGCGCCATTGAGCGCCGGCGAACGCGCACAGCCGGGCAGACCTATGACCGGCGCGCCGTTCAGCGTGCCGGTAAAGAGCAGGTTGCCCGGATCAACGGGCATGCCGAACCGGGTAATCGCGCCGCCGGCCTGTTCGACGGCCGCCGGGGCCACATCGCCCCGGTCCGAGGTGGCCGAGGCGCCGAAGATCAGCGTCAGGTCGGCGGCGGTGCGTGTCAGCGCGGCGGCCACGTCATCGGTGCGGTGGGGGACGGTTTGAACCTGGTTCAGGTCAACGCCCAGGCGGGTCAGGCGGGCCCGGGTCACGTCCTGGGCCTTGGTCAGAAGGCTGGGCTTGAAGCCCGGCGTTTCGGTCAGGATCAGGGCGGCGCTTTTCACGCGGTTGCCGCGCACCGCCAGGGGCGGTGCTTGAACCGCGTTCATCGCGCCGCGCAGCGCGGCACCCGGCAGCGCGTAGGGGATGATCTTGACGGTGGCCAGCAGGGTGCCGGCGGTCACGCGGTGGGCATGGGGCAGCGTGGCCAGCGAGATCGCCTCGTCCACCGCGTTAAGCGCGGTGAGCGTTTCGGTGTCGACGGTGAAGAGCCCGTCGCGCGCCGCGACGAGGTTCACGCGGCCGGTAAAGGGCGCCTCGGCCCGGATGCCATCGCCGGCCAGCGCGGTGGCCAGCGATTGGGCGGCGGCGTCTTCGGCCACATCGCCGGGGTCGAGCCGGGCGACGGTGACCTGCGCCACGCCGGCGGCCAGCAGGTCGTCGATATCTCTCTGGTCCAGCACCCGGCCCTTCTTGAACACGCGGCCGGCGCGCAGCCCGTGGGCCAGCACCGCGCCCAGCGCCTGATCGGTTGGGACGGGTCCGAACTTCACGGGCGGGTCTCAGGACGGCGCAGGCGCTCGGTCATCTGGCCAAGGATCGACACCGCGATCTCGGCCGGGGTTTTCGACCCGATATTCAGGCCCACGGGGCCGTGGATGCGGGCAATCTGGGCCTTGGAAAACCCTTGCTGCTGCAGGAACGCCACGCGTTTGCCATGGGTGCGGGTGGAGCCGAGGCAGCCGAGATAGAAGATATCCGCCCCCAGCGCCGCCTGGATCGCGGGATTGTCCAGCTTGGGGTCGTGGGTCAGCGTCACTACAGCGGTGCGCGCATCCAGCCCGTGGGCGGCCAGCGCCTCGTCCGGCCAGTCGTTCACAACCGTGTGGCCAGGGAAGCGGGCGGTGGAGCCAAAACTGTCGCGTGGGTCGATCACGGTGACGTCGTAGCCAGCCAGCGCCGCCATATCCGACAGGGCCTGCGCGATATGCACCGCGCCGATAATGGCCAGCCGCAGGGGCGGCATGTGCAGGCCAATGAAAAGTTCACCATCGAGCCGCGATTTCTCGGCCAGCGCGGCCTCGGCGATCTGCGGGTCGTCCAGCGCGGCGATCTTGCGGTCCCACGTGGACATGTTCACCACATAGGCGGCGGGGCGACGCGCGGCGCGGGCGGCGGCCAGATCGCGCAGCAGGTCCGAAGACGGCCCCTGCCCCACGCCGATGGGTTCCACCAGCACCTTGATCCGCCCGCCACAGGCCAGACCCACGGCAAAAGCATCGTCATCGCTGACGCCGAACTCCAGCACGCGGCATTCGCCGGTTTCCAGCAGGTCCAGCGCCTCGGCCACCACGGCGCCTTCGACGCAGCCGCCCGAGACCGACCCCACCATCGCCGCATCGCCGGATATTGCCAGCTGCGCACCCACGGGCCGGGGGGCCGAGCCCCAGGTTTCCAACACCGTGGCCAGCGCCACCGGCTGGCCTGCGTCGACCATGGCCAGCGCGGCCTCGATGATCTGATCGTGTTCGGCAATGCTCATGACATCATCCCCATCAGCCGGGCCTTTTCGCCGGTGTCCCCGGGGGTGGAGATCGCGGCGGCCAGCCCTTCCAGCGAGGCAATGGAATGCCCCGCCCTGAACGTATCAACATGGGGTAGCATCGCGCGGATGCCAATGGCCTTGGGCGCGAATTGGTCCCATCGCAAAAGCGGGTTGATCCAGATCAGCTGTCGGCAGCTGAGGTGCAGGCGCTGCATCTCGGCGCCCAGCGCTTTGGCATCGCCCCGGTCCAGCCCGTCGGTGATCAGCAGCACCACCGCGCCCGAGCCCAGCACGCGGCGCGACCAGTCGCGGTTAAACGCGTGCAGCGTGTCGCCGATCCGCGTGCCGCCCTCCCAATCCTGTGCCTCGGCCCCGGCGGCGGCCAGCGCGGCATCCACATCCCGGGTCACGAGGTGGCGGGTGATATTGGTCAGCCGGGTGCCAAAGGTGAAGGCATGCACCCTGGCCCATCCCGCGCCCTTTTGCTGCGCGACGGCGTGGACAAAATGCAAAACCATCCGCGAATATTGCGACATAGAGCCGGAAATATCGCAAAGCACCACCAGGTTCGGCCAGCGGGTGCGGCGGTTGCGGGTGGCAAAGTTGCGAATCTCGCCGCCGTTGCGGGCGGCATCGCGCATGGTGCGGCGCCAATCGGGCAGCTTGCCGTGGCTGGCGGCCATGGTGCGGCGCGACCGGATCGGTTTCACCGGCAGGCGCAGCCGGGCCAGCATGCGCTTGGCCTGGGCAATTTCGTCGGTGCTCATCTGTTCAAAATCCAGCGTCTTCAGGCGTTCCTGCCCGCTGGTGGTGCGGCTGGCGTCGATCTCGATCTCTTCGCCCTCGGCCTCGGGGATCTCGGGCAGATCGCGCTCCACCCCGTCCAGCAACGCCTCGGCCGCGCGTTTCTCGGCCGCGCGGGCCTGCCGCTCCTGCGCTGCGCCGCGCACCGAGGGCAGCATCATCGACATCATCTGCTCCATATACCGCGGATCGCGCCAGAACAGACGAAAGACCTGCGCAAACACCGCGCGCTGTTCGGGGCGCGACACGAAACTGGCGTGCAGCACCCAGTAAAAATCGGTCTTGTCGGTGAAGCCCGCGGCCTCGACCGCGCGCACCGCGTCCAGCACCCGGCCCGGCCCCACCGGCAGCCCTGCCTTGCGCAGCGCGCGGGCGAAATGCACGATATTGTGGGCCAGCTTGCCGTCTTCGGGAATGTCCAGCGCGGCGGATTCCGACATGTCAGGCCGCCAGTTCCGCCTTCACCTCGTCCAGCAGGCGCTTGGCGTCCGAGCCCTGCAATTTGGCGATATCGTCCTGGTATTTCAGGATGGCGCCGATGGTGTCGGCAATCACCTCGGGGCTGAGGTCGATCACATCCAGCGCCAGCAGGCATTTCGCCCAGTCGATGGTTTCGGCCACGCCGGGTTTCTTGAACAGATCCTCGGTGCGCAGCTTTTGCACAAATGCCACCACCTGCCGGCTGAGCGCATCTGACGCCTCGGGCGCGCGGGCCTGCAGGATCTCCAGCTCGCGCTCAAAAGCGGGGTAGTCAACCCAGTGATACAGGCACCGGCGTTTCAGCGCGTCGTGCACCTCGCGCGTGCGGTTCGAGGTCAGGATGGCAATCGGCGGCTCGGGCGCGGTCACGGTGCCCAGCTCGGGGATGGTGACCTGAAAGTCGCTGAGCGCTTCCAGAAGGAAAGCCTCGAACGGCTCATCGGTGCGGTCCAGCTCGTCGATCAGCAGGACCGGGGCGCCGCCTTCCTGCGGCTGCATCGCCTCCAGCAGCGGGCGGCGGATCAGGTAACGGTCAGAAAACAGGTCATCGGGCGCGCTGCCCCCGTCGGCGGCCCGAATGGCCAGCATCTGCGCGGCAAAGTTCCATTCGTAAACGGCGCTGGCCGCATCCAGCCCCTCGTAACATTGCAGGCGGATCAACCGGCGGCCCAGCATGGCGGCGATGGCCTTGGCAATCTCGGTCTTGCCGACGCCGGCCTCACCCTCCAGAAACAGCGGCCGCCCAAGGGTCAGCGCCAGAAAGGTCACGGTGCTCAGCGCGCGGCCTGCCACATAGTTCTGGCCCGCAAGTGCGGCCTGCACCGCGTCGATCGAGTTCGGCTTGTCCACCCGCATCCTCCCAAATCCGGTTGCCCCTTTGTCGCGCAATTGCACGGGCAAGGCCATGCGACTTTCGGACGGGGCACACCGGTTGGCAAGGATCAGGCCAGTTTGCGCACGGTCACAAAGCTGAGAACCGCCATGATGCCCGCCGTGCCCAGACACAAAGGCAAGCCACCCACCTGATAGCTGACACCCGACAAAAGCGTGCCCAACAGGCGCCCGGCGGCGTTCGACATATAGTAGAACCCAACATCCATCGTCACCCGCTCGGCCTGCGTAAAGGCCAGGATCAGATAGGAATGCACCGCCGAGTTCACGGCGAAGACAAATCCAAACAGCAAGAGCCCCGCCACCAGCGTCACGGTCAGCCAGCCCTGCGGCGCGCCCGCCACAAACGCGAGGGTCGCGAGCGCAAGAGGGATCAAAGCCAAAACCCCCACCCAAACGGCGGCCAGCCGGGTGATCTCGGACAGCGGTTTATCCTTCCCCCCCAACAGTTTGGGCGCCATACCCTGCACAAAGCCATAGCCGATGATCCACAGCGCCATAAAGGTGCCGATCTGGAAAAACGCCGCGCGGTTTCCGGCCTCGGTCCCGTCCGACAGCACCGCGTAGAAATAGATTGGGATGCCCACCACGAACCAGACGTCGCGCGCACCAAACAGGAACATGCGCGCCGCCGACAGCCGGTTGATGCGCGCATCCTTAGAGAAGACCTCGGAAAACTTCGCGCCCTTCTTGCCCTGCGGCAACCCGCCCGGCATGAACACCGCCACCGCCACCAGGATCACCGCCAAGATCGCGGCCATGCCCAGCACCGAGGTGGTGAAGCCAAACCCGGCCAGCAACGCCGCGCCCAGCAAAAAGCCCAGACCCTTCACCGCGTTTTTCGACCCGGTCAACAGCGCCACCCATTTGAACAACGCCCCGTCGCCCTCGGGGGCCAGTATCTTGACCGCGGATTTGGCGCTCATCTTTGACAGGTCTTTCGCCACGCCCGACGCGCCCTGCACCGCCATCACGAACAGTACCGACAGGCCGATGGCCCAGCCGGGATCCAGCAGCGACAGCGCCAGCAAGGCCGCCACCTGAATGCCCAGGCCCACATAAAGCGTGAACGTCAGACCAAACCGCGCCGCGATCCATCCGGCCGCCAGGTTGGTGACCATCCCCATGAATTCATACAGCAAAAACAGATAGGCCAGCTGGATCGGCGAAAAGCCCAGCGTGTGAAAATGCAGCAGAACCAGCATGCGCAGCGCGCCGTCGGTCAGCATGAAAGCCCAGTAGGCGGCGGTGACCGCGATATAGGCGGCCAGCCCCTCGGGGCGCTGCGCAGTCTGGTCCATCAGAGGCTCTCCGCCACCATACGGGTCACGTCGCCTAGACGGCAGGCATATCCCCATTCATTGTCATACCAGGCATAGATTTTCACCTGCGTGCCGTTCACCACCATGGTCGACGGCGCGTCGATAATGCTGGAGCGCGGATCGTTGGTGTAATCGGTCGACACCAGCGGCCGGGTTTCATAGCCCAAAATGCCGTTCAGCGGGCCATTGGCGGCAGCCTCGAACAACCCGTTCACCTCTTCCACCGTGGTCGGGCGCGATACTTCGAACACGCAATCGGTCAACGAGGCATTCAGCAGCGGCACCCGCACAGCATGGCCGTTCAGCTTGCCCTTAAGCTCGGGGTAGATCAGCGTGATCGCGGTGGCCGAGCCGGTGGAGGTCGGGATCAGCGAATTCAGCGCCGAGCGGGCGCGGCGCGGGTCTTTGTGGGGTTTGTCCACGATGGTCTGCGTGTTGGTCACGTCGTGGATCGTGGTCATCGAGCCATGTTCGATCCCGATGCCGTCCAGCAGCACCTTCACAACCGGGGCCAGACAGTTTGTCGTGCACGAGGCCGCGGTGATGAGGTTGTGTTTTTCGGCGTCGTAAAGGTCGGAATTGATTCCATAAACAAGGTTCAGCGCATTGCCATCCTTGACCGGGGCCGAGACCACGACCTTTTTCACGCCGGCGTCGTAGTAAGGCGCTAGTTTGGCCTCGGTCTTGAAAACGCCGGTGCAGTCGAGCACAAGGTCCACCCCCAGCTCGGCCAGTGGCAGCGCCTCGATCGTGCGCTCGGCCGTCATGGCCATGCGCGTGCCGTTGATCGTCAAGCTGTCGTCGTCATGGCTGATCTGGGCATCCCAGCGGCCATGCACCGTGTCGAACTCCATCAACAGGGCGTGCTGTTCGGGCGTTCCGCCGATATCGTTCAGCAGCACAATCTCGCCCGGCAGGCCCTGATCAAACAGGGCCCGCAGCACAAGTTTTCCCATCCGGCCCAGGCCGTTTACGGCAATCTTTGTCATCATATCTTCCAGTATTTAAGCGTCTTCGGGGGCGATCTGCCCGATCTCGTCCAGCCGCGATTGCAACGACATCTTGTCGAGCTGTTCGAACGGCAGGTTCACAAAGGCCGAGATGCGGCGGCGCATCATCGCGTAGGTATTTGCAAAGGCATAGGACTTCTCGGCATCCGTGCCGTCCACCTTGACCGGGTCGGGCAGGCCCCAATGCGCGGTCAGCGGCTGGCCTTCCCAGGGCGGACATTCCTCGTTCCCGGCGGCGTCGCAGACGGTGAACACGAAGTCCAGGCCCGGGGCGTCGTCGCCTTGGAATTCAGACACGTTTTTCGACCGCAGGCCCGAGATATCGTGGCCGTTACGCTGCAACAGTTCGACCGCGAAAGGGTTCAGTTCGGAATAAGGCCGCGTGCCGGCGGAATGGGCAACAAATTTGTCGCCACCCAGTTCGGCCAGCAGCGCCTCGGCAAAGATAGACCGGGCCGAGTTGCCCGTGCAGATGAACAGAACGTTGAATTGTGCGTCAGACATGTCCGTGTCCTTTTGGTTAAGCGCCTTGGAAGGCAAGCAAAGTTCCGGGCGGCCGCGACAACAATCGTCGACCAGATAGTTCAGAAGATCCGACATGGCGGGCATCTCGGCGCGGTAGAACACCGCCCTGCCCTGCCGGTGTGACGAGATCAGCCCCGCAGCCTCTAACGCCGAGACATAGACCGACAAGGTGTTGGGTTTCAGGCCCAACGCCTCGGCAATCTCGGATGGGCGTACCCCGTCAGGCAGCCGGCGCGCCAGCAGGCGAAACACCGCCAAACGGCCCTCGTGCCCGAGGGTGAAAAGCAGGGAAGAGGCAACGTTTAATTCCATAATTCATGAATTAATGAATTATCAGAGAT
Source organism: Actibacterium mucosum KCTC 23349 (assembly GCF_000647975.1). Lineage (GTDB taxonomy): Bacteria > Pseudomonadota > Alphaproteobacteria > Rhodobacterales > Rhodobacteraceae > Actibacterium > Actibacterium mucosum. Next base: position 377,784 of record NZ_JFKE01000004.1, read on the forward strand.
TCGCAAGTCTTATTTCATCTGTTACGTCCGTTCACGATCCGGATGCTGCTGCCCCGATTTTGCCACAATTCGGTGAAACCCTTTCTGATCAGGCCCTCCACCCACAACGAGGGGGCCAAAAGGCAGGGCGCAAAACAGGAGCGCAACATGCAGGACGACAAGAAACCCGATCCGAAGGCCGCCGAAAAGCAGCCCTCTGAACAGCGCCACCGCGCACAATCGCCGACGCCATCAAAAGAAGACGGCGATTACACCTATTCGGATTGGGCCAGCATCTGACTCCGGTCACCTGATCGTGGTTTTCAAACGGGGTTCAGCGCGGTAGCTGTAAACAACACAGCACGGATCCGCGCATGTCTGACCCTGTTTCAAGTATCCGCAACCTCGGCCCCGCGATGGAGGCTGCCTGTGCACGCGCGGGTATCCATTCCGCCGATACGGTGCGCGAACTGGGCCCGGACGAGACCTATGCCCGGTTGATCCAATCCGGCACACAACCGCATTTCATCGGCTATTACGTGCTGGTGATGGGGTTGCAGGGGCGGCCATGGAACGATTGCAAAGGCAAGGAAAAAGCCGATCTGCGCAAACGGTTCGATGCGATCAAGGCGCGGGTTAGGCCCGGCCCTCTGGCCGGGATTGAGAAGATCCTGAACGAGATCGGGGTGGTCGAACGCCGCTGATCAAAGCCGCGCCAAAAGGTTGCGCAGCGTCTCTGTGTCTTGCGGGGACAAGGGCGCCAGAACATTGGACAGGGCATCGGCGACGGCATGCTCCAACTCGGCCACAAAGGTCTCACCCAGTGGTGACAGCGACAGGACCCAGCCCCGCGCGTCATCCGGGTCTGGCGCACGTGTGATCAGCCCCTTCCCCTCTAACACTTTGACCTGACGGGTGATTTGCGACTTGTCGCGCGCCATTTGCTCGACCAGCTGATGCAGGCGCGCGGGCGCGATCTCGGCCAGGGTCATCAACATCATGCCTCCGCCCGGCCCAACGTGGAAGCGGTCAAATTGCGGTGCAGCGCGATTCAGGCGCGACTGAATCTGGCGCATAAAACGATCGGTGAGGCGAGCAATATCGGCATCGGGCATGATTTTAGTTAACTATGTCCACAATATTTGTTGATAAAGTCAACATACTCATTCTTTCAGCCGCCGCCAAGGGCGCGCGAACCGGAAGCAACCATGTCAGCCACACAGACCAATGTTGTGAAACTCGTAACCGTGCTTTGGGTCATTTGGGGGCTGGTGCATATGCTGGCCGGGGTGATCGTGTTGTCATCCGACGCTTCGGGTGGCTTTGCTGCCATTGCCGACGCGGTTCCGGCCGAAGCTTTGGTGCACAGCTATCACGAGGCGGTGGGCGGCATTCTGAACCAGCATGGATGGAATCTGTTGTGGTTCGGTGCGGCAACGGTGATCGGCGGCGTGATGATCTGGCGCGGGTCGCGCACCGCGCTGTGGGTCACGGCGATGGTCGGCGGGTTGGCCGATCTGGGCTATCTGTTGTTTGTCGACCTGCCGGGATTTGTGCACTTCATGCCAGGCACGGTGATGACGCTGGTATCGGGCAGTGCCATCGTGCTGAGCATCTGGGTCTGGCGCGCCTCACGCGCCTGATCAGTCTGTTGCACGCAGCGCCGGAAGGCCCACGCCGGTGGATTCAAACCCACCATCCACCGCCACGACCTGCCCTGTCACATAGCTGGCCTGATCCGAGCAGAGGAAGGTGATGACATTGGCCAGCTCTTCCTCGGTCCCATATCGGTTCAGCGGGATGGCGTCGTGATAGGCATCGATGATCTCTTGGCTGTGCACGGCCATGGCCAGTTTCGTCCGCACCGGACCGGGGCAGACACAATTGGCGCGGATACCATATTCGCCCAGCTCCGCCGCCTGCTGTTTGGTCAGCTGGATCACCGCAGCCTTGGACGTGCCATAGGCCACGCGCAGCGTTGACGCCCGCAAACCCGAGATCGAGGCAATGTTCACAATCGCCCCGCCCTGCGCCTTGAGCGCGGCAATCGCCGCCTGACTGCACAGGAAAACGCCGTCCAGATTTACATCCATCACCGCGCGCCAGCGGGCAAAGTCGGTGTCCTCGATCGGGCCAAAATCCGCGACACCGGCGTTGTTGACAATCGCGTCCAGTCGCCCGGCCCAGTTCAGCGTACCCGCGATCATCGCGTTGACCTGTTCGGGGTTGGAGACATCGGTAACCAGTGGCAGGGCGTTGTCCCCCAAAACCGCGCAGACCGATGTCAGCTCGTCCGCGTCCCAATCGGCCAGAACCACGCGCCAGCCGTCAGCCAGCATCTTTTTGGCGGTAGCCAGACCAATGCCGCGCGCCGCGCCGGTAACAATTGCACATTTCATCGAATTGCCCTTTTGCCGTCAGGCAAACGCTAGAGGCTGCGCGCGGTCCTGTGAAGACAGAAAAAGCCCGGGCGCAATACCCGGGCTTTGGATCGTTTTAAAAAGCGGTAAAGCTTAGCCAACCAGCTCGAGACCGGAGAAGAAATAGGCAATCTCGACCGCGGCGGTTTCCTCGGCATCCGAACCGTGGACCGAGTTTTCGCCGATCGACAGGGCGAATTCCTTGCGGATGGTGCCTTCGTCGGCTTCGGCAGGGTTGGTGGCGCCCATCACTTCGCGGTTTTTCGCGATGGCGTCTTCGCCTTCCAGAACCTGCACAACAATCGGCTCGGACGCCATAAACTCGCACAGTTCGTCATAGAACGGACGCTCGGCATGCACGGCATAGAACACGCCAGCCTGCGCCTTGGTCAGGTGAATGCGCTTTTGCGCCACGATGCGCAGGCCGGCGGCCTCCAGCTTGGCGTTGATGGCGCCGGTCAGGTTGCGCTTGGTGGCGTCGGGCTTGATGATCGAAAAGGTGCGTTGAATTGCCATGATCGTGTCTTTCTTGCTGGGGCGACGGGCCCCTGCCCGGCGCAATAAATCGCGGCCCGCCTAGCATGGCAGAAAGGCTTTGGAAAGCGTCATTCGCGAATTGAGGCCCATGCGCGGATTTGCAGCACCTATTGCCCGTGTTGACACCAGCGATGGAGTGGGTCAGTGCTGCGGCATGCTGCGCATTTCTGACATATCCTATTCGGTTGAAGGCAGGCCGCTGTTCGATGGCGCCTCGGCCACCATCCCTGCCGGGCACAAGGTGGGGCTAGTGGGCCGCAACGGTGCGGGTAAAACCACGCTGTTTAACCTGATCCGGGGTGACCTGACGCTGGAGGGTGGCGCAATCGAATTGCCCGCCCGCGCCCGCATTGGTGGCGTCAGCCAGGAGGTACCGGGCAACGAGGTCTCGTTGCTGGACACGGTGCTGGCCGCCGATACCGAGCGCGCCGCGTTGATGGCCGAGGCCGAAACCGCCACCGACCCCACACGCATTGCCGAGGTGCAGACGCGGCTGGCCGATATCGACGCGTGGTCGGCCGAGGCGCGGGCGGCCTCGATCCTGAAGGGTCTGGGGTTTGACGATGCCGAACAGCGCATGCCGTGTTCGGCCTTTTCGGGCGGCTGGCGCATGCGGGTGGCTTTGGCCGCGGTGCTGTTTGCGCAGCCCGATCTGTTGCTCTTGGACGAACCGACGAACTATCTGGACCTTGAAGGCGCGCTGTGGCTTGAGGCGTATCTGGCCAAATATCCGCACACGGTGCTGATCATCAGCCACGACCGGGGCCTGCTGAACCGCGCGGTGGGCGCAATCCTGCATCTGGACAACCGCAAGCTGACGCTGTGGCAGGGCCCTTACGACCAGTTTGCCCGCCAACGCGCCGAACAGCGCGCCGTGCAGGCCGCGCAGGCCAAAAAGCAAGAGGCGCGGCGGGCGCATCTGCAAAGCTTTGTCGACCGGTTCAAGGCCAAGGCCACAAAGGCCAAGCAGGCGCAAAGCCGGGTGAAGATGCTGGAAAAGATGGAGACGATCACCGCGCCCGAGGACGAGGCGCGCGTGGTCTTCACATTCCCTGAACCCGAAGAACTGTCGCCGCCGATTGTGGCCACCGAAAGCGCCTCGGTCGGGTATGATGGCAATGCGGTGCTGTCAAAACTGACGCTGCGCATTGATCAGGATGACCGGATCGCGCTGTTGGGTAAAAACGGTCAGGGCAAATCGACCCTGTCCAAGCTGTTGTCGGGGCGGCTGGTGGCGATGGGCGGGCGCATCACCACGGCCTCGAAACTGCGGATCGGGTTCTTTGCGCAGCATCAGGTGGATGAGCTGCGGGTGGAGGAAACGCCGCTGCAGCATATCGCGCGGGAACGCCCGGGCGAGGTGCAGTCGAAACTGCGCGCGCGGCTGGCGGGGTTTGGTCTGGGCGCCGATCAGGCCGAGACCGAGGTGGGCCGGCTGTCGGGCGGCCAAAAAGCGCGGCTGAGCCTGCTGTTGGCCACGCTGGACGCGCCGCATCTGCTGATCCTGGACGAACCCACCAACCATCTGGATATCGAAAGCCGCGAGGCGCTGGTGCAGGCGCTGACCGCCTATTCCGGCGCGGTGATTTTGGTCAGCCACGATATGCATCTGCTGTCGATGGTGGCCGACCGGCTTTGGCTGGTCAAAGACGGGCGCGTGGCGCCGTTTGACGATGATCTGGAGGCTTATCGCCGCCTGCTGCTGGCAAGCGACAAACCGGCCAGAAAGGCCGAAAAACCCAAGCCTGCGCGCCCGTCGCGTGACCAGATCCTCGCGCTGCGCGCCGAGGTGCGCAAATGCGAGGACAGGGTGACAAAGCTGAACGATATGCGCGACAAGCTGTCGGTGAAACTGGCCGCGCCCGAGATGTACGAGGACGGCAAAGCCGACGAGGCCGCCATTTGGCAAAAGAAATATGCCGAGGTGATGGACGGGCTGGACCGGGCCGAGGCGCTGTGGATGGCGGCGTTGGAAAAGCTGGAAGTCGCCGAGGGCTGATCATGGATACAACCTTTTACATCTCGGCCTTCGTCACGATGTTCGTGATCATCGATCCCATCGGGCTGACCCCGCTGTTTGCGGCGCTGACACAAGGGATGAGCGCGTCCGAGCGCCGCCGCATCGCCCTGCGGGCTTGTGTAATTGCCGTTGGCCTGCTGGCGCTGTTCGGGCTGTTGGGCGAGGCCGTTCTGGGCTTTGTCGGCATTTCCATGCCTGCCTTTCGCATCGCCGGGGGGCTGTTGTTGTTCCTGACCGCGCTGGACATGCTGTTTGAACGGCGCACCAAGCGGCGCGAGGATCAGGCCGAGGATGACCGACCCGACCCCTCGGTGTTCCCGCTGGCCACGCCGCTGCTGGCTGGTCCCGGCTCTATGGCGTCGATGATCCTGCTGGCCGGCGAGGTTGAGGGCGACATGGTGGCATTGACCGGGGTGATGGGCATCATGCTGGTGGTTGTTGTGCTGGGGTTCCTGATGTTTTTGACGGCAGGCCTGCTGGAGCGCGTCTTGGGCAAAACCGGCATCAACGTGGTCACACGGCTATTGGGCATGTTGCTGGCGGCCTTGTCGGTGCAGTTCGTTCTGGACGGGCTGCGCGATTTCGGTCTGACCTTGGCGGCGGGCTGATCCGCCCCTACATTCAAAGGGTAACCCCGAAGGGAACCCGATGTCTGAGAACGATTTTGGCCAGTTGGCCTATCTGTCGCTGCTTTTGCTGGTGATCGGCGGCTATTTCCTGATCCAGAACCGCCACCGTCTTGGGGCAATGCTGCAACAAGCATCCATCTGGGCGCTGATCTTTGTCGGTGTGATCGCGGCGGCCGGTCTTTGGGAAAACATGCGCGACGATGTTTTGCCGCGTCAGACGGTGATTGCCGATCAGGGCGTGGTCGAGTTGCCCCGTGCACCGGATGGGCATTTCTACATGCTGGCGGATGTGAACGACACAGCCGTGCGGTTCGTTGTAGACACGGGCGCGACCACCATCGTGTTGTCGATGGAAGATGCAGCGCGGGTCGGGATCGACACGGATCGCCTGGTTTTCCTGGGACGCGCCAACACCGCCAACGGCGAGGTGCGCACCGCAATGGTGAAACTGGACGAGCTGCGTATTGGCGAGCTGAGCGACCGAAACGTGCGCGCCTGGGTGAACGAAGGCGAATTGAATGGCTCGCTTCTGGGGATGAGCTATCTGGACCGGTTCGAACGGGTGGAGATCACCCGGGACACGATGCGCCTGATCCGCTGACCCTGTTAAATTGCGCGCCTGACGGCGCATTTCCCTTATCTCGCCCGTCGCCTGCGGCTTTGGGCTCGGGTCGGTGGTCGTTGCTAGCTTTTGCCCCGCGACAACCCGAGGGCCCGGCCGCAAGGCAGGGCGCGAGATATCACTTGCGCCGTCAGGCGCTCCATTTGGTTACGTTGCGCTGTGTTCAGCCTTCTTCTCCCAACGGCCGGATTCCTCGGACCAGTATTGCGCGCCGATCCCGGCCCCGGTCAGGCGTTTCCACTGGCCACGCGCGTGGTTCAGCGCCTCCTCGTCATTACCGTCAAAGAGGACACAGGCGCGGGACAGTCCAGCGACCTCTCCCTCGGCGATCTCGGCCCCATCGATGGCCATGACGCACTCCGCGTTGTTTGGCGCGTCCGAAGCGGCGGTCAGTAGTACCGGCTGATCCGCGTCAAACCCCGATCCGGCCAACCCGTGGGGCAGAAAGCTTTCCTCGCCTGCCAGCCACAGTTGGCCATCCAGCTGCCGCAGACGCCCCTCATCCGTGCCACGCAGGGCCACCCGCCAGCCTTGGGCCAGCGCGCGATCCAGTAGCGGGGGCAGCACATCCGCCAGCCCGCGGCGTGTAAGGTGATAGAAAAAGACTTCGGCCATCAGCCCTCGAACCGGTCACGCACCAGCCGGTCCAGCGCCAGAACGCCCCAGCCGGTGGCCCCTTTGGGCGCCAACGCCGTTTCCGATTTGACCGACGCCACACCTGCAATGTCCAGGTGGATCCACGGGGTTCCGTCCTGAACAAAACGCTGCAAGAACTGGCCCGCGGTGATCGAACCCGCCGGTCGGCCGCCGATGTTCTTCATATCAGCGATGCGGCTGTCCAGCAGCTTGTCATAGGCTGGTGACAGGGGCAGTTGCCATGCCCCTTCGCCCTCGGCCGCGGCGGATTTCAGGAAATCGGCGGCAAAGCTGTCATCGTTCGAAAACACACCGGCGTTTTCGTGACCCAGCGCAATGATCATCGCGCCGGTCAGCGTGGCCAGGTTCACAATCGCCGCCGGTTTATATTCCTGCTGCGCGTACCACAGCACATCGGCCAGCACCAAACGCCCCTCGGCATCGGTATTGATGATCTCAACCGTGTCGCCTTTCATCGAGGTCACTACATCGCCGGGACGTGTGGCGCGGTCGGATGGCATGTTTTCCACCAGCCCCACAAGGCCAACCACATTGGCCGGCGCCTTGCGCAGTGCCAGGGCCCGCATAACGCCCGATACAACACCCGCGCCGCCCATATCCATGGTCATGTCTTCCATGCCGCCGGCCGGTTTCAGCGAGATGCCGCCGGTGTCAAAGACCACACCTTTGCCAACAAGGGCCAGCGGGGCCGCGTCTTTCTCACCACCGTTCCAGCGCATGACCACAACCTTGGAAGGGCTGGCCGAGCCATGACCAACCGACAGGAGAAGACGCATACCAAGCTTTTCCAGCGCGTCCTCTTCCAGAATTTCAACGTCCAGTCCGATCTCTTGCATCGCAGCCAGGCGTGCGGCGAAATCTTCGGTTGTCAGGATGTTTGCAGGCTCGTTCGTCAGGTCGCGGGTAAAGAACACCCCCTCGGCCAGCGCGGCCATGGGGGCCGCGGCAGCGGCGGTTTCTTCGGGCTTGGAACACATAACGGTTATTGTGCCACGCGCCGACGCCTCGGCCGTTTTGTGCGCATTAAAGTTGTAGTCGCGCAGCGCAAGGCCCAGGGCAACTTCGTGCACCTTGGAGTTTGACCCCGCCAGAAGCAGTAGCGCCGCATCGCCGCGCAACTTGGACAGAGCCGCGCCTGCCTTCCGCGCATCGTCTTGCGAGGGGCGGCGTTCCAGGCGCACGACGTCGATTGCCTCGGCAGCCATGCCGGCCGGGAACGCCAATGTCTTGGCCTGACCGGATTTCATCTTGGCAAAAGCCTCGCTTTCGACGAATCGGACCAGCGCGCCCCGGGACAGTTTGTTGACCCGCCGAGCCGCCTGATCGAGCTTGCCCTCGGCGCCGATCAAAAGCGCGACCCGCCCTTCGGTCGCAGCGATTGCGTCAATCTCTGTAGGCTGAAACTCAATAATGGGTGGGGTGGTCATCGGCATTCTCCGGAAATGTTCTCCACCAAGACTTATGCGCTTGCAGGCCACATGACCAGATAGCAGTTTTCCCCGCCCCACAGATCGTCTAGGGTCGCGCTCGATCCTGTTGTCCTGGGGGGGACATTTGCCGCGATTTGATCGCTATATCCTGTCGCAGCTTGTGGTGCTGTTCGGCTTCTTCTCGCTGGTCCTGGTTTCGGTCTACTGGGTCAACCGGGCGGTTGGGCTGTTTGATCAGTTGATCGGCGACGGACAGTCGGCATTGGTGTTCTTGCAGTTCACGGCCTTGTCGCTGCCAAATGTGGTTCGGCTGGTCCTGCCAGTTTCCGGTTTTGCCGCAACGGTTTACGCGATCAACCGCCTGACATCGGACAGCGAGCTGGTGGTGGCGCAGGCGATGGGCCTTTCCCCGTTTCGGCTGGCGCGTCCGGTCCTGGTTTTTGGCCTGCTGGTTGCGGCGCTGGTGTCGGTTTTGAACCATGTCCTGGTTCCGGCAAGCCGCGCTGAACTGCGCGAAAGGTCTGCAGAGATATCCGAGGACATCGCGGCGCAGATTCTGGTCGAGGGGCAATTCATCCATCCTTCCAAGGGGATAACGATTTTCATCGGCGAGATCACGCCGCTGGGTGAGTTGAACGACTTGCTGCTGGTCGACGAAACCGTACCGGGGCAAGACATTACCTATACCGCCGAGCGGGCGTTGCTTGTCTCGGCCGAGGACGGCCCAAAGCTGGTGATGTTCAACGGAATGGCGCAGGTGTTGCGGGTTGGGTCGAACACGATGTCGACAACCCGCTTTCAGGACGCCGTCTATGACGTGGCCGGGATGATTGCCGTGCGTTCGGATCAGCGCGTGGACATGCAGGGCCTGCCAACGATGACCCTGCTGCAGGCCGATCCGGTGATCGTGGCCTTGGCGGGCGAAACGCGGGCGAGTTTTCTTTACGAAGGCCACGCGCGAATTTCGCAACCCTTCCTGGCGGTGGCAGCGGCCCTGATCGGACTGGGTGCCTTGCTATTGGGCGGGTTCAGCCGGTTTGGCCTTTGGCGACAGATCCTGTTCGCATTTGTCCTGTTGATCATCCTGCAAGCGCTGGACAATTCCTCTGGGCAATTGGCACGCTCGGACGAAAACCTGTGGATCGCGGTTTACTTTCCACCGGTTGCCGGGATTGCCGTGGCCTGCATCATGTTTTGGATCGCGGGACGGCCAGATTTCGGCAAGCGCGCGAAACGCCCCCTTCCGGAGGCGACGGCATGAAACTGCACATGTATTTCGCGCGCAAATTCCTGCTGACATTGCTGAGTGTTCTGGCGGTTTTCCTGCTGTTTCTGCTGATGTTGGACGTCGTTGACCAACTGCGGCAGTTCGGGGGTGGAGAGATTTCGTCGGGCCAGGCACTGCAACTGTCGTTGCTGAGCGTGCCGACGGCGCTTTATCAGATCCTGCCCCTGGTTGTCTTGCTGGCCACGTTGGCGCTGTACCTGAGCCTTGCGCGAACATCCGAATTGGTGGTCAGCCGGGCCGCGGGGCGTTCGGCCCTGCGCAGCCTGGCCGCACCGGTGATCGCAATCCTGGTCGTGGGCGCCTTCAGCGTGGGGGTATTGAACCCCATGGTCGCTGCCACGTCCAAGCAATACGAGGTCCAAAAATCCACGCTGAGTGTCGGAACCCCGTCGGTCCTGTCGCTGAATCGCGGTGGCTTGTGGATGCGTCAGGGCAACGCGGACGGACAGGTGGTTTTGCGCGCAGCGCGGTCCAACCTGGACGGAACCAGCCTGTTTGATGTGACCATTGTCGCCTTTGCCCCCGATGCAGGACCGATTTATCGCATTCAGGCGGCGTCGGCGGAACTGGGCGATGGCATGTGGCTGCTGAGCGAGGTGAAACGCTGGGAACTGGCGGCCGAGGTCACCAACCCGGAACAGGGCGCAACAACCCACGCAACGATGTCACTGCCAACGGACCTGACCCGCGACCGTATTCGCGACAGCTTCGGCGCGCCCTCGGCCATCCCGGTGTGGGAGTTACCGGCCTTTATCGAGGCGCTTGAACGCGCGGGCTTCTCGGCCCAAAGACACCGTGTCTGGCTGCAAATGGAACTGGCGCTACCGTTGGTATTTGTCGCCATGGTCTTGATCGCGGCCGGTTTCACCATGCGTCACACTCGGTTTGGGCGCACGGGCGTGATGGTTCTTATGGCGCTTGGAATGGGTTTGGCCCTGTTTTTCTTGCGCAGCTTTGCCCAAGTTCTGGGCGAAAACGGACAAATACCCGTAGCCCTTGCGGCCTGGGCCCCGCCTGTTATTGCGATTTTCCTGTCGTTGGGCGTTGTTTTGCATCTGGAGGACGGTTGATGCGCGCGATTCTTGGGGCTCTCTTGGCCATGATCTGGCTTTCCCTCCCTGTCGTCGCGCAGCAGCAGGAGCCAGCGCCGGCAACCCTGCTGGCCGATCAAATCTCGGTCACCGGGGCACGCAACGACATCCTGATCGCCGAGGGCCATGTCGAAGTTTTGTATGGCCCCCATATCCTGCGGGCAACGCGCATCGAATATCGCCGTGCCGAGGACATCATCCTGATCGATGGGCCGCTGAGCCTGGTTGCAGAAAACGGCGACATCGTTCTGGCGGACAGTGGCGAGCTTTCGGCCGATCTGACTGCGGGCATCCTGAAATCGGCGCGACTGGTTCTGGACCAGCAGCTGCAACTGGCTGCGGCGAACCTGCACCGGGTCGGCGACCGCTTTTCCGTTCTGGACAACACGGTCGCCACGTCCTGCACCGTGTGCGACGGCGGGGTGCCGTTGTGGCAGATCCGGGCCCGGCGCATCATTCACGATCAGGAAGAACGGCAAATCTACTTTGATGATGCCCGGTTCGAGGTCGCAGGCCTGCCGGTCATGTACCTGCCGCGTTTGCGGCTGCCGGACCCCACGTTGGAGCGTGCCACCGGGTTCCTTCTGCCGCGCGTTCGGGCGTCGAACCTCGTGGGCCTCGGGATCGAGGTGCCCTATTTCATCACCTTGGGTGATCACGCGGACCTGACACTGGCACCGTTCCTGTCGCGCCGGTCGCGCACGCTGGGCCTGCGCTATCGGCAGGCGTTTCGAAATGGCGAGATCGAGGTCAACGCGGCGGGCACGCGCGATGACATTCTGACAAGTCGGAACCGTGGCTACCTTTATGCAAGCGGCGACTTTGACCTGCCGCGTGAGTTCAAGCTGGAATTTGATCTGCGCACAGTTTCGGACGAGGCCTATCTGCTGGACTATAGCATTGACAGTGCGGACCGTCTGGCAAGCCCCATTACCCTGTCCCGCACCCTGCGTGATGAACAAATCACCGCGAACGCAACATATTATGAAACCCTGCGCAGCGGCGAAGACTCGGGCACGCTGCCGCGCACGATTGTCAGCGGTTCGTGGACACGTCGGTTTGTCCCCGGTCCGGTCGGAGGCATCGCCACGGCCGAATTTGACCTGTTTGCATTTAACCGCCCGTCGGGCGCTGACACGTTGGGCCGTGACCTTGAACGCGCCTCGGCCCGGCTAAACTGGCATCGCGACTGGACCACCAATAACGGTGTGGTTCTTGGCTTTACCGGCGCGCTGCATGCGGATTATTTCAAGTATCAGGACGACAGTTTGCGTCCTGATGCAATTTTTCGGAGCGCTCAGTTTGGCGCGGTTGAACTGCGTTGGCCGATGATCCGGAACACCACGGGCGGTGCCGTCGATACGTTGGAGCCCATTGCCCAACTGGTCTGGAGCCAGGCCGGCAACAGGAATATCGCGAACGAGGACAGTCTTGCCGTCGAGTTTGACGAGGGCAACCTGTTCGCCCTCAACCGGTTCCCCGGATCAGACGCGGTTGAGGAAGGTTTACGCCTGAACCTGGGTGTCAACTGGACACGCTACACCCAAACCGGTCTCAGCTTTGGTGCGACGTTAGGCCGTGTCATCCGCGAGAAACCTTCGGCACAGTTTGACACCAGCACCGGGTTGAACGGCTATACCAGCGATTGGCTGGCGGCGGTGCGGGTAGACACCGGAACCGGGCTGACGCTGGGCAACCGGATGTTGTTCGATGATCAATTGTCCTTTTCGCAGAACGAGTTGCGCGTTGGATGGAACAGCGATCGCGCCAATTTCGCAACCTCGTACCTGTGGAGTGCCGCGGACCTGACCGCGAACCAAGCCACCGATATTTCAGAAGTACAGTTTGATGGCGGATATCGCTTCAACGCGAACTGGACCGGGCGTCTGGACTGGCGATATGACATTGAACAAAACCGCGCGGCGGAAACCGGGCTGGGTCTGGAATTCCGCAACGAATGCGTGGTTGTCGATCTTTCCCTCTCGCGTCGTTTCACGTCCTCGGCTAGTGTGAGGCCGTCAACCGATTTCGGGCTGACGGTGACGCTTTCGGGTTTCGGCAACTCGCGAGCCGATCCGGTTAGCCGCAACTGTGTGAAGTTTTAGGCCGATAACAGCTCTGAGCAGAAAAAAACCATGCCCCTATTTCGCATTCTCGCCAGCTTCTTTCTTGTAACCCTCGCCGGGATTGTACCGGCAATGGCGCAGGACGGTGGTTTGTTCGCCCCCCGCATTCTGGTTAACGACCGGGCCATCACCAACTGGGAGGTTGAGCAACGCATCCGCCTGCTGCAACTGCTGCGCGCGCCCGGTGATCTGGAAGAAGAAGCGTTGGAGGGTTTGATCGAGGATCGCCTTCGGCTGGATGCCGCCGTTGCCGCGGGTCTGAGCGTCACCGAGGAACAAGTGATCGACGGCATGACCGAGTTTGCCGGTCGTGCCAATCTGGAACTGGAACCTTTTGTTGCCGCGATTGGCAGCGAGGGCGTTGATGTGCGGACCTTCCGCGATTTTGTTGCGGCCGGCGTTGCATGGCGCGCATTGGTGCAAGGTCAGTTTGGCCCGCGCGCCCAAATCACCGAGGCCGAAATCGACCGCGCGCTGGCGTTGACACAGCAGGCCGGTGCCGCGCGGGTGTTGCTGTCCGAGATTATCCTGCGGGCGGATACCCCGGCTTTTCAGGAAGAAAGCCAGGCCTTGGCCGAGCGTCTGAAAGACCAGATCAAGACGCCACAGGCCTTTGCATCGGCGGCGCGGCGTTACTCGGTCTCGCCCTCTGCGGGCCGCAGTGGACGAATTGACTGGCTGGACCTCGCGAACCTTCCCCCTGCCCTTGCCAGCCAGGTTCTGGCGCTGGCCCCTGGCGAGGTGAGCGACCCGATTCCATTGTCGAATGCCATTGCCCTGTTCCAGCTGCGCGCGATCGAAGAGAATGACCCGGTCGAGGCCGAAGGATTGTCCGTCGACTATGCGCAGTATTTCATCCCCTCCGGCAACGTGACAGAGGCCGAGAAGGTGCGCGCCCGCGTGGACACCTGTGATGACATGTACGGCGTGGCACACAAGCAGCCGGAAGAACGGCTGCTGTTCTCTGGTGCGTTGGTCAGTGAATTGCAGGGCGACCTTGCCCTGACGCTTGCAAAAATGGACCCGAACGAAACGGTCATCTTTGGGCAAGGCGTGACCATGTCGGTGCTGATGCTTTGCAGCCGCACACCGGAACTGGATATCGAAGTGGATCGTGGACAGATCCGCAACCAGCTGTTCAACCAGCGTTTGACGGCCTATGCCGACGGTTTCCTGGCCGAGCTGCGGGCCGAGGCCATCATCCGCACTCCATGACCACCGCCCCCATAGCCCTGACCATGGGTGACCCTGCCGGGGTTGGCCCGGAATTGAGCCTTGTCGCCTGGCATGCCTTGCAAGATGAATTGCCGTTTTTCCTGGTCGGCGACCCGGCAGCCCTGCCCGATGGTGCAAAGTTTCAAGAGATTTCGTCGCCCGGCGAAGCCGCGTCAGCAACGTCTTTGCCCGTGTTGGCTGACAAGATGGCGGTGCCCGCTATAGCGGGGCAGCCTGCGCTGGAAAACGCGTCGGCCGTTATTCGATGGATCGAGCGCGCGGTTGACCTGGCCCAGTCCGGCGCGGCGTCGGCCCTGTGCACCAACCCGATTTCCAAGCAGATCTTGCGCGAAGGTGCGGGCTTTGCCTATCCCGGCCACACAGAGTTTCTGGCCGCGCTGGCCGGGCAGGACGATGTGGTGATGATGCTGGCCTGCGACGCGCTGAAGGTTGTGCCGGCCACGATCCACATCCCGCTGGCCGAGGTGCCTGCGGCCCTGAACCCGCATGACCTGCGCAGGGTGCTGGAAATCACCCACGCCGCCCTGATCCGTGATTTTGGTGTTGCCTCGCCGCGCCTTGCCGTCGCTGGTCTGAACCCGCATGCGGGCGAAGGCGGCCATATGGGCCGTGAAGAGATCGAGTTAATCGCGCCTTTGCTGGACACGATGCGGGCCGAAGGAATGCAGATTGCCGGGCCGCTTCCGGGCGACACGATGTTTCATCCGCCCGCGCGGGCGCGCTATGATGCGGCGATATGCATGTATCACGATCAGGCGCTGATCCCGATCAAGACGCTGGACTTTGCCGGTGGGGTGAATGTCTCGCTGGGCCTGCCATTTCTGCGCAGCTCGCCCGATCACGGCACCGCGTTTGACATTGCGGGCAAAGGCGTCGCAGATGCCTCCAGCCTGATTGCAGCGCTGCGTATGGCCAACCAGATGGCCCGCCACCGCGCTGCCGCCTGACGGGCACTGAAAGCGAAAGGACATTCATGGCTGCGATCGATGGTCTGCCCCCTTTGCGCCAGGTTATTGCGACACATGGCCTGTCTGCCAAGAAGTCGCTGGGCCAGAATTTCCTACTGGACCTGAACCTGACCGCCAAGATTGCCCGGCAGGCCGGCGCGTTGAGCGATTGCGACGTTTTAGAGGTGGGCCCCGGCCCCGGCGGATTGACGCGTGGTTTGCTGGCCGAAGGCGCGCGCCGCGTGCTTGCCGTGGAAAAGGACGCGCGTTGCCTGCCTGCGCTGGCCGAAATTGGCGCGGCTTACCCGGGTCAGCTTGAAGTGATCAATGCCGACGCGCTGGAATTGGACCCGCTTGCGCATCTGAACCCACCGATCCGTGTTGTCGCGAACCTGCCTTACAATGTCGGAACCGAGCTGCTGGTGCGCTGGCTGACACCACCGCAATGGCCACCATATTGGCAGAGCCTGACGTTGATGTTTCAAAAAGAGGTGGCCGAACGGATCGTGGCGCAGCCGGGTTCAAAAGCTTATGGGCGGCTGGCAATTCTGGCGCAGTGGCGGGCCGAGGCCAAGATCGCCATGACCCTGCCGCCCGAGGCTTTCACCCCTCCGCCCAAGATTCACTCGGCCGTTGTGCATCTGACCGCGCGGGCCGAGCCGCTGTTTCCCGCGGACGCCGGCACCCTGTCGCGCGTCGTGGCCGCGGCCTTTAATCAGCGCCGCAAGATGCTGCGGGCCAGCCTGAAAGGCATTGCGCCAGGGATCGAGGATCATCTGCGCGCCGCGGGCCTTGAACCGACGATGCGGGCCGAGCAGGTGCCGATCGAAGGGTTCTGCGCCCTGGCGCGCCAGGTCAGCAACACGGGCTGAAAAGGCTGCCGTTATTCGGCAGCCGGTGTGTCGTTGGGGGTCTCGGACGGTTCTTCAACCGTTTTCGGTGCCTCGGAAGCCGCGGCCGTCGTCTTTTTGCGCGGGGCACGGCGACGTGGGGCGGGTTTGTTTTCCGGGGTCTCTACCACAAGGCTGTCGGCAGGTTCTTCGCCCGCTGTGTCCAGCGCGATAACCTCAGCCTCGGGCTGTGGGGCGGGTTCGGCGGGCTTTTGTTCTGCCTGCTGCTGTTCGCGTTGTTCGCGCTGCTGCTGTTGCTGCTGCTGACGCTCGCGGTTCTGCGCCTCTTGCTGTTCGCGGCGGGCTTCCTGCTCGCGCTGTGCTTCGCCCAGCAGGCGGGCGTAATGCTCGGCATGTTGTTGGAAGTTCTCGGCGGCAACACGGTCATTGGACAAGGTGGCGTCACGGGCCAACTGGTTGTACTTGTCAATGATTTGCTGCGGGGTGCCGCGCACCTTGCCCTCGGGGCCCGAGCTGTCGAACACACGGTTGACAATATTCCCGACCGAGCGCGAACGGTTGTTCTTTGACCGCGAACGTGACTTGGATGATCTCATGTTTTCTTGGTTCCAGCCTTATCTTGGCTATCCCGACCCGTTCGGCGCCTCTTGCGCTGATGAAAAACGCAGGTCTGGGACTTTCTGGCTAACAACGCGGAGGATGCTTGAGCATCCGATCACGCGCCCTTTTGAGTAAACATGGCAATGGGTTCAAGACAAGTAAAAAAATGGGCACCCGGCGCGAAAAACACCAGTTTGCACCCTATTGGCCACGTTTTGGGGCTTATCCGGGCGCCTTTGCGGCAACAACCCGGTCCCTGCCATCCAGATCGTTATGAACGGTGATCGTTTCAAGACCCGCGCGTTGCATCATGGCGCAAACAGCTGTGGCCTGGGTTGGACCGATTTCAACCATCAGGTGCCCTCCGGGAGCCAGATGCGCTGGTGCGCTGTCACAGATGGTACGGTAAGCGGACAAGCCGTCACCCTCGTCGGTAAGGGCCATACGCGGTTCGTGTTCGCGCACTTCGGGTTGCAGGGCCTGCATCTCGTCCAAAGCGATGTAGGGCGGGTTGGAAACAATCAGATCAAACCTGCCCGTGACGCGCAGGAACCAGTCGCTTTGGCGCAGGTCCGCCCGGGTGGACAGACCCAATGCCTTGGCATTTTCACGTGCAATGCAGAGGGCGGCATCCGACAGATCGGTCCCCAACCCCGTCGCCTCTGCGCGTTCGGCCAGCAATGTCAGCAGGATCGCCCCTGTGCCGGTGCCAAGGTCCAGCACCTTTGTGAACGCGACCTGAAGGGCGGCGGCAATCAGTGTTTCCGTTTCCGGGCGCGGGTCCAGAACGTCGGACGAAACGCGAAACGTGCGGCCATAAAAAGCGCGATGCCCAACGATATGGCTGAGCGGTTCGCGCGCAGCACGACGGGCGGCCATTGCCAGAGCGGCCTTTTGAACGTCGGCATTCAGCGGATCGCCAGCCGCCAAGGTCAACCTTGACCTGTCAACGCCCAACACTGCGGCCATGATGATCCGCGCATCACGCGGCGCATCCGGAATGTTGGCAGCGTTCAGATGGTCGATCAGGGCGCGCAGTCCGTCCTGGACCCTCACCCCTCCATCTCCGCCAGTTTACGAGCCTGGTCGTCGGTGATCAGGGCGTCGATCACCTCGTCCAGTTCACCGGTCATCACCTGATCCAGCTTGTAAAGCGTCAGGTTGATGCGGTGATCCGTCATGCGGCCCTGCGGGAAGTTGTAGGTGCGGATGCGTTCGGACCGGTCGCCCGAGCCGACCTGGCTCTTGCGATCGGCGCTGCGTTCGTCGTCGATGCGCTGACGTTCCAGATCGTAAAGCCGGGTGCGCAGGACCTGCATGGCGATGGCGCGGTTCTGGTGCTGTGATTTCTCGGAACTGGTGACAACAATCCCGGTGGGAATATGGGTGATGCGCACGGCGGAATCGGTGGTGTTCACGTGCTGCCCGCCCGCGCCCGAGCTGCGCATCGTGTCGATGCGGATATCGGTGGCGGGGATGTCGATATCGACCTCCTCGGCCTCGGGCAACACGGCCACGGTGGCCGCCGAGGTATGGATGCGCCCGCCGCTTTCGGTGGTGGGCACGCGCTGCACCCGGTGCACGCCGCTTTCGTATTTCAGCCGGGCAAAGACGCCGTCGCCTTGCACATTTGCAACAACCTCTTTGATCCCGCCCAGCTCGCTTTGCGTTTCTTCAAGGATGTTCAGCTTCCACCCGCGCCCCTCGGCATAGCGTTGATACATGCGCAGCAGGTCGCCGGCGAACAGGGCCGCCTCGTCCCCACCGGTGCCGGGGCGGATCTCGATAATGGCGGGGCGGGCGTCGGCGGCGTCCTTGGGGATCAGCGCCAGTTGCAGCGCCTCTTCGGTGCCGGGCAGCCGGGCTTGCAGCTCGGGCAGTTCCTCCTGCGCCAGCTCGCGCATCTCGGGGTCGTCCAGCATCGCCTCGGCCTCGGCAATGTCATCGAGCAACTGGCGATATGCGGCGATCTGTTCGGCCACCGGCTTCAGCTCGGCATATTCGCGGCTGATCTGGGCGAAGTCCGCCATGTCCCCCGCGGCCAGCTTGGCCTCGAGAAACTGGAAACGCTGGGTGATCTGATCGAGTTTTTCAAACGGAACCATGGGGTTGTTTTGCGCAAGGGCACGGCGGGGTCAAGGGGGATGCGACAGGACGGGCGATGTGATATGCTTGGCACATGATGCGTGTTTTCTTTGTTCTTTTGCTGATGGCTGCACCTGGGTTGGCGGATGTGACCAGCCCCTCGGGCAAAACGGTCGACTGCTATTGCACCGACACCGCCGGTGGTCGGGTTGAGTTAGGGCAGAGCATTTGTCTGTACGTGGATGGCCGCGCGTTCATGGCGCGCTGCGAGATGTCGCTGAACAACCCGATGTGGCGGCCCACAGGGGATGGCTGCCTAAACTCGGGCCTGCCGCAAAGCCTGCAACCAGTTCTGGATTCGGTTCCGGTTAACGCCCAAATCTGAGCGGCCCAGTACCAGATGCCCCTCGATCACCAGCCGGTCATCGATCAGGGCGATGTTTGTGACATCGGGAAACCCCCAAAAGGTTGACCGCGTCACAAAGCTCAGGTGCCTGTCTTCCAGCGATCCGGCCAGGCCCACGGTACGCGGCGTATCCTGGATCAGCGCGGCAAGGCGGGCCAGGTCCTGGATCGCCGGATCGGCGCTGTTCAGCACCGCGGCAAACCCGCCCGGCGCCGGGTATTCCCCAACATCGCGCAGCTCGGGCCGCTTGTGCCATTTCTCGGCGTCGATCTTGTAAAGGCGCACCCAGGCCATTGCGGCCAACAGCGCAATAAGCGCCAGAATTGTCAGCGTTTTCATTTATTTGCCTTTCTGGCCAGCGCCCCAAAGGCAAATCAGTTCTACTATCGCATGGGCACCTGCAATGGCCGTGGCCCCTGTGGAGTCAAATGGCGGCGAGACCTCAACCACGTCGCCCCCAACCATGTTGATCCCGGCCAGCCCGCGCAAGATTGCAGCCGCCTGCGCCGAGCTGAGCCCTCCCCAGACGGGCGTACCGGTGCCCGGCGCAAAGGCAGGGTCCAACGCGTCGATGTCAAAGGTCACATAGGCCGGGGTGTCACCGACAATGTCGCGGATTTGCTTGGCAATTTCTGCCGGTGTCGACGCGTGCACGGCGGGTGCATCGATGACGTGCACGCCCATCGTGTCGGGGTTCGACGTGCGGATGCCCACCTGCACCGATCGCGACGGGTCAACCACACCGGACTTCACCGCCTTGTAGAACATCGTGCCATGGTCAATCCGGTTCATGTCGTCATCGGCCCATGTGTCGGAATGCGCGTCGAACTGGATCAGGCTGAGAGGCCCAAATTTCGCCGCGTGGGCCTGCAGGATCGGAAAGCTGACATAGTGGTCGCCGCCCATTGCAATGCAGGCTGTTCCGGCATCCAGAATGGTGGCGACATGATCGCGCAGTGCTTTGGGGAAAGCCGGAACATTTGCATAATCAAAGGCCACATCGCCGTAGTCGATGATCTGAAACGCCTCGAACGGATTCAGATTCCAGCCATAGGGGGCGTCGGCGGCCTGCAGGGCGCTGGCCTCGCGTATCGCGCGGGGGCCAAGCCGCGTGCCAGGCCGGTTTGTGACGGCCTGGTCGAAGGGTACGCCCGTGATGGCCAAATCCACCCCGTCCAGATCTTTGCCATACGACCGGCGCAGAAAGCTTGTGACGCCGGCAAAAGTGTTCTCATTCGACATCCCGCGATTTCCAGAGGTCAGCGCCGTGTCCACCTGTGATTTCGCGTCATTCATCGCCATAAGGCACCTGCTGTCAGTCAAATTCCCGGGTTACATCATAGTCATATATCCACCGCAGCCGGTTTGTCAGCACTTGCGGCGCAATGCGACCCAACGTGCGCAAAACCACCTGCGCCGCCAGCCGTTTGGGCGGGAAAGAGATGTGGAAGTTCCGGGCGTTGGCAGCGGCAGCATCAACAAGCCGCGCGGTCCGCGGAGCACGCGCTGCCTGATAGGCCGCAAGGGCCTGCCCGGTTTCAGGGGTCGAGGACAGCGCAGCAGCCAACGCCCAAGCATCCTCGATCGCCATATTTGCGCCCTGGGCCAGGAACGGCAGGGTCGGATGGGCCGCATCACCCAGAATCGCCGCATGCTGGTTGTGCCATTTTGGGGCCACCGGGTGGCGGAACAGCCCCCACAGATGCACTTGTTCAGCCCGCTCCAACACCGCACGCAGGCGCGGGTTGAAACTGGCGAAGGCCGCGCGCAGGTTGGCGGGATCATCGGCGTGAGACCAGCTTTCGGCGACCCAATCGCTGCGCTCTTCTACCGCAACCACGTTCAGCAACTTGCCCTCGCGCAGCGGATAAGTAACGGCATGCCGCCCCGGCCCCATATAGAGTGTTGCCTGTGCGGGCACATCTTGATCTGCGGGCACCAAAGCGCGCCAGGCCACCTGACCAGTGAAACGTGGCTTTGACGGGCCATTCAGATGAGTGCGGACCTTTGAATGCAACCCATCGGCCCCGATCAACAGATCGGGACGGCATTGCGCACGTTGCAAAGTTGTAAGCAACAACCCACGATCATCCTCGGTCACGGTATCAACCTGCTGTAGCAGCTTGATCTGCACCCCGGCGGCCCGCACAGCTTTTTCCAGCATCGCCAGAAGGTCCGCCCGATGCACGAAATGGTAGTTGGTCGTGGGCAGCAGCGTGACCTTGCGGTCACTTGGCCCGTCACGCAGTTCAATCGCGTTGGCCGCTACGCCGATCTTTGCAAGATCCGGGCCCAGCCCCAGCGCGTGCAGAACAGCCGCGCCGTTGGGTGAAATCTGCAACCCCGCGCCAACCTCGCGCAGCGCTTCGGACTGTTCCAGCACCCGCACCTGCGCCCCGCGCATAGCCAGTGCCAAAGCCGCCGTCAGCCCGCCAATCCCGGCCCCGACGATGGTAATGTTACGGCCGATCAGCATGCCTGCCCTTTGGTTGCAAAAACGGCCGGGGCGGTGGGGCCCCGGCCGTGTTTTTGTTTCAAACCGACCGTCGGGTCAGTCGTCGCGATGTACCCGCTCGCGGCGCTCGTGACGCTCTTGCGCCTCAAGGCTCAACGTGGTTGTCGGACGTGCATCCAATCGCTTCAGCGAGATCGGCTCGCCAGTATCCTGACAATAGCCATATTCACCTTCTTCGATCCGGCGCAGCGCGCTGTCGATCTTGCCGACCAGCTTGCGCTGTCGGTCGCGAATGCGCAGTTCCAACGCACGATCGGTCTCTTCGCTGGCACGGTCGGCAATATCGGGGATATTGCGGGTGCCATCTTGCAGGCCTTCGATGGTTGTTTTGCTTTCATCCAGCAGCTCACCCTTGAGGGCATTGAGCTTGCGCCGGAAATACTCAAGTTGACGCTCGTTCATGAACGGTTCGTCTTCAGCCGGACGGTAATCATCGGGCAAGAAAACTTCGGCTTTCATACCTGCTCCCTTTCGCAGGCCGGGACCACGACCATAAGTACAAAGTCGGTCACGCGGCTGTCCTGCCGGTGCGTTTATCGGAACATCTGGACATTGTCACTAGCCAATAGTCCGCTTAAAGGGAATTTGTACTGGCCCATGTCCGGCTGGGGGAACAATGTTTAGTGGAACGGAAACATTATGAAATTTTCGGGTACCCAGACCTATGTGGCCACCGATGATCTGACCGTTGCGGTCAATGCTGCCGTAACGTTAGAACGGCCTTTGTTGGTAAAAGGCGAGCCCGGCACCGGCAAAACCGAGCTGGCGCGGCAGGTCGCCGCCGAATTCGGGGTGCCGATTCTGGAATGGCACATCAAATCGACAACCCGCGCCGCGCAAGGTCTGTATGAATACGACGCGGTCAGCCGCCTGCGCGACAGCCAGCTGGGCGATGAACGGGTCAACGACGTGGCCAATTACATCCGCAAAGGCAAGCTGTGGCAGGCGTTCGAGGCGGGCGAACGCGTGGTGCTGCTGATCGACGAGATCGACAAGGCGGATATCGAGTTTCCCAACGACCTGCTGCAGGAACTCGACCGGATGGAGTTCCACGTCTACGAGACCGGCGAGACGGTGAAGGCCAAGCAGCGTCCCATCGTGATCATCACCTCGAACAACGAGAAAGAACTGCCTGACGCCTTTCTGCGTCGCTGCTTTTTCCACTATATCCGCTTTCCCGACGAAGAGACCCTGCGCCGAATCGTTGAGGTGCATCACCCCGGAATCAAGCCAGCGCTTCTGACAACGGCCCTGACGCAATTCTACGAAATCCGGGAAACTCAAGGACTTAAGAAGAAGCCGTCCACATCCGAAGTTCTGGATTGGTTGAAACTTCTGCTGGCCGAAGACCTGAGCGCCGAGGATCTGAAGGCGGATGCAAGCTCTGCCCTACCCCGTTTGCATGGCGCATTGTTGAAGAATGAGCAGGATGTTCAGCTGTTTGAGCGGTTAGCGTTTATGGCTCGGAACCAACGCCGTTAATTTGCCACAATCGCGCCGCATTCCGGTCATGACCCGCAACCAATCGTCAGCGAGCAGATCGAATTTCTGATAAACTTTAGCTATCGAGCCCTTGGGGGGAGACCAGTTTGAACTTGCGAATCCGCGCTATCGCCGAAGGTGACCGCGCCCACTGGGGCCGACTCTGGCGGGACTACTTGGCGTTTTATGACACCGAACTGCCTGAACCTGTCTATGACAGCACATTCGCACGGCTGATCGGCGATGATCCGCAGGATTTCAACGGTTTGATTGCAGAACTGGACGACCGGCCCGTGGGGCTGGCACATTTCCTTTACCATCGCCACGGGTGGAAGGTTGAAAACACGTGCTATCTGCAAGACCTTTACGCAGACCCCGACATACGGGGTCAGGGCGTGGGACGTGCGTTGATCGAGGCGGTCTATGCCCGTGCGGACGCGGCCGGAGCGCCGTCGGTTTATTGGCTGACGCAGGAATTCAATACACAAGCCCGGCAGCTTTATGACCGGGTCGGGGTTCTGACCCCTTTCGTGAAATACAATCGTGTGTAATTGGTGAACGCTATGACAAGAAAACTGCTGATCCTGCCGCTGCTGCTTTTGATGGCGGCCTGTGCTGCGCCCTCGCCCGAGGTTGCCGCGCGGAAAACAGCCTTGGACGCTTTGCCGCCAATGAAAACATTCGTGACGCCGGTGACAACGCCGCCAGGACGGTCAAACACGGATATTGCGCGCGATTTCCTGGATTTGTCCTTCCGAATGGAAAGCGGCCGGGTCCTGCCGTTTATGACCCGGTTCGAGGGACCGGTAACCGTGCGTGTCGCAGGCAATGCCAGCACGTCGCTGAACCGCGACTTGAACACGCTGATCAACCGTTTGCGCACCGAGGCTGCCATCGATATCCGACGCGCGCGCAGTGGTGAGCAGGCGAATATCACGGTGCAGGCCCTGCCGCGCGCCGAGCTGCAGCGGCTGGTGCCGCAGGCCGCTTGTTTCGTTGCCCCCAATGTGTCCAGCTGGTCCGAGTATCGCCGGACCCGCCGCAGCTCGGCGGTGGATTGGACCTTGCTACGGTCGCGCGAGCGTATCGCCGTCTTTTTGCCATCGGATGTCAGCCCGCAGGAAACCCGTGACTGCCTGCACGAAGAGATCGCACAGGCTCTGGGCCCGCTGAACGACCTGTATCGCCTGTCCGACAGTGTTTTCAACGACGACAATTTCCACGCCGTTCTAACAGGCTTCGACATGCTGATCCTGCGTGCCTATTACGCGCCGGAAATGCGTAACGGCACAACCCGCGCACAGGCGGCAGCCATCCTGCCGGCGCTGCTGAACCGGTTGAACCCGGCAGGGGCACGCATCGCATCGCGCCCGGTCAAGGCCACTCCTCGCGCCTGGATTAACGCCATGGAGACCGCATTGGGGCCGGGCGTATCGCAGGCCAATCGTATCCGCGCCGCTCTTGCCGCCATCGAAATCGCGCAGAACGAAGGGTTGAACGACACGCGCCTCGCGTTCAGCCAGTTCGCCCTTGGTCGGCTTGCGCTTGGGGGCGACGTCAAGACCGCGCTGAACGCTTTTGTCTCGGCCGAAGCGACCTATGCCAACCTGCGCGGCGCGGGCATTCACCGCGCGCATGTCACCATGCACCTGGCGGCGTTTACGCTGTCGTCGGGGCAATCGCAGGCCGCGCTGGACATGATCAACGCCAATTTGCGTACGGTCGCGGCGGCTGAAAACGCCTCGCTTCTGGCGACGATGCTGATGATCAAGGCCGAGGCGCTGGATGCACTGGGCCGTGGTGCCGAGGCGAAATCGGTTCGGCTCGACAGCCTTGGCTGGGCGCGCTATGGGTTCGGCTCGGACCAGGAGGTGCGCACGCGCCTGCTGGACATTGTTGCCCTAAGCCCTGAAAGGCCCGCCGGATGATCTTTCTGCCCCTTGCCGCGATTGGTGCAATCTATGGAGCGTTGCAGGCCCGTCGCCGAAAAGGGAATGGCTTTGACATTGCCCAATTCGCCATTGGGTACGCCATTGCCTTTGGCCTGATCGGTCTGTTGGCAACGGTTGTGCTTGACCGGATGTTCTAAGTGTTCCTGCCCTTCTACCATTCGCTGCGCGACGCCGGTTTGCCGGTTTCGCTGCGCGAGTTTCTGGGATTTCTGGAAGGTGTCAAATCGGGGCTGGTGACCTATGATCTGGACGGGTTTTATTACCTGGCCCGCGCCACGATGGTCAAAGATGAACGCCTGATCGACCGGTTCGATCGCGCCTTTGCAGCGGCGTTCAGCGGGTTGGAGACCTTTACCGAACAAGACGTGATGGAGGCGCTGGACCTTCCCTCCGATTGGCTGCGCAAACAGGCCGAAAAGGTGATGACGCCCGAAGAGATGGCCGAGATCGAGGCGCTGGGCGGGTTCGACAAACTGATGGAGGCGCTGCGCGAGCGCCTGAAGGAACAGGAAGGCCGCCACCAGGGCGGCAACAAGTGGATCGGCACCGCCGGCACCTCGCCCTTTGGCGCCTATGGCTATAACCCCGAAGGGGTGCGTATTGGCCAAAACGAAAGCCGCCACCAGCGCGCCACCAAGGTTTGGGACAAACGCGAGTTTCGCAATCTGGATGACACCGTGGAACTGGGCACGCGCAACATCAAGGTGGCGCTGAAACGGCTGCGCCAATGGGCCCGCGACGGCGCCAACGAAGAGTTGGACCTGGACGGCACCATCCGCGCCACCGCCGATCATGGTTATCTTGACGTCAAAACCCGCCCCGAACGCCGAAACGCGGTAAAGATCCTGCTGTTGCTGGATGTGGGCGGGTCGATGGACCCGCATATCAAACTGGTCGAAGAACTGTTTTCTGCTGCGCGGGCCGAGTTCAAGCATCTGGAATACTACTATTTCCACAACTGCGTCTACGAAGGCCTTTGGCGCGACAACAGCCGCCGCTGGAACGCGCAGACCCCCACATGGGAGGTGCTGAACACCTATGGGCGCGACTACAAATGCATCTTCGTGGGTGATGCCAGCATGTCCCCCTATGAGATCGCCGTGCCCGGTGGTGGGAACGAACATTGGAACGAAGAGGCCGGCGCGGTCTGGTTGCAACGCTTTACCGAGGCCTGGCCCGATCACCTGTGGCTAAACCCCCTGCCCGAGCGGCACTGGGGCTATACCCAGTCCGTGCACATGATTCAGCAGATATTTGTCGACCGAATGGTACCAATGACGCTGGACGGCATCGACCGCGGTATGCGCCTTCTTGGCCGCTAGTCCCTACCCCATTCGTTAACCAATATCGGCGGCATTCCTTGCAGCCCCTTAGCCAACCATTAACCTTAACCAGGCCGTTAAGGTTAATGCGTTTAAAG
Source organism: Actibacterium mucosum KCTC 23349 (assembly GCF_000647975.1). Taxonomy (GTDB): domain Bacteria; phylum Pseudomonadota; class Alphaproteobacteria; order Rhodobacterales; family Rhodobacteraceae; genus Actibacterium; species Actibacterium mucosum. Next base: position 404,077 of record NZ_JFKE01000004.1, read on the forward strand.
CGGAGGCAACCATGCCCGACTTTCCCCCGACGCCACCAAATCTGTTCATCGACGGCTCCGGCTATGTGCTGACATTCGCCGAAGAATTCTCAGGCACACCGGAATACTACATGGGGCACGGAACCGGCAGTATTTGGACCACCTCTTATGCCCCCCACCTGCATGACGGCCGCTGGGCACAGGCAAACACCGAAGGGCAGTTTTTTGTCGATCCTGACATGGTCGACTTGCCCAACGCCTTTGATGTTGCTGACGGGGCGCTGAGCATCAAGGCGTCCGCGCTTTCTGCCGAGCAGCAGGTTCTGGCTGACGGTCAGCTTTACAGCTCGGGGATCCTCACAACTGAACTGAGCTTTTCCGCCTCGTCCGGCTACGTGGAAATCCGCGCGGATGTGCCGGACGAGGTTGGTTTCCTGTCGGCCTTTTTCCTGCTTCCCGCCGACGGCGATTGGAGCGCCGAAATCGATGTGTTCGAGATATTGGGCGACGACACCGACACTGCATTTACCAACGTCTGGAACGACGGTGTGGGCGACGTCGAGGCCGTTACGGTCACCGGTTTGGGCGACGGGTATCACACCTATGGCTTGCGTTGGACTGATGAGATGATCCAGTGGTTCATCGACGGCGAATTGGTGCGCCAGGAAGCCAACACCGTCACCGAAGACATGTACCTGGCCACGGCTCTGATCGTTGACAGCGAGTGGACCGGCAGCCCGGACAGCACAACGGATTTCAACGACGGGCTGCGTATCGACTATATCCATGTTTACGAGCTGGAAAGCGATCCAAATCGGAACGACGCTATCGGGGATGCCACGGCGTTTGTCCCAATACCATACGGGAATGGCGATCTTGGCGGCACGCTGTTTGGCACACGTTGGGGCGACGTGATCGATGGTTTGGCCGGTGACGATGTCCTTTACGGGCGCGGCGGAGCGGATCAGCTTTGGGGTGGCGAGGGCACTGACACGTTGTTCGGGCAAAGCGGCGCAGACGCCCTGAACGGCGGTGCAGGCCGCGACAAGCTGGTGGGCGGTGATGGCGACGACACGCTAATCGGCGGCGCCGGGACTGATCATCTTTGGGGTGGCAGCTATAGCGCGGCAAGCGGGAACGACACCTTCGTTTTCTCCATCGGTGATGGCATGGATTTTGTGCACGATTTCAACGCCTTGACTGACCGCATCGACCTGTCCGGCTATGAAGTGGATATGACCTTACTGTCCGCGCATTTGCATGATCGCGGTTGGGCTGTCGAAATCAACCTTTCCGGCATAGGCGGTGACTCTGGCGATCGGGTGTTTCTGATCGGGGTTGAACTGGCAGATCTGAGCGTCGGGAATTTCGACTTTGACCTGTTGATCTAGCCGTTGCTTGCCGAATGCGCCGATCCGCCCCATATCTTGATGGATGTTAAAGCTTACACCCATTTTGCTGGCCGTCCTCTATGGCCTGATCATGTATCGCTTCTCGGTCTGGCGCACCACACGCGAGCTGGACGAGAAATCGGCCGAGCTGGCTGATCCGACCCTGCGCGCACTGGCCGCACGCATGGCCACGGCGCTGGATCTGCCGCGCATCAAGGTGCATATCTATGACATTGACGCGGTGAACGGATTGGCCGCGCCCGACGGGCGGATCTTCATCACCCGCGGCTTTTACCAGAAATACCGCGCAGGCGAGGTCAGCGCCGAAGAACTGGCCAGTGTCATTGCGCATGAACTGGGCCACGTGGCGCTGGGACATTCACGCCGCCGAATAATCGACTTTTCCGGCCAGAACGCCATGCGCGTGGCCTTGGGCATGATGCTGTCGCGGTTTCTGCCCGGGATTGGTGTGTATATCGCCAACGCGCTGACCACGCTTCTTGCGGCCCGATTGTCCCGGCAGGACGAGTTTGAAGCCGACGAATACGCTACCGCATTGCTGACCAAGGCTGGGATCGGGTCAGCGGCGCAGAAATCGATGTTCCGCAAGCTGCAAAAACTCACCGGTCAAGGCACGCCGATGGCAGCGTGGCTGATGAGCCACCCCAAGACCGAAGACCGGATTGCCGCCATTGAGGCCAATGAGGAGAAGTGGGCATAGGGCGCGGCACCTGAAAGGCTGCCGTCCGGTGACCGGCCATGACTTTCACCATTTACGCCAGCGCTTTACCCAGTCGCGGCAACCGCGCCCGTTTCAGCAGGGCGCGCAACGCGATCTCCTCCCCCGCCATGTCCTGAGCCGTGGCATGAACGTTGCGGGCCGTGTTTTCCACGGTGTCCGGGTGGGCGTGCCACAGGTCCATGATCCAAGCGTCAGGGCCCAGAAGTGTAACGCCCTCGTCCGCCAAGGTGCCACGCGGGAAGTCGCGGGCGTTGAACGTCAGCAGGGCATCGGCCGAGCCCGCAATGGCGGCGGCCAACACGTGCACATCATTGGGGTCGGGCAGATAGAGGCGCGCCTCGTCGGCGGCTTTGGGGTGCACTTCGGCGCGGGGCCAGTTGGCACGCAGCAGGGCGATCTCGGCCCGCGCCTGCATCTCGCCGGTATCGCCCAGCTTGCGCGCGGCGCGCGCCCATTCCTCGAGAATGCGCGGTGACCAAAGCGGTTGATAGAGCCCTTCGCGCGCCAATCCGATCAGAATCTCGCGCAGAACGGTGGGATATAGGACGCAGGCGTCCAGAACCACCTTCATGGCAGCAACCGGAAGAACAGCGCCTTCAGGTACCCGCTTTCGGCCAGTTGCGGCATCAGAGGATGGTCCGGCCCGGCAAAACCGGTATGGATCAACTGTGCTTGTCGACCGGCCCGCCCGATACCGCGCACCGAAGCGCCACGGAACTTCGCCAAGTCAGCCGCGTGCGAACACGAGCACAACCCCAGGAATCCACCCGGTTTCACCAGCGGTGCGGCGAGTCGAGCAATGCGTTCATAGGCGCGCAACCCGGCCTCAAGCGCGGGTTTCGACGGGGCAAAGGCAGGCGGGTCACAAATGACCACGTCAAACTGCGCGTTCTCGGCGGCAAGAGCGGCCAGAGTGTCAAAGGCGTCTCCCTTACGGGTAGAGAAACGGCCCGCCAACCCGGCGGCTTTGGCCCCGGATGTTGCAAGCTCCAACGCGGCGGCGGAACTGTCGACCGACAAGGCACTTGCCGCCCCGCCCGCCAATGCGGCAAGGGCAAAACCGCCGACATGCGAAAAGACATCCAACACTGCCGCATCTTTGGACAGGCTGGCCGCAAAGGCGTGATTGGGCCGCTGATCGAAAAACAGGCCGGTTTTTTGCCCGCCCATCAGATCAGCCATATAGGTGGCACCGTTCATCGGAACCGGCAAAGGGGCATCGACGCCGCCCGACATAACCAACGTTTCCTCGGGCAGGCCTTCCAGTCCGCGCGCGCGGCCGGTGCCGTTTTTGATCACGGTCTTTACCCCGGTTACCTCGGCCAGCGCAGTGTGGATTTGTTCGCACATCGCGTCAGCCCAAGCGGCGTTCGGCTGCATCACGGCAGCATCGCCAAACCGGTCAATCACCAGACCGGGCAGCCCATCCGCCTCGGCGTGCACCAAGCGATAGTAAGGTGCGTCAAACAGGTGTTGGCGCAGCGAAAACGCCGCCCGCAGACGCGCAATCAGCCAATCACTGTCCACAACAGCCTCGGGGTCGCGATCCAGCACCCGGCAGAAGATCTTGGAACCGGGGTTTACAGCAACCGTGGCCATAGGGCGCCGATCATTGTCCTGTAGCTGTGCGATGGCACCTGGCGCAATGGCCTTGGTACGACGGTCGGCGACCACTTCGTTGGCATAGACCCAGGGAAAGCCATGGCGGATGGCGCGGGCATTGGCCTTGGGCAACAGGCGGATCACGGGACGGTGTTGTTCTGTCATGGCGGCGTTCCTAGTGGCTTTGCCCCCCCGAGGAAAGACCACCGCAATAGAAAAGGGAGAGGCCGAAGCCCCTCCCCATCGTAAAACCGACTGACGCCAGTTATTCGATCAGTACGTTCAGTATTGAGCCAGCAGGTTCTCACGCTGCTGTGCCGGGATCGGTGTGGTGCGGAACAGTTCGTCCAGTTTGGCGACCACGTGATCGGTGATGCGCACCTTTTGAGTTTGGCCACGGCTCATGGCTTCCAGCGCGCGGGCACCGCCCAGGGCTTTGAACTCCATCTCGATCGCCTGCGGCTGCGTCAGGCGCTGGCCGGTTTCGGCGTCAACCAGCGACAGGTAATAGTGGATGTCATGCGTGCCACCAACGGTATAGCGCGTGCGCTCGGTCAAGGCATGGAAACGTGTCATCTGAATGTCGACAATAACGGGGCGCCCCTCGGTGTGGCCAGCGGCCGCACGTTCGGCTGCCGCCTGCATGATCACCTGCACCTGCTCGTGGCGGTTGCCAAAGGGATCTTCACGCCAAACGATATCTGCTTTGGGCAAAAAGCTGTTGGCTTCGGAAACCGACAGGTTTTGCGGCACACGAACGTTGACGCCGGTGATGTTGATCGGTGCGGCATAGGACTGCACAGCGGCCGGTGCCTGCGTCGCGGTCTGAAGTCCAACCGGCGCGTTCCGCGTTGCGGTGTCGACGCTGGCGCAGGCCGAGAGACCCAGCACAGCGGCAAGCATTGTGATCTTAGCAAGAGACATTGTGACCTCTCTTTCCAGCAAGATTGACGCAGTTCGCGCCTGTTGCTTTGGTTTCTGCAGGTCAATTGAGGCAAAATTGAGAAAAATTTTCTGCTATTCAAAGACTGTTTCCCTATTGGGAACAAATGGCAGGCAATGGTGCGCCATCGGGAACTGCGGGATGGCAGCCCGAAAAAATCATGCATTGAGACCTTTTGCCACCTTTTGACAGGTTGATTTCGTTAGCGCTAACGGATAGGGATGCGCGCGAAGGCCAAGCCCACACAGCCACAGCGAAAGCTACGATCATGCCCCTGAATTCCACCGTCCAGTCGGTCACTGACAGAATCATCAATCGTTCCAAGGACAGCCGCCAAGCCTATTTGGACCGCATGGCACGCGCCGCCGACCAGGGCCCCGCACGGGCGCACCTGACCTGCGGCAACCAGGCCCATGCCTATGCCGCAATGGGGCAGGACAAAGACACGCTGTTGGCCGAACGCGCGCCCAACCTGGGCATTGTGACGGCCTATAATGACATGCTGTCGGCGCATCAGCCTTATGAAACTTACCCGCAGGTCATCAAAGCCGCCGCGCGCGCCCAAGGCGCCACTGCACAGGTTGCCGGCGGCGTGCCGGCCATGTGTGACGGGGTCACGCAAGGCCAGAAAGGCATGGAGCTGAGCCTGTTCTCGCGCGATGTGATCGCCATGGCCGCCGCCGTGGGCCTGTCGCACAACACGTTTGATGCGGCGGTGTTCCTGGGTGTCTGCGACAAAATCGTGCCGGGGCTGGTGATGGCCGCGGCCAGTTTCGGCCACATCCCAACGGTGTTCATCCCAGCCGGCCCGATGACCAGCGGCCTGTCGAATGACGAGAAAACCGCCGTGCGCAAGAAATTCGCCACAGGCGAGGTGGGCCGCGACGAGTTGATGAAGGCCGAGATGGCCAGCTATCACGGTCCGGGCACCTGCACTTTTTACGGCACCGCCAACACCAACCAGATGCTGATGGAGTTCATGGGGCTGCACCTGCCCGGGGCCTCGTTCATCACCCCCGGCACGCCGCTGCGCGAGGCGCTGACCACGGCGGCCGCCGAACGCGCGCTGGCGATCACCGCCTTGGGCAATGATTTCCGCCCCGCCAGCCAAATCCTTGACGAACGCACCTTCGTGAACGGCATCGTGGGGCTGATGGCAACGGGTGGGTCGACGAACCTGGTGCTGCACCTGCCCGCAATGGCGCGCGCGGCGGGGATCCAGCTGGATATCGACGATTTCTCGGACCTGTCCTCGGTCGTGCCGCTGATGGCCAAGGTTTATCCGAACGGTCTTGCCGATGTGAACCATTTCCACGCCGCCGGCGGGCTGGGCTTTATGATTGGCGAGCTGTTGGAGGCCGGGTTGCTGCACCCCGACACGGTGACGGTGGCCGGCGACGGTTTGGCCCGTTACGCGCAGGAACCCAAGCTGAAAGACGGCGCCTTGACCTGGGAGGATGGCGCCGCCGAATCCCAGAACGACAAGATCCTGCGCTCGGCATCAAACGGGTTTGCCACCACCGGCGGGTTGAAAAGCCTGGACGGCAACCTTGGCCGCGGGGTGATCAAAGCCTCGGCCGTGGCGCCCGAATTGCAGGTGATCGAGGCTCCGGTGCGCGTCTTCCCCGGCCAGCAAGAGGTCAAGGACGCCTTCCGCAACGGCGAATTCACCGAAGACACAATCGTCGTGGTGCGCTTTCAGGGCCCGTCGGCCAATGGCATGCCGGAACTGCACGGGCTGACGCCCACCTTGTCGGTGCTGCTGGACCGTGGGCTGAAAGTGGCGCTGGTCACCGATGGCCGCATGTCGGGCGCTTCGGGCAAAGTGCCTGCGGCGATCCATGTCTGCCCCGAAGCGGCCCAGGGCGGCCCGCTGGCCCGCCTGCGCGACGGTGACATGGTACGGCTGGACGCCACCACCGGCACTCTGGACGTGCTGACGGCTGATTTCGACAACCGCCTGCCGGAAACCGCCGACCTGAGCGCCAACCAGGCCGGCATCGGCCGCGAACTGTTCGAGAGCTTCCGCCAGAACGTTGGCCTGGCCACGGCGGGTGCATCGCCGCTGTTCTGACCCGGAACCCCAATCAATTCTGAACGGGTCGCAACAGTGCGGCCCGTTTTTTCTGCAGAATCGCGTCCAATGCGACGAACACTGAACTATGCGTGAATGGCGATTGCACGAACCAACGTCGACGACGGCCGCACCGCGAAGCACCCACGCCGGAAAAAGACACCGCGCTAAGCATTGAACAGTTTAGGTGGATGCACTTACCGCGACACGTTCCTTTAGAAATTTAAGCGCGCTATCAAAAGCTTGCGGATCGGAAAACAAAACACCGTGCCCGGCAACGAATACTTTGCAAACCGCGTTTGGCATTGCGTCGCCTAGGGCTTGTTGCGCGACAAGCGGGGCTTGCTGGTCGTGTTTGCCTGCGATCACCAGTGCGGGTGTTTGGATAGAGGCCACCAAATCCGTGCAGTCATGACCGCGCCGCGCTTCCAACAAACGGGCATAGCCTCCATTCTCGACAGATGGGTTGGCAAATTCCTTGTTGTATCCCAAGCGTTCGGACACTTTTTGAGAAAACGCCTGCGGGTCGGTTTCGGCCAACCGTGTATTTCGGGCGTCCTGTAGAAACAGTGTTGCTCTTGCGGCCTCTTCGTCGGGCAAGCTCAGAAGCTTTGAGATATCGTATGATTGGTGTTGCGGTCCGCCGGCTGTTGCGGCGGCGACAACCAATCGGGTCACGCGTTCAGGTGCCAACAAAGCCAGATGAAGCGCCGTCATGCCGCCGAAACTTTCGCCGATCACATGCGCGTCTGGCCAATCCAGCGCGTCCAACACGCTCAACGCATCTTTTGCATAATCCGCCATGCGCCAGGTTCCGGACGGGTGTTCAGTGCGCCCGATACCGCGCGGTTCGTAGGTGGCAAAGTCAAACTCTCGGATCAGTGCGGTGGACAGAAACCCCCGCTTTAGGCGCAGATCAAAATTTGACCCGCCCAGATACAGCACGCGCGGACGGTTCCGTGCAGGAGTATTGCGCAGAACATAGACGCTTAGTCGGGACGTCTTTAGCAGTCCTTCGGTACTCTGGTTGCTCACCCGACCGTCCCTTTTCGCATGCTACGCACCAGTGGCAAAAGCAGAGCCGCGACAGCAGCCAAACCAAGGACCAGCGCAATGGGGTGGCCCGTGAAGAAGGCCGGGAAACTGCCATCCGTCAGGATCAGCCCCTGTCGCAATGTCAGTTCAAGCGTGGGGCCAAGCACCATGCCGATGACCAGCGGCGCCATGGGAAATCCCTGCCGGCGCATCAGAAATCCAACGACCCCGGCGCCCCCCATCACCAGAAGGTCAAATGGATTCCCGCGCACGAAATAGATACCGACGACGCAAAGGATGACGATGGCCGTCATCATGAACGCCTCGCGGATGCGCAGGATCGGTGCCGCCACTCGCGACAGCAACATGCCCAATGGCAAAAGCAGCAAATTGATGATGAAAAAGCCCGCGAAAATCGCAGCGATCAGCGTCGGGTTGTCCTCGACCAGTTTCGGGCCGGGCGTGATCCCATGCAGCGTCAACGTGGCCAGCATGACGGCGGTGATTGCATCGCCAGGAATGCCAAGCGCCATCGTCGGCACCAGCGCACCACCGGTCACCGCGTTGTTGGCAGCCTCCGAAGATACAATTCCGTCCGGCTCGCCTTTGCCAAAACCACCTCCGTTCCGCGACGACCTGCGCCCCTCGGCGTAGGAAATGAAAGCTGCCGTGGCGGCTCCCGTGCCCGGCAAAACGCCAATGACATTGCCGATCGCCACGGATTTGGCCAGGTTCCTTACCCGACCCTTCCACATCTTCATGCGCGGCAGCACCACGCCGTTGAAACTGACCAATTCCGAAACCGTAGAGATCTGGTTGCTGGCACGGATGAAAACCTCGGACAACGCAAACACACCGATGACCACGGCCAGCAGGTTGAACCCTGCAAACAGCTGCCAGTTACCAAAGGTAAAACGCATTTCGCCAAGGATGGGGTCGCCGCCGACCGTTGACAGGAAAATGCCGATCATGCCCGCCAAAAGGCCCTTCACGACCGAACCAGTCGATACAGAGACGATGCATGTCATGCCCAACAGGATCAGGGAAAAGGTTTCGATCGGGCCAAACTCCAACGCCAGGGCGGCCAATTGCGGCGCGGCAAAGATCAGAACAACGGCCGAGACCAGCCCCCCGATAACCGATGCAACCGTTGCCCAGCCAAGCGCCAGACCGGCCTCGCCGCGTTGCGCCATGGGGTACCCATCAAGGCAGGTCGCCGCCGATTGCGGTGTCCCCGGCGTGTTGATCAGGATCGCCGCGATAGAACCGCCATAGACGGATCCGGCGTAGACTGCGAGCAACAGGATAATCGCCGGGGCCTGGCTCATTGTCAGGGTGAACGGCAGGATGATGGCAACCGCCACGGTCGAGCCGATACCCGGCATGGCGCCAAGGACAATGCCGAGGATCGTTCCGAGAGTAAGAACCAACAGCCCTTCGAGGCTGAGCAAAATGCTGATGGCTTCGGGCAAGGCAGAAAGCATGGGGCCTCAGAAAAGATAGGTGAAGCGGGAAGTTGGCAGGGGCATGCCGAGCGTGTGGTTGAACAAAACCACAAGCGCGCCCGGCACCAACAGGGCGAACAGGATCAACAGCCATGGACGGCGAATGCCGAACGCCAAAAGGCACACAATGGCAAACCCGACAGACGGCAGAAAGAACCCTTCCGATGCAACGACATTGGTGTAAATCAGAGCAGCCACAAGCACGACGGCCATACGTGGCCAGCTGTCGATTTTTGTCGTGCGTTCATCCGATCTGATCGACTGCAGCAACGCAATCAGGCCCAACCCCATCCACAGGATCAGGATGACCCTTGGAAAGAACATCGGCGACTGCGCGAGGTCGGCGGACGAGAATTGCTGACCGAAGGTCGAGGCAAAAAGCGCCACTGCCACGATCAGTAGGCCGATCTGCACCAGAACCCGCTCGTTGGTGACACGCTGCATCTCGTATTCCTCGTCTGCTGAGAAAAGACACCTGCAGCACAAGCCGCAGGTGTCGGTAATTGGCTCAGAGGCCCGCGGCTTCGATCAAGGTTGCATTCGCCGTGTATTGCGCACGGTAGAAAGCATCGAACTCTGCCGCGCCGCGATAGTTGATCACGGTGCCAGAGTTGGCCGCGAATTGCTGGAACCCATCCGAGGCCACCGCAGCCTCGCATGCCGCTTCCAATTTGGCCGTCACTTCCGGCTCAAGCCCGGCTGGGGCAAACAAACCACCCCACAGGTAAAGCTCGTTCAGTGGTGCTTCGATGCCCACTTCGGTGGCCGTTGGCACGTCGGGGAAGCTTTCGACACGCTCGTTGTTGAACACCATCAAGGGGCGGAAATCGCCACGCTTCATAAGCAATTCGGTGTCTCCAAAGAACTGGATATTGCCTGCGGTCAGCTCTTTGATCGCCGGTCCTGAACCTTGGAACGGCAGGTGCTTCATGTCATCGATAATGCCAAGACCGGCAAAGGCCGAAACCATTGTCAGATGCGTGATAGCACCGGGACCGGACGATCCGAAAACCAGCTCTCCGGGGGCGGCATTTACCGCGGCAATCACGTCATCCATGGATTGGTAGGGGCTGTCGTCGCTCACAAATAGCATGGTCGGCGATGCCGCGATCGAGCAGATGGGTGTCCAGCTGTCGATGCCATAGGGGACGTTTTTTATCTGAGGCTGAATGGTCGACACGGTCACCGACATATAAGCCAGCTGATAGCCGTCCGGCCGCTGCCCCTGCAGGGCAGACGCCGCAACCGTGCCGGATCCTCCTGCCATGTTCGATACAAAGGCGTTCGCGCCGATCGCCTCAGAGAAATGCGGCGCCAGGCCACGCAACAAAAGATCGGTACCCCCTCCAGCATTAAACGGTGCGATCAGGTTAATTGGGCGCTCTGGATAACCCTCGGCGGCAACACCGGATGCGGCAACGACGGCAACAGCAGCAGCCGTGGCAAATGTCTTGAGCTTCATGATTTCCTCCCTTTGAAGCCAACTGTTGGTAACGTTGTCATTTGATTGACAGCGTTGTCAATACGCTTTGTTATCGTTGTCATTGGAAACCCTATCGCTTATGCTGCCGATATGACCAACCCGTTGCCTCTAAAGTCCGAAAAGCCCTCCCGAACGACCCTGAGAGATGTTGCGATTCTTGCCGGGGTATCCGAAATCTCGGTCTCACGCGTTATGCGAAACGCGCCGAATATCTCGGATTCGCTCCGCGAAAAGGTGATGACCGCAGCAAATGCGCTCAGCTACACGCCCAACCGTGTGGCAGGCGCATTAAAGAACCAAACCAGCAATCTGGTGGCGGTGGTCCTGCCCTCGATGAGCAACGATGTCTTTCCGTCTGTACTGGATGGGATCGAGACGGTTCTGAACGAACACGGGCTGCATGCGGTGCTTGGCGTAAGTGAATATGATTCGGAACGAGAGCTTCGGGTGGTCCGAGAACTGCTATCATGGTCCCCGATGGGGATTATCTTAACCGGCCTGCATCATAGCGACCATATCCGTGGCATGATCGCGCAACTGGATATTCCGGTTGTGCAAATCATGGATGTGGAAGGTGACCCAATCGGGTCGGCGGTTGGCGTTTCGCACAGCGTGGCCGCGGTTGCGGCAGCGGATTACCTTCACGGCCGCGGTTATCAAAAGTTCGGATATATCGGCGCGTGGAGCGAACGCCCCGGACGTTCTCGTGCCAGAAGGTTGGCCTTTGAACGTCGGCTGGCCGAACTTGGTACGCCGCTGGTTGCATCTCATATTTCCAAGGATCGGTCATCGGCCATTGTTGGTTCGGAGGCGACGAAGGCACTTCTGTCCGCGCATCCCAACATCGATTGCCTTTTCTATGCGAATGATGACCTTGCACTGGGCGGACTGTTCCATGCAATGCGCGCGGGCATTGATGTGCCTGGCAAGCTTGGGCTGATGGGATTCAACGGCATAGAAATTGGCAAGGCAACGCCTTTGCCGTTGACCAGCATCGAAACCCCACGTTTCGAAATGGGTGAAGAGGCCGCACGATTGCTTTTGTCGCAAAGCTCTGAAGGTTTCCGCGTTGTCGATTTGTCGTTCAAGCTGGTCGAAGGCGGAACGACCTGATCCGGTTTACAACGTTCCGCGCGAAGATCCTGGCCGCGATATGTGCGTACCCGACAACGGGAATTATTAAGCAGCTTCCTTTTCCCACACATTCTGAGTGACACGATTTTGCGGCTGGGGCGCAAAAGCTGCTAAAGTCACTCGTCCGCGCGGCCTTTGCCCAGGTGCTTGCGCAGCCGGGAGGGTGTGGATTTTTTCTTTCCCTTATAAGGGTTTGCATCCGACTGGCTGCGGAAGGTCAGGCGGATCGGGGTACCGGGCATGTCGAAATCTTCGCGCAAGCCGTTGACCAGATAGCGGCGATAGCTTTCGGGCAGTTTTTCGGGGTGCGAGGCCATCACGACAAAGCCCGGTGGGCGGGTTTTCACCTGGGTCATATAGCGCAACTTGATCCGGCGGCCACCCGGCGCGGGGGGCGGGTGCACCTCGAGCATCGCCGCCAGCCAGCGGTTCAGGCGCGCGGTAGACACGCGGCGGTTCCACACGTCATGGGCGCGCAAAACGGCGTCGTGCAGGCGGTCCATACCTCGGCCAGTCTTGGCCGAAACAGTGATCAGCGGAGCACCCCGTAACTGTGGCAACAGGCGGGTGAAACTCTCTTTCAGGTCTTTCAGCTTGGCCTGCTTTTCCGGTTCCATATCCCATTTGTTCACGGCCACAACAACCGCGCGGCCCTCGCGCTCGGCCAGATCGGCGATGCGCAGGTCTTGTTGTTCAAACGGGATCGAGGCATCCAGCAGAACCACCACAACCTCGGCAAAACGCACCGCGCGCAGGCCGTCGGCAACCGACAGCTTTTCAAGCTTTTCCTGCACCTTGGCGCGTTTGCGCATGCCAGCGGTGTCCCAGATGCGGACAGGAGTGCCAGACCAGCTGAACTGGGTCGAGATCGCGTCGCGGGTGATGCCGGCCTCGGGGCCCGTCAGCAGTTTATCTTCGCCCAACAACTGGTTGATCAGGGTTGATTTTCCTGCATTTGGCCGCCCAACAACAGCAACCTGCAGTGGCTTTGCCGCCGTAATGGGGCGTGGGGCGTCGTCATCCTCGTCTTCCGAGATGTCCAGATCGGTCTCAGGGGCCTCGGCGGCCACGGCTTCGGCGGCCTTGTCGAAGGCATCGGCCAGCGGTTGCAGGGCGGCGTAAAGATCCGTCATCCCCTCGCCATGTTCGGCCGAGATGCGCACCGGATCGCCCAGGCCCAGGCCCCATGCCTCGGCCACGCCGGCATCGGCGGCCGCGCCCTCGCCCTTGTTGGCGGCCAGCACCACGTGTTTGGCGCGGCGGCGCAGGATATCGGCAAAGATCTCGTCGGCGGGCAGGACGCCAGCGCGGGCATCGACCATGAACAGGCAGACATCGGCCATGTCCACCGCGCGTTCGGTCAGCGCGCGCATGCGACCGGGCAGCGAGGCGTCGTTGGCCTCTTCCAGACCGGCGGTATCAATCACGGTGAAGTTCAGGTCCCCCAGCCGCGCATCTCCTTCGCGCAAGTCGCGCGTCACGCCGGGCTGGTCGTCGACAAGCGCCAGTTTGCGCCCAACCAAACGGTTGAACAGCGTCGATTTCCCAACATTCGGACGGCCCACAAGGGCCAGCGTAAAGCTCATGATGGCCCCCGCAATGACAATGAAGCGCTGGCCTTACACCATCCTGCGCCTAGCGGAAAGCGTGAAGTTGGCCGTTCGTGGTGACCAGATACAGCGTACCGCCGGCAACAACCGGGTTCGACGCCGCGCCGCTGCGCAATTTGGTGGATTTCAGCAGGGTGCCGTCCTGCGGATCAAACTCGCGCAGCTGTCCGTCGTCGGACACCACGATCAGACGGCCACCGGCCAGGATCGGGCCGTAATGCGCAAAGACCGATTTGAGGCGACGTGGGCGTTCTTTAACGAAGTAAGGCAGTTCAAAGCCCCAGACGCGTTCACCGGTTTCCGCATCAAGCCGCACAAGCTCGGCCTGATCGGTGACAAGAAATACCGAGTTTCCGGCGGGAACAACTGGGCTGTAGGCCCCCTCTTCGGCGGTCCAAAGGCGTTGGCCGCCGCTGGCGGTGACGGCCACGGTACGCCCGGACTGTGTGCCAGCATAGACGCGATCACCGGTAAAGACCGGATCACCAGAAAGGTCCGACACTGAAGTGTAAGCGGTGCCGCGACGTTGGCCGCTGATGGGCGAGGCCCAAACACGCACACCGCTTTTCTTAAGGGCTGCAACAAGTTCCGACGAGCTCAGAGGAAAAACAGCCACGCGGTCGGTCACTACGGGTGCCGCCCCACCAATCAGCCCCGATGGCGACGGTGTACCCGGCAATTGCCACCGAATGCGCCCGGTTTCGGCGTCCAGCGCCCAGGCGCGGTTATCACGGGAAACGGTGTAAACCAGACCGTCGGCGAAGGTAGGTGGACCGGCAACAGCCGAGTCGGTGTCTTGCACCCAAAGCTCGGCGCCCGTAGCAGCATCCAAAGCGACCAGCGAGCCGAAGCCGGTCGTGGCATAGACGCGGCCATCCCCAAAGGCCAAGCCACCGCCTGATGCATCGGCATTGCGTTCCGAACCCGGAGTCAGATCAGCACTCCAAAGCGCCGCACCGGCTGTGCTGTGTGCTTTGACCTGGCTGCGGGAATCCAGCGTAAAGACGCGACCATCAGCGACAACCGGGTCCGCAGAAAGTCGGTGTTTGCGGCTGTCACCCGACCCGATATTGGCGGACCACAGCTGTGTCAGATTGCCACCAAGCGCCGGATTCAAAACAAAATGTGCAGAATTCCCACCCTTTTGGGTCCAATCTGCGTTGGCCGTTTCGGTGGGAATTTCGAATTCTGGTATCTCGGCTGCAGCTTCTTCGACGGTTGCGTCCAGCGGCTCATCGCCTTCGGCCAATTCACCAACCGAAGCAAACGCCCGTACTTCCAGCCGCTCGCCTTCCAATGGTCTTTCGCGATTACCGCACGCCCCGAGAATGGCAAGCACCGCTATCACACTGATTGTCCGAGATAGTGTCACCGCTACTTGTCCCTCTGGCTTTCGGTTTGTCTAGGAAGACCGTTAAAGTTCCCCGCCAAGCGCCACAATCAACTGTGTGGCCCGCTGACGCAAGCCCGATGTCGTTTCAGCGTCGGCCAGAAGGTTCTGAAGGCGACTAATCGCCGCCTCGGTCTCACCTGCTTCGATATCGATCAGGGCCAGCTGTTCCTCGGCCAAAAGGCGGAAACTGCTGCCAGATGCCAGCGGCTCAAGCAACGCGCGGCGTTCCTCGATTGACGCCTCAGCCTCCAGGGCCAGCGCCAGCTTCAGGGCGGCCAATTGCCGGAACGGCTGTGCGACATTTGCATCGTCTGCGATCGAACGCAGCGCCGTCGCAGCGGCCGCCGAATCTTCACTGGCCAATTGTTCCGCTGCGGCCAACAGTTTTACAACCACCGAACCCGGCATATCTGTTGTGTCGATAGCCGCCAGAGCCGCGGCACGCTCTTGCGACGTTTCCTGCCCCAAAGCCGCGTTCACAGCATCACCCAAAGCCTGCGCAGCGGCATCAGCGCGCGCTGTCCGCCACTCGTTGTAAGCCGTGCCACCAACCAGAATCAGAACAACCGCAACAGCGATCCAGCCATAGCGGCGCAGCATCGCAAACAGGCGGTCGCGGCGGACCTCTTCGGTGACTTCGTCAATGAAACTGTCAGGATTGCTCATATGCCCCTCGCTGCCCCTCTTTTCGGGGTTGATCCCGCCTCTCTTAACGCAGGGCGCGGCAATTTGCCAAGCCCTTGTCAGCAGGGCGATAGCCTAGGCTTGAACCCTGTGGACGAGCGCCCTATTTTAAACTGGTCGGTTCAGTCTGGTTCGCGCGCGCGCCGGATCGGTTGATTTTGCCGGGTCGCCGACAACAGGATTGAGGGAACTATGCGAATTATTTCTTTTGGCATTGCCGCCTTGGTGGCGATTGGTTTGTACCTGATGGTGATCGAACGGGACCGGGTTCTGGACTTTGCAGGGCGCGCGCAAACCGTAACGCCTGTGGATTCCGAAGACGCGGCGGCGGAACCCGCGGAAACGCCGACCGCAGAAACTCCTGTCCAGGAAGGTGTCGCAGTGATCGCCGTACATTCCGAAGCGCGCCCAATTGACAGCCTCGTGCGGCTGCGCGGTCAGACCGAAGCCGCGCGACAGGTTATTCTGGCGGCCGAAACCTCGGGGCGGATCGCCTCGGAGCCGTTGCGAAAGGGGCGGTTCATCGAGGAAGGCGAAGCCGTTTGCGAGATTGCCCCCGGCACGCGTCAGGTGACCCGGAACGAGATGCTTGCGCGTTTGGCCGAGGCCGAGGCCCGGCTGCCCGAAGCCCGCGCCCGATTGATTGAGGCCGAGGCGTCTGTTCCCGCCGCTTTGGCGCGGATCGGCGAGGCCGAGGCGCGTGTGCCTGAAGCGACCGCTCGATTGGCCGAAGCACAGGCAAGTGTCATCACCGCTCAGGCCCGTCTGCGCGAGGCCAACACGGGTGTCCCGACGTCCGAGGCTCGGCTGATCGAAGCACAAGCCAGCCTGCCCACCGCCGAGGCGCGCCTGAAAGAGGCGCTGGCCAATGTGCCGGCCGCCGAGGCGCGACTGGCCGAAGCCCGCGCCAATGTCCCCGCCGCCGAGGCGCGTCTGCGCGAGGCCGAGGCCCGCGTGCCCGCCGCCGCCGCGCGGCTGGTCGAGGCGCAATCGCGCCTGCCCGAATCCGCCGCCCGCCTGGTTGAGGCCGAGGCGCGCGTTACCGAGGCCTCGATCAACCTGAACGCCGCTGAGCAGCTTGCCAGCGGCGGTTTCGCAGCCGACACCCGCGTCGCCGCGGCCCGTACCGGTTGGGAGGCCGCGCAGGCCGGGGTGAAATCGGCACAATCGGCGCAAGAGGCTGCCCGGTCGGGGATCGAGAATGCGCAATCCGATCTGGAAGGGACCGCCGCCTTGATCGAAACAACCCGCGCGCAGGTCGAAAGCGCGCGCGCCGCCGTGCAATCGGCGTTGGGCGCGGTCGAAGGGTCCAAGGCACAGGTTCAGGCCGCCAAGGGTCAGGTCGAAAGCGCGCGCGCGCTGATTCAAACCGCCAAGGGACAGGTTGAAAGCGCAGGTGCGCAGATCCAGGCCGCCATGGGCCAGGTTGAAAGCGCCAAGGCCGCCGTTCAGTCCGCGCGTTCGCAGCTGGAGGCAGCAGAGGCCGGCGTGATCTCGGCAAGTTCGGGGCTGGAAAGCGCACATGCGGGTGTTCAATCCGCTAAATCGGGTGTCGCAAATGCCCAGGCAGGCATTCAATCAGCCGAGGCCGCCGTCGCCACAGCCGACAAGGAAATTGAGCGTCTGGTTATTCACGCACCGTTTGGTGGCGTGCTAGAGGCCGACACCGCCGAGCTGGGCGCGTTACTGCAGCCCGGCGCGGTATGTGCTACGATCCTGCAACTTGATCCGATCAAGCTGGTCGGGTTTGTTCCGGAAACCGAGATCGACAAGGTTACGATCGGCGCGCAAGCCGGCGCGCGGCTGGCCACAGGTGCCGAAGTTATCGGCAACGTCACCTTCATCGGACGTTCGGCTGACGCTGCCACCCGCACATTCCGTATTGAAGTTGAAATCCCCAATCCTGATTACTCCATCCGTGATGGACAGACCGTGGAAATGGTGGTCTCGTCTGGCAAGGCCAAGGCGCATTTGCTGCCACAGTCTGCCCTGACGCTAGACGACAACGGCAATCTGGGGGTGCGTGTCGTGGACGCGGCCAGCATGGCGGCCTTTACCCCCGTGCAGGTATTGCGTGACAGCGTCGACGGGATTTGGCTGGACGGGCTGCCAGAAAAGGCCGACGTCATCATCATCGGTCAGGAATACGTTATCTCTGGGGTGCCGGTTCGCCCCTCGTTTGAAGGGCTGAGCGAATGACAGGTATCATTGATTGGGCGGGCAACCATGCCCGCATGGTCATCGCGTTCATCGTGATGTCGATCACCGCCGGGGCATTCGCCTATGTGGGCCTGCCTAAGGAGGGTGAGCCTGACATCGAGATCCCGGCGATCTTCATCTCGGTCCCTTTCCCTGGTATCTCGGCCTCGGATGCGGAAAAGCTGATCGTGAAGCCGATCGAGACCGAAATGGCCGATCTGGACGGGTTGAAAACCATGTCCGGCACCGCGCAAGAGAACTATGCCGGTGTCGCGCTGGAGTTTGAGTTCGGCTGGGACAAAACCAAGATCATCGCCGACATTCGCGATGCGATGAACACGGCCGAAGCAGATTTCCCGGCAGGTGCCGAGAAGTATTCGATCAACGAAATCAACTTCTCAGAATTCCCGATTATCGTTGTGAACATGTCGGGCCAACTGCCTGAACGAACCTTGGTGAATGTCGCCAAAGATTTGCAGGACCGCCTGGAGGCTCTGGACGCTGTGCTTGAGGCCGGGTTGGCCGGCCATCGCGACGAGATGGTTGAGGTGTTGATCGATCCCCTGCGGCTGGAGGCCTACAACGTCACGGCTGCCGAATTGATCAACGTCGTGGTGCAGAACAACCAGCTGATCGCCGCCGACCAGGTCGAAACACCGGGCGGCGCGTTTGCGGTTAAGATACCGTCCTCATTCGACGAAACGCAGGACATTTATAACCTGCCTGTGAAAACCAATGGCGACAGGGTAGTGACGCTGGGTGATCTGGCCGAGATCCGCCTGACCTTCGAAGACCGCGCCGGCACCGCCCGGTTCAACGGGGAAAACACCGTGGCCTTGCAGGTGGTCAAACGCAAGGGTTTCAACATCATCGACACCTCGCAACTGATCAAGGACACGGTCGAAGAAGCGCGTGCCGAGTGGCCTGAGGAGCTGCGCGAGGCGATCACCGTGGGTACCTCGCTGGACCAGTCGCGCACAATTGCGTCGATGGTGTCGCAGCTTGAAGGCTCGGTCCTGACGGCGATTGCGCTGGTGATGATCGTGGTGCTGGCCTTTCTTGGTACCCGCTCGGCGCTGCTGGTTGGATTTGCGATTCCGACGTCGTTCCTGCTGTGTTTCGTGCTGCTTGGGCTGATGGGGATCGCGATTTCGAACATCGTGATGTTCGGGCTGATCCTGGCGGTTGGTATGCTGGTGGATGGCGCCATTGTTGTGGTCGAATACGCCGACCGGCGGATCAAAGAGGGCACAGGCCCGATGACCGCCTTTACAGATGCCGCCAAACGCATGTTCTGGCCGGTTGTCAGCTCCACCGCGACAACGCTTTGCGCATTTCTACCCATGCTGTTCTGGCCGGGCGTTCCGGGCCAGTTCATGGGTATGCTGCCGGTGACACTGATCTTCGTGCTTAGCGCCTCGTTGATTGTTGCGTTGATCTATCTGCCGGTTATGGGCGGCGTCTTTGGACGGTTCAGCCGTGCGCTGGATAATGCTGCCTCTGTTCTGCGCCCGTTGCCCTGGGCCGTGCGCGCCGTGCTTGTACCAATCACGGTCTTCGTTTCCTACCAAGGCCTGATGCAGATGCTGAACCCCGCCCGGATGATGGGGGACGAAGCCGGAGCTGCGGGTGTCATTCTTGGGGCACTGCTGTTCTTTATCGGTGCATCAACATCTTCCGTGACAATGACCGCCGCGTCTATCACGCGCGATCGCAAACGCATCCGCGCCGGATATCGCCGCACGCCCTTTGGTCACTTTATCAAGCTGATTGCAGGCAACCCGGTCATGCCCGTGGCAACCATCGCGGCCGTCGTCTTCTTCGTCGTCAGCGTCTTTGGTTACTTTAGTCAGAACAACAATGGCGTTGAGTTCTTTGTGGAATCCGAGCCCGAGCAGGCCATCATCTATGTCCGCGCCCGCGGCAACCTGTCTTTGGATCAGCAGGACGCGCTGGTCAAAGCTGCTGAACGCATTGCACTGGACCATCCCGGGATCGACAACGCGTTTTCTTTTGCAGGCAGTGGCGGGCTGAACAACAACACCGGTGGTGCGGAACCGCCGCTGGACACAATCGGCCAGGTGCAACTGGAACTGGTGCAATGGGAAAAACGGCCTGAGGTTTCGGTGCCGTGGTTCACCATCCCGGTTCTGGGTGTGACCGTGCCGCGCAGCGTCAAAGACCCCGAATGGGACGGCGACAAGGTGCTGGAGGATATCCGCGCCGATCTGAAATCGCTGCCCGGCGTCAAGACCGAGATCCTGAACCTGGCCCAGGGGCCGGCCTCGGCCAAGCCGGTGCATCTGCGCATCAAGGGTGAGAACTGGCAGGACCTGCTGGACGTCACCGCCGACGCCCGCGCGCAATTCGAAGCCACGCCCGGTCTGAAAGATATCGAAGACACCCTGCCCCTGCCCGGCATCGACTGGCAGATCGACGTGGATGTCGAGAAAGCCGGCCGGTACGGCGCCGACGTGGTGACCGTGGGCGGCATGGTGCAGCTGGTCACGCGCGGGCTGTTGCTGGACACGATGCGTGTCGACAGCTCGGACGAAGAGATCGAAATCCGCGTTCGCCTGCCCGAGGAAGACCGTGTGCTCAGCACGCTGGACGACCTGAAGGTGCGCACGCCGGACGGCTTGGTACCGCTTTCGAATTTCGTCACTCGCCAGCCGGTCGAGCAACTGGGCCGGATCACGCGGGTAGATCAGAAACGCTATTTCGATGTGAAGGCAGCGGTCACGGAAAACCTTGTGTCCTTGCAACGTGTTGTCGAAGGTGAAGCACCAGAGCGGTTGGCGGTTTTGCAGGCTGTTGAAGACGACGACCTGGCCCAGCTCACCGATACGGCCGACAAGAACTACGTTATCTTCAACGATCTGACGGGCCTTGGCGTTGACGGTCTGTCTGAGGCAATCAACAACGGTGCGCAAACTGTACCGGTGAACCCGAATGACCGGATCGCCGTTGTCACCGAATGGCTGGAAGCCACCGACCTGCCCGCCGGCGTCAGCTGGGAGTGGACGGGCGACCAAGAGGACCAAGAGGAAAGCGGACAGTTCCTGATGACCGCCTTTGCGGGCGCACTGGCCCTGATGTTCGTGATCCTGCTGGCGCAGTTCAACAGCTTTTACAACGCGGTGCTGGTTTTACTTGCGGTGATTTTGTCCACCACCGGTGTGCTGATCGGCATGCTGGTGATGAACCAACCGTTCTCGATCATCATGACGGGCACGGGCATCGTGGCGCTTGCCGGGATCGTGGTGAACAACAATATCGTTCTGATCGACACGTATCAGGAGTTCAGCCGATATATGCCGCGGATCGAGGCGATCATCCGCACGGCCGAGCAGCGTATTCGACCAGTGTTGCTCACCACCATCACAACGATGGCGGGCTTGGCCTCCATGATGTACGGCCTCAGCTTTGATTTCTTTGCCGGCGGCTATTCAATCGACAGCCCCACCGCATTGTGGTGGAAACAGCTGGCCACCGCCGTTGTGTTCGGCCTGGGCATTGCGACGGTCCTGACACTTGTCTTTACCCCGTCGATGCTGGCCCTGCGGGTGTGGGCGGTTACCTATCTGCACCTGCTGGCCCGTGTTCTGGCGCGCCTTTCGATGGGCCGCACGAGCCAAGCCGCACGCGACTGGGCCCTGCGTCGGTCTGCCCGGCGTACCGCCGCGCCTGAAATCATCTGGGCCGATGGCTTGGACATCTATGAACCGGGTGTGAAAGGGATGACCACTTCCGACCCCAACGACCGGCGACCGAAAACGGTAGACCTGGACACAGGTTCAGTCGACGAAACAAAAAAACCGGGTTCGCCCCTGCGCGCGGCAGAGTAGTTTCTG
Organism: Actibacterium mucosum KCTC 23349; assembly: GCF_000647975.1. Classification (GTDB taxonomy): domain Bacteria; phylum Pseudomonadota; class Alphaproteobacteria; order Rhodobacterales; family Rhodobacteraceae; genus Actibacterium; species Actibacterium mucosum. The sequence continues at coordinate 425,705 of NZ_JFKE01000004.1, forward strand.
CGATTGCGAAAGCGCGCAAAGCTCTGCGCATCAACGCACGGATAATCACATTCAGTTGTGATCCCGTGCGTTGAACCGCAGGAAGTTATCCCCATATCGGTATCACAGGACGACAAGGCGACACGCCGCCCTGTAAAGCAAACTAGTGACACCACAACTCTAAAGGATAGGCCATGACCCGTATCATGCTTATTGCGTCCGTGCTCGCACTGACCTCCGGCCTGCCTGCAGCCGCAGACACAGCCCACAGTGTCCGTCACGACGCAGATACCGCAAAAGGGGAAACCCTCAGCTGGACGCTTTCTGGCAAGTTCAATTCGAACACCGATCGCGCCCAAGCCATCTTCGACCTGATCGAAGCTCAAAGCGACTAATCAGGCTCTCGCCTGACCGATGACATTTCAGCCGCCGCCGGCAACATGCCGTGTGGCGGCTTTCATATTTTGGGGCGATGGTTTTTCTTGCGCGCTTAAGAGACCGGCAATACCCTGCAAACAGGGCTGACCCGGCCCTCCTCCTCCGAACAGGGAAAGCGATAATCGCGTGGGGTTTGATTACGTATCGGAGCATCCCTTTGGACGGGGTCCAGTGCTGACGGAGGACGCACAGATCGCCCCGGCAAGGAGACGCATCCATGTCGCTTTCATCCCCGATTTTCGCCCTGAAACGTGAGGCTCGTCAAATTGGGCGTCGCCAAAACATGCCACTGCACGCGGCGTTAAACGCTGTGGCCCGTCGCGAAGGCTATCGCAGTTGGTCGCATCTTTCAGACAATCAAAAAGCCACTGATCCGCTGTGGACGCTTTTGAACACAACCGGCGATGGCGGGTTATTCCTGCTGGGTGGAAGACCGGGTCACGGGAAAACTCTGCTGGCACTGCGCCTGCTGGATCAGGCGGCCCGCAACAGCGGCAATGCCACGTTCTTCACACTGGACTATTCCGTGCCGCAAGTATCCAACCGGTTGGAACCTCTGGGCCTTGCCACACCACCACGCTTTGACATGGATGTCTCCGACAACATCACGGCGGCCTACGTTGCGGAACAAATGGACGCACAAGGCGGGCCATCCGTGGGTGTAATTGATTACCTGCAAGTGCTGGATCAAAACCGAAGCACCCCTCCGCTGGCCAACCAGGTACGTGAGTTGGCAAATCACGTTGCCAGAACCCGCGACACAATTGTCGTGTTGTCACAGGTCGATCGGCAGTTCGACGCCAAGAATTCGACCATGCCAACCCCCGAGGATATCCGCCAACCCAACCCGTTTGACCTGCAAGCGTTTGACGCAATCGTGCTGCTGCATAACGACCAGGTGCAAGTGTTCAAGCAGGGTTAGGCTGCGGCATCATCCTCGGCCTGCTGGCGGTGCCACAGTGCGCCATAGCGCCCATTGGCCGCCAGCAGTTCGGCATGGGTGCCGCGCTCGGCCACCACGCCCTCGTGCAGCACCACGATCTCGTCGGCTTCGACAATGGTCGACAACCGGTGCGCAATGGACAGAACCGTGCGGCCCTGGCCCATCGCAGCCAGTTCGTGCTGAATCTCGGCCTCGGTCTCGCTGTCCAGCGCGCTGGTGGCCTCGTCCAGCAACAGGATGGCGGGGTTTTTCAGAATGGTGCGGGCAATGCCGACGCGTTGCTTTTCACCACCCGACAGTTTCAGCCCGCGCTCGCCCACCTTGGTATCAAAACCGTCGGGCAAGCCTTGGACAAAATCGTAAATCTTAGCGGCCTTCGCGGCCTCTTCGACTTCGGCCCGCGTCGCTTCCGGGCGGCCATAGGCGATGTTGTAATAGATCGTATCGTTGAACAGCACCGTGTCCTGCGGCACCACGCCGATGGCGGCGTGCAGGCTGTCTTGCGTCACATCGCGCACATCCTGCTCGTCGATCAGCAGCGCACCATTGCCCACGTCGTAGAACCGGAACAACAGCCGCCCGATGGTGGATTTGCCCGAACCCGACGCGCCCACCAGGGCCACCGACCCACCCGCCGGCACCGAGATCGACACGCCTTTCAGGATCGGCCGCGCGTCATCATAGCCAAAGACCACATCCCGCAATTCCACCGCGCCGCCTTTGACAGCCAGCGCGCCGGCGTCGGGTTTGTCTTGAACCTCGGCCGGCTGGGCCAGCAGGTCGAACATCTCGCCCATATCCACCAGGCTTTGCCGGATCTCGCGGTAGACGGTGCCCAAAAAATTCAGCGGCTGCGTGATCTGCAACATGTAGGCGTTGACCATCACGAAATCGCCCACCGTCAAGTCACCAGCCTGCACACCCTGCGCAGCCATGACCATCACCGCGATCAGGCCGCCGGTGATCAGCGCCGCCTGGCCGAAATTCAGCAGCGCCAGCGAATATGACGTCCGAATAGCGGCGGCTTCATAGCCCTCCATTGCACTGTCATACCGTTCGGCCTCACGCTTTTCGGCCCCGAAATATTTAACCGTTTCAAAGTTCAGCAGGCTGTCGATGGCTTTCTGGTTCGCATCGGTGTCCAGATCGTTCATCTGCCGACGGATCTTTACCCGCCATTCGGTCACCGAAAAGGTAAAGCGGACATAAAGGATCACCGTGACCGCCACGACCGCCAGATACCAGACGTCAAAAAGCACAAAAAAGATCACTGCGACCATCGCCAGTTCCAGGATCAACGGCCCGATCGAGAACAACAAAAAGCGCAGCAGGAACTCTACACCCTTCACACCGCGCTCGATAATCCGGCTGAGACCTCCGGTTTTGCGGGTGATGTGATAGCGCATCGACAAGCGGTGGATATGGGTAAAGGTCTGCAATGCCAATTGCCGTAACGCCCGCTGCGCCACCTTGGCAAAGATCGCGTCGCGCAGCTGTTGAAACCCCGAGGTCATGAGCCGTGCCACACCATAGGCCACGGTCAAACCAACGGCCCCCATGCCCAGCATCCAAGCCGCATCCGTTGTTCCTTGCCCGGTCAACGCGTCCACGGCGGCCTTGTAAACCAACGGCATGGCCACCGTGACAGCCTTGGCCAGAAACAGTGCAATCATTGCCAGAACCACGCGGCGTTTTACCCAAGGCATATGGGCAGGCCACAGGTAGGGCGCGACCTTACGCAAAGTGCGCACAGCGCGCCCGCGTTCCAGAGTTGAGATATCGGCAGTGGTCGGGCGGCGGGGCGACATGGCCTCTCCTTTTAGGTCAGTTCTTCGCAGCTAGGCGCAGTGCCGCCAGAAGGTCAACCACCCTGCAGCCGCCAGGGTGGGAAACGGCGATCGGGCCCTGCGTTGAACAGGCATAATTCGTGCCCGTCAGGATCGCGAAATCGCGCCTCCGCCCAACGCCAATTCTGTGCGGTAGGCGGGGTATCAAAAACAATGCCATTTCCGGTCAGTTCGGCGTGTCGGGCCGCCAGATCGGCCACCTCGAAATACAACACCGTTCCGCCGACGCGCGGGTGTGCTGCGTGGTGCAGCGAAAACGTGGTGCTGCCGATGGGCATTTCGAAGCGGGCATAGCGGTCTTTGGCCCGCACAATCAAGTGCAGGCCGATTTTTCGATAAAATTCAATGCTTTGATCAAGGTCACTGACCTCGATCGTGATCTGGTTCAAATCCATGTTGCGCCTCGGAATAGAAAACGATGCGCGACGGTCTACACCCTCAAGTTCGGTTGAGGTCAATCGGTAATCTATTCGGCCCCAGGCACGCGGAAGATTTGCCCCGGATAGATCAGGTCAGGGTCGCGGATTTGCGCCTTGTTGGCTTCGTAAACCGCCACGTATTGCACCCCATCCCCATAGTTTTCACGCGCAATCGCCCACAGCGTAAAGCCCGGCTGCACCGTTACAACGGCCACGCCAGATTGGTTCGGGCGCGCCTTCAAAGCATTGGCAGCCGCCAAGGCGGCGGGTTCTTCCCGTTTGAATGGCGTCTCAAATCGCGAAGTCACGTCACCTTCGCCATTCAGTTGATCCACCCGCAATGTATAAAGGCCAGGCGCAATATCGCTGCTCTTGCTGGACCAACGGCCATCCAGACCAATCTCTTCGGTCGCCAGTGCCTTGTTGTTCAGATAAAGGCGTACGAAATTCTCGGCTGCACCCCGGCCGGTCAGGTTCACACCGCCGTCCTCGGAATACGAGATTGCATCGACAACCACTTCCTGAACAATCTCACGCGCGGTTGCATTGCCCGCCTGTGGCAACACCCGCACGCCGGATTTGTCGGCGATAATGACCGACGGGCCCCGTTCGGGCACGGTCTCGGCAGGTGCATTGGTTGGGGCACTAGGCGCTTCAGCGACCACGGCGGGGGCAGCTTCTGGCGCTTCTTGTGCGGCTTGCGCCGGGTCCGCTGCGACGGTTTCAACCTCGTCGGGGACTGCGGGCTGATCAACTGCGGTTTCCGGCGCTGCGGGTGCTTCGGCAACAGCTTGGGGGGCGTTGGGCTCCACCACTTCCTCGGCAACTTGCGCAGGATCTTCTACCGGTGCCGGGGTCGTATCCGGCTGAACCGTTTCGTCGCGGACCACCTGTTCGACCGGAGTTTCCGGGGTATTTGCCGTTTCAGAAACCGGAGATTCGGCAGCAGGCACGGCGGTCGCTACTTGCGGCGCGTCCGCCTCTGGCGCGGCTTGTTCGCCTTGCGGAGGCTCGGCCGGCGCGGTCGCCACTCTCGGATCCGCGGTTACGTCGCCGGTGCCGGGGTTATCTGGTGCCCCGGAAGTGCCAGGTTTCGATGTCGCGCCAGTCGGGCCACCTGCAACGGGAACCTGACCCGGCTGCGCCTCTGGTGGTACGGCCGCGGTTTCATCCGGAACGGTGTCGGTTGCATTGGGCGCTGTGCCGTCAGGCAATTCGGCAACGATGACCTCCTCTGCCGGGGTTTCTTCGGCGGGAACCTCCGTTGCTGGGGCTTCTTCAACGGGAGCTTCGTCTGCTGGGGCTTCGTCTGCAGGGGCTTCTTCAACGGGAGTTTCCGCTTGCGCTATGGCTTCCGGTTCTGCGGCGGTTTCCACTTCGGGAACGGGTTCCACTTCAGCAGGGGCTTCGGCAACAACGACCGGTGCGACACCCTCGATAATCACGAAAGATTCGGATTGAATCACGTCCCCTGCCTTTGTCGACATCGACAAGGTAAGCAGGCGCGGCTCGGGGCTGGGCAGCAGGTCGAACAGGGCAACAAATTTGCCGGCACGATCCGCAGGTGTCTCGAAAACGCCATTGCCGTCTACCAAGATTTCCACAAGCGCTTCGGGTTCGGCGGCGCCCGCAACCAAGGCATCGCCGTCGGGTTCGATCCGCACCACGTCAAAAGTCGGCGCAACTGGCTGCGGCGGTTCTTCGGCAACCTCTGGCTCGGCCTCTTGTTCCGGCTCTGTCTGGGCAGTTTCAGGTTCTGCCGGAGCGGCCGGCTCTGCGGCGGGTGCAGGCTCGGACACCGGCGGTGCCACGACCACCTCTTCTGGTTGCGGGCGCATCTGATACAGGCCATAGCCCAAAGCGCCCGCCGCAGCGACCGCAACGGCACCAACCGCAACTTGCCCAGTTGTTCCGAGATTTGCCAAAAACTTCATATATTACATCCCCTTGCACACCCGATCCCCTCGGGCCCGCTTGCGGGACCATATCAACACCGCTATCAGGGGTCCAGAACCCCCGGTTAAGAGGCCAAAATGCCTGATCAAATGCTCTCGATTTGCGTGTTTTGTGGCTCACGCGCAGGTAATCGCCCGGAATATGGAACCGACGCCGATGATTTGGGTCGCGCATTGGCAGCCGCGGGGATGCGCCTTGTCTACGGCGCCGGCGATGTCGGCCTGATGGGCCGCGTGGCACGCGCCGCCCAACAGGCCGGCGGCAACACCTTTGGGGTGATTCCGGTGCACCTGTTCAAAAAAGAGGTTGGCAAACGCGACCTTTCGACCTTTGTCGTCACCGAGAACATGCATGAGCGCAAGAAGGTCATGTACATGAACTCGGACGCGATTGTCATGTTGCCCGGTGGTGCCGGCTCATTGGACGAGTTCTTTGAAGTGCTGACATGGCGCCAACTGGGCCTGCATAACAAGCCGATCCTGTTGATGAATACACAAGGATATTGGGATCCGCTGCTGGCGCTGATGGATCACTATATAAACGAAGGCTTTGCCGAGGCAGATATGCGCGGCTTCGTTCAGGAATTCGCAACCGTCCCTGAGCTCATGACGGCCTTGAAGGCCACATGACACCCGCTGTTTGCCTGCGGATCGAAAACCAAAGGTGATGTGAGGGGCCACAACCCCTCACACCGAAATTCGCTTACAGGCGCGAGGCCACGTTTTCCCAGTTCACCAGTTTGTCGAGGAAGTTCGACAGATAAGCCGGGCGCTTGTTGCGGAAGTCGATGTAGTAGGAATGCTCCCACACGTCGCAGCCCAACAGTGCGGTCTGACCAAAGCACAGCGGGTTCACGCCATTTTCGGTCTTGGTCACTTTCAGGCTGCCATCGGCGTCTTTCACCAGCCAGCACCAGCCCGAGCCAAACTGACCGGCGCCTGCAGCGGAAAATTCCTGCTTGAATGCGTCAACCGAACCAAAGCTTTCGGTGATGGCAGCTTCCAGCTCGCCGGGCATTGCGTTGCCATCCGGGCCCATCATCTCCCAGAACTGAACGTGGTTCCAGTGCTGCGAGGCGTTATTGAAAATGCCGTTCTGGGCAACAGCGCCGGCCTGGTAAGTGCCGGTGATGATGTCTTCCAGCGCGGCGTTTTCCCACTCGGTGCCCGCGATCAGCTTGTTGCCATTGTCCACATAGGCCTTGTGGTGCAGGTCGTGGTGAAATTCCAGCGTTTCAGCCGACATGCCGGCATCGGCCAGCGCATCATGGGCGTAGGGAAGATCGGGAAGTTCAAAAGCCATGTCGGGGCTCCCTGTTCGTCTGAAGGTTACGCAGGATAACTGCGGTGCCGGGGGCGGCGCGTCAAGCCCTATGGGCCCGCCATAAGCGATCCCCGGCCCAGAACCACACGAAAATGCGACCTCTGGCCGCCGTGCGCCCTCTTTCGTTGCGTTGCGAAAAAGCATAGACCAAGGCGACAAGGAAAGCGGAGCGCGCATGGAATTCTGGCTGGTGGCAACAGGTTTGGTGGCAATCGTGGCGATCAGCCTGATCGTGGCGCTGATGCGGGGCCGCCCCGTGGGCACCGATACTGCGCCCGACATGCAGGTTTACAAAGACCAACTGTCCGAGATTCAGCGCGATCTTGATCGTGGTGTGCTGAACGAGACCGAAGCCGAACGCACCCGGGTCGAAATCGCGCGCCGTGCACTGGAGGCAGACAAGGCCGCGCAAGCAATGTCGGCAGGGGCCGCCCTGCCCCGTCCCGTGACACTGGGCCTGTCGGTGCTGGTCTTGATGGTGTTAATCGGCGGCACCGGGGCTGTGTACTGGCAACTTGGCGCACCGGGCTATGCGGACCTGCCCCTTGAGATTCGCAAAGCGTCGGCAGAAGAACGCCGTGCGACACGCATGAGCCAGGCCGAGGCCGAAGCGCAGTTGCCTCCGGCCCCGCTGATCACCCCCGAGGACCCTGATACTGCTGCGCTGATCAAACAGTTGCGCGACGTAGTCGCCGAACGTCCCGATGACGAACGTGGCCTGACCTTGCTGGCCGGTTACGAGGGCTGGTTGGGGAATTTCAAAGCGGCCTACACCGCAATTGGTCAGGTGATCCTTATCCGTGGAGACGAGGCCCAGGCCGAAGACTATGTCGCCCTGACCGAGATGATGGTGCAGGCCGCGGGTGGCTATGTCTCGCCCGAGGCTGAGGCCGCGATAGAACAGGTGCTGGCGCGCGACCCGAATAACGGCGCGGCCCGTTATTTTCTTGGCCTGATGTACGCGCAGAACGACCGTCCGGATGTCGCCTTTCGGCTGTGGCGTATTCTGCTGAACGAAAGCACGCCACAGGCCCCATGGTATCCGGTGCTGATCTCGGAGTTGCCTGGCCTGGCCGAAGCTGCAGGGGCGCGTTTCACCCCGCCGCAAGAGGCAAGCTCTGCTCCTGGGCCGTCTGCCGAAGATATGGCCGCCGCAGCCGAGATGGCCCCCGAAGATCGCGAGGCGATGATCCGCGGAATGGTGGAAGGTCTGGCCGATGAGTTGGCCACACAGGGCGGCCCAGCGGACAAATGGGCACGCCTTATCCGTGCCTTGGGTGTTCTGGGGGAGACCGATCGTGCGCAGGCAATTTACGAAGAGGCCCTGAGTGTATTTGCCGGTCAGGACTCAGATATTGGTCAGTTGACCACGGCGGCCCAGTCCATCGGACTCGCCGAATGAACGTGTATGAGACTGCCGAAGACTTTCTGGCCGCCCTGCCCCCCACCGGCGCATTGATGGGGTTGGATCTGGGTACAAAGACCATCGGGGTTGCGGTCTCGGACGGGCTGCGTGGGGTTGCGACCCCGTTGGAAACCGTCAAACGCAAGAAATTTGGCGTTGATGCCGCGCGATTGCTGGACATTGCCATGGATCGCACTGTTACGGGTGTTGTATTGGGCCTGCCGCGCAACATGGACGGCTCGGAAGGTCCTCGGTGCCAATCAACCCGCGCCTTTGCGCGCAACCTGTCGGGCCTGACCGATCTGCCCATCGGGTTCTGGGATGAACGCCTCTCCACCGTCGCCGCCGAACGCGCCTTGCTTGAGGCCGACACATCGCGCCGCCGCCGCGCCGAGGTGATCGACCACGTGGCGGCCGGTTACATCCTGCAAGGCGTGCTGGACCGCGCCCGCCATATCGGGGCCGCCCAATGACCGACGAGATCTGGAAGCGCGACGAAATCGCCTCGCCCTGTGTCAACCTGTGCACCATCCACCCCGCCGAACGGATTTGCATAGGATGTTATCGGTCGATCGACGAGATCACCGAATGGTCGCGCTACACGCCCGAAAGACGCGCGGAACTGATGGAAGAACTGCCCAACCGCGCCAGCCGCCTTAAAAAACGCCGCGGCGGGCGCAAGGGGCGTTAGGCGGCCAAAAGCTCGCGCAGCATGTTCAGCGCCACCAGCATCAAAAACAGAGCAAAGACCCGGCGCAGCGGCTTTGGATCCATCGCATGGGCCAGTTTTGCGCCCAGTGGCGCGGTGATCAGTGTCATCGAGATCACGATCAGGAAGGCCGGAATGTTGACCGCGCCGATGGTTAGCGGCGGGCGCATCTCGGCCGGGATATCGACCAGCAAGAACCCCAGAACCGACGGCACCGCCAGCACCACCCCAAACCCCGCCGCCGTCGCCACGGCCCGGTGGATCGGATAGGCGCACAGCGTCATGGTGGGCACCGCCAACGAGCCGCCGCCGATGCCCAAGAGCACCGACAACAGGCCGATGGCGGTTGAGACCCCCCACCGCACGCCACCGCCCGGCATCGCCGATGCCAGCCGCCAATTGGGGTTGCCAAACGCCATATAGAGGCCGATCACAATGCCCAGCGTGCCAAACAACGCCTGCAACGCCGAACTGTCCAGCCGCGTGGCCACGGCCACCCCCAGCAGCGCCCCGATCACGATACCCGGCGACCAGCGGCGCAGTACGTCCCAATCCACCGCGCCTTTGCGGTTGTGGCTCATCACCGACCGCAGCGAGGTCACGATGATCGTGGCCAATGACGTGGCCAGGCAGATCTGCATCACGTAATCGCCGCCATAGCCCAGCGCGCTGAACGTATAGAAAAACGCGGGCACCAGAACGATACCGCCCCCAACTCCCAACAGTCCAGCAAGCACCCCGGCGAAGGCGCCGATGGCCAGCATAATGGCAACGATTGGCAGTAGGGTCGTCAATTCCGGCATCTGGGCCTCCGTGCGATTGCCTGGCCGCGATATCTGGAAACGGGTGGGTTTTCAACTGCCCGGCACATCCTGACAAGACCCTGTCAGGACACCAGAGGTCCGATCGTTCAGCCCCTTGCAAGATCACAAAGAGTTGTTACCTTCCGCCCATCGCGTCCACCCCGATTTTCCTGCCTGGTGGCGCGGATTTCTGAGAGGTCTTTTTCATGCAACCCGGTTTGTTAAAAACCGCGATGGTTCTGGGTCTTTTGTCGGTCTCAGGCTCTTTCGCGATTGATATGTTCCTACCGGCAATGCCGATTATCGCCGCGGATCTGTCGGCCAGCGCGGCAGCAACCCAGTACACGGTCACAGTCTACATGCTGGCCTTCGGCGTTGCCCAGATGATCTATGGCCCGTGGGCGGACCAGTCTGGCCGCAAGGTCCCCCTGATCACCGGCGTGGTCCTGTTCATTGCCGGCGCTGTTGGATCGGCACTGGCAACGTCGGTCGAGGCGCTGGTCGCTGCGCGTTTCGTTATGGGTTTTGGCGGCGCGGCCGCCATGGTGGTACCCCGCGCCATCATCCGCGACGGGTTTACCGGCGACGCGGCAACGCGCCTGATGGCGTTGATCATGCTGATCGTGGCGATCTCGCCCATGCTGGCACCACTGGCCGGAACTGGTGTGATTGCGCTTGCCGGATGGCGCGCCATCTTTTGGGTTATCTGTGCAACTTCGGCCTTTTCGCTTGCCGTTTTCGTATTCTCGATGCCCGAAACGTTGAAACCCGAACACGTGGTGCGCGTGAACCTGCGATCCATGGGCCAGGGAATGAAACGCCTGTTCACTGACGCCGGCTTCATGGGGCTGACAATGGTAAACGGGTTCGGCATGGCCAGCTTCTTTGTCTTCTTGGGTTCAGCCTCGTTTGTCTACACCGGCCAATATGGCCTGACGACGACACAGTTCTCGTTAGCATTTGCCGTCAACGCAATCGGGTTTTTTGCTGCGTCTCAGGCCGCCGGGCCACTGGGCGCGCGGTTCGGGCTGAATCGCATGGTGCTTTGGGGCGTCGTTGGGTTTGCCGTGGCTGCCGCCGTGTTGCTGACAATTACGCTGACCGTTCACCTAAGCCTTTTTGCGCTGATCGGCCTGTTGATCCTGGGAAATGCGTTCCTTGGCCTGGTGATCCCAACCTCGTTGGTACTGGCGTTGGAAGAGCATGGAGAGATCGCCGGGCTGGCCTCGTCGCTGGGCGGGTCGCTGCAGTTACTGACCGGTGGGGTGATGATGGCCATTGGCAGCCTGTTCTTTGACGGGAGTGCCACGCCGATGGTTATCATGATTGCGATCAGCGCTGGTTTGGCACTGATTTGTGCGCTTGCCACGGTCCGGCCCGGCCGTGTTGCCGCGAACTCGGCTTAGCTTGCCAAGGGGCGCTGCGTGACTTCGGTCAGCGCAGCGTCCAGCACCTCCAGCCCCGCACCGGAGGCCGTGGCGCCCTGCGACAGCACGCGCCGCCAATGCCGCGCCCCGGGGCGGCCGGCAAACAGGCCCAGCATGTGCCGAGTCACCTGATGCAACCGCCCGCCTTCGGCCAGATGGGCCGCGATATAGGGCCGCATTTCGTTCACCACCTGCTCGGGTGTTTTGACAATGCCGCCGCCATAGATGGTGGCATCCGCGGCCAGCAAAATGTCAGACGGCGTGTGATAGGCCGCGCGCCCGATCATCACCCCGTCCAATCCCGCATCAAGAAACGCCTGCGCCTGTTCCAGGCTTGTGATCCCCCCATTGACAGAGATGTGCAGCCGTGGAAACGCTGCCTTCATCGCATGGACCAGATCATAGTCCAGCGGCGGAATATCGCGGTTCTCCTTGGGGCTCAGTCCCTGCAGCCATGCTTTGCGCGCGTGAATCGTCACGCGAGACACCCCGGCCGCCGAAACCTTATCCAGAAACTCCGGCAATATGGCAGCGGGATCCTGATCATCCACGCCAATGCGGCACTTCACGGTGACCTCCACCGCACAGGCTTCGATCATCGCCGCCACGCAATCGGCCACCAAGTCGGGCGTTTTCATCAGCACCGCGCCAAACGCACCCGACTGCACCCGGTCAGACGGGCAGCCAACGTTCAGGTTGACCTCGTCATAGCCAGTATCGGCGCAAATCCGGGCCGCCTCGGCCAATTCAGCCGGGTCCGAGCCGCCCAGTTGAACCGCGACAGGATGCTCGACCGCATCAAAGCGCAGCAAATGTGTTGCTCCACCGCGCACCAAGGCAGGTGCCGTCACCATTTCGGTAAACAGCAGCGTTTTCGCCGACATCAGTCGGTGCAGATACCGACAATGCCGGTCTGTCCACTCCATCATAGGGGCAACAGACAAGCGTGCGGTGGATTTCAGGTGTTCAGCGTCCATCAGGGCCGCTTTTTCCTCCGCGCATCGCGATAGATCAAGTGGGAATGTGCCTCTGCGTTACGGCAGCATTCACACAAACCTGTGTCGCGCGGCCAATTGTTGCAAAGCAAATGCGCGGATTGACCGCCAATTTTGCCCCATCTGTTGGCTGGGCTGCATTTCCTGCTTCTGGCAGGTCCACGCCTATTTCAGCGGTGTAACGATCGCTTTGATCAAGGTCTCGCGGTCTTCGGCGAGCCGACCAAAGCGCGCAGGCAATTCGGAAAGCGCAATGGTTTCGGAGCACAGCGCCGCGCTGTCAATCTGACCTTCCCGCATGGCAGTCATGACACGATCAAAATCGGCCTTCAACGCGTTGCGACTGCCGATAATCTGCGTTTCGCGTTTGTGAAAATCTGCGTCGTTGAACCGGATGTCATCCTTGACCACGCTGACCAGTACATAGCGGCTGCCATGGGCAAGCAGGTCGAACCCTGCCTCGATGGCCTTTGCGTTGCCGGTGGCGTCAAAGACCACATCGAAACCATCCTGCAGATCTCCGGTCAGAACCGGGTCACCGACAAGATGAAGGTTGTCGAAACCAAACTTCCTCTGCGCCATTTCAAGCCGTGTTGGCGACATGTCCAGCAGGTGCACCTGCGCACCGGATAGCCGGGCAAACAACGCCGTGCCCAAACCAATGGGGCCGGCGCCGGTGATCAGCACCCGGTCCGCCGTGGTCAGGTCGGCCCGCGCGACCGCGTGGGCACCGATGGCAAGGAATTCAACCATGGCTGCCTGAACCTCGGTCAAGCCTACGGCAGGGTAGAGATTCTGGGCGGGCACCGCGATCCGCGCGCACATGCCGCCATCAGTATGCACCCCAAGAACAGCAATGTTGGTGCAGCAATTGGGTTTTCCGCGCAGGCAGGCCCGGCAGGTACCGCAAGATATGTAGGGGTTGATTACAACCAACTGCCCCGCGCCAAAACCGGCCGCGGCTTGAACCACGCGACCGCTGCACTCATGCCCAATCACGCGGGGGTATTCGAGGAACGGGTGCTTGCCTTGGTAGATGTGGTAATCGGTGCCACAAATCCCAACCGCCGCGATGTCCACCAGAACATGCGCATCAGGCGCGGCAACGGGCAAAGGTTTGGGCGTCAGCTCAAATTGCCCCGGTGCAACACAGGTGCCGCACAGCATTTCTTCTGTGGGTATTCCACTGTCTTTCACAGCGCCACCTCAAGGTTGCGGGGCGTCCAGTCGTCCGGCAACGCACCCTTGATGATCAGGCTGAGCACGTCGTCTTTTGTTACCTCGTCAATCCGGTGCGATCCCACATTGACCCCCTTATTCATCACCATCACACGATCACAAAGCGCGAACACATCATGCATATCATGGCTGACCAGAAAAATCCCGATGCCTTCTGCGCTGAGCCGTTTGATCAAATCCGCTACCATCGCTGTTTCCGAAGGGCCCAGCGCGGCGGTTGGCTCGTCCATGATCAGGATTTTCACATCGAAGTAGATGGCGCGGGCAATGGCGATCACCTGCCTTTGGCCGCCCGAAAGGCTGGACACCGCGTCACCAAGGTTATGGAAATTAGGGTTCAGACGCCGCAGCACTTTGCGTGCCTCATCCAACATCCGTTTTTCGTCGAGGTTGCCGAAGCGCGTCTTTAACTCGCGCCCCAAAAACAGGTTGGCAGGTGCATCCAGATGATCCGCCAAGGCAAGGGTCTGATAAATGGTCTCGATCCCCAACTTGCGGGCGTCATGAGGGGAGCTGATCGTCACAGGACGACCATTCACCTTGATCATCCCGCCATTTGGGATCATTGCGCCGGAAAGAATGCGCATCAGGCAAGATTTGCCTGCACCGTTGTGGCCCAGTACCCCCACGACTTCGCCCGGATTCAGGTCCAATGAAACACCGTTTACGGCACGCACGCCGCCAAAGTGCTTTTCGATGTCGGTCATCTCGACAAGCGGTGTGGGATGGGTCGGGGACGAAGTCATATCCGCGCTTTCATGTTGGAATTTGCTTGTCGGGCCGGCGCAAACCGCGCGCCGGCCCCAACGTTTTAATACAGAACGTTTTGCGCAACCGGTGTATCGATGTTCTCTTTCGTCACCAGAACCACGCCGGTATCGATGAAGCCATCGACGGCGTTGCCCGAAATCACATCAAGAACCGCTTTCACGCCCAGTTCGCCCATCTGGAACGACCCCTGTACAGCGGTGGCGTTCAGTGTGCCGTCCTTGACGAAGTCTTGCAGATCGCCGTTTCCGTCAAAGCCAAAGGCGGCAATCTGGCCAGCCTTACCCGACTGCACCAGCGCACGTCCCATACCAACCGCGGTTGGCTCGTTCGCGCCGAAGATCCCCTTCAGGTCCGCGTTTGCGGCCAGAATGTCGGTGGTCTGATTCAACGCGGTTGCCATCTGCGACTGCGAGTAGAACGGGCCGACAATGTCCAGTTTCGAGTTGGCGCCAAGATAGTCCACAAAACAGCCTACCCGGCCAATTTCCGAACCTACACCGGCCACGTAAGACATCACGGCCACTTTGCCTTCGGTGCCCACCGCGTCGATCATCGACTGGGCCACCAATTCGCCCGCCGCACAATTGTCGGTGGACAGAAAGGCCTGATAGGTGCCCTTGGCATCCTCACCCAGGCCCGAGTCGATGATGGCGACAGGAATACCCGACTCGAAAGCACGCTGTACGGCTGGCGTCAGGGCGTCAGGGTCTGACGGCGCCAGAACAATACCCGCCACGCCACGGTTGATGGCATTGTCGACCATGTTGACCTGATCGGCGATGGCGCTTTCCGCGGCCGGACCGTCAAAGGTCATGGTATGCTCGGACTGACCAGCGATGGCCGCCGAAGCGCCCTTATTCACGTTCTGCCAAAAGTTCGAGTTGGTGGTTTTCACGATTACGGCGATTTCACCCGCCATTGCGCTGCCCGCTGGCAAAGTCAGGGTCAGGGCCGTGGCGGCAAGCAATTTGGTTACTTTGGTTGTCATAGCTTTCTTTCTCCTCCTGTTGGAAAGCGTTGGGTCGTTAACGTTTGGAGCGCAGTTGATCGACGTAGACCGCCAGGATCACGACTGCTCCGATGATGATTTGCTGGATGAAGGACGATACGCCGGCCATGTTCAGCCCGTTGCGCAGGATGCCGATGATGAAGGCGCCAATCATCGTACCCGAGATCGTGCCCACCCCACCCATCAGCGACGCACCGCCAATCACGGCGGCCGCGATGGCGTCAAGCTCGGCCATTACGCCCTCGTTCGGCTGTGCAGTGATCAGACGCGACATCAGGACGATGCCCGCAAGACCCGCCAACGCGCCAGACATGGCGTAGGCCATGATTTTGGTGCGGTCGACGACAACACCTGAAAGGCGCGCGGCTTCTTCGTTCGACCCAGTCGCGTAGATATGCCGCCCCAGCGCCCGGCGACGCAGCAGATAGGCCGCAGCTATCGCCACCACGATCAGCAGGATCGCCGGGTACGGGATGCCGGGAAAAATGACCTTGGGAAAGCCGTTCTCTTGCATTTCGACCATGCGGAACAGCGATCCGTTACCCAAAACGCCGAACGCTTTGCCCAACTGCGAGATCGGAGCAGCGCCGGTTAACTGCAGAGCCAGCCCACGCGCCATCAACATCATGCCCAGCGTGGCCACAAACGGCGTGATCCGCATCTTGGTGATGATCAAACCGTTCACCACACCGCAAGCCGCCCCGACCAGAATGCCAAGAAACATGCCCGGCACCACCGGCACCCCCGCTTTTACTGCCAGCCCGGTCACCGTGCCCGACAGGGCTAGAACCGAACCCACGGACAGATCGATCCCGCCGGTGATGATCACCATGGTCAGACCGATCCCCAGCAATCCGATCACCGAGGTCTGCAGCAAAATGGTCAGACCGTTATTGACTGAAAAGAACGCATCGTTGCCAAAGGCGAAGACAAAAACCAGGATCAGCATTGTCAGCAGCGCCGACAACTTGTGAAAGGCCTCGTTGGACAAGCCGGCACCGGCACCAGCCTTCCTGAGCCTTTGCACGAGTTCTACCATGTTGATCCCCTCCCGAATCCGGTACGTAATTAATAAAAACATTTATCGGCAGCGCTTGAGTTCTGTCAACGGTATTTTATAATTTAAGACTTAATGGGGATATTCAGGAAGGAGACGCAGCGATGGCCCGGACAGATGAACGCCTGAAAAGCGTTTACAATCAGCTTCTTGACCGGTGCTCCACCCTGGGCCCCGAGGCACATTTGCCCTCCGAATTGGCCCTGGCCACCGAGATGCAGGTCAGCCGAACTGTGGTTCGTTCCGCCCTTCGCAAGCTGGATGAGAACAGTATCATCCAATGGAACGGCCGAAACAAGACTGTGCTGCGCGTACCGGATTCCGGTGATTGGCTAGACGTCGCTTCGGCCCCGCCGACCTTGGACCAATTGGAAAGCAACTTCTTCGACTGGGTCCTGCGCTTTGACGTCCCGGCCGGCACGCCGCTGAACGTTACCAAGCTGGCCCGGGATTTCGAGGCCCCTTCTCATTCTCTGCAGGAACTGCTTGCCGCGCTCAGCCGGTTTGGTCTGGTCAAACGTCGTGCGCGTGGCGGGTGGGAACTGGTGGGGTTCACCGAGGAATTTGCGCTGGAACTTTCCGACTTCCGGCTGGTTCTGGAACTGAACGCACTGAAGCAATTGTTCAACCTGCCCCAAGATCACCCGATTTGGCAAAACATGCAGGATCTAAAGGCGCAGCACCTGGCATTGGCCGAGGAAATCGAGGAAAAATATCACGACTTTTCACGCCTTGACGAAGCGTTCCATGACGCCATCAGCGGCGTCGTAAAAAATCGGTTCGTGATCGAATTTCAGCGCGTGATTTCTTTGATTTTTCACTATCACTATCAATGGAGAAAAGAGACCGAAAAGGATCGCAACCGCGCAGCCATTTCTGAACATCTGGCGATCATAGACGCGATCCTTGCGCGTGACGAAGACGCGGCCATATCCGCAGCCGAAGAGCATTTGGCCACCGCCAAGAAAACCTTGTTGGAGTCCATGCGCAGTCACGAGTTTGTCTGAGACCGCTCAGCGCAACAGCACATCCGCTTCCGGTGGCCATGGCGCGTCCAGAGCGGCCAGATTGCGTAACAATGATGTCGACTTTGAGGTACCCAGCAGCACAGACACCACCGCCGAATGGCGCCGAGCAAACTGCAACGCCGCGGTGGCCAAGGGAACTCCGAACTCGTCAGCCCGCGCCTGCAATGTGCCCACCTTTTGCAAGATTTCCGGCGAGGCCGGTGCATAATCATAGCTTGCCCCGTCAACAGGCCCGGTCGCCAGAATACCCGAATTGAATATGCCACCCAGTACCAAGCTGGTACCTTGCACCTTGCACAGCGGAACCAGTTCTTCTTCGGCAGATCGGTCCAACAAAGTCAGCCGACCGGCCAACAAGATCACATCCAGAGGGGTCTGTTTCAGGATGTCTATGCAGACTTCATTCTCGTTTACACCCAGCCCAAAGGCCCCTATGCGCCCTTGCCGTTTAAGTCGCTCTAATCGGTCCAGCCCGTCGCGCATCAAATCGCGGTAATGGCCCTCGTTTTCAAAGCCGTGCGTGTACGTTCCGATGTCATGGACGTAGACGATGTCCAAATAATCCGTGCCCAATCGCGTGCAACTGCCATCGATCGCCGCTTCGATTCCATCACCGGAGTAATCATGGGATACGTCGTTGGGCAGCGGGTTCACGAACCCTTCGGCCTCGGCCAGTTGTCTGCCAGGTGACAGCAACCGCCCAACCTTGGTTGAAATGACGTAGCTGCTGCGATCACGGCCCTTCAGAAACGCGGCAAGACGTTGCTCGGCTAATCCCCGACCGTATCGCGGCGCGACGTCGAAATAGCGGATGCCATTGTCCCATGCTGTTCCCAGAACGGTGTCGGCTTCGGCATCGGAAATTGCATGATATAGGTTCCCAATCCCCGAACACCCAAACGAGACATCCGTCACATAAACGTCTGTCGCGGCAATACGATTGCGTTGCATGACTATGCTTGGGCCTTCACGATGGCGCGCAACCGCGGCATCGGCTCGTTCGCACCCAACCCGTTTGCCCAATCGCAAAACGCCTCGACCCGGCGTTGCAGTTTTTCGGTGTGGTTTTGGGCGATATCGTCCAACTTGTGATCCAGAAACGGATTGGCGAAACGATCCAGCACATCCTGGACGTATGCACGCGCTTCGTTCCCCTGCCCTGCGCTGACAAAGGCGGGAATAACCTCTTGATCGTAAAGAGACTCCAGATCCGCCCGGATCGCGGCGTCATCCATCAAGTCCCGAACAAACACGGCCCCGGATTTGCCACGCGACAACCAGCCCGCGACCAAATAGGTATGACCAAGGTTCAACAGGAACAGTTTGCGCGTTTCAATCGGTTCAAGGGCGGGTACAACCTGCATATCGGGATGTTTGCAGGGCAAAACCAAACCCGGACAATCTTCGATTGCCCACAAAGCATAAGGTTCTGCCACGGCGCCCGCTGGGTCAATGGGTTCCGAAACAATCCGATCCACCAGCGAATTGACAAAGGTCACGTTGCTGTCGATCCACGCGTCAAACTCGTTGGACAACGGTGCTGCGATCTCGCGCACCAGCCCACGCAACACGTCTCCGTTTCTTGTCACCAATTCTGCCGGCATCACCTGAATGGGGTTGCCGCCCGCCCGAAAGCGCGCAAAAAGCAGATGGGTCAGCTTGGCAGGAAACGACATCGCCTGATCAAAGACGGGCCCATTGTCCGCCGATGTTGGGCGAAACCCCGCGTCCGAAGTGTTGGACAGGATGATTTGCGCTTCTTCCACCATAATACGTTGCACTTCATTCAAGTCGGTCCGCGTGGACAAGGCGCGGGCAACGCTGCGCACGTTCCGCTCTTCATCGATCAACGTGCCGCTTTGAACACCCCGGATTCGCACCGGAAACCCGCCTTGCGCCGCCAGGGCCCGAACCCTGTGCGCCCGGTCTGCCGAACCACTGGTTTGTACCACTGTTATCGGTCCTAACGCCTGACCACGATCCATTGCCTCGGACACAAATAAATCTGCATGCGCCTGCAGGAATCGGCTGGTTCCGAATTGAAGAATCGGGGTCGTCGGCATGGGGTTCTCCTCTCTCAAGGAGTTTTTTATGATTAAAAACATATTGTCAACAGCAATCTTGCCCCTGTTTGCCAGCGAGCGCTTGCCAGAAGCAAACGCAACTGGCACATGACGGGCATGGCCAAGAATTCAACTCTCCCTGGCTCTTCGACCCCGCGAAAGCTGGTGGACGGCAGCCTGATCTTCCTGATCGCGTTGGGGGTGGCAGGTGCAATCGGGGTTTGGTTTTTGAAAGGCCCGGACGTCTTCTGGCAGATCCTCGGACATGAGGTGGTCTTTGCTGCGGCCTTGATGCCAAAAATTGTCGCCGGTGTGCTGATCGCCTCGGCGCTGCCCTTCCTGATTTCTCGTGACAGGATCACCGCAGCAATCGGCCCTGAAAGCGGCTGGCGCGGCCTTGCCATTGCTGCAGCGGCCGGTGCGATCATTCCCGGCGGCCCTTCGGTGACTTATCCCCTGGCCCTTGGCCTGATGGCGGCGGGGGCAGATCTTGGCGCTGGTATCGCGATTGTATCGGGTTGGGTGTTGCTGGGTCTTAACCGCACGCTCATTTGGGAGCTCTCTTTTTTGCCAGCCGACATCGTTGCCCTGCGCTTTGTGCTTTGCCTGCCATTCCCGATATTGCTGGGACTTGCCACGCGCAAATTGTGGAAGGACTTCGCCCCGTGAATATCCTGATCGGGACCATCCTTTTGGCCATCGGTGCGGCGACCATGCTGCGCCACCTGTCGCGAACGCAGCCGGACGCGTTGCCTGACATTTTCACCCGCACCAAGCAAACAACTACGTTCATGGTCCCGCGCATCTTTGCGGGGCTCATCGGTGCCGGGTTTTTGGCCGCGCTGCTGCCCGTAGACCAGGTTGAGCGTTTCTTTGGTGAAAGCGCCGGGGTAACGGGTGTCCTCTTTGCCACCTTGTTGGGTGCGCTGACCCCGGGCGGACCGTTCGTCGCCTTTGCCATAGGAGCCTCGGCTTTGAAAGCCGGTGCTGCGTTGGCCCCGCTGATGGCCTATGTCACCGCATGGTGTATTTTCAATTTCAACCGTGCGCTGGCCTACGAGATGTCGTTTATGGGGCGCAGGTTCACCGCGATCCGCCACATCGTATCGTTGCCGGTTCCCATCATTCTGGGTTGCTTGCTGTTGGTGATCTGACCCGCTAGACCTTGGCGCAGATGTTCACGCGGAGGAGCCCCATGACATTTGACCGTTCCATCAAGATCGCCCCATCGATCCTGGCCGCCGATTTCGCCAGTTTCGGCGCCGAGATCCGCGCCATCGAGGCCGAGGGCGCCGATTGGGTTCATATCGACGTGATGGATGGCCATTTCGTGCCGAACCTGACCTTTGGACCGCCCGCGGTCAAAGCCTTTCGCCCGCACGTAAAAACGGTCATGGATGTGCATCTGATGATCACCCCGGTGGACCCGTTCATCGATGCCTATGCCGAAGCGGGCGCCGATATCTTGACCGCGCATGTCGAGGCCGGCCCCCATATCCACCGCACGCTGCAGGCCATTCGCGCCGCCGGCATGAAGGCCGGCGTGGCGCTGAACCCCGCCACCCCCGCCGAGGCGGTGCAACACGTGCTGGACCTGACCGACCTTGTGTGCGTGATGACCGTGAACCCCGGTTTCGGCGGACAGAAATTCATCGACATGACCACCAAGATCGCCGCGTTGCGCGCGATGATCGGCGACCGGCCCATCCATATCGAGATCGACGGCGGTGTTGACCCAACCACCGCCCCTATGGTCGCCGGGGCCGGGGCGGATGTTCTGGTGGCCGGCTCGGCCGTCTTCCGCGGTGGCAGCGCGGACAATACCGCCCCCTATGGCGACAATATCCGCGCGATCCGCGCCGCCGCAGAAGGAGCATAACCATGGCCGTCACCCCACCCGTCTGCGACTTTGACTGGCCGGCGCCCGAATTCTCGTTGCCTGCCACCGACGGCAAGACCTATCGGTTGGCCGATCTGGCCGGGCCCAATGGCACGCTGATCATGTTCATTTGCAACCACTGCCCCTATGTGCTGTCGGTGCTCGACCGTATCTTGCGTGACGCAAGCGACATGCAGGCCCTGGGGGTTGGTGTTGCCGCCATCTGTTCGAACGACGCCCAAAGCTATCCGGCGGATAGCTTTGAGAACATGGTGAAAATGGCCGAAACCAAAGGCTTCACCTTCCCGTATCTGCACGACGAAAGCCAATCCGTCGCACGCGCCTTTGACGCCGCGTGCACACCCGATTTCTTTGGGTTCAATGCCGAACTTGGCCTGCAATATCGCGGGCGGCTGGACGCATCGCGGCGCGAGGCCGGGCCGGAAGACCTGCGACGTGACCTGTACGAGGCCATGAAGCAGATCGCCCAGACCGGCAGCGGGCCGCAAGATCAGATCCCGTCGATGGGGTGTTCGATCAAGTGGAAACCATGACCCCCGTTATTTTCGACCTGGACGGCACGCTGATCGACAGCGCGCCGGATATCGCCGCCGCCGCAAACGCGATGCTGGCCGAGCAGGGCAAGGCAGCGCTGGACCTGGCCACCGTGACGTCGTTTGTCGGCAACGGCGTCTCTAAACTGGTCGAGCGGGTGATCGGCGCCACCGGCCTGGACATGGCCGATCACGCCGCGCTGACTGCGGATGTGGCGCGCCATATGCACCGGGGCGACGCGGCGCTCAGCCGTCCCTACCCCGGTGTTCTGACCGCGTTGCGCGCCTTGCAGGCCCAGGGCACCCCTATGGCCATCTGCACCAACAAACCGCACGGCCCCGCCCGCGCCATTCTGCAGCATCTTGAACTGGACGGGTTCTTTGCCGCGGTGATCGGCGGTGACAGCCTGCCAACGCGCAAACCCGACCCCGCGATGCTGCGCGCCGCGATGGATGGGCTTGGCGCTGATGCCTGCGCCTATGTTGGTGACAGCGAAGTTGATGCCGAAACCGCGCAAAACGCAGCGCAGCCATTCTTTCTGTTCACCGAAGGGTATCGCAAAACCCCGGTGGCCCAGATCCCCCATACCGTGGCTTTCGGCGATTTCGCCCAACTGCCACACTTGCTCACGCAGAACTGACCAGGCGGGCTTGCGCAGCGGGGCATTTGCGCTAGGGTCAGCGCAACGCCCCAGTTTGAAAGTTTGCCGCCATGGATATCCGCGTCATCACGCCCGAGTTTTCCGCCGCCCCGCAGATCGAGGCGACCGACCTACCTGCTATTGCCGATGCTGGCTACAAAACACTGATTTGCAATCGCCCAGACGGCGAAGCGCCAGATCAGACCGGCAGCGACGAAATGGCTGCCGCAGCCAAAGCCGCCGGGCTGACCTTTCACCTGGTGCCCTTTGCTGGCATGATTTCACCTGAAACTCAGGCCGCATTTGACGCGGTGATGGACAGCGCAGAAGGTCCGGTTCTGGCCTATTGCCGGTCGGGCACCCGATCGACCACCATTTGGGCATTGTCCATGGCACGGTCCACGGAATCCGACGCATTGATTTCGGCCGCAGCGGGCGGCGGCTACGACCTTGCCCCCATGAAACCCATGATGGACGCGCGGCGCGGTTAAGCCACCCGGCGCCCCTGAACCCAGGTTTCGCGTACCATTGGGGTGCCATCCACGCGGCGCAGACGCACCAGATCGGCGCGGGCGCCAATCGCGATCCGCCCCCGGTCTGACAGGCCGGTGGCGTCAGCCGGTGCCTTGGTCACGGTGGCAATCCCGCGCGCCATGTCGTCCCACAGATCGCCCAGCATCACCGCCGCCATAATCAGCGCCGAAGGCACGTAATCCGACGACAGGATGTCCAGCAGCCCCTTTTCGGCAAGTTCGTGGGCGGCGACATTGCCCGAATGGCTTCCGCCCCGGATCAGGTTGGGCGCCCCCATCATCACTGCAATTCCGTGGTTGTGGCAAGCCAGCGCGGCCTCGACCGTGGTGGGAAACTCGGCCAGCTTCACGCCATACCCCGCCGAGGTTTCGACATGCGCCCGCGTGGTGTCGTCGTGGCTGGCCAGATAGGCGCCATAACGCGCGGCCTCGGCCACTGCGGCGGCCTCGTGCTGATCCCCCAGCCGGTCGCGCATGTCTTTCAGATTGGCGACATGGTCGGCGAACTCATCTTCGGTCAGGTTGTTCTTGCCCATTACGTAGGATTTCAACTTGCTGATATCGCGGAACTGCCGCTGGCCGGGCGTGTGGTCCATCAGGCTGACGATCCCTACGCGGTCATCGGGGCCGAACTCGGCCATCTCCTCGACCAGCGTTTCCGAGCAGACCTCGGCCCGCAGATGCAGGAAATGGCTGATCCGCAGCGCTTCACGCTCGCGCAGGTCCAGCAACTCGCGGCTAAGACCCCGCGCATACTTCAGATAGCGCCCCTTGCCTGTGGGAATGGAGCCAACGCGCATCGCGTCAAACACCGTGGTGATCCCGACGCTGGCCAGTTCCGCGTCATGGGCAAGGATCGCGCTGGCATGGGGCCAGTCCACTTTGGGACGCGGTTGAATATGCCGCTCCAGGTTATCGGTGTGCAGTTCGATCAGGCCGGGCATCAGCAGGTCGCCCTCGCAATCCTGCGCCCCATCAGCCACCTGTTCACCCGTGTCGATCGCCGTGATACGGCCATCCTCAACCACCAGAGCGCCGCGCAGGGTTTCGGTGGGCAAAACGATCTGGGCATTGGCAAAAATCTGGGCGGTCATGCGGATCTCCGTCTAAGGAAAGGATATACGCGGCTGTCACGCAGTTGTTGCGGGGCCGACATACATGGGGTGTCATGGAAAACTACAGGCGTTACGCAATTTATTATGCTCCCGAGCCGGGCCCGCTGGCCACGTTCGGGGCCGAATGGCTGGGATGGGATGCTGTGGCCGGGGTTGAAACCGCGCAGTTGCAACCCGCAGGTCTGCCCGCACCGGCCGAAGAGATCACCGCAACCCCTCGAAAATACGGGTTTCACGGCACGATCAAACCGCCCTTCTTTCTGGCCGAGGGCAAGACGATTGACGGGTTGCACACCGAGATGCAAAATCTTGCCCGCGCCCTTGCGCCGGTCACGCTGGACGGGCTGGTGTTGTCGCGGCTGGGCCATTTTCTTGCATTGACGCCAAAAGGTTCGGTCACCGAGTTGGCCTTGTTGGCCAGCCACATCGTGCGCGAGCTGGACGAATTCCGCTCTCCGCCATCGCCCGACGAAGTGGCGCGCCGACGCCCCGCCTCGTTGTCGGACACACAACGTGCGTTGTTGGCACGCTGGGGCTATCCCTACGTGATGGAAGAATTCCGCTTTCACCTGACGCTGAGCGGCCGTTTGGAGGCCGACGACGTTGAACCGGTCGAGGCTGCTTTGCGTCCCGTTGTCGAGCCCATTCTGCCCGAACCATTCGTTGTTCGTGACCTGTGTCTGTTCGGCGAGGCCGACGATGGGCGGTTCCACCAATTGCACCGCTACGTCCTTTCCGGGTGAAACGCGGTCAGCAGGGCGTTCACGGCATCCTGCAGGTCTCCTGAATTGTCGATGGTGATCACCTTCAGGCCCTGCGGCAGGCCCGTATCGGCCCGGCGCAGACGGGCGGCAATATCTTCGGCGGTTTCGCGGCCACGCGCGGCAAGGCGTTCGGCCAGAACCTCAATCTTGGCAGTTATGTGCAAAACACGTAGCGACGGGTACCGTGCGGCGGCCTCGGCCAGTGCCGCGCGTGAACCGTTAAAGGCCACGTCGCGGTCTGCGGCCATGTCTTCTTCGATGCTTATCGGCACCCCATAACGCAGACCATGCGCGGCCCAATGCAGCGCAAAATCACCGGCGGCAAGGCGGCGGTCAAACTCGGTCTCACTCACCCCGTCGAAATCTTCGCCCCCTGCCGCTGCGGGCCGAGTGATCACGCGCCGCGCCATCACCAGACCCGGCAGATGCGGCGCCACGGCCTCCATCAGCGTGTCCTTACCCGCCCCTGATGGCCCCACAATGGCGTATAAGCGCCCCGGCATGGCCTCAGGCCGCCCTTGGCGTGAATTCGGTCACGTCCACTTCGCGGTCGCACACACGGTTGCGTGCAGCTTCGTCGTGGAAAATGCCGACAATCGCCGCTCCGCGCGCCTTGGCTTCCTCAATCAGGCTCAACACGACCTCTCGGTTGGTGGCGTCCAGACTGGCAGTTGGCTCGTCCAGCAAAAGCGCAGGATAGTCATAGGCAAAGCCGCGTGCGATGTTCACACGCTGCTGTTCGCCGCCCGAAAAGGTTGTCGGCGACAACCCCCACAACCGTTCCGGAATATTCAAACGCTTCAGCAACGCGCGCGCGCGGTCACGTGCCTGCTCCATGTCACTACCAACATTCAGCAAAGGCTCGGCAACCACGTCCAAGGTTGATACGCGCGGCACCACGCGCAAGAACTGGCTGACATATCCCAGCACCTCGCGCCGCAATTCCAAGATCTCACGTGGTTCGGCCTTGGCGACATCAACCCCGTTCACCAGAATCGATCCACCTTGTGCAAGGTAGTTGCCATAAATCATCCGCATCATGGTCGACTTGCCCGCGCCCGAGGCGCCAATCAGCGCAACACATTCGCCCGCTGCAACCGACAATTCGCCGCCAGCCATCACAGGGATCACAGCACTGCCCTGATTGTGCAGGGTAAAGGATTTTTCGAGGTCTCGAATTTCAATCATGGCTTCAACTTCGTCCAAATATACTTGGGGTGACCGGGGGCATGGCGCCTCCGGCGCTCAGACCTGCAGCACCGACGAGACCAGCAGCTGCGTATACGCGTGCTGCGGGTCGTCCAACACCTGATCGGTCAGGCCGGTTTCCACCACATGGCCCGATTTCATCACCATCAACCGGTCCGCCAACAGGCGCACAACGGCCAGATCGTGGGTCACGATAATGGCGCTCAGCCCCATCTGACGCACCAGGCCGCGCAGCAGGTCCAAGAGGCGCGCCTGAACCGAAACATCAAGGCCCCCGGTCGGCTCGTCCATGAACACAAGGCGCGGGCCCGTCACAAGGTTGCGGGCGATCTGCAACCGCTGCTGCATGCCGCCGGAAAAGGCGCTGGGGCGGTCATCCACCCGGTCCTCGGCGATCTCGACCCGGTCCAGCCAATCGACGGCCTTGCCGCGAATGTCGCCGTAGTGGCGCGCGCCCACGGCCATCAGCCGCTCGCCCACATTGCCGCCGGCGCTGACGCCCATGCGCAGCCCGTCGCGCGGGTTCTGGTGCACAAAGGCCCAGTCGGTGCGGCCGAGCATCCGGCGTTCCGGCTCGGACATCGACACGGTGTCCTTCATACCCTCGGCGCGGGTGTCGAACATCACCCGGCCGCCATCGGGCTCTAGTTGTCCGGCCAGACAGTTCAGCAGCGTCGACTTGCCCGAGCCACTTTCCCCTACGATCCCCATCACCTCGCCCGGATAAAGCGTGAACGACACATCGGCACAGCCGATCCGCCCGCCGTAGAACTTGTTTATGTTTTCGACTTTCAAAAGAGGTGTCATGCTGCGTTATCCTCCAAAGGCACACCCTGCAGGCCGACATGACCTTGGGCACGCCGCGTGGCGCAATAATCGGTGTCGGAACACACATACATCCGGGTGCCCTGATCATCGGTGATGACCTCGTCCAGATAGCTGTCGGACGCGCCGCAAAGCGCGCAGCTGTGATTGGCCTTGGTGGCTTCGAACGGGTGGTCCTCGAAATCGAGGCTGACCACGTCTGTATAGGGCGGCAGCGCATAGATGCGTTGTTCGCGCCCGGCGCCGAACAGCTGAATGGCGGCCATCTCCATCTTGGGGTTGTCGAATTTCGGGATCGGCGACGGGTCCATCACGTAACGCCCCTGCACCTTCACCGGATAGGCATAGGACGTGGCGATCTGACCGTGGCGCGCGATGTCTTCGTACAGCTTCACATGCATCAGCCCGTATTCCTCGAGGCTGTGCATCTTGCGCGTTTCGGTCTCGCGCGGCTCCAAAAACCGCAGCGGTTCCGGGATCGGCACCTGGTAGACAAGGATCTGCCCCTCGGCAAGCTCCGTCTCGGGGATGCGGTGGCGGGTCTGGATCAATGTGGCGTCGGTTGTATCCTCGGTTACAGCGACGTCTGCGGTGCGCTGAAAGAACTTGCGGATCGACACCGCGTTGGTGGTGTCATCGGCGCCCTGATCGATCACCTTCAGCCGGTCATCCGGCGTCAGGCACGCGGCCGAGACCTGTACCCCGCCTGTGCCCCAGCCATAGGGCATGGGCATCTCGCGGCTGGCAAAGGGTACCTGATAGCCGGGGATCGCCAAGCCTTTCAACAGCGCCCGGCGGATCATCCGCTTGGTCTGCTCGTCCAGATACGCAAAATTATATTGACCAGATTGCGTCATTTTCCCGCCCTATTCATCTGCCAAACACGTCCCAAGTTGCGTGAGGAGTGCATTCTATGGATCTGTTTTCCACCATTACTTTCGATCAACTCGCCTATTCGGCCCTTGCCGTTCTTCTGATCCGCGAAGCCATGGTCGTGCTGTTGCCCGCTCACCTTGTGGACTCCGGCGACAATTAAGCCCATCACTCGGCCGCCTCTCTGGCGGCTTTGGCCTCCATCGCTTCGGTCCGCAACTTCCGCACCAGCTCCAGCTCGGCCTGGAAATCCACGTAATGGGGCAGCTTGATATGCTCCAAAAACCCCGTGGCCTGAATGTTGTCGCAGTGGCTGAGCACAAACTCTTCGTCCTGCGCCGGAGCGCCGACATTGTCTTCGCCCAACTCTTCCACCCGCAACGCCCGGTCCACCAGCGCCATCGAGATCGCCTTGCGCTCCAGATGTCCGAAGGTCAGGCCATAGCCGCGGGTAAACTGCGGCGGTTCGGTCTTTGAGCCGGCAAACTGGTTCACCGTCTCGCATTCGGTCACGGTGATCTCGCCGATATCAATGGCAAAGCCCAGCTCGGGGATGTCCATTTCCACCGCCACCTGGCCGACGCGCAGTTCACCGACAAAGGCGTGGTTGCGGCCATAGCCGCGCTGCGTTGAATAGGCCATCGACAGCACAAAGCCCTCGTCGCCGCGTGTCAGCGATTGCAGGCGCAGCGGGCGGTTGGCCGGAAATTCCAGCGGCTCGCGCGTCAGGTCGGGCGGGGTATCTTCGCCGTCGGGCGTGTCCTCGGTCTGGATCAAGCCGTCGCGGTTCAGGATCGCGGTGATATGCGGCGTGGCAGCGTCGGGCGCTTCGGCGGTTGCGGCCTGAGGCAACTCGCCATCGGCGGCCAGTTTGAAATCCAGCAGACGGTGCGTGTAATCGAAGGTCGGGCCCAGAACCTGCCCGCCCGGCGCGTCCTTGAACGTGGCCGAGATCCGCCGGTCGCACCGCATGTCGCCGGTTTCAATCGGGCTTGAATGGCCAATGCGCGGCAGCGTCGTGCGATAGGCGCGGATCAGAAAAATCGCCTCGATCAGATCACCGCGCGATTGCTTGATCGCCAGCGCGGCCAGATCGGCGTCGTAAAGCGAGCCCTCGGCCATCACCCGGTTCACCGCCAGCGTCATCTGCTCGCGGATCTGCGCCACGCTCAGCTCGGCCACCGACGGGTCGCCTCGGCGTTCCTCGGCCAGCCAGTCGTGGGCGTTTTCAATGGCGCGCTCACCACCCTTGACAGCAACATACATCAGGCACCCTCCACCAGCGTTGTGCGCGGCAGGGCCGCAACCTGCGACCCGGCGCAAAAGAAGAAATCCAGACCCAGCGGGAACATGGATTGATTTGCCTGAAAGGCAGCTGTGTCCGGCAACTGGAACTGGCGCGTGTCCTTGATCCCCGGCCCGCGCAGGGTTGCACCAGAATTCGACAGCTCGGGCATCTCGATAATCAGTGTTGCGGAACGATCCGGATACTCGGGCTCGCCAATGGCAAAGCGCACCGTCGGTTGCAGGGCCGACCAACCACCAATTGCAAACATTGCCTTTTCTGCTGATACGATCGGAGCGCCCGTATGGAACGTGATCCAATCGCGAATATCCTGGTTGTCATGCGTCGGCGCCAGAAAGACCGGTGTTTCGCTATCTGCCAGCGTCAGCAACAGCGTGCCGGCAGCAACAGACATCGGCGCGGGCGGCTCTGCTCCGGACAGTTCGGCAATCTTGCCCGGCTCGGCCATAACCGTCAGCGCTGCACGAAAGGCATGGGCTGCATCGATTGGGGCATCTGTAAAACCACCGGTCAGCGACGTTTCCTGCATCGGTCAGTCCTCCCCTCGGGCCAAAGTGAAGAAGTCCACCTTCGTTGCCGCGGCTTTTGCCGCACGGGTGTTGCGCCGTGTTGTCATGTCGGCCGCAAGCGGCGTCAAAACACTTGCGCGTATGTCAGCAGCCCGCTCGGTCTGCAAAAGCGCATCCACCAACGCAACATTACGTGCGTGGTCCTTGTCCCGCCCTTGCACATAGGCATGACCCACAACACCGCTTTCTTCCAGTTTCAGAGTGCAGCGCGTGATCGTCATTTCACCCATGTTAAACGCTGCGCCGGTGCCACCTGCTCGGCCGCGCACCATGACACCGCCAATCTCGGGCGCACGCAGCCAGCTGAAACTGGGCGCCGCACCCAACGCGTCCACCAACGTTGAAAGTACGCCCTTGGGCGACTTGGCCAGAAGGCTCATCCATTCTTGTCGTGTGTCGATTTTGATCATCTAGACTTCTTGCCGATTTGTCGGTTTAACTATACAACTAGACAAATATTAGCGAATCCACCCTGAGTCGGACAAGCCCCCAGAACGTGAAACTTTGGTGACACATGGCCAACACACCGCTTTGGAAATCTATCGCGATGTCTTTGACCAGCGAGATTGCGAACGGGCATTACAAGCCGGGCGACCGGCTGCCGACCGAGGCAGAATTGTCACGGCGATTTCAGGTTAACCGCCACACGGTGCGCCGCGCATTGCAGGACATGAACGAAAGCGGGCTGGTGCATTCCCGGCGCGGCGCGGGCGTGTTTGTTGCCTCCACCCCCACCGACTACCCGCTGGGGCGTCGTGTGAGGTTTTCGCAGAATATCGCTCAAGCTGGGAAATCTTCCTGGCGCGAAATCTTGCTGCTGGAAAAGCGCGCGCCAAACCGGGCCGAGGCCGAAGCGCTGGAACTTGCAGAAGGAGACCTCGTGCATGTGGCAGAGACGTTGGCCATGCAGCAAGACACGCCAATTGCCTTGTCGCGGCACGTTTTTTCCGCTGAGCGCTTTCCGGATATCCTGCAAAATATCGAAGCAACGGGATCCATTACACAGGCACTTAAGCGCTCAGGTGTAGCAGATTATACCCGCGCCCATACGCGACTGACGGCAAAATCCGCCTCGGCGGCGCAAGCCACGCGCCTGCGCATCCGCGAGGGCGATCCGATTTTACGCACGACTGGCGTGAATATTGATTCTAAAAATCAACCTATAGAATATGGCCGCACTTGGTTTGTCGGCGACCGCATCAGCCTGATTGTTTCGCCAGAATAGGCATTTAAGGCCGAAACTGTCATAAACGCGATACAGAATAGCTTTATCCACAGCAAAAACCCGTATTCAGGTTTCGAGCAGAGCTATGGTTCAGTTTCTCAGCCCTTTGCGCTTTACAGGCGCAAAAATCCTTCGTGACGGCGCGCTTCAACAGCGCTCGCTGTCCGTGGCCGACGGCCGCATCACCAAGGGCCCCCTGCCCGAGGTAGATCTGTCCGGCTACCTGATCCTGCCCGGTATCATTGACCTGCACGGCGACGCATTCGAACGGCATGTCGCGCCGCGACCCACCGCTCCGTTTGACCTGAGCATCGGACTGACATCGACTGACCGCGACGCCGCGACAAACGGTGTTACAACCGCATGGCTGGCACAAAGCTGGTCCTGGGAAGGTGGACACCGTGGCCCGGACCACGCCGAGGCTGTTATGGGGGCGCTGGCCACCTATCGCAGGCATGCCCTGACAGATTTGCGTTTGCAGGTGCGATGCGAAACGCACCTTGTGGACAGCGGCCCGCGTTTGCTGGCGGCCATACGCCAACACGGAATCGACTATGTGGTGTTTAACAACCACTTGGACGAAGCGGTCGAACTGGCGCGCGAAAAACCCGAAAACCTGTACCTGTGGGCCAAGCAAGCTGGCCGCACGCCAGAAGAGCATATGGAGCTCGTCAACGCTGCCCATGCGCGCGCAGGTGATGTGCCACGTCACCTGTGCGATCTGGCCGAAAGCTTTGATACGCTGGGTGTCGTCTATGGCAGCCACGACGATCCTGATGGAGAAACGCGCGAGCGATACTCTATGATCGGGGCGCGAATTGCCGAGTTTCCGACCTCGCGTCGCGCCGCCGCCGCAGCCAAAGCAATGAACGATCCCGTTCTGATGGGCGCGCCCAACGTGGTACGTGGTGGCTCGCAATCGGGCAATGTGGCCGCGATTGACCTCATCTCGCAGGGTCTGTGTGACGCGTTGGTTTCCGACTACTACTATCCCGCCCTTTCGAACGCCGCCTGGTATCTGGTGGATCATGGTTATCTTGACCTGCCCAAAGCCTGGGCTCTGATCTCAGAAAAACCCGCCGAAATCCTGCGTCTGCCGGATCGCGGTCGCCTGGACTATGGCAAGCGGGCCGACCTTTGCGTGGTGAACGAGGAAACGCGTCAGATTGAAATGACAATCTCGGCCGGGCGGCTCAGCTTCCTTGCCGGCGAAGCCGCACATCGGTTTGCCGGACGGATCGCAACCTTGGAAATGGCTGCAGAATAACGCTTTTCCTCGCGCTCGTCACATGCCCGTTACCAAGGTGGGCTAGACAAATCACAAGGTTGTTGTGCCCCTGGGGGTGACCGGATATTTCAAAAGATCGGGGGATGGTTGCCATCCCCTTTTTTGATTCCCGCTTCAGCTTTCGTAGCGGCGCAAAAACTCTTCGGCAGGCAGGCTGCGGAATTCCGGCAGGGCAATGCGCAACTGATCATGCGACCAGTCCCACCAAGCAAGGTCAATCAAACGCTGGGCAATCTCACGCGGCTGCCGTTCGCGCATCGGTTTGGCGGGCAATCCCGTGACAATCGTGTAATCAGGGACGTCCTTTGTGACCACCGCACCGGCGGCCACAACGGCCCCGTGGCCGATAGTCACTTCGGGCCGGATGATGGCGCCGTGGCCGATCCAGGTGTCGTGGCCGATTGTGGTGCGGCGCGAACGGCGATGGTTAAAGAAGCTGTCATCGTGGTCAACATCGTCCCAGTAATCCGAGGACCGATACAGGAAATGGTGCAGCGACGCGGTGTGCAGCGGGTGATCGGTGGGGCCGATGCGGGTGAAGCTGGCGATATTGGCGAACTTGCCGATGGTGGTGTTGGCAATGTCGGCATATTGGTCGCAATAGCTGTAATCGCCAAACGCCGAATAGGCCACGCGCGCGCCTTTGCCGATCTCGACATAGGCACCGCAGGTGGTCTCGGTCAGGCTGACATCGGGGTGCAGAAACGGGGTTTCGGCCGACAGGCGGGGCATGGGTGGGGCTCCTTCGTCCGCCGAAGGGGTCAGCCTTCGGCGGAGATTTCTTCTAGAACGCGAAAGGGCTTAATGGCCCGATTCATCGCCTTTGATCAGGCGGCGGCGCAGCCAGCCCGACACCTGGTCCATCAGCATCACCATCAGCACGACCAGAACGATGTAATAGGTGACCTCTTCCCAGTCTTTCTGGGTGATGATGGCCTGCGTCAGCAACAGCCCGATACCACCGCCGGTAATGGCGCCGATGATCGTGGCCGAGCGGGTGTTGGATTCCAGGAAATACAGCACCTGGCTGAGCAGCACCGGCGTGATCTGCGGGATAACCCCAAAGCGGAAGCGCTGTGCGGGGCGCGCACCGGTCGACTGCAGACCTTCGATCTGCTTGTTGTCGACATTTTCCAGCGCCTCCGAGAACATCTTGCCGAAGGTGCCGGTGTCGGTGATCAGCATCGCCAGCGCGCCGGTCAGCGGCCCAAGGCCAAAGGCGCGGGTCAGGATGATCGTCCAGATCAGGCTGTCGACCCCGCGGATGAAGTCAAAGACGCGGCGGATGGCAAAGCGCACGGCCAGAACCTTGGCAAAGTTCTTGGCGGCCAGAACCGACAGCGGCAGCGCCACCACGGCGGCGCCGAACGTGCCAAGGAACGCCATCAGGATGGTCTCGAAAATCGCCCAGGCCACGTCTTTGTGCAGCCACATCGGGTTGTTCCAGAAATCGCTGAGGATCGCGCCGGCCTCGCCGCTGAAGGCTTTGCCCATCAGCGCGCCGAAACCCAGCCCGTGATAGGGGCTGTCGAGGGTGAAGAAGAACAGCTCCCACCCGGTGAAATAGCGGAAGACCTCGGTCTTGTTGCGGGTGACGGTCAGGCGGCCGGCCTCGGTCTCGATCGCCACGCGGTTCTTCGAGGCGTTGATCCAATTCGGCAGGCGGCCTTCGGGGAAGGTCGCGTTCACGCCCGACGACCGTTTCGGCGTCGCAGTGACAAGACCATAGCCGGGGATATCGTACGAGATCGTTTCGGGGCCGTAGATGACCACATGGCCATCGCCCAGCTCGATCACCGTTTCTTCGCCCAAACTCACCCATTCAGGCGCCGTGCCTTCGGGATAGCGGCCCTTTTTCTCGCCCTCGATGGCGACGCCAACCTCGCCGTTGCGGTTGTCACGGGTCACGTGCACCTTGTGGCTGTACATGTCGGTGACCAAGCTTTTCGCGTTCTGGGCACTGGCCTTTTCGACCAGAGCGGGCACGTCGAACGCAAAGAAGACATAGACCAGATAGGCCAGAACCAAGGCCGGCAGGCCGAAATTCCACATACGCTTGCGCAGGAACAATTTGTCGGCAGCGGTGTAATGTGCGCTGAGATCGGCCATCTTAGTGCCCCCCTGCCGACCCGTGGGTCAGCTTGTTGCGGAAGTGGCTGGACACCTGATCCACCACCACGATGGTGAGAAACAGCAGCAGGAAAATCGCGCCGGCTTCGTCAAACTTGCCCTGCCCCCAGCTGATGGCGTTTTTCAGCTCGTAGCCCAGACCGCCAGCACCCACAAAGCCCAGAATGGCCGAGGCGCGGATGTTGATCTCGAACCGCAGCAAGGCATAGCTCAGCCAGTTCGGCGCGACCTGCGGCACCACGCCCAGCATCATGCGTTGCGTCCAGTTGGCGCCAACCGACGACAACCCGTCCACCGGTTTCAGGTCGGCGTTTTCGTTAACCTCGGAAAACAGTTTGCCCAGCGCACCGGTGGTGTGAAAGGCAATCGCGATCATCGCCGGAACCGGGCCACCGCCCAGCACAAAGATCAGGATCAGCGCAATCACGATCTCGGGGATCGCGCGCATGATGTCCATGACACGGCGGAAAAAGAAGATCATGCGCGGCCAGCGTGCCAAGCCGCGGGTCGACAGCAGCGACAGCATAATCGCCAGCAAAGCGCCGATCAGCGTCGATACGCCGGCAATGTTGATCGTCTCGACCAGCGCCGGAAAGAATGTCTTGAAATGCGCGGGCAGCTCGGCGGCTTTCTCCGCGGCCTCGCCCACCACTTCGGAAGGGTAGTCAAAAAAGTTCTTCAGCCCGCCCCAGAAGGATCCGCCATTGCGGTCCGCGGCCAAGTTGAAGCCGGACACCATGACCAGCACAAAGACCAGCAGGGTCACCCCGGAATAAAGCTGCCGTTGGCGCAGTTGCGCCATATAGCCCTGTTGGACCTGGCCCACAGAAGGTGGGTTTGCCCCTGTCGATTGGGTGATATCTGCCATTTTACTGCCCGGAAAATAAGAAACGCGGGCCCCTGAGCGGGACCCGCGCAAAATCAGCGAAGCTTAGTTCGACTTTGCTTTACGTGCTTCGATAACCGAAACGTAAGCGTCGTGGGTGATCGGGTCGAAGCCCAGCGATTCACCAGCAGCAACGCCATAGGCGCAATCGGCGTCGGCTTCGTGCAGGCCGTCAACCAGGGCGATCATTTTCTCTTTTACGTCAGCCGGCAGCGACTTACGCAGAACGATCGGACCTTCGGGGATCGGCTTCGACTTCCAGATCTGAACCAGGTCGTTCATGTCAACCAGGCCAGCGTCAACAGCGCGACGCAGAGCGCCCGAGTTGTAGCCGTCTTCCCAGTCACCCTGACCGTCGGCCCAGGTTACGCCGCCGTCGATGTCACCGTTGTTTACAGCAACGATGGTCTGCTCGTGGCCACCGGTGAATTTAACTTCACCAAAGTAGTCACCCGATTCCATGGTGATGCCGTCTTTGTACTGCGGGATCTCGATCGAGGGGATCAGGTAGCCCGAGGTCGAGTTGGGGTCGCCAAAGCCGAACACTTTGCCGGCCATTGCGTCGATCGAGTCGATGCCGCTGTCTTTGCGGGCAAAACCGATCGAGTGGTAGCCATACGAACCGTCCAGGTTGATCTTAACCAGTACCGGCTCAACAGCGTCGGGGTTCTGCAGGAAGGTCGCAGCATAGGACGACGCGCCCAGCCATGCCATGTCCAGCGTGCCGCCAACCAGGCCTTGGATAACACCGGCATAGTCGGCCGGAGCGAACAGCTTGGTTTCAACACCCAGCGTTTCTTCGGTGTAAGCGCGCAGGCACTCGTTGTTGTTCAGACGGTCCTGAGCGTTTTCGCCGCCCAGCAGACCGATGCGGAACTCGGTGATGGCGTGGCCGTCGGCAAATGCCGGGGCGGCCAGTGCAGTGGTTGCCAGTGCGGCAGCGATCAATTTTTTCATCGTCTCTCTCTCCAGGTTGGTTATGGCCCCGGAGATTTCTCCCCCCGAGGCTGATGAAAACTCGTGGGGTCAGGCGGGCACGCCTTCCAGCGCGTCGATCGAGGTGGACGTTGCCGCCTCGGAGAACGACGCGTCGGCACCGTAGATGTCGCGTGCTGCGCCGGTTGTCAGCTGATCGGGCGTGCCGTCAAACACGATGCGCCCGTCGCGCATGCCGATCACCCGGTCGCAATAGCGCCGCGCGGTGTCCAACGTGTGCAGGTTGGCGATGACCATGCGGCCGTCTTCCTCGTGGATACGGCGCAGCGCATCCATCACCACCTGCGCGTTCATCGGGTCCAGCGAGGCAATCGGCTCGTCCGCCAGAATGATCTTGGGGTCCTGCATCAGGGCGCGGGCAATCGCGACGCGCTGCTGCTGACCGCCCGACAGGGCTTCGGCCCGCTTCGGCGCCTGCTCGGCGATGCCAAGCCGATCGAGGATCTCGATGGCCATGTGAATGTCTGACTGCGGGAACAGGTTGAACATCGTCGCAACAGTCGAACGCTTGTTCAGCGTGCCGTGCAGAACGTTCGACACCACGTCCATGCGCGGGACAAGGTTGAACTGCTGAAAGATCATCGCGCAGTCCGACTGCCACGCGCGCTTGGCCGCGCCCTTCAGCTGCAAGATATCGCGACCATCAAACTTCAGAACACCAGATGTGGCATCGGTCAGACGGTTCATCATACGCAGGAATGTCGATTTGCCGGCACCCGACCGACCGATGATCCCGATCATTGCCGGTCTTTCGACGGTGAAGGTGGCACTGTCCACCGCATTATTTTGCCCGAAGGTTTTCGTGACGTTCTCGACGCTCAGCAGCATTTGATCCCCATCTCGCAGTCAAATGGCGGATATCGGGTGGCTGCGACGAGTTTGTTGCAGTTTATTGAAGCTTTTGTAACGCCGCGCAGCAGCGGAACCAAAATACCACCGTGCATTTCCGGGTGAAATCTGCATGCTGCTGGGCAAAGCTATTTTGGGGATTTCATGGGCAAATCAACTCCAAATCCGACCGATGCGCGTGCCTTTCGCGACGCGCTTGGCCGCTATGCCACCGGGGTTACCGTGGTGACAACGTTTACCAAGAACGGGCCCTTGGCCATGACCGCCAACAGCTTTGCTTCGGTCTCCATGGATCCGCCTCTGGTGCTTTGGTCCCCCGCCAAAAGCAGCAGCCGCCATGATGATTTTGCCGAGGCTGCGCATTTCTGCATCCACGTGCTGGCGGAATGCCAATCCGAACTTGCAGCACGGTTTGCTCGCGACGGGCGAGATTTCCCACGGGATGCTATACAACCCGGCGACGCGCCAGCCCCCGTTCTGCGAAACTGCAGCGCCCGGTTCGAGTGTATCCGGCACGCCGTGTATCCGGGTGGCGACCATTCGATTATCCTGGGTCGTGTAGAGCGATTGGATGCGTCAACCATGCCACCATTGGTCTTTTTGGGCGGCCGATATGGGTGCTTTGCCTGAGATTCGCTCGACGATTTTCGCGCCAGGGCGGATAAGATTTTCTTCATCCAAACCGATTTGGATGCGGGTTTACTTCGGCGAACTGGCCCGTTCGCGCTGTTTCGCTCAAAAATGACGCGAAAATTTCGATTTTGGACCGGTTGGCCAAAAATTATCGCCAATTTCCACCATGAAGCTTGCGAAATTTTGAACTGTGCCTATAGGCTGAGTGCGGGAGAAATGCTTTCCGGCGCATGTTAGCGCCCCAAATGGGATGCCGTATCGCGGTTTTTGGGGCCAAAATGCCGGCAGAATGGACACAAAGTCTATACGGGCGAAACTGCGGTTTCGACGCGCGGAGAAGTATTGCCTTCCAAAACGACAGTTGGAGGACAAAATGACCATTCAAATCCGCTCGGCCACGTCGCGTCTGCTGCTTGGCAGCGCCGTTGCCCTTGCCCTGGGCGCCGGCGCCGTTTCGGCCGACACCATCCGCTTCTGGACCACCGAAGAACAGCCCGAACGCCTGGCCAAACAGCAAGAGATGGCCGCGCAGTTCCAGGCCGCCACCGGTACCGAGGTCGAAGTGATCCCGGTCACCGAAAGCGATCTGGGGACACGCGCCACCGCCGCCTTTGCCGCCGGCGACCTGCCCGACGTGATCTATCATTCGCTGCAATACGCCCTGCCCTGGGCCGAAGCCGGCATTCTGGACACCGAAGCGGCCACCGAAGTGGTTGAAGAGCTAGGCGAAGGCACTTTTGCACCTGGCGCCGTTGCCATGGCGGCCTTTGACGACGGTGTCGCCTCGGTACCGGTTGATGGCTGGACGCAGATGGTTGTCTATCGCAAAGACCTCTTTGATGCCGAAGGTTTGGCGGCCCCCACGACCTATGCCGCGGTGGAAGCGGCCCTAGCCAAACTGCACAACCCGCCAGAGATGTACGGCTTTGTTGCCGCCACCAAGATCGACGAGAACTTCATGAGCCAGGTTCTGGAACATGTGTTCCTGGCCAATGGTGTGTCGCCGGTTGGTGCCGATGGCTTCAAACCGCTGGAAGTCGGCCCAACCACCGAAGTTCTGGACTTCTACAAAGCCGTTGCAAAAGCGTCGCCTCCGGGTGAGCTGTACTGGAAGCAATCGCGCGAGCTGTATTTTGCCGGCAAGGCCGCTATGATCATCTGGTCGCCCTTCATTCTGGACGAACTGGCCGGTCTGCGCGACAGTGCCCCGCCCACCATCAACGATGACCCGACCAGCCGCGACCTTGCGGCCGCCACGGGTATCGTGACCAACTTTGCCGGCCCGTCGAACGCGGATGGCGCTGCATGGGGTGACGTGCGTTACTTTGGCATCACGTCGGATGCCGACACCGACGCGGCGATCGATTTCGTCAAGTTCTCGATGGACGAAGGCTATACCCAGACCCTGTCGATCGCGCCCGAGGGCAAGTTCCCGGTCCGCAAAGGCACCGCGGATGACGCCGACAAGTTCACCGAAGCCTGGTCGAAGCTGGACGTGGGTGTGGACCGCAAGGCGCCGCTGAGCGAGCTTTATGCGCCCGAGATGATCGGCGAGATCGTCGGTGGTCTGGACGTGGCCCAGCGCTGGGGCGTTGCCGAGGGGCAGCTGTCGCTGGCCTCGAAGATCATCAACGCGCAGGTGATCAACAAGCTGGTGCGCGAGTATATCGACGGGGCCCGTGATGCGGCCGCTACCGTCGAAGCGCTGAACGAAGAGCTTGCCAAGATCAACTGATTGAGCAGCCGTTCAACTCAGTGATGGCCGGGGCGGTCCCTTCATCGCCCCGGCACTTTTGGCCCACGGAGCCCAAGAATGACCAATCCCATGCCGCCCAAAGGAACCGGCCCGCTCGCAAAACGCGAGGCTCGGCTGGCCTGGGGGATGCTGCTGCCCACCATCACGATTGTGTCTCTGGTGGTCATCCTGCCCCTGCTTTCGATTTTCTGGATCAGCTTCAAGCCGGTTGAACTGGCCGACCTTCGTGCCCCGACCCCGGTGGTACGCGAAGCGTTGCGCGGTCGTCCAAAGGTGGATGGCGACGCGGCCACGATCCGGTACCGGATACGCAACTCCAGCCAAGAACGCCCGATCACCGGGATTACTTTGGCCGACACGTTACCACCGGACCTGACAATCAACACGGTTGACGAACGTTGTACGTTAACGAGGCTGGACCTGTTTTGTGACCTGGGCGACTTTGAAGGCGGTCGCCGCGATGACGTGCTAATCGACGTCACGGTGACCCAAGCCTTTTTGGATGCCGACCCCGATCTGGGTGACACAGAGGCCGTTCTGACCGGCAGGTCGCAATCCATCCTTACCAGCGGCACCTTTACCCTGAAGAATTTCGCACGGATCTTCGACAGCTCCGAGTTCTTCGACGTGCTCTACGCCACGTTGTTTTATACCGTGGTCGGCACAATCGGCGCACTTGTGGTTGGGTTGTTCGCCGCCATGTTGCTGAACAAAAGCTTTGCCGGTCAGGGCATTTTGCGGGGGCTTTACCTTTTCCCCTATGTTGCGCCGGTGATTGCCGTGGCCTTCACCTGGGTCACGCTGTTTGATCCGTTCTCGGGCTCGGCCAATGCGTTGTTGATCCAGATGGGCGTGTCCGACGGCCCGATCAACTTTTTTGGCCAACGCCCGCAGGCGCTGATCATGGTGACGGTGTTCGAGATCTGGCGTTATTTCCCGCTGTCCTTCCTGTTCATCCTTGCCCGCATGCAGTCGATCGACACCGATATGTACGAGGCGGCCGACATGGACGGCGCCTCGCCCTTCCAGAAATTCTGGTACCTGTCGCTGCCGCAGCTTTTGGGCATTCTCAGCGTGCTGTTTCTGCTGCGCTTTATCTGGACGTTCAACAAGTTCGACGACATCTTCCTGCTGACCGGCGGCAATGCGGGCACGCGAGTGTTGACGGTCGACGTTTATGACCAGGCCTTTGCGATTTCGAATATCGGGGCGGGCGCGGCCGTGGCGGTGGTGATCTTTTGCTGCTTGCTCGGCTTCTCGGTCCTGTTCTTCAAGTATATCAGTCGGGAGGAAGGGCTGTGAGCGTATTGCGATACGGATATGTAACCGCGCCGGCCCTCGGCGCCTTGTGGGCCTTTGTGATGGCAGTGACGGTGGCGGTGTCGCTGTCCTTTGCCACGGGGCTGCCGGTGCGCCCGGTCTTTCTGGGTTCGGTGGTTCTGGGGGTGGTTGTGGCGCTGGTACAGGTTTACCTGGCCAACCGTTTGGCCAGCATTGGTGCTGGGATCGTCTTGGCGGTGTTGCTGTCCCTCGTAGGGCTTGGGGCGATCACCGGCGATGGTCCGGTTTTGCTGGGCGCCATTTTGACAGGGCTTGTGACAGGATGGCCCATGACACTGATCCTGAAAGACATCCCCGCCGCGGCCTTGACTCGGCACGAGTTTGAAGAGGCCGTAATCCGCTTTTTGACCGGGTTCGGTTACATCTTCTTCACCGCCATCGTGATCATCCCGTTCTATGTGATGGTGATGACCAGCCTGAAATCGCAACAGGCACTGCTGCAAAACCCGCTGGATTTCTCGATCCAGCTATCCAAGGGCGCCGATCTGTTCCGGTCATATTTCGAGCTGTTCGCCGATTTCAACTTTGGCACCTACCTGTGGACATCCTTCATGGTCTCGGTCCTGACCGTGGCCATCACGCTGGCCTTTTCGGTA
Organism: Actibacterium mucosum KCTC 23349; assembly: GCF_000647975.1. Classification (GTDB taxonomy): domain Bacteria; phylum Pseudomonadota; class Alphaproteobacteria; order Rhodobacterales; family Rhodobacteraceae; genus Actibacterium; species Actibacterium mucosum. The sequence continues at coordinate 467,084 of NZ_JFKE01000004.1, forward strand.
CCGGGCGCTTACGCGGTGGCACGGCTGCGGTTCAAGGGGCGGGCTGCATTTTCGCGGTCGATCCTGCTGATCTACATGGTGCCGATGATCGTTCTGGCCCTGCCGATCTACATCGCCTTTTCGATGACCGGCCTGCGCAACACCATTTTTGGCATCGTGCTGATCTATCCGGTCACCACGATCCCGGTGGCTTTGTACATGTTACAGGGCTATTTCCGCGGCCTTCCGGGCGAGGTGGAAGAGGCCGGCCTGATGGATGGTCTCAGCCGCCTTGCGGTGATCTGGAAGATCACCCTGCCGCTGTCGCTGCCGGCCATGGCCTCGGTATCGCTTTATGTCTTCATGATCGCCTGGAACGAGTTCCTGTTGGCCTTCATGCTGCTGGACGACCCGTCGAAGTTTACCCTGACGCGCGGGGTGGCGATGTTGAACTCGTCCGAGATCCCGCGTCAGCACCTGATGGCGGGCGCGGTGATCGCCACATTGCCGATCATGGTGCTGTTCCTGGGGCTGGAGCGGTTCATGACCAAGGGCCTGACGGCGGGGTCGGTGAAGGGATGAGCGATCTGGATGCCCAGGCCCGCGACATCCTGCGCGGCAATGACAAGGGGGGCTATACCGTGCCCACGCACGGGCTTTACCCCTATCAATGGAACTGGGACAGCGTGTTCGCGGCCTGGGGCTTTGCGGTGGATGACCTGCCGCGCGCCTGGGCCGAGATCGAGACGCTGCTGGCCGGGCAATGGGACAATGGCATGGTGCCGCATATCCTGTTCCACCAGGTGGATCCCAGCTATTTCCCCGGCCCCGACGTGTGGCAGGGCACCGGGCCGGTGCCGTCTTCGGGGATCTCGCAGCCGCCGATTGCCGCGACATTTGTGCGCCAGATCGCGGCGCTGGACGCCGCGAATGGGGCGGCGAAGATGCGGGCGCTTTTCCCTGCGTTGCTGAAATGGCACCGCTGGTTTTACCAATGGCGGTCCGAAGATGGCGCGATTGTCGTCACCCACCCGTGGGAGACCGGCCGTGATAACTCGCCGGATTGGGATCCGCCCTTTGCCGCGATCGACCCGGTGGGGATCGACACCTATCAACGGCGCGATACCGGCCATGTGAACCAGGACGAACGGCCCCGGAAATACGAATACGACCGGTACCTTTACCTGGTCAAACTGGGCGCCGACAGCGGCTGGGACGAGCGCTATTTGCGGCAGGTCACCCCCTTTCGCGTGGCCGACCCCACGATGAGTTTCACCCTGCTGCGCGCCAATCGCGACCTGTTGGCCATGGCCGCCGAACTGGGCGAGCCAACCGACGAGATTGCCACCTGGATTGCCGCGCAAGAGGCCGGCGCGCAGACCTTGTGGAACCCCGACATCGCCGCCTACGATACATGCGACCTTCGCAGCGGTGCGTTTGGCGGCGGAGTGTCAAGCGCGGCATTCTTGTGTTGGTACGCGGGCATCCATGACGACCGGATGCTGGGCCATCTGGAGCGGATCATGTCTGCGGAAACCTATGGCATTGCCTCATATGACCCAGATCATGCGGCCTATGAGCCCAAGCGGTATTGGCGCGGACCGGTCTGGGCGATGATGAACATGTTGATCGCCATGGGCCTGCACGAAGCCGGGCACACAGCGCATGCAGATGCTATCCGTGCGAACACCGCCCGGATGATCACCGAAAATGGCTTTGCCGAATATTTTGATCCGCGCGATGGCGCCCCGGCCGGCGGCCGCTCGTTCACATGGACGGCGGCGGTCTGGCTGGGCTGGGCCTCGCCAACAACAGGGAGGGACCGATGGGCAGCATCGATCTGAAATCCGTAGAGAAATGGTATGGCGAGGTGCAGGTGATCAAGGGGATCGACCTGCAGATCGAAGATGGCGAGTTCATCATCTTCGTTGGCCCGTCGGGCTGCGGCAAGTCGACCCTTTTGCGGATGATCGGCGGGTTAGAGGAAACCTCGCGCGGGGCGATTGTAATCGATGGCAAGGATGTCACCGCGCAACCTCCGGCCAAGCGCGGGCTGACGATGGTGTTTCAAAGCTATGCGCTTTATCCCCACATGTCGGTGCGCGACAATATGGGGTTCTCGCTGAAAACCGCCGGCGCGCCCGAGGCCGAGATCCGCGAGAAGGTGGATGCCGCCGCCAAGGTGCTGAAGCTGGAACCGTTCCTCGAACGCCGCCCCAAGGCCCTGTCGGGCGGCCAGCGTCAGCGCGTGGCCATTGGCCGGTCGATCGTGCGCGACCCCACCGCGTTCCTGTTTGACGAGCCGCTGTCGAACCTCGACGCGGCGCTGCGCGTCGAGATGCGGTACGAGATCGCCAAGCTGCACCAGTCGCTGGAAACCACGATGATCTATGTGACCCATGACCAGGTCGAGGCGATGACGCTGGCTGACCGGATTGTGGTGCTGGATGGCGGCCACATCGCGCAGGTTGGCTCGCCGCGCGAGCTGTATCAGAACCCCGCCAACCTGTTCGTGGCGCAGTTCATCGGCTCGCCCAAGATGAACGTGATGCCCTGCGGGGCTGAAGGTGCGAATTTCACGCTGGATGGCGGCCGCGGCGGTGCGCATGGCAAATCCGGTACACCGACGCAGCTTGGTATCCGGCCCGAACACATTGCCCTGACCGCGCCGGGCAGCGGCAATATCGACGGCACGGTGGACGTGGTGGAGTATCTGGGTGCCGACACCTTTCTGATTGTCGACTGCGCCGCACAAGGCCAGATCACCGTGCGCCTGACCGGCGACAAACCGCACGAGCCGGGTGAAAAGATCGGGCTGCAATTTGCACCCGAGCATCTGCATTTCTTCGGGGGTGACGGTCAGGCGCTTTAGGCGTCAGACCAGCCCCCAAAGGTCAGCCTCGGCGAACCAACTTTGGTCGCCGAGGGCACTCGCGACCGCGTCGCGTCCGGCAATCACTTCGATTACCTCGATCCCGACCGCAGTGATGCCCAGTGCTGCAAGCTCGCCCATCGACACGCTGTCCCCCACAAGGGCTGCCGTGGCCTCGTCCAGCACAAGGTACAGCGTATCGGTGCCGTCACCGCCGATGAACAGATCGCTGTCGGTGCCTGTTCCGCCGATAAGGCTGTTTTGTTGAAAGACAAAAATGTCATCATCTGCGCCACCAAAGGCCAGATCGCTGCCCAGCCCATCGATGATCACATCCTCGCCATCTTGTCCGGCCAGCACATCGTTGCCGCTGCCACCCGACACAATGTCGTTCCCGTTGCCGGCATAGACCTCGTCATCGCCGGACCCGGCGGCCAACAGGTCGTTCCCGTTCAGCCCAACAAGCTCGTCCTCACCCGAACCTCCAAACAATGTGTCGGCCAGACCGCTGCCAAAGATCAGGTCGCTGCCACCAAGACCAAAGGCCAGCGTGCTGCCGCTGGCCACCACGAACGAGCCCAGATCGTCGCCCTGGACCACAGTGTCAACTTGGCCCTGAACCTCTAAGAATTTGGCCATCACTCCATGCAGGGCGGTTGACGGATGGATGTCGTCGTAAAACGCCACCTGATCGGCGTCGAATTCGTCCAGAATTGCACCATCTTCGGCCGTCAGCTCGGCCGTCAACGGGGCAAGGAAACCAAAGCTTTCAGGATCGTCCTGCAAGGCCTGCACCAACGGGTCCAAACTGATCAGCTCAACCGCGCCTCCGAATGCAGGCACCCAGTTTTCAAGGATCGTATTGTGGATTGAAAAGACCAGCTCGGCCAGGAACAGCTCGTTCGGTGCCAGCCCACTGGACGAAGGAAAGAACGAAGCAGGCGGAAGGGCGATGATCTGTACCGCGCCCACGCCGGCCTGAATCAGTTCATTTGCCGCCGACAGGATGGCACCCGTGGTGGCCGACAGACGTGCCAGCACTTCCGGCAGCGCAGAGGCAGGGTTCGACGGGTCGATCCCGGAATAGTCGTTCCCCCCCGCCAACAAGACCGCTGTAAAGTCGTTCAGAGGCAGATGCCCCTGGTCGGCCACAAACCGATCCACCTGCGCGCCAATATTGATGTCGAAATCCAGTGCCGGGTCGGTGATCGGTACCAAAAGATCATCTTCAAATCCGGAACTGATCACCAGATCTTCAATTGTCAGCGTTCCCGCCGCCTCGGCCCCGGCGATGGCATAGTTGAACACCGTGTCGGGCGCCAGAAGGTCAGCAAGGTATTCAGCAAAGACTTCGCCGTCGCTGACGCTTTGCGTCGGGCCCGCAATCGCGTCGCGCAGGTCGTCAGATATCAATCCGGCGCCCAAAGCAAAAAGATTGCCGGGATCGGACAAACTGTCCCCAAAGAACACAAGGGACGACGATCCGGGGGAAATAGGCATGATAACTCCTGACGCTACACGCGCTGCAGTTTGCCCACGACAAGGTGACAATGCAACGACGCGCCGCGATTTACTCGGGACCCGCCGCGCCTATACTGCGCAAAAAGAACGGGAGATTTGCGATGAAAGACGGTCACGGCCCTTCGCTGGCCAGCTTTAGCTGGGACGATCCGCTATTGTTGGACAGCCAACTGACCGAAGACGAGCGGATGCTGCGCGATGCTGCGCACGCCTATGCGCAGGACAAGCTGCAACCGCGTGTAACCCAAGCCTATCGCGACGAGGCGACCGACCCTGCCATTTTCGCCGAAATGGGCGAAATGGGCCTGTTGGGCGCCACCATCCCCGAGGAATTTGGCGGCCTTGGCGCGGGATACGTGGCCTATGGGCTGATCGCGCGCGAGGTGGAGCGGGTTGATAGCGGCTATCGGTCGATGATGTCAGTGCAAAGCTCGTTGGTGATGTACCCGATCCACGCCTACGGCAGCGACGACCAGCGGCGCAAATACCTGCCCGATCTGGCATCGGGCCGCAAGATCGGCTGCTTTGGGCTGACGGAACCCGACGCGGGCTCGGACCCTGCCGGGATGAAGACCACGGCGCGCGAGACGGCAGATGGCTATGTGTTGAACGGAGCCAAGATGTGGATCACCAACGCCCCCATCGCTGATATCTTCGTGGTCTGGGCCAAGTCCGAGGCCCATGGCGGCAAGATCCGCGGTTTTGTGCTGGAAAAAGGCACCCCGGGCCTGAGCGCGCCCAAGATCGAGGGTAAGCTGAGCCTGCGCGCCTCGGTCACCGGCGAAATCGTAATGCGCGAGGTGGCGGTGGGCAAAGACGCGCTGTTGCCGGGGGTTGAGGGGCTGAAAGGCCCGTTTGGCTGCCTGAACCGGGCGAGGTACGGCATTGCCTGGGGCAGCATGGGCGCGGCCGAGTTCTGCTGGCACGCGGCCCGCCAATACGGCTTGGACCGGCATCAATTTGGCCGCCCGCTGGCGCAGACGCAGCTGTTTCAGAAAAAGCTGGCCGACATGCAGACCGAGATCACGCTGGGCCTGCACGCCGCGTTGCAGGTGGGCCGGATGATGGAGGATGGCCGCGCCGCGCCCGAAATGATCAGCCTGATCAAACGCAACAATTGCGGCAAGGCGCTGGAGGTGGCCCGCGCCGCGCGTGACATGCATGGCGGCAATGGCATTTCAGACGAGTTTCAGATCATGCGCCACATGTGCAACCTGGAAACGGTGAACACCTACGAGGGCACCCATGACGTCCACGCCCTTATCCTTGGCCGGGCGCAAACAGGCCTGCAAGCCTTTGCCTGAACTAAGAAAAGGCCCCGCATTCTTGTGCGGGGCCTTGTTGGCTTAGTAGCTGTAATAGCCCGAATTGTAGTAGTAACCGCCGGACCGTCCTGCATCGTGGTTCAGCAGGGCCAGAACCGGCGTTCCCGGGCGCACGCTTTCTTCGGCCCGTTGATGCGCAAGGCGGATATCCTGTTGCGACGTCTCCCCGAAACGGAAGCACAAAAGGGCAACATCAGCGTGCCGAGCCACATACTGCGCATCGACCACGGAATTAAGCGGCGACGTATCGATGATGATCACGTCCATCGCTTTGCGCGCGCTGTTCAGCATCTCGGCAAATTTGGACGACATCAACAATTGGTCCGTCGGCACATCACTGCGGCCTCGTCCGACAATGACACCAACTTTCGACAAAGGATCGGCAACGTAGAATTCCCCGATGTCAGAATGCTCGTCCTCGCTTTTGAGGTACTCCAGCAATCCCCGTTCGGGCTGAACGTCAATGAAGCTGTGGATCGAGGGTTTGCGAAGGTCGCCATCGATCAAAAGGACCGACTTGCCCATCTGCGCATAGGACCGCGCAAGGGCCAAAGAAGTGGTCGACTTGCCTTCCGCTGGGTTGGCCGACGCCACCAGGATCACGAGGCTGTCGCGGTCTTCTGCGCTGATTGCCTGTTCAATGGCCATTCGAATGCGGCGAAACGCTTCGGAATAGGCGGACAACGGCGATGTCACAATCGTATCGGCAATCGTCGAAAGCTCGCGTTTGCGCCGAATGGCCGGGACAGAACCGACAACTTGCGCCGGAAGGATATTGGCAAGCTGTGTCGCCGAAATCACGCCACCGACATAGAACTCGTTCAAAAGCGCCAGGCCAACGCCGACACCCACTGATGCAAACAGGGCAATGGCAAGCAATGTTTTGGTGTTCGGAAACGACGGGCGGCTGGCCTTTAGGGCTTCGGACACGATACGCGAATCTGCAACCTGCACCAACGCCTCGGCATCCAGATCGCGAAGACGGGACAGAACGTTGGTGTATTGGCGTTGCGCGATATCGGCTTCTTGCCGCAGTCCGTACAACTGAGCCAGCGTTGTGGAAGAAAGGTCGCTGGAAACAACTTCGTTACGCAGCTGCTCTCGCAGAGCATCCCCCTGCGCATCTATCCCGTCGACATCTGCACGCAACGATGACAATTGCGAAGTCGCACCAGCTTCGATCGAGTTTTCCAGGCGGGCAAGCTGCGCTTGCAGATCCAGTGCCTGCTGGCTGCCGGACGCAGCAGTGGAAACGCTGGCAACCAATGCCTCGCGTTGTTGCACAAGGGCGGCCAATGCTTCGTCTTCAAGGCTGTTCGCCAATGTCGACCAGTCCCGCGACGTCAACGCATCCTGAGACGCAGAAATCACCAGTTCCGCCTGACTGCGTGCTGCCTCGGACTGCAAAAGTTGATCTTGCAGCGTCAGCAGCCGGGCATTCCCGGTCTCGGACTGCAACCTGTCGATGTTTGCACCGATATAGCTGTCGAAAGAGTCATTTGTATTTGCCAGCGTTTCCCGTGCCGAATTCACTTGGGCAAATAGCAAGTCGCGCGCGCTCTCGACGCTTCGCGTTTTCGACGCGATCTGCAAATCGATATAAACCTGCGCCATGGTATTAGCGATTGTTGCCGCACGTTCAGGGTTCTTGGACGTGACCGTAATTGAAATCAGGTAGGTCAAACCGCGACGCCGAACCTCGGTTGCCCGCGAAAGCCGCTGCAACGTCCCGTTCAGCAGGGCCTCGCTGTTTTGCACGGTCGACAGAGGCAACCCCAGCGCGGCGCGAACCTTGTCACCCATGCTGACTTGCGGGCCAAATTCAGGATCTGTGACCAAAGACAACGTGCGAACCGTTTCCAGCAGAACCGGGCCCGAACGTGCAATCTCAACTTCACTTTCAACCCGCGAGCTTTCGCTGGCGCTTTGCAGCCGTTCAGCATCACCCGGATTAAGCAGGTTCTTTTGCGTTGGATCAACCAGCAGCAGAACCGTTGAACGGTATTCAGGCTGAAGCTGGAACAACACTACCAGCGCGGCCCCCACGCCCAACAAAACAGTAAATAAAATCAAGCGGATACGGCGCCGCAATACGGACAGAAGATCGCGCAAATTAAGGGTATCTTGCGGTGGAATATTAACGTCAGTCATAAGAAATTCTTCCAATCATCTGCGCCGCCGTGTTTCACACCATTTCTTTCACGTCAACCGCTGTGGCACCCTCTGGGGCATTCCCATTTGCAACAAAAATGCGCTCAATACCATGAATGCCTAATTTCACGGCAGATAACCTTCCCGTTGCATACGCTCCGGTGTCAATGGCAATGCGTGATGACGACTCTGTGACATCTCCGACAGGTACATGACCATGCACGCAAACCCAGTCGCTGTCATGCGTATCCAGCTTGGACGGGTCCGACCACATAAAGTCCTTAGCGGTCTGGTTTTCCATAGGTTTTTTAGGATCGAAACCAGCGTGACAAAAGACATACCGGTCAACCGTCAGGCAGACCGGAAGCGATTCAAGAAAAGCCCGGTGACTTGGCGGAAATATGGATGCGACCAGATTTTTCAGCCGCTTCGAATCATTGCTAACGATGGCATCCTCAACCGCACCGTATGAAGCAAGGGTTTCGCGGCCGCCATGCGCAAGCCAGGCCATATTGCCGCGCGGGTCGTCCAGAAACCGCAGCATCATGTCCTCGTGGTTTCCGCGCAGCACGATCCGGGTCACGTTCGGGCGTGTTGGTGACATTAGATGGTCGATCAACTGAGCGGAATGCGGTCCACGGTCGACGATGTCGCCAATCAACAGGATCATCGCAGGGTGGTCAGATCGCAGCGCATCGATATCGGCAAGGATCGCGTCTTCCAGCGCTTTGTATTCCGACAAACACCCATGCACATCGCCAATGGCATAGGTCAGCTTTGGCAGTGTTTGCAGGTTCAGGCGTTTCGCGGCGACAGATGACGGTGCCGATTGCCCCCCGGCGCTGCTTTTCCGAAACCAAGGAAATCGCATCTTCAGTCCTCGTCCATGCGGCGGCGGCGGTCCGCGCTGGCAATCGCCATGACCAACAGGAACAGGAACATATTCGCCTGGATCTCCAACGGGAAATCGACCGCGGAACTGATCAGCATCAGAACTCCAACACCAACACCCGCTGCAGACACCGCAAAATGTGTCCGCGCCTGCCAGGCACGCACTGCAGACCGCCAAATCAGCACCGCCCCTGCGATAATTGGAAGCGATCCAAACAAGATCCCGGCTTCCAACCAAAGCGACAAGTACGAGTTGTGCGCGTAGTCCCAAACCAAAGCTGTGGTCAAAGGTGGTCGGTGGAACAATTCGAACGCAGGATAAAAGCTGTCCAAACCGAAGCCGGTGATTGGGCGTTCGCCGATCATTCCCAGAACCTGCTGCCATAAAACAAGGCGACCGTTCTGCTCGTCACCAATGTCCAGCGACCTTTCCAGAACTCCTGCGCCGCTAAGGGCGAACAATGGCATGGCAACCAACACGACAACCAAAAACGCCTCGGCCGCGGCAAGGACTGCCCGGCGCCCCTGGCGCACCCGCATAATGCCCAATACCGTAACCGAGCCCAGGAATGCAGCGGCCAACCCCATGCGCGATTGCGTGGCCAAAATGGTAACAATCAACAAAGCAATGCCAACAACAGGCACCAAAATCTCGACCAAGGACGCACGAGGATTTCGGGTTGAACCTGCCTTGCGCACACGCGGCACATTTACAAGGTCAGCGACAATCGCGGTGCCCAATACAACCCCGACGCCCAGGAATGCCGCAAAGTTGTTGCGGTTGATGAAGGTGCCGGTTGCAACGCCCTGATAGGCTGTCTTCTCTCCCCACCAATGGATGTCGCCCAGAATTCGTAATGCAACCATTGCCCACAGCGCGTGCAGGCAAATGCCCCAGAACAATAGACGAGTCATGAACTCCACCCGGTCGTTCCTGCCGGCAACTTCCAGAGCCAGCACAAACAAAGCAAGATACCCAAGCTGACGTATCGCACCCAGCAAACTTGCATCGGCCATGACACTGATAGAACTCGGCGTTCCACCGCCGGGCAAACCGGCTGCCAAGCCAATTGGCAACGTCTGGAACAAAACCCACAGCAAGTAGACGCCACAAAGCAACGGGGCCAAACGGTGTCGCGGACGGGTAACCTGTAAAACGCGGTCTGGTTCGATACGCGCCATGATCGCAACATGCGCGGCAAGCATCACGAACAGCATTCCGGACCAAAAGGCCCAAAAAATAGGAACGTTAGACCCGGCCGGAATTGCCGAGGCCAAGGCTAAGGCAACCAGCAATACTCCAAAGACGTTGTTCAGTTTCCGCGCCAGTTTGGAGGGCCCGGCCGATCCATCACTTTGAACTTCTCCAACCTCGATTTCTTCGAATTCAAGTTTAGGCTGGGGCGCCACCTTTTTGGGGGTGCCAAATTCGATGCCGCCATTCCGATTTGCGTCGTTCATTCTTATTGCCCGTCTTTAAGCTGCTTGCGCACTGCGGAAAGAAATCTGCGCTGCATGTCTTCCGGCGTTTCAAGCATGGCCATGCTTATGGCCTCCCGCCATTCGGGAAAGCGGCGATAATCTTTGGCAAGTAAAGTGCGGTGATCGCGGGAAAGGTTCATGACCCGAAAGTCAGCCGCGATTACCTCTGCTAAACCGGGCACGTCCTCAGGCGCGCCATATCTAACAGAAGTACGCACACGCCATGCAGCCTGCCACCCTTCGAATCGAGTTCTCTCCTGCGATTCACGCATAAGCTGCACAAATGCCGCAGTATCGCCAATTTCACCTTCTGATTGCGCCGCGACGAGCTTTGCCAGGCCATAGCTGGGGCTGCGTTCGGCGAATCTCGTGGCCAGGTTTCGGCAATTTTCCGCCAAGTTGACGCGATAGGCCGCCGGGAAAAGCGCCAAGGACTGTTGCCCAGAAGCCTCAAGACAAGCTTTCAGAAGGTAAGATTTTCCACGTTCAGACCACGGAAGATTCTCGGTATTCATGTCTGTTTGCATTTCGCGCGCGGCGACACGCGGCGGCAACAACTGCATGCCAAAGGCGTTCAACTCTGGCGGGACCCGTGAAAAAGCCAATAATGACAACAGCATCAAGATGCCCGCCAAACCATATCGAGGAATCTGCACGCGGCACCTCACAAAGCGATTGCGAATTCAGCGGTGACCGTATGTGGCGCCGCAAAATTTCGCAAGCATTGCTGCAAGTGCAAAAAAAGTCACAAATCCGGCTCGGCCATGCAGCAAAATACGTTGATCTGCGGGGAAAGCTGTGAGAGGTTCCGTTCAACCGCAAAACCTTTTGAGGATCATTATTATGCAGTTTGCAAAAGTAGTTGTCGCTTCTGCTGCGCTCGCTATGACAGTGGGCAGCGTTCCGGCCTTCGCACAATCCGTTAACCTCGCCGCGATCCGCGCACAGTGCGTCAGCGCCGATGCCTGTAAACAAGCCGTTGCTGCAGCAATTCAGGCTTTGAAAGACGCTGGCGCACCGCAAAGCGTAATCAACGAAGCCGTTGGTGAAATCGCAGCCGAAGTTATCGAAATTGCTCAAGAGACCGATGTACTGGACGTCGTAGACGTGGTCGAAGTACTTGAGGAAGTGCAAGAAGAGTCGACTTACGAAGACCAGATTGAAGAGATCGCTGAGATCATCGAGGAAATCGAAGAAGAAGGTCTGGACGAAGTCGAAACTGACGATATCGAAGACTCGGGTTCGAGCGAAGCTGGCTAAGCCAGTCTTCTAACGACAGAATTTGAAAAGCCGGCGCGATCGCGTCGGCTTTTTGCGTTTTTTGGCAGTCTGACCGGAATAGCGCCTTAAACGTCCAGCGCCGCTTGCGCCGCAACAGCATCAAGCCCCTCGTAACCAGCCGGCCCGATCACAACGAAATTTGATTCGTCGCCCCCCCAGGACACAAGGTCAAAGTCCGTGACACTGGCATTGGCCATTTGGGGATGCGGAGTTTCAGACCGGATGAAGCACAAAGCCACTACATTGCCTTCCGCATCGGTGTACATCAACTGCCCCACCGGTTTGCCCGCGGCCGCCAACAGCCTTCCGCCCCGAAATGTCAGGCCCTGCGCCTGCAGGTCAGGAATGGTGATGTTGGTTTGTACGACATTGTTCAGCCACGACTGCAGGTGATCGGCATCACTTGCCGGGACCTCCACCAGGTGGCGGTTTTGTGCGGCATAGATTCCGTGATAGCTCATCACGTCACCCAGCCAACCAGCCAGTTGCACCGTTTCCGGCCCACGGTCCCGCGCCAAGATATCTTCACGCCCTGCGAAATACCCGCCGCCCAGCCCCAGCACCAGGAACACGGCGCTTGCCGCAACCAATCCTGACACCCCGCGTTTCGGCGCCCGAAACTCGTTTGCAATCGGCACAGGAGCCGCGTTCTTAATAGCAGCAGCCAACTCCAGCGGGACCGGATCCGTCAACATGTCGTCGAACCCGACATTGGCCATGGCGTCGGCCTCCATCAGCATTTCCAGCTTGCTGCGCAAGTCCGCGTCATCGGAAAGCCTTCGCTCAATCTCGGCGGCTTCGATGTCGGACAATTCGCCGTCCAGGTAGGCGCTCAATTTTTCTTCGATTTCGCTCACGACGCCTCGCTTTCCAACGCGGAAATCCGCGCGCTCAGCATCTTGCGTGCCCTATGGACGCGACTCATTACCGTGCCAACGGGAATATTCAACAGCTCAGCCGCCTCGGCATAACTGTACCCCTCTACCGACACAACCAGCAAAACTGCGGCCAGATCTTCGGGCAAACCAGACACGGCTTTTCTGACGTCTGCCGCCAAAACGCGCGCTTCGCCGGTTTCTTGAGTAACCAGCTCGGTCGCCTCGTCGGCGGGTACGGTTCCCTGCCCCATGCGCACCTTGCGCTTGCGCAGTTCACTGTACCAAAGGTTGCGCGTGATCCGGAACATCCACCGGTCCAACGGATGGGACGGATCATACAGCTCGGCCCGGCTGATGGCACGAATGCAGGCATCCTGCACAAGGTCATCTGCCTCGGACGCAGTCCCCGTCAACGTTCTTGCGAATCGCCGCAATCGCGGCAGAAGCGAAATCAATTCCTGCGAAAGATCGTGTTCAGCCGTCACGACATCCTCTTTCTGCCCCAAATTGCTTTCTCCGGTTCGGCATGGCGCATCAGACACCATAGGATCCAGAAGCAAACCCATTTCAAAATTGCTTTGGCGCCCCATTGCTGGGGCACGCCGATGAATAGCCCGAACACTAGGGGGCAGTTGTCCAACAACGCAAGTATCCAACAGGCAATTCTTTGCCCAATTGGTTAAATTCCGGCCATTAATTGCCGGTAGTTCAAAGGTTGCCGGATGGCAAAGGGTTTCCGCGCGCATTTCGTTTCTTACCTGGGACATCGTTACACTCATAGAAACTACGCCCAATTAGGCACATTATTCCCGCGCAAGGAATTTTTTTGAACATTTCCTCAAAAAACCTGGCCGGGGGTTGTTCCCCGGGCGGTTCGGCTTCACAAATCCCGAAGGGAGAATTGGGGAAAATCGTCATGGGAATGGGACCGGCACGGGAATTGGCCACGAAACTGTTTCATGCGGCTATCGATCGGGCCGATCCGTATGCGGCGGTAAAGGGTCAGTTGGCGCGCGAGAACAGGGACGTCGTTGGGCGCAACATCGTCATTGCCATTGGCAAGGCCGCAATCCCCATGATGCGTGCCGCGCTGGAAACCGTGCCGGAGCCACGAACCGCTCTGGTCGTGACAAACCCCGAAAACATCTGCGATATCCCCGGAGTGACGGTTCTTGCCGGTGCGCACCCGGTTCCCGACGAATCGAGTCAGGCCGCAGGTCGCGCCATTGTCGACCTTCTCAGCAAAGCCGGGCCAGATGACCACGTAACGGCCCTGATATCCGGCGGCGGCTCTGCCTTGGCGGTTGCGCCCGTGACCGGTGTAAGCCTTCAGAACAAGGCCGATATCAACGCGGCTTTGCTGGCTGGTGGAATTGAAATCAACGAGATGAACCTGGTGCGTCAGCAGTTGTCGGACCTCAAGGGCGGCGGTTTTCTACGTCACGCGTCACCTGCCAAAGTAACAGCATACCTGCTGTCTGACGTTATTGGCGACGACATGCGTGCGATTGCTTCCGGGCCCACTGTTGCGCCGATTGGCACGCGTGCCGATGCGGTAAAAACACTGAAAGACCACGGTATTTGGGATCAGGTACCCGTTTCAGTGCAAAAACACCTTTCTAAACCCAATACGCCAACAACGCACCTTGCCGCGACCAATACGATCGTCGGCAGCAACCGACTGAGCCTCGAAGCGATGTTGGCGGCCGTCCCTGAAGACTGGAACGCCACGATCGCGACAGACACCTTGGTTGGCGATGTTGGGGATGCCGCTGAATTTGTCCTAAACGCAGGACATACCGCGCCCCCAGGCCCGCAAGTCCTGATCTTTGGCGGCGAAACCACCGTAAAGCTGGGCGGAACAGGGCGAGGTGGCCGCAATCAGGAACTTGCACTGCGCGTTGCCTTGGGCGCAGATGGTCGATTGCGCGATGGGTGGACCTTTCTGTCCGGTGGGACCGATGGGCGGGATGGCCCTACCGACGCAGCCGGCGGGCTTGTCGACGCGAATACAATGGGCAGAATGCAGACCAACGGTGCCGACCCCCAGGCTCTTCTACAAAACAATGACAGCTACGCCGCGCTAAGCGCATCCGGGGATCTGTTGGTGATCGGTGGAACGGGAACAAACGTTGCCGATGTGCAGGTGTTGATCCTGCCCTAAACGCAATACAGGCGTCGGCGAATTTTTCTTTTCTACTGAATTATTTAGGAGCCCCCGACAACAAATCGCCGATACGTGAATTCAAGAATTTTTTTCTTTTCTGCAGCGCAGCTAATACTATTGTTGGGACAAGTCACAACCCTTGCTCGAATCCGAGCAACGCAATAACCAAAGACCGTATTCAGATGCTTAGCTTTGCCATCTTTTGCCGACACAAGGACGTCACCATGAAACCAATGCACCTGCTTTCTCTTGCCATCGCTTCGGCAACGGCATTGCCGGCTCAGGCTGAAACCGTGACGGTTGCACCCGGCGATACCCTGGCAACGATTTCGCGAACCATCTATGGTCAGATCAACTACTGGCGCCGAATTTGCGACGAAAACTTCGATCAGCTTCTGGGAGATTGCGACCGTATCAAAGTTGGCATGGTTCTGGCCCTGCCGCCCGACTTGACGCCGCTAGCTCCGTCAGTTGCCGCCGTCGTCCCGCCGGCCAACCCTAATAAGGTCGACGAAGCACCGGCAGTTGAACCCGTTGCAGCAGAGCCCGCGACAAGTGAACCCGACGTAGCCGCTTCACAGTCTCAAGCGATTTGGGCTTGGGCGGATGAAAGGTTCAATAGCGTAGAAGGCTTTGAATTCTCCGCTGACGATCAGGGCGTGTCGATGTCTGGCTACGTTGAGAAAGCCAAATCGTCAGGTCGGCCCGGTATCTGGGTCAGACTGCCAGACGCGATCGAGCAAACGGTTTCCGGAAAAACCGTTGAAATCATTGTGGAATTCAGCAACGCGCCCACAGCACCGATTGCGGTCGCGTACTCTACCAACGATGTTGGGAACAGCAAATGGCGGCAGTTGCTGGGCAATGGCGAGACCTCGGGAAGTTTCGTCTACGAAGTACCGCCTGTGAAGAACGGGAAAGGTGACTTCATCGGTTTCCTACCGAACGTCACGGAGACCGGCCAAACAGTGGTACTGACCAGCCTTGAAGTTGCGCTGAAAAACTGACTAACCAACTGATTACAAACAAAAACAGGGGCCGTTTGGCCCCTGTTTCCGTTGAGCGGTGGTCTGAAGCTTACTTCAGGCCTTCGTTGTTGCCGTCGTCTTCGGAATAGATCGTTGCAAAGATGGCGGCTGCGCGGTCGCTGCCTTTGGTCGAAACAGCGCCCAGCAGGCCGTCGTTGTTGCTGTCATCCTGTGCTTCGATCACGGCGAAAACGGCGTCAGCAGCAGCCGAACCTTTGGTCGAAACAGAAGTCAGCAAGCCTTTGTTATTGCTGCCATCCTGGGCTTCGATCGTGGCGAAAACGTCGGCGGCCGAAGGGGCGGCAAAAGCCGGAGCAGCTGCAGCAAGGATCAGGGCGGTGGCGGTTGCGAATTTGGTCATTTTAGTCTCCATCTGATTTTGGTCTCGCGGGTCTTTCCCGCTTGGATGAGAGACATTTGGGGTGGGGTGTTCCGTTCTTCAATGCGCGGAAGGTGGAATTTCATCGTTTTTCTGCGCACATGTGCACACATACCCGTGAGCCCGTGTGACATTGAAACGTAACCCATTGGAAAGGAACCAAAACTTGCAACTCTTCTTGCAACTTTCCACCGGCGGAATCCGCGAAGTTTAAACTTCTGCCGCCCCGCGCAGCCGCAAATCACAAGTTTTCCGTCCAAAAAGGACCCCCGCAACACAGCACCAACCCGAGCGCAAAGCCGCAAGGCGCCGCGCGAGACATCACTCGCGCCACAAGGCGCACATTTGGGTTACGGTCTGGGCGCGATCATGCGGCTTCGCCGGGAAGGAATTCCATACGATGCCCACTCTCTGGTCTCACACGCATGCAAGACCTGACATCATAATTGCTGCCGGTTCCCTCGTTCCTCGACGATCAGGACCGGTTCAGAGATGAAAGACCCTTGTCCAGCATACTGTTCAACTGAATCTGGTCCGCTTCAGACAACCCCTCGACCAGCCGTTTTTGCACAACAACATGGTCGGTTATGGCCGCGTCGATCTTTTCGATGCCGCGCGGTGTCAGTTTGACATGAACGCTGCGCTTGTCTTCCGGATTTGGAACGCGGGCCACCAGGCCGTCCTTTTCAAGCTGGTCGATGCGGTTGGTCATTGTGCCAGAGGTGACCATCATCGTAGCCAGCAGCTGATTGGGCGACAACGCGTGTGGGGGCCCCGAGCGCAAGAGCGTCGCCAACACATCGAAACTGGCCGCGTTCATCCCGTGCCGGGCAAAGGTCTTGCCCATCTCTTCGCGATAGATGGTTGCCAACCGGACCACCCGGCCAATCAAACCCATTGGCCTTGTGTCGATGTCGGGCCGCTGCCTGGCCCATTGCGCGCGGATATCTTCGATGTCGAACATGTCACGATTTTGGAGTCGAAACTATCTTGACGTCAAGCTAAATGCACCTATCTCGACGTCAAGATAAAAATGGAGACCCCAATGTCACGCCCCTATGATCTTGTCATCACCGCGTTGGCCCCGCTTGTCTGGGGCAGCAGCTATATTGTCACCACGCAATTCCTTCCCAACCTTGACCCGCTGACCGTTTCGGTCTTGCGCGCCTTGCCCGCCGGCCTTCTGCTGATGGTCCTGGTGCGGCAGCTGCCCCGGGGTCATTGGGTATGGAAGATGTTTGTGCTGGGTGCCCTCAACTTTGCGATCTTCTGGTCGCTTCTGTTCTTTTCGGCCTATCGGCTGCCCGGTGGGGTTGCCGCCGTCATGGGCGCGTTGCAGCCCTTTGTTGTGATCTTTGCATCCCGGCTGTTGCTGGACGCGCCCATCCGCCCCCTTTCGCTGGCTGCAGTTGCGGCAGGCATTGTCGGGGTGGCCCTTCTGGTTCTGACACCCGCGGCAAAGCTGGACATGTGGGGCGTTTTGGCCGGGATTGGCGGGTCGGCCTCTATGGCGCTTGGCACCGTTCTGAGCCGCAAGTGGCAGCCGCCGGTCTCGGCGCTGACCTTCACCAGTTGGCAGCTGACCGCCGGTGGGTTGCTGTTGGTACCCTTTGCCATCTTCGCCCCGACCGATTGGTCGACGATCAGCGGTACAAATATTCTGGGCCTTGCCTATCTGGGGCTTATCGGTGCCGCCCTGACCTACATTATCTGGCTGCGCGGCATTCGTTTGATCCAACCCACGGCGGTTTCGATACTGGGTGTTCTGAGCCCGTTGAGCGCGACGCTGCTGGGCTGGTTTGTTCTGAACGAAACGCTGAGCGTGGCGCAAACCGCCGGGATGGTTGTGGTGCTTGGCAGTGTCCTTGTGGGCCAATACGCGCTGCGGTCGAAGCCGGCCGCGACAGCAGCGCCCACGGGGCTGCAAAAAGCCTAGATCGCCGGCACAGGGCAAACAAAAGGGGCGCCCAAACGGACGCCCCTTTTCAATGCAATAGGATGCCGGGTTAGTCGATCATCGTCAGCAGTTTGTCCAGCGAGGCCTTCGCATCGCCGTAGAACATGCGCGTGTTCTCTTTGAAGAACAGCGGGTTTTCGATGCCCGAATAGCCGGTGCCCTGACCACGCTTGGACACAAACACCTGTTTCGCCTTCCAGCACTCCAGCACCGGCATGCCGGCGATGGGGCTGTTGGGGTCTTCCTGGGCCGCGGGGTTCACGATGTCGTTCGACCCGATCACGATGGCGACGTCCGTTTCGGGGAAGTCCTCGTTGATCTCGTCCATCTCCATCACGATGTCATAGGGCACCTTGGCCTCGGCCAAGAGCACGTTCATGTGGCCCGGCAGACGACCAGCAACCGGGTGGATGGCAAACCGCACCTCTTTGCCCTTGGCGCGCAGGCGGCGGGTCAGTTCGGCCACGTTCTGCTGTGCCTGCGCCACGGCCATGCCGTAGCCGGGGATGATGATGACGCTGTCGGCATCTTCGAGCGATGCGGCAACGCCGTCAGCCTCGATCGCGATCTGCTCGCCCTCAACCTCCATCGCGGGACCGGTGGAGCCGCCAAAGCCGCCCAGGATCACGCTGACGAAATGCCGGTTCATCGCCTTACACATGATGTAAGACAGGATCGCCCCCGACGAGCCCACCAGCGCGCCCACAACGATCAGCAGATCGTTGCCGAGGCTGAAACCGATGGCCGCCGCCGCCCAGCCGGAATAGCTGTTCAGCATCGACACAACCACCGGCATGTCGGCGCCGCCAATGCCCATGATCAGGTGATAGCCGATAAAGAGCGCGGCCAGCGTCATGATCGCCAGCGGCAGGAAACCCCCGGTGGTGAAGTACCAGATCAGCGCGATCACCGACACAACCGCAGCCGCAGCGTTCAGTGCGTGCCCACCGGGCAGTTTGGTGGCCGCCGAGGTGACCTTGCCCGCCAGCTTGCCATAGGCAATGACCGAGCCGGTAAAGGTGATGGCCCCGATGAAGATGCCCAGGAACAGCTCAACCCGCAGGATGTTGATCTCGACCGCGTCTTTCTTGGCGATCAGCTGTGCGAAAGTGCCCATATCCTTGGTGCTTTCGCCCGCGGCAAGGGCGGCGGCCACGTTTCCGATCTCGAAATGCGCGATAAAGCCGACAAAGACGGCGGCCAGACCGACAAGCGAGTGCATGGCGGCGACAAGCTGTGGCATCTCGGTCATCTGGACGCGCATGGCGACCATGTAGCCGATGATCCCGCCCGCCGCGATCAGCAGAACCGACAGCAGCCAAAGGCCCGAACCGGGGCCGATCAGCGTGGCAAACACCGCCAGCGCCATACCGGCAATGCCGTACCAAACGGCGCGCTTGGCGCTTTCCTGGCCCGACAGACCACCCAGCGACAGGATGAACAGGACAGCCGCAACAACATAGGCGGCAGTGGTAAATCCGAATTCCATAATCTCTGTCCCCTCTTAGGATTTCTGGAACATGGCGAGCATGCGCCGTGTGACCAGAAAGCCGCCAAAGATGTTGATCCCGGCCATAAAGACCGAAAGCGCCGCCAGCAGGATCACCAAAAAGCTGCCTGATCCGATCTGCATCAGGGCGCCCAGAATGATGATCGAGCTGATCGCGTTCGTAACCGCCATCAGCGGCGTGTGCAGCGAATGGCTGACGTTCCAGATCACCTGGAAACCGACAAAGACCGACAGAACGAACACGATGAAATGCTGCATGAAGCTGGCCGGGGCCACGGTGCCCACCAGCAGCAGCAGCGCCGCACTTACGGTGATCAGCGTCACCTGTTGCTTGGTCTGCGCCTTGAACGCGGCCACTTCGGCGGCGCGTTTTTCCTCGGGCGTCAGCTCCTTGACCTCGGCCTTGGGCTGGGCCGCGATGGCCTGCACCTTGGGCGGGGGCGGCGGGAAGGTGATCTCGCCCTGATAGGCCACGGTGGCACCGCGGATCACGTCATCTTCCATATCATGGTTGACCTGACCGTCCTTCTCGGGCGTCAGATCGGCCATCATGTGGCGGATATTGGTGGCGTAAAGCGACGACGACTGCGACGCCATGCGCGACGGGAAGTCGGTATAGCCGATGATGGTCACGCCGTTTTCGGTGACGATCTTTTCATCCGCCACGGTGCCCTCGGCGTTGCCGCCGCGTTCGGCAGCAAGGTCAACGATGACCGAACCGGGCTTCATCGACGCGATCATATCCTCAAGCCACAGCTTGGGTGCCGGGCGGTTGGGGATCAGCGCGGTGGTGATGACGATGTCAACCTCGGGCGCCAGTTCGCGGAACTTGGCCAGCTGCGCCTCGCGGAACTCGGGGCTGGAGACCGAGGCGTAACCGCCGGTGGCCGCGCCATCCTGCTGTTCCTCTTCGAAATCCAGATAGACGAACTCGGCGCCCATCGATTCCACCTGCTCGGCCACTTCAGGGCGCACATCGAACGCATAGGTGATCGCACCCAGCGAGGTCGAGGTGCCAATGGCGGCCAGACCGGCAACGCCTGCGCCCACAACCAGAACCTTGGCGGGCGGAACTTTACCGGCGGCGGTGATCTGGCCGGTGAAGAAGCGACCAAAGTTGTTGCCGGCCTCGATCACGGCACGATAGCCGGCGATGTTGGCCATCGAGGACAGCGCATCCATCTTTTGCGCGCGGCTGATACGCGGCACCATTTCCATGGCGATCACGTTGCCGCCCTTGGACTTGGCCAGTTCCATCCCCTCTTCGTTCCCGGCGGGGTTGAAGAAGCTGATCAGCGTCTTGTCTTTCGACAGGCGCTTCAGCTCGGTTTCCGATGGTTGGCGCACCTTTGCGATAATGTCGCTGGCTTTCCACAACGCGGCGGGGGTCTTGATGACCTCGACACCGGCGTCGGTATACATGTCGTCCGAGAAGCCCGCGGCAGCGCCTGCCCCGGCCTCGATTGCGCATTCATAACCCAGCTTCTGCAGCTGGCGCGCCGAGTCCGGCGTCATCGCAACACGCGACTCTCCGTCAAAAATCTCTTTTGGCGTACCGATTTTCACCTGCATGGCCCTTTCATGATGTTCATCCCCTTTATCAAAGTGTGCTCTGCCACCCCAGATAGGCAGCCGTGCTCAACTTCAAACTCCTTGCTCCCGCACCGCTTACACGCGGCAGGCGACGGAATTGCAAGAACCCTAGCCGGTGTTTGCGACAAAAAGCCGGGCTTTTCCGTGAAAAACGTTGCGGTATTACTACGCACGCTGCAATTAATTCCACGGATAGCAAATGCCGGAGCGCAACATTTTTCAAACCCGAACGGGCCGTCGCGGCGATGGGACGCAGGCTTTCTCCGTTTTCAAAGATGCGGTTTTGAACGGGGCAGCGGCGTTTTATTCGGACGAACAGCGCCGCGCATGGGCCGGACCGCACACGGTTGCGCCCGACCATTGGGAGGCGCGGCTGCTGGCAGGAACCTGCCGCGTGGCCGTGGATGACACGGGGCAAATGGTCGGCTTTTTCACCATGGGTGACGACGGATACCTGGACTTTGCCTATGTTTCCCCTGCCTGGATGGGAAGCGGCTTGGCCCGAACCCTGCTGTCCGAGGTCGAGGATGCCGCGCGCCAGAAGGGTCAATTCCTGCTATCAACCGAAGCCAGTTTCCTTGCGCAGCGCTTTCTGTTGCGCCACGGGTGGAAAACCGTTGCCTCTCAACACGTTATCCGCGACTCGGTGGCCATTCCGAATTTTCGAATGCAGAAACAATTGACCGCCTGACGGTGCAGTGTTTCCAGATAATTCACCATAAATTTGACACAAAAGCACCCCGCCCTTTCCACCAAGTCCCCCCAACAGCGCCGAGATCGCTTCGTATTCAACGCGATGGAGAACTGTAACCCGTCGCGCTTGTGCGGCGGATGTGTGGGGTACGACCAACCATGCCGACGTATGACGTCAACATTTACGATGCTGATCCGCTGGGGCTGATCCCCCAGACCAATGGCAGCACGTTCACGTGGTCGGGCCCGGCGACGCCGGATGGCACGGCAACCGTCACCGACACCGAGACCGGGATCGAAGGCGAAACGCTGGACGACGATGACGCGGGCGGCGAAACCGCCACCGCCGACGTCACCATTGGCGGCAACAGTTCAACCGGGTCCGACGTGGATGCCGAAGAGGTCTGGACCGTGCAGGACACGGTCACCGGCGAGATCTTTCAGGTCACTACGTTCGAGGTCGAAAACGGCGCCGCCGCCGGCTACTACACGCTGAGCGAACAGGATTTTGTCGCCGGGCGCACCTACGAGGTGCTGGATTACAACTCGAACCCCGATGTCACTTCGGGCGATGCGGTGTTCAGCTTTGTCGACTATGCCGCCGAACAGGCCGAAACCGCACCCGAGCGCATCGTTGACGGCACAAATGGCGATGACACGATCAATTCGGGCACCTCTGACGGCGATGGTGACAGCGTCGATGACGGCGGTGGCAGCGGCACCGGCGGTTTGGGTGACACGATCGACGGGCGCGGCGGCGATGACACGATAGACGCAGGCGACGGCGACGACACGGTTTACGGCGGCGACGGGTCCGACACCATTGATGGCGGCGCGGGTGCCGACACGATTTACGGCGACGGGCCCGAAGCAACCGCCACCAGCGAGACGCTGCATTGGACCGATCTGGGTGGTGACGGCACCGATCTGAGCAACGGGTTCGTGGCCGATCTGGGCGGCATCAATGTGGAAGTGGATTTCACCACCACCGCGCGGTCCGACGAGATCGAGGTGGACACCCGCAATCAATATGTCGACACCGGCGAGGATTTTGACGCCAATTCCGGCCTGTTGCTGGGCGGCGATGGCGGCGTAGGCACCACCACGACGGTGGACCTGAACTTTGCCGCCGATACCGGCAGCGGGCTGACCGACACGGTCGAAAACATCGAATTCCGCATTCAGGACATCGACACGGGCAGCTGGCAGGACCAGATCACCGTGAATGCCTATGACGCCGACGGCAATTTGTTGCCCGCAGGCAATGTGGTGCTGACCCCGGCCGGTAACGAGACGGTTGCAGGGTCAACCGTCACGGCGGGCTCGGGTGGGGACGACCCGGACCAGGCGGACGGTTCGGTCCTTGTGGAAATCGCCGGCCCCGCCGCGCGGGTCGAGATTGTCTATGGCAACCTGGGCACCGGCGGCCAGATCATCATTGTCAGCGACGTTAACTTTGACACGATCCCGATCACCGGCGCAGGTGACATCATCGATGGCGAGGCCGGCGACGACATCATCTATGGCGGCGCGGGCAATGACACGCTGACCGGCGGAACGGGTGACGACACGCTGGAAGGCGGCGACGGCGACGATACGTTCGAACTGGCCGAGGGGGATACGGCTCTTGGCGGCGACGGCGATGATGTGTTCAACATCAACGACCTGTCCGAGGCCGGATCGGGCGCGATCAACATTACCGGTGGCGAAGGCGGCGAAACAGCGGGCGATACGCTGGACTTTCAGGGCCTGATCAACTTCGGCGACGTCACCTATACCAACTCCGATCCCGGCGTGGGTGGTGGGCTTAGCGGATTTGCAACGCTGGCCGATGGCTCGGTCGTGACGTTCTCGGAGATCGAGAATGTCATCATATGTTTCACCCGAGGCACACGGATTGCCACACCACATGGCCAAATCCGCGTGGAACAGTTGCAGGTGGGTGATCTGGTGCTGACGGCGGATCACGGCCCGCAACCGGTGCGCTGGATCGGGAAGAAAACCGTGGCGGCCAAGGGCAAACTTGCCCCGGTTCGCTTTGAAACAGGTGTTTTGGGCAATGATCGCCCGCTGACCGTATCACCGCAGCACCGTATGCTGATGGCGGGGTATCAATCGCAGATGTATTTCGGCGAGAACGAGGTTCTGATCCCTGCCAAGCATATGACGTGGATGGATGGCGCGGAAACCGTGAGCGGGGGCGAGGTGACCTATGTGCACCTGCTGTTTGATCATCACGAGGTGGTGTTTGCCGAAGGGGCGGCCAGCGAAAGCTTTCACCCCGGCCTTTGCGGATTGGAAGCCGTAGAAGGACAGGCGCGGGACGAGCTGTTCAACCTGTTCCCGGAACTCCGCTGGAACCCCGGCGCATATGGCCATTGCGCGCGGCGCAGCCTGCGACAGTTCGAGGCCAAGGCGATGCTAGCGGCTTAGGCCGATTTCAGTTGAGGCGCGCGTCGGCCCGCGGCCCATTCGCGCGCGGCCTGACCCAATGCGGCAAATAGCGGGCGCGACACGGGATCGTTCGCGGCGTTGTATTCAGGGTGCCATTGCACACCCAGCGCAAACCCGGCTGCGTCACGCACAAAGATCGCCTCGGGCGTGCCGTCGGGCGCGGTGCCGTCGATCACGACGCGGGCGCCGGGGCTTTTGATCCCCTGCCCGTGCAGCGTGTTGGTCATCACCTCGGTTGCACCGAAAATCTGCGCGAATGGCCCGTCTTCGGACACGGTCACAACATGACGCAGGGCAAATTTCTCTTCCAAAGTGCCGTCGGGGGGCATGCGGTGATTGTTGCGCCCTGGCAGATCGCGGATCTCGGGATAGAGCGAGCCGCCAAGGGCCACGTTCATTTCTTGAAAGCCGCGGCAGATGCCAAGGATGGGCTGACCCCGTTCAACCGCCATGCGGATCAGCGGCAGGGTAATCGCGTCGCGGGCACGGTCAAAGTCACCATGCGCGTCGGTTGCGGCTTCGCCGTATTCCTCGGGGTGGACGTTGGGGCGTGCGCCAGTGAATACAAAACCGTCGAATGCCTCAAGCAATTCGTTTACCGACACCAAGCGGGGATCTGCGGGAATTATCAGCGGCAGGCATTCCGACACTTCGGCCACTGCGGCAGAGTTCATCGTGCCCCCCGCATGGGTGGGGTATTGATCGTTCACCAAGTATTGGTTGGAAATAATGCCAATTCGCGCGCGCGGCATGAGGGGTCCCTTGTCCTGAGTCCCCCTTACTATAGTTGATACGCGCCAGCGCGAAAGACAGATGTTTTCGCGACGCTTGTGTGCGGTTGCGCGCAGAAATCAGCCTTTGGCGACCAATCCGGCGGCGGTGATACCGGCCTCGCCCGCCTTTAGATCATTGTCGGATGTGTCGCCAGTAACCCCCACGGCGCCCAAAACGGCCCCTGCGTCATCGCACACAAGGATCCCGCCGGGCACCGGCACAACCTGCCCGCCATAGACCCCGTTCACCGCGGCCATGAAATAGGCCTGTTGTTCGGCACGGGCCATCTGCGCACTGCCGGGCATACCCAGCATAATCGCGCCATAAGCCTTGCCCTGCGCGATGCCGAACCGGCCGGGGCTGGCGCCATCTTCACGCTCGAACGCCAGAACGTGGCCGCCCGTATCCAGCACAACAACCGACAAGGGGTTCAGGTTCAGATCGCGACCAGCCGCGCGGGTCGCGGCAATGATCTGCCGCGCCGTATCAAGGGAAATCTTGGTCATTTTAATCTCTTAGCTGTTGGCTTTCAGTTCAAGGCGCCGCGCATGCAGCACCGGCTCGGTATAGCCCGAGGGTTGTACCCGGCCCTTGAACACCAGGTCGCAAGCCGCCTGAAACGCGATGCCGTCAAAGCCCGGCGCCATGGGGCGATAGGCCGGATCGCCAGCGTTCTGCGCATCCACCACGGCGGCCATTTTCTGCATCGCGGCCATCACCATCGGCTGGCTGACCACGTCGTGATGCAACCAATTGGCCAGCGCCTGGCTGGAAATACGGCAGGTCGCACGATCCTCCATCAGGCCCACATCGTTGATGTCGGGCACTTTCGAGCAGCCCACACCCTGATCCACCCAGCGCACCACATAGCCCAGGATGCCCTGGGCGTTGTTCTCTACCTCACGCTGCAGCTCCTCATCCGACCAGTTGCGGCCCGGTTCGGCCACGGGGATGGTCAGCAAATCGTCCAGCGTGCCGCGCGGCCCGCCGGCGGACAGTTCGTCCTGACGGGCCAGCACATCAACATGATGGTAATGCGTGGCATGCAGCGTGGCGGCCGTGGGCGACGGCACCCAGGCGCAAGTGGCGCCCGATTGCGGGTGGCCGATCTTGGCCTCCAGCATATCGGCCATCATGTCGGGCATGGCCCACATGCCCTTGCCGATCTGCGCCTTGCCCTTCAGACCACAGGCCAGCCCGATATCGACATTGCGATCCTCGTAAGACGCAATCCAGGGCTGCGCCTTCATCTCACCCTTGGGGATCATCGGCCCAGCCTCCATCGAGGTATGGATCTCGTCCCCGGTGCGATCAAGGAAGCCGGTGTTGATGAAGGCAACCCGGTGCTTGGCGGCGCGGATACATTCCTTGAGGTTGGCACTGGTGCGCCGTTCCTCGTCCATGATGCCCAGTTTGACGGTATATTGCGGCAGACCCAAAGCGGCCTCGACCTGCGTAAAGATGCGGTCGGCAAAGGCGACCTCTTCGGGGCCGTGCATCTTGGGTTTCACCACATAAACCGAGCCGGTGACCGAATTGCCGCCGTCGCGCTGCAAATCGTGCATGGCGATCAGGGTGGTGATCATGGCGTCCATCAGCCCCTCACCCACCTCATTGCCGTCACGGTCGAGGATCGCGGGGTTGGTCATCAGGTGGCCAACATTACGAACCAGCATCAACGCCCGGCCCTTCAGGGTCAGATCGCCCGTTGGCGTCTGAAAGGTGATGTCCGGGTTCAGCGCGCGGGTGAAGGTATTGCCGCCCTTGGTGACCTTTTCGGTCAGGGTGCCCTGCATCAGGCCCAGCCAGTTGGCATAGGCCAGCACCTTGTCGGCGGCGTCCACGGCGGCGACAGAGTCTTCGCAATCCATGATGGTGCTGACGGCGCTTTCGAGGATGACATCGGCGATATTGGCCGGGTCATCCCGGCCAATCGGGTGATCAGCGTTGATCACCACACGGATGTGCAAGCCGTTCTTTTTGAACAGGATTTCACCGCCGCCTTCGGTTGCGCCAACACGTTGCGCGGGATCAGCCAGCGTTGCCGCGGCAACGTCGGTGACATCCGTCCAGCTGCCCGCGGCCAAGGGAACAGCAGCGTCCAAATGCGCCTTGGCCCAGGCCACAACGCGCGCCCCGCGTTCGGCATCATAACCTATACCGGCCGGCAGATCGCCCATCGCATCGGTCCCGTAAAGCGCGTCGTAGAGGCTGCCCCAACGCGCATTTGCGGCGTTCAGCGCAAAGCGCGCATTCATGATCGGCACCACAAGCTGCGGACCAGGGGTCGAGGCAAACTCTGGGTCGGTGGCGGCGGTTTCAATGGCGAAATCCGGCCCCTCAGGCACCAGATACCCAATCTCGGCCAGGAAGGCCTTGTAGTCGTTGGCATCAAAAGGTTGCCCCTGCCGGGCCTGATGCCAGGCGTCTATTTGCGTCTGAATGGCCTCGCGCTTGACCAGAAGCGCCCGGTTTTCAGGCCCCAGCTCGTGCACCAGGGTCGAGAAACCGTTCCAGAAACTGGCCGGGGTGACGCCGGTGCCCGGCAACGCCCTGCTTTCAACGAACTCCGCCAGTTGCGCGTCAACGGCAAGCCCGTCGCGATCCAAACGATCTGTCATGATGTCTCCCCTTCACTCGGTATGCGCACACACACCGCGGCCTGTTGGCCACGGTTTAACCAATTTGGGCGGAGACTTCAAGGTATTGGTAAAACTATTTTACCAATCAGATCAGCCGCTGATGCACTTCCCGCCGGCACCAACCACTTGCTGATAGTTCCCTTTGGGCAAAATGCTGGCCGTGTACTTCCCGTTCTTTTTGACAAGGGTCACCCCGACGCGGACAATATCGCCACCGCTGGATTCAACGCCAAAGGTCATTTTCACCCGGTTGCCAGTATCCTTGACAGTGCCTTCGCCGTAATAGTCGGACCGAACTTTGTCGCCCTCGATGATGAACACCGAAGATGTCGGAAACCAGCTTTCGGCAGCAGAGCGTGAACCAAACCCGCTGGTGGAAAGACGGCTACGCTCGCATTTCAATGTTTCGGCGGCCGCACCGGTAGCTGCCATACACAGGGCTGAGACAAACAAAAGTTTACGCATTTACACTTCATCTTATAAAAATTGTCACCTTTTTGGGGAATCACTCGGCGGCAATCAATCAAAGGTTAATAAACTTTGAGGTGCAGAATCAACGCGGTATGAGCGCACACTCAAACCTGCGGCATCGGGTTGCGCCCGGCGGCGATGACGGTCAATCTTTGAACAGTGAATTCAGGATTTTTTTGATGACAAACGCCGCCACCTCCCCGACCCTTCTGCGCGACTACACGCCCTTTTCCCATCTGGTTGATCACGTCGATCTGCAGTTCAAACTGCATCCTACGGCCACGCGGGTTACGGCGCGGATCAAATTTCGCCCCAACCCCGTTGCACCAGGCCAGGGGTTCTTTCTGCATGGCGAGCAACTGAAGCTGATCCACGCCACGATCGACGGCACGCCGGTGTCACCCGAGATATCTGACACGGGCCTGACATGCGATGTGCCGGATGGACCGTTCACCTGGGAGGCCGAGGTCGAGATTGCGCCCGAGACCAACACGGCGCTGGAGGGGCTGTATATGTCGAACGGCATGTATTGCACCCAATGCGAGGCCGAGGGGTTCCGCAAGATCACCTACTACCCTGACCGGCCCGACGTGATGGCACCCTTTGACGTGACCATCGAATGCGACCTGCCGGTGCTGCTGTCCAATGGTAACCCCGTGGCATCGGGGCAGTGGTCGGATCCCTGGCCCAAACCGGCTTATCTGTTCGCACTTGTGGCTGGTGATCTGGTTGCAGTCTCAGGCGATTTCACCACGGCATCCGGCCGCGAAGTGAGGCTGAACATCTGGGTGCGGCGCGGTGACGAAGGCAGATGTGACTATGCCCTGGACGCGTTGAAACGGTCTATGCGGTGGGATGAAGAGGTTTATGGCCGCGAATATGACTTGGACGTTTTCAACATCGTGGCCGTTGATGACTTCAATATGGGCGCGATGGAGAACAAAGGGTTGAACATTTTCAACTCCAAGTATGTTTTGGCCAGCCCCGACACCGCGACCGATGGCGACTATGCCAATATCGAGGCCATCATCGCGCATGAGTATTTCCACAACTGGACCGGCAACCGTATCACCTGTCGTGACTGGTTTCAGCTGTGCCTGAAAGAGGGACTGACGGTGTTCCGCGATCAGCAATTCTCGGGCGATATGCGCAGCCAGGCAGTGCAGCGGATCGAGGACGTCCTGACCCTGCGCGCGCGGCAGTTCCGCGAAGATAATGGTCCGCTTGCACACCCTGTTCGGCCCGAGGAATACCAGGAAATCAACAACTTCTACACCGCGACCGTCTATGAGAAGGGTGCCGAGGTTATTGGGATGCTGAAGCGGTTGGTGGGCGATGACGGGTATAAATCCGCGCTGGATTTGTATTTCGACCGCCATGACGGAGACGCCGCGACAATCGAGGACTGGCTGAACGTTTTCGAAGACGCTACGGGCCGCGATCTGGGCCAATTCAAACGCTGGTACCAACAACCCGGCACCCCGCGCCTTTCCGTGAGCGAGACGTTTAACAATGGCACCTATACGCTTCATTTCGAACAGGAAAACCCCAAGGCGCCCCACCCGCAAGTCATTCCGATTGCGGTTGGCCTGCTGTCGCCGAATGGTGACGAGGTTCAGCCGACGGACGTGTTGGAGATGACGGAAACCAGGCAGAGCTTTTCGTTCGAAGGGCTGGCATCGAAACCGGTGCCTTCGCTGCTGCGGGGCTTTTCGGCGCCGGTCATCCTGCAACGCAATGTCACCGCCGCGGACCATGCGTTTCTTTTGACCCATGACACGGATCCGTTCAACAGGTGGGAGGCCGGGCGCGCTTTGGCCAAACACGGGTTGACGGCGATGTTGGTGGACGGCGCGGCGCCGGACCCGCTGTATCTGGATGGCATCGCGACACTGGTGCAGGATGACACGCTGGACCCTGCTTTTCGCGCGCTGACGCTGGGCCTGCCATCGCAGGACGACATGGCGCAAAGCCTGTTTGACGCCGGCGTCACCCCCGATCCGCTGAGCATTTACCGGGCCCGCAAGATGTTGCTGGGTGCGATGGCCGCACGGTTGGGTGAGGTGATCCCTGACCTGCGCGCCGCGCTGACCCCGCATGGCCCCTACAGCCCCGACGCGGAAAACGCTGGCAAGCGCGCGTTGCGCAATGCTCTATTGTCGCTGCAAACACATCTGGATACGGCCCCGGCAAGCCAGCAATTCGCAGCTGCGGACAATATGACGGATCAACTGGCCGCGTTTAGCGCCCTGTTGCAGGTTGGCGCGGGCGCGGATGTGACGGCGGCGTTTTATGACCAGTGGAAGGGCGACCGGCTGGTGTTGGACAAGTGGTTTGCCCTGCAGACCTCGCTTGCCCCGCCGGAACAGGCGGTAGAGATCGCGCGCGATCTGTCGGATCACGCAGATTTCAATTGGAAGAACCCCAACCGGTTCCGCAGTGTCATCGGCGGGTTCGCCATGAATGCGGCGGGGTTCCATGATCCGTCAGGCGCGGGGTACGACTTTGTTGCCGATTGGCTGATCCAGCTGGATGGGTTGAACCCGCAGACGGCGGCGCGGATGTCGACCGCTTTTGACACTATGGCGCGGTATGATGCCGACCGGCAGGCACTGATGCGCGCCGCGTTGGAACGGATTGCCGCGAAACCCGACCTGAGCCGCGACATGGCCGAGATGGTTGGCCGAATGCTGAAAGGATAAAGCATGCGCAAAACTCTATTGATTACCGGTGCCAGCACAGGCATCGGGGCAGAAACCGCGCGCCTGGCAGCACGAGACGGATGGGACGTGGCGTTGAACTATCGCGGCAATACCGAGGCCGCCGAAGGTGTCGCCGCCGAGTTGCGCGCCCTGGGCGCAAAGGCCGGTTTACTGCAGGCAGATATGGGTGACCCGGCACAGGTCGAGGCGATGTTTGCCGCGTTTGATGCCAGGTTCGAGCGGCTGGACGGTTTCGTGAACAACGCCGGTGTCGTCGACACCGCACAACGTCTGGACGAGATGAGCGCCGAGCGTCTGCAACGCATGTTCGCCATCAACACCATCGGTGCACTTTTGGCGGCTGGTCAGGCAGTCAAGCGGATGTCGACGCGCTACGGCCACGCGGGCGGCGTGATCGTCAATGTGTCGTCTGCGGCGGCACGTTTGGGCTCGGGCAATATGTACGTGGATTATGCTGCGTCGAAAGGGGCCATTGATACGATGACCCGCGGCTTGGGTGACGAGGTGGCGCGCGAAGGCATCCGTGTTGTGGGCATTCGGCCCGGGCTGATCGAAACACCGATTCACGCCAAGGGCGGCGCACCGAACAGGGCAGAAAAGCTGAGCTCGACCGTGCCGATGGGACGCACGGGAACGCCGGACGAAGTGGCCGAGGCGATCGTCTGGCTGTTGTCGGATGCGGCGTCTTACATGACTGCCTGCACCATCGACGTGACCGGCGGGCGTTGAGGTTCGGCACATTCTTGCCGGGCGGCAGATGGTGAAGGCTTTGCGCAGGCCCGGTGCTGCGGTAGTATGAAAAGCGTCACGTAACTGTCACAACCATATGGTGACAAGGCGCATGCAGGACAGAATCGACCCTCTTATCGAGGAACGCGCACCCTGGCTTTTTGCCAACTACCCTTGGAGCACACCGTCGCGGCAAGTGCTAACACGGATGCTGGGGTATTCCCGCACCATTGCCATCGGCGAAGCGATTCAGCACCACCCTGCCCCAACCATCATGGACGAGATGGCCCGGTTGCTGGCCAAGGACATTCAGTGGACGGGGCTGGAAAACATTCCGCGCAGTGGTCCGGCGCTGGTGGTGGCGAACCATCCGACGGGTATTGCCGACGGGGTCATGATGTGGGCGTTGCTGTCGCAAACCCGCCCCGATCTGTTCTTTTACGCCAATTCCGACATTCTGCGGGTTCTGCCGCAGATGGACGCGATGATAGCCCCCGTCGAATGGCGCAAGGAAAAGCGCAGCCACGGCAAAACGCGTGAGACAATGGCCTATACGCGGACCGCAATCGACGAGGGTCGTTTGGGCGTCATTTTCCCGTCGGGCCGTTTGGCAAAACGGCGCGGGCTGAAACTGTATGAGCGGCCATGGATGGCCTCGGCCGCGATGATCGCCCGCAAGTTCAACCTGCCGGTGATCCCGGTTAATATCCGCAGCCGCAACTCCGCCCTGTTTTACCTTTTTGACCTGATCCATCCGACGCTGCGCGACATTACGCTGTTCCACGAGACCCTGAACAAGCACCGGCAGCCTTATCGGATGACCGTGGGCAAGCCGATTGATCCCGCGTTGCTGCCTGCCAAGTCCGAAGAAGGGATCGAAGCATTACGGGCCGCGACCCTGGCACTGGGCGGCAAGTTCGCCCCGACTGTCAGCCTTGTCGACAATACCCGCCGCCCCCGCTGGGCGCGCACATTGGTGGGCAATGCCTGAAGCTTGCTGACCGCGCTGCGATGCGGCATATCCCGGGGCCAAGAAAACCCCGGGAGGATCCAAGATGAGAACATTCGTGGCCGCCAAGCTGCACGGCATTCATGTGACCGAAGCTGACCTGAACTATCACGGATCCATCACGCTGGACCCCGAACATTGCGAAGCCGCGGGCATTTTGCCCATGGAGTTTGTCGAGATCTGGAACAAGGCCACCGGCGCGCGGATCAGCACCTATGTGATCTACGGCACACGCGGGGCGCGGCAATGTATTCTGAACGGCGCGGCGGCAAGGACGTGTCAGGTTGGCGATCCATTGATCATCTGCGCGACCGAACAGCGCAAGGCCGAAGAGGTCACCGAGATTTCCCCGAAAGTTCTGACATTTACACCCGGTAACGAGGTGGCGGAGGTGTTGACCTATCGCGCGCAACGCGATGCCCAAGGACGGTTGCAGTTCAACATTCTGAAAGAGGATCAACCGCAGTCGATCCCCTATCGCGCGGCGGGTTCTTAACCTTGGCAGTAAGGCTGAGCGCGCATCCATTCCTGCATGTCTGCGCGTTTACGGCTGCTGTGGAACGGCCCCCAATCGGCGGCCACGCCGCGCATGCCCTGTGACACCACGCCGTCGCGCGGGACGGTATGGGCAAGGATGCGAATGGCACAGCTGAGATTGGCCTCGCCATCTTTCAGGGCCTCGCCTGTGCGCGCTTCGCACCCATAGCCGCGCGCGGTGGCCGGTGCGATCTGAACAAGACCAAACCACTTGCCCCCGCCGCCAACGGCCTGTGGGTTCCAAGTGCTTTCATGCTTGGCCAAAGTGGACAAAAGGCCGGCCCAGAACACCTGACGGTCTGCGAACGTGGCCTTGGGATAGGCCGGGCAATAGGTGTTGATGTCTCCGGGCACGATCATCGGCAGGCTTAGCCCGTGCGAGGACAACGCCGCGATGGTGGCACGGGTCCAGTCATCGGCCTCGGGCCGGTGGTCCCAACGCAGCGCGGGCAGCTCGCCGCGGCTGACAGGCTCGTCCGTAGGCATACAGGCCGCAATGGGCAGCAAAGCGGCGCAAAACAACATCACCCGGAACATGGCGATACCCCCTGTTTCGCTCAAAACAGCGCGCAATCTGCCGAATTGAAATGGAAACAGCAAGTTTCCATTACGTTGACAAGCGAGGTTTCGCCGGAATGGCCTAGGTTGTCCAGGCCTCGCCCCAGGATTTCAGCGCCAGCACGACCGGGCTCAGAGCGGCGCCTTTTTCCGTCAGGCGATAGGCCGCGCGGGGCGGATGGGTCGAATAGATCTCGCGCGTTAACACCCCCGCCTCTTCCAGCTTTTTCAGCCGCGCAGACAGGGTGTTGGGCGAGATGTTCAGGATATCCTGAAGGTCCGAGAACTTGCGCGGGCCTTCCACGAAGAACTCGCGCAGGATCAGGAACGCCCATTGGTCGCCAAGGATCCCCGTGGCGCGTTCGATGCCGCAATTTGAACGATCAATCTCCATCACGAGCAAAGATATAGCACTTAATTTCCAAATGTGAATTGACTATCGTTTTCGTAGTTACTACGTGGACTGCATCAACGAATGGAGAAAAATCGTGTCGCCGTTATTCCTGGAATTCTACGTCATGGGTGTGGGGGTATTACTGGCCACCACCGTCGTGGCCTTCTTTGCCACCAATGCCCAAACGGCGGGGATAGATCCCCCCCGGATCCCCCGAATGCTGTTTGCTGCTGGTGCGCTGCTTGCCGTTTGGTTTGCCGGCATGACCATCCTTGTGCAGGTTGTCGACATGGGCGCAAGCGTTGTGCCCGGCGGGCCGCCGCGCCTTGGCCTTGTGTTCATTGGGGGCGGGCTGTTGCTGTTCTGGCTGGGTCTGACCTCAACTTTGCATCGCTTGGTGATCGACAAGATGGGTCAGAGCTATTTCATGGGCATTCAGACCTTTCGGGTGGCCGGTGGCATCTTCGTCATTGGCATGTTCTATGGCCAAATCCCGGCTTTGTTCGCCATCCCAGCCGGGTTGGGTGACATCGCCGCGGGCCTGATGGGGTGGCGCGCCATGAAGGCGGTGAACAGGGGCGATGCCGACGCGCGGCGCAAGGTTGTGCAAGCGAACTGGGTGGGGCTGAGCGACTTTGCAATTGCTCTGGCGACGGGTCTGATGACCGCCGACACGG
The DNA here is from genome assembly GCF_000647975.1 of Actibacterium mucosum KCTC 23349. Taxonomy (GTDB): domain Bacteria; phylum Pseudomonadota; class Alphaproteobacteria; order Rhodobacterales; family Rhodobacteraceae; genus Actibacterium; species Actibacterium mucosum. Next base: position 501,759 of record NZ_JFKE01000004.1, read on the forward strand.
TGTTTCAGGTGGTGGCCCATGACAGCCCCAACATCGTCGGCCAATACCCGTTGATCCTGATCCCGACCTTCCTTGTTCCGGTATTCCTGTCGGCGCATTTCTTCTCGATCCGCCTTTTGCGGCAAACCAACTCGAAATCTTCGGAGCCTTCCCATGCTTGATGCCATTTTTGACGCTTACGTAGGTGCATTCGCGATTGGCTTACCTGCCTTTGCCGTGATCCTTCTGACACTGGGTGTAATACGGGCTAGGCTGAGCTTTCGGCCCGCCCTGACCCTGCTGCTGGGTGCGGCGGCGGGCATGGGGCTGTGGTATGCGGGGGCGGTGGCGGCAGGACAGGCCGGGTTGCTGATGCCGCCGCCCACCGTGGCCGATCCGCCCTATGTCCTGATGTTCCTGCTGGGCGGCGCAGCGGTTATGTGGGCGTGGATGTGGCTGCTGCCAGCTGGTCGGCAAGCCACGCAGGCGCTGCCGCTGCACGCCATTGCCGGGTACCAGATCCCGCGTGTGATGGGTGTGCTGTTCCTGATCGGGTGGCTGGCGGGCGAGATTCCGTGGCAATTCGCCATTCCAGCCGGGATCGGCGACATCTGGGCAGGGATCGCGGGCTATCAGGCCTATACCGCGCTGAAAGCCGGAGCGCCGGATGCGCGCAGAAAGCTGGTGCGCGCCAATATCATTGGAATCACGGATTTCGTAGTGGCAGTGGTGACCGGCCTGATCACGTCCGAAGGTTTCCTGCATTTGTTGGCCCATGACGCACCGAACACGATCAATATGTACCCGCTGGTCATGTTCCCGGCCTTCTTTGTTCCGATTTTCCTGGCCTTCCATCTGCTGTCGATCAGCCGGTTGCGGCAGTTGCGTCACACGGGCGAGGAAACAGGTGGTCCAGACAACCTGCAGGCTTTGTCCTAATTTGCAATCATGCATGATGGCGCTGAATTTACGAGCGTCGCGAGTGTCATCATGCATATCATCCTTGGACTTATTGCCATCGCCGGGGCCGCCTATGTCTGGGCCGTGCGCATCCGCAACGCAGCCGACATAGCCGGAGAGCTGACCGATGTTGCCAGCGACGTTCTGTCTGCTGCCCGCCGGTTCGGGTTCCGGCGCGGCCGAAACCAGCACCCGGTTGACGCATTGGAAGACAGCACGGTGGCCATCGCCGGGGCTGGCATTGCCTTTCTCGAACTGGGTGGATTGCCGTCCAAGGAACAGCATCAGGCACTGGTGATTGCGGTGCGAAAGCACCTGAATTTGCAGGCCGAGGACGCCGAGGAGGCGATTGTGCTGGGCCGCTGGCTGATGACGCAATCGGACGGTCCGGCACCGGGGTTCACCCGGCTGGTGCGCCGTCTGCGCAAGCTGGACGCCCTTGGCGGGTTTGAGCCTTTGCTGCAAGTGTTGGGAGACACGGGCAAAGCCTGTGCCCCCCTGTCCGAGGAACAGCGCGAAGCGATTGACGAGGTATCAACAGTCTTTGGCGTACGGTAAGCCTACTTCGCCCAGATCGTGCCAAACATGTTCTTGCGGAACGTTTTCTCGTCGCAACGAATGCGAAAGATCTCGCCCCAGCTGAACAGATCAAAGGTGAATTGCCCGTCATTGGGGCGGGCCTTCTTGCCCGGATCACTGGCATTATCGCCCTCGTACACCACCCAGTGATTGCCGCGCACCTTGTCAGCAAGCGCGTCGAACAACGTGTCATCGTCGTTGGTCTTCCCGGATTTCTTGTCCAGGGCGTCCGCCAACAGGTCGGCATTCACTTCAAGAATGCCCAAGCCCTGCACATGGCGGCCATCGGCAATCTTGTTGAGGCTGTTAAAGGCCGCATCCGCGCTTTCCAACGCCTTGTGCTCGCCCACCACGCGGCTGCGATCAAAGCCGACGGACTGAAAACCCAAAATCTCGGCGCACCAGTTTTGCATGATGCCCTTGCGGGTGCCCGTCTGGTCGTCGCCGTCACCGGTCAGGTCCATCACACCAGCCGCGTCGCGCATCGCGCCCATCACCATCCAGTCGATCTCGGCAATGCGGCGGCGGCCGACCACCGCCAGTTCCGACGTGGCCCCCAGAAATGCATCGCTGGGGTTCACCTGATCGCCATGGGCGCGGAACTTGCCCTCGTTATACAGCTCGGTCACGATCTTGATGTAGACATCTGGCTGCGTTTTCACCAACCAATAGACAATCGAAGCCGGACCGCAAAAGCCGATATTGGATTGGCTGATCAACAACGGTTCTTCCACGCGTGCAATCAACTGATCGGCGATCAGGCCGCGCGGGAATTGCGGAAAAGCCGTGGGGGTGGTTTGCGCGCGGAACCGGGCAATTGTTGCTTCGCGATCGGTGGTCAGGGCCGTGGTCAGATTGTCCCACTGGCTGTCACTGGACAGGGCGGCGCGGTGCGTATTTTGCGGGTTTTGCCGGTCATGGTCGTACACGACGGTTTCGGCCCGGAAATCGACCCGGCTGCTGCGCCATTTTTGCCGGTTATAGTGGATCAGGTACAAGTGGTTCCGTTTGGCATTGCTGCGCAGGGAATCTTCGCCCGCATAGCCTGCTGTCAGCTCTCGCGGATGGTCGTGGCGGCTGCTCAGGACACCGTCGAACCTCTCTGTAATCGGCAAAGAGCCGCCGCGCCGTTTGTCCGTGCGCCCGTCATGTTCACGCGCCAGATCGCGGCGAAAGGCAAATCGCAACGCATCGCGAAAATCGATAACGGCGTCAAAACCGTTATCCCAATGGTCAGCAAATGCGCCTTTGATGAACTTGGGATAGCCCTTGTCGACATGGCCGTAAGACACAATCGCACCTTTGCTGTTGACCTGCGGATCCCATGTCACCCGCCAATACCGCCGCGCCTTGAAGAAATAGATCTTGCCCCGCCGCGTGCCCTGCCCCCGAAAGGCGGCATCCACATTGTCCGGCACTCCCGGCCAATGATCGCGGATCAATTGTGGATGGGTTTGCTGCAACCCGCCATTCAGCTCGTCAAAATCCCAAAACACATCGCCGCGAAAGCAATACAGCACGCCAGACGGCGCACGCACGGTGGCATCAAACATCTTTGGTCCAATTCACTTTCAAAATATCGGGTCACAACCCTGGGACGTATCAAACCTTGGATTTGGATGGGTTTTCCGGGGAAAATTGGGCGCGATGTCCCCCATTGCCGCGGAACGCCACTTGCCCCTGCCCGCGCCCTGTCCTAGAACCGCAAACGACCGTTTTAAGGACGCCAGACGCCATGCTTGACCATCTCAGCTTCGAAACGCCGAAACCAAAAACCATTGCCGGGGCCAAATACGATTGGGAACTGGTGATCGGGATGGAGGTGCATGCGCAGGTGGCCTCGAACGCGAAACTGTTTTCGGGTGCGTCGACCACTTTCGGGGCCGAGCCGAATTCGAACGTGGCCTTCGTGGACGCGGCGATGCCCGGCATGCTGCCGGTGATCAACGAATTTTGCGTGGCCCAGGCGGTGCGCACCGGGCTGGGCATGAAGGCGGCGATCAACCTGAAATCGGCCTTTGACCGCAAGAACTATTTCTACCCCGACCTGCCGCAGGGCTATCAGATCAGCCAGCTTTATCACCCCATCGTGGGCGAGGGCGAGGTGATCGTGGATATGGGCCCCGGTGTGGCGCGCAAGGTGCGCATCGAACGCATTCACCTGGAACAGGACGCCGGCAAATCGATCCACGATATGGACCCGAACATGTCGTTTGTCGACCTGAACCGCACCGGCGTGGCCCTGATGGAGATTGTCAGCCGCCCCGACATTCGCGGCCCAGAAGAGGCCGCCGCTTACGTTGCCAAGATGCGCCAGCTGCTGCGCTATCTGGGCACCTGCGATGGCAATATGCAGAACGGCAATCTTCGGGCCGACGTGAACGTGTCGGTCTGCCGTCCGGGCCAGTACGAGAAATACCAGGAAAGCCAGGATTTCAGCCATCTGGGCACGCGGTGCGAGATCAAGAACATGAACTCCATGCGGTTCATTCAGCAGGCCATCGATTACGAGGCCCGCCGCCAGATCGCCATTCTGGAAGATGGCGGCGCAGTGGATCAGGAAACCCGCCTCTATGACGCCGACAAGGGTGAAACGCGCAGCATGCGGTCCAAGGAAGAGGCGCATGATTACCGCTATTTCCCCTGCCCCGACCTGCTGCCGTTGGAGATCGAACAGGGCTGGGTTGACGATATCGAAGCCACCCTGCCCGAACTGCCGGATGCCAAAAAGGCGCGGTTCGTGAACGATTTCGGCCTGTCGGAATACGATGCCGGCGTTCTGACCGCCGAGGTTGAGAATGCCGATTATTTCGAAAAGGTCGCCGAGGGCAATGACGGCAAGCTGGCCGCGAACTGGGTGATTAACGAGCTCTTTGGCCGCCTGAAGAAGGACGACGACAAAGACATCACCGACAGCCCCGTCAGCCCCGAACAGCTGGGCGGCATCATCGCGCTGATCGCCAAGGGCGATATCAGCGGCAAGATCGCCAAGGACCTGTTCGAGATCGTCTATACCGAAGGCGGCGACCCGGCCCAGATCGTCGAGGCGCGCGGTATGAAGCAGGTCACCGACACCGGCGCGATCGAGGCCGCGGTGGACCAGGTGATCGCCGACAACCCCGCGCAGGTGGAAAAGGCCAAGCAGAACCCCAAACTGGCGGGCTGGTTCGTGGGCCAGGTGATGAAAGCCACCGGCGGCAAGGCCAACCCGAAGGCAGTCAACCAGATCGTTGCCGCAAAACTGGGCATTTGATCGAGGATCACCGGTCGCGACGTTTTGCAGCGTTGCGGCGCCACCGGGCCGCATCTAAGCCTTTTGCATGCGGGATAAGCACCACCAGATCGCGATGATTGCCAAGGGCCTGTTTCTGGCCCTTTTCGTGGTGGCGGTGTCGCTGGCAGGGGGCACGCACCGGATCAGCCTGACCCAGCAGGACCCCGAGATCGCAGCCTATGTCGCGGCCGGGGGATCGATCCACGATCTGTGCCTTGGGCTGGACAGCGACGAGGCCGCCATCGCGAGCGGCTGCCCGTTCTGCATTCTGGCCGCTGGCGCGGTTCTGCCCGCGATCACGCACTCGGCGCCGCTGGCTGTTGCCCCCGCAACGCGGCTGCGCCGCCCCCTTGCGCGTCGAACGCAAAGCGGTGCACCGCGCCACATCCGGCCCCCGGTCCGCGCCCCTCCGCTGGCCTGATATCCTTTCTTTTCCAATCGCTTACACTTTACACCACCCGCCGCACCATTGGTGCGCGCGGTGCCAAGGATATCGCTATGAAAACTCTGATCCAATCAACCCTGATCGCCCTCACCCTGGCCAGCCCGGCCCTGTCGCATGCCACGCTGGAGCAACAAGAAGTGGCCCCCAACACCACCTATAAAGGCGTGATGCGCATCGGCCATGGCTGCGAGGGGCAGGCCACGCTGAAGGTCACAATCACCATCCCCGAAGGTGTGATCAACGCCAAGCCGATGCCCAAACCGGGCTGGGTGCTGGAAACGGTGCGCGGCGATTATGCCAGGACCTATGATTATCACGGGCCGCGCAGCGAAGGCGTGCAGCAGATCACCTGGAGCGGCGGCGTGCTGGACGATCAGCATTACGACGAGTTCATCTTCCGCGCCCGGATCACCGACGCGTTTGAACCCGGTTCAACGGTGTATTTCCCCACGGTGCAGGATTGCGCCGACGGCCAGCAGCCCTGGGTGCAAATCCCCGCGGCCGGTCAGGATCCGCACGATCTGAAGAAGCCGGCCCCGGGTCTGAAGATCATCGCCCCCGATCACGCCCATCACGGCCACTGACCCCCTCGCCCCCGGCTGGCGCAAAACGGCCGGGGGCCCCGTCGGCAGATGCGCAACAATTGCACCCTGTCCGCCACCCCCCTTTTACACCCCCGCCCCGAATCGGGTACAAGGTTGCGGTGATTTCGGGGGAAGCGGTTGATGCCGACATTTGAATACAAGGTTGTTCCGGCGCCGGTGAAGGGCACCAAGGCCAAGGGCGCCAAAACAACCCAGGCGCGGTTTGCCGTGGCCTTGGGGGACCTTATGAACGATCTGGGTGCCGCCGGGTGGGAATACCTGCGGGCGGACACGCTGCCATGTGAGACCCGTCAGGGGCTGACCGGCAAAACAACGGTGTTCCAGAACATGTTGGTGTTCCGTCGCGTTGTCGAAGCCGGCGAGTTGCCCATGGCCCCGGCACCGGTCACCGAAGAGGTTGAGGTCGAGGACACGCCGGAGGAGATCGCGAGCGCCGCGGTTGCCTCGTTGACGGTACAGGCCCCCGAGGGCGAAGCGCCCGCGGTATCCGCCATTCGCGATCCGCGTGAAACGGTACCCGCACAGCGCGATCTGGCCGCCGAGTAAGCCCCAAAAAGCGCCGTCATAATGCCGCGTTTCGCGCGGTGTTTGGGCGTGTTCCGTTGTGGGGCAAATCCGGTTGGCAAAAATCTTCGCAACGAACATTTTTTGGCCGTTTCCCCCTTCAATCTGGCGCTGAAAAGTCTAAACTCTGTTGTCCGAGTCGAAAGGAGGTTGGCCATGGCAAAAAGTGATCCGTTCGGGTTCGACATGTCTGTTTCGGCCGACAAGAAGAAACGCACCCGCGGTCGGCGGGGCATGTCGGGGGCTTTTGAGACCTCGACCCGCAAATGCGAGTTTCCCGGGTGCGACAAACCGGGGCAGTATCGCGCCCCAAGATCGCCGGACCATCTGGACGAGTTTTTGTGGTTCTGCAAAGACCACGTGCGTGAATACAACCTGAGATGGAATTTCTTCAACGGCTCGACCGAAGAAGAAGTGGAAGAGCAGATCGAAAAGGATCGCGTGTGGGAGCGTGAGACGAAGCCGATGGGCTCACGCGAGGAACAACGCGCATGGGCGCGTCTGGGTGTCGACGATCCGCATCAGGTGCTGGGTGACAATGCCACGCGCAATCCGGGCAAAGGAGGCAGCAAGTCCACGCGACGCCTGCCCCCGACCGAACGCAAGGCGCTGGAGATTCTCGAGGCGCAGGACAATTGGACCAAGGCGCAAATCCGCAAGCAGTACAAATCGCTGGTCAAGGATCTGCACCCCGATATGAACGGCGGCAACCGCGCCGACGAAGACCGCCTGCAGGAGGTTGTCTGGGCCTGGGATCAGGTAAAAGACAGCCGCAGCTTCCCCGACGGCTGAGCCGACCAGCGCACCAATACAATTTTCCCGCGTTTCGCGCCCGTGCTCCCCTTGCGCCGCTGCGCAGAATGTTTCACTAACTGTGTCGGACAATCGCCCGAGGCGCGGCCCTGCCCCGCCCGGCCCGGCGGAAAGGCAAGTACGATCATGGATGCGATAGACAAACCCACCGAAGAAATCTCGGTCCGCGAGACCTTTGGCATTGACAGCGACATGATCGTGAAGGGTTTTGCCGACCGGACAGACCGCGTGCCCGAGATCGACAGCACCTACAAGTTTGACCCCGACACGACGTTGGCCATCCTTGCCGGGTTCTCGCACAACCGTCGCGTGATGGTGCAGGGCTATCACGGTACGGGCAAATCGACCCATATCGAACAGGTCGCCGCACGGCTAAACTGGCCCACGGTGCGTGTGAACCTGGACAGCCATATCAGCCGGATCGACCTGATTGGCAAAGACGCGATCAAGCTGCGCGACGGCAAGCAGGTTACCGAGTTCCACGAAGGCATCCTGCCTTGGGCACTGCGCAACAACGTGGCGATCGTGTTCGACGAATACGATGCCGGCCGCGCCGATGTGATGTTCGTGATCCAGCGCGTGTTAGAGCATGACGGCAAGCTGACCCTGCTGGACCAGAACGAGATCATCACCCCCCACCCCTATTTCCGCCTGTTCGCCACGTCGAACACCGTGGGTCTTGGGGATACGACGGGCCTCTATCACGGCACACAGCAGATCAACCAGGCCCAGATGGACCGCTGGTCGCTGGTGGCCACGCTGAACTATCTGAGCCATGACGCCGAGACGATGATCGTGCTGAGCAAAGCGCCGCAATACAACACCGAATCTGGGCGCAAAACCGTGGGCCAGATGGTGACCGTGGCCGACCTGACGCGCACGGCTTTCATCAATGGTGACCTGTCGACGGTGATGAGCCCGCGCACGGTGATCAACTGGGCCCAGAACACCCAGATCTTCCGCGACGTAGGCTATGCTTTCCGCCTGACCTTCTTGAACAAATGCGATGAACTCGAGCGGCAAACAGTGGCCGAGTTCTATCAGCGCTGTTTCGACGAAGAGCTGCCCGAAAGCGCGGCCAGCATGAGCCTGGGGTGATCCATCGGGCCCGCTGATGGGCCCGATCATACATTACAATTTGCAAGGCCCTGCCCGGTTTGCTTCGATGCTGTCGATGTGGACGGAGGCTTTGGCATGCATCTTGGATTGATCGGTGGCATTGGCGTGGCTGCAACCATCGCCTATTATCAACGCCTTACGCAGGCGGTGGGCGGCCCGTTCGATTTGACGATCGAACATGGCGACGTGCAGACGCTGATCGCCAACAACCTGACCGATGCCCGCGACGCGCAGGCGGCGATCTATGCCCGCCATATCGACCGGCTGGCGCGCGCGGGCTGCGATGCGGTGGCGATCACCTCGCTGGGCGGCCATTTCTGTTTCGCCGAAACCCAGGCGCTGTCGGCGTTGCCCCTGATCTCGGGCGTTGAGCCGCTGGACCGTTTTTTCGCCGATCAGGGTCTGGCGCGGGTGGGCCTGTTGGGCACCCGCGTGGTGATGCGTACGCGCCTTTACGGCCAGCTGGACCTGACCGACAGCGTGGCGCTGGATGACCAGATCGAAACGCTGGGGCAAACCTATCAGGATGTCGCCCTGTCGGGCCGCTGCTCTGATGCGCAGCGCGCCACGTTTTTTGCAGCCGGCCGTCAGATGGTCGATGCGTTCGGCGCGCAGGCCATCGTTTTGGCGGGGACCGACCTGAACCTGGCCTTTGACGGGCACGATCCGGGGTTTCGCGTGGTGGATGCGCTGGATGTGCATGTCGACCTTCTGGCACAGCTGATCCGGGGCGATACGGGGCACATACCCGCGAAAAGGTGATGGTCACGCGCAATCACTAATACATCATTAACATATCGTACGTATATACATTTTCCTTGACCTGTGCGGTTTTTGTCATAAACTTGTTACATGACAAGAGCAGTGCACCCCCTTCTACGCGGTATGGCGCTGTCGGTTCTCGCCGCACATGCCGCGTTCGCCCTTCCTTCCACCCCTTGGCAACAGGCCGAGATGTTTGCCGTATGCTCGGGCCGCCTGTCGGCGTTGTCCGTGCACGAGCAGGCCAATCGCAAAGCCGGACATGCCGAAACCGAGGCGCACCGCCAGACGTTCGAAGCGCTTCTAGAGGCCACAATGCCCGCCGCCATTGAACATGGCGTTCCGGAAAACCAGGCAGGCGTCTGGCGATCCAACGGTTGGGTCGAAATTGCAGGTCTGCTGGCAGACGCCAACTACAGCATGGATGCGAAACGCGCCGACCGCGCCGAGGCAGAGCTGAAACAGCGTATTGCAACGTGCCGAGACATGGTGTTGTAGCGCCAAAGTTTTCAAACTGATCAATTGATACGCAAGATTTTTGCGTTAAAGTTGACTTCATGAGCAGTTTGAAAACCTTAACAATGGGCGCACTGTTCTGCGTAGCGACAGGCGCCTATGCCTTACCAAACACCCCATCCGAGCGATTGCGGGCTTTTGCCGATTGCGCCGGGCGGTTTTCGGCCCTTGAAGAACACCAAAGGCTTTTTGACGGCCCCCTGTCGGCCCAAACCGCGCGGCAGGTTCAGTTCCTCAACGATCTGATCGCGGCGATGTTGCCGGATGCGCAAGAGACCGGCCGTGAAGTGCTGAGCTGGCGAATCGACGCCAAATTCGCACAGGCCGCTTTGCTGCAACAGGCTGTGTTCGGCACCGACAACCGACGGGCCAATCGGGCGCAGGTCTTGGCGACCCAGTATATACAGGGCTGTCGCAGCCTTTTGCCCGGGGTCTGAGGACGCGCGCCACCACTGGCCATCGCCGGCAATTGCGCATAGATTGCCAGCGATACCAAACGCATGAGTTCCGCCATGGCGCAGACCGACAACCCCGCAGATCCGTTCAAGAAAGCGCTGGCCGAAGCCACCAAGGTGATGGCAGACGATCCAGAGCTGGGCGTGGTTTATTCGGTTGATCCGCCGGGTCAGACCGCCGACGCGGTACGCCTGCCGCAGGTCAGCCGGCGCATGACCCGTGACGAGGTCCTTTTGGCCCGAGGAACGGCGGATGCCTTTGCGCTGCGTCACAAGTTCCACGATGCCGCCACCCATGCGCGCTATGCCCCGCAGGGCGAGATGGCGCGCGCGCTGTACGAGGCGATGGAGACCGCGCGCTGCGAGGCCGTGGGGGCGCGAGCGATGCCCGGCACCGCGGGCAATATCGACGCCAAGATCGGCGCCGAGGCGGATCGAAAAGGGTACGGTCAGATCACGGCTGCCGCAGATGCACCTTTGGCCGCCGCTGCAGGGTATTATCTGCGCCACATGGCCACTGGCCGCGACCTTCCGCAGTCCGCCGGCAACGTGATGGAGCTGTGGCGCGGTTTTATCGAAAACAACTGCGGTGAAACGCTGGAGAACCTCGACGAGGTTTTGGCCGATCAGGCGGCGTTTTCGCGGTTTTCGCGGCAGATGATCTCGGATCTGGGCTATGGCGACCAGCTGGGCGACGATCCTGATTTCGAGGATGAGGATCAGGACGAAAGCGCCGAGGCCGAGGACGAGGATCAGGAACCCGACAGCACCGGCGACGATCAGGACGATGACGACAACGCCGATGCCAGCCCCGAGCAACAGCAGGAGCAGACCCAGGACGCCGCCGAAGCGCAGGTGACCATGGATGACATGGCCGATGACGAGCTGTCCGAGGAAACCGAACTGCCCGAGGGTGAGGCACCTTTGGACCCGCCCCCGCCGCCGCCCCATTCGGATGCCGACCCGGATTACCAAGTCTATACCCCTGAATTCGACGAAGAAATTGACGCCGCCGACCTGGCTGAACCGGCCGAACTGGAACGGCTGCGCGCCTATCTGGATCAGCAGCTGGAACCGCTGAAGGGTGCTGTCAGCCGTCTGGCCAACAAGTTGCAGCGCCGTCTGCAGGCCCAGCAGAACCGCAGTTGGGAGTTTGACCGCGAAGAGGGGATTCTGGACGCTGGCCGTCTGGCCCGCGTGGTGGCGAACCCCACCACCCCGCTCAGCTTCAAGGTTGAGAAAGATACCGAGTTCCGCGACACGGTGGTGACGCTGCTGCTGGACAATTCCGGCTCGATGCGGGGGCGCCCGATCTCGATTGCGGCGATCTGCGCCGATGTTCTGGCCCGCACGCTGGAACGCTGCCAGGTGAAGGTGGAAATCCTGGGCTTTACCACCCGCGCCTGGAAAGGTGGCCAGTCGCGCGAGAAATGGCTGGCCGAGGGCCGCCCGCAGCAACCGGGCCGCCTGAACGACCTGCGCCACATCATCTATAAACAGGCCGACGCGCCGTGGCGCCGGGTGCGCCCGAACCTGGGCCTGATGATGAAAGAGGGGCTGCTGAAGGAAAACATCGACGGCGAGGCACTGGAATGGGCGCATCGGCGCATGGCCGGGCGCCCCGAGGCGCGCAAGATCCTTATGGTGATCAGCGACGGCGCCCCAGTGGACGATTCCACCTTGTCGGTGAACCCGGCGAATTCGCTGGAAAAACACCTGCGCGACGTGATCGCCATGGTCGAGAAGAAAAAGATGGTTGAACTGCTGGCCATCGGCATCGGCCACGACGTGACGCGTTACTATGACCGCGCGGTGACAATCACCGATGTTGACCAGTTGGCCGGTGCGATGACCGAACAATTGGCAGCCCTGTTTGACAGTGATCCGCGCGCCCGGGCGCGCGTAATGGGTCTGAAACGGGCCAGCTGATGTTTCAGAATTTTGACGCCACCACCTCGCCCGAGCAGGGACCGCCGCGGCTGGCGGCGCTGCGCGACGGCATGGCCGAGGCCGGAGTGGACGGGTTTCTGGTGCCGCGGGCCGACGCGCATCAGGGCGAATACGTGGCCCCTTGCGATGACCGGCTGGCCTGGCTAACAGGGTTTACCGGCTCGGCCGGGTTCTGCATCGCGCTGGCTGATCAGGCGGGGCTGTTTGTGGATGGCCGGTACCGGCTGCAGGCGCCGGCCCAGGCCGCGACCGAGTTTGCGCCGGTGAACTGGCCCGAAGTGCAGCCGGCCGCCTGGCTGCGCGACGCGCTGCCGGCCGGGGGCGTGGTGGCGTTTGATCCATGGCTGCACAGTTGCGACGAGATTGAAAAACTTGAACAGGGGCTGGCGGGCAGTGGCATAACCCTGCAGGCCACGCACAACCTTGTGGATGCGATCTGGGACGATCGTCCGGGTCGCCCGGGTCAGCCCGCCCTACCCTATCCCATTGAAAATGCTGGGGAAAGCGCCGCAGACAAACGCAACCGCCTGGCCGCTGATCTGCGCAAGGCAGGCCATGATGCCGCGGCTTTGACGCTGCCGGATTCCATCTGCTGGCTGTTGAACCTGCGTGGCACGGATATCGTGCGCAATCCCGTGATGCAGTCCTTTGCCTTGCTCTTTGCCGATGGCCGCGTGGCCCTTTTCGCGGATGCCCCGAACCTGAGTGACCTTGCCGCGCATCTGGGGCGCGAGGTCACGTGTCACCCTTATGATGGCTTCATCGATGCGGTGTCAGCATTTCAGGGCCGGTTGGTTTTGGACAAAGCCAGTGTGCCGGTGGCGGTGATGCGCGCGGCGCAGGACCCGGTTCTGGGCAAGGACCCTTGCGTCTTGGCAAAGGCGCGCAAAAACAAGGTCGAGATCGATGGCGCGCGCGCGGCACATCTGCGTGACGGCGCGGCCATGGTCGAGTTTCTGACATGGCTGGAAGCCACCGCCCCCAAGGGCGGCCTGACCGAGATTGACGTGGTTTCGCAACTGGAGGGTTACCGCCGCGCCACCAACGCCCTGCGCGATGTCAGTTTCGAAACCATCGCTGGCGCCGGGCCAAACGGCGCGATCATGCATTACCGCGTCACGCGCGAGACCAACCGCGATGTGAAACCCGGCGAGCTGCTGTTGGTGGACAGCGGCGGGCAATATATTGACGGCACTACCGACATCACCCGCACGGTCGCAGTGGGTGACGTTGGCCACGATGAAAGGGCGGCCTATACCCGCGTTTTGCAGGGATTGATCGCCATGTCGCGAGTACGCTGGCCGCAAGGGTTGGCTGGACGCGATCTGGATGCAATCGCCCGCTATCCGCTGTGGCTGGCCGGACAAGATTACGATCACGGCACGGGGCATGGCGTGGGGGCCTATCTGTGCGTCCACGAGGGGCCACAGCGCCTGTCGCGGATCAGCCACGTGCCCTTGGAAACCGGCATGATCCTGTCAAACGAGCCCGGATACTACCGCCCCGGCGCTTTTGGTATCCGGCTTGAAAACCTGATTGTGGTCTCGGATGCCGAAACCCCAGAAGGCGGGGACGGCCACCGCCAGATGCTGGCATTTGAAACCCTGACTTTCGTCCCATTTGACCGGCGGCTGATCCTGGTGGATAAACTGTCTTCAGACGAGCGCGCGTGGCTCGATTCTTACCACGCCACGGTGCACGAAAAGCTGCACCCCCGCGTGTCGCCGGATGCTCAGCACTGGTTGGCAACACAGACAGCGCCTATGTGACACTGGGACGCGGACCGCAACCGTTCCGCGATGTGTCATGAAATGTCACAATTCAGGCGCTACCCTGGCGCGCCTAAACTACTGGGAGGGTTCAGCTTGGCTGACCATATCAAAATTCGAGCCGCAGAAGGCACTTGGGTCGTGCGCGCAGGCGGCGCGATCCTTGCTGAAACCGGTAATGCGCTGGAATTGACCGAGGGTGAGTATACCCCCGTGATCTACTTCCCGCGCGACGACGTTGCGATGGCGTTTCTGGACACCAGCGAACAGCGGACCACCTGCCCGTTCAAGGGTGAGGCGAGCTATTTCTCGATCCAGACCAAAAGTGCGACACTGACCAATGCGGCGTGGAGCTATGAGACACCCAATGACGGTGTTGAGCGTATCGCGGGCCATCTGGCCTTTGACACCAACCAGGTGACGGTCGAGCGGCTCTGACCTTTACGAATGTTCCTCGGCCGCAGTTTCGGCCAAGGCGCGGTTATAGGCGCTGAGCGCATCCAGATGGAACAACGCCCCCAGAAGGCGCGCTTCGCCGTCGGCGCTTTCGGGCTGCATGACGGGGATGAAACTGTGGCCGGTTTCCTCGAAAATCGGCATGGCCTGGTCCAAGGTGCTGTCTGGGTTCAGGAAAAGGCCAAGCTCGACCAGGGCGGCGCAGGCCTCGGGCGACGCGGCACCGGGGCTGTCCTTGCCCCGCATCACCACGGCAACCTTGTAAAGTGACAGCAGATAGGCTTGTGGGCCGGCGGCGAGATGCTTGTCGCGACGTTCCAACTGCGTCAGGAAGAAGGATCGGTCAACCAACCGCGTGCTCAGCGCGGTGGATGTGCTGACGGCCACCATCACCGCGATCCCGGTCTGCCAGTCGCCGGTCAATTCGAACACGATCAGGGTTGTTGAAATTGGGGCCCCCAGAACCGCGGCAGCGACCGCCCCCATGCCCGCCAGCGCGTACAACGTTTCGGACCCGGACAAATCCGGCAGGGCCGAGGTGGCGATGATGCCAAAGGCCAGCCCGGTCAATGCGCCCAGCATCAATGCAGGCGAAAAGACACCGCCGCCCATGCGCCCGGCAAATGTGATGGCCACGGCTACCGCCTTGAATACGGCAAACAACAGTACCTCGCGCAGGCCCAGTTGCCCGGTCAGCGCATCAGACGTGGTTTCATAACCTACACCGATGATATGAGGGAAAAAGATCGCCAATCCGCCCAGCATCGCCCCCGAAATGGCCGGTCGCAGCCAGCGGGGCAAACCGGTTTCGGTCTGGATATGGTTGCCAATGGTCTCGGCCCAGAACAAGCTGCGCATCATCACCACGGCGACCAATCCGCAAACTAAACCAAGGATCAGGAACGCAGGCAGCTCCACGTAAAGCACCAGCGAATTGGCAGCGGGCACCACGAACTCGGTCACGTTGCCGAAGGTCAGGCGTGAAATGACCGCGCCGGCGACACTGGCAATCACGATCGGCGCGAAGGCGTGTACGGCAAAGTGGCGAAGGATGACTTCCAATGCGAACAAGGCCCCGGCAATAGGCGCGTTAAACGAAGCAGCAACAGCAGCCGCGACCGCGCATCCCAACAGGTCGCGCCCCGTGATGCCGTCGGCGTTCAAACGCTCGCTGACCCAGCTGGAGATGGTTGCACAAAGGTGGACCACCGGCCCCTCGCGCCCCGTGGACCCGCCCGAGCTGAGCGTGATCCAGGACGCCAGCGCCGAGGCCAAGCCCGCCTTTCGCTCAACACGGCCATCATGCAGCGCCGCACCTTCGATCACGTCAGCCACCGACCGCACGCGGCCATCATCGGTGTACCGGTTCAGGATCAGGCCAACAACAAGCCCTCCGATGACGGGGATGATCAGCACCCAGTACCACGGCAGCATCTCGGCGAATGAGTGTAACTTGCGCGGATCATCAACGCCATAGAGCGTGGATTGCAGCAAATTGATCGCCCCGCGAAACCCAACCGTCACAAACCCTGCAACGATGCCCAGCAAAAGCGCGATAAACCAGAATTGCATTTTCGAGGGGCCTCGGCGCCGCAGCACGGTCCAGGCGTGCCGAAACTCAGCCGCGATATCCCTTAGATCGCCTGCAAGGATTGTTCGTAGCCGCAGACCCATTGTTCCCCTCATTTCGCGGCTTTTCCCCGCGTCTTCGCTGCTCTAATCTGCCTCCGAATTGGCGGAGGACTACATGGCCATCGAACAAGCGCTCGAAGAGCTTGCCGACCTTTTGGAAGATCGGTTCACCCGGTCCGAAGCAGAACTGGAGCAACACGGCCATTCTGAGGCCTATTTCGCCAATACGCCACCCGATGCAGTGGTGTTCCCCCGCAATACCAACGAAGTGTCACAAATTGTGAAAATCTGTGCGGCCCATGACTGTCCTGTCATTGGATGGGGCGCGGGTACGTCGCTGGAAGGTCATGCCTTGGCTGTGCGCGGCGGGATCAGCGTGGATTTTCGTCACATGAACAAGGTTCTAGATGTCAATGCCGAGGACATGGACGTGGTCGTTCAGCCGGGTATAACGCGCGAAGAGTTAAACCAAGAATTGCGACATACGGGCCTCTTTTTTCCGGTGGATCCAGGCGCGAACGCTTCGCTGGGCGGCATGGCCTCGACCCGGTGTTCGGGAACCACCGCCGTGCGGTACGGCACCATGCGCGAGAACGTTATTGCGCTTGAGGTTGTGTTGGCCGACGGGCGGATTATCCGCACAGGAACGCGCGCGCGCAAATCGGCGTCCGGCTATGACCTGACGGGGATGTTTGTGGGGGCCGAGGGTACGCTGGGCCTGATTACGGAACTGACGGTGCGCCTGAAAGGGCAGCCCGAGGCTGTGTCGGCGGCAACTTGCGCCTTCCCGGATATGGGCGCCGCAATTGATACAGTGATCCAAACCATCCAGATGGGTGTGCCAATGGCCCGGATCGAGTTCATCGACGCCGCGTCGGCCGGTATGGTCAATGCCTATTCCGGCACCGCCCTTCCGGACGCCCCGCATTTGCTGATCGAGTTTCATGGGTCTGACACGGTTGTGGCCGAACAGGCCGAAACCTTTGGCGAACTGGCCCGCGAAAACGGCGCGCTGAGTTTCGAATGGTCGACCAAACCCGAAGATCGCAAGCGCTTGTGGGCCGCCCGCCACAATGCTGCCTATGCAATCTTCGCCGCGTTTCCGGGCAAACGCGGACTGTCGACGGATGTATGCGTGCCAATCTCGAACCTTGCGCAGGCGATCGCCGAAACTCAGGCAGACATTGATGCCTCGCCCCTGCCGGGCCCCTTGGTTGGCCATGTCGGTGACGGAAACTTCCATGCATTGCTGGTGTTTGACCCCGAGGTTCCGGCGGAACTGGATGAGGCGATGCGCCTGTCGTCACGTATGGCTGACCGTGCGTTGGAATTGGGGGGCACCGTGACCGGTGAACACGGAATTGGCATGGGCAAGCTGGGCTATATGCAGGCCGAACATGGCGAGGCATGGGACGTTATGGGGCAGCTCAAGACGGCCATGGACCCACAGAACATCATGAACCCCGGAAAGCTGGTGCGCAGCAACTAGGCGTTTGACACCCATTCATCGCCCCGCCGCGGCTTGCGCCTTGGCAGGGCTTTTCATTTGGGGTGACGATCCGTTTCAGCCGTTCAGCAGGGCACGGGCGGCGGCACGTGCCTCGGTCGTGATGGTATCACCTGACAGCATTCGGGCGATTTCATCAGTGCGTTCGTCGGCGGCAAGGGGCAAAACCTCGGACAGGGTCTGATCGTTTTCCACGCGCTTGGCCACGCGCCAGTGGTGCGCACCTTGTGCAGCGACCTGCGGCGAGTGGGTGACCACCAGAACCTGCCCTTCGTCCGCCAACGCGGCCAAGCGACGCCCCACCGCATCTGCAGTGGCGCCGCCGACCCCACGGTCGATTTCGTCAAAGATCATGGTCAGGCCGCGCGCTTCGCGGGTCAGACAGACTTTCAATGCCAACAGGAACCGGCTCAGCTCGCCACCCGAGGCAATCTTGTTCAGTGCGCCCGCCGGTGCGCCGGGGTTGGTCGCAACGGTAAAGGCAACCTCGTCTCGCCCCTCGGGGCCGGCGGCGCCTTCGGTGATTTCGGTTGCGAAGACGGCGCGTTCCATCTTGAGCGGTGCCAATTCGCCGGCCATCTGCGTGTCCAGCCTTTCGGCCGCTTCGGCGCGGGCCAGTCCAAGCGCATCAGCCGCCGTGTCATAGGTGATTTGGGCCTCGTTCAGCGCGGCCTTCAGAACGTCCAGGTGCCCCGCGCCCGCATCCAGTGCGCCCAGTTTGGCGCGAAGATCGGCGGCAAAATTGCCCAGCTCGTCTGGCAGCACATTATGCTTGCGGGCCAGACCGCGAATGGCAAAAAGCCGTTCCTCGACCATTTCCAGCTCGGCCGGATTAAACGACAGCTGGTCCATCACCGCGGCCACTCCACTCTGTGCCTCGCCCAGTTCCACTTGCGCCCGCGACAGTGCGTCCAAAGCCGGGCCAAGCGCCCCTTCGGTCGCGTCCGAGGCATCCTCCAACCAGCGCTGCGCGTCCCCCATGCGCCCCTCTGCGCCGTCGCCCCCCAAGGCCTGGATCGCCTTGGCGATGTCTTCGCGCACTTTGTCGGCGGCCTGCATCAGGCGGCGTTTGCTGTCCAGATCGGCCTCTTCACCGGGCTGGGGGTCCAGCCCGTCCAGCTCGGCCACGGCATGGCGCAGAAATTCTTCTTCGGTGCGGATTTCGGCCAAAGCGGCCTCGGCCGTATCCAGTGCCTTCCTTGCCGCTGCAACTTGCCGCCAAGCGGCCCGCGTTTCAGCCAAAGCCGTGTCCAGACCTGCAAAACCATCCAACATGGTGCGGTGGCCACGCGGGTTCAGCAGCCCCTTGTCGTCATGTTGTCCGTGCAACTCTACCAATGTGTCACTGAGTTCGCGCAGGACCTGCCCGCTGACACGGCGGTCATTGACCCAAGCGGTTTTGCGGCCTTCGACCGTGTTGATCCGGCGCATGATCAGGGTGCCGTCCTCGGCGTCCAGCCCGGCCTCGTCCAGAACGGCAAAAGCCGGGTGACCGTGAGGCAAATCGAATTCTGCCACAACCTCACCCTGCGCGGCGCCCCTGCGGACAAGTTCGGCCCGCCCGCGCCAGCCCAGCACAAAACCCAGCGCGTCCAGCAGGATCGACTTGCCCGCCCCGGTCTCGCCGGTCAGCACATTCAACCCCGGCTGAAATCCAAGCTCCAGCCGGTCGATGATAAGAATGTCGCGAATTTCAAGACTGCGCAGCATGCCAGCGCCCCAAAGCCCCGATCAGAGCCATTCGCCCTTGATCATCTGACGATAGATCGCCTGCAACCAGCCCGTCCCGATCAGATCTGGTTTCAGACCGACACCCTGCAGCAGGTTATACCCATCCTCGTACCACTCGGTGGACTGGAAGTTATAACCAAGGATCGCACCTGCGGTCTGCGCCTCGTCCGTCAGACCCAGTGACAGATAGGCCTCGATCAGACGATACAGCGCTTCGGCAGTGTGGGTTGTGGTCTGGAAGTCCTCGACAACCACGCGAAAGCGGTTGATGGCCGCAGGGAAATGGCTGCGCTTGAGGTAATAGCGCCCGATCTCCATCTCTTTGGCCGACAGGTGGTCAAAGGCCAGATCAAATTTCAGGATCGACGATTGCGCGTATTCGCTTTCGGGATAACGTTCGATCACCGTACGCAGCGCCTGCAGCGCCTGAAAGGTCAGCCCCTGGTCGCGGCCCACAAGATCGATCTGGTCGTAATAGCTGAGCGCCAGCAGGTATTGCGCATAGGCCGCGTCTTCGTCAGCCGGGTAGAAGTCGATATAACGCTGTGCGGTGGCGCGGCTGTTTTCATAGTCGCGATCCAGATGATAGGCATAGGCCTGCATGATCAGCGCGCGTTTGGCCAGTTCGGAATATGGATAGAGGCGTTCAACCTCTCCATAAAGAACAGCGGCCTCTTCCGCGGTGCGGTCGTTGGAAACCTTTGCCTCAGCCTCGGCAAAGATCGCTTCGGCACTGCGCGTTTCAATCGGAGGTTCGCCCGGCCCGCAAGCCGACACAGTGCCGACAATTGCCATCGTCGCCAAAAGCTTGCCGCGGCCCCACATATTTGACATCTGCTGCAAAACCTCTTGTTCGCTCGGCCTCGCCCGCCCTGGCCGTGGCGGCACTGGCGCGGTCTTCCTCGTGTCCTAGCACAGAAAATTCCGCTGCAAAATGTCTTATAGTGGGAAAAGCGGTTTAGGCGACCGCTTGCACGTCCGACACTTTCACACCGGCACCCGGCAAACGCGCAACCTGGGCTGCGGAACAATCGATAACGCGGGTTGCGTCGGGATCAGCAAACAGCGCACGCAACAGCTTGTTGGTCAGGGCATGACCGGCCCGAAAGCCTTCATATCGGCCAAGGATCGGGGCCCCGGCCAAAGCCAGGTCACCCATGGCGTCCAACATCTTGTGGCGCACGGCCTCGTCGCTATGGCGCAATCCACCAGGGCTGAGCACGCGGCCCTGATCGTACACAACGGCATTGTGAATGCTGCCACCAAGCGCCAGACCGGCGGCGTGCATCTGTTCCACGTCCGACTGCATGCAGAATGTGCGGCTGTCACACAATTCGCGAACAAAGCTGCCATTGGCCATGTTCAGCATCTTGTGCTGAGTGCCGATCGCGGCCTCGTCAAACTCGATACGGAAATCGATCTCAAGGCTATCGGCCGGCACCAAACGCGCCACGGCCGTGCCGTGGGTAACTTGCACGGGCTTCAGCACCTGCAAGGCATGAACCGGCGCATCCAGTTCTTGACGGCCCGCTGCGATGAACGCGGTGACATAGGGGATGGATGATCCATCCAGCACCGGGACCTCGGGGCCATCCAGTTCGATTACCGCGTTTTGAATGCCGCAACCGGCCAGCGCAGCCATAACATGTTCGACAGTAGCGACCGTAACGCCATCTTCGTTGGAAAGCTTGGTACATAATTGCGCGGGAATTGCGTTGCTCCACAACGCAGCAATCATCGGGTCGCCTTTGGCGACATCCGTGCGGCGGAACCAGATTCCATGATTTGCGGCGGCTGGCTTGATCTCCATCCGAACCGGACGTCCTGAATGCAGGCCAAGGCCAGTGAAGCGAGCAGTTTTACGCAATGTCGTTTGCAATTGGTTCACCCAAGTTCACAGTAACCGAACGTCCCCAAACGTCGGCACGTATTAGGTAAAAGCCTGCCGGGTCGATCACAACTCAAACATTGCAACGTTGTGAAACATTGCCCATTTCGCATCGGCAGAATCTTGCCAATGCTGCTGTGCAGAAATGGAATTCTTTGAAAACAAAAGAAAAACGGGCGCCTGAGTGCCGCCCGCTTCCCGTGTATCTGTAAAAATTGTTAGTTGGCCTGACGGCGCAGGAAGGCCGGAATTTCGATCCGTTCCTGATCTTCGTCCATCTCTTGCGCGTCGTCGTAACCTGTCACAGGCGGTTGCTGACGCGGCGCTGCAGCAGGTTCGGCACCGTGGCCGGACATGCGGTTGATCAGGTTGCCAATGCCAAACCGTCCTTTGTCGGCGCCACGCGGATCACCGGCTTCGGGCGCGGTTGCCTGCCCCATTTGCGGGTTCTCGGTTGCCCGCGGAACCTTCGACACCGCGGCCTGCAGGCGGGCCAGAGCCTCGGGCGTTGGGGTGCCGGGCGCCCGCGGTTTGGGCGCGACAAAGGCTTCGTCTGCGGGCTCTTCGTCATAGGCCGGGGCCTGAGCAACGGGCTGTGTTTCAACCGGTTGCGGACGGTAGGCCGGGGGCGGCAGATCGTCAGACAGTTCGTCTTCGAATACACCTGCGGCGTCTTCGGCGGCTTGTTCGGCTGCCAGCTCCGCTTCGAGGTTCGGGAACAATGTTGGTTCACCGGCCGCTGCCACGGGTTCCGGGGCCTCTTCAACCGGCGCGGCGGCGGGTTGCGGGTTCTCCAGAATTGCGGGTTTCAGCGGCTCTGCCATGCGGCGGCGGGGCACCGGCACGGCTTCGGTTACGGCCTGTGCGTCGATGCCGGTAGCCACAACCGACACCCGCATGGAGCCTTCCATGCCTGTGTCCAGGGTCGAGCCAACGATGATATTCGCCTCGGCATCCACCTCTTCGCGAATGCGGTTCGCGGCCTCGTCCAGTTCGAACAGGGTCAGGTCATACCCGCCGGTGATGTTAATCAGAACACCCTTCGCACCGCGCAGGCTGATCTCGTCCAGCAGCGGGTTAGCGATGGCCTTCTCGGCGGCCTGAATGGCGCGATCTTCGCCCTCGGCCTCGCCTGTGCCCATCATCGCCTTGCCCATCTCGTCCATCACGGCGCGGACATCGGCAAAGTCGAGGTTGATCAGACCCGGGCGCACCATCAGGTCGGTCACGCCCTTCACACCCTGGTACAGCACGTCGTCGGCCAGGCTGAACGCCTCGGTAAAGGTGGTTTTCTCATTCGCCAGACGGAACAGGTTCTGGTTGGGAATGATGATCAGCGTGTCGACAACCTTTTGCAGGGCTTCGACACCCTCTTCGGCCTGTCGCATGCGCTTTGCGCCTTCGAACTGAAACGGCTTGGTCACAACGCCGACGGTCAGCACGCCCAGTTCACGCGCGGCCTGCGCGATGATCGGTGCGGCACCCGTTCCGGTGCCCCCGCCCATGCCGGCGGTGATAAAGCACATATGCGCGCCGGCTAGGTGGTCGACAATTTCTTCGATGGTTTCTTCGGCGGCGGCAGCCCCAACCGACGGCCGCGCGCCCGCGCCCAGCCCTTCGGTTACCTTCACACCCATTTGGATCTTGGCCGCGGCATCAGATTGCTGAAGCGCCTGCGCGTCGGTGTTCGCTGTCACGAACTCCACGCCTTCAAGCTCTTTCTCGATCATGTTGTTCACGGCATTGCCGCCCGCACCACCGACACCAAATACGGTAATCCGCGGCTTCAGCTCTTCTTGATCCGGCATTGTAAGGTTCAAAGTCATCGATCTGTCCGCCTGTTTTATTCATGCCCGGCCTTAAACAGCCTGGGTTTATCTTGCTCCGATTCTAAGCCTTTCCACTGATAAGGTCACCCAAAAAACGCAAAAACACCACAAAATATTGCGTTTTCTTTCAACAGGTCCAGCGGCATTTCGCCGAAGGCACCGTATCTTGCGTCACCAGTTGTCGCGGAACCAACGCACCGCGCGACGCAGCGAGCGCGCCGGATAGCGTTCCATTGGCATCTCGAAATCCCACCATTCGTCCTGTGGGTGCGCCGCAAAGAGACACAGCCCAACGGCACTGGAGAATGCCGAGCCGGTTGCGGCCTGTGGCAGCCCCTGCACACGCAGCGGGCGGCCCAGGCGCACCTGCTGGCCCAGGATACGGCTGGCCAACCCGTCCAGGCCCGGAATCTGGCATCCGCCACCGGTCAACACGATCTGTTGGCTGGGCAGATGTTCGAACCCGGCTGCATCCAGTCGGGCACGCACGTCTTCCAGGATCTCTTCGATCCGTGGGCGCATGATCCCAATCAACTCGGCCCGGCTGACCTGCCGGCGGTCGCGTTCATAATCCCCGCTGTCGCCGGCGATTTCGATCATATCGCGGTCGTCCATGCCGGTTGCGACGGCGCCGCCGCTGAAGGTCTTGATCCGCTCCGCCTGCGCCAGAGGCACTTGCAGACCCTTGGAAATGTCGGCGGTGATATGGTCACCGCCCAAGCGTACTGTGTCCGCGAAGATCATGTGTTTCTTGATAAAAATCGAAACGCCGGTCGTGCCACCACCCAGATCGATGCAGGCCGCTCCCAGCTCTTGCTCATCCTCGACCAACGAGGAAATTCCCGACACATATGCCGACGATGCCAGCCCGGCCAGCTCCAGATCGCAGCGCTTGATGCAGTACAGAAGGTTCTGCAGAACCGTCGCGTCGGCGGTCAGAACATGCATGTCACAAGCAAGCCGGTTGCCGATCTGCCCCCGTGGGTCGCCCATGCCTGAACGATGATCAAGTGCAAAGTTCACCGGCTGTGCATGCAGTACTTCGCGGTCCTGCCCAAAGTCCGGCGCATCGCACGAGGCCAGCACGCGCGCCACGTCATTTTCGGTCACAACGCTTTCGGCCAGATCGATTTCGCCGTTCAGGCCATAGGACCGCGGCGTCGCACCGGACATGCAGGCAATCACGTGGTCGACGCGCAGTTTGGCCATCTTCTGCGCTGCCTGTACAGCGGTTCGAATGGCGCGTTCGGTCTCGGCCATCGTGTCGATTTCGCCAAATCTCACCCCGCGCGAACGGGTTGTGGCGGCACCGATCACCCGGAACGAGCTTTGCCCGGCCAGCGACCCAACGCCGTCGCCTCCGTTGAACCGATCCGGCCCGTCAAACCGCAGCACCAGGCACGCGATTTTCGAGCTGCCCACATCCAAAATCGCCACGACGCCACGATCCATCGCGGCCTTGCGCATGCGCCGCATGGCGCGCTGAGACTGGTACAGCTCGGTCATTGTAAAATTACTCCTGCCTCTAGGCTTTTTATTCGCCGCATCTCGTCCACCGCGCCCGGAGCCATCCGGAGCGTCGGCCGTGCGGCGTTTCGCATATCCACAATCACAAGGTCGCGTTCCAACATGTCGTCGGCCTGGTCCAGCGCGATGACCCGTTGCAACGCCTCAACTGCGCCTGTTTCCGGCAACAAAATGCGTTGATCGCGGTCCAAAACCACGTCCCAACGGCGGGCACCAACACGGGCCAATCCGCGCAACCGGTCCTTGAGCGGGGCGGCGGCATTCATCAAAAGAAGGGCTTCGACGACAGCTTTGTCAGCCTCGTCCCCGGCGATCACCGGCAAGTCGCCACGCACTGAACGTGCCGCCAGCGGGGCCACCCGATGCCCTTCGGCATCCAGCAACTCCAACCCGCGTCGCGAGCGCCAGACCACAGCGGGGACACGTTCCACCACGGTCACCTGCAGGACCCCGCCATCCCGTATGCGCAGATCGGCGCGCGCCACCGCGTCCAGCCCCGCGACGATGCCGCGCATCACTTCGAGGTCCAGATCGAACGAGCTGATCGGAAAGTCGACCGGCAGCACTTCGCGGATATCATCCGACAATTCGGTCGACGCACCATCGATGGCCATCAACCCCACCATGAACTCGGGCCGTTCCTCGAAAGACCGGCGCAGTTCCATGTATTTTGTTGCAATCGCCTCGCGCCGGTCCGCGTCCGAAAAATAGAACCCACCAGCAAACACTATGACAAAGCTGGGCACGCCCACTCGCAACAACGCGCGGAAGAAGGGTGTCAGCCACAACCGGTTCAGACGGTAGGACAGGCGCGTGGGTGCGGGGTCGCGTTTTGGGTTCACCGGTTGCACGAGGCATCCTCCACAATCCAGGCGCAGAACTGTCCAAAACTCATCCCCGCATGCGCGGCCTGTTCGGGCGTCAACGAGGTGGGGGTCATCCCCGGCTGCGTATTGGTTTCAAGCAGGATCAACCCATCCAGCCCGCGCCGGTCATCCCAGCGGAAATCCGTACGACTGACGCCGCGACACCCCAGCGCGTCATGGGCTCGCTTTGCATACTCCATGCACGCATCGAAAATCTCGGACGGCACATCGGCGGGCACCTCATGGCGCGAACCGCCGGGCTTATACTTGGCGTCGTAGTCATACCAGCCATCGGTGATGATGTCGGTGACGGTCAAAGGCCGGTCGCCCATCACCGTGGTGGTCAGCTCGCGACCCGGCGCGTATGTTTCCACCATGACCTGATCCGGCATGGTGTCGGCCAGTTTCGGCGGGCCATTGGCGGCCTCATGTACGATGTAAATCCCGACAGACGAGCCTTCATTGTTGGGCTTGACCACGTAGGGCGGTGTCATCAGGTGCGCCGCCATCACTTCGGCCTTCGACGCGATCCGCGAGGTCACAACCGGCAGGCCCGCGGCGGCAAATGTCGCTTTTGACCGGGTTTTGTCCATTGCCAAGGCCGACGCCAGAACGCCGGAATGCGTATAGGGGATCTGCAACCATTCCAGCAGCCCCTGCACACAGCCATCTTCGCCCCAGCGACCGTGCAGGGCGTTGAATACAACATCGGGTTGAATTTCGGACAAGCGTGCAGACAGGTCGGCACCGGCATCCACCTGCACCACCTCAAATCCTTCGCCCGCCAGCGCGGCGGCGCATTCACGCCCTGTCGAAAGTGACACCTCGCGTTCCGCCGAGGGGCCACCCATCAGTACCGCCACTTTCGGGTTTGCCCTGCTCGACATACCCACGAATGTGCCTCATAAACCGGGCCTTTTGCGGCCCTTGGAAGTTATTCTTCTGCCGCCGGTTCACCGACGCGCATGATCTCCCATTGTAAGTCTATTCCGCTGTTTTGAAAAACCCTTTTTCGCACTTCTTCACCCAAATTTTCCAGATCTGCGGCCGTTGCGCCGCCCGTGTTGATCAGAAAGTTCGAATGCTTCTCCGACATCTGCGCCCCACCGATGCGCGCGCCACGCATGCCGGCATCGTCGATCACCTTCCACGCCTTCAGGTCGTGCACGTCGTCGTCGCGCCCGGTCGAGCTGTATCCGGCCGGGTTGCGAAAGGTGGATCCGGCGCTGCGATCCTTGGTGGGCTGGCTGGCGTCGCGCCGCGCCAACTGTTCGTCCATCCGGTTGGCCAGCGCCTGCGGGTCACCGGGCACGCCCTGCAACAGAACCTCGGTGATCACCCAGCCTTCGGGCAGATCGCTCTGGCGATAGCGAAAGTTCAGATCATCCGGCCCCAGCACATGCACCGCCCCATCGCGCGCCACCGCCGTGGCCTGCACAAACACATCCGCCGTATAGCTGCCATAGCAGCCCGCATTCATCCGCACCGCGCCGCCAATGGCGCCGGGGATGGTCCGTAGAAAGGTCAGATCCACGCCCGCCTCGGCCGCACGCCGCGCCACATGCGCATCCAGCGCCGCCGCCCCGGCGCGCACACGGGTGCCGTCCACCTCGATCCCATTGAACCCGCGCCCCAACCGGATCACCACGGCCCGCAAGCCCCCGTCGCGCACAATCAGATTGCTGCCCACCCCCATGGGAAAGACAGGCACCGAAGCGTCCAACGCCGCCAGAAACGCCGCTAAATCCGCCTGATCAGCCGGCTGAAACACCCAATCCGCCGGGCCACCCACCCGCAGCCAGGTGAGGCCATCCAGTTGTTTCTGCGGTGTTATCGTCCCACGAACCGCAGGCATCTCAATCGGTTTGGTCATTGTTTTCCTTCTTTGCGGCGTTCACCAGTACGGCCACAAACATACCCAACACAACCCCCAATGCCAGGATCGCAACCCCGATCCACAGAATGAACACGCCCAGGCCCTCCCACCCTTGGGCCCGCTCCATCCACGCCCACATGAACATCTGCGGCGCACCGGCCAAAAGCAGCGCACACCCGGCCCAGCCGAACCTGCGCGCCCGGACAAGCCGAAACCCCAGTATCGCAAGCCCCAGCCCAACGGCCAGGCTGACGCCCCAATAGGCCCAGATCATGAACCGGTCAGGGTTCGCCGCAGCCAGCGGGCCAGGTAAATCACCGGCCAGCGCAGGATCAGCCCCGCCACCACAAGGGTGATCAGCGCCCAGCCGGTGCCGTTTTCGACCCAGATAAAGACCAACAGCGGCGCCCCAGCAGCCATCAGCGCATAGGCCAGCGGCCAGTGATGGCGGCGCGACGGGAACATCGACAAGACGCCCGCGACCACCACCCAGACGCACAGCAGGATCAACGACAGGCTCATGGCTCATGCTCCTTGGGGTCAAAGGGCGGCACCCGGCCCAGCGCGCGTTTGGTCAGATAGACCAGCGGGTTGCGGAACATCGACACGAACCCGGCTGCGGCGGCAACCCCCACCCAGATGCCCAGCTCGTACCCCAGATAGCCAATGACAAGGGGCGCCGACAACAACAATGGCCAGCCGACGCGCACCTGAATGCGCATGGGCATCCACGCGGTGACGGTGGCAGCCAACACCCAGATGAAGGCGACGATCAGCGAGTAGGTCATTTAGTGTCCGGTTCCAAACGCCAGTGTCAGCGCCGTTGCTGCCGCCACCACGCCCAGCCACGGCACCCATGTGGGGACACGGAACGGGGCCTGCGGCGCGCGGCGCTTCAGCAGGATCAGGGCGACATTGACCAAAAAGAAGACCGCAAGCAAGACCGCAGAAGTCGCGCGGGCCAGATCCTCGACCGGCAAGGCAAGCGCGCCAAGGATGACCGCGGCCCCGACCAGTATCGTCGCACGCACCGGCGTACCGAACCGGGGATGCGCCGTGGTGAACCCTGCAAGGGGCGAAAACTGTCGACCAAGGCCAAACAGAACCCGGGCGGCCATGACGATCTGCGCCAGAACTCCGTTCACTGCGGCCGCCACGGCGATGGCGGAAAGAAAGGCCGCGGACCCGCCCTGCCCGGCCTGCCAGACCAATGCCAAGGGTTGCCCGGACTGCCCCAGTTGATCCGCAGGTACAGCGCGAACAGCTGCCAGCGACACAAGCGCGTAAAGAACCGCCGTGATTATCAGTGCCAACAGGATACCACGAGGCATGACGCGGGTTGGGTCGCGGACCTCTTCTGCCATGTTCTCGAGGTCTTCGAACCCGATGAACGCAAAGAAGCACAGCGCGACCGCCCCCGCGATCCCGGCGAATTCCGGCGCGGGCGGGGTAATCCATTCGGCCACGGGTGGCGCGGTGAACCCGGCCCAGCTGACCATCACCAACCCGATTACCTCGATCGCGGTGAACACGGCGGCAAAGGCAAGGCTTTCAAGCACGCCAACCACAGCAACCGCCGTCAGCAGCACACCGATGGCAATCATCGCCCAAGGTGCAGGGACATCCAGAATGCCGGTTAGATATCCAACGCCGCCACGCAGAACGGCAGCCGCAGAGATGGTGCCTGCAACCACCACGGCCAAGCCAACGATGACCGCCATGGGACGCGATTGAAAACCGGCTTCGACAAACACTGCTTCGCCCGCGGCAACGGGCATGCGCGCCGACAGTTCGGCATAGGACAGGGCCGAGGGCAGCGCGACAATCCCGGCCAACAAGAACGCAAGGGGGGCCCAGACCCCGGCAGATCCGGCCACCACGCCGACCAACACGTAAATCCCCGCCCCCACCATGACACCCACGCCATAGGCGGTCAGCAAGGGCAGGCCGATACGGCGTTTCAGATGATCACTTGGCTGGGTCACGGCATCCTCCTGTTTGGCGCAAGGATACCCCTTGCCAAAAGCGGCACCATGATCTGGCGCAAATCAGACAGTCAGGCGGTTTGGCAGGTTGTTGGCCCAAGTGCTGATCGTACCTGCGCCAAGGCAGACCACCATATCACCTGGTTGCGCCTGTTCCTGTACAAGGCGCACCAGGTCATCCTCGTTCAGAATGGCGCGTGCATGCCGGTGGCCGTGCCGCACCAGCCCCGCGACAAGATCATCACGACTGGCGCCCGGAATCGGGTCTTCACCGGCGGCGAACACCTCGGCGATGGCCACCACGTCGGCATCGTTGAAACAGGCGCAGAAATCGTCAAACAGCCCCGACAGGCGCGAATACCGATGGGGTTGGTGCACCGCGATCACCCGACCCTCGCAGGCCTGGCGCGCGGCCTTCAGCACCGCGGCAATCTCGACCGGGTGGTGGCCGTAATCATCGATGATGGCGATGCCGTTGGGCTCGCCCACCTTGGTGAAGCGGCGGTTCACACCTTTGAACGCGGCCAGTGCGTCGCGGATTTCATCCAGCTTCATCCCCAGATGCCGCGCCACCGCCACCGCGGCCAGTGCGTTAGAAACATTGTGGTCGCCCGGCATCGGCAGGCTGCAGCCTTCGATCACCATGTCCTCGGCCTGCAACGCAATGTCGAAATGCGCCACGCCCGACTTGTAGGTCAGGTTTACCGCCCGCACATCCGCCTGCGCGTTAAAGCCAAAGGTTAGAATGCGCCGGTCGGTCACACGCCCCACCAGCGCCTGCACCTCAGGGTGATCAGTACAGCACACGGCCAGCCCGTAAAACGGGATGTTCGAGACAAAATCGTCAAAACCTGCCCGCAGGTTTTCGATGGTGCCCCAATGCTCCATATGCTCGGGGTCGATATTGGTGACGATGCCCACCGTTGCGGGCAGCCGGTTAAACGTGCCGTCGCTCTCATCGGCCTCAACCACCATCCAATCCCCCGCCCCCATACGCGCGTTCGAACCATAGGCGTGGATGATGCCGCCATTGATCACCGTGGGGTCAATGCCGCCGGCCACCAGCAGCTCGGCCACCATCGTGGTGGTGGTTGTCTTGCCATGGGTCCCGGCCACGGCCACGTTTGAGCGCAGTCGCATCAGCTCGGCCAGCATTTCGGCCCGGCGCACCACCGGCAGACCTTGCGCGCGGGCGGCGTCCAGTTCGGGGTTACCGGGTTTGATCGCGGATGAGATCACCACAACCTCGGCACCCTCCAGGTTCTCGGCCCGCTGGCCTTCGAACACACGCGCGCCCAGATCGGCAAGCCGCGCGGTGATTTTCGACGCTTTCAGGTCGCTGCCCTGCACCGTATAGCCCAGGTTCAACAGCACCTCGGCAATGCCCGACATGCCAATACCACCAATTCCCACAAAATGGATCGGCCCCACATCGGTGGGCAATTTGGTGGCGGCTGCGTTCATGCTTTAGTGTTCCTTGCTTTCGGCCAGGTTTTCGACCAATTCCACCAGCCGCTCGGTCGCATCGGGGCGCGACGCGGCCAGCGCGTTATGCGCCATCGTGACCGCAGCATCGGGATTCGTCACAATTGCGCTTATTTGCTGCGAAAGCGCGCCGGGTTCAAGCTTGGATTCCGGGATCATGATGGCGGCCTCGGCGTCAACCAACCCGCGTGCATTCGCCGTTTGGTGATCACCAGCCGCCGCGGCAAAAGGGATCAGGATCGACGGCCGCCCAATGACCGAGATGTCGGCCACGCTGGACGCACCCGAGCGGCTGATCACCAGCTGCGCCTCGGAAATCCGGGTTGGCACGTCGCGGAAAAATGGCTGAACCTCGGCCCGAATGCCGTTTTCGGCATAGAATGTGTGCACGCGGCCGTAATCCTCGTCTCGGGCCTGATGACTGACGCGGATGTTGTCACGGACCGCTTCCGGCAATGCGGCGATCGCGGCAGGGACAACATCGGACAGAATGCGCGCGCCTTGGCTGCCCCCGATGACAAGGATCGACATCGGGTGATCGCCTGGCGGAATGTAGGGAGCACCGGCGCGCTCGTGAATGGCGGCGCGCACAGGGTTACCCGTATGCACGCCGTCAACGCCTTCCGGCAACGTCGTCGGCCACGTTCCGCAAGCGACCAGCGGAACACGCTTGGCGAAAACCTTGTTCACGCGGCCCAGGACACCGTTTTGCTCGTGGATCATTCGCGGCAGTTTCAACAGTGTCGCCGCAGCCACCGCCGGGATCGCAGGATATCCGCCGAAACCGACCACAACGGTGGGCCTTTGTTTGCGCATCTTGCGCAACGCCGAAATCACGCCCATTCCGATCCGAAGCGGGACAAGCGCCTTTGCCAGGATACCGCCACGCGCAAAGGTGGCGGAACTGATCACCTCGATCCCCACCGCATGGGGAAATCCGCCCGCATAGCGTGCGCCCCGTGTGTCTGTCGAAAGCTTCACCTGCCATCCTCGGCGCAACATCGCCTCGGCCAGTGCCTGTGCTGGGAACATGTGCCCGCCCGTGCCACCGGCAGCGATGACCAGCAGCGGCGCGGTCATGACCGGCGCCCGATCAAATCCGCAATCTCACCCTGCGGGCGCGTCCTTGTCAGAGCCAGCATCATGCCCACCAGAATTCCCCCCGCGATAATCGACGACCCCCCATAGCTGACAAAGGGCAGTGTCATGCCCTTGGCCGGCAACAACCGGACGGCCACCCCCATGTTGATCATCGCCTGCACCGCAAAGACGCAGGCAAGCCCCGTGCCAGCCAGCCGTGTGAACGTATCGCGCTCGCGCATC
The DNA here is from genome assembly GCF_000647975.1 of Actibacterium mucosum KCTC 23349. Classification (GTDB taxonomy): domain Bacteria; phylum Pseudomonadota; class Alphaproteobacteria; order Rhodobacterales; family Rhodobacteraceae; genus Actibacterium; species Actibacterium mucosum. Next base: position 533,654 of record NZ_JFKE01000004.1, read on the forward strand.
AATCGGAACAACGAACGGACCACGATTGCCGCATAAAGCGCGATGATCACCAAAACCAGCGCCAGCCCGTATTCCTCGGCGGCCACGGCAATGATGAAATCGGTATGTGCGTCGGGCAGCGACTGTTTCACCTGCCCTTCACCGACACCCACACCAAAAAACCCGCCCTCGCGGATCGCATTGGCGGCATAGCCAAGCTGTGTGCGGGGATCCAGGTCTGGGGACAGAAAGCCATCGATCCGTCGGGCAAAATGCTCCGAGTTATGGTAGGCAAACGTTCCTGCAAGGACCGTTACACCCGCCATGCCGACCAGCAACAGAAACGGCGCGCCGGCCACGAAATAGATGATGCCCCAGCTGAACAGAACCAGCGCCGCCTGACCGAAATCAGGTTGCATCGCAAGGAATCCCACAACGGTGATCGCCACGCCAAATGACAGCATCTTGCCTGGCGGCCCGTTGATTTCCTGGCTGGCGGCCATCATCCAGGCGCTAAGAACAATAAAGCCGGGCTTCAGGAACTCTGACGGTTGGACCGAGGCAAAGCCCAGCGAATACCACCGCGTGGCGCCCTTGCCAAAGTCAGTGCCCAATACCGGTAGCAAGGCCAGCGCGACAAAGGCCGCCACAAAACCCAGCACGCCCAATCGGCGGATCAGGTTGGGCGACATCATCGACGTCACGAACATCACGATCAGCGCCAGAATGCCGAAAAAGGCCTGTCGCTGCACGTAATAGAACGGCTCCAGCCCGTTGCGCGCCGCCAAGGGTGGCGAGGCCGCCAACCCCAGCAACAACCCGATGCCAAACAGCAGCAAGATGCAGGTCATCGTCAGCTTGTCGACTGTGCGCCACCAGCGTGGCAGAATCGGGTCTCCGGCCGCTGCGGGCGCGGCCCCATACACCATTTCCGTCATCTAAAAACCGCCTGCTTTCAACTGCCCTGCCCGTTTTCCGGGTCTAGGGCGCAGGGTAACGCGCCGAGGGGCCAAAATCCAGCATTATCGCGGATCGACCACAGCACCCAACGGCAGGTTCTTGCGCAGAATGCACAGGGCGCGGCGCAAGTGTCGCGTCGTATCCTGGCCGCCATCGGCAAAGTTCTGGCGCGCATGCCCACCGTGGATCAGTTGGAACGGGGTCGAAAGGGTATCTTGACCGGCGTGGCCGCGTTCCCTTCGAAAAGGCCGACTTGGGGCGCTGCAATCCAAACTGGCCGTCCGCGAACTTTTTTACGGCGGGCTATTGGGTCGACGAAACACCCTGTCCTACCCCACGGGATTATGCGCCGCCCAGCGGTTTCCGCTAAGCGCTAAGCCGTTGGACCTGTTGTATGAAGTCATCCCCGCGGGTTTCAAAACTGTTATATTGATCAAAGCTCGCTGCCGCAGGCGCCAACAGCACCGTCTCGCCGGGCTGCGCGTCGGCAGCGGCTTGTTTCACCGCCTCGGCCATGGTCGTGCAGATGCTGTGGGGGTGGTCTTTCAGGAGCAGGGCAAAGGTCGCCGCCTCGCGCCCGATCACATAGGATTTCACCACGTTATCAAGGTGTTGCGCCGCGCCGCCAATCCCACCTTCCTTTTCCAGCCCGCCGCAGATCCAGCGGATTTTCCCGAACGCGGCCAAGGCCTTGGCCGCGCTGTCGGCATTGGTGGCCTTGCTGTCATTGACGTATTTCACACCATCGATCTCGGCCACCAGCTGGCTGCGATGCGGCAGGCCGGCAAAGCTGTGCAAGGCGTCCTCGATCAGACGCGGCGCAAGGCCCAGACTGCGCGTCACCGCATAGGCGGCGCATGCGTTCTGATGATTGTGGGATCCGGGTAAGCCACTGATTTCACGCAAATCTATCGACGCGATCTGCCGGCCCTTGCGGGTTTCGGCCAGGAACCCCTTGCGGGCGGTGACGGTCCAGCCGCCGTTCAGTTTTTGGCCCGCCGAGATGCGGATGACGCGTTCGTCCCCGCTGCTTTCCATCATTTGGCCGGCAAGGAAACGGCCCTCGATCTCGTCCACGCCGATGATCGCGCGGTCGGGCCCGCCTTCGGCAAAGAGGCGTCTTTTGGCGGCGAAATAGCCGCCTATGCCGCCGTGGCGATCCAAGTGGTCGGGGGTCAGGTTGGTGAAAACCGCAATATCTGGTGTCAAAGACCGCGCAAGCTCGGTCTGGTAGGAACTAAGTTCCAACACAATAACCCCTCCTTCGCCGGGGGGATCAATGTCGAGGACGCCGCGGCCGATGTTGCCGGCGAGTTGGGCCTCGCGGCCGGCCTCACACAAGATGTGGTGGATCAGGGCAGATGTGGTGGATTTCCCGTTGGAGCCGGTGACGGCGACCACCTTGGGCGTGACGTCGAACTGATCCCATTCACCAAGGCCCAGCGAGGCGAAAAACAGACCGATATCATTGTCCACGGGCACGCCGGCGGCTTGCGCGGCGGCGATGATGCGGTTGGGTTCGGGATACAGATGCGGGATGCCGGGCGACACGATCAACCGCGCAACCCCTTGAAACGCATCATTTTTTGACAAGTCGGTGACGATGAACCCCTCACCCACGGCGCGGTCGCGGGCGGCCTGATTGTCGTCCCAACAGATCGCCTCGGCCCCGCCGGCGCGCAGGGCGCGGGCGGCCGACAGACCCGACCGGCCCAGCCCCAAAACGGCCACATTGGCCCCGTCAAATCCGCGCACCGGTATCATGCTGCCCTCCGTTTTGCGGACCATGCCGGGGCGCGTCGCCGAATGCAAGGCGCGGAGTTTAACGGAGTTTTTAAAGTTTCGAGGGGGCGAAAGGGGCGGAGTTTAAAGTTTTTGGTCGGATTTCTCGGCCAGAAGGATGGCGAGGTTTTCGCGCCCGGTTTGGGTGTTGGGATGGTCGGGGCCCAGAGAGGTTTCCCAAATCTGAACCGCCTCACGCAACAACGGCTCTGCCTCATCAAACCGGCCTGTGTCCCGCAGCAACCCGGCGAGGTTGTTGAGGTCGATGGCATAGTCGGGATGCGCGGTGCCGTGCACCTGACGGTCAATCTCAAGCGCCTCGCGAAAAAGCGGCTCTGCCTCGTCAAACCGGCCCGTGTCCCGCAGCAAGCCGGCGAGGTTGCTGAGGCGGGTGGCATAGCTGGGATGCGCGGTGCCGTGCACCTGGCGGGTGATCTCAAGCGCCTCGCGATACATTGGCTCTGCCTCATCAAACCGGCCTGTGTCCCGCAGCAAGCTGGCGAGGTTGCTGAGGCGGGTGGCATAGCTGGGATGCGCGGTGCCGTGCACCTGGCGGGTGATCTCAAGCGCCTCGCGAT
>NZ_JFKE01000005.1 GCF_000647975.1 Actibacterium mucosum KCTC 23349
CAAACCTCTCTGAACGATGAAAATGCCCTCAGTTGTACCAAAACATTGCGTAACACGAACTCCGTGATACGTCGTAGTGTGGATCTGAAACGGGGGCTATGATGCCAAGACATTTCCAAATCGGCGAAAACAACGCCACCGGCCAGTGGATCACGTCGCAGACGCATCGTGACTGGTTGAAAATCGACGCCCGGCGGCAGTTTGAGTTCTTTGCTGGCAGTTGCCGGCCAGATCCCGGTTTCTACGTTCTGGGATATGACGGCACCCCCCTTGCCGACACGCTGCAGGAACTGCACACAACGACCCGGCTTGTACATTGTTTCGCGCTTGGGAAGATCGCCGGACAACCCGGTTGCGACGCGGTTATTGACCAAGGTGTCAACTATTTGCTGAGCCACCATTTCGACCGCGAATTTGGCGGGTTTGTATGGGGTGTGGATGGCGATGAGGTCGCTGATCCGAGAAAGCTGGCCTATGGCCACGTTTTTGTGTTGCTGGCAGGGTCCAGTGCATATGCGGCGGGCCATCCAGACGGCGAAAAACTGATTCAATTGGCAGAGGCCACGATTGATCAGCACTTTTGGGAAGAAGAACATGGCCGCCTGTGTGACGAATGGAACCGGGATTGGACGCCGTTTTCCACCTATCGTGGTATGAATGCCAATATGCACGGCGTGGAGGCGCTGCTCGCCGCGTATGAGGCGACGGGGCGAGAAAAGTTCCTGACCCGTGCGGGCCAAATCCTAAACTTTTTCATGGGCGAAATCGCTCCCGAACACGACTGGCGATTGCCCGAGCATTACCATGCAAACTGGGCGGTGGACCCGTCCTATAGCGGCGATCCCATGTTTCGCCCGGCGGGCACAACGCCCGGACACTCATTCGAACTGGCGCGTTTGCTGCTGCAACACTGGGACCTGCGCGGCCGGGCCGATGACCAAGCGCTTTCAACCGCGCGAAACGTTGTACAAACTGCCTTGCAGGATGCCTGGCATGCGGATGGGGGCATCATCTATACCCTCGGTGAGGGCGGTGCGCCGTCCATATCAGCCCGCTATTGGTGGCCCGTGACCGAAGCCATCGGTGTTCTGGCAACATTTTTGAAATGTGACCCGACACCGACGGACGAAGACTGGTATCGCAAGCTTTGGACCTTTGCGGGGGAACATTTCGTTGATCCGCAACACGCCGGATGGTTCCCCGAGATCGACCATGCGGGCAACCCCACCGACCATCAGTTCAAGGGCAAGCCCGACATCTATCACGCCCTGCAAGCCGAGCTCTTCCCGCTTTGCGGTGGAATTTCAAATGCTTACAAGGGCCTTCGTGGCATTCTTGGCTGAGAATTTTTTGAACGTCCCGTGGCCGTCGGCCAATGCTCACCGGCTTCACAGCGCTTTGGCGGACAGCCTATAGTGGTGCCAATCGCCATCAACACAGCGGCTGACTTGTTTTGAGCATCAATCTTTCCGTCGAAAACCTTCGTGTCCGTTCGCGCAGTGGCCGCGATCTTGTTCAGGTCGACGCGCTGGACGTTTCGACCGGAACCTTGCTGGGCATAACGGGGCCTTCGGGGGCAGGAAAATCCACCTTGTTGCTTGCGCTTGCGGGGTTGCAGAACAATGTGACCGGCCGTGTCACTTGGGGGGCAACCGACATCACCTCGGTTTCGAAACGCAAGCGCAGCCAGTTTCGCGCCCGGCAAATAGGATTGGTCTTTCAGGACTTCCATTTGTTTGAAGAGCTGACCGCAAAAGAGAATGCCGCCCTCGTGTCCATGTTCCGCCCAAAGGCTGAGCGTCAGGGTCTTCGCAAAGCTGCGGCTGCGATCCTTGGCCGACTGGGCCTTGATGATGACCAGCGGGCTGTCGGTACATTTTCCGGCGGGGAACGGCAGCGCGTTGCCGTTGCGAGGGCTTTGGTGACCGATCCGCCCGTGATCCTGGCCGACGAGCCCACGGCCAGTTTGCATCGCAACGCGGCAGACACCTTGGCGCGAGACCTGCACGACATCTGCCGACGGGGGGGCAAAACCCTGATTGTGGTGTCCCATGACGACAGCGTTCTGGGCCGGATGGACCGGGTGCTGACACTGCGTGACGGCAGGGTAGAGGCCTAGGTTCATGTGGCAATCTCTGACACCGTTTCTGCAGAACATAGTGTTGCTTTTGACGCTGTTGGCGCCGTTGGTCGTTGCGGGATCCTGTGTGCTGCACGGATACCGGACGGCTTCGCTTACACGCGCGCTGATGTGGCGGTATCGGTGGGCCAACATTTTGTTTGTCGTGTTGATTGCCGTTTCCGTTGGCTTGGGTGTTGGCCTTCTGGCCCAGGAGCGCGGACTTCGACAGGGCACCGCGTTGGCCGCGGAAAAATTCAACGTGGTTGTCGGCGCCCCGGGCAGCGACGTGACGCTGATGATGGCATCGGTCTTTCTTCAACCCTCCGCAGTGCCGTTGATCGACGGCGAGGTTTATGCACGCATAGCAGACCACCCGCACGCCACCCTGACCGCGCCTTTGGCATTTGGCGACTCGTATCGCGGGGCGGCGGTTGTTGGGACAACGTCCGACTTTGTCGACTATCTTTCCGGCGGGCTGGTCGCGGGTCGGCATTTTCAGAACAGCTTGGAAGCCGTGATTGGTGCCGCTGCCCCGCTGCAGGTCGGCGAAGAGTTTGACCCCGACCACGGCCGGACGCCGGCCGAAAAATCGGAATTCGAGGGCGCCCATACCGGTGCCGGACTGCGGGTTGTTGGCAAGATGGCCCCAACCGGCACACCGTGGGACAAGGCAATTTTGGTTGCTGTCGAAAGTGTCTGGGAATTGCACGGATTGGCCAATGGTCATGCGCCCACATCCGAAAACCAGCTGGGCCCACCGTTCGACGCGGCGTATTTTCCCGGGACCCCCGCCGCCATTGTTCACACCGATCAATTGTTCGCGGCCTACGCATTGCAGGCGGAATTCAATCAAGCCTCCGAGACGATGGCGTTCTTTCCCGGCGCGGTGCTTTCGCGCCTTTACCGGGTGTTGGGAGACATACGCCAAGTGATATCGGTGATGGCCTTCGTCACACAAATCCTGGTCGCCGTATCCGTTGTGGTCGGGCTTTTTGTTTTGACCTTGTTGTTCCGGCGGCAAATGGCACTGCTTTATGCACTGGGAGCACCGCGCAGGTTTATCACTGGCGTCATCTGGTCCTATGGGGCCTCCCTTCTTGTGGCGGGGGCGCTTGCGGGGATGGCCTTGGGGCAGTTGGCGACAATACTCCTGTCTCGTATCCTGTCGGCACGTACCGATATCCTGATCACCGCGCCATTGGGCTGGCCCGAGGTGCATCTGGTTGCAGGTTTCGTGGGGACAGCGTCAGTTTTGGCGCTGTTGCCGGCCTTGGCAGTGGGCCGGGTGACAAGCCCGGCCGATCTGCGGGGTTAAGCGGCCAACCCGCGCGCGCCCAGCTTCAGGAACTTGTCGCGACGTTGCTTGATCAACGCATCACGGTCCTTCTTGCGCAGCGGATCCAGCATTCCGGCAATGGCTTTGCCCACCGCCTCGATCGCCGCTTCGCGGTCGCGTTGCGCGCCGCCCACGGGTTCGCGGATGATCCGGTCTGCCACGCCCAGTTCCTTGAGATCTTGTGCTGTCAAGCGCAGCGCCTCGGCAGCTTCGCGCATCTTTTCGGCGTCTTTCCACAGGATCGACGCACAGCCTTCGGGCGAAATCACCGAATAGACAGAATGCTCCAGCATCGCCAGCTTGTTGGCCGTCGCAAATGCCACAGCCCCGCCAGAACCACCCTCGCCAATCACAACCGAAACCAGCGGCACGCCGATTTTCAGGCATTTCTCGGTAGATCGGGCAATTGCCTCGGACTGGCCGCGTTCCTCGGCGCCCTTGCCGGGATAGGCACCGGGCGTGTCGACCAGCGTGATCACCGGGATATTGAACCGGTCAGCAAGATCCATCAGGCGGATGGCTTTGCGGTACCCCTCGGGACGGGCCATGCCGAAATTGCGTTCGATCCGCGATTTCGTGTCCGAGCCTTTCTCCTGTCCGATCACCACCACGGGTTCGTCGTTGAACCGGGCCAGCCCCCCCATGACGGCGTGGTCATCGGCAAAGTTCCGGTCGCCGGCAAGCGGCGTGTATTCGGTGAACAATGCTTCGATGTAATCCTTGCAATGCGGGCGATCAGGGTGACGCGCCACCAGGCATTTCCGCCAGGGCGTCAGGTCCGTGTACAGCTCGCGCAGCAGTTCCGATGCCTTTTTGTCGAGGGCGCGAGCCTCTTTGTCCACATCCATCTCTTCGTTCGCCACGCCCATTGCGCGCAGCTCCTCGGCCTTGCCTTCGATCTCGGCCAGGGGTTTTTCGAACTCAAGATAGTGCATGTATCGCTCCACATTCGGTCGAAAGGTATATGCAACCGGTTTGTCCAAGATGCAACGGGAACTCGCATCCGCCTTCGCCCCGCTTTTGGCCGTTATTTGTCCGGTTGCAGCGCGGTGGCATACATTTTCAGGCCCTCAACGCCCTTGGGCGTGACCGCGTAGATGCCGGTTTGAACCCGCTCGAACCAGCCGTAGTGGTCGGCCGCCATCAGCCGCGTTGCGGTGGGCACACCGGTGGCTTTGGCTACCTCTGCGCCTTTGGTGGGGCCATGTTCAGCCAAATGCGCAGCGCACCGCAGGGCGTCTTGCCGATAAGCGGTGATCAAACCTGCGCGGGTCGCCCCGCCGGTATTCGGGTCCCCCACGCGCCGCGCAAATTCACGCAGCAACCGCGCCTTGCGGGGTTTGGACTGACGCGGTTGATAGGGGCCGGGGTCGCAATGCACCTCTACATGGCCGTCGCGTAACCGCACGGTGATCAAACCAAGACCAAGGCGCCGCGCCAATGCGATATTCGATTTCAGCGTTTTCGCAAATGCCTTAGTCGCGGAACGGGGTACGGCCAGATAGACCCAATCGGTCACCGTTTGCCGCGCGATGCCTTGGTGAAAAAGGGTCAGCGAGACCGCGGTTTTCAGTTCGACAATCACCGGGTCTTCGCCATCACGAACCGCCACCAAATCGGCGGCTCCGACCTCGCCCTTCACCTCGTAGCCCTGCCCCTGAAGGTAGGTCTTGATCGGCGCATAAAGCTCGGTTTCGCGGATCGTGTTGGCCATGTCAGCAGCCTAGCGCGATGGACGCAGCAGGGGAATCCCCTAGCCGTCGATCAGCGCGCGCATGGCCAGTTCCGGCGATGCCAGAACAGGAACGCCCGCGTCCCGCAGCAAAGGCAGGGCAACGTCCATCGACGCCTGAGCCAACAACACAACATTGGTGTCCCGGGCGTGGTTAAGATGCCGACAGATGCCCTCGGCAATCACGCTGGCGAAACGGGATTGGTCACCGTCTTCGAAGGCCGGCCACGCATTGGGCAGGTGCAACATGTCGATGGTTTCTACCCCGGCGCTTTGCAGCAAAGCTTGGCTTGGCTGGGCCGTGCTGTGCAGGCAATAGGCCAGACAGATCCGCCCGCCAATTTGTGCGGCGCGCGCCATCATCGGCGCATCGATTCTGAGCGCGCCCAGCGTGGCGGCCAATGGCCCAAGTGTGGAGCAGGTGCAAAGAACGCGTCCCTCGGCGGCGGCGATGGCCTCGATCAGTTCCGCGGTCAGCGCGTGGTCCTGCGGGTTGTCGCGCGCAGTTTGCAGCCAATCGGGCCGCACAATATGGGTCAGCTGCTGCCTCGGCGCCAGAAGGTCACGCAGCGCATCAAACCGTGCCACGTGCACCTCAGCTGTATGCAGGAGTGTTGCGCGCACCCTATCCCGCGATCAGTTCGGACTGGGCAACGATCACCTCGGCCTGTTTGATCGACGCGATGTCGACCAGCCGGCCCTTATAAACGGTAGCGCCTTCGCCGTTGGCCTTGGCGGCCGCCATCGCGGCAAGGATTTCGCGCGCCTCGGCCACGGCTTCGTCCGAGGGGGTAAAGACCTCGTTGGCCAGCGCGATTTGCTTGGGGTGGATGGCCCATTTGCCGACCATGCCCAACGTGGCCGAGCGGCGGGCCTGGGCGCGGTAGCCTTCGTCGTCGCTGAAATCGCCAAAGGGGCCGTCAACCGGCAGCACGCCATGGGTGCGACACGCGGCGACAATGGCGGCCTGGGCCCAGTGCCACGGATCGGACCAATGCTTAGCATCCCCTTGAAGCATATAGTAATTTTCCTGCGTCCCGCCGATGCCAGTGGTCTGCATGCCCATCGAGGCGGCAAAGTCGGCGGCGCCCAGGCTCATGGCTTGCAGGCGCGGAGAGCTGGCGGCGATTTCTTCCACATGGGCAATGCCGGCGGCGCTTTCGATGATCACCTCGAAGCTGATCGGTTTGGTGCGGCCCTGCGCGGCCTCGATCGCGGTGACCAGCGCGTCAACGGCATAGATATCGGCCGCACAGCCAACCTTGGGGATCATGATCTGGTCCAGCCGGTCGCCCGCTTGTTCCAGCAGGTCCACCACGTCGCGATACCAATAGGGCGTGTCCAAGCCATTGATCCGAACAGACAAATACTTGCTGCCCCAATCCACGTCACTAATCGCTTGAATGATATTGGCCCGCGCCTGTGGCTTGTCATCGGGGGCAACGCTGTCTTCGAGGTCCAGGTTGATGACGTCGGCTGCGCTGGCGGCCATTTTCTCGAACAAAGCCGGGCGTGAGCCGGGGCCGAACAGCTGACAGCGGTTCGGACGGGCGGGGGCGGCGGGTTGCAGGCGGAAGCTCATGGCGCATCCTTTAGTAATGATATTTCGTCGTGGTTGACCGAGTTGATATATTATTGCGCGCCGGTCTTCAAGCATGTTTTCGCGTGCGCAGAAGGAGTTTCTGCAATGCGGCGTCCGGCGGGCAATTCTTCGAAAGTTTAAACAATTCTTGCAAGTTTCGGCGCGCAGAAACAGCAAAGTTTAAAATATTTCGAAGCCAATCCCGGGAGGAATCGGTCAGCCTGTCGTCAAATCGAAAGGTGCCAAGATGATCAAAACTCCGTATCTGCTGTTTCTGGGCGACGCGCCCGACGGGCTCGCTGCAAAGGTGGCACAAGGCATCCGCGATTGGCGACCGGAAAATGCGGTGGGTCAGTTCCGGATGGACGGATGCAAGGCCGATCTGGGCCTGACCGATATGGCGTTGGCCGAGGGTCTGGCCGCCGGGGCCAGGACGCTGGTGATCGGGGTGGCCAACCGCGGCGGGGTGATCAGCCCCGCGTGGAAGGCGGTTCTGCTGGATGCGTTGAAGGCCGGGTATGACATCGCCTCGGGGCTGCACAACCTGCTGTCGGACGAGGCCGATCTGGTTGCGGCCGCCGCCGAACACGGGCGGGCGCTGCATGATGTGCGTGTGCCCTCGGTGGACTACCCGATTGCCAACGGCGTGAAACGCAGCGGCAAGCGCTGCCTGGCGGTGGGCACCGATTGTTCGGTGGGCAAGATGTACACCGCGTTGGCGATGGACAAGGACATGCAGGCGCGCGGCATGAACGCGACCTTCCGGCCTACGGGGCAGACCGGCATTCTGATCACCGGTGACGGCGTGCCGCTGGATGCGGTGGTGGCCGATTTCATGGCCGGCGCGGTGGAATGGCTGACGCCCGACAACGACGCCGATCACTGGGACCTGATCGAGGGGCAGGGCAGCCTGTTCCACGTGTCGTTCTCGGGCGTGACGATGGCGTTGATCCATGGCGGGCAGCCGGACGCGCTGATCCTGTGTCACGAGCCGACGCGCACCCATATGCGCGGGTTGCCGGGCTATGACCTGCCATCGCTGGAGACGCTGCGCGATACGGCGCTGCCGCTGGCCAAGGTGGCGAACCCTGCGTGTCAGGTGGTTGGCATCTCGGTCAACACTCAGCACATGTCCGAGGATGAGGCCGTGGCTTATCTGGCTGAGGTTGAGGCGCGCATGGGCCTGCCCGCGGTTGACCCCTTCCGCCACGGCGCCGGCCGTCTGGTGGATGCGCTGGCGGCGGTCTAAGGTGCAGGCATGACAATCGAGGTCTCTTACGACGCCTTCCCGCTGGCCGAGGTGTTCACCATCGCGCGCGGGTCAAAGACGCAGGCGCAGGTGGTCACCGCGACGGTGACGCGGGGCGGCCAAGTGGGGCGCGGCGAATGCGTGCCCTATGCGCGGTATGGCGAAACGATGGACAGCGTGGCCGATCAGATCCGGGCGCTGCCTGACGGGGTCACGCGCGCCGCGCTGGCCGATGCGCTGCCTGCGGGGGCCGCACGCAACGCGGTGGATTGCGCCTTGTGGGATCTAGAGGCCAAGACGGCCGGCCGCCGGGCCTGGCAACTGGCCGGGCTGGCGGCGCCGGGGCCGGTGATCACCGCCTTCACCCTGTCGCTGGACAGCCCCGAGAACATGCGCGCGGCTGCGGCCAAACACGCCCATCGGCCGCTGTTGAAAATCAAGCTGGGCACGCCCGATGACATGCCGCGGCTGGAGGCTGTGCGCGACGGGGCCCCCAAGGCGCAGATCATCGTGGACGCCAACGAGGGCTGGAGCGCCGAGGTTTACGCCGATCTGGCCCCGCATCTGGTGCGGCTGGGTGTAGAACTGGTGGAACAGCCCTTGCCCGCCGGGGATGACGGGATGCTGGGTGAGATTGCCCGCCCCGTGCCCGTTTGCGCCGACGAAAGCTGCCATGACCGGGCCAGCCTGGCCGACCTGAAGGGCAAGTATGACGTGGTGAACATCAAGCTGGACAAAACCGGCGGGCTGACCGAGGCGCTGGCGCTGCGCGACGCGGCGCGCGAGGCGGGGTTCGGCGTGATGGTTGGCTGCATGGTTGGCAGTTCGCTGGCGATGGCGCCGGCGGTTCTGGTGGCGCAGGGCGCGCAGATCGTGGACCTGGACGGGCCGCTGTTGCTGGCCCGCGACCGCGCGCATGCGCTGCAATACGACGAACAAGGTGTGCACCCGTCCGATCCGCGCCTTTGGGGGTAAGCCGTTGCAATTCTGTGCCTTTCGCGACTTAACTTGCGTCAACACGAGGCAAGGATTTTTTTGATGAGTGTACGCGACCGTCTTCGAATTATCGAAGAAACGCTGCTGTCCGATGACTGGGCGCGGCTGACGAAATACAAAATTGCGTGGAAGCGCCGGGATGGCGGCGAGAGCGTGGGGTTCCGGCAGGCCTATGACCGGGGCAATGGCGCGGTGATCCTGCCCTATGATCCGGCGCGGCGCACGGTGTTGCTGACCCGGCAGTTCCGGTTGCCGGCATTGCTGAACGGCTATGACGAGCTGTTGATCGAGGCCGCTGCTGGTTTGCTGGACGAGGCCCGGCCCGAGGATCGCATTCGCGAAGAGGCCGAGGAAGAGCTGGGCCTGCGGCTGTCGAATGTCACGCAGGTGTTCGACATGTTCATGTCGCCCGGATCGGTCACCGAACGGCTGTTCTTTTTCATCGCCACCTATACCGAGGCCGATCGTATCTCGGCCGGGGGTGGTCTGGCGGAAGAGGGCGAAGATATCGAAGTGCTGGAGATGACGATCGGCGAGGCCATGGCCCAGGTGGCCGATGGTCGCATCCGCGACGCCAAGACGGTGATCCTGCTGCAACACGCAGCACTGCATCTGTTTGCCGATTGACAGGCGGCGCCGAAACCCCGAAACCCGCAGAACGAAAGAACAAAGGAACCCGACATGACGCGCACCGTATATGTGAATGGGCAGTACCTGCCCGAGGATGAGGCCAAGGTCTCGATCTTTGACCGCGGGTTCCTGATGGCGGATGGCGTTTACGAGGTGACCAGCGTCATCGGCGGCAAGCTGGTGGATTTTGACGGGCACGCGACGCGGCTGGAACGGTCTTTGTCCGAGCTGGACATGGGCCAGCCCCTGACCAAGGACGAGTTGCTGGAGGTGCATCGCGAGCTGGTGCGGCTGAACGAGATTGACGAGGGCGGGGTGTATCTGCAGATCACCCGCGGCGCGCCGGCCGACCGTGACTTTGTCTTTCCGCCCGCGGATACGCCGCAGACGGTGGTTCTGTTCACGCAGTCCAAGCCGGGCCTGTCGGCGGCCACGCCAAAGCCGATCAGCGTGATCTCGATCGAGGATCAGCGCTGGGGCCGGCGGGATATCAAGACGGTGCAGCTGCTATACCCGTCTTTGGGCAAGATGATGGCCAAGGCCGCCGGGGCGGATGACGCGTGGATGGTCGAGGATGGCTTTGTCACCGAGGGCACGTCGAACAACGCCTATATCGTGAAGGGCCGCAAGATCATCACCCGCCATCTGGGCAACGAGATCCTGCACGGGATCACGCGCGCCGCGGTTCTGCGGTTTGCGCGCGAGGCGCAGATGGAGGTGGAAGAGCGCAATTTCACCATCGACGAGGCGAAGGAGGCGGACGAGGCGTTCATCACCTCGGCCACGATGTTCGTGACGCCGGTTGTGGCGATCGACGGCGAACAGATCGGCAATGGCGAGGGGGGCGGCATCGCGGCCCGTCTGCGCGAGATTTACATCGAAGAAAGCCGCAAAGCCGCCGTATAAGGCAGCAGTGTCCCGCCCCCTTTGGAAACAAACTGTTTCCGGGGGTAAACAGTTCTCGACCCAGATAAACTTTCCGTTAAACTTTAGCGGAATGGCGAGTCACGAGTATGGGGGTACGGGATGCTTGCACTGCTTGGCCTATTGGGCCTTTTGGGATCTGTAGCGGTATTCGAACAGGTCACCAACAACGGTGATGATGACAACGATTCCGACCGCGGCGGGCCCGATCCATTCGAAGGCACCGATGGTCGTGATTTTCTGGTTCTGGGTGACGGCGGTGTTCTGGCCAACGCGGGTGCTGGCGACGATGTCGTCACCACCGGTGCCGGCAATGACGTGGTCAATGGTGGCGAAGGCAACGACCTGATCGAGACGACACGCGGCAATGACGTGATCAATGCGCAGCAGGATGACGATCTGGTCAATGCCGGTGCGGGCAATGACCGCGTCGACCTTGGCTTTGGCGACGATGCGTATCTGGGCGGTGTGGCCACCGGTGCGGATATCGATCTGGAAGACGTGTTCAACGACGATCCTTCTGATGCAGTGTTCCTGACAACCACGGGCGTGGACTTTGCCCTGCAATCGGATGCGCAGCCTACGGACGAGGATGCCGCGCGGCTGGATGTGGACCTGCCCCCGATCTCGGTCAATGTGCCCGATGATGACGTGGTGGACGGCAACCGGGGTGACGACACCCTGATCGACATCAAGGGCAGCGACATTCTGAACGGTGGCCGCGGCGATGACCTGATTGCGGCGATTGATGCCGGCGAGGCGTCGCTGGACAATGGTGACCGTCTGGATGGTGGCTTTGGCGACGATACGATCTTTATGGATGCAGGTGACATCGCGCGTGGCGGCGGCGGGGCCGACAGCTTTAACATCCTGTCGCGTGTAGCCAACGAAGACATTCAGGTGATCCAGGACTTCGATCCGGTCGAAGACGCGCTGACAGTGATGGTGCAGCGCGGCACGCCTGAAGAGATGGATGTGACGATCGAGGCTTCGGGGGCTGAAGACACGCATGTTCTGGTGAACGGTTCTGTCGTGGCCCTGCTGCGGGGTGTGGCGTTTGATACACTGGACGCCGACCTGATCGTTGCGGTGCATGCGGACGGAGCGGCGGAACCCGAGCCTGAGCCCGAACCTGAACCCGAGCCGGTGAAAGTGGACGGCACCGATGGTGACGACGCGATCACGTTGGGTGACGAGGGCTATGATGTGGCGCTGGGAGCAGGGGACGACACGGTTTCGACCGGTGATGGTGATGACATCGTGGCCGGGGGTGAAGGTGCCGACGTGATTGAAACCAGCCGTGGCAGCGATGTGATCAACGCCAATCAGCAGGCCGACAAGGTGAATGCCGGGCCGGGCGACGATATTGTGACGCTGGGCTGGGGCAATGACAGCTATTTGGGCGGTGTATCCGACGGGGCCGATATCGACCTGAACCTGGTTTTCAACGATGACCCGAACAACGAGGTCTTTGCCAAGATGAAGGCGCTGAAGGGACAGTTCCTGACCGACACGCCATCAAGCCTGCCGAACCCCGAGGAAATTGACGTGTTCCTGCCGGGTATCTCGGACAACGTGACCGACAATGACACGGTGAATGGCAATCAGGGTGACGACACGCTGATCGACATCAAGGGCCGCGACATGCTGTTCGGTGACGAGGGCGATGACCGTATCGTTGCATTGGACACACGCGGCGCATCGCTGGACAATGCCGACACCGTTGAAGGCGGCGACGGCAATGACGTGCTGCTGACCGATGCGGGCGACACCGTGATCGGTGGGGCAGGGGCTGATCTGTTCGGCTCGTTCAGCCGCGTATCGGGCGAGGACGTGCAGGTGATCAAGGATTTCGATCCGGTTGAAGACGCCGTGACCGTTCTGGTCGAACATGGCGCGCCCGAAGACCTGGAGATGACGTTGGTGTCGACGAATGGCGGCATTGACACCGCGATCGAGATCAACGGTGCCCTGCACGCCATTCTGGAAGGTGTCACACCGGATCAGCTGGACAGCGCGGTCATCGTCGCGGCCCATGCCGACGCATAAAGTCGTGCCCGGCGGCGTTTAAGCGTCGTCGGGTTTTACCTTTTCGAAGGTTGCCAGTTGCTCGGCCGAGGCTTCGGTCTGATACTTGGCTTTCCACTCGGCCATGGGCATGCCGTAATAGGCCTCGCGCGCTTCGTCCTTGGACATCTCGATGCCCTCGGCATTGGCGGCCTCCATATACCATCGGCTCAGGCAGTTGCGGCAGAAACCGGCCATGTTCATCAGGTCGATATTCTGCACCTCGGGGCGTTCTTCGATCAGATGCTGGCGCAGGCGGCGAAAGGCGGCGGCTTCGATGCGCAATTGGGTCAGGTCGTCCATGGGGGGCTCCTTACGATTGGGGCAGAACGCGTTTGGCGTAGATATCTGCGTTAAGCTCGCGCACGTCGGCGGACAGGGCGCCGACATCCGGCAGGGCGGCCTCCAGCGTGGCAAGGATCAGGCGCGCCACGGCGGCCCGGTCTTCGGTGGTTCGGCCCGACAGGACAAGCGCGGTGACATGGGCAAAGCTTTGCGGTTCGGTTGCGATATGCCAATGCGGGCAGGGCAGGGCGCGCACCTTGATGGCGGCCTTGGTCGGAAACAGGTCCGAGGCCATGGCCATGTCAAACAGCCGGTCGCAAAGCGCGCCGATATCGTGGCCCTCGGCCAGATCGGCGGAATGTTCGATAATCAGGTGCGGCATGGGGGTCCTTATAGTTGTGCGTCGGTCAGGGCGGCGTTCAGGGCCGGGGCAAGACGCGCCGCCCAGTCCCGTTGGCCCAGTTCATCTGATATCAGGTCGTTGCGCAATTCGATCAAGGTGCTGGGCCGGCCCGGGATCTCGGCATGGCGGTCGATGGCGTCGCCGGGCAGGTGGCCGTTATAGGGCTGGTTGTGGCCCACGCACAGGTCCGGGTCGGCGCGCAGGTGTTCGATCAGCGGCAGCGACAGGCGCGCATCGGCGGCGTGCAGGATCGCCACCTGCCACGGGCGTGGCGCATAACCGTTCAACTGCGGGGTGAAGGAATGCACCGACACGATCACCGTATCGTCGCGCCGGGCGGCCATGCGGGTCAGGGCGTCGTGGTAGGGGGCATAGCAAAGGTCGATCCGTTGCTGCAGGTCGGTGGCATCTGCATGGGCGTTGGCGGGGATGACCGAGCCGTCGTAAAGCCGCATCAGCAACGTGGGGTCGTCCAGCCCCCGGTTCGGGTCGATCACCAGCCGCGAGAAGTTCGACAACACCACCGGGGCGTCCAAAGCCTCGCCCAGAAAGGTCGCCACGCCCGCAGCACCCGGATCAAAGGCGATGTGACGGGCCATATCGGCGACCGGAAGGCCCAGGTCACCGCCGTTTACAAAGGGCGGAACCGTGTTCGCCGCATGGTCGCAGGTGATCAAAAAACGGCCGTTTCGGGCCTCACCTTTAATTTCGAAAGGGATATAATTCATTCGCCTGTCACTTTTTGCGCACAGACACTCATCTAGGCGGGATTCGCCGGTTCTGCCAGTTGCTTGTCGAAATGTTAGCGCCTATCAAGGCGCCGATTCCAGCCGCATGATGCACATTCAGGAAGAGAGATTTTGCCCATGAGACGTATGCGTAACGTAAAAATCGTAGCGACGCTGGGCCCGGCGTCCAGCGATTATGACATGATCCGGTCACTGTTCGAAGCCGGCGCCGACGTGTTCCGTCTGAACATGAGCCACGGCACCCACCCCGAGATTGCCGAGCGCCACGCCATTATCCGCAAGATCGAAGCCGACCTTGGCCGTCCGATCTGCATTCTGGCCGACCTGCAGGGCCCCAAACTGCGTTGTGGTGTTTTTGCCAACGGCCCCGAAACGCTGAAGATCGGGCAGGACTTCCGTTTCGATCTGGACCCGGCCGAAGGTGACGCCACCCGCGTGCAGCTGCCGCACAAAGAAATCTTTGCCGCGCTGAAGCCCGGTTCGACCCTGTTGGTCAACGACGGCAAGATTGCACTGAAGGTGAAAGATTGCGGCGACGATTATGCCAATTGCGAAGTGACCACCGGCGGCGAGATTTCGAACCGCAAGGGTGTGAACGTGCCTGACGTGGTTTTGCCACTGGCAGCGCTGTCCGAGAAAGACCGCAAGGATCTGGAATTTGTGTGCGAGCTGGGTGTGGACTGGCTGGCGCTGTCCTTTGTGCAGCGGCCCGAGGACGTAAACGAGGCGCGCGACCTGGCCAAAGGCCGCGCTGCGGTTCTGTCGAAGATCGAAAAACCCGCCGCGGTTGAGGCGTTTGATTCGATCCTGAAAGTGTCGGACGGCATCATGGTGGCTCGGGGTGACCTGGGCGTGGAGCTGCCGGTGCAGAACGTGCCGCCGATCCAGAAACAGCTGATCCGCAAATGCCGTGCCGCCGCCAAGCCGGTGATCGTGGCCACGCAGATGCTGGAAAGCATGATCGAGAGCCCCGTTCCAACCCGCGCCGAAGTTTCGGACGTGGCCACCGCGATTTACGAGGGCACCGACGCGATCATGCTGTCGGCAGAATCGGCCGCGGGCAGCTATCCGATCGAAGCCGTGACCACGATGAACAACGTCGCGGTCGAGGTCGAAAACGACCCCACCTATCGCGACGTGATCGAGGCCAGCCGGACCTCGACCCGGCAGGGTATCGCCGAAGGCATCGTGGCCTCGGCCCGCGAGATCGCCGAAACCTCGGACATCCGCGCGATCTGCTGCTTTACCCATTCGGGCATGACCGCCGAGCTGACCGCGCGCGAACGCCCGCGCGTGCCGATCCTGGCGCTGACACCGTTTGCCAAGACCGCGCGCCGCCTGAGCCTGAGCTGGGGTGTCAGCTGTTTCTATGCCGAAAGCGTCGATCGCTTCAAAGAAGCGGTGATCGCTGCCATCCGCGCCGCGACGACTGCCGGTTACGCGGAGGTCGAGGATCACGTGGTGGTCACCGCCGGTGTGCCGTTCAATGTGCCGGGTTCGACCAACATTCTGCGGATCGCCCCGTGCGAAGAAAGATTGATTTTCGCATCCGAGCCGGAATAATGGCCTAACCATATTTCAGGAGAGGCCATTATGAGCACGGATATCTACCTTGTCGTTGGAACCATCTGTGGTGTTTTGGCCTTTCCCAGCCTGCTGGGCGCTTATTCAGAAGGGCGCCCGCCGCGCGCTGCGGCGATTTTGATCTTGATTGCGGGGGGGCTGATTGTTCTGGCGCTGTACCAGTCGCCTCAATCCATCAGTCTGGAAGACATCCCGAATGCCTTCGTGCGCGTCTTCAGTCGCCTGCTGAGCTAATTTTCGCCTTGCCATGGGGGGCTTTGCGCCCTAATAAGCGCGCTCAATCCGCGCGACCGGCCGATGTGGCATGCCGAGTCGCGTTTACACCGCCCGACGGAAGGAGACGGAAATGCCCAAGATGAAGACCAAGTCGAGCTGCAAGAAGCGGTTCAAGGTGACTGCGAAAGGCCGCGTGAAAACGGGTCAGGCCGGCAAGCGTCACGGTATGATCAAACGTACCAACAAATTCCTCCGCAATGCGCGCGGAACCACCACCATGTCGGCACCTGACGAGAAAATCGTCAAGTCGATGATGCCCTATTCGCGCTAAGGAGGTCTGAGAGATGTCGAGAACCAAAGGCGGAACCGTCACCCACGCACGCCACCGCAAGGTCGTAAAGGCCGCGAAGGGGTATTACGGCGCCCGCAGCCGCAACTTCAAAACTGCAACGCAGGCCGTCGACAAGGCGAACCAGTACGCCACGCGCGACCGCAAGCAGCGCAAGCGGAACTTCCGCGCGCTGTGGATTCAGCGGATCAACGCCGCCGTGCGTGCCCATGACGAAGCGCTGACCTACAGCCGCTTCATCAATGGTCTGTCGCTGGCAGGTATCGAAGTTGACCGTAAAGTGCTGGCCGATCTGGCCGTGAACGAGCCCGATGCCTTTACAGCCATCGTGGACAAGGCCAAGGCCGCACTGGCCTAATTGTCTGCAAACCGCATCGTATAGAGGGCCGTCCGGTTGGGCGGCCCTTTTTTTGCCACAATCCGGGCCAACCAGGCCCGAACAAATTTAGGAAAATCGCAAACTTCCCGTTTTTGTAACGAGATTTGGCCGCAATTGAGCGGCATTTTTTTAGCGTACCGTTTGGAATTAGTGTGCAGGGTGAGGGGTCTTGGCACGTATCAGCGAACTTCATTATTCGAATGCGTATGCGGCTTCGTCCGGTGTGGCGGAGTTTCTGGAGGTGTCGCTTGCACAGGGCGAGGTTGCCTCGGACTTTACCGTCACTTTCTACCAGGCCAATGGCAGCGCAGGCCTGACGGTTAACCTGGGCGATCCCGGGGTTGTGATGACGGTGGACACGCAATCCAACGAAAACGTCTATGTCATCTCGGCGGACAATTTTAACATTCGCCTGACCGACCCGAACGGGGGCGGGTCTAATAATTATGAGGCCTATGCGCTGGTCGAGACAAGCTCGGGCACGGTGGTGGATTTCTACGACATTGGCGGCGGCACGCAGAATATCGTGGCGCAAGATGGCCCGGCGGCGGGCGCAGTGTCGGAAAACCTGCCGGTGCTTGTGGGGCCGAACCAGACCACCACGACGCTTCAGTTCAACCAACCTGATCCCGACACGCTGACCTATGGCTCGGTCAACCCCGGAGACAGCGGTGCAATCTGTTTCACCCGCGGCACCATGATCGAGACGGCTACGGGCGCGAAGCCGGTTGAGAAGCTGCGCGCCGGGGATCTGGTGCTGACGGCGGATCGGGCGGCGCAGCCCCTGCGCTGGGTCGGGAAGCGCACCGTTGTGGCCGAGGGCGACATGGCGCCCATCGTCTTTGCGACGGGGATTTTGGGCAATTTCCGGCCGTTGGTTGTCAGCCCTCAACACCGCGTTTTGATCAGCGCCGCGACCCTGTCGCTGTTGTTTGGCGAGGAAGAGGCATTGGTGGCCGCGCGTCACTTGGTTGATGGGGAAACGGTGAACCGCCGTCATGGCGGCCTTGTGACCTATTACCACCTGATGTTTGATCAGCACGAGCTGATCTGGGCCAATGGCGCGCTTAGCGAAAGCTTTCTGGTGTCGGCGCACAGTCTGTCAATGCTGACCCCCGCGATGCGGGCCGAATTCCAGACGCTGTTCCCCGAACTGCTGGCCAATCCGGTGGTCGAGCCACAGCCCGTGCGCCGCACCTTGCAGGGATATGAGGCACGGTTGCTGGCCTTGGCCGCATAGGCGGTTGCATTCGCGCCAGTCGCTTTGTATCCCCGGCATCGTCAGGATAAAGGGCGCGTCATGGAAGAGCTCCGTCAGAAATACATTCAGGCCATCGCCGATGCCGCCGATGAAAGCGCGCTGGAAGAGCTGCGCGTGGCCGCGGTGGGCAAGAAGGGCGAGGTTAGCCTGAAGATGCGCGAGCTGGGCAAGATGACGCCCGAGGAACGCCAGGTGGCCGGCCCGGCGCTGAACGCGCTGAAGGACGAGATCAACAGCGCGCTGTCGGCAAAGAAATCGGCGCTGGCGGATGCGGCGCTGGACGAACGGCTGCGCACCGAGTGGCTGGATGTCACGCTGCCCGGCCGCCCCGAACGCCGCGGCACGATCCACCCGATCAGCCAGGTCAGCGACGAGATCAGCGCGATCTTCGCCGATATGGGCTTCGCCGTGGCCGAAGGCCCGCAGATCGAGACCGACTGGTACAATTTCGACGCGCTGAACATCCCGCCCCACCACCCTGCGCGGCAGGAGTTCGACACGTTCTATATGCATCGCGACGCAGGCGACGAACGCCCGCCGCATGTGCTGCGCACGCATACCTCGCCGGTGCAGATCCGGTCGATGGAGAAAACCGGCGCGCCGATCCGCGTGATCGCGCCGGGCCGGGTCTATCGCAGCGATTATGACCAGACCCACACGCCGATGTTCCATCAGGTTGAGGGGCTGGCGATTGACCGCGACATCTCGATGGCCAACCTGAAATGGGTGCTGGAAGAGTTCTGCCGCGCCTTCTTCGAGGTGGATCAGGTGGAGCTGCGCTTCCGCGCCAGCCACTTCCCGTTCACCGAACCCTCGGCCGAGGTTGACCTGCGCTGCAGCTGGCAGGGTGGCACGCTGAAAGTGGGCGAGGGCGACGACTGGATGGAGATCCTGGGCTCGGGCATGGTGCACCCCAAGGTGCTGGCGGCGGCTGGCGTAAACCCCGACGAATGGCAAGGCTTTGCCTTCGGTCTGGGGATCGACCGGCTGACCATGCTGAAATACGGCATCCCCGACCTGCGCGCGTTCTTCGATTCAGACCTGCGCTGGCTGCGCCATTACGGCTTTGCCGCGCTGGACCAGCCGAATTTGCAGGGCGGGCTCAGCCGTTGACGCAACATCCGTGAAGAGGGCCGCAAGGACCGATGAACGGGCTGACACCCTTGTGACTGCGTGTTTACGTTTCTGGCGCTAGGCTGCGGGCATGCGAATCTTTGCCCTGATCCTGGCCCTTCTGGCCGCCGCCCCCGCGCTCGCCAATGGTGACCGCTGCCACGCCGAAACCCCCTGCAAACTGGGCGACCGCAGCTATCACGTGAAAGAGCCCGACGGCTGGGACGGCCAAAGCCCCTTGCCGGTGATGCTGCATTTCCACGGCTGGCAGCGCCAGGGCGACCTGATCGTGAAACATCAACGTATCTCGGGCGCCACGCGGCGGCGCGGCGTGCTGCTGGTGGCGCCCAACGGGCTGGGCCGCAGCTGGGACTGGTGGAACGATGATACGGTCAACCTGGACTTCGCCGACGCGGTGCTGGCCGATGTGATGGCGCGATACCCCGTGGATCGCACCCGCATCTATGTCTCGGGCTACAGCTGGGGCAGCTCGATGGCGTGGCGCTATGTCTGCGCAAGGGGCGACGGGGTAGCGGCTCTGCTGGCCATATCCGGCACGCTGGACCAGCGTGAGAATTGCGATGAGGCCCCGGCCGAGGTGCGCCACGTGCACGGGCTGGCCGACACGGTAATGGATTACCCCTTTGGCCCCGGCGGCGACGAAACCCACCCCGTCGCCCTGTGGCGCCGCACGTTTGACTGCGGGCCGGGCGTCGATGCGGGCACATGGCAGCAACGCGCGTTTCTGACGCTGAGCCGTATCGAATGGACCAATTGCGCCACCGGCCGCGTCAGCCTTGATATCCACCCCGGCGGCCATTTCATCCCGCATGGCTGGATCGCCCGGCAGCTGGACGAGTTGCTGGGCCTGCCGAACTCTTACCCCTGACCCTTGCGCTGAACCCAAATCTTTGTCATTGCCTGCGGCAACTGATCTGACTGCCCGAAGGCGACGCGAGAGATGAAATTCACCCTAAGCTGGCTGCGCGACCATCTGGAAACGGATGCGTCCATCGAAGACATCACCTATGCCCTGACCGATCTGGGGCTGGAGGTTGAGGGCGTCGAAGACCCCTCTGCCGCTTTGGCTGCGTTTACGCTGGGCTTTGTGGAAAGCGCCGAGAAGCATCCCGATGCCGACCGTCTGCGTGTGTGCCAGGTGAAAACCGATGATGGCACGCAGCAGATCATCTGCGGCGCGCCAAACGCGCGCGAAGGCATCACCGTGGTTGTGGCCAAGCCGGGCATGTATATCCCGGGCCTTGATACCACCATTCAGGTGGGCAAGATCCGGGGTGTCGAAAGCTTTGGCATGATGTGCTCGGAACGCGAAATGCAGCTGAGCGACGAGCATGACGGGATTATCGAGCTGCCCTCGGGCAATGTCGGTGACCGGTTCGTGGATTGGCTGGCCGAAAATGACCCCGCCAAGGTGGACCCGGTGATCGAGATCGCCATCACGCCCAACCGCCCCGACGCGCTGGGCGTGCGTGGCATTGCCCGTGATCTGGCCGCGCGTGGTCTGGGCACGCTGAAGCCCGCGAAAACCGCCGAAGTGGCGGGCACGTTCGACAGCCCGATCAACGTGACCATCGACGACGACACCCGCGCCGAAGGGTGCGAGGTGTTCATGGGCCGCATGATCCGCGGCGTGAAGAACGGCCCGTCGCCCGCGTGGCTGCAGGATCGGCTGAAGGCGATCGGGTTGCGCCCGATCTCGGCCCTGGTCGATATCACCAACTTCTTCACCTATGACATGAACCGCCCGCTGCACGTCTTTGACGCCGACAAGGTGCAGGGCGACCTGCGCGTACATCGCGCCAAGGATGGCGACACGCTGGTGGCGCTGGACGAAAAGGAATACGCGCTGTCCGATGGCATGGTTGTGATCTCGGATGATCGCGCGGTGGAAAGCATTGCCGGTATCATGGGGGGCCTCGAAAGTGGCTGTACCGACGAGACGGTGAACGTGTTCCTTGAGGCCGCCGTTTGGGAAACCATCCAGATCGCGCGCACCGGTCGGGCGTTGAAAATCAACTCGGACGCACGGTATCGCAACGAACGCGGCATTGACCCAGCGTTTAACGCCCCGGCGATCGAGCTGGCGACGCAGATGATCATCGAGTTGTGCGGTGGCGAGCCGTCGCATGTGGTGACCGCGGGCGCGGTGCCCGATGTCAGCCGCGCCTATAAGCTGGACACGGATCGCGTGCAGTCGCTGGTGGGCATGGAAATTCCGGCCGACGAGCAACGCGCCACGCTGACCGCGCTGGGCTTTGTCATGGATGGCGACATGGCGGGCGTGCCGTCGTGGCGGCCCGATGTGCTGGGCGAGGCGGATCTGGTGGAAGAGGTGGCGCGCGTAGCCTCACTGACCAAGCTGCAGGGCAAACCGCTGCCGCGCACCCAGGTCGGCGTGCCGCGCGCGATCCTGACCCCGATGCAGAAACGCGAAAGCATCGCGCGGCGCACGGCGGCGGCGCTGGGTTACAATGAATGCGTGACCTACAGCTTTATCGACCAGAAATCGGCGGCGGCTTTTGGCGGCGGCGCGGATGCCACGATGCTGGACAACCCGATTTCAAGCGAGATGAGCCATATGCGCCCCTCGCTTCTGCCGGGCCTGTTGCAGGCAGCGGCGCGCAATCAGGCGCGCGGGTTCATGGATATGGCCCTCTTTGAGGTTGGCCCGGTTTTCCACGGCGGCGAGCCTGAGGACCAGGAGGCGTTGATCACCGGCATTCTGGTTGGCCATACCGGCCCGAAAGACCATTACGGCACCCGCCGCCCGGTGGATGTGTTCGACGCCAAGGCCGATGCCGAGGCGGTGCTGGCCGCCATCGGCGCGCCCGCCAAGGCGCAAATCCTGCGGGATATGAACGGATGGTGGCATCCGGGACGGTCGGGCAAGATTGCGCTGGGCCCCAAGAAGGTGCTGGCCGGGTTTGGCGAGCTGCACCCGCGTGCCGTTGAGGCGATGGATGTGAAAGGCCCCGTAGTGGCTTTTGCTATCCATCTGGCCGCGATCCCGTTCCCCAAGGCGCGCAAGACCACCAAGCCGGCGCTGGCCGCGTCCGATCTGCAATCGGTCGAGCGCGACTTTGCCTTTGTCGTGGATGCCGAGGTGGAGGCGCTGACGCTGGTCAATGCCGCGCAAGGTGCCGACAAGGCGCTGATCGACGAGGTGCGCGTCTTTGACGAGTTCATCGGCGGCGCGCTGGGCGAGGGTAAGAAATCGCTGGCCATCACGGTGCGCCTGCAACCCACCGACACGACCCTGACCGAGAAGGATATCGAGGCCGTGGGCGCGAAGATCGTCGAGAAGGTCACCAAGGCCACCGGCGGCACGTTGCGCGGGTAAGCCATGCAGATCCGGCGCGCAGAACCAAGTGACGTGCCGGCCCTGCGCGATATCGTGAACGCAGCCTACGCCGGTTATGCCGCGCAAGGGGTTGCCTTGCCGGATGTTGCGGGCGGTTTGGGCGACAATCAGGCCGCCGGGCAGCTTTGGCTGGCCGGTGATCCGCCGCTGGGCGTTTTGGCCGTGGCCACGACGCCGCCGCACGCGCATCTGATGAACGTGGCCGTGGCGCCGGATGCAGGCGGCAAAGGCGTGGGCCGCGCGCTGATCTTGCACGCGGTCGACACGGCACGGGCGGCCGGATGCAGCGAACTGCGCCTGACCACGCACCGCCTGATGCCAGACAACGTGGCGCTGTACGAACACCTCGGCTGGCACGTGACCGGCGACGAGGGCGACAAGATCTTTATGACCCGCCTGCTGTGACCGCAGGGACACAGGTCGCGACCTTGCGAAAATTCGCATTTGGGTCGCGGCGCGAAATGCGCGTATGAGACAGCCCTGCAATTCATCCAAAGGAGGCACCTATGCCTGCTGAACAATCCGCGCGCCGCGCGAAACTCACCCTGTTCTGAATTGCCCGCCCTCTTTGGCCGCGGGCGCTTTTTCCCGTGGAACCAAAGACATGAGACCCTCTGACGTTCAACACTTCCGGCGGCTTTTGCCAATGGACATGCCGTTCAGCTATTACGCGGATCGCGAGAGCCCGTGGTTGCTGGGCCAATTGATGGATCGCAATGCCAACGTGGCCGAATTGCGCAAGTCGGCGGCGGGCAAACTGTTGTCGCGGCCATTGGTCAAACCCTTGGTTGCGGGATGTGGCGGTGCGCTGTCGCAGCGCGATGTTCTGGCGCTGGCCCATGCGGATAAGGCCATCGATTGGCCGGACCTGTCCAAGCCTGCGTTGCAGGGGTTGGAGCAGGTATTTGCCACCGTGTGGCAGGATTTCGTTCTGAGCTTTGCCGAGTGGGGCAAGGGGCGCCGGTGGTACGATCAGACCACGCGCAACCGGCAGAACCTTGTGGTGCAGTTGGGCTTTGCCTCGGACCACGCCGCGTTGATGGGGCGGTATTTTGGCAAGCTGCAACGCAAAGATCTGGAGTTTGACGGGCACCCGATCCGTCTGACCGGGCGGCCTACGCTGGCCTGGGCGCGGCTGGATATTTGCCGCGAGACCGGGCATGCGCTGATCGAAGAGGTACAGTCGGACTGGCTGCGCTTTGCCCGCGACGAGGTCGAGGCGTTGCAATCCGGCCGCCCGCAGGTGCGCCAGCTTGCGATGGCCGAGCAATACGAGGCCGGGCTGGTGCGGTTGTACGGCAAAATCTGGCCCCGTGTTATGATGTTGGCGGTGCTGACATTGCTGTGCGATCAACTTGGGGTGCAGACGGTCTGGATGCATCAGCCCGAGGCCGGGGTTGCTCTGAAGAACATCCACGGCACGCCGCCGCCCCGGTCGCTTTATACCGATCTGCCGCGGCGGTTCTGCTTTGCCGCAACACGCGACCGGCCGCCGTTCCTGCGCAGCCTGCCCAAACAGCGAACCAAACGGTTGCCGAAATCCGGGCCGCTGTTCTGGCGGCTGGAACTTGTCGGGTGAAATTGGGTGGTGCAGGGTTTCTGTGCCACCCTTTTTGCGCTAGGCGTTGGGCAGCAAAGCGGAGGTTGCCACATGTCCCTGAATGTTTATCTGTCGGGCGAAATTCACACCGATTGGCGGGCCGAGATCATGGCCGCCTGTGACGGGCTGGACGTGACGTTTGACGCGCCGGTGACCGATCACGGCGCCTCGGACGATTGCGGCGTGGCGATCATGGGGGCCGAGCCCGACAAGTTCTGGCACGACAACAAAGGCGCCAAGCTGAACGCGATCCGTACCCGCAAGGGCATCGCGGAGGCGGATGTGGTTGTGGTGCGGTTTGGCGAGAAATACCGCCAGTGGAACGCCGCGTTTGACGCGGGCTATGCCGCGGCGCTGGGCAAATCGGTGATCGTGATGCACGGCCCCGATCATCAACACGCGCTGAAAGAGGTGGATGCCGCGGCGCTGGCGGTGACCGAGACGCCGCAGCAGGTGGCGCAGATCCTGCGCTATGTTCTGACCGGCGCGTTGCCGGGGTGATCAGGCCGGCACAAGCCAGCCTTTTTCCACCGCCGGGCGCACCGCGAAAGTATCGCGCCAGCGAATGACGTTAGAGAAACTCTCCAACTCAAGCAGTTCGTCGGTTTTGTAGAACCGGGTCAACGTCTGAATCCAAGGGATCAGCGCGATGTCGGCGATTGTGTAATCCGCGCCGGTGATCCATTCCTTGTCGGCCAACTGCCGGTCCATCACGCCAAGAATGCGCTTGCCCTCGTCGATATAGCGCTGCTTGGGGCGGGGGTCTTCGATCTCGGACCCGGCGAATTTGTGGAAATAGCCCAGCTGTCCGAACATCGGGCCCTCGCTGCCCATCTGGAACATCAGCCACGACATCGTGGCCTGCCGCGTCTGCGCGCCCGTGGGCAGGAACTTGCCCGTCTTCTCGGCCAGGTAGATTAGGATCGCCGCGCTTTCGAAAATCGACACCGCGTTGCCATCAGGCCCGTTGGGGTCGATGATCGCGGGGATCTTGTTGTTGGGGCTGATTTCAAGGAATTCCGGCGTGAACTGATCCTTTTCGGCAAAGGAAATCTTGTGCACCTCGTAGGGCAGGCCAACCTCTTCCAGCATGATCGAAACCTTGACGCCATTGGGTGTGGCCAGCGAGTAGAGCTGCAAAATGTCGGGGTTCTGGGCGGGCCAGCGACTAGATATTGAAAAATCGGACAATTTGGTCATTAATTGTGCACCAGTGCGTTCAGGATAGACATCACAGAAAACGTAAAGAGTTCTGTGCGCACTTGTAGTGTGAACAATGTGCAATGACGCGGAGGCAATGACCCTACCGCGCACAGGGTGGAAAAAGAGGGAAAGACTATGTTGCAAGAGTTTCGGGATTTTATCGCCAAGGGCAATGTCATGGACATGGCCGTGGGTATCATTGTGGGCGCCGCCTTCACCGCGATTGTGAAATCGATGGTGGATGACCTGATCAATCCCATTATCGGTATCTTCCTTGGCGGGCTCGACTTCTCGAACCTGTTCGTCGTGCTGGGCGACGGCGCGTTTGAAACGCTGGAGGCCGCGAAAGAGGCGGGTGTCGGTGTCTTCGCCTACGGCTCGTTCATCATGGCGATCATCAACTTTCTGATCATCGCTTTCGTGGTGTTTATGCTGGTGCGTTATGTGAACAAGGTGAAAGAAGCGGCCGAGAAAAAGGAAGAGGAAGCACCGGTCGAAGAGGCCCCCGCTGGCCCAACCGAATTGGACCTTCTGACCGAGATTCGTGACGCGCTGGCCAAGCAGGCCAGCTGATCCAAAGAAACGCCGCGTCGCCGGAAAGAACCGGCGGCGCGGTGCCGTTTTCCGTTTGACACCGGGCGCGCGCTTGGGTAGGTCAGCGCCACTAAGCGTGGCGTGATAGCTCAGCTGGTTAGAGCACAGCACTCATAATGCTGGGGTCGGCGGTTCAAGTCCGCCTCACGCTACCACTTATCCCCTTTTGGTATCAGGTTTGCATGCGCCTTGCGCTGGTTTGACCTTCGCGTATCGCCTGAAACATCACGAACCCGGCCGGTCCAAACAGGAAGGTGACGGGCAAACAGGGCAGCACCAGCCAGAATCGAATGCCCGCGTCGCGTGCCGTGCGGCAGATCCATGCGCCAACGAACAGGTCGAAAGCCAGAAAGTGGATCCACCCGGCCAAGAGGGCGGATTGGCTGGTAAAAAGCCGCTGTACCTCGGCCAGACTGCCGAAGCCGCCGCCGTTTTCCGCTGGCAAGGCAATCGAAATGATCACATAACCCAGCGACAGAATGACAGGCAGCGCGATACCGGCGATCACATCCGCCACGCGCGGGAACCAGGGTGAGGCCAGCAGTACCAACCACCCGGCCATGGCCAGCAAGCTGGTGGCGGAGAAAATGAGTTCTAAATCCATGATATATACTTTCATATGCAATCATATCTGTTGCAGATGTGGGGCAATATACTTGCATATGCAAGTGATTCGACTAATATCGCGGCCATGGAAAACGTATCGAGCATAAATGCCCTACGGCTGCTGCAGGCGGCGGACGAGTTTCGTTCCCGGCTTGCAGGTGAATTTTCGGCGGTACACGGAATCTCGGTGAACGAGTTCGTGTTGCTGATGCATTTGGACAACGCCACCAGCAAACGGTTGTCGCGGGTGGAACTTGCGGGGCGCATGCATGTCAGCGCCTCAACCGTCACGCGGATGGTGGCCCCGATGGAAAAGATCGGGATGGTCGCGCGTGAGGTTGACCCGCGGGATGCCCGGATTGCCTTTGTTGCCATCACCGAGGCCGGGCAGACGCGCTTGGACGAGGCCCGCCCAACCTTTGCGAAACAGGCAGGTTATGCCTTTCGCGACCGTTGGGAAGAGGGCGAGTTGCAACAATTGTCGGAACTGTTGGGCCGCCTTATTCCACCTGCTGCGGCGGACCTGTCGTGATCTACTGTTTCAGGGCCAGGTGGGGCGCCATGACGTCGATGCCAAGGGCTTTGCCCACGGCATAATAGGTCAGATGCCCCGCATGGGTGTTCAGGCCGGCCAAAAGGTGGGGGTCATCCTCGCAGGCCTGCCGCCAGCCTTTGTCGGCCAGCGCCAGCAGATAGGGCCGCGTGGCGTTGCCAAGCGCGATGGTGGACGTGCGGGCGACCGCGCCGGGCATGTTGGCGACGCAGTAATGCATGATGCCGTCCACTTCGAAAACAGGGTCCTCGTGGGTGGTGGCGCGCGAGGTCTCGAAACAGCCACCCTGATCGATGGCTACATCGACGATGGCGGCGCCGGGCTTCATGTCGGACAATTGGGCGCGGCTGACCAGCTTGGGCGCGGCGGCGCCGGGGATCAGCACCGCGCCGATAACCATATCGGCGCTGGCGACCAGCTCGGCAGTGGACCCGGCCGAGGCAAAGCGGTTCTTGAAGACATGCCCGAACGTGTCGTCAAGATAGCGCAGGCGGGGCAGCGACATGTCCAGAACGGTCACGTCCGCCCCCATACCGGCGGCGATCCGGGCCGCGTGGGTGCCCACCACACCGCCGCCAATCACCACAACCTGCGCCGGGCCAACACCCGGCACGCCGCCCATCAGCACCCCGCGCCCGCCATTGGCGCGCTGCAACGTCCAGGCGCCCATTTGCGGCGCCAACCGCCCGGCAACCTCGGACATTGGCGCCAGCAGGGGCAGGCCGCCATTGGCGTCGGTCACGGTTTCATAGGCGATGGCCGTTACACCCGAGGCCAGCAGATCGCGCGTCTGATCGGGGTCGGGGGCGAGGTGCAGATAGGTGAACAGAACCTGGCCCGCGCGCAGCATGGCGCGTTCCTGTGCCTGCGGTTCTTTCACCTTCACGATCATCTCGGCCTGTTCAAAGATATCGGCAGCACCGGGCAGGATCGTGGCGCCGGCGGCCACGTAATCGACATCGGTGAAACCGCTGCCCAGACCCGCGCCGGCCTGGATCAGCGCGGTATGGCCGCGTGCGGTGATATCGCGGGCGGCGTCGGGCGTCATCCCGACGCGGAACTCTTGGGGCTTAATTTCTGTGGGGCATCCGATGCGCATGTTGTCCTCCCTGACACTGATCCCAGCGTTGCGCGGATCGGGTGGGAAGGGGTTGCAATCTTTGTGCGCGACATGGCTCTTGTCCGAAGAATCGTGCATCATTGGCCCAAACAGGCGAAGGAGTTTCGATATGGCCGAGTTGGACAACACGGATCTGCGTATTCTGACCGTTTTGCAGCGGTCCGGGCGAATCTCAAACGCCGAGCTGGCCGACAAGGTCAGCCTCAGCGCCTCGGCCTGTCACCGGCGGGTGCAGCGGCTGGAGGGCGAGGGTTTTGTGAAGGATTACGTTGCCCTGTTGGACGCGCGCAAGATGGGGCGGCCCACAACCGTATTTGTCGAGATCACCCTGTCAGGGCAGGCCGATGAGGTGCTGGAGGCGTTTGAAAAGGCGGTTGCGCGGGTGCCGGATGTGCTGGAATGCCATCTGATCGCCGGGCAGTATGATTATCTGCTGAAAGTGGTTGCCCGCGACAGCGAGGATTTTGCCCAGATCCACCGCCGCCATCTGGCGCGTCTGCCGGGGGTGGCGCAGATGCATTCGTCTTTTGCGTTGCGGACCGTGTTCAAGACCACGGCCTTGCCGGTATAAGGCGACACAAAAGCGTTATGCGCACCTGCTAGACCCGCGCAATGCATGACAGGAGACCCCCGATGGAATTCGAAGACGACAGCAACAAGGATTGGCTGGAAGCCGAGCTGGAAGACACGCTGGACGAGGATTTTGAGCTGGAGCTCAGCGATCCGATGCTGTCGATGGAGATCCGCAAGATCTATAACAAGCAGCATCCCAACATGCTGGACCGCAAGGTCTATTTCCGCAACCTGCTGCGGTTGCAGGCCGAGCTGATCAAGTTGCAGGACTGGGTGCAGCAAACCGGTCAGAAGGTTCTGATCATCATGGAAGGCCGCGACAGTGCGGGGAAGGGCGGGGTGATCAAGCGCATCACCCAGCGGCTGAACCCGCGCGTGGCCCGCGTGGTGGCGCTGCCGGCGCCATCGCGGCGCGAGCAGAGCCAGTGGTATTTTCAGCGCTACGTGCCGCACCTGCCGGCGGGCGGCGAGATCGTTCTGTTTGACCGCAGCTGGTACAACCGCGCCGGGGTGGAGCGGGTGATGGGCTTTGCCAACGAAGACCAGGTTGAGACGTTTTTTCAGGACGTTCCCGAATTTGAACGCATGCTGGTGCGGTCGGGTACGATCGTGTTGAAATACTGGTTCTCGATCACCGACGAGGAACAGCAGCTGCGGTTTTTGATGCGCATCCACGACCCGATGAAACAGTGGAAACTGTCGCCGATGGATCTGGAAAGCCGGATCCGGTGGGAGCAGTACACCAAGGCCAAGGAAGAGATGTTTGCCCGCACCAACATCCCCGAGGCGCCGTGGTATATCGTGGAAGGCAACGACAAGAAGCGCGAGCGGTTGAACTGTATCGAGCATCTCTTGTCGCAGATCCCCTATGCCGAGGTGGAAAGCGAGAAGGTGCAGCTGCCCGAGCGGGTGTATAACGAGGAATACGAGCGCCAGGTTCTGCCCGACGAGCTGTACGTGCCGAAGGTTTATTAAAAGGCGCGCCTTGCGGCGCAAGTGATATCTCGGGCCCCGGCCATCCGGCCGGTGCCCTCGGGCGGGCGTGTGGGGCCCGGTTTTACACCCATTTGGCCAGGGGGGGCAGGCTCATCAGCACGGCGTTGGCGTCGTGGCCGGTGGCCAGACCGAACTTGGTGCCGCGGTCCCAGACGAGGTTATATTCGGCGTAGAGCCCGCGATGGATCAGCTGTGTGTCGCGGTCGGCCTCGAACCAGGGGGTGGTGCGGCGTTTTTCGACCAGCGGGGTGAAGGCGGGCAGGAAGGCGCGGCCGATATCCTGAATCAGGGCAAAATCGGCGTTCCAGTCGCCGGTATTGTGGTCGTCCAGGAAGATGCCGCCGACACCGCGCGCGCGTTTGCGGTGCGGGATATAGAAATATTCGTCGGCCCAGTCTTTCAAGCGCGGGTAAAGGTCGGCACCATGCAGGTCGCAGGCGCGTTTCTGTTCGGCGTGGAAATGGGCGGTGTCGTCGTCGTATTCGATGCAGGGGTTCAGGTCGGACCCGCCGCCGAACCACCAGGCGCCCGGCGTCCAAAACATGCGGGTGTTCATGTGCACGGCAGGGCAATGGGGGTTTTGCATATGCGCGACAAGCGAGATGCCCGAGGCCCAGAATTGCGGATCGTCCTCGATCCCCGGCACGCCGCGCGCGGCCATGGATTTCTGTGCCGCCTCGCCCAGGGTGCCGTAGACGGTTGAGACATTCACGCCCACTTTCTCAAAGACGCGGCCGTCGCGCATGACGCTCATCAACCCGCCACCGGCATCTGATCCATCATCAGAGGCGCGCGTGGTTTCGGTGACCTCGAACCGGCCAGCCGTGGCGTCTGACATGGGGCCGGCCTGATGGCTGTCTTCGAGCCCTTCGAAAGCAGCGACGATTTGGTCGCGCAGAGTGCGGAACCATGCCGAGGCAGTGGTCTTTTGGGTGTCCATGGTCGCGGTCATGGGGCCTCCGGATCGTTGTTCGGGCAAGGCCTAGCAGGTTTGGGCACAAGGGGCCAGAATCCGCCTGCGCGCGGCAAGGTGATTTGTGTCGCAGGGGTTTCGCGCTAAGATCAGGCTTGTCCAGTAAAGGGGTCGATATGCGGAAGTATTCTCTGATTTTGTTGTTGCCATTGGTGGCCTGCGCGTCCCCGCGAGAGAAATGCGAGTTGGATGCCACCGAGGATCTGAGCATTGTGAAGGCCCTGATCGCCGAGACCGAACAAAACCTTTCGCGTGGCTATGCCATTGAACGCACGGTGGAAACACGCCCGAACCTGACGTTCTGTTTTGCCGACAAGTTCAACACGGGCAACGCCGTGTTCACCTATTGCAACGAGTTTGAGACCGCCGAGGTGAAGACACCCGTTGCCATCAACGTGACGGCAGAGAAGGCGAAACTGGCCGATTTGAAACGCAAGGAAAGCGAATTGCGATCGCGGACCAAAGACGCCTTGGCGCAATGCGCGGTGGCCTTTCCCAGCACTTAATGCGCAGGCGTTGTGACGGGGTCGATCAGAGTGCGGCCGCCGTCCACCGTGACAACCTGACCGGTCATGAAAGACGCGCCCTCGGAGGCGAGGAATTGCGCCGCCTCGGCCACTTCGCCGGGTTTCGCGATACGCGACAGCGGCGTGTGTGATTTGATATCGGCCCGGTACTCGGCGTTGTCTTTTAACGCGTCCTGCAAGCTGGCTGAAAGGACCGAGCCGAAGGCGATGGCGTTCACCCGGATCTTGTTGGGGGCAAGGGCCACGGCCAGCGAACGGGTCATCTGGTCCAGCGCGGCGCAGCTGATGGAATAGCCCAGAAGGCTGGGATTGGCGCGGCGGGCGGCGATGGACGACAGATTGATGATCGAGCCTACGCAACCGACATCGTCGGGGCCTTCCTCGGCCTGCTTGATCATCTTGCGCGCGACGCATTGGCTGAGTCGCAGAGAGGTCAGCAGGTTCTGCTGCAACATCTCTTCGACGGCGTCGTCAGCTGATTTCAGAGGGTCCGACGGGATCACCTGACGGCTGGCGTTGATCAGGATGTCCACCCGGTCAAAGGCGTCGATCGTGGCCGACAGCAGGTTCTGGATCGTCAGCTTTTCGCGCAGGTCGCCGGCGAATAGGCGGGTGTTGCCTTCGTCGGCCTCTTTGCCCAGTTCGTTGGCCAGGCTGGCCTCGTCCCGGTCAGCAAAGACAACGTTGGCGTCGTGAGCGGCGAAATGGCGGGCAATGGCCAAGCCAACGCCGTTTGCCGCGCCGGTCACAATAGCGGTTTTGCCGGCAATCGAAAAACTCATGGCCGAAGCTCCTGATTCGTCCTTGGCAGGTTAGTCACTTATGCGCGTTCGCGCGAGGGTTGCCGATGGGGCGGCGCGCAACGAACAGCTTAAAGGCCGGGCTGCCGGGGCGTTCCTCGACATTGGCAAACAGCGTTGCAAGATCGCGCTCGTACGGCAAATGGCGGTTGGCGACAAGCCAGAACTGTCCCGACGGTGCCAGTGCGCGGGCAGCAGCCGACAGAAACGCGCGACCAAGGGCGGGGTCTGCGGCGCGGCTGGTGTGAAATGGCGGGTTCGAGATAATGACGTCATAGCGGGCTTTGGGGTCTGGCCGGGTGGCGTCGGCCCAATGGAATGCGGCGCGCGGGTCGGTGACGTTACGGCGCGCGCATTCAAGAGACGCGTGGTCGGCCTCGATCAGGTCCAGATGTGTGATCGCGGGCGCTTTGCTCATCAGGGCGCCCGACAAAAACCCCCAGCCGGCACCGAAATCCGCCGCCGTGCCCTTCAGGCCGTCAGGCAGCGCATCGGCCAAAAGGGCCGAAGCCGGATCGACCCCGTCGGCCGAGAACACGCCCGGGGCGGTGATGTGGCCTGACGGCAGCGTGGTCTGACCGGCGATCCAGTCGTCGAAATCGGCGGGTTCGGCGTGCAGGTCAAAGCATTTGCCATGCGCCTTCGAGATCACGTTGCCAACCTGCCCGCGCTGGCGGCAGGGTTTCAGCATGCTGTCGATGCCGTCGGTTTTCTGTCCGTCGATCCAGACAGGTCCACCGCAGGTCAGACGCAGGGCCGTGGCGACAAGATGCCGGGCCTCGGCCTTGGCGCGGGGCAAAAAGACGATGGCGGCGTCGGCGGATTCAGGAAGCTGGGGCGAGGCCGTGAACCCGCGGGCAACCCAGATATCATGGTCTGGCTTGAAGGGTTGAACGATAGCTACCTGCGCGGCTGAAAGCGCCGACAGATCAGCATCAGCAGGCGGACCAAAGACGGCGATCCGTGCAAATTCGTCCAGCGGCGCGTCTTGCAGCGCCAGGGTTAAGCGGGGGTCAGACATGGTGACCGCCCGGTTACTCCTTTTCCATGGTGCATTGCAACGGGTGCTGATGGCGGCGGGCAAAATCCATCACTTGCGCCACCTTGGTCTCGGCCACTTCGAACGAGAACACGCCCACAACCGCCACGCCTTTCTTGTGAACGGTCAGCATAAGCTCGGACGCCTGGGAATGGCTGAGGCCAAAGAACCGTTCGAGAACGTGCACGACAAACTCCATCGGGGTGTAGTCGTCATTCAGAATCAATACCTTGTACAAAGGTGGCCGCGCAGTTTTCGCACGGGTCTTCGTGATGACACCGGTATCGTTGTCGTGGCCGTCATCCTTGTCGGACATCATAATAACAGGGCGATCGCGCACGCTGTTGTCTCCGTAATCGAAGGTTTTTGGGTTGGAAACAGGTATATAGGCTTGGGACGGGGTCTGAAAAGGGGGGGCGTGGCCAAAGAGGCCGCCCACACGCGCATCTGTGAAGGGATCAGGAAGAAAATGTCTAAACTGAAAACAATCGGCTTGGATGCGGACGATACGCTTTGGCACAACGAACAGTTTTTCCGCCTGACCCAACAACGATTCGCCGAGTTGCTGAATGACCACGCGGATCAACAGGCGCTGATCGACAGGCTGGAAGCGGCCGAGCGGCGCAACCTGGGCCACTATGGGTTCGGCGTAAAGGGATTCGTGTTGTCGATGATTGAAACCGCGGTTGAGGTGGGGGGCGATCAGGTGCCAGCCAGCGTGATCAACGAACTGTTGGAGTCCGGCCGTGAGATGCTGCGCCACCCGATCGAACTGCTGCCCGGCGTGGCCGAGACCGTCGCCGAACTGGCCGAAAGCCACGCATTGGTCTTGATCACCAAGGGCGACCTGCTGGATCAAGAGCGTAAACTGGCGCAATCGGGACTGGGCGAGATGTTTCGGGCGGTCGAGATTGTGTCAGACAAGACGCCGGACATCTATGCCCGCGCCTTTGCCGGTTTCGACGGTGGGGTCGAAGGCGCGATGATGGTGGGCAATTCGCTGAAGTCAGACGTTTTACCCGCGCTGGAAGCCGGCGCATGGGGCGTTCACGTTCCGCATGAACTGACATGGAGCTTCGAAGCGGCGACCCCGCCGGTGGATCACGATCGCTTTCACGTGGTGCCCGGCTTGCCGGATCTGGCCCCGCTGGTTCAGCGTTTATCGTGATATCTGGTGTCCGGTTTTCGATGCGACGCAAGATATCCCCATGAACACCACCCCGAAAGCGATTGAAATTTAGGTGTTTTCTGAAATAAGACCCTGTGTTACCCTGCGTTCAAACAACAATGGCTGACCGGGAAAACCCGGCGGTTTGAGGCAGACAGAGGCAATGATCGTGCAAGGTTCGGGTTTCCGGGTCCGCAAGGGTATTCCCCTTTTTCTCGCAATGATGTTGGTGCTTGTGGCGCCAGCTTTGACATGGGCCGCGCCCTATGCCGCGATGGTGGTCGACGCGCGCTCTGGCAAGGTTCTGCATTCGCGCAATGCAGATACGCGGCTGCATCCCGCCTCGCTGACAAAGATGATGACGCTTTACATCGCGTTCGAAGCGGTCGAACGCGGCGAGATCTCTCTGGACACCTTGGTGAAGGTCTCGAAAAAGGCAGCAGCAGAGCCGCCGTCCGAATTGGGTTTGCGCACGGGGCAAAAGATCAAATTGCGCTATCTTATTCGGGCGGCGGCCGTTAAATCGGCCAACGATGCAGCCACGGCCATCGGTGAGGCAATCGAAGGGTCCGAAGCGGCCTTTGCCCGCCGGATGAACCGCACCGCCAAGGCGCTGGGCATGTCGAAAACCACGTTCAAGAACGCGCATGGCCTGACCGAAAGCGGCCACTTGTCCACGGCGCGCGATATGACGACGCTGGGCCGGCACCTGTTTTATGACTATCCCGACTACTACAACCTGTTCTCGCGCATCACGACCGATGCTGGGATCAAGTCGGTCAGCAGTTCGAACCGTCGGTTCCTGGGCAGCTATAAGGGCGCCGATGGCATCAAAACCGGCTACACGCGGGCGGCTGGTTTCAATCTTGTTGCCTCGGCCGAGCGGGGCAGTGAACGGATCATCGCGACAGTCTTTGGCGGCCGCTCGTCCACGTCGCGCAATGCCGAAGTGGCCCGGTTGCTGGATCTGGGGTTCAGCCGCGCGCCCAGCCGCGTGGCCGTGAACAAGCCACGTCCGCCGGCCTATCAGGGCAAGGTCAACGGGTCCCAGGGCAAAACAGTGCGTTTGGTCATGACGATCAACTCTTCGAAATTTCCCAAGCCCCGCCCGGATCGGCCACAAATCTCGGAAGACGTACAGCTGGCGCTGCGTGAAGGGGTCGAAGACGCGTTGAAAACGGTTCAGGACTCCCCGTCGGCCAAGCCTAAGGAACGCCCGATTGTTACGGCCGCCGTGACCCCGGGCGATACCGGACAAGAGGTTGTCACGCGCCTGTCCACCTCTGGTGGGCGCCTGTGGGGCGTGAATATCGGGGTTTATGGAACCAGTTACGAGGCCGAGCGCGAGCTGTTGCAGACCGCGTTGAAAGAGCTGGAAACCTTTGACGAGGCGCTGCGCAAAGTGGCCAAGACCTCGCGCGGGTTCAACGCAAATTTCGTGGGCATGACGCAGGAACAGGCGGCGTTGGCCTGTCGGCGGCTTGAGGCGCGCGGGTCTACCTGCTCGACCATCGGGCCCACATGAGTTTCGTGATCGACCCCGCGCCGGCGCCATCGGTGGCGGTCGAGGGCAGTACGGCGCGATTTCCCGTGCGGCGGATTTTCTGCGTTGGGCGCAACTATGCCGAACACGCGCGCGAGATGGGCAATGACCCCGATCGCGAACCGCCGTTCTTTTTCACCAAACCGGGCGATGCGGTGGTGGGCGACGGGGCGCGGATTGCGTTCCCGCCGGCGACGGAGAATCTGCATTTCGAGGGCGAGCTGGTGGCCGCCATTGGCACGGGCGGCGCGGATATCGCACGCGACGCGGCGCTGTCCCATGTTTATGGCTATGCGGCGGGCAATGACCTGACGCGCCGAGATCTGCAGGCCGCCGCCAAGGCGGCGCGACGTCCATGGGATATGGCCAAGGGGTTTGACAACTCGGCCGTTTGTGGGGCGATCGTACCCGCTGTTGAACACCCCACGCAGGCGCGCATCCGCACCGAAGTGAATGGCGAGATCCGGCAGGATGCCGACATTGCCGACATGATCTGGCCGCTGGCCGACGTGATTGCCTATCTGTCGGGGTTGGTCCGGCTTGCACCGGGAGACCTGATCTTTACCGGCACCCCTGCTGGCGTGGGTGCGTTGCAGCGTGGCGATACCTGCACCGTAACCGTGGACGGGATCGGCAGCGCATCCTGCACCCTGGTTTAGGGTTTCGGGCGGCTGTCCCAGTCATCGGTCAGAATGCGCGCGCCATCGCCTTGCGGATCGTCGAACTGTTCGGACCGCAGCGCCCAGAAGAACGCCGCCAGTCCCAGCCCGCCGAGGGCCAGAGAGATCGGGATGAGGAACATGAGCATTTGCATCGGTCTACCTCAGGCGCAGGGCGTTCATCGAAACGCAGATGGATGACAGGGACATGGCCAGCGCGGCCATCAATGGTGTGGCGAAACCGGCCAGCGCGATGGGGATGGCCACGGCGTTATAGGCGGCAGCGATAGCGAAGTTTTCGCGGATACGCGCGGTGGCTTTGCGCGCGGTGACCAACGCACCGGAAAGCGGAGCGAGGTCACGGCCCAACAGAACGATGTCCGACGCCACGCGCGCCGCATCCAGCGCCGAGGCCGGTGCAACCGAGACATGCGCAGCGGCAAGCGCCGCAGTATCGTTTAACCCGTCGCCGACCATCAACACGCGGTTGTTTTGGGCGGCCAATGCCTCGACAAAGGCGGCCTTTTCGGCAGGCAGGATCGCGGCGCGCCATTCGGAAATGCCCAGCTCGCGTGCCAGGGCACCAACGGGACCGGGCGCGTCGCCTGACAGCAGATGCACCGATTTCCCCTGTTCACGCAGTGCGGCCACCAGTTCGGCGGCTCCGGGGCGCAGGCTGTCGGTGAAGGTGAAGGCGCGCGGTGGTTGATCGCCGATTTGCAGCCAGACGGCGGTGTCATTGCCCGCCGTGGCGCCGACCCATTCGGCGCGGCCCAGACGCACGGTCTGCCCTTGCCACTGACCCTGCACACCATGGCCCGGAACCTCGGCCAGCTGCTCGATTTGCGCGGGCGTAGTGCCTTCCGCCGCTTGCAGCAGAGCCTTGGCCAGCGGGTGGGCCGAACCTTGGGCCAGGCCAAGCGCAACGGCGAAACCGGTGTCGTGAACGGGGTCTTCACGCAGGCGGGGCAGGCCCATGGTCAGCGTGCCGGTTTTGTCGAACACAACGGTGTCAACTTCGGCCAAACGCTCTAACGCGGTGGCGTTTTTGACCAACAGTCCGCGTTTGAAAAGCCGCCCGGTGGCGGCGGTGGTGACGGCTGGCACAGCAAGGCCAAGCGCGCAGGGGCACGTGATGATCAGAACCGCAACGGCAATGTTCAACGCCAGCCGAAGGTCGCCGGTCGCTGTGATCCAGCCGAGAAAGGCAAACAGCGCCAACAGATGCACGCCGGGCGCGTAAATCCGCGCGGCCCGGTCGGCCAGCGAGGTATAGCGGTTGCGGCGGGTTTCGGCGATGGCCACAAGCTCGGCCATGCGGTGCAGCGAGCTGTCATTGCCGGCCGCCGTCACTTCGACCTCCAGCGGGCCTGTCAGGTTAACCTCGCCCGCCGCCACAATCTGCCCCGGTGCGGCAAAAACCGGCAGGCTTTCACCCGTCAGCAGGGCCCGGTCAATCTCGGACTGACCTTTGCGGATGATACCGTCCACCGGCACGCGGCCGCCGGGGCGCACGCGCACAATGTCGCCGGGTGTCAGAGTGTCCACGGCGACTTCCTCGGCCTTGCCATGACGGACGCGCAGCGCGCGGGGCACGTCCAGCGCGGCCAATTCCTGCGCGGCAGAGCGGGCCACGGCGCGCGACCGGTGGTCCAGATACCGCCCGGCAAGTAGGAAAAAGGTCAACGAGAGTGCTGCGTCGAAATAGGCGTGGTGGCCGGAATGGGCGACCTCCCACAAGGACATGGCGCCCGCCAGAAGGATCGCCAGCGAGATCGGCACATCCATGTTCAGCCGCCGCACCGACAAGGCCCGCCAGGCGTTGCGGAAAAACGGCTGGGCCGAAAACGCGATGGTGGGCAAGGCGATGGCGGCCGAGATCCAGTGGAACATGTCGCGGGTCGCGGCCTCGGCCCCCGACCACACGGCGACCGACAGCAGCATGACATTCATCATGGCAAAACCCGCCACACCCAGCCGCATCAGCAGATCGCGCCCTGTACGTGCGGCGGCGGTTTGGGTCAGCTGGCCGGGGTCAAGCTCGTGCGCCTCATAGCCGATATCGGCAAGGCGGGTGATGGCGTCGGTGGCGGGAAACCCCGGCGCGGTGGTCAGCGTCACCCGTTTCAACGTCAGGTTCACCCGCGCGTCCTTCAGCCCCGGCAGCCCCGCAAGGCCCCGTTCCACCGCAGAAATACACGCCGCGCAATGGATCGTGGGCAGCGACAGGATCAGCTTGTCACCGATCGCGCGCGATGCCGTTTCGCGCGCCAGTGGCGCCGCATCGCAGGCCGGGCAGGCGCTTATCGGGGCCGAAGCGGCCATCAGCCTGCCACCTGGATCGTCAGACGTTGAAAGAAGGGCGTGCCATCAGGTGCGGTGGTCGACACACGCAGCAGCCACTTGCCCGGTTCCAGCACCACGGGCGCGGCGAATTGGTCGCCGGTGGGGTTCAGCAAAAGCTCCTGATCATCACGCGCGACGGTGGAGCGCCCCACCAGAACCGAAACTGCCTCAGGTGCGAAGGCCGCGCCATCGGCATCGGTAAAACGCAACACCAGCTGGCCGCGTTCATACCCGGCGTTCAGCGTCCAACCCAGCGCGTCCTGATTGTCGCGGCTGGCCTCAAACTGTTGACTGGCGACGTAGGAATTGCGCACCTCTAACCCCGGGAACGTGCCAACGGCCAGCGTGGCCATGGTGACATTCACCGCGATGATCACGGCAAAGGCGCTGGCGGTGATGAAAAAGACGGTGCGGCCTGTTATCGGAGCCTGAAACATCAGTTTTCCTTTCCGTTAAAGACGGTGTCGGTATGGGCGCGGTCCTGATTTGTCAGGTCGGTCACCCAGAACCGGAAGGCGGTACGTTCGGCACCGGCCACGGGGGTGCCCGGCGGGGCTACCACGTAAACGCGCTGCAACTTGGTGCTGTCGGCGGGCACGGTGACGGTTTCGTATTCCGTGCCCTCCAGCGACCATGTCAGGAAGCGGTCGCCGGTGATCGAGATGCGGAAAGGCCGGTCATCGCCATGCTTGTTCCGCAACCGCACGTCATAGGTGTTGCGGACTGAACCATCGGACATGATCACGTATGTCGGGTTGCGGATAGGTGCAACGGTCAGTTCGATCTCGGGGCGGATGAACAATGCAACCAACAGGCCAACGCCCACCAGCGACCACAGGGCCGTGTATAGGATCGTCCGCGGGCGCAGCAGGTGTTTGAACGCAGGACGGGGTTTCTGACCTTCACGCTCACGCGGCTCGTCCGACAGCGCCATATAGTCGATCAGCCCGCGGGGCTTGCCGATCTTGTCCATCACCTCGTCGCAGGCGTCAATGCACAACGCACAGGTGATGCATTCCAATTGTTGACCGTCGCGGATATCGATGCCCATGGGGCAGACATTCACGCAGGCCTTGCAGTCGATACAGTCGCCCAGCGCGTCCGCGTCGGCCGATTTGCGGTGCTTGCCGCGCGGCTCGCCCCGCCATTCGCGATAGGCCACGGTCAACGTGTCTTCGTCCATCATGGCGGCCTGAATGCGCGGCCAGGGGCACATGTAGATACACACCTGTTCCCGCGCGACACCACCGAATAGGAAGGTTGTGGCGGTCATCACGGCAATGGTGGTGTAGGCGACGGGGTGGGCGTTCAGGGTGAACAGGTCCACCATCAGCGTCGGTGCATCGGTGAAATAGAATACCCAAGCCCCGCCCGTCACCAAGCCAATGCCCAGCCAGACGATCCACTTGGTCACACGCAAACGCGTCTTGCGCCCGTTCCACGGCGCGTTCCAAAGGCGGACGCGGGCGTTGCGGTCGCCCTCGATCCAGCGCTCGGTCAGTATGAAAAGGTCGGTCCAGACCGTCTGAGGGCAGGCATAGCCGCACCAGACACGACCCGCGGCCGACGTGA
Source organism: Actibacterium mucosum KCTC 23349 (assembly GCF_000647975.1). Taxonomy (GTDB): domain Bacteria; phylum Pseudomonadota; class Alphaproteobacteria; order Rhodobacterales; family Rhodobacteraceae; genus Actibacterium; species Actibacterium mucosum. The sequence continues at coordinate 40,232 of NZ_JFKE01000005.1, forward strand.
ACAGGAACAACCCAAGCCCGGCCATGATCAAAAGCCCCGCGACGAAGTAAAACTCGTGCGGCCAGATCTCGATCCAGAACATGAAAAAGCGGCGCCCGGCCAGGTCGACCAGCACCGCCTGATCCGGCAGGTTCGGCCCGCGATCCCAGCGGATCCAGGGCGTCAGGTAATAAATCCCCAACGTGACCACCATGATGGCCCATTTGAAGTTGCGGAACCGGCCGCTAACACGGCGCGGGAAAATGGGCTCACGCGAGGCGTAAAGCTGCGGGGTAGATTGATCAGGGTTTGCCAAGGGAGACTCCGGCAATGGTGTTCGCGTGCGCTGAACCTAATGTTAGCACGCGCGGGTCACATTGACTCAGATCAAGTTGCGCGCTCCTGCCGCACCCGGCGTTTGATCCAGGTTGCAAAGGCTTGCGTTGCCGGGCGCAAAACGCCGCGGGGCGTGACAAGGTGATACCCGCTATTGGGGTCGCTTTGCGTAAACAAAACCCGCAGGCGCCCGGCGGCGATATCAGCCTCGACAAAAGTGCGGGAGGTGCCGGCGATTCCTTCGCCCCGACGCATGGCGTCAAGGATGTAGAACCCCGGCAGACGGGCGATATCGGTATGCGCGCTCAGGGGCATGCCTTCGGAGGCAAGCCAGTTCTCCATCTCTTTATGGCCGTCTTCCAGCAGCCACGGGAATTGCGCCACTTGCGTCATGTCGGTGAACACCGTGTCGCCGATCAGGTCGGGGCTGGCGGCGATGACATAGTCGGAATGCAGCAACAAGGTGCTGTCCAGCCCTGCCCAGTTGCCACGGCCAAAGCGGATGGCCAGATCGTGCCCGCCGGGCCCCAGTTTCTCGATTTGTGAAGAAGGGTTGATCACAACATCGATCCCGGGGCAGTCCGCGCGGAACTGCGCCAGCCTCCCAACCAGCCAGTTCGAGGCAAAGGTTGGTGTAGTGGCAACGCGAACCGGTTGGCTGCTGACATCTCCTCTTAAATGTTCCACCATGTCTGAGATTTGCTGAAACCCTGAGACAAGGCCAGCGGCCAGCTGCCGTCCCTCGGCTGTCAGAGTCAGCGCACGGGCAGAGCGGTCGACCAACGGTCGGCCCAATACCTCTTCAAGTTGCCGTATTTGTTGGCTTATTGCGGCGTGGCTAACATTCAGCGCCGCGCCTGCCTCGGTCACGTTTCCACGTTCGGCAAAGGCTGCAAAGGCGCGCAGGGCGGCCAGTGGGGGAAGGTTTCGCCAGTCTATCATGTAAGCCAAGGTTACATTTCAGAAATATTCCTGACTGGCAGAGTGACGTGAAACGGCGCAACGATCAAGGCAGATATCACAAGGAGATTGCCATGAAGATCGGCCAATTGTCGGATCGGGTTGCCGCCCGTCTGAACCGGGCGCAACTGCGCCCCTATCACCCTTCGCAAGACGCCGAGGCGCGGCGGCGGGCGCGGATGGAGTTCGAGTTGCGGGTTATCCGGGAAGTGGGCGCACGACGCGCCTGAGGAAACAGGCACCGACCCCGAGGAAACGCGCGAACAGGATCTAGGGTCGGTGCCATATTCCGGGGCCGTTAGGCCCCGAAACCTGTGTTATTCACCACCGCCAAGCTGGTGGACATAGGCCGCGACAGCGCGGATATCAGCCTCGGACAGGCGGTCTGCCCAGCTGGGCATCACGCCAAAGCGCGAGTTGGTGACCGTCTGCGTCAGCGCCTCTTCCGAGCCACCGAACAGCCAGATCGCATCCGTCAGGTTGGGCGCACCCTGATCGCGGTCGCCGGTGCCGGTTTCGCCGTGGCAGGCCGCACAATTGTCCGCAAAGACCACCGCCCCGTCAGCAGCCAGCGCTGCGTCGTGGGTCTGGCCGGAAAGGCTGCGAACAAATTGTACGGCCTGGGCGATCTCCTCCTCCTCAAGGATATCGCCAAAGGCTGGCATCTCCGAGTAACGGGCGTCGCCGTCGGTCTCGTTGCGGATGCCATGCGACACGGTGAAATGAATGGCCTCGATATCGCCACCCCACAGCCAGTCATCGTCCAGCAGGTTGGGGTAACCCACGGCGCCTGCTGCACCGGATCCATGGCACTGCGCGCACCAGGTCTGGAACACGGCAGCGCCGGCATTCACGGTGTAGTTGGCCAGTTCGGCATCGGCGGCGATACCGGTCAGGTCGGCGGCCACCAGCTTGGCCTCGATCGGGGCGTTCATCTCGTCGAACTTCGCGATCTCGGCGGCCACTTCGGCGCGGGTGGAATACCCCAGCACACCCTTGGTGGCACTGTTGATCAGCGGCCATGCCGGGTAGGCGATGGTATAGCCGATGCCCCAGATGATCGTGGCATAGAAGGTCCACAGCCACCACCGCGGCAGGGGGTTGTTATACTCTTCGATCCCGTCCCAGCTGTGGCCGGTGGTATCGACGCCGTTCTTGTTTTCGTCACTCATTGCCGCGGCTCCTTCGCGGGTTTGTCTTCGTTGCGAAAGGGGATCGCGGCGCTGTCACGATGGCCGGGGGTCGATCCGGGCCGAAAGGCCCAGACGATGACGCCCAGAAAGAACAGGAACAGTGCCAGCAGGGCCCAGCTATCGGCAAAGGCGCGGGTGATGGTGTAAGTGTCCATTTTGGCCTCCGTTGATTAGCGGTTGGGATCAGGCTGGAAGGTCGAGAAATCGACCAGCGTGCCCAACATCTGCAGGTAAGCGATCAGCGCATCCGCCTCGGAAATGCCCGGCTGACCATCGAAGTTACGAACCGGGACATTCTCGCCGTACCGTTCGAACAGGCCGTCGGTATCGCCCCACGGATCAATCTGCGCCTGGAAGTCGGCTTGCGCGTTCTCCAGCATTTCATCCGTGTAAGGTACGCCAACCATCTTGTGCGCCTTCAGGCTGTCGATGATGTATTCGCCCTCGATCAGCTTGCGCTCAAGAAACGCGTATTTGGGCATCACCGATTCCGGCACAACCGATTGCGGGTCACGCAGGTGGTCGACATGCCATTCATCCGAATAGCGCCCGCCCACCCGGGCCAGATCCGGCCCGGTGCGTTTGGACCCCCACTGGAACGGATGGTCATACATCGATTCCGCCGCAAGGCTGTAATGGCCATAGCGTTCGACCTCGTCCCGCATGGGGCGGATCATCTGGCTGTGGCAGACATAGCAGCCTTCGCGGATATAGACGTCGCGCCCCGCCAGTTCGAGCGGCGTGTAGGGACGCACGCCGTCGACCTCTTCGATCGTGTTCTCGATATAGAAGAGCGGTGCGATCTCTACGATGCCGCCAACCGTGACCACCAGGAAGCTGAAGGCCAGAAGCAGCGTGGCGTTCTTTTCAAGGACTTTATGTTTGTCGAGGATTGCCATTTCAGCCTCCGTTACTCAGCCGGAACCGCGGCGTGATTGGTTTGCACTTCTTTGCCGGCCGTGACGGTTTTCCAAAGGTTGACGCACATGATCACGGCGCCAGCCAGGTACATGACCCCGCCCAGACCACGCACCACAAACATCGGGTACTTGGCGGCAACGGTGTCGGCGAACGAGTTCACCAGGAACCCTTGGGCATCCACTTCGCGCCACATCAGGCCCTCCATGATGCCGCTGACCCACATGGCGGCGGCGTAAAGGATGATGCCGATGGTGGCCAACCAGAAGTGCCAGTTCACCATGCTGAGGCTGTAAAGCCGCTCGCGGTTCCACAGCTTGGGCACCAGGAAGTACAGCGCGCCGAAGGTGATCATACCGTTCCAGCCCAAGGCGCCGGAATGTACGTGGCCAATGGTCCAGTCGGTGTAATGCGACAGCGAGTTGACCGCCTTGATCGACATCATCGGGCCCTCAAATGTGGACATGCCGTAAAAACCGATCGAGATCACCATCATGCGGATCACCGGGTCGGTGCGCAGCTTGTCCCAGGCGCCCGACAGGGTCATCAGGCCGTTGATCATGCCGCCCCAGCTGGGCATCCACAGGATGATCGAGAACACCATGCCCAGCGTCGAGGCCCAGTCAGGCAGCGCGGTATAGTGCAAATGGTGCGGACCAGCCCAGATATACAGGAAGATCAGCGCCCAGAAGTGGATGATCGACAGCTTGTAGCTGAAGACCGGGCGTTCGGCCTGCTTGGGCACGAAATAATACATCATGCCCAGGAACCCGGCGGTCAGGAAGAAGCCCACCGCGTTGTGCCCGTACCACCATTGCGTCATGGCGTCTTGCACACCGGCAAAGACCTGCACCGATTTCGAACCGAAGATCGACACCGGGATCGACAGGTTGTTGACCACGTGCAGCATGGCCACCGTGACGATAAAGGACAGCAGGAACCAGTTGGCGACGTAGATGTGTTTCTCGCGCCGTTTGATAATGGTGCCCAGGAACACGGCCAGATAGGCGACCCAGACGATGGTCAGCCACCAGTCGACGTACCATTCAGGCTCGGCATATTCCTTGCCTTGCGTCGCGCCCAGCAGATAGCCGGTAGCGGCCAGAACGATAACCAGCTGGAACCCCCAGAACACGAACCACGCCAGGTTGCCGCCCCACAGTCGCGCGGCGCTGGTGCGTTGCACGATATAGAACGAGCTGGCGATCAGGGCGTTCCCCCCAAAGGCGAAGATCACCGCCGAGGTGTGCAACGGGCGCAGACGGCCAAAGTTGGCATAGCCTTGCGCCCAGTCAAAGTTCAGCGCCGGAAAAGCCAGCTGAAAGGCGATGAACGTACCCGCGGCAAATCCTACCACGCCCCAAAAGGCGGTGGCGATCACGCCGGCGCGGATCACGTCATCCATGTATTCGTTTTGCGGTGCGGCCTTCACCGGTTCGTCGGTGCGGCGCGCCGTCCAGATGAACAACCCGGCAGCCACAACCATGACTGTCAGTGCGTTCACCAGATAGGCCGCATCGCGCGCATAATTGGCGGCGTAAGCGGCCAAAAGCGCGATGATGCCCAATATGGCCATCTTAAAGTAATTCATTTCCTGCGTCCCTTCTTCGTCTCGATACGAATCGATCCTGACAGGCGTTTGGCCTGCAATTGGGGGTATGGACCGCAGCGGGACATCGTCGCTTTGATCCAAATCAAGGCGCGAACGGGCCGGGGGGACTTTGCTAGGGATGCGGGCCGAAGGGCGCGTATTCATGACATGCAAAGGATCTGAAAGATGGCCTATAAATCGATACTCACCATCGTCACCGGCCCGGATCTGGGGGCCGAGGCTCTGGACACAGCGCTGGGTGTAACCAACGCTCAGGGCGCGCATCTGGACGTGATGTGCTTGGGCGTGGACCGTGTTCAGGTCGGGTTCTATCACGCAGGCGCCAACGCGGTTCTGATGCAAGAGACCCTTGCGCAGGCGCAGGCAGACGCCGAAGAGGCGCTGACCGCCGTCAAGGCCCGGCTGACCGCAGAAACGGTGCCGTGGAGCGCTGATTCGGTGGCTTTGCAGACCGCCGCGATGCCGCATGTGATTGGCCGCCGGGCGCGATTCTGTGATCTTGTTGTTTTGCCGAAACCCTATGGGCCGGCGCGCAGCATCGATCACGAAGCCATGGCCGAGGCTGCGTTGTTCGACAGCAACACGCCTGTGGTCTTTACCCCCGCAGGCAGCGATTTCACCGCCATGCCGAAACGTGTGGTGGTCGGGTGGAACCAAAGCGCCGAAGCACTGCGTGCGATCCGTGCTGCCTTGCCGATGCTGCAACAGGCCGATCAGGTTAGTGTGGCCATCATAGACCCGCCGCGCCATGGCCCCGACCGGTCTGATCCCGGCGGCCTGTTGGCACAGATGCTGGGCCGGCACGGTGTGCGGGCCGAGATCTCGGTTCTGGCCAAGACATTGCCGCGGGTGTCGGACGTGCTGTTGCGCCATGCCGGTGACTTCGACGCCGATATGATCGTGATGGGCGCCTATGGCCATTCGCGGTTCCGCGAGGCAATCCTGGGTGGCGTCACCCGCGACATGCTGGGAGAGGCCGAGGTGCCGGTGCTGATGGCGCATTGATCCGGGCCTCGCCGCGCGTCGTGTAACCGAGACATTGCGCGGCTAGACTGGCGGCATGACCGTTACGCTTTACTCCGCGGCGCAGAACTCGGCCGGTGAACGGGTGCGGATTGCGCTGAACCTCAAAGGGGTGGCGTATGATTACGTGCCCATGGCCACGCTGAGCCGGGCCGAACGTCGGGCGCGCAACCCGCAGGGGCTGATGCCCACATTGCAGGTTGGTGATGCCTATATCACGCAGTCGCTGGCGGCGCTGGAGTATATCGCAGCCGAGCTGCCCGGCCCGCCCCTGTTGCCGCCAGACCCGGTTCTGGCGGCGCAGTCACGCAGTGTTGCGTTGGCGGTGTGTGCCGAAATGCACGCCATCACGGTGCGGCGCGTGCGTCGCTATCTGGCTGACGAGATGCAGCAGGACGATACCGCGATCGCTGCCTGGTACGCGCATTGGACAGCCAAAACCTTTGCCGCGCTCGAGCTGCAACTGGCCCCCCACCACCGGCCCGGTGCCTTTGCCTTCGCCGATTACCCCACCTTTGCCGATATCGCGCTGGTGCCGCAAATGGCCAATGCGCGGCGCTTTGATTGCGCGCTGGACCCGTACCCGACATTGCAACAGATCGAGGCCGCCTGCACCGCCCTGCCGGCCTTTCAGGCCGCGCAACCCGCGCGTCAGCCCGATTACTCGGCCCCGCCCGGCTGAGCAGGCTCAGACCAGCACGCCGCCGTCGGTGTCGTCGCCGGTTTCTTCGATCAGGCGGTGGAAATCAGGCACGGTGATACCACGCTTACCTTCCAGCACGATCACCCCGTCGCGCTTCAGGGCCGAGATCTGGCGACTGACCGTTTCCAGCGTCAGGCCCAGATAGTCAGCCGTCGCCTCGCGGGTCAGGGGCAGATCAAAATGTGCGCCGTCAGTGGGCGTCGCCTTTGTACCTGTGGAATTGCGGCGCGCGATGATGACCAGCAGGCTGGCGATTTTCTCGCGCGCGGTTTTGCGGCCCAAAAGCAGCATCCACTCTCGGGCAGCATCCAGTTCGTCCAGCGTCATTTCCAGCAAGCGTTGCGCGATATGCGGTGTGCGCACCATCAGCTCTTCGAACGGGGCGCGGCGGAAACAGCACATGGTCAGCTTGGTCGCAGCCACCGTGTCATAGGCCGCTGTCCCGCGCCCCGGGCGGCCAACGAAATCGGACGGCAGCAACAGGCCCACCATCTGGGTGCGGCCATCCTCCATCGTCTGGTTCAGCGTGGCGATCCCCTCGACCACCGAGCCCAGAAAATCCATCTGATCGCCCGACCACACGATGGTCTGCCCCGGTTCGAAGCTGCGGTAATATTTGATCGCCTCAAGCAGTGCCAGTTCATCGTCGTCACAGCGCGCACAAACCGCCCGGTGCCGGATCGGGCAACTGTCGCACTGAATACGGGTGAACGTCATATCCGTCATGTTTTGGCCGTCCGTTGATTTCGATCAAGGTTACGATAGCCGACTCGCGCTAAACGCGCCCTATGATGACAGAAACTTTTCTTGCGCGCATGGGTCTTTTTGACGCCCGGGCTCCGCGCTATACCAGTTACCCCACGGCCCCACATTTCAACGGGTCTGTGACGGGCTCGGACTTCACCAATTGGGTGCGGGCGATTCCCGAAGCCGGGCAAGTTTCCTTGTACATTCACGTGCCGTTTTGCCGGCGTCTGTGCTGGTTCTGCGCCTGCCGAACACAGGGCAGCCAGACGCTGAGCCCGGTTGCTGCCTATGTCGACACCCTGCTGGCCGAGCTGCGATTGCTGGCCGCGCAACTGCCCAAGGGTGTGACGCTGTCGCGGCTGCATTGGGGCGGTGGCACGCCCACGTTGCTGTCGCCTGATCTGATCGACACGCTGGCCGGCGCAATTTTCGACGTGCTGCCCGCAGGGCCCGGCACCGAGTTCTCGGTCGAGATTGACCCCAACGAGCTGGACGAACCGCGCCTGCAGGCGCTGGCGCGCGCCGGGATGAACCGCGCCTCGATTGGGGTGCAGGATTTTGATCCGCTGATCCAGCAGACCATCGGGCGCGAACAAAGCTATGAGGTGACGCGCGACGCGGTCGAGATGCTGCGTGGTTGTGACATTCACAGCCTGAACGCGGATATCCTGTATGGCCTGCCCTACCAAAACGAACGACGCATCACGAACTCGGTGGAACAGCTGATCGCGCTGAATCCCGACCGCGTGGCGCTTTATGGCTATGCCCATGTGCCATGGGTGGCCAAGCGACAGCAGATGATACCGACGGACCATTTGCCAACCCCGGTTGAACGCTGGCAGTTGTTCAACACGGCCGAGGCGTTGTTCACCAAGGCAGGATATCGCGGCATTGGGATCGATCATTTCGCGCGTCCCGGTGACGGTTTGGACCTGGCGGCACGGGCTGGCACGCTTCACCGCAACTTCCAGGGCTATACCGATGATCAATCTGAGGTTCTGATTGGCCTGGGCGCGTCCTCCATCTCGCGTTTCCCGCAGGGATATGCGCAAAACGCGCCCTCAACCTCGGCCTATGCGCGGGCGGTAAGCGAGGGGCAATTTGCCACCACGCGCGGGCATCGGTTCTCGGGCGATGACCGCCTGCGGGCGCGGGTGATCGAAGCGCTGATGTGTTACTTCCGCGTCTCGGAGGAGGATTTGAATGCGCGGTTTGGGACAAGCGAAGACGGCGCAAGCGCGCTCTTTGCACCCGCGTTGGAGGAGTTTGGCGAGGTTCTGGAGATGCATCGTGGTGATCTGCTGATCACTGACGAAGGTCGGCCCCTAGCCCGTCTGATTGCACGCAGCTTCGATGCCTATGAAATGGCCGCGAATGGTCACAGTCTGGCGATCTAGGGTGGCCTAGGCCGTTTCCCCTACGGGCTGAAAAGCGGCGGCCATCAGTTCGCGCGTATAGCCCGAGCGCGGATTGGCGAAGACCTGTTCGCAAGAGCCCGCTTCGACGATGTCGCCCCGTTTCATCACGATCACCTTGTGGCTGAGCGCGCGCACAACCTTCAGGTCGTGGCTGATGAACAGATAGGCCAGGTTGTATTTGCGCTGCAATGTGCGCAGCAGTTCCACGATCTGCACTTGCACCGTCATATCCAGCGCCGAGGTTGGCTCGTCCAGAACCACCAGCCGCGGCCGCAGGATCATCGCGCGGGCAATGGCGATGCGCTGCCGCTGGCCACCGGAAAACTCGTGCGGGTATCGATGCGACATGTCGGGGTTCAGCCCCACCTCGGTCAAGATCTCGGCCACCAGGTCTTCTTTGCGCTGACCGGGCGCCAACCCGTGCACGCCCAGACCTTCGGCAATGATTTCGCCGACATTCATGCGCGGTGAAAGCGAGCCGAACGGGTCCTGGAACACGATCTGCATGTCGCGGCGCAGCGGGCGCAGGTCCTTGGACTTCCACGATTGGATATTGGTGCCCTCGAAATGGATATCCCCCTTGCTGGAGATCAGCCGCATGATCGCCAGTGCGAGGGTGGTTTTTCCTGATCCGCTTTCGCCCACGATGCCCAGTGTCTCGCCGGCGCGCACGTCGATCGTGGCCTCGTTCACCGCCTTCACATGGCCAACGGTGCGGCGCATGAGCCCGCGTTGGATCGGGAACCAGATGCGCAGCTTGTCGGTGCGGATCACCTCGGTTGCGTCAGGCGACACCGGGTCGGGATGGCCGGCGGCCTCGGCCTCCAGCAGCATGCGGGTGTATTCGTGTCGCGGGTTGGCAAAGATTTCGGCGGTGGGGCCAGCTTCGACAATCTCGCCGTCTTTCATCACGCAAACCCGGTCGGCGATCTTGCGGACAATGCCCAGATCGTGGGTGATGAACAGCATGCTCATCCCCTCGGCCGCCTTCAGCTCGGCCAGCAGGTCGAGGATCTGCGCCTGGATCGTCACGTCCAGCGCCGTCGTCGGCTCGTCGGCGATCAACAAATGCGGGCCATTGGCCAGCGCCATGGCAATCATCACCCGCTGCCGCTGCCCGCCGGACAGCTGATGCGGGTACGACTTCAGGCGGCTTTCGGGCTCGTGAATGCCCACCTTGTGCAGCAGTTCGATAATGCGATTTCGCGCAGCCTCACCGGCCAGTCCCTGATGCAAAGCCAAACTTTCGCCCAGCTGCTTTTCGATTGTGTGCAGCGGGTTCAGCGAGGTCATCGGTTCCTGGAAGATGAAGCTCACATCGTTGCCGCGGACCTTGCGCAGCAACGTCTCGTCCGCGCCGATCATTTCCTGGCCGTCATAGGTGACAGACCCCGACAGCGAGGCGTTATCCGCCAACAGAGACACAGTCGACAGGGCCGTCACCGATTTGCCCGACCCGCTTTCGCCCACCAGTGCCACGGTCTCGCCGCGTTGCACATCGAACGACACCTTGTGCACGGCCTCGCTTTGCTGGCCTTCCTGCAGGAACGATACCGACAGTTCGCGAACCTGAAGCAAAGCGGTCATTGAAACGTCTTTCTGGGGTCAAACGCGTCACGCACGCCTTCGAAGATGAAGACCAGAAGCGACAGCATGATGGCGAAGGTGAAGAAGGCCACGAAGCCCAGCGACGGCACTTGCAGGTTGTTCTTGGCCTGCAGCGTCAGCTCGCCCAGCGACGGGGCCGACGATGGCAGGCCAAAGCCAAGATAATCCAGCGAGGCCAGCCCGGCGATGGTGCCAGTGATGATGAACGGCAGCAGTGTCAGCGTGGCGACCATGGCATTTGGCAGCATGTGGCGGAACATGATCACCCTGTTAGACACGCCCAGGGCGCGCGCGGCGCGGACATATTCGAAATTGCGCGCCCGCAGGAACTCGGCCCTTACCACGCCAACAAGCGCTGGCCAGCCGAACAGGATCGACAGGAACACCAACAGCCAGAAGGACCGGCCCAGGATCGCAAAGAGGATGATGATGATATAAAGATTGGGTGTAGAGCCCCAGATCTCCAGAAGTCTTTGAAAGATAAGGTCTAACCAGCCGCCGAAATAGCCCTGCACAGCACCGGCCGCAATGCCGATGATCGAGGCGCAGACCGTGACGATGATCGTATAGACGATGGACAGGCGGAACCCATAGATCACGCGGGCCAGCACATCACGCGAGCTGTCATCGGTGCCCAGCCAGTTTTGCGCCGTGGGCGGGCCGGGCGCGACGCCGTCCGTATCAACAATGGTTTGATAATGGTATGGCACCAAGGGCCAGATGATCATGCCTTTGGCAATCTCTTCGCCTTCCACCACACCATCCTTGGCGTCTTCGATCACCGCCTCGGGGTCGTCGAAACAGATGTCTAACCCGCCCGAGACAATCAGGCACTGCACCTCGGGCTGGCTGTAATCGGCTTCGGTGCGGAAGTCGCCGCCAAAGGCGGTTTCGGGATAAAACTGCGTGACCGGGGTGAAAAATTCGCCCTGATAGCGCACCAGAAGTGGCTTGTCGTTGGCGAGGAGCTCTGCAAAGAGCGACAAGCCGAACAGGATGCCAAAGATGATCAGCGACCAATAGGCCCGGCGATTTGCAACAAAGTTTGCAACTCTGCGCTTGTTCAGAGGCGAAAGTTTAAACATTTCTCAGACCTCCCGCGCCTCAAAGTCGATCCGCGGATCGATGAAGACATACATCAGATCCGACAGAATCCCGACCAAGAGGCCGATCAGGCCAAAGACAAACAGCGTGCCAAACACGATCGGGTAGTCGCGCTGCAACGCGGCCTCGAACCCCATGCGGCCCAGCCCGTCCAGCGAGAAGATCGTCTCGATAATCAGCGAGCTGCCGAAGAACACCCCGATGAACACGGCCGGAAAGCCGGCGATCACGATCAGCATGGCGTTGCGGAAGACGTGGCCATACAGCACCCGCCCCTCGGACAGGCCCTTGGCGCGGGCGGTCATGACGTAGTGCTTCTTGATCTCGTCCAGAAACGAGTTCTTGGTCAGCAGCGTCAGCGTGGCAAAGCCCGAGATCGAGGTGGCCACAACCGGCAGCGTGATGTGCCAGAAATAGTCGGCAACCTTGCCCAGCGCGCTGAGGTCGTCGAAATTGTCGGATGTCAGCCCCCTGAGCGGGAAGATCTTCCAATAAGATCCGCCCGCGAACATGACCAGCAACAGGATGGCGAACAGGAACCCGGGAATGGCATAGGCGGCGATGATCGCACCCGATGTCCAGCTGTCAAACGGTGTGCCGTCGCGCACCGCCTTGCGGATACCCAGCGGGATCGACACGACATAGGCGATGATGGTGGACCACAGACCCAGCGTGATTGAGACGGGCATCTTCTCCCATACCAGTTCAAAGACCGGCGTGTCGCGGAAGAAACTGTCGCCGAAATCCAGCGTCAGATAGTTGCCCATCATGATAAAGAAACGTTCGGCAATGCCGATATCCTGTTTCTCGCAGCCCTCGGCATCAAGATCGGGGTCGCCGACGTGATCCGGCCCGCAAACGATGCGGGCAAAGCCCATGTCAACTTCCAGCTGGTCCAGGAATTCCTGCGGCAGCCCGCGCGCGCCCAGATAGCGGCTGTCGTCGCCCAGATCCTCGACCTCTTCACCGCCACCGGCGATGTTCTGAAACACGTCGCCTTCGCCCTGGGCCCGTGCGATGACCTGTTCGATAGGGCCGCCCGGCACAAATTGGGTCAGCACGAAATTTATGATCATCACGCCCAGAAGCGTGGGGATGACCAGCAGCAAACGCCGTAGGATATACGCGCCCATGTGGTTCCGATCTGCTCGTTGTTCAGAAGGCGCCAGCGGCCTTCAGTTTTTCTGCCTTTTCGGCATTGTACCACCAGAAATCCAACTGGCCCAGCGCATAGGGCGGCAGCGGATCGGGGTGCTCGTAGATGTCGTAATAGGCCAGCGTGTAGGTGCCCTTGTACCATTGCGGCACCACGAACCGTTCGGCCCGCAGCACCCGGTCAAGGGCGCGCACGGCCACGTCAAGCTCGTCCTTGGTTTCGGCCTCGATGATGGTTTCGATCAAGGCGTCCGCCGCGGGGCTTTTCAGGCCGGCCTTGTTAAAAACCGAGGTGTCGGCGGTTTCCGAGCCGAAATATTGCCGCAGGCCCGCGCCGGGGAAAAAACCCATGCCGAAACTGTCGGTAATGATGTCGAAATCATAGCTGCGCTCGCGGTTGGTCATCTGCGCGGGGTCGACGCGCTCCATCTTGGCGTTAACGCCCAGGGACTTGAGGTTTTCCACATAGGGCAGGATCACGCGGTCAAACGATTGGCTGTCGTTCAGGAACTCGACATCCAGGGTTTGGCCGTCTTTGCGGCGCATCCCGTCATCGCCCACCTCCCAGCCCGCCGCGTCCAGCAGGGCCGAGGCTTTGCGCAGGTTCTTGCGGTCGATCTGACGGGGGGACGACACCGCGCCCGACACCGGCTCGGATGTCAGCACACCCTCGGGCAGCATGTCGGCCAGCGGTTCCAACAGCGCCAGTTCGGCCCCTTCGGGCACACCCGTTGCAGCGAGATAGCTGTTCTCCCAGAACGAGTCGATCCGGTCGTAGATGCCATAAAACAGCTTGTCGTTGGACCATTCGAAATTGAACATCAGCCCGATGGCTTCGCGCACACGCGGGTCTTCGAATTGCGGGCGGCGCAGGTTGAAGACAAAAGATTGCCCTGTGGCAATGTCGCCATCAATCGGCGTGTCCAGCTTGACCCAGCCTTTTTCCACGGCGGGGAAGTCGTAACCGGTGCCCCAGATCTTGGACGAGGCCTCGTTGCGGAATGTGTACTGGCCGGCTTTGAACCCTTCAAACGCGGCCTGATAGTCGCCGTAATATTCGATGCGGATGCTGTCGAAATTGCTGCGGCCGATATTGATCGGCAGGTCGTTGCCCCAGTAATCGGGGTTGCGTTTATAGGTGATGCTTTTGCCCACATCCATCTGATCCATCAGATAGGGGCCCGAGCCGACGAACGGGGTCAGCGTGGTTTCTTCCAGGTCATAGCCGTTTTCCTCGAAATCCAGTTTCGAGAAGATTGTCAGCCCGCCCACGGTCTGCGGCAGGTCGCGTTTGGCGTGGTCGGCCTTGAAGGAGAACTTGACCGACAGGGGGCCCAGTTTCTCGGCGCTTTCGACCTGTTTGGCCAGCACGGCGCGATAACTGGGCAGGCCCTTGGTCAGGAAGGTTTCGTAGGAAAAAATGACGTCATCGGCGGTAACCGGGTTGCCGTTTGAAAACCGCGCCTCGGGACGGATGTGGAAGATGACCCACGAGCGATCCTCGGGGTATTCCATGCTTTCGGCCAACAGGCCGTAGCTTGCCCCGATCTCGTCAGCCGTGCCGGTCAGCAGCGACTCGTAAGGGGCCGAGGCCAGGGCGGCACCGCGCCCCTTGGTGGTATAGGGGTTCATCGTGTCGAACGTACCGAAGGCCCACAACGAAATCTCACCACCTTTCGGCGCGTCGGGGTTCACGTAAGGCAAATGGGTGAAATCGGCCGGCAGGTTCAGACCACCAAAGGTCGAAATGCCGTGGGACTTGGTTACATGCCCGTCGGCCCTTGCGAAGGGGGCGAACAGAACCAGCGCCAACAGAACAAGCGGCAGGATCAGCAGCGGCAAGAGGCCCCTTTGGCTGGGCGCGGGTTTGCGGGCTGCGATTGCGCGAGCGGTGGCGGGTTTGTTCATCGACGTCCTCCGAACATGTGGCATTTGACAAGTTAATCTAACGCTAGCGGCGGCAAGGGCGAGGTTTCAAGCAAAGAAATCGCGATCACGTGTGATCAAATCAAAAAAACGGGTGTGGCGTGGAATTGGCCGGAAAATGGGTTACAGCGCGCGCAGGCTATAGTCTGGCGACCCGTTCCATTCCATGGCCCAACTGGCACCGGGCCTCACATTCTGGATGATTCCCGGATCAAAGGCGACAAAGCAACGCCCACCTGAATGCCGGACCGAGGGGTAAAGCAATCCACGATGTCCTTGCCGTTGCAGCTCTTCGGCAAGCGTTTGACCGGCTGGATAGCCGGCAATCGTGTCCGCCTGCAGCGCGGGGTGGGAAGGTTGATCGCCAAGATCGGGGAAATCACCGATGAAATCGGCCAGAAGCTCTACGTAGATCGCGTGATCTTCGTAGATGCCGATGTATCCCAGTTCGCGCGTGCGGTGGTATCCCACCTCTGCCGCCGAGGTCAGGGTTTCGAAACTGCAATACCACGCGCCGCGATCCCCGGTGTTGAACCGGTTGCCCGTGGGGCGGGTATAGGTGAAGGCGGCGTTGATATGGGTTTGGCCGTAAACGCGCAGGTCTTCGGCGCGGCGGGCAAATACAAGCTCGCGCCGGTCGATGCCAGGGGTGCCTTCCTGTTCGGCCATGATCCGGGCGCTTGTCATGGCTTCGAGCGCGGCGAGGGTTTCGGCCTCGTCATCGCTGTCAACAAGGCCGCGCAGTACGGGCGGTTTGTGATGGGTTTGCGGGATCAGACGAACGAGGCCGCGGTCATTCAGCGGCGTGAGCTTCACACGCCACCTCGCAAGGCATCAACGTACATGCGCACCCGCAGGATCTTTGGCAGACCGCCGGCGATCATCGCGTCCACCGGGCGCTGACCGTTGAATTCGGGTCCGGCATTGGCCAGACGCACCCATTGCGCGGCAATAGGGGCAGAGAAATACAGTTGCAGCGATTTATACAGCCCCACCAAGGCGCTGATGCGCAGGGTTTGATCCCGGGTCAACTCGCCCCCATAGCCGGGCTTGCGGGCGCGTTTCCACGTTGAAAGCGACATATCGGTCAGCGCCGCAGCCTCGGCCAGCGGCAGCGACCAGTCCTGTGCGATACGGTCAAACGCTTTCAGCGCGATGGCCTGTGTTTGCTTGGCCGAAGGGGGATGTCGGATGGGATCCAGCATAATAAGCAAAGATAGGGTCATATGATCCGATAATCAAGGCCATATGGCCCGAATCGGTTGCCCACAAAAAAGCCGCCCGGCATGGGGCGGCTTTCGAAATTCGTTTGGGGGCCGTTTAGCCGCCGATCGTTTGCAGATAGGCGATCAGGTTGGCGCGGTCTTCCGGCTTGGCCAGACCGTTAAAGCTCATCTTGGTGCCCGGTGCGTATTTCTTGGGGCTGGTCAGGAAGCCGTCCAGCGCCTCGGGCGTCCAAACGTCAACCACGGCGATCAGCTTGCCCGAATAGCCGAAGTCCTCGGCCGCAACGGCGCGGTCAACAATATTGTAGAGTGTTGGGCCGGTGCCTTGCTTGCCTTCTTCCAGAGCGTGACAGGACTTGCACTTGCCAAATACTTTCTCACCTTTGGTGGCGTCCGCGGCGGCAAAGTACTCGGCGAACGAGATCACTTCGACCTCTTCTTCCTCGCCATGTGCTTCGGCAACCTGGATCACGTAACCCGTGCTGGCATGCTCGTCACCGTGGGCACCATGGCCACCACCGGTGTGATAGATCGTCTCTGCGGCCCAGCCACCCAGAAGGAAGATCAGCAGAGCGCCACAAAGGCCACCAACAACTTTCGTCAACGTCATTGTGTCGAACATGTCGCGTTCCCGTAACTGCGTAATTCGCGGCTATCTATCCGCTTCCCTATGCGGGATGCAAGGTGTAGTTACCGCCTTCAGGCCCATATCGGGGGGGGAAGGACAATATGACACAACGCATTGCATTCCAGGGAGAGCTTGGCGCCTATTCGCACGAGGCCTGCCGCAATGCGCGCCCCGACATGGAGGCGCTTCCCTGCCGCACCTTCGAAGATGTCATCACCGCCGTGCGTCGTGGCGAGGCCGATCAGGCGATGCTGCCGGTGGAAAACACCACCTATGGCCGGGTTGCCGATATCCACCGCCTGTTGCCGGAAAGCGGGCTGCATATCGTCGACGAGGCCTTTGTGCGTGTGCATATCAACCTGTTGGCGGTTCCGGGCGCCAAGCTGAGCGATGTGACCGAAGCGCATTCGCATCTGGTACTGCTGCCGCAATGCGCGGGTTTTCTGCGCGAACATAGCATTCAAGGCCGTGTCAGCCCCGACAATGCCCGCGCCGCGCGCGACGTGGCCGAATGGGCCGACAAGTCTCATGCCGCGCTGGCTAGCGAACTGGCGGCCGAGATCTATGGCCTGGACGTTTTGGCGCGGCATGTGGAGGACCATGACAACAACACCACGCGCTTTCTGATCATGTCACGCGAGCCTGACCTGAAGCGGCGGGGTGACCACGGCATGATCACCAGCTTTGTGTTCCGCGTCCGCAATATTCCGGCGGCGCTGTACAAGGCCATGGGCGGGTTCGCGACCAATGGCGTGAACATGACCAAGTTGGAAAGCTATATGGTGGACGGCTCGTTCTCGGCCACGCAGTTTTACGCGGATATCGAGGGCCACCCCGATGACCGCAATGTGCAACTTGCGTTGGAAGAACTGGAATATTTCACCAGCCAGATGTCGTTGTTGGGGGTTTACCCGGCCGATCCGCGCCGCCGTTAAGCGCGCCGCGGTGCACCGTTCAGCCGGACTTCCATATCACGGATGTACTTGTGAACGCCGTCCTTGAAACGTTGGGTGAGGTTCGCCCGCGCCAGCCGCAGTGACTGTACGAACAGGCGCGCGGTGATGGTTTTCGGCTTAACCTCGACCTCGATCTTCACGCGGGTCTGACGTGGCGAAAGTGCAACCAGCTGAATCTCCACAGCCGTTTCCAGACCTGCACCGTCGCCTTGCACGGACATGCCCTCTGGCGCTGAGAAATCCGTCACTTTTGCCTTCATCTTGCGGGCCTTGCCGCGGAACGCAAAAACAATCGACCACTTCGAGCCCAATCCAGGAGCCCCTTGGGGATCTTCGCGCTGAACCTCGGCACCGCGCCGCAAAGCAGCCCGTTCAGCAGTGTCAAAATCCGACAATGCAGCAAACACTGCATCAATCGGGGCAGAGATATCTTCGCGCGCAGAGAATTTCATGATTTTCCCGTGGTGGAATCCTGCCGATGTTTTGCGTTTATTCCAGTGTATCCGCAAGCCAGTTTCTAATCAAAAAATGCGCAATTGCGCCCTTTCTTGCAGGTGTTACATCCTTGTGCTCGCCTGCCATAATTTCGAGCATTTCTTCACGCGAAAACCACCGTGCATCCTCGATTTCGGCAGGGTCGATCTTGATTTCGGTGCTGGTCGCATGGCCGCGGCAACCGAACATCAACGAGGCCGGGAAAGGCCAGGGTTGCGAGGCGAGATACGCGACATCACCAACCTGAATGCCTGATTCTTCCAAAACCTCGCGTCGCACGGCACCTTCGATGGTTTCGCCCGGCTCAACAAATCCTGCCAGCAGCGAATACATGCCTTGCGGCCATCCCGGTGAACGGCCCATCAATACCGAATTCCCGTTTGTTATCAGCATGATCACAACCGGATCGGTGCGCGGGAAGTGATGGGCGCCGCAATCCGTGCAGGTTGCCTGCCACCCCGCCATCGACAGGCGATTGCGACCACCACACAAGGCGCAGAAGCGGTGCGTGCGGTGCCACTCCACAATCGCTTTGCTGGTGGCGGCCAACTCGGCGTGGCGCGGGGTCAGCCCCGCCATGATGCCCCGCAATTCGCGGAACACAACGCCGTTGGGCAGGTCGGGGTGTTGTTGGGCCGAGGGATCGAAAAAGCCGTTCAGGCTTTCAGGCAAGGCGTCGGGTTCCCAATCAGAGATATCGACGGCAAAGAGTCCCGCCTCGTTTTCCAACCCAAGGAACACGGCGGCCGGTTGGCGGTCTGCCAGAATCGGGTGAGCGGACGGCAAGAGCGCCAAGTCATCGTTTTCGGTAAGCGGTTTGCCGCGCCACAGCAGCAGTACCTGCGCCTTGGGGTCTTTCCACAGGGTGTCCAGCGCGGCCTCGTCCCCACGCAGATGCGCCGCCCGGTCCAGCCCTGAACCCCCAAATGTTACCGTTTCTGCGTCACGCATCGCTTTTCCTGCCAAACTGGGTTCGCCGCACACTAAGATTTGAACGAACGGTCAAAATTGCACTCGCCTTTAACGCGAAAAGTGCTGTCTCTTTCTGCATCAGCATCTATAGTGTCATTCGTCCGTCATGGTGTTCGTTTCTGTTGAGTGGTGGGAGTTTATTTGAGGAGTTTCCAGAAATGGCAAGCCAAACCCGGACACCGAACTTGAACCGCCGCAAATTTCTTGGCGGCACTATCGCGGGGGCGTCATTGATCGCGCTGCATCCTTTCTCGGCCAGGGCTGCGGGCAGCCAGGCGCATTTACGCATCATGGAGACGACGGACCTTCATGTGCATGTTTTTCCATATGATTACTATTCTGACCGTCCGATTGACACCGTTGGCCTTGCCCGGACCGCCGCACATATTGCCAATGTGCGTGCCGAGGCGACCAACTCGATGCTTGTAGATAATGGTGACTTTCTGCAGGGCAATCCCATGGGCGATTACATCGCTTACGAGCGTGGGATGAAAGAGGGCGACATGCACCCGGTGATCACCGCGATGAACGCGGTGGGTTTTGATGCCTCGGCGCTGGGCAATCACGAGTTCAACTATGGGCTGGATTTCCTGATGAAATCGCTGGCCGGTGCAAACTTCCCGGTTCTGTCGGCCAACGTGGTCAAGGAAATGGGCGCCACGCCGACGCAGGACGTGACGCTGGTGAAACCCTATACGATCCTCAAGCGCGAGGTTGTCGACGGGGCCGGTGCAACCCATGCCATCAACGTGGGGCTGATCGGCTTTGTGCCGCCGCAGATCATGAACTGGGACCGGCGCCATCTGGAAGGCAAGGTGCAGGCGCGCGATATCGTCGAGACCGCACGCGCCTATGTGCCCCAAATGAAGGAAGAGGGCGCCGACATCATCATCGCGCTCAGCCATTCGGGGATCGGGTCGGCCAACCACACCGACGGGATGGAAAACGCATCCGTGCCGCTGGCCGCTATTGACGGCATCGACGCGATCATGACAGGCCACAGCCATCTGGATTTCCCCGGGCCGCGCTATGAAGGCTTTGCAGCCGTTGACCACGTGAACGGCACCATCCACGGCAAGCCGGCTGTTATGGGCGGGTTCTGGGGCAGCCATCTGGGTGTGATCGACCTGATGATCGAACGCGCGGGCAATGAATGGAAAGTGGTTGCCGGCAGTTCCGAAGTGCGCCCGATCTCGAAACGCAACGAAGACCGGTCGATCACCGCGTTGGTCCAAAGCGATCAAATGGTGTTGGACGCCGTGGCCAAGGATCACGAAGAAACGCTGGCTTATGTGCGCCGCGCGGTAGGCAAAACCTCGGCCCCGCTGCACAGCTATTTCGCGCTGGTGGCTGACGATCCGTCGGTACAGATCGTGTCGATCGCGCAGAAATGGTACATCGAAGAGATGCTGAAAGGCACCGTGCACGAAGGCCTGCCGATCCTGTCGGCGGCGGCGCCGTTCAAGGCCGGTGGCCGCGGTGGCCCCGAATATTACACCGACGTGCCCGCCGGGGACGTGGCGATCAAGAACGTGGCCGATCTGTACCTTTATCCCAACACCGCGCGCGCGGTGCGCGTGACCGGGGCGCAGGTGAAGGACTGGCTGGAACGTTCGGCCGGCATGTTCAATCAGGTTGAGCCCGGCAAGGCCGATCAGGTGCTGCTGAACCCGAACTTCCCCAGCTATAATTTCGACGTGATCGACGGTGTGCAGTATCAGATTGATCTGAGCCAGCCGGCCAAGTTCGAAGACCGCTCGGGCGAGGTGGTGAACCCCGACGCCAACCGCATCGTGAACCTGACCTTCAACGGTCAGCCGGTGAAGCCAACCGACGAGTTCATCATCGCCACCAACAATTATCGCGCCGGTGGCGGCGGGAACTTCCCGGGCGCCGATGGCTCGACCACCGTGTTCGAGGCCCCCGATACCAACCGCGACGTGATCGTGCGCTATATCGTGGAACAGGGCACCATCAACCCGTCGGCCGACGCCAACTGGACCTTTGCGCCGCTGGAAGGCACCACCGTGCTGTTCGACACCGGCCCCAAGGCCGCCGAATACGCCGACAGCGTGCCGGGTGTGAACATGGAAGCCGCGGGCGAAGGCCCCGACGGCTTTGCCCGGTTCCGCATTCAGCTGTGAGCGGGTTTGCGGTAAGCAAATGAAACAAGCGCGGCGGCTGCGATGGTGGCCGCCGCAACCGTGAAGATCGCAGCCCCCAGCTGCACATAGGCAAGCCCGCCCAAAACCAGCCCCAGTATGCTGGCAACCGCAGCAGCGCTGCCGGCGAAACCCTGCACCGTTCCTTGCAGCTCGGGCCCCGCCGATTTCGACAGGGCAGATTGAAACGTGGGCCACATCAGGCCGTTGCCAAGGGCAATAAGCGCCGCGCCCAGATACAATGCAAACAGCTCGGGCCGTGTCAGGGCCACAAACCCGGCGGCCAGTACCAGCCCGCCATATACCATCAGCGTGCGCTCGCTGAACCTGTCGCTTGCCCACGACAGAACCGGCCCCTGAACCACCACCATCAGCAAGCTGAGCACGGCGAAATAGGTGCCGATCTCCACAACATCCCAATCAAGGGCGCCCACCGCATGCACCGGAAAAGTCGCATAGAAAAAACTGAACCCCATCATGATCAGAAAGTTAACCGACATCAGCGCTGGCATGTTGGGCAAATGCCAGAATGTAGGCTTTTGGCTGGCTGCATCGCATTCCAGTTTGTAGCTGGGCCGCACCTCCTGACCGTAAACACGGCACGCGTTGCGGGTGCCAACAGGCGCCTCGACCGGTGTCGGGATAACCTCTTGCAGGCCAAAACGGATCAGAACCAGCGCGACGGCCGAAATGGCAAAAGCGGTGGCCACAGGCAGCACCTCGCCCAGCACGGTTGCCCCCAGCAAGCCTGCCAGTGCCGGGCCGATGATAAAGCCCAGATTGGTCGACATTGCCATGCGCCCGTAATTGCGGCTGCGGTCTTGCTCGGAGGTTATATCGGCCAAATAGGCATTGGCCACCGACACGTTGCCGCCAGTTAGCCCGTCCGCCGCCCGCGCCAGAAACAGGACGATCAGGGGCAGTGTCAGCGCAAATTCGCCAAAAATCGCGCTGCTGATTTCCAGAAGCCGGGCATCGGGCAGCACGAAGGCAACAAGAAACAGCCCCCACGAGGCCAACGTTCCCGCCTGGCTGATCAACAACACGCGCCGCCGCCCGATCCGGTCGGACAGCCGTCCCAGCACCGGCGCGCCGATCAGTTGAAAGGCTGAATAGGTGGCCGCGATCAGGCCGTAAACCACCGCGTTGCCGCCCCACAGGGTGACCAGCGTCACCAGGAACGGCACCACGATGGAAAAACCAAGCGTGCCGACAAAATTCACGGCCAAAAGCGGCGCCAGCTGCTGCGATGGACTTGCGGTTGGGGGGTGATCGGTCATGATCAGACGCTAGCACGCCTGTGCCCGCGCCAAAAGCACTGCCTTGCCATCAACCGCCCCACCGGGGGTTGATTTCAAGGGATGCTCCGCCCTAGGTAGGGGCCGCGACCCAACGATACAGGACACCGCCGGTTGGGCCGATAGCCACCCGACCGAACGCGGGTGACGATGGTGCAGACATGACCCCCTCATTTGCAGCCGTGATCTTTGATCTGGACGGTACCTTGCTGGACACCGAGGCCAGCAATACCGAGGCGAGCCTGGCCGCGATGCGGGCTTTTGGATTGCCGCCGGATGAGGCTTTTCTGGAGCTGATGATCGGCCGCGATTACGAAACCTGCGAAGCGATGATGGCCGAGCGGTATCCCGGTATCGACCTGGCGGCCTATGGCCGCGTGCTGACCACCGAGTTGGAGCGGGTCGAGGCCGCGGGGTTCCCACTGAAACCCGACGTGCGCGAGGTTCTGGGTGATTTGCAGGCGGCCGGGAAGCCGCTGGCGCTGGTGACCTCGTCGCGGCGGTCGCGGGCGGATCTGAAGCTGAGCCGCGCAGGACTGACCGATTTCTTTTCGGTGACCGTCACGCTGGACGACGTGACCGCCGCCAAGCCGGACCCGGCGCCCTATGCGCTGGCGGCGCAGCAGCTGGGTGTTGCGCCCGACACATGCCTGGTGTTCGAAGACAGCGAAACCGGCGTGGCCTCGGCGTTGGGGGCGGGCATGAAAGTGGTGCAGGTGCCCGACATGTTGCCCGCCGGTGGCCACGCCCATGTGACCGCCGACACGCTGTGGGCGGGCGCGCATTCCGTCGGGTTGCCCGTGCGGGCTGCGGCGCCTTGCGAATCCGCTGTGTAACATCTATGTAAGCCCGTGAGGGGTTGGCGCGGGCAGGCGCCTCGCCAACCTGGTCAGGTCCGGAAGGAAGCAGCCACAACGAGCCCCGCTTGGGTCGATGTCCAACCTCTCACCCTACGACCGCTGTAACGTCTGGAGGAATTTAATGATTGTCATCACGCACCTTCAGGCAGGCGGTCTGTAAACGCGGCAACCCCGCGCGCCCCTGCCTGACAAACCACCCGTTTCGCCCGCGTTTGCGGCGCGATGGGTCGTGTTTTCCTGTAATCAGGCAGAGCAATGACTTTTTCTATGACAGACCTTGGATGGTCTAATTTCTTCGCCCGCCAGTCCGGCGGGGCGCCGGAGGGCGTGTGTTTTGGGCGCGTTGCCGAGGTGCAGCGCGACATGGTAACGGTGCTGGGTCCCGACGGGGCCGTCACGTGCGAGACCAAGGGCGGGCTGAGCACCGCCGAGATCGCCGTGGGCGATTGGGTGGCCTTGTCCGCCGATGGTCGGATCGACCACGTGTTGGACCGGCAGACTGAACTGAGCCGGCGGGCCGCAGGCACCGATGCGCGGGTGCAACTGATCGCGGCCAATGTTGATGTGCTGTTCATCACCTCCAGCTGCAACGCGGATTTCAACGCCGCGCGGTTGGAACGCTATCTGGCATTGGCGCAAGGCGCGGGGTGTTACCCGGTGATCGTGCTGACCAAGGCCGACACGGCCGAAGATCCGCGCGACTTTGCCGCGCAGGCCGAGGCGCTGGCGCCGATGCTGACCGTTTTGGCGGTGGATGCGCGCGACCCCGACGGGTTGGCGCAGGTGGCGGCGTGGTGTCCCAAGGGGCAGACGGCGGCATTGGTGGGGTCATCGGGCGTGGGCAAGACCACGCTGATGAACGGGCTGACCGGCGCTGGCGCCGAAACGGCGGGCATTCGCGAGGATGACGCCAAGGGCCGCCACACCACCACGGCGCGGTTTCTGCGGCCGATGACCAACGGCGGCTGGCTGATCGACACGCCGGGGATGCGGGCGCTGCGCCTCAGCGACACCGGCGACGGGATCGACGCGGTGTTTGCTGATCTGGCGGCACTGGCCCTGGACTGCCGGTTTTCCGACTGCACCCATTCGGGTGAGCCGGGCTGTGCGGTGCAGGCGGCGATTGACCGGGGCGAGGTCTCGGCCGAGCGGCTGGAACGCTGGCAAAAGCTGGTGGCCGAGGATGCGCGCAATAGCGAAACGCTGGCGCAATCGCGCGCCCGCGACAAGTCGTTCGGCAAGATGATCCGTCAGGTGAAATCCGAGATGAAACGGCGCGGCAAGTACTAGACGGTTATGGGTGCGAAAACCGCGCCCATAACACCACGCCGATCAGGGCCAGCAGCCCCAGGGCAATCAATGCCAGGGGCAACGTGCTGAGCAATCGCAGGGGGGTGCCTTTGGGCAGCCCCCGACCCGTCACGAATGCCACCAGACCAAGCGCGCCCGCCACCAGTTGCCAGCCCAGAAACCCGGTTATCCGGTTCATTCCGCGGGTGAACCCGTCGCCGGTTGGCGGCGTGGTGTGAAACGACCAGAATGCCCAAGCCATGACCGCCGCCCATGCCAGCAGCAGCAAAGAGACCAGTGTTGTAGGGTCGCGTTCAGGTTGGTTCATGCCGCACAATGTAGCGCATTTTAAGGCGAATGTGCGCCCTATCTGGCAGGAAAGGCCGCCTGCGCCTGCTCCTTGCTAAGCAGCTGCGGTGTGGCCACCGGGGCCCCCTTGGCATCAAAGAACGGGTTTTTGCGGAACCGCAGTGTCAGGATTGCCGGGATCACGCGCTTGGCAAATCGCAAGACAAAGGCGCGCACGGCCTTGTTCCCGCTGGGTTGAGGACGCTGGGCCGCGGGCAGGTGATCGCAAAAGGAATGAAGCTGCACCGGCCCCAGGTCTGCGTCCCCCATCGTGTCGGCGTAAAAGCTGGCGAACGGCGGCATGCGCCCGGCCAGGGTGTTGGCAATCGGGGTGCCGCAGCAGGATGCGTACCAGCGCAGCGGCCCTTTCGGCGTGAATTTGAGGCACGCCAGATGCTCGGACCCTTGGTCGATTGTGACATCATCCGGGGCAACCTGAACAAGGTTCACCCAGCCGCCGTCACGGATGTATTTATCGCCCGTGCCCAGATGGGTCGGAAAGCCGAGGCAATATTTGCAATAGCAGGTCAGATGTCCGATTTTTTGCGGCGTAACGCGGTCAATACGTCCCTGCATTTTGCCGCAGTCGCAAGCGAAGTTCAGCGTGGTTTGCATTGGAAGGCCCCATCAGGTTGCAGTGAAACCAAACAGGGCCAATTGGCCAGCGTCAACTGACAACCTGTTGCCTTATCCGACGCCCCCGAGGATCACCTGCCCGGGATGCGCCTCGGCCCAGTCGCGGAGGAATTCGGCAACATCCTCGCGCGCCGCGTGGTCAATGGCCGCTTTTGGCAGCGCCACGCCGCGTTCCAGTGCCAGTTGCAGGCATTCCAAATAGTCGCGGCCCGCCCGGTTTGGATTGTTCTCCGACCCGTGAATGATCGTGCTGAGCAAGGTGCCGCCATAGCCGTTGATATGGCTGAGGTCGGGGCCAAGCTTGAGGAAATAGCCGACCATATCCGGCAGCCCCTCCCACCCGGCGACCTGCACGGGCGTCAGCCCCTCGGTATCCGGGCGGTCATATTCCAAGCCAAGCGCCACCAGCTCTTGAACGTGGTTCATTTTGCCCGGAAGGTGCAGGATGTTGCGAATGATGTTGCGATAGCTGTCAGACAGCGTGTCCGGGTCAATGAACGTGCCGGGCGTGTCCTGCCCATCGGCGGCGGCGGCCAGAAGGGTCTCGGTCTGGGACAAGGGAGGCGGCGTGCCTTGCGCCTCGATCGCGCGGGCCATGGAGGTGTTGCCAAAGACACGAGCGTAAGCATAGGCCGTGGCCCCGTCGAATACGCGCGCGGGGTCGGCGCCACCTTTCAACAGGATGTCGATCATGCGGGCATCAGACATGCGTCGCGCGGCCTGATGCAGGGCGGGCACAACCCACGGCGCCTCGCCGCCCACGTGCGCGCCGTTGAAATCATCTGCCTTAGCGCCCGCATCCAACAGCATTTGCACCGCCTCGTGGTCGTTGAAATCCATTGCCCGCAGCAAGGCGTTGGTGCCAGCCGGGTCCGCGCCGTGTTTCAGCAAAAGGCGCAGCCCCTCGTGATGGCCCAGCTCGGTCGCGTGGTACAGCGACTCGCCGTCATTTGGATCCGCGCCGTTCTCCAACAACCAATCGCCCAAAGCCATGTTGTTGGCATGCCCGATGGCACCGTAAAGCGCAGACAGTTGATAGTCTGTGTCCATGCTGGCGGCGCGGCTGTCATTCACATCGGCGCCGTGATCCAGCAACATTTGCGCGATGGCGATCATGTCGTCGGCAAGATCCGGGTTGGTATGAATCCAGCGCGAAAATGCCAGGTGCACGATGGGCCGGCTGATGCCGTAGACGGTGGTGGCGCGGGTCGGATCCTGGGCCAGCATCTCGGCCACCTTGTCGCGGCGCAATAGGGCGACCTGAAGGGCGAACATGCCGTCCGCCAGATCGGGCGTGTCTTCAAGCAGGCGCTGGGCCCGCAGGTTGTTGCCATGTGCCAGAGAGATCTTCAGATGCTGAAGCTTTTGCGCGCGATCCAACCCCTGGATCATCGCGGCTTCTTTCAGAATGGGCCAGCTGAGAAAGCCATGCTCGCGGGCAATGACATGCAGGAAATCCGCATGTTTCAGCTCGGCCCCGTCCGAACGGGGCGGGTGCACGCGCAAACGCTCAATTCCGGCAGGCTCGCCGGATTCGTAGGACTTGCGCAGCTGTTTGGCTGCACGGCGCAGTTTTTCAATGGAATCGGTCATCGGTTTCTCCCAATATTGCCCGCCGGTTCGCTGAAATGGGCAAGGAAAAGCCGAACATGTCTCGGTTTTCGTATATGCGAGGTGCTGTCACAGCTTTCCGCGAACCTGGGTGCCGCCTCGGGATCGGCAGCCAGATGTTACCGCGCCGCTTCGGACTTCGCAAGATACGGGGCAACGGGTTGTCGGCGACACGGGCGCAAATTGGGGTGGTCAGATGCCAGGGCAATTTCGGTCGGGCAGGTGGGACATGCGCGGGTCCGATAAGGCGTCCGAACAGGGCCGCGATTTGCTGTTTCCGCCGCCGGGCATTGAAGCTAGTCTGGGTAGCGACCCGAACGGTGGAAAGTCGGAATGAGCGACAAGAGTGACACAGCCTATCAGGTGCTGGCCCGTAAGTATCGGCCGGAAACCTTTGCCGATCTGGTGGGGCAGGACGCGATGGTGCGCACGCTGCGCAATGCGTTCGAAGCGGACCGAATCGCGCAGGCCTTCATCATGACTGGCATTCGGGGCACCGGCAAAACCACCACGGCGCGGATTATTGCCAAGGGCATGAATTGCATTGGCGAGGACGGGCAGGGTGGCCCCACCACCGATCCGTGCGGCAAATGCGAGCATTGCGTGGCCATTTCGGAGGGCCGCCATGTGGATGTGATGGAGATGGACGCCGCCAGCCGCACCGGCGTGGGCGACATCCGCGAGATCATCGACAGTGTGCATTACCGGGCGGCCAGCGCGCGCTACAAGATCTATATCAT
Organism: Actibacterium mucosum KCTC 23349; assembly: GCF_000647975.1. Classification (GTDB taxonomy): domain Bacteria; phylum Pseudomonadota; class Alphaproteobacteria; order Rhodobacterales; family Rhodobacteraceae; genus Actibacterium; species Actibacterium mucosum. The sequence continues at coordinate 68,136 of NZ_JFKE01000005.1, forward strand.
CGACGAGGTGCACATGCTGTCGACCAGCGCGTTCAACGCGCTGCTGAAGACGCTGGAAGAGCCACCCGCGCATGTGAAGTTCATCTTTGCCACCACCGAGATTCGCAAGGTGCCGGTGACGGTGCTGAGCCGGTGTCAGCGGTTCGATCTGCGCCGGATCGAGCCCGAGGTGATGATCGCTATGCTGCGCCGCATCGCCGATGCCGAGGGTGCGGCGATTGCCGAGGACGCGCTGGCACTAATCACGCGGGCGGCCGAAGGCTCGGCCCGCGATGCGCAATCGCTGCTGGATCAGGCGATCAGCCATGGTGCGGGCGAGACCACCGCCGACCAGGTGCGCGCGATGCTGGGGCTGGCGGATCGGGGCCGCGTGCTGGACCTGTTTGACCTGATCATGAAAGGCGACGCGGCGGGCGCGCTGACCGAGCTGAGCGGGCAATATGCCGACGGGGCTGACCCGATGGCGGTGCTGCGCGATCTGGCCGAGATCACCCATTGGGTCAGCGTCATCAAGATCACGCCTGAAGCGGCCGAGGACCCCACCGTTTCACCCGACGAACGGGCACGCGGGCAGGCCATGGCTGCGGCGCTGCCGATGCGGGCGATGACACGGATGTGGCAGATGCTGCTGACGGCGATCGAAGAGGTGGGCCAAGCCCCCAACGCGATGATGGCCGCCGAGATGGCGGTGATCCGGTTGACCCATGTGTCGACCCTGCCAGCACCTGAAGACCTGATCCGCAAATTGCAGGACACACCGCCACCGGCATCGCCGGGCGGAAACGGAGGAGGCCGCCCCGGCTTCGCCGGAACGTCCGCGCCTGCGGCGGGCGGGGGGGCCTCGGCTGGCGCCTCGGCCCCGACCGGTGCGCCGGTGGCGCAGAACAGCGGTGGGGTTGCCACAGCGCTGGCGGCTGCGCCCGAGACGGCTTTGGCGCGTTATGCGACGTTTGAACATGCGGTGGAGTTGATCCGGGCCAATCGCGATGTAAAGTTGTTGGTTGAAGTGGAAACGACGCTGCGTCTGGTAAGCTATGCGCCGGGGCGGATCGAGTTCGAGCCAACCGAAGCGGCGCCGGCCGACCTTGCCGCGCGTTTAGGGCAAAAGCTGCAGGCGTGGACCGGGGCGCGCTGGGGTGTGTCGGTTGTTGGCTCTGGCGGTGGCAGGACGATTGCCGAGGACCGCGACGCCGAGGCGCTGGCCCTGAAGGCCGAGGCGGAAAAGCACCCGTTCGTGCAAGCCGTGTTCGACGCGTTCCCCGGAGCAAAAATCACCGTTATTCGTACCCCCGAAGCATTGGCGCAGGAGGCCGCCGCCGAGGCTTTGCCCGAGGTGGAAGACGAATGGGACCCGTTCGAAGAGAACTAGCGCCCTTGTCGATCGCCGGTGGCGATGCGATATGCAAGGCAGAACAGATATCCTTTGCCCAAGGCGGCAAAGCGCAAGGAGAGTGACGATGCTGAAAGGACTGGGCGGGCTTGGCGACATGGCCAAGATGATGAAAGCCGCGCAAGAGATGCAGACCAAGATGGGCGAGATGCAGGAAGAGCTGGCCGCGATCACCGTGACGGGCGAGGCCGGGGCCGGGCTGGTCAAGGCAACGGCCACCGCCAAGGGCGAGCTGACAGCGCTGGAGATCGACGAGAGCATCTTTGTGCCATCCGAGAAGGAAGTGGCCGAGGACCTGATCCTGGCCGCGATCAAGGACGCGCAGATGAAAGCCGCCGAGCGCAGCCAGGCCGAGATGGCCAAGCTGACCGAGGGGCTGGGCCTGCCGGCCGATATGAAGCTGCCTTTCTGAGGCGCGCGTGGGCGGCACCGACGACATCGAGGCGCTGATCGACCTGATGGCCCGGCTGCCGGGGCTTGGGCCACGATCGGCGCGTCGAGCGGTGCTGCATCTGATCAAGAAACGCGGACCGCTGATGACGCCATTGGCCGATGCGCTGAGCCATGTGGCGGTGACAGCACGCGAATGCGTCAACTGCGGCAATATCGGAACATCCGATCTGTGCGACATCTGCGCATCGGAAAAACGCGGCAATGGCGAGATCTGCGTGGTTGAAGAGGTCTCGGACCTCTGGGCGATGGAACGGGGCGGGGCGTTCAAGGGACGATACCATGTGCTGGGTGGCACTCTGAACGCGCTGGATGCGGTTGGGCCGGACGACCTGCGAATCCCGCAATTGGTGACCCGCGTGGCAGAAGAAGGGGTGAAGGAAGTGATCCTTGCCTTGAACGCCACGGTGGATGGGCAAACAACGGCGCATTACATCGCTGAGCAACTGGAAGGCACCGGCGTAACGGTGACCTCGCTGGCGCAGGGCGTGCCCATTGGTGGCGAGTTGGACTATCTTGACGACGGGACCATCAGTACAGCCCTGAGAGCCCGCAAAAACTTCTAGCGGGCCGCAACCAAATAGCGCGCCTTGCGGCGCAAGACATTCTGATTGGTGCTGCTTTGCATCCTTGCGCATCGCCGAAAGAACGCACTTCGTTGCAGCCCTCGACAGCCCGAGCAAGCCGCCGCAAGGCGGTGAAGCGAGATATGGATTGCGCCGCAAGGCGCGCTATTTGGTTGTACACGCAGATGTCAGTTCGAGGTGACGGTGCAATTTGTATGGTTTGTCCAGATCAAACTTTCGGAGTGTCCTCTCGTGTTTCGCAAAACCCTCGCTGTCCTTGCCCTTTTGTCCTTTCCCCTTCCCGCATTGGCGTGTGGTCCTGATGATGATTGTCTTGTTGAAACCGGCAATTACCGGATCAGCATGCCCGAGGCGGCCCCAAGGGGCGCGTTGGTCTTCGCCCACGGGTATCGCGGGTCGTCGCGCGGGGTAATGCGCAATATGGCGCTGCGGCGATTGGCGGATGAGTATGGGTTTGCGCTGGTTGCCATTAACTCGGTCTCGGGCAGCTGGAACCTGCGTTACTCCCCCGGTAAAACGTTTTCGGAAGGTCGCGACGAGATGGCGTATGTCGACGCCGTTCTGGATGACGTCATTGCGAAATATGGCGTGCCGGCTGGAAACGTCTATGCGACCGGGTTTTCCGAGGGCGGGATGATGACCTGGACCTTGCTGTGCGAGCGGGGCAGCCGTTTTGCCGGATTCGCGCCGATGTCGGGCACATTCTGGACGCCTGAGCCGGCGGAATGTGCCTCGGCCCCTGCTGATGTGGTGCATATTCACGGCACAGCGGACCCCACCGTGCCTATCACAGGGCGCCAGATTGGTCAGAGCAAACAGGGGAACCTGAACACGGTTCTGGCCATGTATCGCGCTCATGGTGATTACCGTGATGCGGGCCGCGAAACGCTGGATACCATGACATGTGAGTTCGCGAGGAACCCCGAGGGTCGCCGGCTGGATCTGTGCCTGTTCGACGGCGGCCACTCGTTTTCTGTTGCGCGGCTGCGTCAAGCGTTGGACTGGCTGACGCAGGGCTAGGCCCAATCAGGGCTGTTCGTCTTCGTCACCGCCTTCGGGCAGGTTGAAGAAGCTGTCGGCGTCGATGGGTTCTTCCTGTTTCTCCTCGGCGTCGTCTTCGGTCAGCGAGAAGGTTTCCAGGCCTGAGATGGCGGACGGAATGCGCGGTTCGGGCTCCATACCCAGCGACTGTTCGGTCGACAGCAGCTTGCGGCGTTCGTCATCGTCCATCGGCGTGCCTTCGGCTGCCTTGGTCTTGGCGGCTTTCTGCACGGCGGCGTCCAGTTCGGACTGCTTGCACAGCCCCAGTGCAACCGGGTCGATCGGTTGCATGTTCGAGATGTTCCAATGCGTGCGCTCGCGGATCGACTGGATCGTTGGCTTGGTGGTGCCCACCAGCTTGGCGATCTGGCCATCGGTCAGTTCGGGGTGGAACTTCACCAGCCACAGGATCGAGTTCGGGCGGTCCTGCCGCTTGGACAGCGGTGTATAGCGCGGGCCGCGGCGTTTCTCTTCGCCCACGGCGGCGGCGTTGAATTTCAGCTTCAGCTTGTGCAGCGGGTTGGCCTCGGCCTTTTCGATCTCGTCCGCGGTCAATTGGTTGTTGGCAATCGGGTCAAAACCCTTAACACCGGCGGCCACGTCGCCATCGGCGATGCCCTGCACCTCAAGCTCGTGCAGTTCACAGAAATCAGCGACCTGTTTGAAGGTCAGCGTCGTGTTGTCCACCAGCCATACGGCGGTTGCTTTTGCCATAATCGGTTTGGCCATCAGAGCGCTCCTTTACGCAAATCTTCCCCGTCGCCCCGCAGGGCGGCCCGGATTTGGGCGGGTTCTCGTTGTCGGGGAACTTGAGGCGTATATAGTGCGGCCGCACCAAAAGGGGAAGAGGAAATGCGCTGGCTGCTGATTCTGCTGTTGTCTGCCACGATTGCCCGGGCCGAGGGTGAGCGGGCGGGTGATTTCGATTACTACGTGTTGGCGCTCAGTTGGTCGCCGACATGGTGCGCCATCGAGGGGCGCGAGCGGGGATCGCCGCAATGTGATGCCGATCACGGCTGGGTTCTGCATGGCCTTTGGCCGCAATACGAAGATGGCTGGCCCAGCTATTGCCGCACCATGCATCGGCCCGCCACACGCAGTGAAACAGGGGCCATGGTGGATATCATGGGGTCGTCCGGGTCCGCGTGGCACCAGTGGAAAAAACACGGGGTCTGCAGCGGCCTGTCGGCGCCCGATTTCTTTGCCCTGTCGCGCCTTGCGTATGATCAGGTGAACCGCCCCGACGTTTTCCGCAAGCTGAGCAAGCCCGTCAAACTGCCTGCCCGTGTGGTCGAAGAGGCGTTTTTGCAGGCCAACCCGGACTGGGCTGCGGATATGCTGACCATCACTTGCCGGGATGCCCGGATACAGGAGGCGCGCCTGTGTCTGACCCGCGATATGAAGCCGCGGGTTTGTGGTGCGGATGTGCGGCGCGATTGCACCATGCAAGACGCGCTGTTCGACCCCATCAACTAGCGCTTGCCGCAACGTCAGCCTGAACCTTCGGAATTTTTCGCAGTCGTCCTGCGTTTTCCAATCGACGCCCGATTGGGACCATTTGCAAGACGAAGGAAATTCAGATGTTGTTTATGACCGACACCCGCAAGCACGCCTTGATGACCACGCTGGCCAAAACCCGCCGCCATTGCAGCCTGATCGAACAAGAGATGGCCTTGGTGACCGGAGACATTACACGGCAGAACGTCAAAAACAGGCTGGTCTTCGTCGATGCGGGAAACCGTGTGACGTCGGATTGCGGGCAGATGGAAGGCACGCGGGCGATCTCGACGCAAGGTCAGCTGGGATGGGTGGTGCGACACCAGCGTGGTGAGGAATGGGTGGCGGTAAGCGACCCTTTTGAGGCCTTCGACGATGTTGCGCGCGGTATTTTCGCCGGGGCGTTTGGCGGTGACATGCGCAACCCTTTCAGCGTTTTGCGGCAGGTGGGGCGGAAAATTCCTTTCTTTTCTGCACCCTAACACGGGTTGGTCGCCAAACTGTGATCGCCTTGCTGCGGAAATTCTGTTACGCTTTTAACCATCCTCGTTGATCGGTTCGGCCGTCAGCGTTTCAGGGCCGGACCCCTCGGCGGCATGCTTTGGCAGACGACGGGAGGAACCACTTATGCCACAAACCATCGGAAACCCGGCCAGCTGGGGCCTGCGCGGATTGCGCACAATTGGCGGTCACATGGTCGACAGCTCGCGCCGAGTAGGCAGCGACGACGCCACCGAGATGCCACAGATCCGAACGCTGAGCCGCATGGATATGCGGGCAGCGGTCTGGGCGGGGTGGCGCGACTTTCAAGCCAGTCGGTCGGACGCGATTTTCCTTGTGTTGCTGTATCCGGTCATTGGCCTTGTCCTGATGGCGGTGGGGTTGCAGATGGCGGCGTTGCCGCTGCTGTTTCCGCTGATGGCGGGTTTTGCGCTGTTGGGGCCGGTGGCGGCGGTGGGTCTGTACGAGATCAGCCGGCGGCGCGAGACCGGGGAAAACGCCAACTGGCTGAGCGCTTTCAGCGTTGTTCAGCGCCCGCGGTTCGGGGCGATCTTTGTGCTGGGCCTCTATCTGGCGGGGCTGTTTCTGCTGTGGATGATGGCCGCCAACGCGGTTTACGTGCTGACACTTGGGCCGGGTGCGCCGACAAGCCTTTCACAGTTTGCAATGGATGTGTTCACTACCGCGCCCGGCTGGGCGATGATGATTATCGGCTTTGGTGTTGGGTTTCTTTTTGCCTTGCTGGTTCTGGTGGTCAGCCTGATTTCCTTTCCGATGCTGTTGCACCGGAACGTGGGATTGCCCGTCGCCGTCGCAACCTCGGTCGCGGTGTTTCGCCACAATCCGCGTATTGTGCTGAGCTGGGGAGCAATGGTTGCCGCTTTGCTGATGCTGGGCAGTATCCCAATGCTGGCGGGGTTGATCGTGGTCATGCCCTTACTGGGGCACGCCACTTGGCATTTCTATCGCCGCGCCGTGATTTAGTCGCCGGAGACGCGCAGAACGATTTTGCCGATATGGGCGCTGCTTTCCATGCGGGTGTGGGCGGCGGCGGCCTCGGTCAGGTCGAATTCGGAATCCATCACCGGGGCCAAACGAGCGGCGCCAAGCAGCGGCCAGACCTCTTTTCGCAGCGCATCGGCAATACCCGCCTTGGCGGCATCCGATTGCGGGCGCAGGGTTGAGCCGGTGATGGTCAGCCGCCGGGTCATGACCTGAACAAAGTTCATCTCGACCCGCGGGCCTTGCAGAAAGGCGATCTGCACCAGCCGCCCGTCATCGGCCAGCGCCTTGATATTGCGCGGGATATAAGGCCCGCCCACCATGTCGAGGATCAGGTTGGCGCCACCTTCGGCCCGCATCACCTCGACAAAATCCTGTTCGGTATAGTTGATCGCGACCTCGGCCCCCAGTTTCAGGCAGGCGGCGCATTTCTCGGCTGACCCGGCGGTCACAAAGACCCGCGCGCCAAAGATACGCGCCAGCTGGATGGCAGTGGTGCCGATCCCGGACGAGCCGCCATGTACAAGGAACCGCTCGCCCGCCTGCAGCCCGCCGCGCATAAAGACGTTGGACCAGACAGTGAAAAAGGTTTCGGGCAGACAGGCGGCGGCCTTCAGGTCCATGCCTTCGGGCACCGGCAGCGCGTGGGCCGCGTTGGTCGCCACGTATTCGGCATAGCCGCCGCCGGGCAGCAGGGCGCAGACCTTGTCGCCTACTGACCAGCCGGCGACACCCTCGCCGATGGCCGCGATGGTGCCCGCGCCCTCGAGCCCCGGCAGGTCCGAGGCCCCGGGCGGTGGTGCGTAAGCGCCGGCGCGTTGCAGCGCGTCGGGGCGGTTCACACCGGCAAAGGCTAGGCGGATCACGATCTCGCCCGCGGCGGGGCTGGGCACGGGGCGTTCGGTCAGGCGCAGCACATCGGGGCCGCCGGGTGCCGAGATTTCAACGGCACGCATCGTCTGGGTCATGTCGGGGGGCCTTTCTTACTTGTGACCGGGCATGTGGTCGCGCGATTGCGGGGCGCGTATGCGCGACAGGATGGCCATGGGGCCGGCCAGCAGCGGGGCCAGCGCCTTGTTGCCACGAATTTGCGCCTTGGCTTTTTCGAACTGCATCACGTCGTCGATCCGGCGGTCGAGGAAGTCCCACGTGGCGGTGTGCCCGTCGCTGTCATCGCCCAGCCAGAACAGCACCGTGGCGCTGAACACGCCCGACAGGGTCGCACGCTTGGAGTACCAGTTGAAATCGGTGTCGGTGTCACCCAAAGCCGTCCAGATCTTGCCTGCCGTCTGCCAGATCGCGCCGGTTCCGGCGGCGGCATTTTGCGGCAGCGCAAACAGGGTTGTGGCGCGGCGCACCGCCTCTTTGTCGTCGATCGCTTCAAGTCGGGCGCGCACTGCAAAGGCGATCCGGTCGCGAAACCGTATTTCGGAAAGATCGGCAGCAGCCAGTTCAGCCAGCATCGCGTCGTCGCCACGCGCGTGATAAGCCAGCGCCAGATCGACGCCGCCCCGCGGGAACAGGGCGCGGGCCAGCGCCGGTTCGATCCCCGTTTCCGCCGCCGCCGCGGCCAGGGTTGCGCTGGACCAGCCGTCAAAGGCGACATGGGCCAGGGCGGCATCCAAAAGCTGGCTTTCAAGGGGCTGAGTTTCGGTCACGAACGGGCTCCTGATCATCTGCGCAACCAATGTAGACAACCCGGGCGGCTTTTGCTATACGGCCCACTCCTGCGATTGACCGAAACTCCAGATTAGAAAGGTGGTGAAAACCACGATGCAGGTTAGTGTTCGCGACAACAATGTTGATCAGGCGCTTCGTGCCCTGAAAAAGAAGCTGCAGCGCGAAGGCGTGTTTCGTGAAATGAAGCTGAAGCAACATTTCGAGAAACCGTCCGAGAAGAAAGCGCGCGAAAAGGCCGAGGCGATTCGCCGGGCTCGCAAGCTGGCACGGAAGAAAGCGCAACGTGAGGGGATGCTCTAAGCACCCGCAACATTGCGAACCGGGCTTTTGGCCCCTTGATGACCCCCGGATTTCCGGGGGTTTGTCATTTTTGGAACCCTGTCCGGCGATCAGGCCGTCAGGTCCTTCATCACCGCCAGAAACGCCGCGACCTCGGTGACCGAGTTATAGTGGCACAGCGACACGCGCACACAGCCCGGCTCGCCCAGCGGGGTCAGGATATTGCCCGAATAGTGATCGGCCTTGCGCAGGTGGGTGCGAATGCCCTCGGCGTTCAGTTTTGCCACGATGTCGGCGGCGTCCTGCCCGGCGACGGTCAGCGACACCAGCCCCTCGCGCGCCGGGTTATCAACCCCGCCGATGATCGTCACGCCCGGCATCTCGGCCAGGCCGGGCAGGTTGCCGGTGCCGTGGATCATCGCATCGGTCAGCGCGTGTTCGTGGGCGTGGATGGCGGCACCTGCGGCCAGAAACCGGGTGCGTTTGTCGGGGCTGTCGGTGTGCTGCGCGCCCAGCCATTCGAGGTATTCGACCACGTTCAGCATTGTCGCATAAGCGCCGGTGTCGCGGGTGCCAAGTTCCCACACACCTTCGGGGCCATCCAGCAGGCTGTCATGGGGCAGCGCCGCCAGCCGGTCCGAGATCCAGGCAATGCCATAGCCGTGGCGCGAGAACATTTTGTAGGGCGAGATCACGTAGCCGTCGATGCCATAGCTGGCGATGTCGATCAGGCCATGCGCCGCATGCTGGATGCCATCAACGATGATAAAGCAATCAGGCGCCACGGCGCGGATTGCGGCGGCGATGGCGGGCACGTCCATGCCCATGCCGGTCACGGGCGAGGTGTGCAGGATCGTCGCCACCGCCGTATCGGGCGTGACCTGCGCGGCGTATTGGTCGGCGGTGACCAGACCGGCGGCGTGGTCATGTTCGATCAGCACATGGGTTTTGCCAGCAACCCCGGCCCAGCGCGCGCAGGCGCTGCGGGTGGCGGGGTGTTCGACGGTGGAGCCCAGAACCGTGCCACCATCGGCCCCCAGACAGGCATTCATGATCAAGCGAAACAGCAGCTCGGTGCCGCTTTCGCCAACGAAGACCTGGCCGTCGGGCGCGTTCATCATCTCTTTGATCGCGCGCTTGGTGTTGGCGATCAGCGCGGTCAGGGCGTGGCTGCCGACATTGTCGCGGCCCTGATTGTCGGGGATCGCGGCGTAATGGGCGGCGGTTTCGACCACGCTGTTCAGCGTCAGCGCCCCGCCGGCGTTTTCGAAAAACACGCGCGGGCCCTGTTCGGGGCAGCTGTCCACATGGGCAAAGCGGCTGCGGATCTCGGCCAGCAGCGCGGGGGCGAATTCGGTCATATCGGTGTTCCGTTGCAAAAAGCTCGCCGCACCATAATGTGGATTATTAATAATTCCAAGCCCACTTAGGCACTGCGCACGGTTTCTATCATCAGGGCAACGTTGTCGGGGTTGGCATCCGGCGTGATGCCATGGCCCAGGTTGAAGATATGCGGGCCGTTGCGGAAGGCCTCGACAATCCGGCGGGTCTCGTCGACCAACGCCTGCCCGCCAGTGACCATGTGGCTGGACGCCAGGTTGCCTTGCACGCAGCCATCAGGTTGCAATGTCTGGGCCGCCCATTCGGCCGAGACCGAGTTGTCGATGGCCAGGCAATCGGCGCCGGTGGCCTTGGCAAAGCCCACATAGCCCTCGCCCGCCTCGCGCGGGAAGGCGATGACGGGGATGCCGGGGTGGCGTTCTTTAAGCGCTGCGATGATGCGTTTGGCCGGTTCCAGCGCGTATTTGGCGAAGGCGGGGGCGGGCAGCGACCCGGCCCAGCTGTCGAACAGTTTCACCACCTCGGCCCCGGCGGTGATCTGGGCCGACAGGTATTCGATCGTGGCCTCGGTGATACGGTCCATCAGCGCGTCGAACGTGGCGGGGTCGCCGGTCATCAATGCGTGGGCCGGGGCCTGATCGTGGGTGCCGCGCCCGGCGATCATATAGGTGGCGACGGTCCATGGCGCGCCGGCAAAGCCGATCAGCGTGGTTTCGGACGGCAGTTCGCGCGACAGGATGCGGACGGTTTCGTAGATCGGGTTCAGGGTCTCGTGGATCGCGTCGACCGGTTTCAGGGCGGCCATGTCGGCCGGGCCGGTGATTGTTGACAGGCGCGGGCCCTCGCCCGTGACAAACCACAGATCGGCACCCAGCGCTTGCGGTACCAGCAGGATATCGGCGAAGAGGATCGCCGCATCGAACCCATAGCGGCGGATCGGCTGCAACGTGACCTCGGCGGCCAATTCGGGGTTGTAACACAGCGACAGGAAATCGCCCGCCTGCGCCCGCGTGGCGCGGTATTCGGGCAGGTACCGGCCCGCCTGACGCATCATCCAGATCGGCGGGGTGGGCAAGGTCTCGCCCGCCAGGGCGCGCAGCAGGGTCTTGGTCATGTCCGGTCCTTCTTCGATGGTGCAAAGGTGGTCGGACGGATGCGGCGGCATGTCAAGCGGTTCTGCATTGTCAGGGCGATCTGCCGCGACTAGACAGAGGGCCATGACGGATTTGTTGCCCTCCCCCGATGCACCCCTGAAAATTGGCACGCGCGGCTCGCCCCTGGCGCTGGCGCAGGCTTTTGAGACTCGCGACCGGCTGATGGCGGCGTTCGAGCTGCCTGCGGCGGCGTTCGAGATCGTCAAGATCTCGACCACCGGCGATCAGGTGCAGGACCGGGCGCTGAAAGAGATCGGCAACAAGGGGCTGTTCACCAAGGAGATCGACGAGGCGATGCTGGACGGGCGGATCGACATCTCGGTTCATTCGACCAAGGATATGCCGGTGGAGTTGCCGGATGGTATTCTGCTGGAGTGTTTTTTGCCGCGCGAAGACGTGCGCGATGCGTTCTTGTCGGAGCGGTGCGGGGCAGTGACGGAATTGCCGCAGGGGGCCGTGGTGGGCACGTCGAGCCTGCGCCGGCGGGCGCAGCTGATGCGGCTGAGGCCCGATCTGCAGGTGGTGGAGTTTCGCGGCAATGTGCAGACACGGTTGAAGAAACTGCGCGATGGTGTGGCCGAGGCGACCTTTCTGGCGATGGCTGGGTTGAACCGGTTGGGGCTGGACGATTTACCTGCGCACGCGGTGCCGGTGGACCAGATGCTGCCGGCGGTGGCGCAGGGGGCCATCGGGATCGAGCGGCGCGAAGGTGACGCGCGGGCCGAGCGGATGCTGGCCGCGATCCATGACGCGGAAACCGGGCAGCGGTTGGCGGCTGAGCGGGCTTTTCTGGCGGGGCTGGATGGGTCTTGCGAAGTGCCGATTGGCGGTTTGGCGGTTCTGGTCGGCGATACGCTGTGGCTGCGGGGTGAGTTGCTGAGCCCGGATGGGGCGCAATTGGTTGCCGGTGAGCGGCGCGGGGCAATTACGGAAGGCGCAGCCTTGGGTCGCGATTTGGCGGATGAATTGCGGGCCGGTTCCGCCGGTTGGTAAATCGCGCGCCTGCGGCGCAAGACAGTCTCATCGACCCCCACCCTGTCCCTCCCCCCGTCCGGGGGAGGGGACCTGCGCCGCGGTGTCAGTTTGTGGTTTCGACAGCGTTGAGCAAGGTGAGCACGGCGGGGCCGAGATCCTGCACGATCAGAGCGACGCCGTCGGCATTGGGGTGAATCCCGTCGGCTTGCATCAGTGCGGTGGGCACTTGCGTGCCGTCGGTGATGGCGGCCAGGAAATTGCGGCGCATCTGTGTGCCGAACTCGGCGGCGAGTTCGGGATAGATGGCATCGAAGGCGGCTTTGTAGTCGGGGCCGTAATTGCCCGGGGCCGGCAGGCCGATCAGCAGGGTGGGCAGGTTGCGCGACTGCGCCTCGGCCAAGATGCCGGCGAGGTTGGCGCGGCTTGCCTCGGGCGGGATGCCGCGCAGCAGGTCGTTGCCGCCCAGCGCCACGATCAGGGCGTCAACCTCGGGTGTCAGCGTCCAGGCGATGCGTGACAGGCCCCCGGCGGTGGTGTCGCCCGAGACGCCGGCATTGATCACCGACACCTCGGCCCCCTGGCCCTGCAGCCAGCGTTCCAGTTGCGGCACAAACCCCTGTTCCAGCGGCAGGCCAAAGCCTTGGGTCAGGCTGTCGCCCAGCGCGGCAATGGTGGTTTCAGCCTGCGCGGCGGGTGCAAGTGCTGCGAAGAGGGCCATTGCGGCGATCAAAAGCTTGTGTTTGGCCATGTCTGCCCCATATCGCCATGAGAGGATGAGTGAAGAAAGGCGCCCGATGAGCGATGTGATTCTGAGCCTGGAGAACGCGGCCCTGTCGCTGCGCGGCAATGCCGGCGAGGTCGAGATCTTGCGCGGTATCACACTGGCGGTGAGACGCGGCGAAACGCTGGGGCTTGTGGGGCCGTCGGGGTCTGGCAAGTCGTCGCTCCTTATGCTTCTTGGCGGGCTGGAACGCGCCACCGGCGGGCAGGTTCAGGCGCTGGACCGTGATCTGACCGCGATGGACGAGGACGCGCTGGCCCGGTTTCGCAGGGATCATATGGGCGTTGTGTTTCAGTCTTTCCACCTGATCCCCACCATGACGGCGCTGGAAAATGTTGCAACCCCGTTGGAGCTGGCCGGCGCATCGGACGCGTTTGAGCGGGCGGCCGACGAGTTGCGCGCCGTTGGGCTGGGCGAACGGCTGGACCATTATCCGGGCCAGATGTCGGGGGGCGAGCAGCAGCGTGTGGCGCTGGCCCGCGCCGCGGCGCCGCGGCCCGATATCCTGTTGGCGGACGAGCCGACGGGGAACCTGGATGGCGCCAATGGTGCGGCGATCATGGACATGCTGTTTGGTCTTCGCGAGCGGCACGGCACCACGCTGGTTCTGGTGACCCATGCGCCGGAACTGGCGGCGCGTTGTGACCGGGTGATCACCCTGCGCGACGGGCAGATCGACAGCGCCGAAAAGGCCGCGGCGGAATGAGCGTCGCGTGGCGGATCGCCCGGCGCGAGCTGCGCGGTGGCTTGCGCGGGTTTTATGTGTTCCTGGCCTGTCTGGCGCTGGGCGTGGCGGCCATTGGCGCCGTGGGTTCGGTGCGCGAGGCCATCGCCGAGGGCTTGCGCGAAAACGGGGCCGAGATCCTGGGCGGCGATGCGCAGATCCGGTTCACCTATCGCTTCGCCACCCCTGATGAACGCGCCTGGATGGACGGCCGCAGTATGCAGGTGTCGGAGACCGTCGACTTCCGGTCGATGGTCACGGTGGCGCGTGAAGAAGGCACCGACCGGGCGCTGACGCAGGTGAAGGGGGTCGATGATCTCTATCCGCTTTACGGCGCGGTGGAGTTGAGCCCGGATGTGCCGCTGGATCAGGCCCTAGCGGGCGATCAGGCGGTGCTGGGCCAGTTGCTGGCCGACCGGTTGGGCCTGCAGGTGGGGGATCGGTTCCGGCTGGGCCAGAAAGAGTTCACCCTGTCTGCGGTGCTGATCGCTCTGCCCGATGATGGCAGCGCGGGCCTTTCCTTTGGCCCGCCAACGCTTCTGCGCCGCGCGGCGTTGGACGGTACGGGGCTGATCACGCCGGGCACGCTTTATGAAAGCAGCTATCAGTTGAAAATCCCGCCCTCGGCGGATCTGCAATCGATGCAACAGGCCGCCGAGGCCGCCTTTCCCAATACCGGCATGCGCTGGCGCGACAGTCGTAATGCCGCGCCCGGTCTGACCACTTTCGTGGATCGAATCGGCGCGTTTTTGGTGCTGGTCGGGCTGGCGGGCATGGCCGTGGGCGGCGTCGGTGTGGCCGCCGCCGTGCGCGCCTATCTGGAGCGCAAAACCGCCGTGATTGCCACCCTGAAAACGATTGGGGCCGAGGGGCGGATGGTCTTTGCCACCTATCTGATCCAGATTGGCGTTCTGGCAGTGCTGGGCATCGCGCTGGGCCTGGTTCTGGCCATTCTGGCCCCGCTGGCCCTGGCGCCGATTGTCACGGCGCAGCTGCCCCTGCCGGTGCAGATCGCGATCTATCCCGGCCCGCTGGCCGAGGCGGCGCTTTATGGCGCGCTGTCGGCGCTTTTGTTCACGCTGTGGCCGCTGGCGCGGACCGAACAGATCCGCGCGGCGGCGCTTTTTCGCGATGCCGCAGGCCCGTCGCGCGGCTGGCCGGCGCCGCGGATGCTGTTGGCGATGCTGGTGGTGATCGTGGCTCTGGTGGGCAGCGCGGCCTACCTGTCGGGTATCCCGACGCTGACCTTGTGGGCGGCGGCGGGGGTGACCGGCGCGATGGTTCTGCTGTGGCTGTCGGCGCGCGGGGTGCAGGCGCTGTGCCGATACCTGGCGCGGCGCCCGGCCTTGCGCGGGCGCACCACGCTGCGGCTGGCGCTGGGGGCCATTGGCGGGCCGGGGGGCGAAACCGGCGCGGTGGTCCTGTCGCTGGGTCTGGGGCTGACGGTTCTGGCCTCGGTCGGGCAGATCGACGCCAACTTGCGCGCCGCCATCGCCCAGGACCTGCCCGAGGTTGCGCCCTCCTATTTCATCGTCGATATCCAGCCCGCGCAGCTGGACGGATACCTCGACCGGGTCGAGAACGACCCCGGCGTGACGCGGGTGCAGACCGCGCCGATGCTGCGCGGCATCATCACCCGGATCAACGAGCAACCGGCGGCCGAAGTGGCGGGCGAGCATTGGGTGCTGAGCGGCGACCGGGGCGTGACCTATTCGGCCACCCCGCCACCGGGCACGGTGATCACCGCCGGCGATTGGTGGCCCGAGGATTACGTGGGCGATCCGGTGATGAGCTTTGCCGCCGAGGAGGGGGCCGAGATGGGGCTGAAACTGGGCGACGCGGTGACCGTGAACATCCTGGGCCGCGACATCACCGCCACCATCACCAGTTTCCGCGAGGTTGATTTCTCGACCGCCGGGATCGGCTTCATCCTGTCGATGAACCCCGCCGCGCTGCAAGGCGCGCCGCATACGGCGATCTCGACCGTTTATGCAGATGAGGCGGCCGAGGCGCCGCTGATCCGTGACCTGTCGAACGCTTATCCCAACATCACCGCGATCCGGGTGCGCGATGCGATCGACCGGGTGTCGGGCATTCTGACCGGGCTGGCCGCGGCGATCACCTATGGCGCGCTGGCCACGCTGGTCACCGGCATGTTCGTGCTGATCGGCACCGCGGCGGCGGGCGTGCGCGCGCGGGTCTACGAGGCTGCGATCCTGAAGACCATTGGGGGCGAGCGGGGGATGATCCTGCGCTATTTCGCCCTGCGCTCGGCCATTCTGGGTGCGGCGGCGGGGGCGGTCGCGGTGCTGGCCGGGGCGTTGGCCGGCTGGTCGGTGACCGAGTTCGTGATGGAGGGTGATTACGCCTTTCAGCCGCTATCGGCCCTCGTGATCATCGCCGGAGGTGTCCTTGCCACCCTTCTGGCTGGCCTCGCCTTCGCCTTGCGGCCGCTGGCCGCCCGCCCCACCGGCGTTCTGCGCGCGCGCGAGTGAGCGGCGCGTGCGGGCCACGGCGAACGGGATCAGCGCCGACAGAAAGAACAACCGGAACACGTGATGCGCGGCCACATAGGCCGGGTTCGCGTCCAGCAGCACCGACATCGCCATCATCGTCTCTAACCCGCCGGGCGCAAAGGCGATGACCACGGCCACCAGCGGCACCCCCAGCAACATCGATACAGGCACCGCAAACACCAGCGCCGTCAATGCCGCAAGGCTGGTCAGGGTGAAAGAGGCAATGATGGCGCCGAGGAACATGCGAATGGTGACGCCGTTGAACCGCGTGCCGATCAGGCTGCCCATGAAGGTGAACCCGACCGCCGTCAGCCACGGCGGGAACTGACCGGTCATGCTGCCCGATCCGTGCAGCACGCCCGATACCGCCATGCCGCCCAGCAACAGCGCCGCCGGCAGGTTCAGCCGCTTGAACACCAACCCCAAAGCCAGCGCGGCCAGGCCCATCGGCACCAACAGCCACAGCGCCGTGACCGCGCGCGCAGAGGGTTCGGGCAAGGGGCCGCGATCCAGCAATTGCACCAAAACCGGCACCAGCAGGGTCAGAAACAACACGCGCAGCGATTGCACCAGCGCCACCCGGCGCGTGTCGGCCTCGCCCTCCTCGGCGATGGACAGAACAAAGCTCAGATGCCCCGGCGTGGCCGCCAGAAGCGCGGGCAGCCGGTCCAGCCCGATGACCCGCCGCATGAAGAAGGCTCCCAGCGCCATCATCACCGTCACCGCCAGCGCCAGCGCCAGCAGGCTGCCCGGCCAGCGCGCGGCGGTGGCCACGGCCTCGGGCGTGACGGCGGCGCCGACATTCATCCCGATCAGCAGAAAGAACGGATCGCGCAGGCGCGCCGGGATGCCCACCGGCAGACCGGCCAGCGCCGCCAGGGTCACCATGGTGGCCGGCCCTGTCAGAAACGGTGCAGGGACTCGCAGGAATACGGCCAAGACAGCGCCAAAAGCACCAGCACCCAATGCAATAGCCGCGGGCAGATAGATCGATTTGAATGCGGAGTTCACGGCCCTTATTGCGCCCCTTCGCCTGCGATTGTCAATTGACCGACGTCGGTAACGCCCATCGCGGTTCGACATGGATACTCTGGTAACGGCTGCGCTTTCCTAAGCAGGTGACGTGACATCAGTATGATGGTGAAAGCCGCCCAAGCGGCGCTGTTGCGGCGGCAAAGTGCCGAACGCTGTGACCGATAGTTATGTTTGCGCAAAGATTATTGTATCAGCCTGCGACGCAATTCGGGATCGGGCAAGGTGCACATGTTGCCTTTGCCGAACAGCGCATATCGGTTGCGGGCAAGACGTGCATAAAGCCAGTCCTGCAACCGGCGGGGCAACCAGTTCAGCAGGCTTACCGGGCGCAGCCAAATGCGAAGCTGGGGGTAGAACTGTGCCATGGCTTGCAACGAGCCATACGCCCGCCCGTCCTGGATAACCAACCACGTGTCCGGGTCGTCTGGTGCCATGCCGTAATGTTGCAGCAAGGCTGCACCAAGGGGGGACTGAACCGGCGCAATTCGCACACGGTCGTCCGTGTCCCATCGCGCAACGCGTCGCGCGCCGACTGAACATAACGAACACTCGGCATCCATCACCAAAAGTATCCGGCCTTGGTCGAAAGGCGGCACTTGCGGATCGCCGAGATAGGAAAACGGGGCGTGAGAAATGGGACGCATGACACTCACCTTACTGTTTTATAGGTAGGTTCGGTTCAAATATGACTCAAGCGCGAACGTCTGAGAATCGTTGCTGTCCTGACGGAAATTTTGACGCAGTGGGGTCGATTTTCTGGCGCCCAGACCCAGCTGGGATAAGGTAGCCGCAGTGAACAGGAGTGCCCGATGATAGAGATTGCCGCGGTGTCCAAAAAGTTTTCGGACGGGCAAAGGGTTTTGAACGGTGTGTCGCTGAAATTGGCCGCGGGTGAGAGCCTGGCACTGATGGGCGACTCGGGATCGGGCAAAAGCACATTCCTGAACATCTGCGCGGGGCTGGAGCCGCCGGATAAGGGGCAGGTGCGTATCGCCGGCGAAGATATTGCGGCCTTGTCCGACACGGCGCGCGCCACGTTGCGGGCGCGCAGGTTGGGGCTGGTGTTTCTGCATTTCAACCTGATCCCGTCCCTGTCGGTGTCCGACAATCTGGTGTTTCAGGCACGGTTGGCAGGACAGTACGATGCAGCGTGGACAACCGACCTTGCAGCGCGATTGGGCCTGACGAACCTTCTGGCGCAGTATCCCGAGACCCTTTCGGGCGGCCAGCAGCAGCGTGTGGCGATCGGTCGGGCGCTGGCCGGGCGTCCGGGGCTGATCCTGGCGGACGAACCCACCGGAAATCTGGACGAAGGCACCAGCGACAACGTGATGGACCTGTTCCTGTCGCTGATCAGGGATACAGGCGCGGCGCTGTTAATGGTCACCCATTCGCCGCGCATGGCGGCAATGTTGCAATCGCAGGCGATCCTGCGCGGCGGCGAGTTGATAAGGTGAGGGGCGTGGTCCTCAAGGCGTTGCTGAGCCATTGGCGGCGGCGTCCGTTGCAATTGTTCAGCCTTGCCTTTGGACTGGCGCTGGCGACGGCGTTGTGGACCGGTGTGCAGGCGATCAATGCACAAGCGCGGCAATCTTATGCCGAAGCGGCGCGCAGTTTGGGGCAGATCGGATTTGACCAGATCATCGCGCCGGGCGGTGTATTGTTCGATCAGTCGATTTATGTGGCGCTGCGCCGTGCCGGATGGCAGGTGTCGCCGGTGCTGCAGGGCCAATTGCGTGTTAACGGACCGCAAAGTGTTGATGTGATTGGCATGGACCCGCTGAGCATGCCTTCGCCGGTTACAAGCAGCGCGATGGAAGGCGGGGCGGGTTTGCTGACCTTTATCACCCCGCCGGGTCAGGCCATGGCGCATCCCGAAACGGTTGCCGCGCTGCAGGGTGCCGAAGGGTTGCCTGAACTGTTGCCTGTGGACGGCGTGCCGCCGGGGCAATTGATGGTGGATATCGGCGTGGCGCAGCACTTGCTTGACGCACCGGGGCAGGTGAGCCGCCTGATCGTGTTAGACGAACAGCCACTGGCCCGCGCGGCGTTGCATGAGGTTGCGCCAGAGCTTCAACTGCGCACGGGGCAGGACACGTCGGATATCGCGCGGCTTACCGACAGTTTCCATTTGAACCTGACGGCCTTCGGCTTGCTGTCCGCCGGAGTTGGGCTTTTCATCGTGCATGCGGCAATTGGCCTTGCGTTCGAGCAACGCCGGGTGATGTTCCGCACCCTTCGCGCGCTGGGCGTGTCGCTGAATGCGCTGACACTGGCCTTGGTGGCTGAGTTGTTGGTTTTTGCAATTGTCACCGGCGCGATCGGTGTGGTGTTGGGATATGTCATCGCTGCGTTGCTTTTACCCGATGTCGCGGCGACCTTGCGCGGTCTTTACGGTGCCGGGGTATCGGGCACACTCAGTCTGCAGCCCGCTTGGTGGTTGGGCGGATTGGGCGTGGCGATGTTGGGCACCGCGATCTCTGCATCGCAAAGCCTTTGGCGGTTATGGCGCATGGGTATTCTGGCCCCGGCGCGCCCCCGCGCATGGGCGCGGCAATCGCAGCGCGGATTGTGGCGGCAACTGGCGGTGTCGCTGGTGCTGGGCGTTCTTGCGGTGGCTTTGGCGCGCTGGGGGCAGGGGCTGGTGGCTGGATTCGCGATGCTGGGCGCATTGTTGATGGGGGCGGCTTTGGCGCTGCCACCAGTTCTGAGCGGGTTGGCTGCACTGGCTGCTCGCGCTTCACGCGGCGCTTTGGCCGGATGGTTCTGGGCCGATACACGGCACCAGATGCCGGGCATTTCGCTGGCATTGATGGCGCTGCTGTTGGCGGTGGCAGCGAATATTGGCGTGTCGACCATGGTCGGCAGCTTCCGGGCCGCATTTACCGGATGGCTGGATCAGGTGATGGTGTCCGAGCTTTATGTACAGGCACGTGACGAGGCCGAGGCCGAAGCATTGGACGACTGGTTCGAAACCCGGGCGGATGCGGTTCTGCCCATCTGGTCGGACCGGGTGGAGTTGTCGGGCCTGCCGGGCGAGGTTTATGGGATCGTTGATCACAGCACTTATCGCGACAACCGTGTTTTGTTGTCTGGCCGCGAGGATGCGTGGGATAGGGTATTTGCCGAGCAAGGGGCCCTGATCAGCGAACAATTGTCTTATGGGGCCGACCTGTCTGTGGGTGACGTCCTGAGCTTGCCCGGCGGGCTGGGTTTGTCGGTTGTGGGCATCTATGCCGATTACGGCAATCCCATGCCGCAGGCGCTGATTGCACAGCCGGTTTTCAATCGCGTTGCCAACGCACCGCAGCGCCTGCGACTGGCCGTGCGGGTGGCCCCGGAGAAGGTTGGCAACCTGATGCGCGAGACCGTAGAAGATTTCGGCCTGCCGGGCGAAAACATGACAGATCAGGCGTCGATCAAGGCAGTTTCGATACGCGTGTTCGAGCAGACATTTGCCATCACGGCGGTATTGAATGTTTTGACACTGGGCGTCGCCGGGTTTGCGATTTTGACCAGTTTGTTGACGCTTTCGGGCATGCGCCTGGCGCAGCTGGCACCAGTATGGGCCATCGGCCTCTCGCGATCGCGGTTGTCGGTTCTGGAGTTGGGGCGGGCCGCGCTCCTGACAGTGGTGACGGCCATCGTTGCTTTGCCGGTTGGGCTGTTGCTGGCATGGGCGCTGTTGGCGGTGGTAAACGTTGTGGCCTTTGGCTGGCGCATTCCCATGCAGCTGTTCCCTGTAGATTGGGCGGTGTTGGGCGTTGTGACGATGGTGGCCGGGGTCCTGTCAGCGGCCTGGCCAGCCTTGCGATTGGCACGGATTGCGCCGGCGGAGTTGTTAAAGGTGTTCGCGCATGAACGTTAAAGCAATTCTCCTGCCCATGGTCTGGCTGTTTTGGGTGGTTTGCGCCCAAGCACAGAGTTTTGCCGGGTTGGGCAGCGCGGCTGATGCAGGATTTGCCACGCCTGTGCGGGGTCAGGCCTTGTCCTTCCCTACGGATCACGGTGCGCATCCGGCATACCGGATCGAGTGGTGGTACATCACGGCGAACCTGCAGGCCGAGGATGGGCGCGATCTGGGGGTGCAATGGACCTTGTTCCGATCAGCCTTGGCGCCGGAGGGCGGGCAGGGCTGGTCGGTGCCGCAGGTCTGGATGGGCCATGCGGCGGTTACAACCGCTCGGCAGCATTTCACCTCCGAGCGTTTGGCGCGCGGTGGCGTTGGGCAGGCCGGGGCCGAAGCGGCACCGTTCCGGGCGTGGATCGACGGTTGGTCGATGCGCGGGAACCCCGTCACCGGCCCCGTAACCCTAAAGGCCGAGGGACGTGACTTCGCTTATGACCTGACTTTGACGGCCAACCGTCCTTTGGTGACGCATGGAGAGGCCGGCTATTCCGAGAAATCGGATAGCGGTCAGGCGAGCTACTATTACTCGCAACCCTTCTATGAGGTGGCCGGGGTCGTGGAACTGCCAGAGGGGCCGATCAACGTCACCGGACAGGCGTGGTTGGATCGTGAGTGGTCTTCGCAGCCGCTGGACGAAAACCAGGCCGGGTGGGACTGGGTCTCGTTGCATTTTGAATCTGGCGCAAAGCTGATGGGGTTTCAGGTGCGCGATGACCAGGGGGCGTTTACCTCGGGTACGTGGATACACGCCGACGGGCGAGTGGAGCCGTTTCGCGATGCCGTTGTGCAGTTGACCCCGGGCAAAACCGTCCGGGTGGAAGGGCGACGGGTGCCCATAGAATGGCAAGTTACCGCGCCGCGTTTCGGGTTGGATGTACAGATCACCGCGTTGAATCCCCAAGCCTGGATGCCGATGCTGTTTTCCTATTGGGAAGGCCCGGTCACCATCGCGGGCAGCCACCGCGGAAAAGGGTATTTGGAGATGACAGGATATGACTGACAGTCACGTTGCCGTTGGCACCCTGTCCGGGGCGCAAGGGTCGCGCTAAACATGGCTCGGAACAAAGGAATTTCGTGATGCATGTGCCTCTACCTATAACCCGTGATCTTGTGCTTGTTGGCGGTGGGCACAGCCACGCTCTGGTCCTGCGATCGTGGGGGATGCGGCCTTTGGCCGGCGTGCGGGTGACGGTGATCAATCCGGGGCCAACCGCGCCATATTCCGGGATGTTGCCGGGGCTGGTGGCGGGGCATTACCGTCGCGAAGAGCTGGAGATTGACCTGGTGAAGCTGGCACGGTTCGCGGGCGCGCGTGTCGTGCTGGGCCGGGCCGAGGGGATCGACCGGGATGCCCGGCTGATACATGTGCCCGGACGCGCACCAATCTACTATGACCTGGCATCGGTCGATATCGGTATCACCTCTGATCTGCCGGCCCTGCCGGGGTTCACAGATCATGCTGTGCCAGCCAAGCCATTGGGTGCTTTTGCAAGCCGGTGGCAGGCATTTGTGGCGCAAACTGTTGCGGGAAAGGCCGCGCCGCGCGTTGCGGTCATCGGCGCGGGCGTCGCGGGTGTTGAACTGGCATTGGCCTGCAAGCATCGATTGGCGCAGGAAGGTGTCGGGGGCGAGGTCGCCTTGCTGGAAGCAGGTCCCGAACCCCTGCGCGACATTGGCAAGGGCGCGCGCGCGGCGTTGTCTGACCAGATCGCGGCCCAGGGTGTCTCGTTGATGACCGCCGCTGCGGTGTCCGAGGTGACAGCCGACGGCGTGGTTCTGCAAGACGGTCGACAGGTAGAAGCGGCATTGGTGATTGGTGCAGCAGGCGCCGCGCCGCAAGGTTGGCTGGACCAGACCGGGCTGGCCCTGACCAATGGGTTTATCGATGTGGGCGCCGACTTGCGTGCAACCTCGGATCCATTGATTTATGCGGTGGGCGACTGCGCGCATCTGACCCATGATCCGCGACCAAAGGCGGGTGTTTTCGCGGTACGCGAAGCGCCGGTGCTGCTGCACAATCTTCGGGCCGATCTTTCAGGAGGTAAACGGCGGGAATATCACCCGCAAAAGGACTATCTGAAATTGATGTCGACCGGCGGCAAACATGCGGTTGCGGACAAGCTGGGCCTGCGGCTTGAAGGTGACTGGCTTTGGCGGTGGAAGAACCAGATTGATCGCAGTTTTATGCGCAAATTCCACGAACTGCCGCAGATGGATCCACCCAAGCTGCCGACCGAGGCTGCGGATGGTCTGCGTGCGATAGTTGAGAATGGCCCAATATGTGGCGGCTGCGCGGCCAAGGCGGCGGCGGATGTTCTGCACGATGGCGTTGGCCGGTTGGGCGATGATGCGGCGCTGATATCTGTCGGGGGGGCGGAACTGGCGCTCAGCACGGATCACTTCCGCGCCTTCTGGGCCGACCCGTACGTGCTGACCCAGATCGCGGTGGCGCATGCGCTGGGCGATATCTGGGCGATGGGCGGACAGCCACGCGCGGTGCTGTCGCAGGTCACTTTACCCACCGCCAGCGACCGGGTGCAACGGCACATGCTGCGCGAGATTACGGCTGCGGCACGTGCGGCGTTGGGTGACATTCCCTTGGTCGGTGGACACAGCGCAGTGGGGGCCGAACTGATGGTTGGGTTCACCGCACTGGGCCAAGCCGGTGCCGCGCGCCGCGTGACCGGGGCGCAGGTTGGCGATGCACTGATCCTGACAAAGCCCCTTGGCTCGGGCACGCTCTTTGCGGCCGAGATGCAGGGCAAGGCAGATGGCGGTGACATCGCGCGGGCCTTGCAGACCATGGCGCGCCCGGTCCGCGAGGATGCGGTGGTTCTGGCACCCATGGCTCATGCAATGACCGATGTCACCGGATTTGGGCTGGGGGGGCACCTGCTGGACATGCTGCGAGACGGTGGTCTCGACGCCGAGTTGGTGTTGAACGACGTTCCGTTGATGCAGGGGGCCGCGGAACTGGCCGCAGCAGGCGTTCGCAGTTCGCTTTACCCCAAGAACGCAGAGCTGTTGCAAGCGGTCGGTCTGGACACAACATCCACCCCCCGAGCGGCCTTGTTGGCAGATCCACAAACAGCAGGTGGGCTTTTGGCGGCAGTACCAAATGGCGATGCGGCCATGGACGCAATGCAAAAGGCCGGTCTGCAGGCGTGGAAAATCGGTCTGCTCACCGAAGGCACGGGGAAAATCAAAGCGCGCTAGCACCATCGATTGCGGCGGCGATGCGGGGCAGTTCTGCTGCCAATGCTGTGCCGCTGAGATCGGGCAGGTCCACAGACAGGCAGCGCGCCGCATCCACCCAGCGCGCCCGTTGTCGCGCGTAGCGTGGGTCGTAGTGATGGGTCAGCAGTCCTTCGACCAGCGCCCCGTCGTCACCTTGCGCCACATGTTGCTGCCACGTGGCAATGCGTTCGCCTGAATGGCGCGTGGACAAAGCCGCAACCAGGTCAGCCAGCCGTGCGCGATCTGCAGAGATGTCCCCATAGCTTTGCAATAGATATCGGCGCCGGGCCTCCATCGGCGCTCGGATCTCAACCCGTGGGGCATCCTTCATCGCGGCCCAGATTGCAGGCGGCAGGTTCAGATCGCCGATCTTGCTGCTTTCGGCCTCGACAATCAGGGGGCGGGCCGGGTCCAATGCCGTCATCGCCATGGCGAGATCGCTTTCAAAGCCTTTTTGCGCAGGTTGCCCACCGGCCACACCACCAAAGATGGAGCCCCGGTGGCAAGCCAGCGCCTCGAGGTCCAGAACCTGATGGCCAGCATCTTTCAGCAGCGACAGAATCACCGTCTTTGCGGTGCCGGTGTTGCCATCCAAAATCATCACCTTGCCCGGCCAAGCCGCGCCATGCATCGCGTTTTGCACCAAACGGCGATAGCTGCGATAGCCGCCATCGATGGTTTCGGCCCGCCAACCGATTTGTTGCAGGATGATTGCCACCGAGCCCGACCGCTGCCCGCCGCGCCAGCAGTAAACCAGCGGGCGATAGTCGCGTGGTTTGTCGGCAAGCACCTCTTCGATATGGCGCGCCATGTTGCGCGACACCAGCGCCGCGCCGATCTTGCGCGCCTGAAAGGGGCTGTCCTGCACATAGATCGTGCCCACGCGGGCACGTTCGTCGTTGCTGAGCGCGGGCAGGTTGATGGCGCCGGGGACGCGATCCTCGGCAAACTCGGCCGGCGAGCGGACGTCAATGACCTGGTCAAACGGCAGGTCCCGCAATTGGCTCAGATCGGTCAGTCGCATCGGCATATCCCCCTGATAGGCAATCCTTTTGTCTAACGCCACTGCATTCACCGCTGACAAACGGGTTTGGCCGCGCAATACTCGGCACAACCAGGGAGGAATGGATGCAAACTCGGATCGCGCTGTTGCAGCAATCGGGGCTGGAACGGCCTTATTCGCAGTCAAAACCGCTGAAAATCGTTCAGGCAGAGCTTGGGGAGCCGGGGCCGGGCGAGATGAGGGTGCGCATGGCGGCGGCGGGGCTGTGCCATTCGGACCTGTCCACCATCAACGGCGACCGCCCGCGCGAGATGCCGATTGCGCTGGGCCACGAAGCCTCGGCCGTGGTCGAGGCGGTGGGCCCGCATGTCACCGCCTTTGAACCGGGCGATCACATCGTTTTGGTCTTTGCCGGGTCCTGTGGGCAATGCACGCCATGCGCCGAGGGGCGCCCGTCGCTGTGCGAGCCGGCCTTTGTCGCCGCGGGCGGCGGTACGCTGATCGGCGGCGACCGACGGATCAGCGTGGATGGCCACGCTGTGAACCACCATCTGGGCGTGTCGGCCTTTTCCGAACGCGCCATCGTGGCCGAGGCGTCTTGTGTGAAGATCGACAAATCCGTTCCCCTGGAGCGCGCGGCGTTGCTGGGCTGTGCGGTGCTGACCGGGGTGGGGGCGGTGCTGAACTCGGGCGAATTGCGCGTCGGGCAGCGGGCCGCGGTAATCGGGTTGGGCGGTGTTGGTCTGGCCGGGTTGCTGGGTGCGATTGCCGGCGGGGCGCGGCAGGTGATCGCGGTGGATCTGGCGCAGGACAAGCTGGACTTTGCCCGCGAACTGGGCGCGACCCATACGATCAACCCCACAGATGACACCGCGGTGGAACAGGTGTTGGAGATCACCGATGGAGGCGTTGACCTTGCCGTGGAACTGGCCGGTTCGGTGCCCGCGCTGGAGTTTGGCTGGAACATCACCCGGCGCGGGGGCACCTGTGTGACCGCCGGGTTGCCGCACCCGTCCAAGGCGCTGTCGGTGCCCGCCGCGGCCCTGTCGGTCAGCGAGAAAACGCTGCGCGGGTCATATGTGGGCTCTTGCGTGCCCAAGCGCGACATCCCGCGCTTTGCCGATCTGATGATGCAGGGGCGGTTGCCCATCGAAAAGCTGATGACACACACGCTGAGCCTGGATGAGATCAACGAGGGGTTCGAGCGGCTGGCCGAAGGGGCTGCCATCCGGCAGGTGATCACCTTCGACCAGGACTAAGGTTCAGCGCGACAAGCTGTCAGCCAGGCGCATCAGGGTGATGGCCTCGGCGCGGTAGCCAAACGGGTCGTCGCCCTTGGCCGCGTTGGCCAGCGCGATGGCGTCGGAATAGGACCAGTCGCCGGTATAGACGCTGCCGCGCAAAAGCTGGCCGAACCCGGCGATGGCGGTGGCGAACTGCGCCTCAGACTTGGCGGCGGTTTGCAGCGGGATCGGGGTTTCGATCAGCTGGCTGGTGTCGTCGCCCGGCGCCTTGTAGCGCAGGCGGAGGAAACCCAGCTCATCCGCCGGGCCGCTTTCGGCCTCTTGCGCACGATAGCGCAGCGGGTCGTTGAGCGCGGCGGGCGATCCTGCGGGCGTCACCTCGTAGATCGCGGTGACCGCGTGGCCCGCGCCGATCTCGCCGGCATCCACCTTGTCATTGTTGAAATCCTCGCGCCGCAGGGCCCGGGTTTCATAGCCGATCAACCGGTATTCGGCGACGGTGGCGGGGTTGAACTCGACCTGCACCTTCACATCGTTGGCGATGGGGAAAAGCGCGCCGGTCAGCTGATCAACCAGCACCTTGCGCGCCTCACCCAGCGTGTCGATATAGGCCGCCTGACCGTTGCCGTTCTGGGCCAGCGCCTGCATCGTGGCATCGTCCAGATTGCCACGACCAAAGCCCAGCACCGACAGGTAGGTGCCGGTGTCGCGCTTGTCGGCGATAAAGGTTTTCAGCGCCTCGGGGTCGTGGATGCCGACGTTAAAGTCGCCATCGGTGGCCAGGATCACGCGGGTGACATCGCCCTCATCGGCCATGTCCTCGGCCACCGCATAGGCCTGTTGCAATCCGGCTTGCCCGGCGGTGGAGCCACCAGCCGCGAGGTTATCCAGTGCCGCCATGATCGTGGCGCGGTCTTCGGCGCGGGTGGGGGCCAGCACCTGCCCGGCGCTGCCGGCATAGGTGACGATCGAAACCTGGTCGGCGGGCCGCAATTCTGCCAGCATCAGCCGGAAGGATTGTTTCAACAGCGGCAGCTTGTTGGGCTGGTTCATCGAGCCGGACGTGTCGATCAGGAACACCAGGTTCAGCGGCGGGCGGGTGTCGATCTCGGGCAGCGCGCCTTGCAGCGCGATGTGGACAAGCTGCGTGTCGGCGTTCCACGGGGTGCCCGTCACGGTGACGGTGGGTTGGAACGGGGCCTCGCCATCGGGCGCGGGATAGGTATAGGGGAAATAGTTCACCATCTCTTCGATCCGCACGGCCTGCGCGGGGGGCAGGTGGCCGGCCATCAGCGATTGGCGGACCACCGCATAAGACGCCGTGTCAACGTCGATGGAGAAGGTCGAGACCGGGTAGTCGGCCACCACTTTCAGCGGGCTGGCCGGTTCGTTGGCAAAGCTTTCGGTGTTGGGTGGAGCGTCGGCAAATTGCACGTCCATGTCTGTGTGAAAAGTCGTTGGTGCGTTTGCCCCGGCGATGATGCCCAATTCGGGGGCACCGGTCACGCTGATACCTTGGCGTTCCGCTTTCGCTGCAGGTGGGGAAGCCAGACGCATGTCTGCTGTTATTTCTGGTGCGGGCGCGGTGTTTTCCAGCAAGGGGGAAGACAGCTCTTCAACGATGATTGGCGGTTCTGTAACGGAAACCGGTGTGCCAAACCGCATGGGCTCGGGCCCATCCATTTGCGGCAATACGACCACCACGGCCAATCCGACGGCCACGAGGCCAGATGTCGTCGCAAGCGCGGTGCGCGCGGTAAGCATGTTCAGCATCTTTCCAACTCCTTCAATCAGACCTGCGCCGGATGTCCGGCGCTTGTTGGTCTGACGGGTGTCGGAGGTATTTTCTTGGAGCGCGGCAAAGCTTTTCTGCGCAAGTTCCAGATGCGCAGCCTTGGTTGATGCATCGGGCGCAGGCGTCGCGCGCAGGGCGGATTTCAGGTGGTCCAGCTCGTCTGTCATGCCTGCTCCTCCTTCTGATGCAAAGCGCGAAGGTGCTTTTTCACCTGGCTCATGCGCCAGGCAATGGTGCCTTCGGAAATACCAAGAACTTCAGCAGCTTGTGCCTGAGTCAGATCTTCGCCCAGCACCAAGGCCACCGTATCGCGCAGGTCGGTTGGCAGGGCTTGCATGGCTTGCGCCAGCCAGTCATTGGCCGCGGATTGATCTGCGATCTCGGCCTGGCGTGCGACCTCCCAATCGCCCCAACCTTCGGCGGCACGCGCATGTGTTGCCGCCCGGCGACGGCGGTCATGCGCGGCGTTCACCGTCACGCGGTAAAGCCACGTCGTAAACCGCGCGGTACCCTGAAAGCTCCGCAGTTTGGCCGGCAAGGCGGCGCAGATGTCTTGGGTAAGATCTTCGGCTTCGGCACGATGTCCCGTCAGCCGGAAAGCAAAGGCAAACACGCGGTCGTAATGCCGCGACAACAGGGTCGAAAACGCCCCGCCGTCCCCCTGTGCCGCCGCCAGGGCCAATGCCTCGTCCGAAGTGCTCATACGCATGACATTGGGTTTGACGCGACCCCGCGGTCAATCCTTGGCCGCAGGGGAAAGTTTTTTCAGGAAACCCTTTGCAACGGTGCGCCGTGGGTTGTCATTTGGTCCATCGTTGTCTCGGACACGCGTTCGGTACTGAGACGGTGCAACAATTCCACATGACAACTGGTACCGGTTTTCAGAAAGATCGACCTCAGGTGCGATCTGACCGTGGGTTCACGAACGTTCAGCTTGTTTGCAATGGATTTGACCAGCATGCCTTCCTGAACCAACACGCAAACTCGGTACTCACAACGGGTCAACCCCAATGGATTGGCTGCGTCCAAAACCCGGAACTGTTGTTCTTGTCCAAATGCATGAACGTTGTTTGATCCGGCATTCTTCTGGGCCGTTCCGGGCAGGCGAGATTGCCAGGTTTTGGCCAGAGTTGGGGCCAAAATCGTCAAAAGGTTCCGATCAGCTTCGGCCACTTCCGTGGTGAAGTGCAGTTCCAAATAGTCTGACGTTTCCGACTCGCCGGACAGGCGGATGGCAACGACATCGCGTGTTTTGCTGGATGACATCCTTGTGTGCAGCGTGATCAGCGCGTCGCGGTTCATCATCCCGTTTCGCTCGGCTTCTTTCAGCGATATCACCGACCCAACACGCATGACATGCAGGTGTTCACCAAGCATTTCGCGCAAGTAAGAACTGGGCCGCGATCCTGAATACTGATCCTTTTGGTCTATCGTCGATGCGATGATCTTTAACGAAATCCGACCCTCTACTTGCCGCAAAAGCGACGCACTGTCCGCGCGCACGGTTTCAGCCAGATGAACCAGCGAGCTTTTTACGTCACCATGCCCATGCAGGGTTTCTACCCATTCGGCCAAAAGATCCAACGAACCTGGTGCCGGGGCAAACGGATTGCCCCCATACGTTTCACTCAGCATATCCCCCTCCCGGAAATCCAACTTCGCCAGACAGCCTGTGGATTTCCTTGTCACCACTCAAAAAAAACTATTCACAACAACAGTTAGCAAGGCGCAATTGATGGGGATGAGTCAACGCAATCCGGTATTCTGCGAGGTTGACCCTGCGTCAACTTTTTGAGTGAGTCATCGAAAGAAGTGTTTATTAACAAAGCCTTAACTTCGTGATGTCTTGCGTGATCAATTCTTTATCGAATGGTTCAATATTCAGCGCAACTTGTATCTATTTGGATATAATAAAACAAAAATCCCGGTAATTATGGTTGCGTTAGGGGAATATCGGGCGATTCGGCTGCGCCAAAAGAGGCGATGGAACGAGTGGATTATTCCCGTCAACATCTATATCAAAATTATCCACACAACTTTTGCGATAATTTCCAATCGAAACAATGAGCTTTAGGTGAGCAAGGATTTCCTAGCCTGAATACGATCTCGGGGTTGGCCTCGAAGTCATGCCCTGTCGGGTGAAGTTAAGATCAATTTGTCATTTTGGGGGATCCAATGACCATTAAACTGTCAAAGACTATCAAGCGTTTTGCAAAAGACGAATGCGGTGCCGCAATGGTGGAATACGCTGTCGCCTTGCTGGTTGTAACCGGCATCGGCATCGGTGCCATGGCAACGATCGGTGAAAACTCGGGCGGTCTGGTGGGCACCGCGTGCACCGGTCTTGAGACCGCAGCAAGCGCCGGGGCAGGCACCTGCTGATCTCGATACCTCTGGCTCTTGCGTTCGCACCCTGATCGCAAGAGCCGTAACCCGCGTTGCGTGTGTCATCGGATACAGAACGCGCACCGCATTTAGGCGGAGAGACATCATGCGTTTCGGTTCCTTTCTTGTCACATTGGTTGGCGTCGGACTGGCTGCCGGCGCTGTATTTCTCGCCAAAGACTACCTGGGCGATCCAACCGGTGCCGCCACGGCGTCGCCGGCAACTCCTCAAACAGTCAACATCGTCATTGCCAAGCGCGATATCGAATTCGGGCAACCCGTAGGCCCGCAAGCGCTTACCGTACAGCAGTGGCCTGCCGAGGCAGTGCCCCGAGGTGCGTTTACATCAATCAGCGCATTGGTCGGCGACGACGCGACGCAAAACAAACGCGCTCTGGTCCGGCTTTACGAAGGCGAGGTTATCCTTGCCTCGAAACTGTCAGAACCCGGTGAACGCGTGACCATTGTTCAAAAGCTCGGGGAAAACACCCGCGCAATGGCGATCAAGGTTGACGCGGTGACCGCCGTGGGTGGTTTTGTCACGCCGGGCGATTATGTCGACATCCTGCTGACGCAAACCAGTGGCGACAGCATGCGCGCCGGAACCATTCTGCAAAACATTCGCGTAATCGGCGTGGATCAGCAGTCGGAAGAGAGTGCCGACCAGCCCGTTGTCGCCCGTACCGTAACGGTCGAGGTATCACCCGACCAGGGTCAGCGCCTTGCGTTGGCGCAACGGGCCGGCACGCTGAGCCTGACTTTGCGCACGTTGAACGAAGTGCAGGACACGGCGCTTGACCTTGTTGAACTGAGCGATCTGTTTGCAGCGCCTGAACCCGAGGTTGAAGTTGACGTGCAAGCCGAAGTCGAAGCGCCCGTTTCGCCACGCAAACCGTCGATCACCGTTCGCCGAGGTACGGAAACGCAAACCGTGCAGCTGCGCTGAGCAACTCGTTTAGGATTCGCAAACATGCGCCCTGCTTCATTCATAGTTAAGCCGCCTATAGCGCTGATTTATATATCGAATTCCTGGGTGGTCGGCGTGCCATCATGTTGACCATCGACAGCGCCCTGGACGGTTTCCGGTCCTTTTTACCCGTCGGCGCCCGGGAAATCTCTGTTTCGCTGCCTGTCGAAGATTGGGCGCTTGGAGGTGTTGGATGACTGCCCTAACCAAAGGTAAACACGCAGAAACCGGGCACTCTGTCCTTATTGTCTCGGAAGACCAGAGGTTCATCCAAGACGTTCAGGGCCGCTTTTTCCAGAAGAACGGCGATGCTGTCGCGTCCGAACCGCGCGGCTTTCATGGGATCAACGGTCGCGGGGCCAACCTGGCTTATGCCAAGGACGTCGTTGTATTTGATCCGCATCCGGACGACCCCAAAGAGGTCGAGGCACTTGGCAAGCTTCTGGCCAAACGTGGCGCGGACACCGTGTTTCTCGGGCTGAGCAGTGACGAGATGTCGATCCTTCAGGCGCGCCGGCTGCGCGATGTTGGCGTGGACGAAGTGCTGCCTTTGTCGATCTCTGAACAAGAACTGAGCGATGTCATAGACGATACTTTGGCGTCGCGTCGCAGAGCGCCGTTTCCTGGGGCCACTTCCGGGGCACCCGGTTCGGTGATTTCGGTGGTCCAGGCCCGTGGGGGTATTGGCGCTACAACCGTTGCGGTTAACCTTGCTTGCGAGTTGCGAAATACGCGTCGTGACCGGCGTTCGGACATGCCGCGCGTCGCATTGTTAGATCTGGACATCCAATTCGGCAACGCGGGCGTATTCCTTGATCTGGAAGATAACGGCGCCATGCGAGCCATGGTCGAAGACAGGGTTACACCCGACGTCCCGTATTTGCACAAGATGGTTCAACGTCATGAGTCCGGTGTGGATGTCATCAGCGCACCGGCTGGTGTAATCCCTTTGAGCGCGTTGGAGAATGATGCCGTTGCAGGTTTGATGGACGCCTTGGCACAGCGCTACGACTATGTCGTTGTGGATTTGCCCCGCGCGTTGGTGGACTGGCTAGAGCCGGTGATCAAGCGAACGTCCCTTTTGCATGTCGTGACGGACCTGTCGGTGCCGTCGGTTCGGCACGCCAAGCGACTGATCGAATTTTATGAAGAAGTGCAAATGGGCCTGAAAGTCGACGTGATTATCAATCGCGAAAACAAGCCCATGGTGCGCATGGGGCAGTGGCGCGACGCCGAAACGGTGCTGGAACGCAAGTTTGTGCATTGGCTTCCCGATGGCGCCAAGATGGCGCGCAAGGCCGCGGATATGGGGCAACCTGTGCGCAAGGTTGCAAGGCTTGCACCACTCAGCCGGGCACTGACGCGACTTGCGCGCGACACAGCGGCGGCAGTGCGCGAAAGCGGCCAAGAAGAAAAGCTAAAGCGGGGGTAAAACAATGTTCAGCGATTTTAGAAAAAGAGACGCAGCCCCCAAGAACGTGGTGGCGCTGAAACCTGGTCATGAGGATCAGCCCAACCCCGAAGTCGACAAGGCTTTGATGGCGCATCTGGAGCTAAAAAGCCGCCTGCACCGGGAATTGTTGGACCGGTTGAACCTGTCGGTAATCGACAAGGTGGAATCGGCGGAATTGCGACGGCAGATTGCCAGTTTTGTTTCAAAATACCTTTCTGAACATGCGACGCCCCTGCGGGCGGACGCATTTTCGGACCTTGTGAACGAACTGATCTTCGAAGTTATGGGGCTTGGCCCGCTGGAGCCTCTGCTGGCCGATCCTACCGTGAACGACATCCTGGTAAATTCACACGAACAGGTGTTTGTGGAACGCAATGGCGTGTTGGAACGCAGTGACGTGCGCTTTCACGACGAACGTCACCTGTTGCGGATCATTGACAAGATTGTCTCCAGCGTTGGCCGCCGTATCGATGAAAGCCAGCCCTGGGTGGATGCACGTCTTGCCGATGGCAGCCGGGTGAACGCCATCATCCGCCCCTGTTCGGTCGATGGGCCGGCGTTGTCGATCCGCAAATTCTCGCGCAATCCGCTGACGCTTGATCGTCTTGTGGCACAAGGCAGCATGCCGGCCAGCGCGGCGCGGTTCCTGGAGGCGCTTGTTCAGGCACGCATGAACGTCCTGATCTCAGGCGGAACCGGGTCTGGCAAAACCACCCTGTTGAACGCGATGTCGTCCTTTATCAGCGCGGCCCATCGGATTGTCACGATCGAAGATGCCGCCGAGCTGCAATTGCAGCAGGATCACGTTGTGCGGTTGGAAACCCGGCCTGCAAATACCGAGGGCAAGGCAGCGGTCACGCAGCGCGACCTGGTTCGGAACGCGCTGCGGATGCGTCCCGACAGGATCATTGTGGGCGAGGTTCGGGGCTCGGAGTGTTTTGATATGCTGCAGGCGATGAACACCGGCCACGATGGGTCGATGACGACGGTGCACGCGAACTCGGCCCGTGACGCGCTTAGCCGGGTCGAGCAGATGGTGACGATGCTGGGTGGCGATCTGCCTATTCGTACGATCCGTTCGCAGATTGCCGCCGGATTCCAAGTGGTTGTTCAATTGTCGCGCCTGAGTGACGGCAAGCGCCGCATGGTTTCGATTTCCGAGATCACCGGGATGGAAAACGACGTCATCACGATGCAAGACCTGTTTGTTTACAAGCGGAATGGCATCGGGGAAAACGGCGAGGTTTTGGGCGAGTTTGTGCCAACCGGCATTCGCCCTCAATGCGCGGACATGCTGCAAGCCGCCGGTATCAAACTCGACGCGCGTAACTTCCATTTCGACGGAGAAACGGTATGAACGCGCTTCCGCAAGCTACAGTTGGCTTGTTGATCTACGTGGCCGTTTTCGTTGGCGCCTTGATCGCGTTCGAAGGGTTTCGCCAAGTACTGTCGCGTACCGAAGATCCGCACCAAGCCCGCAATCGCCGCATGCGCGCCCGGG
This sequence comes from Actibacterium mucosum KCTC 23349, assembly GCF_000647975.1. Taxonomy (GTDB): domain Bacteria; phylum Pseudomonadota; class Alphaproteobacteria; order Rhodobacterales; family Rhodobacteraceae; genus Actibacterium; species Actibacterium mucosum. The sequence goes on from NZ_JFKE01000005.1 coordinate 102,584, forward strand.
CGAAAGGAGCCAAGACCGCCGACCTGCAACAGCAATTGTTGGAGCGTAACGCCGTTATCGGCAAACAGTCTTTGCTGGGCCGATTTCACGCCATTTTGGGGCAGGCGGGCTGGGTGATTTCCCCGGTGCGCTTTGTTACCGGGCAACTTGGGTTGGCCATTCTCGTTTTTCTGGCCGCGTCGCAAGCGTTTGCAATGCCGGTCGCGGCTCTTTTGGGGGTGGTTGTCGGGTTTGCCCTGCCAATGTTGTTTGTGCTGGCGTCCCGCGCGCAACGGTTGGAAAAGATCACCGCGCAGCTTCCGGATGCGCTGGACTTGATGGCGCGCGGCTTGACCGTTGGGCATCCGCTCAGCGTGACGGTAGGCAATGTTGCCAATGACATGCCCGACCCGATCGGCAGCGAGTTTGGCCTGATCCAGGATCAGGTTCAGTTCGGCGATGACATCACCGAAGCCTTCGCCGCGTTTGCACAGCGTGTCGGGACCGAGGATGCGCGATATGCCTCTGTCAGCGTGGGCATACAACACGGCACCGGGGGGAACCTGGCGCATGTGCTTGGCGTGCTGGCCAAGGTCATTCGTGATCGGGCGACGATGCGCAAGAAAATCCGCGCGATCTCGGCCGAGGGGCGTTTGAGCGCATTCATTCTTTCCATTCTGCCTTTTGGCATCTTCGGCATCATCAACATCACCGCACCAACGTTCTATGCGCAGGTGTGGGATGATCCGATGTTCAAGTACTTTGCCATTGCGGTGTTGGTTCTGGTTGCTTTGCAGATCCTGATCCTCTTCCGCATGGTCAATTTCAAGTTCTGAGGAGGCAACCATGTTGGCCCGAATTCAGGAACTATTCGCCGCAACCGGCATGTCCGAGCAGCAGTTGATATTGGCCTTACTGGGATTGGGTGTGTTCGTGTTTGTTTACGGGCTGTCCGCGGTTTTTGCCGGCCCCACGGCGCAAGAACGTCGGATGCATGCATTAGCCGGAGCCAAAGGCGGCCGCGCTCGATCGGATGTGCTGCGTCTGGACGACAACGATCCCAAGGGGATATTGCGGGCGTTGGTGCCAAAAACCCAGAAAGAGCGCAGCGATGTTGCCAAAAAGCTGCGCCAGGGCGGCCTGCACCGCAAGAACTCTGTACAGTGGTTCTATGCGGTGCGTACGGTTTTGGCGTTGGCCTTGCCTTGTGCCTTTTTGGTGTTGCTTTCCACGATCGACGTCTTGCCCTTGCCGGGCATCGTTGCCGCAAAGCTGACCAGCCTGACCTGGGGGCAGACTGTTTTGGTGCTGTCGATCCTTGTTCTGATTGGGTTCTTCCTGCCTTCGATGTGGCTGCGCGAACGGATTGCTGCACGCCGATTGGCCATCGAACAGGCGCTGCCCAACGCGCTTGACCTGTTGGTGGTGTCGCAAGAGGCCGGGTTAGGATTTGATGCCGCAATGACCCGTGTTGCCCATGAGATTGGGCCGGTGGCCCCCGAGATAGCGCAAGAGTTCACGATCATGCAGCTGGAAATTCAGGCCGGCAAAGACAGGATGAAAGCGTTCTCGGACATGTCGGCAAGAACCGGCGTGGACGAGGTCACGGCATTCTCGAACGTGGTCATCCAATCGCTGCAATTCGGGACCTCCGTGTCAGAGGCCCTGTCGAACTATGCCCGCGAAATGCGAGTAACCCGAGAACTGCGTGCGCAGGAAAAGGCCAACAAGCTGCCGGTGAAAATGTCAGCCGTTTTGGCCGGGCTGATGATGCCCGTGCTGCTGATGATTTGCCTAACCCCGATCCTGATCCGCTGGTTGCGGATGTTCGCCGAGATCTAGGGGATTACATCTGATAGCAGCGCGATTTGATGCCGCCGCCACTGACGCCGCAGATATATGTACCTCGGCGGCCAGACCGCCCTTTGCCCACAATCTCAAGCGGCGAGCGCGCAGCCTTGCGCGTTTCGGGTGCCTTCTGGGTCACCGTCAGAACCACGGGGGCGGACTTGCTTGAAATCAGGGATGTATCTGCCTGTTCTACAGGTTCCGGTGTCATGCAGGCACTTGTCATGCATGCAATGGCAAAAGCGGCCAATGTCATCTTAGGTCTGCTCGTTTTCTTTTGCGCCGGAACAAACCGGCGGGGTTGTTGATGTTCCACTGCTCGTCCCTTCTTATTGACGCTGGCAAAACCTGCCTTCTCGGGACTCCGGGATAGCGTCTGAAGGTGTTCTTATTGCGGCGGGAACGTAAAGAAATCGGTACAAGTTTGCCAGACATGCGTCAAAGACACGGCAATTGTGACGCCGATTTTCATCAAATATGGTGGATGCGTGGCTGGCGTTTCAAAAGACGCGCGCCGAAAACTTTGTGTAATCAAAGTGAAAGGCCGCGTTGGGGCACGCGGCCTTTCGGTTGGTGAAGCAGGCGGTTTTTCGCCGGTCTATGGCGGGTTATTGTCTGACGACGCGCTCGCTCACCTTCCAATCCGGCAGGCCAAAGTCATCGGGCCACGGATAGACTTCTTGCTGGTTAAAATAAACGACCGAGGTCAGTCGCGGGTATTCCGGGTAATCCTGCCGAACGCTGTTCTCCCAATCGTCGACATATCCGGCGTCCCCGACATAGCCCAGCTCGGCCACGATCACAGGTTTGCCAAAGCCTTGCACGCGTTCATAACGCGGGCCGAATATATCGGTGAAGGTCTGAGCCTCGCCAAGGATCTCTTCTTCCCAGGCTTGCAGGCCAAAGACCGACAGGCCGATAACGTCAACATAATCGTCGCCGGGATAATACTCTTCCAGTCCCTCGCGACCCAGCGGCGACCACATCACCGTGACATCCGGTGCAACTGAGCGGCACACATTGATCATTCGCTGAAAGGCGCTGACATAGATGGACGGCTCCCAGTTGGACCAGATGAACTGACCGCTGTCGTCGTCCATTTCCTGTGCCCAACGCACGGTTACGTCACTTTCCAGATCATCCAGGATCGAACAAATGGCGCGCATGTTTTCGTCGTAAAGACCCGTACGTATGCCATTGATCAGGAAGCTTGGCGTGTTGCGGCTGTCACGTGTCCATGTCCACGGCTCGATCGTGACCATCAGGTCGCGATTGCGCTCTCGCGCATAAACATCCGCGTCGTACAGGCTGCCCAAGAACACGTCTTCCCACGGCAGGAACAAGTGCTCGGTCGTCAACTCGCGATCCGTTGAAAACTCGCCGGGCGGATCGTAGGCGCCGAAGGGCAAACCACCCGGCGGGGCCGCCTGTGCCGAATAACTCGTCATGCCGATCAGCAACGGCACGATAATGCCGCCAGATCGCAATCGTTTGGGTATCATTTCATGGAGCTTCATGATGCATTCTCCCGTTCAAGTAGCGATTTGGGCCAATCCAGAATGTCCTTGCGAAACTGGTAGTGCACGCGCCCTTGCGATTGCCCGGCACCCGACACGTAAAACCGCATCTCGGTTACCTGGTAGGGGCCTAACCCCACGGTTAGCGCATGCAGCCCGTGGGTGCCTCTGGCCCAGAACGAGGCCCCCACCAGCGCAATCAGAAAGACGGATGCAGCGAACTGTGTCGAAAGGCGTGGCACATAGCGTTGCCAGTCGACCGCGTTTTCGCGCAGATGCCGGATCAGGATGGACGCAAATGCGCCCGCGTAGATTCCGGCGTAAAGCAGTGACAGAACGTAAAAGCCGCCGGCCTTGGTCAGGTTATCGACCATCAGGACCGGCAACGCAGACATCGCGGACAACAGGAAGTACGGTGTCAGGATGCGGGTCGGCAGCGGAGGCTGGCTGGTTTGCCCTTTGGGTGTGATGCGGAAATCCACGAAGCTGCCGGTCAGGCGGTCACGCAACGCCACAAGGCAACCCAACAAAACCCACGGCCACTGCAAGAACAGGAACAAGATCTTGTCCCAACTGAAAATCTTTGCGTTCAATGGACGCATCAAACCGTCCTTCCGGGCCTGCAAGACGATCCATGTCAGGATAGCAGCCGCCGGGATGGCATGGCCGATGAACGCCGGATACGTCACGTTTGCGAACCGGATGTCGAAGGCAACAGCCAGCACTGGCATCAGGAACATCGCAAGATGCGTCAGCGCCGAGAAAGGGTACAACAACTGGCAAAACAGGAACTGAAACCGCAGCCGCGGTGGCAGGTTTCGTAAATAGCGCGGCGTGTGGCTCAGCAACAGCGTTACCAGGCTGCGCGACCATTGAAACTCCTGCGTGGCCAAATCCGAGATGCTCTCAGGCCCTGCGCCGTGGGCAATGGCATCTATCGCATGCACGCCACGCCAGCCACCGGCGTTCATGATCATTGTTGTCGAGTGATCCTCTGCCAGGTCCGGTCCCAGCCCACCGACATCGCGCAGCGCCTTGGTGCGCACCGCATAGTGCGAGCCGATGCACATGGGCGCCCAACCATCGCTTAGCCCACCCTGAAACGCGCCGTGAAACAGAGCCTCTGTATAAAGGCGGGTGCGCGCGGCCCAGCTGTATTGGGCGTTTGCATCGCAAATCGACGGAGCGCTGACATAGCCGACACGCGGGTCAGCAAAGCCTTTCATGATCTCGCGCAGGTATCCCGGCTGCGGCACATGGTCGGCATCCAGCTGGGACACAAAGTCATAATTCTCATAGCCGTAATGGTCATAGAAATAGGCCAGATTACCTTCCTTGCACCGGGTGCGACGGGGCCACGTCTTTTGGTGGTATTCTTCGCAGCCCTTTCGGGACGAAATGTACACGCCATGTGCCTCGCACCATGCAATGGTATCTGGTGTTGGGTCTTCGTCCGCCAACCAGGTGTCATGCGGCACATCCTGTGACAACATCGCGGTCAGGGTGGTCTTGAGAAGCGAAAGCGGTTCGGACGGTGTTTTGGTGACAATCATTGCCACCCGCACACCTTCGTGCGGCCGGATCCACCCCGCCGGTCGTTTGGACCGCAAAAAGAAGGCGAAGAAGTAGAATACAAGAAAATTGGTCCAGCCCAGAACCATCGAAACCAAGATAAACCGGCCCCAGCCGATCACGTGTTCGGCCTGAAACCACCACGACCAAAAGTACAAACTGGCCAAAACCGCAACGCCAACCGCAATGCGATACTTCACCTTTTGCGCCGTTGAAAACACCGGCTCAAGGAATGGGCGCGCGACGGGTTCAGGCATTCTGGGCCTCCTTCTTTGAAAGGCCAAAGAAGGGAGCGGCGTCGCGGATGATCTGCGCCATTGAGGAATGAAGGGTATGAAAGCCCAGTACCTCGGCCGCAAGTGACGGGTCAGCCGTAAGTACCGGCGGATCACCCGGACGTCGCGCCGCGAAACGAGCCGGCACCTTACGGCCCGTAACATTCTCAATCTCTTCAAGTACTTGCAGAACCGAGTGGCCTTTGCCACTGCCAAGGTTCAAGGCAAGCGAGGCCCCGCCATCCAGCAGATGCTGCAATGCTGCAACGTGCCCATGCGCCAGGTCATCGACATGGATGTAATCGCGCACACATGTGCCGTCTTGGGTGGCGTAATCCGTGCCAAATATTTGCAATTCGTCATGCAGCCCCGCCGCCGCCAGCATCGCCAGGGGCAATAAATGCGTTTCGGGATCGTGTCGTTCGGCAAGTTCACCATCAGGGTCGGCGCCGCAAGCGTTAAAGTATCGAAGGGTTGCGTATTTGATCCCGTAGGCGTGGGCGTAGTCGCGGATCATCTGCTCGCCAATCAACTTGGTTCGACCGTAAGGATTGATTGGGTTCTGCGGGCTGTCCTCGCGGATCGGCTGGCTTTCTGGAATGCCGTATGTGGCACAACTGCTAGAAAAGATAAGGTTTTCTACCTTTGCCGTGACGCAGGCATCCAGAAGGGCCTGCATGCCACCAATGTTGTTTTGATAGTACTTTCCTGGGTTCCGAACGGACTCGCCCACATAAGCCGACGCCGCAAAATGCATGACATGACGAATGTCGTGGCGGCTGATGACATCAGCAACAGCCAACGAATTGCGGACGTCCAATTCGTAAAACGGCCCCCATTTCACAGAATCCCCGTGGCCGGTGCAAAGATTGTCGATGACAACGGGAAGAAACCCCGCCAACGACAGTGCCTTGCACGCATGGCTTCCAATAAAACCCGCGCCGCCCGTTACAAGAATGGGTGCGTCAGCCATCTTACCGACCTACCGCGCCACGCGCGGACTTGCGTTCAAGTTCCGATTGAAAATAGGCAATTGTCTGTTGCAGGCCTTTTTCCAGTGACACATGCGGGTGCCACCCCAACAGCGCCTCGGCCCGGGTAATGTCCGGACGCCGCTGAAGCGGATCATCTTGCGGAAGGGGATGGAACTGCAGAGCCGATCGTGATCCGGTTTTCTCCAACACGATTTCGGCAAGCTCGCGAACGGTAAATTCGACAGGATTCCCGATGTTTATGGGAAAGTTGACCTCAGCCGGGGCTGCCATAAGGCGGATCAGGCCGTCCACCAGGTCGTCGACAAAGCAGAACGAACGGGTCTGTTCACCTTTGCCGTAAACCGTGATCGGCTTCCCCTTGAGGGCCTGGATCACAAAGTTGGATACCACGCGCCCGTCACTGGCGCGCATGTTGGGGCCGTAGGTGTTGAAAATACGGGCGATCTTGATGTCAACGCCGTGGCGTTCCGCGTAGTCGTGGAACAAGGTTTCGGCCGAGCGTTTGCCCTCGTCGTAACAAGATCTTGGGCCAAAGGTGTTCACATTCCCAAAATAGTCCTCGGACTGGGGGCTGATATTGGGGTCGCCGTAAACTTCTGAGGTCGACGCCTGCAGGATCCGCGCCCCTTTTTCGCGGGCAAGATCCAGCAGGTTGATCGCCCCCAGCGCCGACGTCTTGAACGTGTGGATTGGGTCCGCCTGGTAGCGGGGCGGCGAGGCTGCGCAAGCCATGTTATAGATTTCGTCCAGCGGCCCGTCGATGTGTAACGGATCCACCACATCATGTTCCCAGAAACTGAAATCCGGGTGCTGCATCAGGGCCGAAATATTTGTGACCCTGCCAGATAACAGGTTGTCAACGCACAATATTTTCGCGCCTTCAGCCAAAAGCCGCTGGCAAAGATGTGATCCCAGGAACCCGGCACCGCCGGTGATCAGAACGGTTTTCTGGCGCGTCTCAGCGCGGCGATCAAGGCCCACTACTCGGGCCGTGCTTTTCATAACGTTCACGCGTGTCCCCCCCCCAAAAAGGTCGCAGCATTCTCTTTCTGTCTTTGAATAAAAATCTCGCATTCTCGGGCGGTTAGCCCTCACATTGCGTATGGTTTTTCCCGCCCTGCGTGTGGGTGTGGGAAAAATTTAGCGAAATTGGAGAAAAACCCGACGAAATGGCCGCCCCTGCCCGAAATGGGCAAGGAAGGAAGCCCGGACAGGTGGTGAACGGCCAAAGTTACACGGGGTTTTTAAAGTTTGCGGCGCTCAAAACACCGAAAGTTCAAAGTTTCAGACGCGCTTTGCGACCAAACGTGGACAAGTTAACGGGCCGACATTTCTGCGGGCCCATGGTTAATCAAACCGAACCTGAACACCGTGACGGCCAAAATAGGTGATGATGGCGTAAAGGAAAATCGTGATGCCGATCAGTTCGAAAGACTCTTCGAAGGTAGACATCACGATGTAGGTGGCCGAGCTGAAATTTTCGTCGGCAACAATGCCGCCAAGCGCTTCGAAGAACAGCGCGCCGGTGACATAGACCGTTCCCGCAAGAATGACCTGCCAGCGAAAGGTCCGTTCAATGGAAATGAGCCAGCGCAGGTACAGCAAGCCAACAATCGCGACGACGACAAGGCCCCCATAAACCCAGTTGAACCCCTCGTGCCCGAACTCGAAGCCAAGGTCGGGAACATCCCCCGGCGCCCAGTAGCCGTGAAAGTCCGTCATCTCATCAAGGCCGATATACAGAAAAATCAGCGTCAAACCGAACCACGGAAGTGCCCGTTCACCTCGGCCTTGTGCGCTGAAGGCACCAATCGCCAAAAGGCAGGCCGTAAGCGCCAATTGAAAGATCGAAAACCAGGTTGGGATGTTCTGTTCCTTGTTCAGATCAAAGTAGAAGCCATAGTTAAAAAGAACAGGGAAACTTGTCTCGCAAGCCTGAGCGGCAAAGCATGTGCGAGCGGTAATATGCAGGCCGATCAAGACGACAATAACGCCAAGCATCATGAACGCGACAGCTTTGCCAGAAACCCTTTGCGACATTGCCTTACACCTCCGTTTGGGGAGTTATTTTTTTTAAAATCAAAGGGTTAATCTAGCGTCCGCACGGGGATATGTCAACTTGGCCCAATTGAACCCCGTTCAAATACCCCATTTTTAACCGCATATGCAGCCGCGTCCTTGGCCCGGAAACGGGGCGCGTATCAAGGACAAACACCGGGTGATCGGGGTGCCAAAATTATACACTGGGGGGAACAGCCGGGATGGCACGCTGGGCAAACAAAGGCCCAAAAAGCGCTGAAAACCATGCTGGGCGATGCGCGAAAAAAGCGACGCGACAACGGCCCGGGCGTTTGAAAAAGCTTGCAGGACGTTGTGTGGTCGTTCACCATTTCGTGACCCAGCCATTGGACGAGCGAGGCAAGGAAATGACACGCTATCACCCGCTGCTTGTAACCATTCATTGGCTCATGGGCCTGTTGATCATCATGATGCTGATCTTCGGCAATCTGGTCACCGGGCCGCTGGACAATGCCGATCCCGAAAAGATCGAAGCCCTGACCGGTCACATGGCCATTGGCGTGACAATCGGGATGCTGTTGATTTTTCGCATTATCGTCCGCGTCCGTTCCCAGACCCCGGCACACGCAACGACGGGCAACCCGATGTTGGACAAGATCGGCGTGGCCACGCATCACCTGATGTATGTCGTGGTGGCGGGAATGGTTCTGTCGGGCCTTGGCATGGGATTGGGTCTGGGTTTGTTTGGTGTCGTCTATGGCGGCGAAGGGGCGCTCCCTGTGGATCTGTCCGAACGCTTGCCGGCCCGGGCGCATGACATGATCTCGAACATCCTGTTGCTGCTGGTGGTTCTGCACGTCGCGGCGGCATTTTATCACCAGCTCATTCTGCGCGACGGCCTGTTCCGGCGCATGTGGTTCGGAAAACGCCAGTAGATCGGCCGAAAGGAACGCCCGAACGGGCGTTTCTTGGTCAGTCACAGTGGCAGAGACCATGACACTTAAAACCGGTTAGACTTCTTCGACCTGACAAACTGTGCCAGTTGGAGCCAGCCCAAGTAGCTCTCGGTTTTTCATTTTCTCAAGAAGATCGCCACCAAAAAAATGAAGGCGATCAAATCGGAAATACGCAGGAAACGCGTCGGATTTCACAAGCAGTTTCTCGGGGATGACTGGGCGAAGCGTTGAGCGATCTCCGGCACTTTGTGAGTAATCCAGATACGAATGAAAACTTGCATCGCTTTCTAGAACACGTGGCGGTTCTTCGCGGCGTATAGAGATGGATTTCACAACAGAGAAACTGGATTGCGTAAAATCGATCCATTCGTCCGCATTCTTCTCGGTTAATTTGGCTTCACATAGAAGAAATCTTCTCGCCTTAAGCCGCGCTCCGAACCAAAGCTCCACATCTGTTTTGACATGAAAAGACTGGTGGAAGTTTTCTTGGGAAATCAATGGTTCATGCACAAGAACCAAGTTTGTTTCCTGTGGCAATAGAATGTCGGGCGGCGCAATATTTTCAGCTACGTTGACCGAAAGACGACAGTCGTCTGCTGTGTGAAAACCATACTTGATTTTGTCGTCTAGGATCGCTGCCGATTGGTGGTCAAGGGGACCGTATCCATCTTCTTCGACATAGTTTAAATCTGTTATGAAGCAGATGTAAATCATAGCGAAATGACCTCGTCAAATATCTCACAACGTCGCCATTGACGCGCATTTTGTCTTTTGGGTTACCTGCGAGATCATTCAGGATACCTGAGCCTGATCTGCTGATTGATACGCCAACGTGAGCTACACGCAAGAGGCCAACAAGGTCCACTTGGCGTTTGTTGATGTTGCCGCAGGTGCCGCGTTGCGTTTCAGGCACAAGGAGGCGAAGAACGCGCGTCTTTGACGTGAATCCGGCACACATGGGCAGATCCTGACAGAAGCAGTTTTCCCAAGCCACGCCCCTTCGTAAGTCCGGAGTGCGACATTTTCGTTGACTCTGACACCGGTGTCATGACATCGGTGTCTTAAGGGCGTGGTTTAAGCGCTGCAGGGAGAATGTCGCAATGGCAACGATCTATGATGTTGCGAAGCACGCAGGTGTATCGCCCAAAACCGTAAGCCGCGTTCTGAACAAGGACGCGCCGGTTTCCCAAAAGACGCAACGGGCCGTGGCCGAGGCCATGGATGCCCTTGGCTATGTCCCTTCTCATGCAGCTCGAACCATGAAGTCCAACAAGTCGGGCCTTATTGGCCTGATTACGGGCGCGATCTCGAACGCGGATGATGTTTCGACCGCCGCTGGCCTGCCGGACCTGCTGATCGTGCAAGGCGCGCAAAGGGTGATCGAGAGATCAAACAAAACGCTTTTGATCTCGGACACTGGTGGCCAACAGGACCGTGTTCCCGACCTTGTGCGTACCTTTCAGGAGCACCGGGTTGAGGGCATTTTGTATGTTGCGGATTATCACAAGCCGCTTGAACTTGCGTTGCCGGGCCGTGGAATTCCGAAGGTTTTGGTGAACTGCTTCGACCAATCGGGAACGCCGGCGGTGGTGCCTGATGATGAAGGTGGCCAGCATGCATTGACCAAGTCCGTCATCGCGCATGGGCACCGTCGCATTGCCTATCTGACGCTCGCGCAGGGACAGGAGGCGACCACGTTGCGTCTTGCCGGGTTCCGGCGCGCCTTGTCCGAGGCGGGTATCGCGTATGATGCAAGCCTGGTCAAAGCAGGGGACCTTTTTGGAACCCCCGGCGAGCGTCAGCTTATTTGGGATGCGCTGGACAAGTTTCTTCAAAGAGACGAACCGCCGACCGCGATTTGTTGTGGCAACGACCGGCTTGCGATGGCCGTTTATTCGGTTTTGCGCAGTCGGGGCGTCGCAGTGCCGGAACAGATTTCTGTCGTCGGGTATGACGACCATCGCCTGATCTCGGAAACGCTTTTCCCCGCGCTTACCACGGCCGAGCTGCCATACAGCGCGATGGGTGCAAGAGCGGCCCAGGTGCTTTTGGAGCTGTTGTCCGGAACGGGCGAAGTTTCGTCCGAAATTGTCCGCGTCGCCGGGCCGGTAAAGCTTCGTGGGTCGCTTGTCGCCCCAACCAACGGAACAAATTCACAGATCATTCATCTCAAAGGGAGGAACGAGATATGAAAATGACACCAGTTTTGGCCGCAATTCTTTCGACCGGGGTTGCCGGCGGTGCGGTGGCTCAGACGGAACTAAGCCTGTGGTATCATGGCGCCGGGTCGGCCAATGCAGAAGAGGCGTTGGTCAATCAGTTGGTCGAGGAATTCAACGCCAGCCAATCCGATTGGGCCGTCGTGCTGGAGACGTTCCCGCAGGGTGCCTACAACGACGCGGTTGGCGCGGCGGCGCTGGCGGGTGAACTGCCCGATATCCTTGACGTGGACGGCCCGGTGATGCCGAACTGGGCCTGGGCGGGGTATATGCAGCCGCTTGGCATTGACGAAGCCAAGCTGGAAGGCTTTTTGCCCGGTCCAATTGGCCGCTGGAATGGCGAGGTCTATTCGGTTGGTTTGTGGGACGCAGCGGTCGCCATGACCACCCGGCGTTCGACCTTGGAAGATAACGGCATTCGGGTCCCCACGCTGGACGCTCCGTGGAGCCTTGAGGAGTTCAACGGCGCTTTGGCAACGCTGGCTGCAACGGGTGACTACGAGTTTCCACTGGATCTGGGCATGGCCTGGACCGGCGAATGGTATCCTTATGCGTTCTCGCCATTCTTGCAGTCCTTTGGCGGGGACATCGTGGACCGTTCGACCTATCAATCGGCAGAAGGTGTGCTGAACGGGGACGCCGCGCTGGCCTTTGGCGAATGGTGGCAGAGCCTCTTTACGAATGGCTATACGCCCGGCACCAGTCAGGATGCAGCGGATCGGGAAACCGGCCTGTTGGACGGAAAATATGCGATCGCGTGGAACGGAAACTGGGCCGCCCTGCCAGTTGTCGAAGCCTTTGGGGACGACGCGCTGTTTCTGCCCGCACCCGATTTCGGCAACGGTGCAACGATTGGGGCCGCCTCGTGGCAGTTTGGCGTTTCGGGCACATCCGACAACCCCGATGGCGCACGTGCCTTCATTGAATTCGCCCTGCAGGACCGCTGGTTCTCGGCGTTTTCCGATGGCACCGGCCTGATCCCGGTGACGTCAACAGCAGCAGCAAATACTGCGAACTACAAGCCCGGTGGCGCGCTGGAGGTGTTCTATGGGCTGTCCGAGGCTCAAGCGCTCGTACGTCCGGTAACCCCGGGCTACATCGTGTCTGCAAAGGTCTTTGAAAAGGCCCTTGCGGATATCGCCAACGGGGCAGATGTGGCGGACACGCTGGATGCCGCGGTTGACGAAATCGACGCCGATATCGAAGCCAATGGCGGCTATGGCCACTAAGGCCTGACCAGAAGGAGCCCGGCGGGCCGGGTTCCTTCCTTCCACAAAAGGAGTGCGACCGATGGCGTCAAAACTGACGCGGTCGAACCGTGCCGGGTGGCTCATGGCGCTTCCTGGTGCGGGGCTGATCGCCACGTTCATCATTCTTCCGTTTTTTCTGGCCTTTGCATTTTCGCTGACCAATCAGAGGCTCGTTTCGCCAAACCCCACCGAGTATGTGGGTTTTGAGAACTATTCCGACTTGCTTGGCCTTGCGGTCTTTACGTTGGAACCGGAACGCGACGAGGCCGGAAATGCCGTGATCAAAGACGGCGAGATTCAGTATCCACGGCTGCGCAATTTCACCCGCAGGAACCCGGACTATCCGCATCTGCAGGGCAAGCGCGAGTGGTTTAGCTGGCAATCGGGCGAAAACCGCACGGTGGTGCTGGCATCGGACGTGGTTTTCATGCGGGCGTTGGTCAACACCTTCCTCTTTGTGCTTGTCGTTGCGCAGGTGCAGTCGGGCATTGCCTTGGGCCTTGCCTTGCTGATCAACCAAAAACTGCGCGGAATTTCCTTTTTTTGGGCGGTTTACTTCATGCCGGTCGTGGTCTCGATCATCGTGGTCTCGATCCTTTGGAAGTTCATCTATTCGCCGGGGGACGGGTTGCTGAATTCGCTGCTGAGCTGGCTGACATTCGGTGCCTTCTCGGGGATTGACTGGCTGGGCAACACGGCGACAGCGCTGCCGTCGATCATGGCAATGTCGATCTGGCAGGGCGTCGGATTTCACATGGTGATCTGGCTGGCGGGGCTTCAGACCATTTCGCCGACACTCTATGAGGCCGCAGAGATCGAGGGGTCGTCAAAATGGCAGACGTTCCGCTATGTGACGTGGCCTGGGCTGCGGAACACGGCCGTTCTGATCCTGATTGTCATCACCATGCAGGCCTTTGCCCTGTTCGCGCAGATTGATGTCATGACCAGCGGTGGACCGCTGGACAGCACACAAGTGCTGGTTTTTCAGGCGGTCGAGCGCGGCTATGGCAAACAGGACATCTCGGGCGGCTCGACGATTTCGGTGATCCTGTTCCTGATCGTGCTGTGCATTTCCATACTGCAACGTTGGCTCACACGGGAGAAGACCTGATGGCGCTTGTGACACCTGACAATCACGGCCTTCGCCTTTGGACCCGCTACGCGGTTTTGTTGCTGGTGGCGGTGATCTTCATCTTTCCCTTGCTGTTCATGGCTATGTCGTCGCTGAAGCCGGACCAGCAGCTGTTGAGCGACACCAACAGCCTGCGGGCTTTTCTGCCGGTCGGAGACATTTCGTTCCAGAATTATTCCGACGCTTTTGACCGCGCGCCCATTGGCGTGTTCGTGATGAACTCTGTTCTGATCACGGGGGCGACGGTGCTGTTGACCCTGTTCGTCTGTTCATTGGCGGCCTTTTCCTTTGTGTTCCTCGACTGGGCGGGAAGGGGCCTGATCTTTTCGGTCCTGCTTGCCACCCTGATCGTCCCGTACGAGTCGATCTTTATCCCGATGCTGCTCATGGTCTCGCAATTGCCGTGGATCGGTTTCGAGGGGCTGGAATGGGGCTGGTTGAACACCTATCGCGTTCAGATCATTCCGTTCATCGCAGATGGCCTCACGATCTTCCTCTTTGTGCAGTACTTTAAGGACCTGCCCCGCGAGCTGATAGAGGCGTCCCGCGTCGAGGGGGCAAGCTGGTGGATGATCTATCGACGAGTCGTCATGCCGCTGTCGGGTCCGGTTATTGCCACAGCAGCGATCCTGAAGTTTCTTTTTATGTACAACCAGTACCTCTGGCCGCTGATGGTGGTCCAGGCCGAAGAGATTCGGCCCGTAATGGTGGGACTGGGCTATTTCACGGATCAGCTGAACGTGCCGTGGGGCGAGGTTATGGCCTATCTGACCATCATCACGATCCCGGTTCTGGCGTTCTACCTTTCGCTTCAACGTATGTTCATCGCATCGGTTGCATCCACGGGGGTCAAAGGCTGATGTTGCATCTTGAGGACAAATGGCTTTGGGACAGCTGGTATGTTCAGGACGGGCACATCTGGCACGCCTTTTACCTGCAAGCGCCGAAAAGCATTGGTGATCCGGAGCAGCGCCACTGGAACGTCAGTTATGGCCACGCCACCAGCCGTGATCTGATCAATTGGGATCACCAAGGCACCTGTTTTGCACCGTCCGAGGGCCCGGCTTGGGACGACTACACAACATGGACCGGATCGGTTCTGCGGGGTGACGACGGGCAATGGCACTTGTTCTATACGGGCACCAGCCGGGGTGGTGGTGGCAAGCACCAAAAGCTGGGTCATGCCGTGTCGGACGACCTGCACAATTGGCAAAGGGTCGGCGACGGTTTGGTGCTTGATCGCGACGAACGGTACGAAGAGTTCCGCGAGGGTCGCTGGCACGACCGTGCCTTTCGCGATCCTTGGGTGATGCGTGACCCCGATGGCGACGGCTGGCTTATGTACTTTACTGCACGTAACGCCTTGGTGGCGGGCAAGATGGATGCAGGCGCCATCGGCTTTGCAACCTCTGCTGATCTTTTCACGTGGACCTTGCAGGACCCGGTGTTCACAGGTGGTTTCGGCGAGTTGGAGGTGCCGCAGGTCTTTGAATGGGGCGGAACCTGGTATTGCCTGTTTTGCACGGGCGACCGTTTCTGGAGCGACAGCGCGCAGCAGTTGCTTGGCGAGCCCGTTTCCGGAAATCACTACCTGATCGGAGACGGGCCTCGCGGTCCGTGGCGATTGGCCCAGGGTCCGTTTTTGGATCCGCGCACCTATGCCGGCCGGATCGTCAATGACAACGGCACGCGCAAGCTGATGGGATTTCTACAATACGATCCGGCGACCGAACCGTTTCGCGGCGTCATATCCGACCCGATGCGGGTGATACGGCACAGCGACGGGCGGCTTGGGCTCGCGGATCAGGTTTAAGGAGGACAAAAGATGGCAGATGTTCTGCTCAAAGGGATCAAGAAAAGTTATGGCTCTGTCGACGTCATCAAGGGCGTGGATATCGACATCAAAGACGGTGAGTTCGTCGTGTTTGTCGGCCCGTCAGGGTGCGGGAAGTCCACTTTGTTGCGGATGATCGCCGGGCTTGAGGATATCACCGGAGGCAGTTTGAAAATTGGGGGGACCGTGGTCAACGAGGTCCCTGCGTCCAAGCGTGGCATCGCGATGGTGTTTCAGTCTTACGCCATATTCCCCCACATGACGGTCCGTGAAAACGTGGCGTTCGGGCTGACCATCGCGGGTGCATCAAAGGCCGAGAAAGACGAAAAAGTGCAGGCAGCGGCGCGCATCCTGCAAATGGAGCACCTGCTGGACCGTCGGCCATCACAATTGTCCGGCGGTCAACGGCAGCGCGTGGCCATTGGACGGGCCATCGTACGTCAACCCGAGGTTTTCCTGTTTGACGAACCCCTGTCCAACCTTGATGCGGCGCTGCGTCTGGACATGCGGATCGAGATTGGCAAATTGCACAAGTCCCTTGGCGCGACGATGGTCTATGTCACCCATGATCAGGTCGAGGCAATGACCTTGGCGGACAAGATTGTTGTGCTGAAGGATGGATACGTGCAGCAAGTCGGTACCCCGATGGATCTGTATCATCGCCCTGAAAGCCTTTTCGTGGCTGGTTTTATTGGCGCGCCATCGATGAACTTTATGGACGTGGACGTGGTGTCGCGCGACAGCGACAGCGCCAAGGTACGGTCTGCGCATGTGGCTGAGTTCGCAGCCCCCACGTGGCGCGAAGGCGTTCCCGGATCGGGCCGCGCAACGCTTGGCATCCGTCCGCAGGATCTGCACCCGGTCGACAAAGGCGGCCTGCTTGTGGGCAATGTCACCCTGGCGGAAAGACTGGGTATCGAAACGGTGGTCGACGTGGCTTTGTCCGATGGCAAGCGCATTTTGGTGTCACTGGCCGAGGATCGCGTTTTTGAACCCGGTCAGCCGATACAGCTGACATTTGATCCTGAGCGTGCGCATCTGTTTGCGCCCGATAACACGTCTGTGGCTGCATGATGAAACCGCTACTCATTCTCGATAATCACTTCCGGACCAAAGCCGAACTGTTCCGTGACGAAACGTTCGACGCGCTTGCGGGGCTGTGTGACATACGGGGCGGAGCGGATGCGCCCATGTCGCGAAAGGACATCGAGGCGTTGCTGCCGGACGCGCGCTTTTATGTTGCCTCCAAACCTGAGTTAAGCGCCGAGGACTTGCGCAGGGCACCCAACCTTCGTGCAACGATCGAGGTGGCGGGCGCGTTTCGCGAGGGTCTTGATTACGACGCGTGTTTTGACCGGGGCATCGAAGTCTTGTCCTGTTCGCCCGGGTTCAGAAACGCCGTCGCAGAGATGACCGTTGCCATGATCCTTGGGGCCGGACGCGGCTTGGTCGATGAGCATGAGGCGTTTCGTTCCGGCACCGAACGCTGGCTTGATGATCGCCCAGAGACAGATTTTACGCTTTATCACCAATCGGTTGGCTTTATCGGATATGGGCAGATTTCTAAGGAAACGCATCGGTTAATCCGCCCTTTCCAGCCAAAGGTCATGGCTTTTGATCCTTTCCTGAAAGATGCCGGGCCGGATGTCGAGTTGACCGATTTGGAACAGCTCGTTTCCCAGTGTCGTGTGGTTGTTGTGGCCGCTGTTCCGTCCGAAGACACGCGGGGGCTGTTAAGCGCCGCCCTGATTGGCAAGTTGCAGAAAGCTGCTTTGGTTGTGGTCATCAGCCGGGCCTGGTGTGCGGATTTCGACGCGCTTGTTGCCGCGGCGGGGGCCGGGCAGATCAAATTTGCCACGGACGTTTTCCCAGACGAGCCGCTGGCGGTTGATCATCCGCTTCGCCAAATGCCCAACGTGATTTTGTCTCCGCACCGTGCCGCGGCAGTGCCCGGGGGGCGCCACCTGATTGGCGACATGATCCTGCAGGATGTGCAGGCAATACTTGAAGGGTTGCCCAGCCGTCAGCTCAAGCCGGCCGACCGCCAGTTGGTCGCAGGGCTTGTTTCCGCGCAGGCCCAGCTCAAGTCGATGCCGAACACATGACGGCACATAACTGGGGCATTCTGGGCACCGGCAATATCGCGGGTTCGATGGCCGCAGCGCTTCCGCATGTGCCGGGCGCATGTCGTGCCGCAGTTGCCTCGCGCACGATCGGGAAAGCCGAAGGTTTTGCGCGCGCATGGGGGTTCGACCGCGCCTATGGCAGTTATGATGATTTGTTGCAGGATCCGGACATCGACATCATCTATGTTGCGACGCCGAATGCACTTCACAAAGGCAACATCTTTGCCGTATTGGACGCGGGCAAGCACGTGTTGTGCGAAAAGCCGATGACCCTGTCCCCGCAGGACAGCGCCGCGTGTTTCGAGATGGCGCGACAAAGGGGGCGGGTCCTTATGGAAGCTCTTTGGAGCGCCTTTGTCCCGGCGATGCAGAAAGCCATCGACCTGGTCCGGTCCGGGGCCATCGGGACCCCCCGACACCTGATGGCGAACTTCGTGTCGCATCGTGATCCCGCGACGACACCGATCTTGTTTGATCCGGATTTGGGCGGGGGCGCCAGGAAGGATCTCGGCATCTATCCGATTGCCGCGGCCTTGTTGCTGGCGGGGCCTGTCAGATATGCGCAGTCACATTCGGTGATGGGGCCTTCGGGCGTTGACGAAATGACTGGCTGGACCCTTGAGCACGACAATGGTGCCCTTTCGCTTTTGTCATGCGGGTTCCGGGCCGACTTGCCAGTGGCGGTTCGTTGCATGGGCAGCGAAGGCAGTTTACAGATTCCCGACAACTTCCACCACGCCAGCAGTGTGATCCTCGACGGGGCCGAGGGGCAGGTGACGTTTGACCTGCCGTATATCGGAAACGGCTACGCTCACGAAGCGATTGCCTTTCAGGCGTGTTTGGACGGGGCGAAAACCGCATGGCCCGAAGGTCACACAATCGCAAGTGCCGAATTGTTGCACGCACGTTCGGTTTGATTGGGAAGAGCCCATGTCATTACGACCGCAACCCAAGATGGGTGCGTCGGTGGCGACTGTGCAGTCAAACAACGTCCAACAGGGACCGGCCCGAACACGGAAAGCCCGCATTGGGCAAAGCGATACCGGTCTGGCTTCCATGTCCGCGATATACTGCATCGCCTCCGATGACCGCACATAGCCCTGTTCGCCTGATGTTGCCTAGGGCGCGGGCGGCAGCTATGGTAAGCAGCTAGCGGCCGAGAATTGTGCCTTAAATGATAGAGGCTGCAATCAGCCGTGCAGTTCATCGATACGACGTGCCAGCCTCGTGTAATACGCATGAGTAAAAAGAAAATCGGCGCTCATGATCGTTGGGATGAACAAAACAAAAATGGCTACTGCGACAGTAAAGATATCTGTAGTCCGCCAAACAAAGAGTAGCAGAAAAGGTAACAAAAATAAGAAAAAACTGGTCAAAGCAATCTTGATAGTGGTCTTGAAGTTAGGCGGGTCGATGCGCTTTCGAGCCAACCTCAAATTGACGTCTTTCTTTTTTGAGCGATCTTTCAGAAAGTTAAAATATTGCTCTGTAGTCCACCTTTTGGCGGCTACGCTTAATGGAAGGCATACGCCGAACAAAAACTCCGCTCTCTGTCCGGCGCGAGCAGCCGTGAACTCTCCAAATGGTACTGAAGCCAAGTTGGAAAACTTAACTTCGTGTGGTTGTTTATTAAGTGAGGCAGCGGCTGCGTTAAACCATGTCTTGTCGCTATTTTTTAGAATGCTTACGAAATCACTTTCCAAGTCTTGAGTATTCATGCCTTCAAGCTAATGGAAGGAGATTGAGTCGTCTAGCGCACCAGCATAAGGCGAATCATGGTGTTTGTGACGCGAAACCAGGGAACAGCATCTGGCGCCACGAACCTGTTGACTGATCATCGAAGCGGCCAATGGCGCAGTTGCAACGAAATCACGCTTTGTCCGCTTAGCTGACCTCGTTGCAAACCGCAGCGAAATTCCGCTTTCCGCGCTAGGTACTGAATGGCCATGTCCCCTTTGGGCTGACATCGGTCATTGGGCAGCGTTGATCTCACGCGACTTCGCCGCAGACGCGCTGCCGCGCCGCTGCAAGACGGCTTTGAGCCCTTGTTGACTACATTCTGCAATGCAGCCATTTTCTGCGTCCATGAATTGAGGATGGTCAAGTGCGTTCCGTAACACTTAGAATAGCGAGCTTCGCATTATTCTTCACGGCTTTTGCGACGTGGGGCAATCCAAGTTACGCCCAGAATTTGGTGCAAGATTTTGACAATTTTTTTGAACGTTGTCGCACGTCTGTCGAAACCAGCTCGATGTTTGACGGTGAAGGCCTTCAAAGACGGAACGTTCCCGAACGACATGCACGGGACTGGGGAGTAAATTCAGCAAATGAGGCTTGGGGCGTCGCTGGGTCAGAACTGTACGTTTTGCTTACAGAGTGGACTTCTCGCGATGGTACAGTACGCAACCTTTGCAGTATTCAACTGGCCAATGAAAAGAGAGTGCTGGAGCCGGTTGAACAGGCGATGTTGCTACGGCAGTTTCTGATCCTTCAAGTCGAACTGATCGGAGCTCAATCCCATGAAATTGACCGTCAGCTGTCTTCAGTTCCACCATTGGTAAATGCTGCATTCCTTTTGCAGGGTAAGAACCCGAATGGATGCATTGTTAGCCACAGCTTTACATTCTCGCCCGACGGGCGGTTCTTTTCAGCTGGTTCTGGTGAAAAATCGGTGCAACCCTGTGAGGTCGAGTAGACCTACGGTTCCAGACTGATCTGCTCAAACCTAAAATCGGTCGATTGGAAGAGGCATCCGAACGGCGAATTTGTCCCGCAAAGCGGAATGAACCAATGTCCGACCGAACCTGGGCTTGAATCAAAAACGCCCCGCGGTTTGGCGGGGCGTTTCGTTGGTTTGGTGGGGGCTTAGTTGACCTTGCCGATCGACCAGAAGAAGGTCTCGCCCGAGCTGTCGTCGACGCCGTCATTTTCGGTGGGAACACAATCCACGAGGCCGGAAGTTGGAGGCGGGTCTTTGACAGGGAACGTTCAGCTCGCTCAATCAGCGAATGTCGGGATTGAGCCCAAAGTGTTCAATGCAGCATTATGCACCAATGTCCGCTAATTGATACTGATCTCTTCGTGTCTAAAAAGACTGAACAGAATATCTGGCACGGGCTTCTTTCCCACTCTCAGTTAGTTGCGCGGAACAGCTTCGCATGTGACGAGTGTTGCCTTCGAGTTTGAACCATGGGTCTGGTTCCACACCAGAAAGCTCAACCAGAGTTTTGAACAGTATCAAGTCTCCAACTTGATCATTCGTTGGCTCACCCAGGGCCAAGGCGTTTCCAACGGTGTACGCAGATTTTTTCATCTCTATGGTGCCAGCCCCCAGCAAAGCGCGTTCGATTGATCCCAGCCCACCATTAAAATCTGGGAACCGAAGAAGGTACGCCGAAAGCGCCTTAGCTATCGGTGTGGAAGGGTCTTGTCCTTTGATGAAGCTCTTGATCGCTTTACCTGAACCTTGGGAGATTACGCTCCATGCGTCACTGTAAAGCTTTGCATCGAGCGGTGCAGCTTCGCTGGATTTATACAGGGTTTCAAACTCCTCGACCCGAATAGTGCCAAGACCCAATTTCACCTGCTGCCCGCCGAAATTCCTCACAGAGATGCCAGAGGTATCAACTCCATCCAGCGCCAGTAAGTGCAGCATTACCACTGAATAGAATATATCCTGCACGCTGTTTGCGATCCAAATTTCGGCTTGCTTCACAGACTGAAGTTCTTTGACGAGTGAGATGTGTTCATCATTTAAGTCGAACTCATGAATTTTTTCGTCATCGAAGGGGTCGAGCGACTTCCAGAACACCAGGCGTTCCAGAAAGAAGTCCTGGCTTGTCCCAGATGTTGCGAGAGGTCCGTGTGAGTAGTCGTCATAGGATACGATGACACGGGTTTGCCAATCTGGTCTGATTTTCCGAAAGAGTTGAAGAATTGTGCCTCCAGCACTGTCGGAATGGGTCAGGATGACATTTTTCATGGTTTGTAAGATTTTGTCTTTGGCAACCCATCAATACAGCTTGGCGAGTGTTCTTACTATATTGAAGTAGCAGCCATTCGGTTAACGGCCTGAAATGGCTGCTTTGTCCGCAAATTGGAATGAACCAATGTCAGACCTAACCTGGGCTTGAATCAAAAACGCCCCGCGGGCTGGCGGGGCGTTTCGTTGTTTTGGTGGGGTCTTAGTTGACCGAGCCGATCGATCTGAGGACGGTTTTGCCCGAGCTGTCGTCGACGCCGTCTTTGTCTGTCGGAGTTCAATCCACGAGGCCAGACGTTGGAGGCGGGTCGCTGACAGGGAACGCTCTGCCAGCGCAATCAGCGAATGTCGGGTTTGAGCCCGAAGCGGACGCCGCCGCAACGCGCCCAGCCGGTTAACAGCCGCGCAGCGGCCCGGCCATCGCCAGCCCCTCTCCCGGGCTGGCGATTTGGTGGACGCAGGTGCGAGGTTCGTTCTGTGGAAGTACGTGGCAACCAAAAAGCGTCTTGATACTGGCGTAGGATCGCCACCCCAGGGGCTGGCGTTGGCCTTCCGTAGGTGGGCCATTGGCTTCAAACACTGCTCTGTCCTAATAATCGTCAACAAGCCGATCAGAAAAATGTCTGGATAGTGCTGGCTCCGACCAATCGACCCGAACCCACCGATGGCCGCACAGCGCCCACTCTGCTGGGATTTTTCTGTGCAGCGAAATTCGGCTTTAGCGAGATGGTCACTAGGCATGCTAAATCGACATTTGATATCGTCGCGCGTTATCCACTAACGTGCTGGTATCGTTCATGCCTAGTCTGAGGGCTAGGGCAATCGACCGTGCGTTCTCGGGCTCAATGTAGGCTTCGATTGCAGTTGCTCCATTGTCGCGCCGCCATGCAATCGCCGCTGCAGCTGCCTCATACATGAAGCCATTTCCCCAAAAATCAGGGTTCATGTGGAACGCGATTTCTGAGCATTCAAGGAGCGAGTTAAAGCCGATATGCCCAACAAAATTGTCGCCATCATTCTTTATGATCGCCCATCGAAAACCCCAGCCATCTTTAAGGGCTTTCAACCAAAACCCAATCAAACGATCACTGTCGTGATGTGTCTTTGCTGGCATAGGGATTTCGTTTTGAAATTCATCGTCGGCAGCACCGGAAAACTGCTGCACAAGGGGCTGCCGCCACATCTCAAACATCCCCATGGAGTGGCTAAGAGAAAGTGGCTCCAGCCTCAATCGCCTGGTCTCAAGGGTCGGGATGCTTACATCGCTAGGGCTCATTTGAAACCAGAAGCTTTATAAGAGACAGTTGTTCAGGTTGAACGAGTGACTCTTTGTGAGGCTCGCAAATGGACTACCTCGAACCCCTCGGCGACGCTAGACCAGCAGTTAAAAAGCTGTCTCTGGAGCAGACGCAGCGAAAGTCAACAAAGTCCGCAAAGCGGAATGAACCAATGTCGGACCGAACCTGGGCTTGAATCAAAAACGCCCCGCGGTTTGGCGGGGCGTTTCGTTGGTTTGGTGGGGTCTTAGTTGACCGAGCCGATCGACCAGAAGAAGGTCTCGCCCGAGCTGTCGTCGACGCCGTCATTGTCGGTGGAGACGAAAATCTCGCCTTCGGCCGTGATGGCCAGGCCTTCAACCTTGTCCACGACGTAGCCGCCGAAGGCTTGCAGGTCGGGGATCAGGTCGCGGACCTCTTCCTTGGTCACAACCGGCAGTTCGCCACCCAGCGGTGCGGGCACCATGTCGGTGGCGGGGATGCGGTAGACCTTCTTGGTCACCACGTCGGCGCCGATCTGGTTGTCACGCTCGATCACGTAAACCCAGTCACCGTAGGCAGTGATTTCCGACAGGCCAACCCAGCCTTTGGCAGGCTCGGCCTTGGGATAGTGCACAGCACCCCATTCCTTGGTTTCCAGGTTGTAGGAGACCAGTTTCACGTGGTTGGCCGGATCGTCTTTCCACTCACGCTGAACCGCCATCCACAGGGTGTCGCCCACGCGGGTTACACCTTCGAAGCCAAAGCGTTTCTCAACCGCCATCAGCTCGGCCGGCAGGCCAATCTCGCCCTTGCGGTCCTTGATCAGGCCCTCGGCATCCACGTGATAGATGGCATGCGGGATCACACGGTCGGTGCGGCCCTCGGACGCCAGGTAGAAGCCGCCCTTGCCATCGGTGGTGATGCCTTCCAGGTCGATCTTCTGTGCGGGCGAGCCGTTTTGACGGTGCACGCGGATCACGTCAACGATACGTGCCGGTTTCTGGCTGGCGTCGATCTTGAAGATCGAAGGCTGGAAGCCATAGAAGCTGTCATTCACGGCGTAGATGAAGCCGTCTTCGGCAGCAACCATGCCCGAAATCGCACCCCAACCGATCAGCTCGTCCGCGCCTTCCGAGGTCAGCGTCGGGTACATCGCTTCGGCGTCCTGGTATTCGAAGATCATCACATGTGCACGCACACCGCCATCTTCGATCAGGTCTTTCTCGTTGGCCGAAACCAGCAGGTTACGCTCGGGGATGGCAACATAGCCTTCCGGACCGATGCCCGAGGGCAGGATCTGTTTCAGAACCGGTGCGGCGGGGTTGGTTGCGTCGTAAACGCCAACGGCCGAACCACGCTCGGAACCCACAAACACCATCGGTGTGCCGCCGAAGGTTGCGGTTTCGATCGACTCGGGCTCAACGCCTTTGCTGTCCGAACGCTTGTCGGGGTAGTGGCCGATCTGAACCAGCGCGTGTTCAAAGGTCACGCCGCTTTCGTACACCACGGTGCCGTTCTTGTTGAAGATGGTCCAGCCGCGCGAGCCGCCTTCGTAGTCACCTTCGTTGGCGGTGGCGAAGTGATCGTCGTCCAGCCATTTCACAGCATCGGGTTCGCGTTTGCGGCCCAGCTGGCTTTCGGTGAAGATCAGCGCGCCGCGCTCGTCGGTGGCGTCGATGCCTTCCAGATCAACAGCGCCGGCCGAGAAGTGGCTGAGCACCGAACCGTCTGCCGACAGGACAACCATGTGGTTGTTTTCCTGCATCGACACAACGGTTTCACCCAGGCCGTTGACGTCAACGAACTCAGGCTCGGGGTCGGTGGGGGCGATGTCGGCCAGACCGGTCACATCAGCGGTGATCAGCGAGGCACAGTCCAGACCGCCCTCGGTGGTTTTGACCATGTCCACAGCGCCGGCGGGCAGCTGCGGGATCACGCCGTCGTTCAGGTCTTCGTCACGCTCGTTCTCGATGGCGACAACGATGAACGAACCGTCTTTCGATGCAGCAATCGAGTCAGGCTGACCCGACACGGCGCAGGATGCCAGCGTTTCGCCGGTTTTCACGTCGATGGCTTGCAGCATGCCCGACGGATCGGTGTAGCTTTCGCTGGTGTTCACGCCAACAAAGGCGACGTTGCCGACAACGGCAACGGCGGTCGGCTCGCCATCCAGGGCGATATTGCCGGCAGCCTTGGGTGCGGCAGGATCGGTGATGTCGATCAGGCCCAGAGCGCCCAGCGGGCTGTCGGTATAGACCAGCGTCATGCCGTCGGCAGTGACGTCAATGATCTCGGCCGAGGTTTCGCGGGCGGTGTCTTCGCCAGCGGCCATATTGTCAACGGTGGAAAACGACGCGATACGGTTAAAATTCATTTCGGCCGATGCGGTGCCGGCAGCAAGTGCCAGTACCGAGGTCAGCCCCAACAGACGTGCTGTCATTGGTTTGCCCCTCATGGTCAGGATTAAGTGCCCGATGAAGTGGCGGTTTAAGGTGACGCATCGGTAACATAGATGCGTCACTTTTGTGAAACCCGTGGGCGCGTCAGACCGAAAGGCAGACGTATTTGAGTTCGAGGAAATCCTCGATCCCGTGGCGGCTGCCCTCGCGGCCCAGCCCCGATTGCTTAACCCCGCCAAACGGCGCAACCTCGGTGGAGATGATGCCGGTATTCACCCCAACGATGCCGTATTCCAGCGCCTCGGCCACCTTATAGACGCGGCCCAGATCGCGGGCATAGAAATAGCTGGCCAGACCAAAGATCGTGTCATTGGCCAATTCGATCACGTCATCGACCGTGTCGAACTTGAAAAGCGGCGCCAGTGGGCCGAAGGTTTCGTCGGTGGAAAACAGCATGTCGCGGGTGGCGCCGGTGATGATCGTGGGCTCAAAGAACAAGCCGCCGCGCGCGTGGCGCTTGCCGCCGGTCAGAACCGTGCCGCCCTTGGCCGTGGCGTCGGCGATGTGTTCTTCAACCTTTTTCATGGCGTTTTCGGTGATCAGTGGGCCCAGATCGGCGCCTTCGAACCCGTCGCCCACCTGCATCTTCTCAACAGCGGCGGCCAGTTTCTCGGCAAAGGCGTCATACACCCCGGCCTGCACGTAGATGCGGTTGGCACAGACGCAGGTTTGGCCGTTATTGCGGTATTTGCTGGCCAGCGCGCCGTCAACGGCGGCGTCCAGATCGGCATCGTCAAAGACGATGAAGGGCGCGTTGCCGCCCAGCTCCATCGAGCATTTCATCACCTGATCGGCGGCCTGGCGCAGCAGGATGCGCCCCACATTGGTGGAGCCCGTGAAGGTGATCTTGCGGCAGATCGGGTTCTCGGTAAATTCCAGCCCGATACCCGGCGCGTCGAGGCCCGGGATCACCGACAAAAGCCCCTTGGGCAGGCCGGCGCGTTCGGCCAGCACCGCCAGCGCCAGCGCTGACAGGGGCGTCTCGGCCGCCGGTTTCGACACAAAGGCACAGCCCGCCGCCAGAGCCGGGCCAACCTTGCGGGTGATCATCGCGTTGGGAAAGTTCCACGGCGTGATCGCCCCCACAACGCCGACGGGCTGTTTCAGCACCATGATGCGCTTGTCGGGCTGATGGCTGGGCACGGTTTCGCCATAGACGCGTTTGCCCTCTTCGGCGAACCATTCGATGAACGAAGCGCCATAGGCGATCTCGCCCATGGCTTCGGCCAGCGGTTTGCCCATCTCGGCGGTCAGGATGGTGGCCAGATCGGCCTGATTGGCCATCATCAGGTCAAACCATTTGCGCAGAACCGCGGCGCGGTCTTTGGCGGTTAATGCGGCCCAGTCGCGTTGTGCGGTCTCGGCGGCCTGCAGGGCGCGCGCGGTTTCGGCCCGGCCCAGATCGGCGACCTGGGCGATGATGTCGCCGGTGGCGGGGTTGATCACGGGGAAGGTGGCGCCGCTGTCGGCCTCCACCCAGTCACCGGCCAGATAGGCGCGGGTTTGCAGAAGGGAGGGGTCGGAAAGGCGAGAGGTCAGGTCGGTCATGGAGGATCCTATCAGGTTGGCGGTGCCAGAGACCGGAAAAGCGGTAACGCGCAGATTAACGCCCGAAACGATCTTGCCAAGTGGGAACCACGTCGCCTTGCATTGCCGTTGCTGTGTAAACGCCGCGCGCGATGGCGCGGGCCAGACAGGTGGCGGCGGCGTGGCAGAGGCGCAGCATCAGGCTATCGTCAACCTGAACATCGTTCACGCCGGTGGCGGCGGCAAAGACAAGATCCCCGTCAAAGGGCGTGTGGCTGGGCACAAGGGCGCGCGCCATGCCGTCATGGGCGGCAATGGCCAGCCGCGTGGCCTGCGCTTGCGTCAGGGTGGCGTCGGTGGCGACAATGGCGATGGTGGTATTCTGCGGCTCGGCCCCTTTGACCGGTGGCATGCCGGGCGAAGGGCGCCCGATGCCTTTGGCCCCGAACTCGTCGCCCTGCTCAAAAGGCGCGGCCCAGAACTCGGGCCCGCCATCGGCTACGGCCGAGCCAAGGGCGTTCACGGCCACCAGCGCGCCCACTGTCGCCCCGCCAACAAGGGCCGAGACCGAGCCAAGCCCGCCTTTCAGGTCCGCCGTGGTGGCCCCGGTGCCCGCACCAGCGCTGCCCAGATCAAACGTGTCGCCTGCTGCCTGCAACGCGGCGGCGCCGAGATCGGCATAGGGGTTCTGCGCCCAATCCTTGTCGCCGCCATTCAGCAGGTCAAAGAGGATCGCGCCGGGCACAATGGGCACGCGCTGCCCGCCCACGTCGAACCCGCGCCCCGCCGCACGCAGGGCATTCGCCACACCCGAGGCCGCATCCAGTCCCAGCGCCGAGCCGCCCGACAGCACCAGCGCATCCACCGCCTGCACCAGCCGGTCGGGTTGCAGCAGGTCAGTCTCACGCGTGCCGGGGGCGCCGCCCATAACATGCACGCCGGCCACAAAAGGTGCGTCGCCCACCAGCACCGTGCAGCCGGACTTCACATTGTCATCCTGCGCGTTGCCAACACGCAAGCCGGGCACGTCGGTGATCAGATTGCGTTTGCCTGGCTGCATGGTTTTGCCCTCTCAGATCCGGGGTTTGGGGGCGGCGGTTTTCGGGTCGCCGGTGTTCGGCGTGCCGCGGGGTTCGATCAGCAGCACCTTTGCCTCACCCCGCGCGCGGGGGCGGTGGGTGACGCCGGCGGGCACCACAAACAGCTCTCCGGAGCCAAGGCGGTGGGTCTGATCCTCGACATCCAGCAGCACCTCGCCCTCGATCACCAGAAAGAAATCATCGGTGTCGGGGTGGTCGTGAAAGGGAAATTCGCCCTGGAACTTCACCACCATGATGTCATTGCCATTATAGTCGGCCACCACGCGGGGAGACCAATGGTCTGAAAAAGTGGCTAGTTTGTCGGCCAGGTTCACTTTGTTCATCGGTACCTCCGTCAAATGCAGCGCCCGCCATCCACTTCCATCGCCACGCCGGTGATCATGCCAGCCGCGTCCGAGCACAAAAACGCCGCCGCGTTGCCCATATCCTCGGGCGTGGAAAACCGGCCCAGCGGGATGGTGGACAGGAACTTGGCGCGCATCTCGGGCGTGTCTTCGCCCATGAAGCTTTTGAGCAGCGGGGTTTCGCCCGCCACCGGGTTCAGCGCGTTGACCCGCACGCCGTGTGGGGCCAGTTCCACCGCCATCGCCTTGGTCGCCGTGATCATCCAGCCCTTGGACGCGTTGTACCAGTTCAGGTTGGGCCGGGGCGAGACCCCGGCGGTGGACGCGATGTTCAGGATCGCGCCTTTGCCCACCGTCTTCATTGCGGGCACGAAGTGGCGCGCGGTCAGGTAGACGGATTTGGCGTTCACCGCGAGGACGCGGTCGAAATCTTCTTCGGTGACGTCCTCCATCGGGGCGGGCAGATGGGTAATGCCGGCGTTGTTGACCAGGATATCGGGGGTTTCGCCGACGGTTTGGGTCAATGCGGCAACGCTGTTGTCCGAGGCCACGTCAACCTCGGCCGCGATGCCGCCGATTTCGTCGGCGATACCTCTCGCGCTCGACAGGTTGATGTCTGCCACAACGACCCGCGCGCCTTCACCGGCGAATTTGCGCGCGATCCCGGCGCCAAATCCCGAGCCGCCACCGGTGACAATGGCCAGTTTGCCCTCTAACTGCATCTTCTCTCCCTTAATAGGTTGCCCGCCCGCCGGACTGGTCGAACACGGCGCCGGTTGTAAACGACGCCTCGTCGGAGGCCAGCCAGCAGGCCATGGCCGCGATCTCGTCCACTGTACCAAATCGCCCCATGGGGATCTTGGATTTCATGAAATCGATATGGGCCTGCGTCATCTGGTCGAAAATCGGCGTTTCCACAGCGCCGGGGGCCACGGCATTTGCCGTAACGCCGGTTTGCGCCAGCTCTTTGCCCAGCGTTTTCATCAAGCCGATGACGGCCGCCTTGGAGGCCGAGTAAGCCGGGGCGTTCGGGTTGCCTTCTTTGCCCGCAACCGAGGCAATGGTGACGATGCGTCCAAACCCGGCGTCGCGCATCGCGGGCACCACGGCACGGACGCAGTTGTAGACGCCGTTGACGTTCAGATCGAACACTTTTTGCCAGGCGTCGGCGGGATAGTCCCATGTGGGGGCGTTGGGCCCGGTGATGCCGGCGCTGCAGATCAGAACATCCGCGCGGGCGGTGTCGGCGGCGGATTGAACGGCGTTCATATCGGTCACGTCGACCTGTGCATGAGTCAGACCGCTGCCTTCGGGTGGCGGCGCGATGTCCCACGAGGTGACAATGGCCCCCTCGGCCAAAAGCCGCCGTGCAATCGCCAGACCGATACCCGACGAACCGCCTGTCACAACCGCGCGACGTCCGGCGAACCTGTTCTCATATGTCATTGATTGTCCTTATCCGTGATATTGCGCGACGGTTTTGAGGCTGGAAAAACCGTAAAGCGCCTCGAACCCCTTTTCGCGGCCATGGCCCGAAAGGCCGGTGCCGCCAAAGGGCAGCTCCACGCCGCCGCCTGCGCCGTAATTGTTGATGAACACCTGGCCAGCATGCAGCCGTTTGGCCATGCGCGCCTGCCGCCCGCCGTCGCGCGACCAGATCGCGGCAACCAGCCCGTAGGCGGTGCCATTGGCGATCTGCACCGCCTGATCCTCGGTGTCGAAGGGGATGATGACCTGAACGGGGCCAAAGATCTCGTCCTGGGCCAGTTTGTGGCCGGGATCGTCGCAGGCCAGCAGGTGCGGCGCAACGTAGTGGCCGCCGGTTGGCAGGTCATCGGCCAGCGTACCCGTGGCCAGAACGGGCAGGTCGCGCCCGGCATCAATGAAGCCGGTCACGATTTCCTTCTGGCGGGCCGAGATCAGCGGGCCAACCTGCAGGTCGGCCACCGCTGGACCCACGTGCAACCGCCCATAGGCGGCCGACATCCCGGCGACCAGCGCGTCGTAAAGCGGACGTTCCACCAGAATGCGCGAACTGGCCGAGCAGGTCTGCCCGGCATTCTGGATGCCCGCGTTCACCAGAAAGGGCAAGGCGGCGTCCAGATCGGCATCGGCGAAGACAACTTGTGGGGATTTCCCGCCCAGCTCCAACGTGACGGGCACAACATTCTGCGCGGCAGCGGCCTGCACCAGGCGCCCCGTGGCGACCGATCCGGTAAAGCTGACATGCTGCACGCCGGGATGGGCGGTCAGCGCGGCGCCCGCCTGCGCGCCGAGGCCGGGTACAACGTTCAGCGCGCCGGGCGGCAGACCCGCATCCGCGGCCAGTCGGGCGAAAGCCAGCGCCGTCAGGCAGGCCTCTTCGGCCGGTTTCAGAACCGCCGCATTGCCCATCGCAAGCGCCGCGCCAACCGAGCGTCCGATGATCTGCATCGGATAGTTCCACGGCACGATATGGCCCGTCACCCCGTGCGGTTCGCGCAGGGTGTAGACGGTGTAGCCATCCAGATAGGGGATGGTCTGGCCGTGCACCTTGTCCGCCGCGCCGCCGTAAAACTCGCAATAGCGTGCCAGAGCGATGGCGTCGTTGCGGGCCTGTGTCAGGGGTTTGCCGACATCGGCCGCCTCGATCGCGGCGAGGTCGTCGATACGTTCCAGCACCATCTGGCCCAGCCGGGTCAGAATGCGCCCGCGTTCCAGCGCCGTCATCCGCCCCCAATCGCCATCCAGAGCGGCCCGCGCGGCGATAACGGCGGCGTCGATATCGGCGGCGGTGCCGGCGGCGATCTGCGCGACCTCGGCGCCTGTCGACGGGTCGATCACCGGCAGGGTGCCGGCAGGCGCTTTCCAGACGCCGCCAATCAACATCTCGGTCGGGTCAAACCACAGGTTCTGCATCAAATCCTCCCACCCGCCAGCTTGCCGGGATCTGCGGCGCGGCGGCAATCAGGTTCTTGGTATATTCGTTTTGCGGATTTGCGAAGACTTCCGCCGTTTCCCCCTGTTCGACGATCTTGCCATGCTGCATCACCAACACGCGGTCTGTGATCGACTGAACAACGTTCAAATCGTGGCTGATGAACAGGTAGGCCAGCCCGCGTTTGACGCGCAGATCGGCCAGCAGGTCGAGGATTTGCGCGCGGATCGAGACATCAAGCGCCGAGACAGCCTCGTCCAGCACGATCAGGTCGGGCCGCAGGATCAGGGCGCGGGCGATGGCGATGCGCTGCCTCTGACCGCCCGAGAACTCGTGGATGTATTTATCCATATCAGCGGCGTGCAGGCCGACATCCTGCAAGGCTTCGGCCATGCGGTCGCGCACGTCCTTGGGCGGCTGGGCCATCAGGTGGAACGGCTCGGCCACCAGCCGCCGGACGGTCCAGCGGGGGTTGAAACTGCTGTAAGGGTCTTGAAACACAACGGAAACGCCAGACCGCATGGCGGCGAGCGTGTCGGGCGACATGGACTCGCCAAACAGGCGGATCTGCCCCGATTGCAGCGCCTCCAGCCCCAAAATCGCGCGGGTCAGCGTGGACTTGCCGCAGCCGCTTTCCCCCACCAACCCGACGCTTTCGCCCGTTTGCATGGCAAAGCTGACCCCGTCAATCGCGCGAAAACGGCCGGGCGCGCCGAACAGGGTTTTGCGGGGCAGGCGGTAATCGCGCACGGCATTTTCGACCTGCAGCAGCGGTTCGGCCTTGGGCGCGGCGACGCGGGCCGGGCTGTAATGAGAGGCGCGCAGCAACTGTCGCGTATAGGGGTGCTGCATGTCCGTGAACAATGTTCGCGTTTCGCCTTGCTCCACGATTTCGCCGTGCTGCATTACCGCCACGTGGTCGGCCATGCCGGCGACAACGGCCAGATCGTGGGTGATCAACAGCAAGCTCATCCCGTCATCGGCGACCAGCGATTTGAGCAGGTCGAGGATCTGTTCCTGGGTGGTGACGTCCAGCGCGGTTGTCGGCTCGTCCGCGATCAGCAATTCGGGCTGAAGGGCGATAGCCATGGCGATGCACACGCGCTGACGCTGACCGCCGCTGAGCTCGTGCGGATAGCGGGTTGGCGGGAAGCGGTCGGCGGGCAGGCCGACGCGTTCCAGCATGGCGCGCGCCCGTGCGGCGGCCTCGGCCCGGGTGGCCTTGCCATGCACCAACAGGGTCTCGGCAACCTGATCGCCGATGGTCTGAACAGGGTTCAAAGCGGTCATCGGTTCCTGAAAGATCATGCCGATCCGGTTGCCGCGAATGTCGCACAGCGCGCGTTCGGGCAGGCGCAAAAGGTCGGTGTCATCCAGCATCACGCGGCCGGTCACCTGCGCGCCGGTTGGTGCCAACCCCAATGCGGCCAGCGCCGACATCGACTTGCCCGAGCCGCTTTCCCCCACAAGCCCCACGATGCCACCCGGCGGGATGTCGAACGACACGTCGCGCAGGATCGGCGTGCCGTGGATGGACAGCGAAAGGGCGTCGAACCGGATCATCCGCGCGCCCTCCGCACCCGTGGGTCCAGCATATCGCGCAGCCCGTCGCCCATCAGGTTCAGCCCCAGCACCATCAGCACAATCGCCAGCCCCGGCAACACCGCCAGACGCGGTGCGGTATAGATCATCGTCTGCGCCTCGGTCAGCATGCGGCCCCAGCTGGGCGTGGGGGGCTGCGCGCCAAGGCCGACATAGCTGAGGCCGGCCTCGGCCAGAATACCCAGGCTGAACTGAATGGTGCCCTGCACGATCAGCAGGTTGGCGATGTTGGGCAGGATATGCTCGGCGCTGATGCGCACCGGACCTTTGCCCGAAACGCGGGCGGCAAGGATGAAATCCTGCGTCCAGACGGTCAGCGCCCCGCCGCGCGCCACGCGGGCGAAAACAGGGATGTTGAAGATGCCGATGGCGATGATGGCGTTCAGGGCCGAGGGGCCAAAGACGGCGGTGATCAGGATGGCGATGACCAGCGACGGGAAGGCAAAGATCAGGTCGTTGCCGCGCATGATGACCTCGTCCAGCCAACCCCCGCGCCCCGCCGCCGCCGCAAGGCCCAGCGGCACGCCCAGCCCGATGCCGATCCCCACCGCCACCAACGCCACGGCGATCGAGGTGCGCGCACCAACCATCAGCATCGACAACGTGTCGCGGCCAAAGTGATCGGTGCCCAGCGGGTGCGCGGCGGAAAACGGTTTCAGCCGGTCAGCGATGGTCACGTCGGCCACGTCGTAAGGCACCCAGATCAGCGACAGCAGAGCCAAACCCGTGAAGAACGCAGTGATGAACGCTCCCACCGTCAGTTGCACGGGCAGCTTCATGCGCGCCTCCGCAGCCTTGGATCGGCGATGGCATAGGCGATGTCGACAAGAAAGGTCACAAGGATCACCGCAAAGACCAAGAGCATCACAACGCTTTCCACTACCACAAGGTCGCGCTGGGTGATGGCCTGAAAGATCAGCCGCCCGAGGCCGGGCAGGAAGAACACGTTTTCAATGATGATCGCCCCGGCCAGAAGGAAGGAAAACTGCAACCCGATGATCGTCAGCACCGGGATCAGCGCGTTGCGCAACGCGTGACGCGTCAGCGCCTGCGCGCGGCTCAGCCCCTTGGCGCGGGCCGAGCGGATATAGTCCTGGCCCAGTGTCTCGATCAGGGCCGAACGCATCACGCGCGCCAGGATCGACGCTTGTGGCAGCGCCAGCGCGATGGCCGGCAGGGTCAGCGCCTTGATCCCGGCGCCAAACCCGGCCTCCCAACCCGGAAAGCCGCCAGCCGAGACCCATTTCAACTTCACGGCAAAGAGCAAGACCAAAAGCATCGCGAACCAGAAATTTGGCACTGCAATGCCCAGTTGCGTGGCGCCCATGATGCCGTAATCGGTGGCCCGCCCGCGCCGCGCAGCGGCCAGCAGACCCACCGGAAAGGCGATGGCCGTGGACAACGCCAGCGCATAGATCGCCAGCGGCAGCGACACCCAGATGCGTTGCAGCACAAGATCGCTGACCGGCACGCGATAGGTATAGGACTGCCCGAAATCGCCGGTCAGCATGCCGCCAGCCCACGACAGATAGCGCGCCGGTAGTGAACCGGTCAGGCCCAGTTCCTCGCGCAATGCCGCGACCGTTTCAGGTTCCGCGTTCAGGCCCAGCATAAAGGCGGCCGGGTCGCCGGGGATCACCTCGATCACCGCAAAAACCACCAGGCTTGCCGCCAGCAGGCTGAGCGACAGCGACACGAACCGGATCAGTAAATACCGAAGCATGGCGTCACGTTAGGCGCGCGGGCGGATGATGCAAAGCCTTTTGACCTAGCGCTCGCGCGCAGGGCCCTCGGGCGGGCGTTTGAACACGGTTTCAATCTCGTCCATCACGTCGGCGGGCAGCGGGCCAAATTGCAGCGCAGCGGCGTTTTGCAGCGCCTGTTCGGCATTGCGGGCGCCGGGGATCGGGATCAAGTGCGGCGCCTTGGCCAGCAGCCAGCACAGCGCGCCCTGGGCCGGGCTGCGCCCGCCCGTGCTCAGCAACTCGCGCAGGGCATCAACCGCCTGCACGAATTCGGGCAATGGTTTGCCGTCTTTGAAATAGGCGATCCAGTCGAAGGTGTTGGCGCGGATATCGTCATCCGCCAGCGCCTGACCGGTGGCGTATTTACCGCTGAGCATACCCATGGCCAGCGGCGAGCGGATGAAGGCGGCCAGCCCGTGTTCGGCCCCGCGCGCCGTGATGGTGGGCACGTCGACAAAGACATTCATCGCGTGCTGGATGGCCTGGAACCCGTCGCGCGGCGCCATGGCCGACACGCTGTCGGGGAAATCGGTCGACCAGCCATAAGCGGCCAGCTTGCCTTCGTCGCGCAGGGCGTCGAAGGTGTCGAACACCATTGCGGCCTCGTCCACCGGCATGGCGTTAAGGTGCAGCAGCACCATGTCGACGCGATCGCGCTGCAGGCGTTTCAGGCTGGCCTCTAGCGCGCGCCGCAGCCCATCGGGCGAGGCCTCCACCCCCAGCACCTGCTTGGCCTCGGCATCGAAGTGAAAGCCCAGCTTGGTGACGATCAGCGCATCATCGCGGCCTTTCAGCGCCGCGCCCAGGCGTTCCTCGGACGCGCCACAGCCATAGATCGCGGCGGTGTCGAAAATGCGGATACCCGCGTCATAGGCGGCGTCGATGGTGGCGCGGGCATCGGCCTGGGAAATCGCGCCATAGCCAAGCGGCGTGTCACCTTCGAAAAACGGGCCACCAATGGCCCAGCAACCAAGGCCGATGCGCGGAATGTCGGGGGACAGAAACGGGGTCATGTGGGACCTTTCACAGAGGTTCGGCCAAGGGCTACAAAGCGAACGGGGCCGCCGCAAGGCCGCCCCGTCACGTGAAATATATTGCGGCGGTCAGTCGGCCCAGCTGACCCCGGTCAGGTCATTGGCCTGGGTCGGCGCGTTTTCCCACAGGCCTTGGATCTTGGCGTTGACCACGCTGACCTGCGGCAGTTGGAACAGGTAACCGTTCACGTAATCCTCGGCGATGATCGTCTGCGCCTCTTTCAGGATCGCGGATCGTGCGGCCGGGTCTGTTGTTACGGTCAACTTGTCCATCAAGGCGATGAACGCTTCGGTGCCGTACTGGAAATAGTAATCCGGCCGGGCATAGATGCCGATATCGGCGGGTTCGGTGTGGCTGACAATGGTCAGGTCGAAATCCTTGCCCCGGAACGCCTGTTCCAGCCATTGCGCCCATTCCATATTGGTTATCTCGGTTTCGATCCCGACATCGCGCAGTTGCGAGGCAATGATCTGCCCGCCCCGGCGTGCGTAATTGGGCGGCGGCAGCGCCAGACGCAGCGTCAGGTCGGACACGCCGGCCTCGGCCAGCAGGGCCTTGGACTTTTCGGGATCGAACCCGGAAATCCCGGTCAGGTCCACATAATCGGGATTGTGCGGCGCAAAATGGGTGCCAATCGGTGTGCCATTGCCGAACATCGCGCCGTCAATGATTTCCTGGCGGTTGATCGCATGGGCAATGGCCTGGCGCACCTTCACATTGTCCAGCGGCGGCATCTTGTTGTTGATCGCCAGGATGGTTTCACCCTCGGTCGAGCCGACATTCACGTTGAACCGGGGATCGGCGCGAAACTGGTCCAGCGTTTCAGGCGCCGGAAACCG
The DNA here is from genome assembly GCF_000647975.1 of Actibacterium mucosum KCTC 23349. GTDB lineage: Bacteria > Pseudomonadota > Alphaproteobacteria > Rhodobacterales > Rhodobacteraceae > Actibacterium > Actibacterium mucosum. The sequence continues at coordinate 139,115 of NZ_JFKE01000005.1, forward strand.
CGGAAACGCGTCAACATCGCCGGCCAGCATTGCGGCCAATGCGGCGTTGGGGTCGGGGATGTACTTGATGGTGGCACTGGCCAGCGCCGGTGCCGGGCCCCAATAATCGGGGTTACGTTCCAGTTCGATCCGGTCGCCTTGAACCCAGCGCGACAGCTTGAACGGCCCGGTCCCAACCGGCGCATTGGCGGCGGTGTCGACGCTTTCGGGCGCCACGATCACCGCGTCACCCCAGGCCATCTTGAACGGGAAGGCACCATCGGGCGCCGACAGTGTAACCTGCACAGTCAGCGGGTCCACCACGGTGACATCGGCAATACCGGCAAACAGCGCCTTTTGCGCGTTGGTCGAATCCTCGGCCCGCGCGCGATCCAGCGAGAATTTCACGTCATCGCCGTCCATCGTGGTGCCGTCATGGAAGGTCACACCGTCTGCCAGGTTGAACGTATAGGTCAGCCCGTCGTCTGACACGGTCCACGACGTAGCCAACCCCGGGATGATCGAGCCGTCGGCGGCAAACCGGGTGAGGCCCTCGAAAATATTGGAATACACAACCTCGTCGATGGCAGCGGCAGCCCCACCGGTTGGGTCAAGGTTTGGCGGTTCAAGCACGGCGCCAAGCGTGATCGTGTCCTGTGCGGCCAAGGCAGCGCTGGCTGAAAGGGCCAAAGCGGCGGTGGTTAATCTGAAAAAGCGCATCTTCAAATTCTCCCTATAGGGCCCGCAAAGGGCGAGTCGGCTGCAATGAAACGCCGTGACGAGACGTAAAGCAAGAAAGTTACGCGTTTTTTCGACGGTGTTGGCGCAAGCAGGCTGGCCAATGCTGCGGCTGCATCCTATACAGCGCGCCACCTTTTCGAAGCTCTGGGAGGAGCGAAGTGAGCGCGAATATCAAGGCCAATACCCTGACCCCGTCCGACATCCTGGCTCGCAAAGGCGGCGACCCGTTGGTGTGCCTGACGGCCTATACCACGCCCATGGCGCGCTTGGTTGATGCCCATTGCGACGTGGTGCTGGTGGGTGACAGCGTCGGCATGGTGCTGCACGGGTTGCCTTCGACACTGGGCGTGACGATGGAGATGATGGTGATGCATGGCGCCGCCGTAGCCCGCGGGGTGTCACGCGCGCTGATGGTCGTAGACATGCCGTTCGGCAGCTATGAGGAAAGCCCGGAACAGGCCTTTCGCAATGCCGCAAGGTTGATGCGCCAGACCGGCTGCGCAGCGGTCAAGCTGGAGGGCGGCGTGGCGATGGCCGACACGATTGCCTATCTGGCTGCGCGGTCGATCCCGGTGATGGCGCATATCGGCCTGACCCCGCAGGCGATCAACACGCTGGGCGGCTACAAGGTGCAGGGGCGCGGCGACGACGCGGCGCGCATTTTGTCCGACGCACGGGCCGTGGCCGAGGCGGGCGCGTTCGCGGTGGTGTTGGAGAAGGTACCGGAAAGCCTCGCCAATCAGATCACCGCGGATCTGCCGATCCCGACCATTGGCATCGGCGCATCCGCAGACTGCGACGGGCAAATTCTGGTGGTGGATGACATGCTGGGCCTGTTTGCGGCGTTCAAACCGAAATTCGTGAAACGCTTTGCCGAGCTTGAGGGCGACGCGGACGCGGCGATTGCAGACTATGCCAAGCAGGTGCGCGCGCGCAGCTTCCCCGGCCCCGAGCACGTGTTCGGCGACCAAGCCCCGGAGGGCACAACATGACCGCCCCGATCCTGCGCCTGAAATCGGACCTGCGCAAAGCGGTCGCCGGCTGGAAAGCCAAAGGCGAAGTGGTTGGCGTGGTGCCAACGATGGGCGCGCTGCATCAGGGGCATCTGAGCCTTGTGCGGGCCGCGAAAGAGGCCTGCGACCGGGTGATCGTCACGATCTTCGTGAACCCCAAACAGTTCAACAACCCCGCCGATCTGGAGAACTATCCCCGGACCGAGCACGAGGATGCACAGAAACTGCAGCCCTTCGAGGTGGATGCGATCTATGTCCCCGGTCCCGACCAGATCTATCCCGACGGGTTCGCCACCAATGTTTCGGTGGGCGGCGTGACCGAGATGATGGAGGGCGAAAAACGCCCCGGACATTTTGACGGTGTTGCAACCGTGGTGACCAAGCTGTTCCTGCAAAGCCAGGCGGACAAGGCGTTTTTTGGCAACAAGGACTATCAGCAGCTGCAACTGGTCAAACGCCTGGCGCGCGATCTGGATATCCCGGTAGAGGTCATCGGCTGCCCGACGATCCGCGAAGAAGACGGGCTGGCCATGTCCTCGCGCAACCTGCTGTTGTCCGACCGCGCGCGTGTGGTCGCACCGGCTTTGAATGCGGCGATGACCCAGGCCGCCGCGCAGATACAAGACGGTGCGGACGTTCAGACCGTCTTGGCCGAGGCCAGTGCACAGGTGATCGCCGAAGGTTTCGTCGATGTCGAATACATTGAACTGCGATCCGTCGGCACGCTGGAACCGATGACCCGTCTGAGCGAACCAGCGCGCCTTTTGGCGGCTGCCAATCTGGCCGGGGTGCGCCTGATCGACAACATCGCGGTGGATCCGGTGTAATCCAATTGAGCGCCTTACGGCGCAAGCCTATATCTCGCGCGTCGCCTTGCGGCTTTGGCGCTCGGGTGGGTGGGGGTGGCAGCCGAGATCTGCAATTGCCGCCCACGTGACCTTTGCAAGGATGCGCCAGACCAGGAATAGACTTGCGCCGTCAGGCGCTCAATTTGGTTGCGGCAACAGTTTGGCCAGGGTCAGGGCCATCACCTCGGCGCTGTCCATCATATCGTCGATGCCGATCCACTCATCCGGTTGATGCGCGAGATCCAGAATGCCCGGCCCGTACGCGATACAATTGTCCAAACCGCCGATCTGGGTGACGTGCTTGTGGTCATAGGTTCCGGGAGAGACAACGTATTGCGGCTGCGTTTGCAGCACCTCTTCGATGGCGCTGGCCACGGTGCGCACCACCGGCGCGTTACGTTCGGTCATGGTGGGGATGACCTGAAAGAGGTCGCGGATTTCATAGTCGAACCCGGGGCGGCGCGCGGCGACGCTGTCCAGCATCGCCGTCACCTCGCGCTTTACCTCGGCCAGGTCTTCTTCGATCAGGAACCGCCGGTCGATGGTGATCTTGCAGCGGTCCGGCACCAGCGGCGTGGGCAGCCCGTGATGGTCGGGGTCAACCGCCGGCTCGCCGCTGTGCATCGAATTGATGTTCAGCGTTGATTGCCGCGCCCCCTCGGGCACCACCGGCATCTCGGTGCGTTTGCTGGCCAGCAGGGGAAACAGCGTCGCCTCCATCTCGTCCAGCACGGCGCCCATATGGCGCACCGCGCAATCACCCAGAAACGGCATCGATCCATGGGCGATGCGGCCCTTGGTTTCTATCTCGGCCCACCAGACACCGCGATGGCCCAGACAGATACGGTCTTTGTTCAGCGGTTCGGGAATGATCACGTGTTGCACGCGGTCGGGGTTGAAGTACCCTTTATTGGCCAAAAAGGCCGCGCCCGCATGGCCACCGGATTCCTCGTCGGCGACCGAGCTGACCTCTACCGCGCCGGCATAATCCGGGAACGTGTCCACAAATGCCTCGGCCGCGATGATAGAGGTGGCCAGCCCCCCCTTCATATCGCAGGACCCGCGGCCATAGATGCGGCCGTCTTTAACCTCGCCACCAAAGGGGTCGGTGGTCCAGCCATGGCCCACCTCGACCACGTCGTGGTGGCTGTTGAAATGCACGCATTCGCCGGGGCGGGTGCCTTCGTGGCGGGCAATGAAGTTCCAGCGCGGGTACTTGTCGCTGTCGGCGGCCTCGCCCCGGGCGCGGATCAGTTCGACCTTGAAACCCTTGGGTTCCATCCGCGCGGCAAGGTATTCGCACACGTCCAGATACTTCTCGCCCGGCGGGTTAAGCGAAGGGATGCGGATCAGATCCTGTGTCAGTTTCACAAGATCGTCGCGCCGGGCGGCTATGGCGTCGCGTAAAGCGTTTTGAACCGGGGTGCTCATGCGGTGCAGGTTAGCGACGGTTGGCGCAGAGGCCAATCACGCATTTGCGCCAAAATCGGGTGACGCGCCCCTGCAACTCGCGCTAACATTGCTTATATATTCACTCGATCACGAATAGTTGAGGAGTTTCGATGGCCGATTTCGATGCACAGATCCGCGACAGCCAGGCCCAGGTGGCCGATGCGCAGGCAAAAATTGCTGAACTGACCGGGCGGATCGAAACCGCGCGCCAGAAAATGGCCAGCGGCGATGACATTGCCATCGATATCGAAAACGCCTCGCTGGACGATGTGCACGCCCATACCGAGCTGATGAATGCCAATATCGCCGAGCTGATCATGGGGCTGGACGATGTGACGGCCGGGTTCTCCAAAGACTTTGACGAGCTGCGCAACAAAACCGGCATGGAGAGCTTTATTGGCATCTTCGCACGCGGCAAGGCCGAGGCGATGCGCCAGGAACGGCTGCGCAGCGCGTCGATTGACGACAAGTTGCAGGACCTGATCGCGAAATCGGACAGCATCGTGCAATTGCTCGAAGGGCAGTTGGCCGTGTTGAACGAGCAAAAGGAAAGCGTCGAGACAAACCTGTCCGGCACGCTGGACGAGCGCGAGGCGACGGTGGCGACGCTGGAATCGGTGCGGGCCGAGATTCAGGGGATGGATCCGCAGATCATCACGCTGGAAAACAAGATTTCAGTCGAACAGGACGCCGCTGCCCGCACGCAGCTGGAAAGCGAACTGGCCGCGCTGAACGCGAAATATAACGAACTGGTGCAGGACGAGCAGGTCAAGCTGGCCAAATCGCAGACGCTGGAACGCTATATCGAAAAGGGCAAAAGCTGGGTCGACAGCCTGCAGAACCAGGCCGCCACGCAGATGGTGCTGATCAACAAGTTGCAGACAGACACCAAGCAGCGGGTGGTGCTGTATGACGCGCTGACCAAGTCGTTGAAAACCGCGCAGCAGCAGGACGTAGCGCACCGGATCAACGAGATCGGCGTGCAGACCGACAAAGAAGCACAGGCCGCGATGGCCGCCATTGGCTCGGCCACCAACGCGCGGATGGCCGAGATGATGGAAGCGCATGAGGATCACATGGTCTTTGCCCGCAAGGTGTTGGAGCAAAAGGCGAAATCCGACGAACGCTTTGCCCGCCGTTTCGCCGCGATTGTCGAGAAGCACGACAAGAACCTGTATGGTGGATAGGTCTTTGCGTCGCGGAGGTCTGTTTCTGATTGCTTTGGTATTCTTGTTTTCTGGCCTGACTCATCTGGCGTGGCAGAACGATTGGACATTTTGGCCCGATGTCACGGCCTCGCAGTTTGCTGCGGTGGGCCTAGTCGGTGTTTTGGTCTACGAACTCGCGGCGGTTGTTTTCGGCTGGTTAGCCACGGTAACCAAGCGCGCGTTCGGTCAATTGAAGGGTCGAAACAATGACTGATACCGACCTTACCCGTGACCATACTGGTCTGACCGAAACCTTTGCCGCCCGGCGGTATTTTCGCAAGTTCGAGATGATCACCACCCATCTGGACCGCGTGGCGGCGGCGATGGGGCAGGAAGGGCGGTTCTCGCGCACAGAGTTGGACGTGGTGCGGGCCTATGTCGGGCTGTTGGCCAATACGTTTAACGCGTTGGCGGGCAAATACCTGATGACCGGGCGCGACACGGGGCAGTTTTTTGGCAGCCTAGCCATTGACCGGCGCGAAAGCGGGTTTCCGGTGGCGGCCGAGCTGTTGACCATGGCCAATGACGCGCAACAGGCCGAGCGGCATTTGCGCAATATGCCCAGCGTGGCCGAATACAAATCGCAGATGGTGGGCCAGATCGTGGGCCAGCTGCAGATCCCCACGCGGCTGCAATTCGCGCTGTCGCAGCGGCTTTACTATGAAGAGCTGCAAAAGGGCGCACTGTTCTGGGCGCAGAACGATCCTCAAGCCATTTGGCGCGGCAATAATGGCGACGAACGGCGCAATCCGCGGCGGCGGTTCCTGCTGCATTGGGCCGTATATGACAGCCAGGTCAACCTGCCGGTGATCTACCTGATGGAGGTCGAGGATACCGGCAAGCGTGGTTTGCCCAAGGACGAATACCGCTGGCCCGAGGTGCAGCGCCACCTGATGGCGCAGGCGATGGCGGGGCTGAAGCTGTTGACCATTGCCAAAGGGTTCGACGAAGATTTCGACGACCTGCATCCCAAGTTTCTGCGGCGGATTCATGTGGGGCCAATGCATTCCTCGGCCTTTACGGCGCAAACCGGGCCGCTGCACCAGGTGCTGGAGGATGCGCGCGCGCCTGCGGGTGAGGATTGGGCGTTGGCCTGGACTGTCGAAGAATTGGAAAGCGAGCGTGTCGACGAAGAACGCAAGGGTTGGTTCGGCAAGGTAGAACGCGAGGTGTTCGCGCTGGACCCGTTTTCGGGTCGTGGGGCGGAAACCGGGGCCACCCGGATGGAACGCGCCATCATTCTGCCGCAGCGCCCGTTTCAGGCGCTGGCCGAACTGAACCCGCCAGGGTTTCACGACGTACGCAAATTTGTGGTCAGCCCGGGTGGCCGGGTGCTGAGTTACCGGTGATGCGCCGGGTCGCTCGTCATACCCTTGCGGGCATTTCTCGCTGGTTCCAGCGAAGAGGGCCGCAAGGACCGATAAGCGGATGGGAAAGAGGGAGCCGATCATCATGAGCCTGCCAACCGACGCGATGGAACTGCCCGAGGGTGAGATCTCCAAACATTACGGGGCCGCCGCCGACATGCTGACCGGTGTGGACCACACCCCGCGCATTGCCAAAGGCAAAGAGGCCCCGGGCCCCGAACGCTCTTCAGGCATCGGCACACGGCGACGCTTCAGGTCCACCACGCCGGGGTTGGTGACACGGTCCACCGCGCGGCCCGAAGGTGTGCGGCTGGTTGACCGGATCGAAGGTGCCGATGGCGACGACCCGCTGACCTCGCCCCTGCAGGCCACTGCCCTGCACGCCCTGCGGCGCGCATTGGCCATCGGCCTTGCGCTGGGTGAAACCTTTGCCGAGGCCACCGGGCTGGCCGAGCTGAAGAAGTCCAACCTGGCCGGCTCATTGCCGCAGACCCGCGCGGCCGAGTTCGCCGAATTGCTGGCCGCCGAGGCGCTGGTCACCATGGCGGGTTTCGCCAATGCCACCGCCTTTCTGATCGCCCCGCATCAGGGCGAAACCGCCGTTGAGATTGGCGGCGTCGAAGAGATCCTGACCGACAACGCGCCCCTTGCCTTACATGGCTGCCTGTGGGAGCTGGACCAGGACCTCGCCGCCTTTGCCACCACCGACGACACCACCATTGCCACCATCGCCGCCTATGCCGAACAGCTGATGGAGAAACTGGCGATCCGCGCCGGATCGGCCCCGCGGCTGGAAGGGTTCGCCGCCGCCAGCTACCGGATCGAGGCCGACGACCTGACGATCAACGGTTTCACGCCCGCCCGCCGCGGCAAGGGCCAGACCCTGACCATGAGCTTCAAGAAACCCAACGAGGTGGTGGGCAACCACATCGCCAAATACCAGGCGATGAAGCTGGCCAAGATGTTGATGGCCTATGATTTTGACCGCAAACTGAACCCTTTTGCCGAGATGGGCGGGTTCATCTTCACCTTCATGGGCGACGGCGCGCCGGGCACGGGCAAAACCACGCTGATCCAGATGATGGCCGGCCTGATCAACGACTACGCCCAGAATGCCGGCTACCCGTTCCGCTATCAGAACTTCTCGATCGACCAGATCGACAGCTATCAGGGCAAATCCGGCCAGAACGCCAAATCCTTTGTGACCAATGTGCTGGACCCCAACGTCATCGGCTTTGGCACCATCGACGATATCGACCAGATCGCCGGCAAGCGCGGCGACAAACAGTCCAGCGCCGGTCAGCAAGAGGTCACGGCGGTGTTCATGGAGGCCTTTGCCGGTGCCAACACCGTGGTGCGGGGCAATTGCACCTTTGGCATGTTCTCGAACTATCCCGAAAATGTCGACGACGCCCTGCGCCAACGCGCCGGGGCGCGGTTCCTTGTCGACGGCCCACAAACGCGCGAGGATTACATCGACATTCTGGCGCTCTTGATGGGCAAGAACCACGACATCCCGCTGGGCGACCACGAACTGTACGCCGCCCAGCAGATCAAGAAAGCCGTCGCCGCCAGTTTCGAAGGCCACGCCCGCCCGCACGAGGCTGGCCTGCTGGCCGTGTGGGACAGGGTCGAGGCCGAGATCGGCGCGCTGGACACCATCGCCAAGCTGGGCACCTATCTGAAAGCCATTCAGGCCGCCGACGAACGCTTCACTGGCCGCGCGATCAACAACATCACCGACGCGGTGAAGGTGCGCGCGATGGACTTTGAACTGCCCGACGAATGGATGGAAAACCCCGAGCTGTTCCTCTTTAAACCCTATGTCGCCAAGCTGGCGATGATCCGCGACATGACGCAGCCGATCACGGTGGAGATGGTGGTGCAGGAGATCAACCGCTATGCCGATAGCGAGTTCCGCTATGCCGACAAATCCGACGAGGTGGCAATTGAAAACGCCGTCCGCGACATGCGCCGGATGGAAGAGGCGAAGAAACGGTATTTGGGGGGCAAGTGATGACCAAGGTTGTGGCATTCACCGCTCGGGTCGCCTGCGGCCCGGGCAGCGCCCGACCCTCCCCCCGGGAGGGCGCTTTCACGCCCACCCAGGGCCGGGCGATGCCCTGTGTAATGGATTCCGGAGTAACCGGTTGATGCCGATTGTTGTTTTGCTTTTGGAGTTGACCGAATTGGCGTGTTTTTGCTTGCCTGCCTGGTTTGTCATTCGAAATGCAACGTCCTTGTGGCGTGTGCCTTTGGCCGTTCTTACCGCCATCGGTGCAAGCTTTGTGGTCGCGATTCCCTTTTTGTGGCTGCTGGTGGTCGTTATGTTCCCCGAAAAGTTCCAAGACGCAGGGCAAGGTATGTTTGCGAGCTTGGGTTTAGTTGGCATCGCCGCTTTGGGCCGAGTTTTGGAAAACGGATTGCTTTTCTTTTTGATCGGTATCGCGGCGGTGCAACGGGTTGCACTTAACACAATGGATCATGCGCGAAGGGCGAAAGCGATATGAAACGCCTCATCGAAAAAGGTCTGATGTTCGGCAATCTGGTGGAGGTCTCCAGCCCCGTCTTGATTGACCGCTATAACCGCGCGTTAAAGCATCTGACGGGTAAAACCACGGCGCTGCCCGATTTCCATATCGACATCTCGGGGTACTCCCCCGAGGTTGGCGACGAGCTGGGCGATCAGCTGTATCTGAACCCCAATGGCGTGAACCGGCAGTTCATCCTGCTGACCACCGAACAGAAACGCGCGCCTTTGCTGGGCGAGAAGTTCTCGACCACGCGGCCCTTGCTGCGCCGGTTCATCGACGAAAACGAGCCGCAGCTGTTTGCCCTGACCGCGCAGGATGCGGTGGCGGGCGAGCTGGACAACTCGGTGTTTGAACTGGGCAGCCCCGACCGGCTGTTCGATATCCGTCGGATCGAAGTTCGTGCCGATACCACCCGCAGCCATGTGGCCAACGCGCAGGTGCTGGCCGACAAGATCACCCGGTTTCAGACCGCGCCCGATGCGTGGTTCGATGACGTGCTGATCGCCGAGATGATCGCACTGGCCCGTGAAACCGGCGACGTGACGCGCAACCCGGTGGCGCTGAGCCCCGTGGCCGCCGAAGATGCCAGTTTCTGGACGGCGCATTTTGGCGGGCTGTACCTCTTTCGCGCCGAGGATAAATCGGTGGTCATCACCACCGACCCCGAGGTGACGACCAAGGCCGATGCGACCTATCACCTGGATCAACGCAACGCGATTGCGCGGTTTCTGGATGCCAACGGGCTGGTGGAACCGATCATCAAGGCGCGCGGTGTGAACGGCGCCGCGATCCTGCGGCAAAAGATGGATTTCATCCTGGTGGATGCAGCCGCCGAGCTGGGCCGTGACGTGCGGGATCGCCGCCAGCTGCGCAGCCTGGCCCAGCAGTTGGGCGAGGCGCTGCCCGATGCCTATCAGGGGCTGGCGGCGACGCTGCGCTGGGCCGAAGGCGCCGGGCCCTGGCCGCGCATTCCGTCGGATCACCCGGCCTATTTCTATCTGCTGCGCGCCGCCTCGGGGCCCAATCGCGACATGGTCAACCGGCTGCTGTCCGAGCTGGCGCCGCTGGATGTGCGGCAGCTGTTCATCTGCCACAAGCAGCTGTTTTACCGCACCTATGCTGGCTGGCCCGAGACCAAGAAGGCATTCGTCGCCAATTTCCTTGAGGCCGAATATCAGGTAGACAAGGCAGGGGCGCGGGCGGCGTTGTTCGGGGATGAACCGGCGATGGAGCCCGCCGACGAGCCCGAGGACCTGATCGATATCGTTGGCCCCTGGGGTGCGGTGCGGAGGATGCGATGATCTTTGGCCTGATGCGGAACCTTGTGATCAGCCTGTTGGCGATGGCGGTGCTGTATGTGGTGATCTCGATCTATTCGCGGTCGGTCCGGCGCGAGCGGCTGGAAAAGGACGCGGACGTCAAAATCGCCGAGGGCACGCTTGCGGAATCGGCGCGTGATGGCTTTATCGAGGACGGGATGGCGGCGTATGAGGCATCGCCCCGGCGCAAGCTGATCGCGCTGGTTTTCCTGATCCCGTTCGTGGTGATCGGGTTGGTCACCTATCTGACGAATTTCTATTGAGGGCTGGGCTTTGGTTTACGTGAAATGGACATTCCGGGTGGTGGTGCTGGTGCTGGTGGCGGCCTTTTTGCACTATACCCTGCCGCAGCGCGACATCGTGCGGATCGTGGGTACCGAGAACCGGCGGGTGGATTTCGGCGAGAACTCGTGGTTCTGGGCGGCCCCCGATGCGGGCAACGCCACGACCTCCGAACGCGACGTGTTCATCATTCAGACGGTTTACCCTAACGGCAACACGATGGAGTTCCGCAACGAGGATACCGGCTGGGGCTGGCCGCCTTACTTCAAGCTGGACACGCACAGCCTGCAGACCGAGATGGCAGACCTGGTGTCAACAGCAGAGGAGCCGAAATGGGTGGCGATCAAGCATTACGGCTGGCGCAACAATTTTTATACTATCTTCCCTAATGCAGTAGGCGTTCGCGCGGTGGCGGGGCCCGATGTGCGGCTGATCCCGTGGACGAACATTGCGATCCTTACGGCGCTGGCGGCGCTGCTGCTGTTTGCCTGGCGGGTCTGGGTGCAGTTCCGCGAACGCACGATCGACCCGCTGATGGATGATGTCGAGGTCGCCACCGACGAGGCCCGCGACCGCGCCCGCGGCGTCTGGGGCCGCTTCGCGGGCTGGCTGGGCACGTGGCGGGGCAAACCTCGAAAATAGAGGTTGGCGCGTTTCGCAGGCGGCTTGGCGCAATCGGCGATAACAATCTCTCAGTTAATGCGCAGATTAGGGGCATCCCGAAGTTGCACAGAACTGGAGGTTCGCCATGGCAACCATCGCATTGATCACCGGCGCCGCTTACGGCATTGGCCGGGCAACCGCCGAAAGACTGCTGTCGGAAGGCTTTGTCGTTTACGGCGCGGACAAGGACACCGCGCAATTGGGAACGCTTTCGCACGAAAACTTCCACCCGGTCAAAATGGATGTGCGTGTCGACGCCGATGTTGTGAACGGCGTGCAAAAGGTTATCGACGAACAGGGGCGCATTGACCACCTGTTCGCCAATGCCGGTTATTGCCTGCTGGGCCCGGTTGAGTTGCAGGCGCCGGCCGATGTTGCCGATCAGTTCGACGTAAACGTTGTCGGGATTGGCCGCGTCGTGTCCGCGGTTCTGCCGCATATGCGCAAGGCCGGGGCCGGGCGCATCGCGATCTGCTCGTCCGCGGCGGGCCATGTCGGCATGGGCGGCATGGCTTGGTACCCGGCCACCAAGTTTGCGCTGCAGGGCCTTGCGCAGGGGCTGCGGCAGGAAATGGCCGAGTTCGGCATCAAGGTGTCACTGATCGAGCCGGGCTATATCCGCACCCATCTGGACGTGGCCAGCCTGCCGACATTGGACAAGTGCGAGCAGCACGAGAATGCCCCGGCCTATGCTCACCAGATGAAAACCTTCCGCAAGAAGTGGAGCGATGGCATCGCCAACGGCGCCAAGCCCGAGACAATTGCCAATGCCGTGCACAAGGCCTTTACCGATGCCAAACCGCGCCGGCGGTATCATCCAAACATGGACGCACGCGCGGCTTATTACATCAAGCGCATCTTCGGCGATGGGCTGTTGGACATGATGGTCCCGCGCTCGTCAATCCGCTAGATCACGGCAGCTGGTCCGGGCGCGCCCGCGCTCGCAGCACCGTGTGGGGTTCGGCGTTTGGACGTTGATTGGTGGGGTGTGGCTATGGCGCGGCGAACCAATAGCACCACAGGGAGTGCTCGGGTTTTGCCTGTGCCGGACCACAATCCACATGCATAACCTGATGCGCCAAAGTCGCTAGGACGAAAAAGATCATCGGCGAAAGAAGCAGCGTGGTCAGGGCAGGCCACCGAAGCAGTTTTAGCCTGCCAACGCGCGCCGAAAACATTACGCCCCATACAGCCAAACCCGCCGCAACCAGCAGCGAAACCGGTACCAAGGCAAAATAGACAAGCGTGGCTGCCATCACGGCACCCTATTCGCCGTAGGGTATCCAGATGTTTTTCACCTCGGTCGCCGCGCGCAGGAAGGTTTTGGCGTCGTGCCCACCCGCCCAATCGCGCGCGTGGCCGTTATTGACCCATGTGCGTTTAAGGTTGCTGGTGGAGGCTTTTTCGATCTCCGCGCTGAGGTTGGTGGACGAAAAGCTCCAGACCGCATCCACATCCATATGCCCGGCCAGTGTCGGGGCCAGATCGGCATGGGCGCCGGTCACGATGTTCACCACACCGCCGGGCACGTCCGAGGTTTCCAGCACCTGGTAGAAATCGGTGGCAGCCAGCGGGTAGGGCTCTGACGGGATCAGCACGCAGGTATTGCCCATGGCAATCGCGGGCGCCATGGCCGAGACGAGGCCCAGCAACGGCGCCTCATCCGCGCAAAGCGCGCCGATCACGCCCACGGGTTCGTTCATCGCCAGGGCCACGCCGCGGATCGGTACGCCATGCGCCGCCCCGTCGAACTTGTCGGCCCAGGCGGCATAGGTGAACAGGCGATCTATGGAGGCCTCAACCTCGGCCTTGCCATCTTTGCCGGTCAGGTCTTTCAGACGCGTGGCAAACTCTCCGGCGCGGGCCGACAGGTTCTCGGCGATGTAATAGAGGATCTGCGCGCGCAGGTGCCCGGTGGTTTTGGCCCAGCCAGCGGCCTTATGCGCGGCCTCCACCGCGTTGCGGATATCCTTGCGGTTGCCGGTGCCCACATGGCCCAGCAGCCGCCCGCGCGCGGTGTAGACGGGCGTGGCATAGCCGGAATCGGGCCGCGCTTGCTTGCCACCCACATAGTTCTTGGCGGTACGGTCCAGCGGGTCGGCCACTTCGGGTTCATCCGGGCGGGCATGTGGGGCGATGGGTTTCAGCGCCTTGGGCTTGGCGGCAGGTTTCAGAAAGGCCTGAATGCCTTCCCAGCCACCTTCGCGCCCAAACCCGCTTTCGCGCACCCCGCCGAACCCGGCCGCCGCGTCAAAGAGGTTGGTGGCGTTCACCCAGACAACCCCGGCCACCAGTTTCGGCGCGATGTCCAGCGCCAGGTTCACATTCTCGGTCCAGACCGTCGCGGCCAGCCCATAGCGGGTGTTATTGGCCAGCGCCACAGCCTCGCCCGGCGTACGGAAGGTGGTGCCGACAAGGACGGGGCCAAAGATCTCGTCCTGCATCAGCGTCGCGGCGGGGCTGAGGCCGGTGATCAGCGTTGGCGGATAAAATGAACCACGTTCAGGCAGCGGGCATTTGGCCACATAGGTCTGCCCTTCGGTATTGGCATCGACCATGTCGGTGATGGTTTTCAGCTGCACCGGGTCGACCACCGCGCCCACGTCGATGCATTTGTCCAGCGGGTCACCGATGCGCAGATTGTCCATGCGCGCCTTGAGGCGGGTATAGAAATCCTCGGCAATGCCTTCCTGCACCAACAGGCGCGATCCGGCACAGCAGACCTGACCCTGGTTAAACCAGATCGCATCCACCAGACCTTCGATAGCACTGTCGATATCGGCGTCGTCGAAGACGATATAAGGGGATTTACCGCCCAGCTCTAACGTCAGAGCCTTTCCGCTGCCCGCCGTCGCCTCGCGGATACGGCGGCCAACCGAGGTGGAGCCGGTGAAAGCGATCTTGTCGATCCCGGAGTGGTTCACGATCATCTCGCCCACCGCGCCGTCGCCGGTCACGATATTCACCACGCCCTTGGGCAGGCCCGCCTGCTGGCAGATATCGGCGAAGAGCAGCGCGGTCAGCGAGGTGTATTCGGCCGGTTTCAGCACCACGGTGTTGCCGGCCGCCAGTGCAGGCGCGACCTTCCAGGCCAGCATCAGCAGCGGGAAGTTCCACGGGATGATCTGACCGCACACGCCATGGGGCGCCATGCCGGGCAACTCGTCATTCATCAGCTGGGCAAGGCCCGCGTGATAATAGAAATGGCGGTGCACCAGCGGGATGTCGATATCGCGGCTTTCGCGGATCGGCTTGCCGTTGTCGAGCGTTTCGAGCACCGCAAACAGGCGGCTGTGTTTCTGGATCAGCCGGGCGATGGCATAAAGATAGCGCGCCCGCTGGTGGCCCGATTTGCGCGCCCAGGGTGCCTGCGCCTTGCGCGCGGCATCCACGGCGGCGTCCACGTCATCCTGCGTGGCCTGGCTGAGTGTCGCCAGCACCTCGCCACTGGCCGGGTTGCAGCTTTCGAACCCGTCGGCAGGCTCGGTAAAGGTGCCGCCGATGAAATGGCCAAACCGGTCGCCGCCATCCACCAGCCACGCCAGCGCCTCGGCCGCGCTTTCGGGCGCGGGGCCGTAATCCATGGTTTCGAATACTTGTTCTATTTCCATCCGAGTACCAGTTAGTTAGCGGTGTTAGTTGTCGTTTCGCCGAAAGCTTGAGAAAAGCTCAGATCGCCAAAAACAAATCGCCCCTGCGTGCCGTCATTTAGCTTCCCTGTTACAGTCCCAGAAATTCCACGCAAGGACCGTGTAATCAAGAGAGTACCGGATCGACCATCATTGCACGTCGTGGGGACGACAATCGTTGGTGTTGTGTCGAGCGAATCATATTTACCTTCGCACCTCAGGCCGTCGATTGTTGCTACCCAAAAATCACCTTCGCCAGAAAGCCGTGCTGTTGCATTTCCCTGAGCAGGCGTTTTCCCAATCGTACCTGTAACAGGAACTGTGAAGCTGGTTGCGCAGCTGCAGAGAAGAATCCCGGAAAGAACTAATTTTAAGAATCTCATCAGTAGTCACTCCTAAACTGATTACTTTACCCCATCGCGTGGCGGTAGCTGGCCGAATACTGGCCGGTGACGTGGTGTTCCAGCTGACGCTCGATATCGCCCAAAAGGGACGAGGCGCCAAAGCGGAACATCTCGGGGCTGAGCCAATGCGGGCCCAGCTCTTCCTTGATCAGGCTCAGGTAAACCAGCGCGTCCTTGGCCTTGGAGATGCCGCCCGCCGGTTTATAGCCCACCCGGTACCCGGTGCGCGCGTGATAGTCGCGGATGGCGCGGATCATCGTCAGGCTGACGGGCAGGGTGGCGTTGACCGGCTCTTTGCCGGTTGAGGTCTTGATGAAATCGGCCCCGGCCATCATGCAGACATAGCTGGCGCGCGCGACATTGCGCAGGGTGCCCAGCTCGCCGGTGGCCAGGATCGCCTTGACATGCGCTTCGCCGCAGGCCTCGCGGAAGGCGGCCATTTCGTCGTAAAGCGCCTTCCAATTGCCCGACAGCACGTGGCGGCGGCTGATGACGATGTCGATCTCGGCCGCGCCCGCCTTGACGCTTTCGCGGATCTCTTCAATGCGCAGATGCAGGGGCGACAGGCCCGCGGGGAAACCGGTAGACACGGCAGCCACCGGGATGGCTGTGCCCTCCAGCGCGTTAACGGCGGTTTCGACCATGTCGTGGTAAACGCAGACCGCACCGGTGGTGATCGGCCCCATCCCCAGCGCGTCCAGAAGATCGGGGCGCACCGGATGCGCTGCCTTGGCACATAACCGCCGTACCCGGCCCGCCGTGTCGTCGCCCGACAGGGTGGTCAGGTCGATCATGGTGATGGCCTTCAAGAGCCACGCGGCCTGATACGCCTTCTTGACCGACCGCCGCCCGGGCAGTGTTTTGGCGCGCCGTTCGATGGCCGAGGTGTTGGCCTGAACGCTTTTCACCCAATCCATGTCCAGCGCCATGCCGGGATTGCGGGTGTGGCCCACCTGCGGCAGGGCCGCCCCGGAAACCGTCGTGTTGGTATCTTGGATATCCATGGTTTCACCCATGCCTTAGCCTCCCGTTGGCTGTTGGCGCCAACGTGGCATGGTTGCCCGGCGATTGGCAAGCGGGCAACGATATGACGCGGCGGCGAATCCCCGCGTATCGCAGCCAAGTTTTTGTGAAAAACTGCGGGCGTCACTTGCCCCAGCGGCAGAGCGGTCCTAGGGTTCGGCCGTTCAATTTGTTAGATCCGATTTATTCAAGAGGTGTCCGAATGACCGCCCCTGCCATTCGCGAACTGGGCCAGCTGGCCGTGCTGGGATCCACCAACCTCGATTTCTTTGCCGCCGCGCTGGGCGCGCGTGCCGCCGACCATGGCATCGCCCTGCAAACCCAAGTGCCCGATTTCGGCACCGCCCGGATGGAGCTGCTGCGCCCCGCCGACCAATCGCCGCTGAAACAGGCGATGGCACAGGGCCCGGCCGCCACCGTGATTGTGGAACGGGCCGAGGATTGCCTGGCCGAGGCGCTGCTGCACCCGCTGTCGATCACCGAGCCCGAGGCCTATCTGGACGCCGCGCTTGAGCCGCTGATGCAGATGATCGCCTCTGCCCGCGAGGCGTTGCCGGGGCCGCTTTTGGTGTTCTCGCTGGTTGCGTTTCATCCGCCGGTTCTGGGGCTGGCCGATGCCGGGCAGGACCATGGCGCCGGTGCGCTGATTGCCAAGGCCAATGCACGGCTGGCCGCCGCAGTGGCCGAGATGGCCGATACCTATCTGCTGGATGCCGCCGCGATGCTGGCCGAGGTTGGCCGGGCGCAGGCCGATCCGGGCGAGTTCTGGCACATGGCCCGCGCGCCGTTTTCCGAGACCTTCGCCCGGCATGCGGCCAACAAGGTGCTGGGCGCTTTGCTGAACCTGCGCGGCATGACGGCGCGGATGCTGGTGATCGACATGGACAACACTCTGTGGGGCGGGGTTCTGGGCGAGGACGGGATCGAGGGCATTCAGATCGGCGGCGCCTATCCCGGTTCGGCCTATCGCAGCTTTCAGCAGGCCCTGCGTGCGCTGGCCGATCGCGGGATCGCGCTGACGCTGGCCTCGAAAAACGACCAAGACCTGGCGTTGCAGGCGCTGGCCGACCACCCTGAGATGGCGCTGCGGCCCGATGATTTTGTCACCCACCGGATCAACTGGACGGAAAAGGCGATCAACATCTCGGAGATGCTGGACGAGATCGCGCTGGGCCCGGCCTCGTGCATGTTCATTGACGACAACCCGGTGGAACGCGGCAAGGTTCAGGGCGCGCTGCCCGAGGTGATTGTGCCCGACTTCCCCGACAGCCCCGCGCAGCTGGCCAATTGGCTGCTGACCAACCCGTTTCTGGAATGTCTGCAACTGACCTCGTCCGACATCAAGCGCAGCGCGCAGTACAAGACCCGCGTGGCCGAGAAAACCGCGCGTGCGGCGTTTGACAATCTGGACGATTTCTATCGCCATCTGGAAATGAAGCTGACGATTGAACCGTTTGGCAAGACCAACCGCCAGCGGGTGCTGCAGCTGTTCCAGAAGACCAACCAGTTCAACGTGACCACGCGGCGCCACGACGCCACGGCGCTGGACGCGATCATTGCCGAGGGCGGGCATGTCTTTGCCATCGGGGCCGAAGATCGCAACCTGCCATACGAGCTGATGGGGGTTCTGGTGCTGCGCGACGACGCGGCGATGGCGGCCTATGCCGATGATCCGATGTTGGGCGTCGGGCGGCGTGACGGGGCGATGTGGGTGGACAGTTTCCTGTTGAGCTGCCGCATTCTGGGCCGCACGCTGGAAAACGCGGTGCTGGCCTGGGCCACGGGATTTGCCAAGTCGAAGGGCGCACATGCGCTGCTGGGGCAGGTGATCAACACCAAGCGCAACACCCCGGCGCGCGGCGTGTTCGAGGGCACAGGCTTTGCCCGCTCGCACGACGCGGGCGAGGATGGCGCGCTGTGGCTGTGGGATCTGGCCGGCGGGGCGGCCGACGTGCCGGACTATTTCGACGTGATCGAAAAGCCGGCCGAAGCGGCGCCCAATACGCTTGCGACGAAACCGAACCCGCTTGCGACGAAACCGAACCCGCTTGCGACGAAACCGAATCCGCTTGCGACGAAACCGAACCCGCTTGCGACGAAACCGAACCCGCTTGCAACGAAACCGAACCCGCTTGCGACGAAACCGAACCCGCTTGCGACGAAACCGAACCCGCTTGCAACGAAACCAAATCCCCTTGCCACGGGCGGCAACCCGCTGGCGACCAAACCCAATCCATTGGCAACAGGTGGTTTGGCAGCACCTGCGCCAAAGACGGGCTCTGGGGTGCCCCTGCCCACCTTTTTCAGGACGTTCTTCAAGCTGGATGACGCATTTGATCTGCAGACCGCAGACATGGACACCGTGCCCGGATGGGATTCGATGGCCCATGTCCGCATGATCATGGAGCTTGAGATCAACCTTGGCCGCAAGCTGCCACTGGAAGTGGCATTTACGGTGAGTTCATTCCAGGACCTGGAACGCGCCCTGGCATCCCTGGATCAGGAAAAAGCTTTGTAATCTTCGGTCAGTTGCGCCAACGGGGTGTTCATGTGGTGCGCCATCACGCCCTGTTCGATCATCGTTGCAGCCAACAACGAATGGACGGGACAGGAATGCGCGGCAAGCGCAACGGAAGGTGCCCCTTCCAGATGTTTGGCATTCGCGGAGTCGATGGCATCTTCGACGCCGTAGTGAAGGCCAACCAGTTTGATCCCGTCCGGGTGGTCTGCCAAAACCTGCTGCAAATCAAGGTATTTCGGTGCCGTCCCGCTTCGCGCATAAAACTCGTTGAGCTGCGCAAAGGACCGCGGAATGCGCTCGCCTATGTTCTTCTGTGCAGCAATGGCCGGATCCCAGACGGTCACGGGGTTCACGGCGATCACATCATCAATACCCAGCAATGCACCCAGCAAAATCGCGGCGTAGCCACCCGATGAGATCCCGACAAAGGTGGTGCGCTCGGCGCCGACGCGGCTGCGAAACACCTTCAGAAACTCGACATTCTCTTCGATATTGTTGGTGAGGCCGGTAAAACCATTATGAAAGGCCAACGGGCCGGTATCGCGGATGAACAGCGCGTTGTCGTCGCGCCCAGCGAAAAAGTCATACCCCTCGTATGTCTTGGTATAAACCGATGCCAACGAGCCGAACACAACGACCAAGTGACCAGACGAACCCGGTACAAACACCGCGTCAGGGCCAATAGTTTCTTCCATGATTACCGCCAAATAGTTGTCTTGAATTGCCCTACTTACAGCATGTCCGCGCAAAGGATGCAAAGAGGGGGTGGCAAACTTCACATTACTTGCACATTTTTGCGCGGAACCGATCTAGGGTTGTGACGATTCGAACAGGGGATTTTCTGTATGTCCATTGAAACCGGAACGGTTCACCACGTTGGCATTGTGATGCATGATTTTGAGTCTGCCACGGATTTCATGCGCAATTTTGGCCATGAAGAAGACTATCGCGGCTTTGTCGATGCGTTTTCATGCTGGTGCATTTTTCTGAAAGCGCCGCAGGGCAGTTCTGCCATTGAATTGGTGGTGCCGGATGGCGGTCCGTTGGCGGACTTCAATCCGCCGGCTGGCGGGCTTCACCATTTTGCATACGAAACCGATGATATCGTGGCTCAGCAGGCCCGGCTGGCCGAACGTGGCATCCGTATGTTGAACGAAGAGCCGGTCAAAGGCGCGGGCAATTTCCTGTGCAATTTTGTGCACCCGTTTTCGACGCGTGGTGTGATCATCGAATATGTTCAGATGCTGTGACGGGTCACATCACAGCACTGATTTGCCAGGGCACGAATTCCACACCACCATAACCCAGCTGTTCGGATTTGGACGCCTCGCCCGATGCAACCCGGATGATCAGCTCGAAAATCTCGGTGCCTTTGTCGGCCATCGAAACGCCTGCGTCGACCATGTCGCCACAGTTCACATCCATATCGGTGGCCATACGGGTATACATCTCGGAATTGGTGGCCAGCTTGATGCCGGGTGTTGGCTGATAGCCCGAAACCGAGCCGCGCCCGGTGGTGAACACGATGATGTTCGAGCCCGAGGCGATCTGACCGGTGACTGACACCGGATCAAATCCGGGGCTGTCCATGAAGACGAACCCCTTTGTTGTGACCGGTTCTGCAAATTTGTAGACGCCGCTCATCGGGGCTGTGCCGCCCTTGGCCACAGCACCCAGTGATTTCTCGAGGATCGTCGTCAGGCCGCCCCGCTTGTTGCCGGGGCTGGGATTATTGTTCATCTCGCCGCCATTGCGGTCGGCGTAGTCTTCCCACCAATGGATGCGATCAATCAGTTTCTGGCCCACCTCGGGACTGACGGCGCGCCGGGTCAGCAGGTGTTCGGCCCCGTAAACTTCGGGCGTTTCCGACAGGATGGTGGTGCCACCTGCCGCGACCAACATGTCGGACGCATATCCCAGCGCCGGGTTCGCGGTGATGCCGGAATAGCTGTCTGAGCCGCCACATTGCATCCCCACCACCAGATCCGAGATCGGCGCGGGCGCGCGGGTGCAGGCATTGGCGATCTCGGCCAGTTCACGGATCTCTTTCAACCCCCGTTCGATGGTGGCCTGCGTGCCACCGGTGTTCTGGATCGTCATGTAACGCAATGCGCCGTCTGGGCGGATCGGTTGCCCTCCAACCAGGTCGGCCACTTGCATCACCTCGCAGCCCAGCCCGATCAGAAGGATACCGGCGAAATTGGGGTGCTGGGCATAGCCCGCGATGGTGCGAAACAGGGTGTCATAGCCCTCGTCGGTTCCGGACATGCCGCAGCCGGTTCCGTGCACGATGGGCACGATCCCATCAACATTTGGAAATTCGTCCAGCAAACCATTGCGCGTTGCTGCCTCGGCAATGAAACGCGCCACTGAACCCGAGCAATTCACCGAGGTCAGGATGCCAAGGTAATTGCGGGTGCCCACTTTACCCGTGGCCCGGTGGAAGCCGTTGAAACTGCGTGTTGTGTCACCCTGGGGCAGGGGCGTCACGTCGGCGCCAATGGCATAGTCTTGCTGATGCGCGCCCATACCAAGGTTATGCACGTGGATATGTTCGCCCGGTTCGATGTCCTGGGTGGCCGCCCCGATGATCTGACCATAGCGGCGCACTACTTGACCGGCTGCTATCGGCGCGCTGGCAATTTTGTGCCCCCGTGGTACGGACTTGACCAGCGGCACGCCCAATCCATCCACATTTGCGCCCGCTTCAAGGTCTTTCAGGGCAATGATCACGTTGTCAGTGTCATGAAGGATCAACGTCGCAGGTGCAGGTGTGGTCATTTGGTGGCTCATGGCTAGAATTGACAGAGCACAATTTGTCACTAACATGCTAGTATGTCAATTCAGGAAGCACCCACCACTCCGATGATCGATATGGACGCCTTGTCCGACCTGTCAGGGTTCCAAGGCACTTTGGCACAACGCGTCTATGCCGTTTTGTTGCGGGCGATCATGACAATGGCCGCGCCGCCCGGTGCGATCCTGCGCAAACCCGAACTGAGCGAGCGGTTGGGCGTGTCGCGATCCCCCCTGACCGAGGCCTTTGCCCGGCTGTCTGCCGATGGGCTGGTGGATATCGTGCCTCAGTCAGGCTCGCGCGTGACGTATCTGTCGTTGGACGAGATTTACGAGGCCAGCTTCTTGCGCACCGCGCTGGAAGTGGCGGCCGTGCGCCACGTCGCCGCGCACCGTGATGCGCACCAGATGGAGGCGCTGGAGCGAAACCTGCGTCTGTTGACCTTTCAGGCGGGCGAGGGCGACTTACAGGCGTTCTTCGAGGTGGACGAAGCGTTTCACGCCCTGTTGTTTCAATTCACCGGGTACAAGCGGGCGGGTACGTTGGTGCGCACGGTTTCTTTGCAGCTGACCCGCGCGCGCCACCTGATCTTGCCGCAGGAAGGGCGGGTGGAATCCACCCTTGCCGAACATGCCGCGATCATGAGCGCCATCCGTGCCGGCAATGCCGCCGCCGCGCAGGCCGCGATGGAGGCGCACCTGGATCTGGTCGCCGAGCGCTTGGCCCCGCTGGCCGAAGAACGACCAGAACTTTTCCGCGCCTAAGCGCCGTTTCACACTGTCTGAGAAAATTGCGCAGCATTGGAGGAGGTGTTTCGAACCATTGGGATGCGTTCTTTGCGGAGCTGGAACGATGGGAGGAGGTTTTGAGTAGGCGCGCGGTGCTTTCTTCTGATGACATCGACCCCCCCCAGTAGCCGCCCGACTGACGTCCACACCGACCACATAAACCCATCACACTCACCCCCAGCCGGCCTTCGTTTCGAGTGACGGGTTTTCTTTTGGAGAATTGCCGCCCGCCATGTCCCGCAGGTCCGATCATCGCACCACGATCCGGGGCACGCCGGAGGAGCATGCCTTGATCGAGGCGGCGACGGGCGGCACGCCCAAGAGCGCGGTTTTGCGCCAGGCGGATTTGGCGCAGGCGGCGAAGCGGCGCAGGACGGCGCAGAGGGTGCCCGCCGAGACCACAAATGTCCGCGCAAAAACCCTGGCTTTGTTGATGACACGTCCGCGCGTTGCCCAGTTCAAGCGCGCGGCCAAGGCCGCGGAAGACCAGCCGGTGCTGGACGATGACCTGCGCGCTAAAATCCGCGACTGCCATGCCTTTCTGAAGGAGCTGCGCGACCAGCTTTTGGATGCATTAAGGGGGATCGCATCTTTCGGGTGGCATTGGGGCTGAAGGCGCTGCCTCTCGCTCCGCTCGAACGCGCCTTTGCCGAGATCGAAGCCACCGCCCTTGACACCAAATCGGTGCAGCCGTTCTTCAGCGTCTCGATCAACCCACCCGCCGAGCGCGACGCTTTGATGGCCAAGATCTCCGGCGGCTCTCCTGCGGCCAAAGGCGCGGTGCGCAACGGATTTGCCAAAGCGGCATGTGCTTCAGGTGTCGAACGGGCTGTTCATGGAAGACGCGCGCTTGGTCGCACAGGCGTACCCGAACGTTGAACGGCGCGAAGTGGATATCGACGCGATGGCGGCAGATATCTACACCTCGCCGCAGAAATTCGGTGTAATTCTGGTCTCCAATATGTTTGGCGACATCCTGTCGAACCTCGCCGTGGCCTTGTCGGGAAGCCTCGGGCTGGCGAACCCACTGGGACTAGTGCAAAGCGCAGCCCTTTTGCTCGAATGGTTGGGACATTGCCACGAAAATCAGGCATATATCAATGTTGCCGGCGCGATGATGGCCGCCGTAGATTCAACGCTTTCCAGTGCCGAGACCCGCACTTCAGACTTGGGCGGTACGGCCAATAAGACAGATGTGGGTAGGGCGTTGGTGATGGCATTGCGAGCGAATGTTTAGCCCCGTTCTTGGGCCACTGGTTTGAGCTTTCGCTATGATTCTTTGTGGCACTGGAGTCCGCATGTTGGATCACGAGAGTTATCGTCACCCATCTGCATTACGATTATGCAGGCGGTCTGCACCGCTTTTCCAACGCCACGATGCAACTGCAGGCGGCAGGGATGGCCTTTACCGCTGCCACGATATGTCCTTTTACAGACCACAGAGCATTGAGAGCGTGCGAGTGAACCACTTGCGCGCCATGTGAGCCAGTCCGGCAAAGAAAAGAAATGCTTTGTGCGTTGCCAGCTTTCCGGACGGTTGCGTTTGAGCTAGCAGAGTTTTGGAAGTTGCATTTCGGGGATATTGTGCCCCCAGAAACCTGCAGTAGTTCATGCGCTGTTGCGTTGATTTCTGTCGCAATAACCGCCGCACCGTGGCCTGCCCAGAGAATAAAATCTTGCCTCTGATCTCCCTTAGGAGCGACCGAAACACCTTAACCATCTTCCCCTACAAGCACCAAAGCGCAGGTGGCGTCAAATCCAATACCAGCAACATCGCTCGCGGCGACAGTGGATATGGAAAGCGCTGACTTTACAGAAGTACAAACCGCATCCCAAACCTGTTCTGAGGATTACAGAGCAAAGTCAGTCGCCGGTCGCCAGACATCGACCGCCTCGGAATGTGAGGCGATGAGCTGACCGGTTGCATCAAAGACACCAGCGCGCGCTTTGTGTTCCAACATCAACACCTATGAAGTAGCTCATGCGTCAATCAATCTGTTCGAGGTCGTCTTCAAGGGCCGTCATGTCTTCGCCGCCAGCCATAAGGTTCAATACGTCCTCACGTGACTTTTCATTACGCTTGAAGCGAGCCGCGACTTCGCCTTGGATAAGAACGCAGAAATCATCGCCAACGCTCATAGCGTGGCGTGCGTTGTGCGTGATGAAGACAATACCAACACCGTTTTGACGCGCCACTCGCATCATTTTGAGAACCATTGAGGCTTCCTTGACGCCCAAGGCCGACGTGGGCTCATCCAGGATCAACATCTTGGCCCCGAAATACATCGCGCGCCCGATTGCCAGGACTTGGCGCTCTCCACCCGACATTGTTCCGACCAATTGGTCGCCATTTTCAACCCGCGTGAGGCCAAATTTCCGCATTTGTTCGACTGCAATTTTGTTGGCCTTTTTGGTGTCGATGCTGCGAAATGGCCACTTGCCTTTGATCGGCTCTGCGCCAAGGAAGAAATTGCGCCCCACGCTCATCAAGGGAATGGAGCCGACATTCTGGTGAACCGTCGCAATACCACGCTGCCTTGCGTCTCTTGGGCCCGTGAAACGGGTTTCTGAGGCTTCAAACAACACTGTGCCATTGGTGGGCTGATGGTAGCCGGAAAGCACTTTAATAAGCGTAGATTTACCTGCGCCGTTGTCGCCCAGCAAACAAAGGATCTTGCCTGGGTGAACCTGCATCGAAATGTCTTTCAAAGCTTTCGTCGAACCGAAAAACTTGTCGACATTTCGCAGCTCCATGAGTGGATGTGTCATACGCAGCTCCTATTTCGACGTCAGCGCGAGTCGGCGCACGTAGTTGTTGGCCAACACCGCGAGTGCCAGCAACAAGCCGAGGAAAAGTTGGATCCAATCGGTGTTCCAGCCGGTATAGAAAATCCCGCTTGAGATTACGCCAAACAAGGCGGTGCCGAACACGATGCCCACCACAGAGCCATAGCCTCCGGTCAAAAGCACACCGCCGATGACCGCAACAATCGGCGCTTGAAAGACGTACCCCATGCCGTAGGTCGAATTGCCTGAATTCCACTGAATCCCCTGTAGAATACCCACCAAAGCCGCAGCAACACCCGTTGCGACAAACAACGTGATCTTCACGCGCTCAACGGGCACACCTGCCGCGCGGGCAGAGTCCTCGTTTCCACCGGTTGCATAAATCCAATTTCCAAAAGCTGTACGTGACAACACCCGATAGCCAATAAATGCAATCAACAGCCACCAAAGGATTGAAATGTTCGCCTGTCCCCACCGGAAAGCGAAAACCATTTTAGCGCTATCTGAAGCAAATATTGAAGAAGACGTCACATTCGCGATTAAGCGAGAAGTGCCCATCGTCGCACCGATTACAATGAAATTCGTCGCCAAGGTTACGATGAAAGAGGGCAATTTTGTTTTGACAACAACCAAGCCGTTACAAAGGCCGATCAATCCACCGGCGGTCAAAGCCAGTACAATCATTGGCCATGTTGGTCCGCCGAATTGGTTGGTACCCAAGGCCAGGATCATCGAAGCGGCGCCGACCGTCGACCCTATTGAAAGATCGAACTCACCCGAGATCATGAGCAGGCCGACTGGTATCGCGACGATCCCCAGCTCGGCTGCGAGGTTTAGCCAGCCTGCTGTACCGTTGATGGAAACAAATCCCGTTCCCGGGGTAGCCAGCGCAAAGAACACGTAGGTGAGGAGAAAGGCTGCGAACGCGCCCGTCTCCGGTTTTTTTAGGTATTTGGTCACTCTTTTTAACCTTCAAAGAGAGTTAGAATGGGGGGCTTAAGAAGCCCCGCGCACCCCTGCGTGCTTTTTGTTGACTTCGAGTGTGGCATCGACATTCGAACTATCAATCACCAGTGGTCCAGTTTTGACGTGCCCAATTGGCTGCAGACCATAGTTCAGGAACTGGAACGCAACCTGCATGGACATAAAACCCTGAAGGTAAGGCTGCTGATCCATTGCAAAGGCCAAATCACCGTTCTTGATCGCAATCAATGCCTCGTTTGAAAGATCGGCGGTCCCAATCAAAACGTCACCCTTGCGACCCACCTCATCTACCGCCCGCAGTGCTGACATCGCCGGAACCGCATTAAGTGTGTAGATTCCGTCGATTCCGGGATTGGCTTGCAGCGTGCCCTTAATTGCTTGGGTCATGGCCTGAGGGTTGGTGGCATCGCCTGTACCGATCGTTTGATAGATCGTTTCTACACCCGCTGCTTCCATTGCGGCGACGAATCCATTGCAGCGCTCTTCAACCGTCGGGTTTCCGGGCACTTGGTTAAAGCAAAGCCCCAGCTTTACGCCAGCTTCGGCCTGGATCTCGCCCGCTTTGTACCCCATCTGAAAAGGGTCTTCCCCGATAAATCCGATAGAACCATTGTCTTGCCACAGCGTCTGGCCTGAATTGTGGATGAGAACAGGAATACCGGCAGCGGTCGCTTCGCGGATCAGTGGATCCATTCCATCTGGAAAGAATTCGCCCACAAGTAACATGCTCGGATTACGGCTTATCGCCTGTTGGAGCAACCGTGGGTAGTCGCTTGTCATGTTGGATGTATCGGTGACGGCAATGTATTGGTAGTCGATACCAAAGGTTTCTGCGCCTTCATCGAAACCTTGCTTGACTGCCGCGAAAAACGGCCAAGAAAGAGGGCCACTGACGACAAGTATTGGGCCGTCATTGTCTGCAACGGCAGGGACAACCGATGACATGGCAACCGCCGCACCGACGGTGAGCGACTTGATCAGGTTTGAGAACATTTTTTACCTCCTTGCTCGTCGAAGTTCCCGCTTCGGTCTCCTCCCGAGCTTTGTCCGACCTGGACCATCAACCATCGATTCAGGCTCTTTGTCAATAATTATTCAGACTGAATTACTATTGACGTGTGACGTCTGGTTTCGATACCTTCGGTGCTCAGAGCAGTGCTCTGGATCGTTGATAAGCCAGTCTTCGAGAGGCGCTGTCAGGAGGAAAGAATTTTGAGAACAGTGTTATGTTACGGTGACTCAAACACTTACGGACAAACCACCGCAAATAAGCCGGACGACCGGTATCGCCATGACGTGCGTTGGCCAGGGGTGTTGCGTAAGCTCCTTGGGTTAGATTGGCTTGTTATCGAAGAAGGCTTGAGTGGTCGAACAACCGTGAGTGACGATCCAATTGAGGGTGCCGAAAAAAACGGTCGGTCCTATTTGCGCCCCTGTATCATGAGCCACAAACCGCTTGACTTGATCGTTATCATGCTTGGCACAAATGATCTAAAAATTCGTTTCAACAAAACCCCTGGGGAAATTGCCATGGGAGTCGGCGCATTGATCACGGATATCAAATCAATGCCTGCTGGCGTAGATGGTCGGATCCCTGAAATACTGGTGGTCGCTCCGCCTCCAACTGCACCTGATTTGAAAGAATGGGCACCTGTTTTTGAGGGCGCCTATGAAAAATCCAGGTCCCTTGCCCTTCATTTCGAACGAATTGCAAACGCGCATGAGGCGCATTTTTTCGATTCAGCCCTGGTTGTGAAGTCTTCGAACGAGGACGGGTTTCATTTAGATGCACAGGCGCATAGTGATTTAGGACACGCTATTGCAGAAGAAATTGCATCCATTGGTTGGCCAGGATAATGCGCTACCTTCGATCAAAGTTAGGAGCGCGTCTTGCCTGATATGAGATTTTCGCCACCACCGCCCGTCCGACGCTCCAGCGATGCCAGCGGCATGAATCAAATGGTCGCGCGCAGTTTGAACGAACGTCTGATCATGTCGATGCTGCTTCAATGTGACGGCATGACGCGAAACGAACTGGTGCAGGCAAGCGGTTTGTCGGCTCAGACAATCTCAGTGATTGTTCGCGCCCTCGAGGCCGAAAAGCTAATTGTAAAAGGGAACGCGGTAAAGGGGCGAGTGGGTCCTCCGAGCAGGCCAATCAACCTCAACCCGAACGGTGCATTTGCCATCGGGCTGAACGTTCGCAGCACTGAGGTCACTGCCATTGTTGTAAACCTACTTGGCCAAGAGGTGGCAGGCTTGAGCCAGGGTCTCGCTGACACTTCGTCGGAGGCCTTGCACGAAGCCATTAAACAGATGATCAAAACGCTAGAGGTGGATTGCGGCAAAAGGAGATGGTCTCGACTGATCGGAGTCGGCCTCACCTTACCCCGGCCAAACGCGAGAATGGCGATCTCGGAGACAGAACTCGACGCTGCAAATCTGGAGAGCTTTCTGACATCCTTAGTCGGGCGGGATGTTCATATTCAGGAAGAAATGACTGCGCTTGTGAGCGCCGAGGCGATCTTTGGTGCGGCGCGCAAAGGCACTGACTATTTGCAATGTTTTGTCGATACCGACCTGCACACTCGTGTTTGTTTGGACGGCAGAATTTACTCTGGGAACGTCGCCAAAGGGAAAGACAACCTTGTTCATAACGACGGTACAAATTCGGAAAAATGGCTCGATGACACCGCAGATGCTTTGGTTGAGCGGATTGAATCCCTCGCGCAATTCATCACGACGCCCATCGTGGTGATCTCTTCAGCCTACTCGTCTGATACGACGCGAAAGCTGAGTTATGCGGTTCAGAAACTGGTGGGACCAAGCAAAGAAATCCTGCCGAGTTCCTTTGGCTCGCAGGCGCTTTGCATAGGAGCTGCAGCACTCCCATTTCAGGTGCGATTTGTGGCAAAGGTGGATTAGGCCTGCCGCGCGGAGCTCTTGCGTAGCTCTAGCGAAGCGGGCCGGGTGGCACGGTCGAGATTGGCGTAAACGGCTGGAACCAATCCGCCAAGTGATTTGTGTGGTCGCTGTGTATTGAGTCGATCCTCCAGTTTTCAATGATCTGTCGGGCTTCGGCGAGATTGCCGAAGATAAGTTCATTCAGACACTGCGTTTCGCAGACGGCCATTAGAGCTTTCCACGAACGCGTTTTGCACTGACTTACCGGGCGTGAAGTAGTGCCAGCCGACACCCGTATCCTGGCACCATCGGAGAAACGCGTGAGATGTCATCTCCGTTCCATTGTCGCTGCCAATCATATCTGGCTGAACGCAACGCCGGATCAGGTTGTCCAGTTCACGGATCATCCGCGCCCCGGACAACCAGCGATCCACGACTGTTGCCAGTGCCCCACGGGTGCAGTCATCCACAATCTGATCCTCCCCCACTGAAGTCGGCCTCCGCTGCGTTTAGGAGCGCAGCGAGGAAACACTTGCCCAACAAGCGACCAAAGCCCGAAGAGATAGTCACGAAGCTACGGCAGGTTGAGGTGACCCGAAAAAAGAAGAAATGGTGGGCGACCCTGGAATCGAACCAGGCGTGAGTCGCCTCGAGGGAGTTACAGTCCCCTGCCACACCTTGCGGCCTGTCGCCCAACCTGGCGTGCTGGATAGCCCCGACCGGCAAGGGCGTCAACATGAAAATTGCTTGCGGTTCCGGTTTCAACTCGTCATGTTCGCCGACCTGAACGAAAGGGTCCCGTGACCATGAAAAAACCGGCTTGGGTAGTTGAAAAAGAACGTGCCAAACGCGCAGCCGCGGCAGAGACCGTTTGGCTGTTTGGCCTGCATGCAGTTCGCGATGCGTTGATGAACCCGGCGCGTCAAAAACTGCGGCTGGTGCTGACCCGCAACGCCGCCGACAAGCTGGTCGAGGCGATTGCCGCCGGTGGGATCGAGCCCGAAATGGCGGACCCGCGAAAATTTCCGGTGCCGTTGGATCCGGGATCCGTCCACCAGGGCGCGGCGCTGGAGGTGAAGCCGCTGAACTGGGGCAGCCTCAGCGACGTTGCAATTGGTGGCGAGGGGATGCCTCGGTTGGTGCTGCTGGACCGGGTGACCGACCCGCATAACGTGGGTGCGATCCTACGCTCGGCCGAGGTGTTCGGAGCCCGCGCGGTGATTGCGCCGCACCGCCATTCGGCACCGGAAACCGGGGCGCTGGCGAAAACCGCGTCCGGCGCGTTAGAGCGGCAGCCTTACCTGCGGGTTAAGAATCTTGGCGACACGATGCTGCAATTGCGCGACATGGGTTATTACATGATCGGGCTGGATGGCGAAGGACAGGTGGCCCTGCATGACGCCGCCCTGGCCGAGGCCGACCGCCCTCTGGCACTGGTGATGGGGGCAGAAGGGCCCGGACTGCGCGCCCGCACGCGCGAACTGTGTGACGTGCTGGCCCGTATCCCGTTCTCGGGCGACTTTGGCTCTCTCAACGTGTCAAATGCCGCCGCCGTAGCGCTTTATGCGGCCCGCGCCGCGACAGAGGCCAGGCTCACGAACAGTTAAACAGTCCTTCACACTTCTATTACATCGTTTGGACCTGTCGAAAGACGTACCTATCTATTCACGTGAGGCACGAAACCGGAACCGTCGTGCTTTCACTGTCCCTCGTTCCACAACTGGCGCCCGTCCTCTTGGATCGGGCGCTTTTTTCTGGTTGAGTGCCGGCATGAGTGACTATTCAGATCCGTATCTTCGCAAGCTGCTGACACGGGCGCAGAACATCGCCGTTGTGGGCGTGTCTCTGAACCCCGTTCGGCCCAGCTATTACGTTGCGCGATATCTTGGCCGGAAGGGCAAGCGTGTGATCCCGGTAAACCCGGTGGCCGCAGGCGAAACCTTGTTCGGCGAAACGGTCTATGCCTCGTTGTCAGACATCCCCGCCGACACGAAGGTGGACATGGTTGATATCTTTCGCCGATCTGAATTCGTACCGCCTATTGTGGACGAGGCGATGGAAAGTTTTCCGGGGTTGAAGACAGTTTGGATGCAGATTGGCGTCAGCCATGCAGAGGCCGCCGCCAAGGCCGAGGCCGCGGGGCTGGACGTGGTGCAGAACCGGTGCCCCAAAATTGAATACCAGCGGTTGTTTGGCGAGCTGCGGATGGGCGGTTTTAATACCGGGATCATCTCGTCAAAGCTCTGACGCCCTCAATTCTGCCGCATTGCGCCGTTAGGCTTGCCTGAATAGGCAAAAACAGGCCGGGCAGATGGTTAAGACTTATGAAGATTTTCGTGCCGCGCTGATTCAGCGCGAATCGTCAGGCAATTACAGCGTGGTCAGCGCGGCCGGATTCCTGGGCGCGTACCAGTTTGGCGAGGCAGCGCTGGTGGATCTGGGTTATGTCGTGCATGACGGCAACCCGTTCGACAATCAGATCACCGCGTGGACCGGCAAGAACGGCATCACCAGCACCGGCGCGTTTCTGGCCAATCCCGGCGTGCAGGATGCGGCGGCGGACCAATGGTTCGCGCTGTTGTGGAGCTATGCCGAAAACCTGGGGCTGGACGCTTATATCGGGCAAGAGATCGACGGGGTATGGATCACCGCCAGTTCGATTGTCGCGGGTGCCCACCTTGTTGGTATCGGCAGCATGCGCGACTGGTTGGAAAGTGGCGGAACGTTGAACCTGACCGACGGGAATGGCACACCGGTAGAAGAGTATCTGGCGTTGTTCAGCGGCCACCAGTTGCCGTTTGATACCGGCGAAACGCCGGGAGACCTGACGCCCCCCCAAGATCCGGTTATCGAAGGGACCGATGGATCCAACATCTTACTTGGCGGATCCGGTGGTGAAGTATTTGACGGCAAAGGTGGGTTGGACCTGATCTTTGCCGGGGGTGGCGACGATACCGTTTTTGGCGGCGATGGTGTCGACATCATTCTGGGTGGCGCTGGCGGCGACGTTCTGAACGGCGAAAACGGCAATGATATCATCGTTGGGGGTGAGGGCCGCGACGAGATAACAGGTGGTGCAGGTGATGACGTGCTGATCGGACAAGGCGGCACGGATTTGTTTATCTTTGCCGACGGCTGGGGGGACGATCGGATCACGGATTTTGACGCGTCGTCGACGGGCGATGTTGTGGTGCTGCGGGATGTTGCGTCGATTACGGACTACAACGACCTGGTGGCTCACCACATGCTGCAATGGGGCAACAACGTTCTTATCCATGATGGGATGGGCAACACGATCACGCTGGTTGGGTATGAGTTAAACGAACTGGAGAGCGGGGATTTTGTGTTCTAGGGCGTGACCTGATTGAGCGCCTTGCGGCGCATTTCTTTGGTCTCGCTTAGCCGCCTTGCGGCACGCTCGGGTGGGCGTTCAGGTGCCGCGTTGCGCTTTTTCCGTGATCCCGGACGTGCCTTCACGGCGCTCCAGTTCGGAAAATACATCGGCCAGTGCCACGTCGCGCGCGGCAAGCATGACAAGCAGGTGGTAAAGCACGTCGGCGGCTTCGGATGTCAGCCTTGCATTGTCGCCCTTTACCGCTTCGATAATGGCCTCAACCGCTTCTTCCCCGAACTTTTCCGCGCATTTTTCCGGCCCCTTGGCCAGTAGCTTAGCTGTCCACGAGCTTTCCGGATCGGCGGTTTTGCGGGTCTCGATCGTGGCGGCGAGGGATTCAAGTGTGGTCATTTCCGAAGATCATCCAATCTGCTGTCTTTCATAAATACCGCATCCCACATCGCAAATGCTTCAGCTGCAAAAGAACTGCCCAAAATATCGTCCCGGTCAAGGTAGATCGCTTTTACGTCACCTCTCTCAGATGACAGATCCAGTAATCTAGCGCCTCCGGAGTCTTTGTTATAGGCCAAACCAAAGCACCACCTTTGTTCAGCTGTTGCTTCTTCGGACCAATTTCCTGTGCCGAAACGAAAAACGGGGTCCAATTCCGGATGACCCTCTGCATATCGGACCCAGTAGAAGGCGATCCACTGTCCTTTGGCATCTTCGATGTCGCCGTTGATCTGCACTGTATTCTTGCCACAACAATCACACGGCGTACTCTCGAAATCCGTTTCCACTATCCGCAAGTCTTCCCAGACGAGAGTCACGGTAATCTCATCGGAATTTCGGCCTTGGCCATATGCGCCTTTGCCTCGCCAATCGTGAAATCGCCGAAATGGAAAATCGACGCGGCCAACACGGCGCTGGCGCCGCCTTTGGTCACGCCTTCGACGAGGTGGTCGAGCGTGCCGACACCGCCCGAGGCGATGACCGGGATATTGACCGCGTCCGAGATGGCGCGGGTCAGCGGCAGGTTGAACCCGGCGCGGGTGCCGTCGCGGTCCATGCTGGTCAGCAGAATCTCGCCCGCGCCTTTGGCTTCGACCAGCTTGGCAAATTCCACCGCGTCGATGCCGGTGGGTTTGCGGCCGCCGTGGGTAAAGATCTCCCACTTGCCGGGGCTGACGGTTTTGGCGTCGATCGCCACCACGATGCATTGGCTGCCGAATTTTTCCGCCGCCTCGCGCACCACGTCGGGATTGGCCACGGCGGCGGAGTTGAAGCTGACCTTGTCGGCCCCGGCCAGAAGCAGGGCGCGCACATCGTCAACCGTGCGCACGCCACCGCCCACGGTCAGCGGCATAAAACACTGCTCGGCCGTGCGGCGCACCAGGTCGAACATGGTGCCGCGGTTTTCGTGGGTGGCGTGGATGTCGAGAAAGCAAAGCTCGTCCGCGCCGGCGGCGTCATAGGCTTTGGCGGCCTCGACCGGGTCGCCGGCATCCACCAGATCAACAAAGTTCACACCCTTGACCACGCGGCCATCGGCCACGTCCAGACAAGGGATGATGCGGGTTTTCAGCATGGCAATGCCCTTTGCGTTCAATTGACCGACCAATAGCGTCTTGGCCATTCGAAGACCAGTGTCAAACCTTTGCCACCCTTGTCAGGTGCAGGGGATCGCACTACCCCTTTCTGTATGACACGGTTTGGTATTCTTTCTTTTGGTATCGTACTTGGCCTGGCTTGGCTGGTGGGGTTGCTTGGGTATTACAGCCGTTTACCGGGCTTTCTGCCCCTTGATTTCATGCTGTTCCGGTTTCAAATCGTCAGTGCGATGCAGGCCTGGCAAGCGGGCGACGTTGCCCTGCATGTCTGGGGCACCAAGGGTCCAGACACCATCTTTCTCGCACTTTATGGTGTGGTGCTGACGGCGGTTGCCATCTGGTATTGGCAAGGGCGGCTGAGGGCGCTGATGCTGGTGCTGGTGTGGGTGGCTGTTGGCGCGGATTACGTAGAGAACCACTATAATCTGCGGTTGCTTGCGGGACAGGGTGGCGTCGGGCCACACCTTGTTGCAAGCTGGGTCAAATTCCTGGCAATTGCACCGCCCATGAATTGGGGTCTGGTCCTGTGGTTCCGCGAAATCCGTGCGCGCCGCGTTTCGTGATCAGCAATTGATAAAGCGCTTATTGGTTTTCGCGGCAGCGGTATTAACTTTCTTGTCGTAAAGGAATTAACACAGCCGTCACAATAGGTTTAAGATTGTGTTAAGATTTTCCCAACGCTGAAGCGTTGGCTGATTCTTGGCATTGAACTATGCGTGATAGCGGGTGGAGAAAGTTGAATGACCAATCAAATGCGTGTGCTTAGTGATGCGACACTGGAAGCGATGGAAAATCGTTTTGTTCCAGGCGCTTGGATTTTCCCGTTTGCGACGGCTGGCGGCCTGATCTGGGCTGCGCTGATTTGGGCCGTCCTTTCTGTGAGCGGCTTGACGGGCTGAATCAATTCACATGAACGAGCGCTGCCGAAATGCGCAGCTTTCAGTCCTGCGGGACAGAAAACTGATTGGGCGTTAACCTTTTAGGACGCGCAATGCTTCGGCCAAATCAATTGCACCGTCATAAAGGGCCCGCCCGGAAATCGCACCATTCAGATCAGCGCCACAATCGCGCAATGCAACCAGGTCTTCCAAAGACGAGACCCCACCCGAGGCAATAACCGGGATGGATACCGAGCGCGCCAAATCGGCGGTCGCCTCAATGTTTGGTCCCTGCATCGCGCCATCGCGGTTGATATCTGTATAGATGATCGCCGCCACGCCAGCGTCTTCGAAACTGCGCGCCAGGTCGGTCACCATCACGTCGGTTTCTTCGGCCCAACCTTTGGTCGCGACCCGCCCATTCCGGGCATCAATGCCAACAGCCACTTGCCCCGGAAACGCTTTGGCCGCCTCGCGCACCAGATCGGGGTTTTCCACCGCTACGGTCCCCAGGATCACACGCGCCAGCCCCTTGCCCAACCACTTCTCAATCGTGGCCATATCGCGGATCCCACCGCCCAGCTGCGCAGGCACTTTGCACCGGCTCAGGATCGCCTCGACCGGCGCAGCGTTCACCGGCTCACCTGCAAAAGCACCGTTCAGATCGACCAGATGCAACCACGCGCAACCGGCTTCCACAAAGGCTTCGGCCTGCGCGGCAGGATCGTCATTGAACACGGTCGCCTGATCCATCTCGCCCTTGTAAAGGCGCACGGCCTGTCCGTCTTTCAGGTCGATGGCGGGATAAAGGATCATGTCGGGCTCCTGTCTTTGTCTGCCGCCTTTATGCACGCCCCACGCCCAAGCGCAACGGCAAGCCGACTTAACGTCATGCTTGCCACGGGCGTGTCGCCCCATGCAGGATATCCGCCACAAGGGAGGACACCATGTTCAAAAAACTCGCTCTGACCACGGCATTCATGTTTTCTGCCGGTGTTGCCATGGCCGCCGATCCGGTTGAAGGCATTTGGAAGACCACGCCCGATGACAACGGCAATTTCGGACATATTCAAATTGCCCCTTGCGGCGCCAAGATCTGCGGCACGCTGATCAAGGCCTTTGACAGTTCCGGCGCACAGGTCGAATCCGAAAATGTTGGCCGCGCCATCATCTGGGACATGCAAGCGCTGGGCGGTGGGAAATACGGCAAGGGCAAGGTCTGGGCCCCGGATCGCGACAAGACCTATAACTCGAAAATGGCTCTCAGCGGCGACAGTCTTGCCATATCGGGCTGCGTTCTGGGTATCTGCCGTGATGGCGGCCAGTGGAACCGGGTGAAGTAACTCGATCAAACCGCAACGGGCGGCAACCCGAGCGCGGGGGCTTGCCCCCCAAGCGAGACAAGAACGGCACGCGTGCCCGCCAGGGTGCGCGTTCCTTTAACAAACAGCTGCTTACGGTGCCCAGCGCAGGAAGTTTCCGATAATCCGCAAACCCGTGGCTTGGCTCTTTTCGGGATGGAATTGGGTGCCCACCATATTGCCGCGCCCCACGATCGCCGTGATGGAACCGGCATAGTCGCAATGAGCCACCAGGTGCTCGGCTGCGTCCACCCTGAAATGATAGGAATGCACGAAATAGGCGTGATCGCCCGTTGCAACCCCGTCCAACACCGCGTGCGGTTGGTCAATCACAAGATCGTTCCAGCCCATATGCGGTACCTTCAGCGATGCATCGCTTGGCGTGATCCGGTCCACCTCGCCGCCGATCCAGTCAAAGCCCGGCGTTTCAGAATATTCCAACCCGCGCGTGGCCATCATCTGCATGCCAATGCATATCCCCATGAACGGACGGCCCGCGCTCATAACCACCTCTTCGATGGC
Organism: Actibacterium mucosum KCTC 23349; assembly: GCF_000647975.1. Classification (GTDB taxonomy): domain Bacteria; phylum Pseudomonadota; class Alphaproteobacteria; order Rhodobacterales; family Rhodobacteraceae; genus Actibacterium; species Actibacterium mucosum. The sequence goes on from NZ_JFKE01000005.1 coordinate 176,063, forward strand.
TTCATACAGGCCGGAATGGTCGAACAGTTCTTGCCGACAGGCCGGAAAGGCCCCGTCGCCGGGTAATACCACCCGATCGGCGCGCCGCACCGCTTCGGGGTCCGAGGTCACCAGAACCTCGCCCGCATCCACCTCGCGGGCCACCCGCTCAAAGGCCTTCTGGGCCGAGTGCAGGTTTCCCGATTCATAATCGACAATGGCGGTCAGCATGCGCAGGTCTCCGGTTTTCTGCCTGTCACGTCGCGCGAAACGCGTCGGGCGTCAAGCCCGATCCGCCAAAGGCAGGCTGTCCAGCAGGGTGATAACCTTGTTGAACGCATCCAGATCCGGGTTCCCGCGGTCTACGGGGCCGAATTGTTCCGACAAGAACAATGTTGCAAAGCCATGGATCAACGACCAGACTTGCGCCTCAACCGGACCGCTCTCCGCACCTTCGGCCACAAACGGCGCACAGCACTGACGCAGCATGTCATAAGACGCACCGGGGCTTTCGGGTTGTACCTCGTTCAAATACAGCATCGCGCTGATCCCGAAGATCAGTTCGAACAGCGCCGGGTTCTCCAGCGCGAATAACAGGTAGCCAAGGCTGATCGCCTTAAGGCGTCTGTGTGGGTCGTCGCCGACTTTGTCCAATTCACGCTGCATATAGCCACGGAAAATGACAAAGCCTTCCTCGGCAATTGCCCCCCTAAGCCCTTCGACACCTTTGAAGTGGTGCGCGGGCGCCGCATGGCTGACCCCCGCGCGCGCCGCGCAACGGCGCAGCGTCAGCTTGTCGATCCCGTCCTCAGCCAGAATCGCAATGCCTGCCTGAATCAGCGCGTTACGCAGGTCGCCGTGGTGGTGTTTTGTCTTCTTTTCAGTCATTTGCAGAAATTCTAATGATAAACTTGACAGCGTCAAGATGTGTGTTAACTTTACAGTGTCAAGTTTGGACACGGAGACGCGAAATGACTTTGCTAGCCTTTTACAGATATGTTTTTCTATGGTTCCTTACGCTGGGTGTGGCGCTGGCATCCTGGCGTTTCCTGGTGGCGGATATCACCGTCGTGATGAGCGCCATGATGCATCAGTTGCAAGGTGCCAAAGGTGCCTTCTACGCACATATCTTCTTTGCCCCCATCGCCCTTGCCATGGTGCCGTTTCAGTTCTCGCAGAAACTGCGCGCCAATAGGCCCGGCCTGCACCGCTGGATGGGCCGCACTTATGGCATGTCAATCCTGATTGCAGGTGTTGCCGGTCTGATCATCGCGCCCAATGCCGATGGCGGCCTGTTCGCAGCCACCGGATTCTTTGTGCTTTCTGTCCTCTGGCTGGTCACCACGGTTCTGGCCGTGTGGCACGCCCTGAACCGCCGTATCCCGCAACACCGCAAATGGATGATCCGGTCGGCCGCACTGACCCTCGCCGCTGTCACGCTGCGGCTGCAATTACCGTTGGGCGTGCCCGTGGTTGGCTTTGAATTCGCCTATCCCGTCATTGCCTGGACATGTTGGGTGCCGAACCTGATCGTGGCCGAATGGTGGCTGCGCCGCCGCCCGGCCGCTCTGGCCGCCTAAAGCGCACCCTTGGTCGAGGGGATCGCGTCCCCCTTGCGCGGGTCGGCCTCCACCGCCTCGCGCAGGGCGCGTGCCACGGCCTTGAACGCGGCCTCGGCAATATGGTGGCTGTTGATTCCGTGCAGCGCGTCAATATGCAGGGTGATCCCGCCGCTCGACGCCAGCGCCTGAAAGAACTCGCGCACCAGTTCGGTATCAAAGGTCCCGATCTTGGCGGTGGGCAGATCGACATTCCACACCAGGTAAGGGCGGTTCGACAGGTCCAGCGCCGCGCGCACCAACGCATCATCCATCGGCAACAGGCAGGCGCCATAGCGGCGGATGCCACGCTTGTCGCCCAACGCCTGCACCAAAGCCTGACCCAGCGCGATGCCCACATCCTCAACCGAGTGGTGGTCGTCGATATGCAGGTCGCCAGCGCAACGAATGGTCATGTCGATCAGCGAATGGCGCGACAACTGATCCAGCATGTGATCAAAGAACCCGACGCCGGTTTGGTTGTCATAAACGCCCGTTCCGTCGAGGTTCACCTCAACCGAAATCTGTGTCTCTGCCGTCTCGCGTGTGATCTTGGCCGTCCGCATCGCGGGTCTCCTGATGTTGCGAGGGGTCTTATAAGCGCCGAATGCGGCGCATGAAAGGCGGTTCAGACAAGGCGCGCGGCAGATGTGACATTCCCACCGCGCGTGAAGAAAGCCGGGCCACCAAGGGCCCGGATTGATGAACGCATAACCGGGCGCCGATCAGACGTGGATCGCCCCGTCACCGCAAGCCAGAGCCGCCTCGCGCACAGCTTCCGAATAGGTTGGGTGCGCATGGCAGGTCAGCGCCAGATCCTGGGCCGAGGCGCCAAACTCCATCGCCACGCACACCTCGTGGATCAGGTCGCCCGCACCCGGCCCGATGATATGGGCGCCCAGAATGCGGTCGGTCTCGGCATCGGCCAGGATCTTCACAAAACCCTCGGCCTGTTTGATCGCCTTGGCCCGTGCATTGCCCATGAAGGGGAACTTGCCCACTTTATAGGCGCGCCCGGCCTCTTTCAGAGCATCCTCGGTCGCGCCAACGCTGGCAACCTCGGGCGCGGTGTAGATCACGCCGGGGATCACGCCGTAATTCACGTGGCCATGTTTGCCCGCGATTACCTCGGCGACGGCCATGCCCTCATCCTCGGCCTTATGGGCCAGCATCGGGCCGTCGATCGCATCGCCAATGGCATAGATGCCCGGCACGTTGGTGGCCCAATGCGCATCCGTCTTGATCTGACCCCGCGGGTGCAACTCTACGCCCAAAGCCTCCAGCCCCAGACCGTCGGTAAACGGCTTGCGGCCTGTGGCCACCAGAACCGCATCCGCGTCCAGCACATGTTCGCTGTCATCCTTGCGCAGCTTATAGGTGACCTTGGCTTTGGTCTTGGTCGTATCCACCTTCTGAACGGCAGCGCCCAGGATGAACTCGAAGCCCTGCTTTTTCAGGATGCGCTGGAAGGTCTTGCAGACCTCGGCGTCCATGCCCGGCGTGATCTGGTCAAGGAATTCGACAACCGTCACCTCGGATCCCAGCCGTTTGTAAACCGACCCCATTTCCAGCCCGATCACGCCGGCGCCAATCACCACCAGTTTCTTGGGGATCTTGCCCAGCTCCAGCGCGCCGGTAGAGGTCACAACGATCTTCTCGTCCACCTCAACACCCGGCAGGCTGCTGGCCTCGGACCCGGTGGCGACGATGATCGCCTTGGCCTCGTGCACCTCGTCGCCCACCTTGACCTTGCCGGCCTCGGGGATCGAGCCCCAGCCTTTCAGCCAGTCGATCTTGTTCTTCTTGAACAGAAATTCGATGCCGGCGGTGTTCTGGCCAACAACCGTGTCCTTATACGATTTCATCTGCGCCCAATCGACCGAGGGGCTTTTGCCCTTCAGACCCATATCGGCGAAGTTGTGCTCGGCTTCGTGCAGCTGATGCGTGGCATGCAGCAGCGCCTTTGACGGGATACAGCCGACATTCAGGCAGGTGCCGCCCAGCGTCTCGCGGCCTTCCACACAGGCGGTTTTCAGGCCCAGCTGCGCACAGCGGATCGCGGCCACATAGCCGCCCGGGCCCGCGCCGATTACGATGACGTCATAGTTTGCCATTTCATTTGTCCTTTTTGTGGGCCGGGCTTCGGGACATTTTCCCGACCAAAGATGGATTGTCGAGTGAGTTCGCACACCGCGTCATTGCAGGTAACCTTTGCTGTAAAGGCGCCACAGGATGAGGCTGGGCAGTGCGCTGACAGTCATCGCCACAACCAACAAGCTACGCATAAAACTCACCCCTGCGTCGTGGTCTCGGAAAACCTCACGTATCAGCGCGTCGGAATTAGAGGTCTCATCCAGAACTCCGCCGTCAAGCAGTAGTGTCAGATCGAGTGGCGGCGGGGGGTTTTGGACGTGATCCAGAAACGCAAAGAAGGAATTGGGGAACGTCAAGGCAAGCAGGATCACCGCTGGCCACAACGCCAGTTTTTGGTACCGGTACGCGCAAGCCGACAAGGCGATCCCCGCCAAGAAATACACCACGATTCGGGCCGTCCCCCCCAAAGAAGGGTCTTGAGTGGGTGCGCTCGCTATGAAGTGTAAATACGCAACAAACAAACTGATCGCAACAACGCCCCACGCAACCAAGCACACGGCAAGAATTGCAATGCGCTGGTCCAAGGGGCGTTTATTCGAAACGTCTGTCATGCCACGCGTTCAGCCAGAGTTTACAGATCCATCAGCAGGCGGCGCGGGTCTTCCAGGGCCTCTTTCACGCGGACCAGGAAGGTCACGGCACCTTTGCCGTCGACGATGCGGTGATCATAGCTCAGCGCCAGATACATCATCGGGCGGATCACCACCTGGCCGTTGATGGCCATCGGGCGGTCCTGGATCTTGTGCATGCCCAGAATACCCGATTGCGGCGGGTTCAGGATGGGCGAGGACATCAGCGAGCCATAGACGCCGCCGTTCGACAGGGTGAAGGTGCCGCCCTGCATCTCGGCCATCGACAGCTTGCCGTCGCGGGCGCGCTTGCCTTTTTCGGCGATGGCTTTCTCGATCTCGGCGAACGACATGCTGTCGGCGTCGCGGATCACCGGCACCACAAGGCCGGTCGGCGTGCCGGCGGCCACGCCCATATGAACGAAGTTCTTATATACGATGTCGGTGCCGTCGATCTCGGCATTCACCTCGGGCACTTCTTTCAGCGCGTGACAGCAGGCCTTGGTGAAGAAGGACATAAAGCCCAGACGCACGCCGTGTTTCTTTTCAAAGAGGTCCTTGTACTCTTTGCGCAGATCCATCACCGCGCCCATATCCACCTCGTTATAGGTGGTCAGCATGGCGGCGGTGTTCTGGCTGTCTTTCAGACGCTTGGCGATGGTCTGACGCAGGCGGGTCATTTTCACCCGTTCCTCGCGTGCCGCATCGTCAGCGGGGACAGGCGCGCGCGGCGCGGCAGCCGGTGCAGGGGCCGCAGCGGCGGCCGGTGCGATGGCGGCTTTCAGAACGTCCTCTTTCATAATGCGACCGTCGCGGCCCGAGCCCTGCACATTGGCCGGATCGATGCCTTTTTCCGCCATCAGCTTGTTTGCCGAAGGGGCGTTTTCGACGTCTTTGCCGCCGGTCGCTGCGGGGGCCGCCGCCGGTGCCGGGGCCGCAGCGGGTGCCGCGGCAACCGCACCGCCCGAGATCACGGCCAGCTTGGCGGTGGCATCCACGGTGGCGCCTTCGGCGGCGATGATTTCGGCCAGCACGCCCGAGGCGGGTGCCGGAACCTCGACCGATACTTTGTCGGTCTCCAGCTCGCACAGCATTTCGTCCTGCGCAACGTTGTCGCCCACGGCTTTGAACCAGGTCGAAACGGTGGCCTCGGTGACGCTTTCGCCCAGCGTGGGCACCATCACGTCAACGGCGTCGCCCGACGGGGCGGGTGCGGCGGCTGCGGGGGCCTCGGCTGCGGGGGCAGGGGCGGCTGCTGCGCCTTCGCCCGCCGACACATTGGCCAGCAGCGCGTCAACGCCAACGGTTGCGCCTTCTTCGGCGACGATCTCGGCCAGCGTACCGGCAACGGGGCTGGGCACTTCGACGGTGACCTTGTCGGTCTCCAGCTCACACAGCATCTCGTCCACGGCAACGGCGTCGCCGGGTTTCTTGAACCAAGTGGCCACGGTGGCCTCGGTCACGCTTTCGCCCAGAGTGGGTACACGAACTTCAGTGGACATCTTCTCTTACCCTTCGATGGTGAGCGCTTCGTTCACGAGCGCGGCTTGTTGTGCTTTGTGCTGGCTGGCCAGACCGGTGGCTGGCGATGCCGAGGCGTTGCGGCCCACGTAGCGCGGACGCTGGTGGCTGGCCTGAATGCGGGTCAGCACCCATTCCAGGTTCGGTTCCACAAAGGTCCAGGCCCCCTGGTTCTTGGGCTCTTCCTGGCACCAGACGATTTCGGCCTGCTTGAACCGTTCCAGCTCCTTGACCATCGAAATGGCCGGGAACGGATAGAACTGCTCAAGCCGCAGCAGATAGATATCGTCGATGCCGCGGGCGTCGCGTTCCTCCAGCAGGTCGTAATAGACCTTGCCCGAACACACGACGACGCGTTTCATCTTGTCATCGGCCACCAGTTTGGTGTCGGAATTGCCCTGTTCGGCGTCGTCCCACAGCACGCGGTGGAAGGACGAACCGGTGGTGAACTCGTCGGCGGTGCTGACGGCCAGTTTGTGCCGCAACAGCGATTTCGGCGTCATCAGAACCAGCGGCTTGCGGAAGTCGCGGTGCAGCTGGCGGCGCAGGATGTGGAAATAGTTGGCCGGGGTCGTACAGTTGGCCACGATCCAGTTATCTTCGGCCGACATTTGCAGGAACCGTTCCAACCGGGCCGAGCTGTGCTCGGGACCTTGGCCTTCGAACCCGTGCGGCAGCAACATCACCAGACCCGACATACGCAACCATTTGCGTTCGCCCGAGCTGATGAACTGGTCAAACATGATCTGCGCGCCATTGGCAAAGTCGCCGAACTGCGCCTCCCACATGGTCAGCGCGTTTGGTTCCGCCAGCGAATAGCCGTACTCGAAGCCCAGCACCGCGTATTCGCTGAGCATCGAGTCGATCACCTCGTACTGCGCCTGACCGGCGCGGATGTTGTTCAGCGGATAGTAACGCTCTTCGGTGTCCTGGTTGATCAGGCCCGAGTGGCGCTGGCTGAACGTGCCGCGGGTGCTGTCCTGACCGGCCAGACGTACCGGATAGCCTTCGGTCAACAACGAACCAAAGGCCAGCGCCTCGGCCGTGGCCCAGTCAAACCCCTGGCCTGACTTGAACATCTCGGACTTGCTGTCCAGCAAGCGCGAAACGGTGCGGTGCGTGGCAAAACCTTCTGGCGCGTGGCACAGCGCCTTGCCCACCTCTTCCAGGGTTTCGGGCGAAACAGAGGTCACGCCGCGCTCGTAATCTTCGCCCTCGCGATCCAGATGCGACCAACGCCCGTCCAGCCAGTCGGCCTTGTTGGGTTTATATTCCTTGCCGGCCTCGAACTCTTCGTTCAGGTGCGATTGGAAGGCCGCCTTCATATCCTCGATCTCGCCCTCGGGGATCAGGCCATCCTTGACCAGCCGCTCGGTATACAGGCTCAGGGTCGTTTTATGGCCCTTGATGCGCTTGTACATGATCGGGTTGGTGAACATGGGCTCGTCGCCCTCGTTGTGGCCAAACCGGCGATAGCAGAAGATGTCGATCACCACGTCCTTGCCAAATTTCTGGCGGAACTCGGTGGCCACCTTGGCGGCGTGCACCACGGCCTCGGGGTCGTCACCGTTCACGTGGAAGATCGGCGATTCCACCACCAATGCATTGTCGGTGGGGTAAGGGCTGGAGCGGCTGAAATGTGGCGCGGTGGTGAACCCGATCTGGTTGTTCACCACGATATGGATCGTACCGCCGGTCTTGTGGCCACGCAGGCCCGACAGGGCAAAACATTCCGCAACAACACCCTGACCCGCAAAGGCCGCGTCGCCATGCAACAGTACGGGGATGACCCCGGTACGCGCGCGGTCGTTCAACTGATCCTGCTTGGCGCGGGCCTTGCCCAGAACAACCGGGTTCACCGCCTCCAGGTGGCTGGGGTTGGCTGTCAGCGACAGGTGCACCTCGTTGTCGTCAAAGGTCCGGTCAGAACTGGCGCCCAGGTGGTATTTCACATCGCCCGAGCCGTCGACATCTTCGGGTTTGAAGCTGCCGCCCTGAAACTCGTTGAAAATGGCGCGGTAAGGCTTGGCCATCACATTGGCCAGCACCGACAGACGGCCCCGGTGCGGCATGCCGATCACCACCTCTTTGGCGCCCAGCGCCCCGCCGCGTTTGATGATCTGCTCCATCGCCGGGATCAGGCTTTCGCCGCCATCCAGGCCAAAGCGCTTGGTGCCCATGTATTTGACATGCAGGAACTTTTCGAAACCCTCGGCCTCGACCAGCTTGTTCAGGATCGCCTTGCGCCCTTCGCGGGTGAACCGGATTTCCTTATCAAAACCCTCGATCCGCTCTTTCAGCCAGCCGGCCTCTTCGGGGTTCGAGATATGCATGTATTGCAGGGCAAACGTGCCGCAATAGGTGCGCTTCACGATGTCCAGGATCTGGCGCAGCGACGCGATCTGCAGGCCCAGAACCTGGTCGATAAAGATCGGGCGGTCCATGTCGGCCTCGGTGAAGCCATAGGATTTCGGATCCAGTTCCGGGTGCGGGGTCTCGTCGCGCATGCCCAGCGGGTCCAGATCGGCCACCAGGTGGCCGCGAATACGATAGGCACGGATCAGCATTAGCGCGCGGATCGAATCCAGCACGGCGCGTTTAACCGCCTCGTCGCTGACTTCAACACCTTTCTCGGCCGCCTTGGCTTTGATCTTCTTGCCGGCTTCCTTGGTCTCGGCCGGGGCGGGCCATTGGCCGTCCAGCGCCGCGGTCAGATCGTCACTGGGGGCCGGTGGCCAGTCGCCACGCGCCCATGACGGCCCGCTTGCCTCGGCCTTCACGTCCAGCTCGGCATCACCCAGCTGCGCAAAGAACTGCTGCCACGCCTCATCGACCGCATTGGGGTCGTTGGCGTATCGGGCATACATCTGCTCCAGATACTCGGCATTGTGGCCTTGCATGAACGAAGACGCGTGAAATACGTCGTTGGGTGATTGATCCGTCATCCTTGCCTCCACATTGGCGGGCTGCTGTTAAATTGCGGCCCTGCGGGCCATTACTTTTTGTTAGATCCGGGCTTTTTCAAGCCCGGATCGGTGTCACTTTTTGTTAGCCGATCGCTTCCAGCACGGCTTCGCCCAGCGTTGCGGGGCTGTCGGCCACCACGATGCCGGCGCTGCGCATGGCTTCGATCTTGTCCTCGGCGCCGCCTTTGCCACCGGCGACAATCGCGCCCGCGTGGCCCATGCGGCGGCCCGGAGGTGCCGTGCGGCCCGCGATGAAGCCCGCGGTGGGCTTCGAGCGGCCCTTCTTGGCCTCGTCCTTCAGGAACTGCGCGGCTTCTTCCTCGGCGCTGCCGCCGATTTCACCGATCATGATGATCGACTGGGTTTCGTCATCGGCCAGGAACATTTCCAGCACGTCCAGATGCTCTGTGCCTTTGATCGGGTCGCCGCCGATACCCACGGCCGAGCTTTGGCCCAGGCCGCTGTCCGAGGTCTGTTTCACCGCTTCATAGGTCAGCGTCCCCGAGCGCGACACAACCCCAACGCTGCCGCGTTTGTGGATGTGGCCCGGCATGATGCCGATCTTGCAGGCGTCGGGTGTGATGACACCGGGGCAGTTCGGGCCGATCAGGGTCGAGCTGCTGGTTTCCAGCGCGCGCTTAACTTTCATCATGTCCAGCACCGGAATGCCTTCGGTGATGCACACGATCAGTTCCATCTCGGCGTCGATGGCTTCCAGGATCGAGTCGGCCGCGAAGGGCGGCGGCACATAGATCACCGAGGCGTTGGCCTCGGTCACGTGCTTGGCTTCGTGCACCGAGTTAAAGACCGGCAGGCCCAGATGCGTCTGACCACCTTTGCCCGGCGTCACACCGCCGACCATTTTGGTGCCATAGGCAATTGCCTGTTCCGAGTGAAAAGTGCCCTGCGAGCCGGTGAGGCCCTGACAGATCACCTTGGTGTTTTCGTCTACGAGGACTGCCATTGTTTTGGCTCCTGTTTCAAGAATTGGGGATGAGGCCGTGAGATGCGTTCATGGTGATCGAAACGTTCTTGCCATCAAGCTTTCTAGTCTCACGATCTCTATAGATTTGTGCGGTCATTATTACCGGGCGACCCAGGGCAACGAACCGTGACGTGACACTTGCTTCGCTAAATCTGGTTCTGTTGTCGTTTTTCAGAAGTACAACATTGGAAGGCAGCGTTTTTTGCACTTCCTCTATGAACCTCGTTAGAAACTGTTCCGGGTCAGAAACCTCCGATTGAAGAGCGCAATAAGAATAGCCTACACCACGAGTTGGATAGTCTTCACTATAACCGTCAGCGCTAAACTCGGCGTGGCTATAAGGGACGGCTACCGTCTCTTGCTCATTTGCGTAAGTGTTTCGGATTGCGTTTCTTAGTTGGGTTCGAGACCTTTGAGCTGTCGCAACACAAGTATCAAAGTAAAGTTTCAAGAACTCATCAGATTTCGCGGCCCTTGGTTTGGAAACTTGTGCGGATACCTGTTCAGATTGCGGTTGCATTTGGCAACCCGCCAACGCTGCAATAACCGAAAAAAGAATAGCTAACCGCACGACGTTACCCTTTCACCGCTTTCACGATCTTCTCGGCGCCGTCTTTCAGGTCGTCCGCCGCGATCACGTTCAGGCCCGAGGTGGCGATGATCTCTTTGCCTTTTTCCACGTTGGTGCCTTCCAGCCGCACAACGAGAGGCACTTGCAGACCCACCTCTTTCACCGCGGCGATCACGCCCTCGGCGATCACGTCACAGCGCATGATGCCGCCAAAGATGTTCACCAGGATACCCTTCACGTTGGGGTCCGAGGTGATGATCTTGAAGGCTTCGGTCACTTTTTCCTTGGTGGCGCCGCCGCCCACGTCCAGGAAGTTGGCCGGTTCCGCACCATACAGCTTGATGATGTCCATCGTCGCCATGGCCAGGCCCGCGCCGTTCACCATACAGCCGATCTCGCCATCCAGCGCGATATAGTTCAGGTCGTATTTCGACGCTTCCAGCTCTTTGGGGTCTTCCTCGGTGGTGTCGCGCAGTTCGGCGACATCGCGCTGGCGGTACATGGCGTTGCCGTCAAACCCCAGCTTGGCGTCCAGAACCTTCAGCTCGTTGCCGGGCATCACGATCAGCGGGTTGATCTCCAGCATCTCCATGTCCTTCTCGACGAAGGCTTTATAGAGGGTGCCCATCAGCGCCACGCATTGCTTGACGGCCGCGCCTTCCAGACCCAGCGCAAAGGCGATGCGGCGGCCGTGATAAGGCATATAGCCGGTGGCCGGATCAACGCTGAACGACAGGATCTTTTCGGGGGTCGAGGCCGCAACCTCTTCGATGTCCATGCCGCCTTCGGTCGAGCAGACGAACGACACGCGGCTGGTCTGACGATCCACCAGCAGGGCAAGGTACAGCTCGCGATCGATGTCGCTGCCTTCTTCGATATAGATGCGGTTGACCTGCTTGCCCACGGGGCCGGTCTGGTGCGTGACCAGCGTGCGGCCCAGCATCTTTTTGGCTTCTTCGGCGGCTTCTTCTACCGATTTGGCCAGACGCACGCCGCCTTTTTCACCAGCTTCGGCTTCCTTGAAGCTGCCTTTGCCGCGGCCACCTGCGTGAATTTGCGCCTTGACCACCCAAAGCGGGCCGCCCAGCTCGCCAGCAGCGGTTTTGGCATCTTCGGCTTTCAGTACAACGCGACCATCCGAAACCGGGGCACCGTAGTCACGCAGCAGGGCCTTTGCCTGGTATTCATGAATGTTCATGAACTTTTCCCTTCATTAGAGCTCTCCGGACCCGGATAAGCACGAAATATCAAGCCAGCAAAGGGATTCGGAAAAGTTAGCGCTATATTGGTCAATCTTTTTGCATTTTGTGATCACAAGCTAAAAAAGTGTGATCACAACGTGGAATTTCGTGTTTCCAAACTGGTGACGGACTGGGCATCGGTTCACCCTTTTTGACACCAAAACCGGTGAATTGCGTCGTTTTCTGGTGGCTTGCGGCCTCAAATCGCGCGTTAAACTAACAGGTCATTGTCGCGCAGTGACGACTCGAATGCGGTCTTGTTGCAAAGGTCAAACCTGTCGCCAGTCCGGTTGGCGGTCACGATGCGGTCGCATCTGAAGGTACGCGGGGCGTTACGCAAACGGTCGTGGGCAATCACGTACCAAACCGGGTATTTCAGCAGTAGATAATGCGGTTCGATGTGCCGTTTGGAATGCGCCCCATCCTCACGTTGGTAGGTGACCGCCAAAACCTCCTGATCCAGAAACGCCTGATGCAGGGCCTGCACCACACGCTTTGGCGGTGCAGTGACCCCGGCCTGAACATAGGTTGATGCTGTGATCCCCACTATGATCCGTGACTTCAACCTGTCGATTTGACGCCGCCTTTCAGGAGAGAACGAGGCCACCAACTGTCGGCGCACCGAGGCAAGATTTGCAAGAAAAAGGGCCGAGCCCATCTGCTCGGCCACTTCAATGCTGATCAGCAGGTCAATCGCGTCGGCATAGGCAAGGTTCAACCGCCCGACGCCCCAGTTCCGGTCCAGACGCACGCCGCCGCCCCGACCGCGGTCGGCATCAATCGGCAAGCCGCGTTCGCGCAGCAATTCCAGATCGCGTGACACTGTCCGGGTGCTTACGCCCAAATCCTGCGCCATGTCTTGCACCGTCCGGTGCATGTCCTGTTTCAGCAAAGCCTCCAGCCGGTCCAGGCGATGCAGGCGATCTGTTGTGGTTGAGCCGGTCATGCAAAAAATACGACGTGATTTGACATATTTGTCAATACATCCATCCCGAGGCCCGGAACGTGGCCAAAAAGCAGGAGAATGAAGATGAAGATGAATTACGCCGTGCTGGGCACAAACGACATGGATGCCGCTGTGGCGTTTTACGATCGGCTGTTTGACGGTATGGGCATGAACAAGATGCAGCCGGCTGAGCGCATGACTTATTGGGTCAGCCAGGATTTCGCCTTCGCGGTTGCTATTCCGTTTGATCAGGCCCCGGCCACGCACGGGAACGGCACCATGCTGGGCTTTGGTCTGGGCAGCACGGAAGAAGTGCAGCGTTTGCATAAGTTGGCCCTTGAACTTGGCGGTACCTGCGAAGGCGCACCTGGCCAGCGCGGCCCGCGTTATTCGGCCTATATCCGCGATATGGATGGCAACAAACTGTGCTTTGCCGACTAAACAGAAAACAATGCGGCAGGTTCCCCCCCCTGCCGCAATTGGATGCAGGTCAAGTCGGTACTGTTGTTTACAGACCTGACGCTCCTGAAATCTGGTGGGGTGACCCTTGATCTCATGCACAATCGGGTATTCACAAAAACTTGGTTTGAACGACCAAATCCCTGCGATAAGGTCCATTGGCAATATCGAGGGCAGTTTATTGACAAGTCAAAAACCTACGTGGGGTATCGTCGCGACAGTGCACGAACCCTTTGAAATCCTGCGGCTTTTTGTAACTCATCACCTTGCTATGGGGGCGACGAAAATTCGCCTTTACCTCGAAGGTCCGGACGGGCCGGCATTCGCCGAGAAGCTCAAAGATTTCGCCGGATGTGAGCCCATTATCGCGGACAACACGCACTATGCGACCTACTTGCCCAATGGGCTTGGCGCGATCTTTCCGCAGCGTCAGCACACCAACGCAACCGCCGCATACCGAGAGATGGATGTTGACTGGATTTTGCACATCGATGCCGATGAATTCCTGCAATCAACGGACCTGTCTGACGAGCTCGACCGTCTGCCCGCCGACATAAACAGTGTCAGGTTCGTCAATGGCGAGCGTTACTTCGTGGAAGGCGAAGAAGCGGATACGCCGTTGAACGGGCACTGCCTTGCGCCATTGCTTGCCGATCACCCAACTTCGGCGCCCTTCCGCAAGGAGCCGTATGTGTCCTTCACCAACAACGGATTCACGGCCCACGATTTGGGCAAGTCGGCGACACGCGCCGGTGTGCCCGTGGAAATCCAGGTGCATTGGCCCGATCCGTCGCCGTTGATCCGCTCGCATATTTCCAATGAAAGCTGGCTGGTGCACTACGACGCCATTACGCCGACGCATTGGCTGTCAAAGCTGCTCAGGTTCCACCGGGCAAACCGCCGGATGTACCGCAACCCGCGGACAGGCGGCCAAAGGTACAAACAGATTCAGTATTTTCTTGCGCGAAACTGGGATCTGGAAGAAGCCACGCGGATTTTCGACGCGCTGCGCAGGTTGACGCCTGATCACGCAGAGCAACTCAGGAAATTGGATCTTCTCAGACCCATCATGCATCTGAGGTCGTCAGAAGGCGAGACGCCGACCGCACCTTTCGATGCGGCGCGGTTTGATGCTGCGGTGATCCGCAGCATCCAAAACCCGCCTTCCGGGATGCTATCAGGCCAGGGTGCTGTCGATGCCTTTGCAGGCCTCGACTAGGCCTTTCACCGCGTCGACCGACTTGTCGAACATGGCCTGCTCGTCTTTGGTCATCTTGATGTCGACAACCTTTTCGATGCCGTTGGCGCCGATGATCGTCGGCACGCCAACATACATGCCTTTCAGGCCCAGCTCGCCATCGCAATAGGCCGCACATGGCAGCAGGCGACGCTGGTCTTTCAGATAAGCCTCGGCCATTTCGATGGCGCTGGTGGCCGGCGCGTAAAAGGCCGAACCGGTTTTCAACAGGCCAACGATCTCGGCGCCGCCGTCACGGGTGCGCTGAATGATGGCGTCCAGTTTCTCCTGCGTGGTCCAGCCCATTTCGACCAGGTCGGGCAGCGGGATACCGGCAACGGTCGAATAGCGCGCCAGCGGCACCATGGTGTCGCCGTGGCCACCCAGAACAAACGCGGTGACGTCTTTCATCGAGACGTCGAATTCCAGGCTCAGGAAGTGGCGGAAACGGGCGCTGTCCAGAACGCCAGCCATGCCGCAGACCTTGTTGTGGGGCAGGCCCGAGAACTCGCGCAGCGCCCAGACCATGGCGTCCAGCGGGTTGGTGATGCAGATCACGAACGCGTCCGGCGCGTTGGCAGCGATGCCTTCGCCGACCGATTTCATCACTTTCAGGTTGATGCCCAGCAGGTCGTCGCGGCTCATCCCAGGTTTGCGCGGAACACCGGCGGTCACGATGCAGACATCGGCACCAGCGATATCGGCATAGTCCTGCGTGCCTTTCAGCTTGGCGTCAAAGCCTTCCGAAGGGCCCGATTCAGCAATATCCAGGGCTTTGCCTTCAGGCGTACCTTCGGCAATATCGAACAGAACCACATCGCCGAGTTCCTTGATGGCAGCCAGATGGGCCAGTGTACCACCAATTTGTCCGGCGCCGATCAGCGCAATCTTGGGTCGAGACATGAGGGTCATCCTGTCAGTTGAAGTTGGCGAATGCCTAGCCGCGGATGGCCCTGCGTGCAACCCTGCTGCGCTGCGGCGCAAATAAGCAACTGCCTTTCCATTGCTCATGTTATGCGCTAACGGAAGAAAAACCCCCGAAAAACAGGCGTAAGAATGCTTGACCTGAATGTTACATTTTTCGCGCTGGCAATCCCGGCGGTGATCTTTTCTGGCGTGTCGAAGGGGGGGTTTGGCTCGGGTGCATCCTTTGCCGCCGCGCCGATTCTGGCCATGATCCTGCCGCCAGCGGTCGCCGTGGGGGTGATGCTGCCGGTCCTTATGGCCATCGACGTGGCCACGCTTGGCCCCTATTGGAAGAAGTGGAACAGCCGCATCGCGTTGTTGCTGATCCTGGGCGCTTTGCCCGGTGTGATCCTGGGGGCGTTGGTATTCAAATCTGCCGACCCTGATCTGCTGCGCCTGCTGATCGGTGGCATCGCGGTTGGGTTCGTGGTGTGGCAGGGCATTGTCGCGATGGGTTGGATCAGGCCCCGTGAACGGCCCTTTGGTGACGTCGCCGGGGGGCTCTTCGGCGCAACCGCTGGGTTTACAAGCTTTGTCAGCCATGCAGGTGGCCCGCCGGTCACGATTTACCTTTTGTCCTCGGGTCTCAGTAAAACCGCCTTTCAGGCCACAACCGTTCTTGTTTTCTGGGCGATCAACCTGACCAAGGCCGTGCCCTATGCGATGCTGGGCCTCTTCACCCGCGAGGCGTTGATTGCCGCCGCTTGCCTGATCCCCTTCGCCGTGTTCGGCGCCCGGATCGGAGTTTGGGCGCACCGTATCGTGCCGGAACGGCTGTTTTTCGGGCTGACCTACGTGATGCTGCTGCTGACAGGATCCAAGCTGATCTTTGACGCGCTGACCTAGGCACCCTGGCCGGGCAAGGCGGCCGCCATCGTTTCAAATGCCTGACCTGAACTGACAAGGCACGTCACGCCGTCGGCGTTTGTGACCGTAATGGTCCAGCTGCCGGTTTGATCGTTGGCGTGCACCTCCATGACCGAGTTCGCACCCAGCCCGATGGCCCGCCGCGTTTCGCCGTATTTGGTTTGCAGTTGCTCCAGAACCGCCGCGCGTGGCCCGCATGACTGCATCGTCTGGGCCCGGACCGAGCCCGCGATCAAAACGCCGAGGCACAGGGTGACAGCGAAAAATTCTTTCATGAATCTGTCCTTTCCTAATGGGGCGGCCCTCCACGCACCCGGTTGCAGGGAAAAGGCTGCGCCTGCGGCCTCAATTATTGGTAAACGATGCGTGACGGCGGGGCGTTGCTGCGTCGCGGCAAATTTGGCCTTGCCAAATGCTGCGTGCGGTGAAAGTTTTGCGCAACAATATTTCGGAGGAGAATCAAGCATGCCAGCCCGCCCTTACCGTTCCGTGCTTTACATTCCCGGCTCTAAAGAGCGCGCTTTGGAAAAGGCACGCGGGTTGGCCTGCGACGCAATTATCTTTGACCTCGAAGACGCCGTGTCTCCGCAGGAAAAAGTGAATGCTCGCGACACGCTTGTGTCTGCTTTGTCGACCGGCGGGTTCGGAAACCGTGCGCGGATCGTGCGGATCAACGGGCTGGACACCGAATGGGCCGCGGGCGACATCGCTGCTCTGCAAGGCGCGGATTTCGATGCACTTCTGATCCCCAAAGTTGGCAGCGCGGCCGATGTGCAGGCCGTCGCCGACCAGATCGCCGATATCCCGCTTTGGGCGATGATGGAGACACCCGCCGGCATGCTGAACGCCGCCGAGATTGCTGCCCATCCCCGCATGGCTGGGTTCGTCATGGGCACCAACGATCTGGCGAAAGAACTGAAATGCCGCTTTCGTGCCGATCGCCTGCCCATGCTGACCTCGCTGCAATTGTGCCTGCTGGCCGCCCGTGCAGAGGGGATCGTGGCCGTCGACGGCGTGTATAACGCCTTCAAGGATGAAGACGGGTTGCGCGCCGAATGCGAACAGGGCCGCGACATGGGCTTTGACGGCAAAACCCTGATCCACCCTGCACAACTGGCCATCGCCAATACCGCCTTCGCACCAACCGAGGCCGAGATTGATCTGGCCGAACGCCAAATTGCCGCCTTTGACGCCGCCAAAGCCGAAGGGCAGGGCGTGGCGGTTGTTGATGGAAAAATCGTCGAGAATCTGCATATCGTGACCGCACAGGAAACACTGGCCAAAGCGGCCGCAATTGCAGATTTGGAAGGCAGTTTATGACATTGATCGTTGTGGGGCTGATCTTGTGGTGGTCGGCCCACCTCTTTAAACGCGTGTTCCCCGCGGCGCGCGCAAAATTCGGCGACCCGTTCAAAGGCATCGTTGCCATCGCGGTGGTTGCGTCCATCGTGGCGTTCGTGTTCGGCTATCGCGAGGCCGAGTTCATTCCCGTCTGGACACCGCCCGCTTGGGGACAACACGCCAACAACCTGTTGATGTTGATCGGCATCGGTCTGATGGGCCTGGGCTATACCAAAAGCCGCCTCACGGGGCGGTTGCGCCATCCAATGTTGACCGGCATGGCGTTGTGGTCGGTGTCGCACCTGTTGGTGCGCGGTGATCTGGCCGCGATTTTGATGTTTGGCGGGCTGGGCATCTGGGCGCTTGTGACCATGATGATCATCAATGCAACCGAACCCGGCTGGGCGATCAGCAAGAACGGCACCATCGCGGGGGATGTCCGTTTTGTTGCCCTGTCGGTTGCCGCCTTTGCTGCCATTGCCATGGCTCACAGCCTTCTTGGCCCCAACCCTTTTCCGATGTGATGCTCATGCAAGCTTATCGACTGCTTACCGAAGAAGACACCTCGGCCTTTTGCCACAAGGTGACCGAGGCCCTGTCCAAAGGCTGGACGCTTTATGGCGACCCCGCCTATGCCCACGACCCGGTCACGGGAAAGATGCGCTGTGCGCAGGCCGTGGTCAAAGACGCGCCTGGCGACTATGCGCCAGACATCAAGCTAGGAGCACTCTGAACCCATGCCAAAGACCAATCCGGGCCGTTTCTTCGAGGATTACACATTGGGCGAGGTCATCGCCCACGCCGTGCCGCGCACCCTGTTAGGGGGCGAGCGGGCGCTTTATCACGCGCTTTATCCCGCCCGGCACGCGCTTTATTCCTCGGACGAATTTGCCCGGGCCAGCGGCCTGCCCGCGTCGCCGCTGGACGACCTGATCGCCTTTCACACCGTGTTTGGCAAAACCGTGCCCGATATCTCGCTGAACGCGGTGGCCAATCTGGGCTATGCCGAGGGGCGGTTCCACGCGCCGGTCTTTCCCGGCGACACGCTGCGGTCGGAAAGTCAGGTGATTGGTCTGAAACAGAACTCGAACGGCAAGTCCGGCGTGGTCTGGGTGCGCACGCGCGGGCTGAACCAGCGGGGCGAGCTGGTACTGGACTACGTCCGCTGGGTGATGGTGCGCAAGGGCGATCTGGACGCGCCCGCACCCGAACCGGTGATCCCGTCGCTGGCGCAGGTGGTTGATCCATCCGACCTAATCGTGCCGCAGGGCCTGACCTTTGCCGATTACAACTTTGCCCTTGCGGGCGAGGCGCACCGCTGGGGCGATTACGCGCTGGGCGAGGTAATCGACCATGTCGACGGCGTGACCATCGAAGAGGCCGAGCATATGCAGGCCACACGCCTGTGGCAGAACACCGCCAAGGTGCATTTCGACGCCACCTTCCGCCCCGACGGCCGGCGGCTGATTTATGGCGGCCACGTGATCTCGATGGCCCGTGCGCTCAGCTTCAACGGGCTAGCCAACGCGCAGATGATCGCCGCGATCAACGGCGGTGCGCATGCCAACCCGTGCTATGCCGGCGACACCGTAAAGGCGTGGACAGAGGTGTTGGACAAAGCTGAAACCGCCGCACCGGGTGTGGGCGCGCTGCGCCTGCGGCTGGTGGCGATGAAGGCGGGCGAGGCCGGGCTATCGCGTGGCGAAGACGGGAAATACCTGCCCGGGGTCTTGCTGGATCTCGACTACTGGGCTTACATCCCCACATGACCCGTTTCGCCGCCATATTCGCGATGATTCTGGCGCTGGCCTCACCGGCCCGCGCGCTGGATGACGACGTGGCGGGCTATGTGGAGTCCAACCTTCTGGCGATTTTCTACCACGAGCTGGGCCACGCCCTGATTGACCTGATGGGCCTGCCGGTTTTCGGGCAGGAGGAAGACGCCGCCGACGTCCTCAGCGTTGTTCTGATCGACGCGTTCTTCGAAGAAGAGGCCGCGGTTCAGATCGCCTATGACACCGCCTTTGGCTTCTACGACGACGCGCAACAATACGAGCCGATCTTCTGGGGCGTGCACGGCCCGGACCTGCAGCGCTATTACACGCTGGTCTGTCTGTTTTACGGTGCCAACCCCGACGAGCGTGCGGATGTGGCCGACGAGCTGGGCCTGCCGGGCGAGCGCGCCGAGACCTGCGAGGAAGAATTTGACCTGGCCGCCGACAGCTGGGGTTCGGTACTGGACGAACTGGCCGCCGGCCCCGCGCAACGCACCGATCTGGTGCTAGAGATCGACACGCGCAACGAGTTGGACGTTTTCACCGCCGAAGTGATGCAGGCCGAAATGGATGCGCTGGCCGAGGATTTTGCCTTGCCCGGTGACCTTTTGGTGGCCATTGCCCCCTGTGGCGAGGCGAATGCCTTTTATGATCCGTCCGAAGCCCTGATCCTGATGTGCACGGAATTGACAGAGTATCTGGCCAATGCTGCGCCGTAGCGGGATATGTGATCACAACGCCAATTCCCGTGATCACAAACCTGACAAATGCGCGCAGATCGCATATTTTTTGCAATGATCAGCGCTAACGAGCCGTGACTCGGCTGAAAAAATCCGTAAGACCGGGGACAACATCATAGCGACACGACAAAGAGGTAGCCATGGCAGACGTCAACAGGGGAAACCGGCCGCTTTCGCCGCATCTGGCGATTTACCGCCCGCAAATCACGTCGATCTCGTCGATCCTGACCCGGATCACCGGTGTGGCACTGATCCTGGCGTCGTTGATGGTTGTGTGGTGGCTGCTGGCCGCCTCGGCCGGTCCTGAATATTTTGCCGTGGCCGATGGCGTGGTGCGGTCGCTGATCGGCGATCTGATCCTGCTTGGCTCGCTCTGGGCGCTTTGGTATCACCTGCTGGCGGGCGTGCGCCACCTGATCTGGGACAGCGGGCGCGGTCTGGAACTGGACACCGCCAAACGCCTGGGCTGGGCCGTTGTGGCCGGTTCGTTCATTATGACCGCATTCACACTGATCGTGATCTAAGGGGGTTCCGATGGCTTTTCTGACAGATCGCAAACGCGCAAATGGCATGGGCTCGGCGCATGCCGGCGTGCATCACCACTGGTCGATGATGGTGTCCTCGGCGGCGCTTTTGATCCTGGTGCCGCTGTTCATCTTCACTTTCGGCCCGATCCTGGGCGAACCGCATGACGTTGTGGTGGCCTATTTCGCGCGGCCCTTCCCGGCCATCGTCTCGGGTCTGACCATCGTCACCGGGCTGATGCACTATAAAAACGGTGTGCAGGCCACGATCGAGGATTACACCAGCGGCCTGACCCGCCATGTGCTGATCGTTGCCTTCACCTGCCTGTGCTATGCGGCGGCCGCCACCGGCCTGTTCGCCATCGCCCGCATCGCTCTTTAATCCGGAGACCGCACCTCATGGCTGCTTACGAATTTGAGACCCACGAATACGATGTTGTGGTTGTTGGCGCTGGCGGCGCCGGTCTGCGCGCGACGCTTGGCATGGCCGAACAGGGCCTGCGCACCGCCTGTGTGACCAAAGTGTTCCCGACCCGCTCGCACACGGTGGCCGCCCAGGGCGGCATCGCCGCATCGCTGGGCAATATGGGCCCCGACAGCTGGCAGTGGCACATGTATGACACCGTCAAAGGCTCGGACTGGCTGGGCGATACCGACGCGATGGAATACCTGGCGCGCGAGGCGCCCAAAGCCGTGTACGAGCTGGAACATTACGGCGTGCCCTTCTCGCGCACCGAAGAGGGCAAGATCTATCAGCGCCCGTTCGGCGGCCACACCACCGAGTTTGGCGAAGGCCCGCCCGTGCAACGCACCTGCGCCGCCGCCGACCGCACAGGTCACGCCATCCTGCACACGCTCTATGGCCAGTCGGTCAAGAACAACGCCGAGTTCTTCATTGAATACTTCGCCATCGACCTGCTGATGTCCGATGACGGCGAATGCCAGGGCGTGCTGTGCTGGAAGCTGGACGATGGCACGTTCCACGTGTTCAACGCCAAGATGACGGTTCTGGCCACCGGCGGCTACGGCCGCGCCTATTTCTCGGCCACCTCGGCCCATACCTGCACCGGCGATGGCGGCGGCATGGTGATGCGCGCCGGCCTGCCCATGCAGGATATGGAGTTCGTACAGTTCCACCCCACGGGCATCTACGGCTCGGGCTGCCTGATCACCGAAGGCGCACGCGGCGAGGGCGGTTATCTGACCAACGCCGAGGGCGAACGGTTCATGGAGCGCTATGCGCCCACCTACAAGGACCTTGCCCCGCGCGACTATGTCAGCCGCTCGATGACGATGGAGATCCGCGAAGGCCGCGGTGTGGGCGCCGAGGGCGACCATATTTTCCTGAACCTCAACCACCTGCCCGCCGAGGCCCTGGCCGAGCGCCTGCCCGGCATCTCGGAAAGCGCGCGCATCTTTGCCGGTGTCGACGTGACCAAGGAACCGATCCCGGTTCTGCCGACGGTGCACTACAACATGGGCGGTATCCCGACCAACTATTGGGGCGAGGTTCTGAACCCGACCGCAGACAACCCCACCGCCGTTGTACCCGGCCTGATGGCCGTGGGCGAGGCCGGCTGTGCCTCGGTCCATGGCGCCAACCGGCTGGGCTCGAACTCGCTGATCGACCTTGTGGTGTTTGGCCGCGCCTCGGCCATCCGCGCCGGCGCCGTGGTTGACCCGACCACCGCCGTGCCCACCGCACCCGCCGCGCAGATCCAGAAGTCCTTTGACCGGTTCGACGGGCTACGCCACGCCAAGGGCGCCATCCCCACCGCCGATCTGCGGCTGGACATGCAGAAAACCATGCAGCGCGACGCGGCCGTGTTCCGCACCGCCAAAACCATGGCCGAAGGCGTGGACGCAATGACCGCGATCGCCGGCAAGATGACCGACCTGAAGGTCACCGACACCACGCTGGTCTGGAACAGCGACCTGATGGAAACGCTGGAACTGACCAACCTGATGCCCTCGGCGCTGACGACCATCGTGTCGGCCGAGGCCCGCAAGGAAAGCCGCGGCGCCCACGCGCACGAGGACTTTGCCGAACGCGACGACGAAAACTGGCGCGTGCACACCGTGGCCCGCGTCGACGCGGCCGGCACATCGGTCGATCTGTCCTATCGCCCGGTCATCGCCGACCCGCTGACCACCGAAGACGAGGGCGGCATCAGCCTGCAGAAAATCGCCCCCAAGGCGCGGACGTTCTGATGATGTTGCTGTTTGGGGATGTGTTGCCAGACAGTTTCACTGCCGGCAGATGCGTAAAATGTGATGTTGAACTGATGCGTTGTTGCACACGCACGTCCCGTCAAGCGTTCTAGAAGGGTGCCATGTTTCTGAAAAAGAAATCGAAAATTCGGCCTGGTGACGTGCCCGAACCGGAGTTTCCGGTTCTTGAGGGAATGCCTTACGAAGAATACTTGGCCCTTTGTCATGATCGCCTCAAGCCAAGAACCTATCTTGAAATCGGCACCGAGTCCGGCAAAAGCCTTGTGCCGGCTCGTGGCCATTGCATTGCGATCGACCCAGAGTTCAAGATTTCTCATGACGTCGCGGCCAACAAATCTTCGCTCTTCTTGTTCCAAGGCCCCAGCGATGATTTCTTTGCTTCGAACTACATGGATCGCAACGCGTTCAAAATTGACTTTGCCTTTCTCGACGGCATGCATCTGTTCGAGTTTCTTCTCCGCGATCTGATCAATACCGAGCGCCATGTGTCCGGTACCGACGCCACGGTTATGATGCACGATTGTTTGCCGTTTTCGCGTCAGATCGCTCTGCGTACCTGGGATACTGATATCAACTTGTCCTGGACGGGTGATGTCTGGAAGCTGATCCCCATTATCGCGCGCTACCGCCCGGACATCGAAATGAAGGTGTTGGATTGCCCGCCAACGGCACTGGTTCAACTGCGGGGTCTTGATCCAAATTCCACCGTTCTGTCTGACAACTACGATGCCATTGTCGGCGAATTCATGAATGAAACACTCGACAGTTTTGGCGTTGAAGAATTCTTGAATCTCTTCGAACTCAGCGCGACATCATGACGAAGTCGCCCCTTCATATCATTTCTACGCGTCAGCTTGGCCGACGTCACGCAGCCGGTCTTCGCAACTTCCGCAACGCCATGTTTGGCAAACATGGCGAAAGCCAAGAAAGGTAACTCCATGGTACAGTTCAGTCTTCCCAAGAACTCCAAGATCACCAAGGGTAAAACCTGGCCCAAGCCCGAAGGCGCCACCAACGTGCGCGCCTTCCACATCTATCGCTGGAACGAGGAAGACGGCCAGAACCCGCGCGTCGATACCTATTTCCTGGATATGGACACCTGCGGCCCGATGATTCTGGACGCGCTGATCAAGATCAAGAACGAGATCGACCCCACGCTGACCTTCCGCCGCTCGTGCCGCGAGGGCATCTGTGGGTCCTGCGCGATGAATATCGACGGGATCAACACGCTGGCTTGTATCTACGGACTGGACGAGGTCAAGGGCGACGTCAAGATCTACCCGCTGCCGCATATGCCGGTGGTCAAGGACCTGATCCCCGACCTCACGCATTTCTACGCCCAACACGCGTCGATCATGCCGTGGTTGGAAACCAAGACCAACCGCCCCGCCAAAGAGTGGAAGCAGTCGATCGAAGACCGCAAAAAGCTTGATGGCCTGTATGAATGCGTGATGTGCGCCAGCTGCTCAACCTCGTGCCCCAGCTATTGGTGGAACGGTGACCGCTATCTTGGCCCGGCCGCGCTGCTGCACGCCTATCGCTGGATCATCGACAGCCGCGACGAAGCCACCGGCGAGCGTCTGGACGAGTTGGAAGATCCGTTCAAGCTGTATCGCTGTCACACGATCATGAACTGCACCAACACTTGCCCCAAAGGCCTGAACCCGGCCAAAGCGATTGCCGAGATCAAGAAGATGATGGTCGAACGGGTCGTTTGACGCCTCAACGTGCAATGCAAGGCCCGGGCCGGGATTGGCCCGGGCTTTTCTTTTAAGGCAACCTGATGCCTGTACTTCTGCTGATTCTGTTGCTGGGCGTTCTCGCCTTCCTGTGGTGGCGCCGATCCACCACCACGCTGACGCGCAATTGCCGCTGGCGGCAGGACCGCAAGGCGGGACAATGGCGCTGCAACTATTGCGGGGCCACTCTGCCTGATACCGGTAAACCACCCGTGGACTGCCTCAATCCGGTACGCGGTTGACTTTCTGCGTCGCGGCGTCCATATCGCCCCCGTAGTGCCGTCCCCCGCCGCGTGAGCGTGGGTGCCCGACAAACAGGGGCGAGATGGCACCGCAGACGATTCATAGGTTCCCACATCACGCAGGGGTCCGACAGGCCACAGAAACCGGCCTGCCCCATGCGACATCCCGCAACTTGCGGGCAAGGGTGGTGTTTTGCCGCCCGAAAGGACAATAATTTGACGAATTTCGCTTCGCTTGGCCTGGCCAAGAAACTGGTCGCGGGCCTTGATGCCGCGGGCATCAAAGACCCCACACCGATCCAACAACATGCGATCCCGCTGGCGCTGGAAGGGCGCGACATCATGGGGTTGGCGCAGACCGGCACCGGCAAAACCGCCGCCTTTGGCCTGCCGTTGATCCAACAGATGATGCAATTCGGCACAAAGCCTGATCCCAGGACGATCCGTGGTCTTGTTCTGGCCCCCACGCGGGAACTGGCCAAACAGATTCAGGACAACCTGCGCAACTATTTGGGGAAATCGCCCATGAAGGTGGGCATGGTTGTCGGTGGGCAGTCGATCAACGCGCAGTCACAGCGCCTGTCGCGCGGCACCGATATCGTGGTGGCAACACCCGGCCGACTGCTGGACCTTTTGAATCGCAAGGCGGTTACTCTGAACGCGACCCGCTTTCTGGTTCTGGACGAGGCCGACCAGATGCTGGACATGGGCTTTATCCACGACCTGCGCAAAATCGCGGGATACCTGCCGGAAAAACGGCAAACCATGCTGTTTTCGGCCACTATGCCCAAGTTGATGGCCGAGATCGCGGAATCCTTCCTGAACAATCCCGAACGCGTGCAAGTCTCGCCCCCGGGCCGTGTGGCGGACAAGATCACGCAAGAGGTGCATTTCGTGGCACAGCCCGAAAAGACCGAGCTGCTGAAAGAGTTTCTGTCCAAGCATACCGATGAACGTGCGCTTGTGTTTGCCCGCACCAAACATGGTGCCGAGCGTCTGATGAAGCATCTGGTCAAAGCGGGCTTCGAGGCCGCCTCGATCCACGGTAACAAGACCCAGGGTCAGCGAGACCGCGCTATTGCCGGTTTTCGCGACGGAGCCATCAAAGTGCTGGTGGCCACGGATGTGGCCGCGCGCGGCATCGATATCCCTGACGTCAAGCATGTCTACAACTATGATCTGCCTAACGTGCCCGACAATTTTGTGCACCGGATTGGCCGGACCGCCCGCGCCGGGGCCGAGGGCCGCGCGATTGCGTTCTGTGCGCCTGATGAAGCCAGCCAGTTGCGCGCGATCCAGAAGGTTATGAAGCTTGAAATTCCGGTAGGCAGCGGTACGCCGCCCGCTGGTCTGACACCTCATAAAAAGCCGGCGCGCGGTGCGAAACCGGGCGGCAAACCCGGCAACAACAATCGGCGGCGCCCGCAGCGCCGCCGGAATCGTGGTCCGAAAAAGGCCGCTTAGCTGTAGCGCTCGGCGCCGATCAGCTGCCAGTCATTGTAGCGGTCGCCATGGGCAAAGCCCACCGGCAGGATCCGCGCAATGTCGGCCCGGTCGGCGTCGCTCAGCGCGATCTGATCCGCCTCGGCCCAATGGGCCAGATGCTCGGCGCTGCGCGTGCCGGGGATCGGGATCAGGTGTTCGCCCTGGTCCAGCACCCAGGCAATCGACGCCCCGGCCACGGTCCAACCCTTGCCCTGACACCATTCGCGGAAGGCGGCCAGGTATTCGGCGTTATGGTCGAAATTGGGCCGGGTAAAGCGTGGGATCTCGCGGCGGAAATCTTCCGCGGCCATCTGCTCGGGCGCGATGGATGCATCCGACAGAAACCCGCGCGCCAGCGGCGAAAACGGGATGAACGCCGTTCCCAGCTCGTCGCACGCCTGCAACAGGCCCAGTTCCGGGCCCCGTGACCACAGCGAATACTCGTTCTGCACCGCCGTGCAATGGTGCACCTTGGCCGCGCGCCGCAACGTGCCGGGTGAGATTTCCGACAGGCCATAGCCGTCGATCAGCCCTTCCTCGATGAAACCCGCCAGGGTTTCCACCACGGTCTCCACCGCGATCTCGGGCTGGCGGCGGTGGATATAGAACAGCTCCACCTTGTCGCGGCCCAGCCGCTTTAATGATTCTTCCAACTCGGCCCGCAGGTAATCCGCATCATTGTTGAACGTCCGCCGTTCCCCCCGCACGATCCCGGCCTTGGTCGCCAGAACAATCTCGGTCGGCTTGGCGGCCAGATACTTGCCAATGATGTTTTCGGATACGCCCATGCCATAGACATTCGCGGTGTCCCAAAAGTTGATCCCGGCCGCAACCACCGCGTCCAGACACGCCATCGAGGTCTCTTCATCCGTCGACCCGAAAAACCCGGCAAAACCCATCGCGCCAAAACCAATGGCGCTCACCTTCGGGCCATGGGCCCCAAGTTGACGTTGCTTCATATCCAATGCTCCCAAGGAAAAAGGCTGCCCCGGGGTCGGGTGCAGCCTGTGAATACGCCCCCATGTTACCCGCCCGGGCGCAAAGCCGTAAACCCCCGGCCTGCACAAATTCTGCACGTTTTAGGCGTTTCATCTGCACAGCCGCGCCGTAAGATGCCCCCAACGCCACTAAGGAGGGTTCCATGCGTTCGGCCGGATTTCGTTTCTTTGTTGTGGGCCTTCTGGGCCTTTTGATGTTCATTCCCCTGTTTTTTGCCGGCGACATTGTCGACAGCCGTGCCCGCTACTCGCGCGAGGTCAATCAAAGCGTTGGCCAGGAATGGGGCGGCGCGCAAACCCTGCGTGGCCCGCAACTGGTCATTCCGGTGTCCAAAACCGTCACCCAGACCCGCAAGGAAACCATCACCGACCCCGCAACCGGCGAGGCCGCCCGCGACCCGGTCTCGGGCGAGGCGCGGTTCCGCGTGGTCGAGGAACAGGTCGAACAAAAGCTCACGCCGATCTACCTGCTGCCCGACCGCTTCGATGTGCAGATCGACGCCACCACGCAGATCCGCAGCCGTGGCATCTTCGATGTCCCGGTCTATCAGGCCGAGGCGGTGATGCAGTTCACCTTCAACCTCGACCGCGCCCGGGCGCTGCTGGATGACGGGCAATACGCCAAATGGGAGGGCACCACCCTGCGCGTGGCGCTGTCCAGCAACCGGTCGCTGCGCGGCCAGGCTGACCTGTCGGCCGATGGCAGCCCGCTCAGCCTGGAACCCTTTTCCCGCGACAACAGGCTGGGCATCACCAGCGCCCTGGGTGATCCGCAGGGCATGCAGGCCTTCACCCTGCGGCTTGGCCTGAACGGCGCGCATGGCTTCCGCGTTGCCCCGGTGGGCCGGACCAGCGTGGTTGACATGACCAGCGACTGGCCCGATCCCAGTTTCACCGGCGCCTTCCTGCCTGATGAGCGCACCGTTTCGGATGCCGGGTTTCAGGCCCGCTGGACCATTCCCCACCTGGCCCGCAGCCAGCCCGAGGTGGCGCGCGCCGACCAGCTGGCCAAGGCCAATGTCTCCACCTTTGGGGTAGAGCTGATCCAGCCCAATGATTTCTACCAAAAGGCCTATCGCGTCGCCAATTACGGCATCCTGTTCATCGCGCTGACCTTCCTGACCGTGCTGTTGGTGGAACCGCGTGGCGGCACGCCCACCCACCCGGTGCAATACTTGCTGATCGGGCTGATGCAGGCGCTGTTCGTGGTGCTGATGGTCGCCTATGCCGAACATATCGGGTTTGGCGCGGCCTATGCGCTGTCGGCGGGGGCGGTGGTGTTGGTGCTGACGATGTATGGGTTTGTCGGGCTGCGGCTGGGCAAGCGCGCGCTGGTGCTGGGCGCGGTGTTGTCGGTGCTTTACGCGCTGGTCTACCTGATCCTGCGCAGCGCCGATTTCGCGTTGCTGGCTGGCTCTACCCTGGTCTTCGCGGCACTGGCCGGCACCATGTTCGCCACCCGGAACGAGCAGTGGTACGGCCCCGACGGCCCCGGCCGCGGTCTGCTGCGCCGCCGGCCCAAGCCCGAGACGCCCAAATCGTAATGCATGACGCCGGGCCATCATGGCCCGGCTTTTTGTTCAGCTGAACGCGGCGTCCAGGGCGATCTCGACCATGTCGCCAAAGCTGCGCTCGCGGTCTTCGCTGGGCAGCGCGTCGCCGGTCAGCAAATGGTCGCTGACCGTCAGAACCGCCAAAGCGCGGCAACCATAGCGGGCGGCAACGGTGTAAAGCTCGGCCGCCTCCATTTCGACCGCCAGAACCCCGTGGCGGGTCATCTGCTCGTTCAGGTCGGGGCGTTCGTCATAGAACACGTCGGCCGAATAGATCCCGCCCACATGCAGGGGCACGTCGCGGCTGCGTGCGGCGGCGGCGGCGGCCTCCAAAAGTTTAAAATCCGCACAGGGCGCATACTGCAATTCTTTAAAGAATCCCCGGCTGGGGGTGGATAAAGTTGAAGAAGTCATTGCAAGAATCACGTCGCGGACGTTGACGTGCTGCTGCATTGCCCCGCAGGACCCGATGCGGATCAGCGTTTTGGCGCCGTAATCCTTGATCAGTTCGTTGGCATAAATTGACAGGCTGGGCATGCCCATGCCCGAGCCGTGAATGGTCACCGGGTTGCCCTTGTAGGTGCCGGTGAAGCCCAGCATGCCCCTGACTTCGTTGACCAATTTGGCGTCGGTCAGAAAATTCTCGGCCGCCCAGCGGGCCCGGTACGGATCGCCCGGCAACAAAACGGTTTCGGCAATTTCGCCCGGCTGGGCCCCGATATGGATGGTCATGGCAATGTCCCTTGTTTTTAAGGCACTTTGCCCCCGTGGCCGCCGCGAATGCAAGCGGCTGTTACCAAATTGGGCGTGCTGCGCACGCAAGGTTATTTCTCGCGTGCCGCCTTGCGGCGGACAGCGCTCGGATTTGGCGTTTGCCGGGCCTGTTGTGGTTATTCTGCAGCGATATCAGAGGGATCGGCCAAGGTGACGATGTCACCCATGATGCGGTTCAGCTCAAAATCCTTGGGCGTATAGACCCGGGCAACCCCCATGGCGCGCAGGCGTTCGGCATCCTCGTCGGGGATGATGCCGCCCACCACAACCGGGATATGGTCCAGGTTTTCGGTGCGCATGCGCTGCATCAGGTCCTCCAGCAGCGGGATGTGGCTGCCCGACAGGATCGACAGGCCGACCACGTGCACCTCTTCGTTGCGCGCGGCCTCGACGATCTCTTCGGGGGTCAGGCGGATACCTTCATACGAGATGTCCATGCCGCAATCGCGGGCACGCGCGGCGATTTGCTCGGCCCCGTTGGAGTGGCCGTCCAGGCCGGGTTTGCCCACCAGGAATTTCAGACGGCTGCCCAGTTTGGTGGAGACCACATCCACCTGCGCGCGGATATCGTCCAGCCCTTCGGTCCGGTTTGAGGGGTTGCGCGATACGCCGGTGGGGCCGCGATACTGGCCAAACGCGGTGCGGATCATGTCGCCCCATTCGCCGGTGGTCGCACCCGCCTTGGCCGCCTTGATCGAGGCCGGCATGATATTGGCACCGCTGGCCGCCGCGGCGCGCAGCTCGGCCAGCGCCGCCTCAACCGCACCCGCGTCGCGGGTTTCGCGCCAGGTGGTCAGGCGGGTGATCTGATCGGCCTCGGCGGCGGGGTCGGCCACCATAATGGCCTCATCCCCGGCGGTCAGGGGGCTGTCTTCGCCCTCGGTCCAGCGGTTCACGCCCACCACCGTGGTCTCGCCGCCTTCGATGCCGGTGATGCGTTCCGAATTGCTGTCGACCAGCCGCGATTTCATGTATTCGATCGCCGCCACCGCGCCGCCCATGCCGTCGATCTGCGCCAGTTCGGCCCGGGCGCCGTCTTTCAGCGCCTCAACCTTGCGCGTCACCGCCGGGTTGCCGTCAAACAGGTCGCCATATTCCAGCAGGTCGGTCTCGTAGGCCAGGATCTGCTGCATCCGCAGCGACCATTGCTGATCCCACGGGCGCGGCAAACCCAGCGCCTCGTTCCACGCCGGCAGCTGCACCGCGCGGGCGCGGGCGTTTTTCGACAGGGTCACCGCCAGCATTTCCAGTAGAATACGATAGACGTTGTTCTCTGGCTGCTGTTCGGTCAGGCCCAGGCTGTTCACCTGCACGCCATAGCGGAAGCGGCGGAATTTTGGCTCGTCGATGCCATAACGCTCGCGGGTGATCTCGTCCCACAGCTCGACAAAGGCGCGCATCTTGCACATCTCGGTCACGAACCGGATGCCGGCGTTCACAAAGAACGAGATGCGGCCAACCATGCCCGGAAAATCCTCATCCGCCACCTTGCCGCGCAGATCGTCCAGCACGGCGGTGGCGGTGGCCAGGGCAAAGGCCAGCTCTTGCTCGGGCGTCGCGCCGGCCTCTTGCAGGTGATAGGAACACACGTTCATCGGGTTCCATTTCGGCAGATGCTGGCGGGTATAGGCCGCCACGTCGGTGATCATCCGCAGGCTGGGCTTGGGTGGGCAGATATAGGTGCCGCGCGACAGGTATTCCTTGATGATGTCGTTCTGCACCGTGCCCTGCAGTTTCGACACGTCAGCGCCCTGTTCCTCGGCCACCGCGATATAGAGCGCCAGCAGCCACGGCGCCGTCGCGTTGATTGTCATCGAGGTGTTCATCTGTTCCAGCGGGATCTGATCAAACAGCGCCCGCATGTCGCCCAGATGGCCCACCGGAACGCCGACCTTACCAACCTCGCCGCGCGCCAGTTCGTGATCGCTGTCATAGCCCGTCTGCGTCGGCAGGTCGAAGGCCACCGACAGGCCGGTCTGACCCTTGGCGAGATTGCCGCGATACAGCGCGTTCGAGGCCTTGGCCGTGGAGTGGCCGGCATAGGTGCGGAACAGCCAGGGGCGGTCTTTGGTTTGGTTGGTCATCGCAGGTCCATACGAAATAAAGTTTCCGTTTGTGCCATTTGTACGGAATTATCTGTCGATGTCAATTCGCTGCGACGCGGCATCCCTGATGCGCTCGGGCGGTAGGGACCAAATCATTGTCTGGGCCGACTGAAACCCGAAGATATGGCGCAATGGTCCGGTTGTCACACGGCCGCCGGGTTCGAACCCCTGGCTGAGATACAGCGCCCGGGCTCTTGTGTTGCTGTCGATCACATCAAGGCGGACCGAGCGCTGCCCGCGGGCCCGGGCCTCGGCCTTGATGGCGTGCAGAAGGGCTGTGCCGATTCCCTTGCCGCGCGCCTCGGGGGCCACGAAGATACCGTCCATCAGCAGGCACCCCTGGGCGACCTCGCGTTCAAGCGTTGAAAGAAGCAAAGCCCGCCAAACCCCGCCAAACAAGCCATAAACGCGGCGGTAATCACCCATCGAGCCGCCCACAAAGGCGCCGTCTGCTGTTTTGAAACCCGCCGCGCCCAATACGCGGCCCTGCGGGTCCTGCGCGGTCAGGCAATAGGCCGGGTCCAGCCCCAGGGTCAGCACCGCCAGCGCCTTGGCGTCCGGCCCCATCACCTTGATCAGCTTGGCCGAGAACGCCGCCCAGAACAGCCGCGCCACATCGGCGCGCGCGGATTCGGGAAAGCCGGGGCGGATTTCAAAGCGGTATCTGGACATGACATGCAGCTGGGGGCGGCCCGCGGGGAATCAAGGTCAGGAAATCCGCAGAGACATAAAGTTTCAAAAAATGATGCCAAGGGGTTGTAAAGTTACGCGCTCGATTGTAGCTATGCTGCATGTGCCGCACCGATTCTGCATTGCGGCAAGGAGAAACGGGAATGAAGGAGGTTCAGATGGCTCTCGACACCAATGACGGCGCAGCGCAAAGCAACGCCCCCACCAAGGACCTCTACGAGGTCGGCGAAATGCCCCCAATGGGTCATGTACCCGCCAAGATGTACGCTTGGGCGATCCGGCGTGAGCGTCATGGCGAACCAGACAAGTCGTTCGAGGTCGAGGTGGTGGACACCCCCAAATTGGACAGCCACGAAGTGCTGGTTCTGGTGATGGCGGCGGGCGTGAACTATAACGGTGTTTGGGCCGGTCTGGGTGTTCCGATCAGCCCGTTCGACGTGCACAACGCCGACTTCCACATCGCGGGTTCCGATGCGTCGGGCATCGTTTGGGCGGTTGGTGACAAGGTTAAGAACTGGAAAGTGGGTGACGAGGTTGTCATCCACTGTAACCAGGACGATGGCGATGACGAGGAATGCAATGGCGGCGATCCGATGTATTCGCCCAGCCAGCGGATCTGGGGCTATGAGACGCCTGACGGTTCGTTCGCCCAGTTCACCAATGTTCAGGCGCAGCAGTTGTTGCCGCGTCCCAAGCATCTGACCTGGGAAGAATCGGCCTGTTACACGCTGACGCTGGCCACCGCTTATCGCATGCTGTTTGGCCACCACCCGCACGAGTTGAAGCCGGGCCAGAATGTGCTGGTCTGGGGTGCGTCGGGTGGTCTGGGCTCGTTCGCGATCCAGTTGATCAATACCGCCGGCGCCAACGCCATCGGCGTGATCAGCGACGAGGACAAGCGTGACTTTGTCATGGGGCTTGGCGCCAAAGGCGTGATCAACCGCAAGGACTTTAACTGCTGGGGTCAGCTGCCCACGGTCAACACGCCGGAATACAAAGAGTGGTTCGGCGAGGTGCGGAAGTTCGGCAAAGCCATCTGGGACATCACCGGCAAAGGTGTGAATGTTGATATGGTGTTCGAGCACCCCGGCGAGTCGACCTTCCCCGTATCAACGTTCGTTGTAAAAAAGGGCGGCATGGTTGTGATCTGTGCGGGTACCACCGGCTATAACCTGACGATGGACGCGCGCTATGTCTGGATGCACCAAAAGCGCATCCAGGGCAGCCACTTTGCCCACCTGAAACAGGCCGCCGCGGCCAACAAGCTGATGGTGGAACGTCGGATCGACCCGTGCATGTCCGAGGTGTTCCCTTGGGAGGAGATCCCCGAGGCGCACATGAAAATGATGCGCAACCAACACAAGCCCGGGAACATGGCCGTTCTGGTCCAAGCCCCGCGCACCGGTCTGCGCACATATGAGGATGCCTGCGAAGGCTGACCCCTCATTTTCCCCATCGACTGGTGCAGCCCCTCAACCCTCATCCGGGTTGAGGGGTTTCTTTTCTGCGCGTTAAAAACGCTAGGAGAATCCCAAAAACACGTCTAGGTTGTATGTGAATCATGCAACAATCTGCGGACAAAGGGGACACTATGGCGAATGAGTGGATAATCGACGTTCTTGTCGACCTGCAGGACTTTGCACGAAACAATGACATGCCCGGGCTTGTTAAGCAGTTGGATGAATCCCTTGCCGTGGCGCGGGCCGAGGTTGCAGCAGGCCGGCGCGTCACCGCACCGAGCGCGATCGAACACTTGTTGCGCAGCGCGCAGAAGTGGCCGGGTTATTGACAGGCAAAACGGCTGGCACATGGTGGGGCAGGGCGTTAGGGTCCGCCCATGTCTCTGCCCCAACTGCAATTCTCTGACGATCAGGCCGAAGCCTATGACCGCATCACCGAGATGTTGCAGTCGGTTGGCGTGGATATCGACAATGGCGTTCTGACACCCCGGATCGATGGGCGGGCCAGCAAGGTCATGGCCGTGATCGGCAAAGCGGGATCGGGTAAGACACTGTTATTGGCAAAGCTGGGCGATGCGCTGGCCGAGGCCGGGGCCGAGGTGGTGTCGGGCGATTACGAGAACCGCCGCCGCAAGGACAAGCGCACGCTTGCCATCCTGGCCCCCACCAACAAGGCCGCCAGCGTGCTGCGGTCGCGTGGCGTGCCGGCCACCACGATCCACCGCATCCTCTATACGCCGGTCTATGATCCCGAATATGAACGCATCGCCGAATGGCTGGCCGGGCAGGGCGAAAAGCCCGAGATCGAGGGCTTGACCGAGGCAGCGTTGGATCGCGCCTTTGCCTTTTACCAGTCCAACAAGTCGATCCCCGGGGCGCTGGCGGCCGCGGGGCTGCGCGGGTCGGACTTTATCCTGGGCTGGAAACGGCGTGAGGATCCGCTGGATATCGGCTTTGTTGACGAGGCGTCGATGCTGGACGCCAAGCAATTCGAAGACCTGTCCGAGATCTTTCCCACCCTCGTTCTGTTTGGCGATCCCGCGCAGCTGGCGCCGGTCAACCAGTCAGGCGGTATGGTGTTTGATGCATTGGCTGAACCCGCCAAGCTGATCCTGCATCGCGTGCACCGCCAGACACAGGACAACCCCATCCTGGACCTTGCCCACGCGCTGGCAGACCCGGCACTGGGGTTCGAAGATTTTGAGAAGATGATCAGCGAGGTCGCCGCCCGCGATGACCGCGTGGTGATGGCCGGCCGTGTCGAGGCCGACCTGATGGCGCGCTCGCCGGTGCTGGTCTGGCGCAATGCCACGCGCATCCGCCTGATCCATGCTTTCCGCGCCGCCTATGGCGCGCCTGCGGACGAATTACTGCCCGGCGAGCCGCTGATCTGCGACGGGATAGAACTGCCGCTGAAGCACCGCAAAAAGCGGCTGGATCTTGAGGCGCGCGGCCTGATCAAAGGCGCGCAGGTGGTCTATCTGGGCCCCGGCCGCAAACCCGGTTTCTCGCGCCTGCATGTTTTCGGGGCCGAAGACCCGCAGGTTTCAGCAGCCTCGATCGTCAAGATCGAACTGCCGGACGAGGAAGAACCCTTTATCCCTTACGCCGCCACCATGGGTGCTGCGTTCCTGCACGGTGCGGCCGTGACCATCCACAAGGCGCAGGGCAGCCAGTGGCCGGATGTGCAGGTCTTTGCCCCAGACCTTTGGGCTGCCGCCCGCATGGGCCGGTCGGAGGCCGGGCAGCCCCTGTGGAAACGACTGGCCTACGTGGCGATCACACGGGCGGAAAAACGGTTGCTGTGGGTGGTGCGCAACCGGCTGGCGCGACCCTCGGGCAGTTTGGCGACCGACGATCTGATTGCGGCCCCGGCTCCATTCACGCTGACCTCGGAATCGGATCAGCCGCAAGACGGCTGATCCGCGGTTCTCTGGTAGCGCTCAGCGCTCTTTCACATAAGGCTGTCCGCCGGCCCTTGGCGGTACAGCCTTGCCAACAAACCCGGCCAGGATCACAACCGTCAGAATGTAGGGCAGGGCGTCCATGAACTGCACCGGAACGGTGAAATTACCCACTTCTACGTTCTGGTATCGCACGACGACAGCTTGCAGGAATCCAAACAGCAATGTGGCCGACAATGCGTACCACGGCCGCCATTTTGCAAAGATCAGGGCCGCCAACGCGATAAACCCGCGACCGGCGGTCATGTCCTTGACGAACCCGCCCAGCAGCGCCGTGGACAGATAGGCCCCGGCAATCCCGCACAGCACGCCACAAAGGATCACCGCGACAAACCGCAACCGAATGACCGAGATACCGGCGGTATCCACCGCCTCGGGCGCTTCGCCCACAGCGCGCAGACGTAACCCGAACCGGGTGCGATAAAGCACCCACCATGACAGGGGCACGGCAAGAAGAGCCAGATAGACCAGCAGTGTGTGGCCCGAGATCAGTTCCGAGTATACCTGCTGTATTGGGCTTGCCTCGGCAATCAATTCGTTAAGGCGACGCCCGGTTTCGGCAGCATCGCTTGGTCCTATGGCAAAAGGCAGCTCAATCGGATTGAAGCGCGCAGCCCCGTCCAGGGACGGCGTGCGCCCGCCCTGGGCGAACCAGTCCTGCGCCACTACAACGGTCAAACCTGCAGCAAGGAAGTTGATCGCCACGCCCGAGATCAGTTGATCCCCACGGAACGTGATCGATGCCAGCCCGTGGATTCCGGCCAACACCACCGACGCAAAAATGCCGGCCAAAAGGCCAAGCCAAACATTGCCGGTAATGGCTGCAATGGCCGCCGCCATCATGGCCGCGCCCAACATCTTGCCTTCCAGCCCGATGTCGAAAATGCCCGCACGTTCAGAGAATAACCCGGCCAGACAGGCCAGAAGCAGCGGAATGGCCAAGCGCAACGAGCTGTCGAGGACTTGCAGAAGTTCGAGGAAATCCATCAGCGGTCTCCCTTGCCGACGCTCAGGAACAGCCGTTCAAGCGGCCAGCGCACCATATTGTCCAACGCGCCGGTGAACAGGATCACCAGCGCCTGGATAACAATCACCATCTCGCGCGGGATCTTGGTCCACAGGCCCAGCTCGGCCCCACCCTGATACAGGAACCCAAAAAGTACGGCTGCAATGAGAATGCCAAAAGGGTGATTGCGTCCCATAAGTGCCACGGCGATGCCGATAAAGCCGGCCCCTTCGACCGAGTTCAATACCAAGCGTTCAGATTCCCCCATGACCGAGTTCACGGCCATCATACCGGCTAAACCGCCCGAGATTAGCATGGCGATCATCGTGATCTTTGTGGTCGAGATACCGGCGTAATCGGCTGCGCGTGGTGACTTGCCAAAAGACCGCATTTCGAACCCGATCCGCGTCCGCCAGATCAGCGCCCATACCGCAACGCAAGCACCCAAAGCCAGGAAAAGGGACACATTGGCGGGAGGGGATTTCGAGAAAGGGATGCCAACCACGGCCAAAATCTCGTGCAACGTTGGCAGGTTTGTACCTTCGGGGAATTTCGCGCTGGCCGGGTCCATAGAGCCGGCGGGGCGCAGCAGGTTCACCAGCACATAGTTCAACACCGCCGCGGCAATGAAGTTGAACATGATCGTGGTGATCACGATATGGCTGTCGCGTTTGGCTTGCAGATAGGCCGGGATCGCCGCCCATGCGGCGCCGAACACCGCGCCACCCAGCGCGGCAAAGACAATCGCCAAGGTCCAATGCGGCCAGGGCAGCGCCAGGCACACCAGCGCCACGCCCAAACCGCCGAGTGTCGCCTGTCCCTCGCCGCCGATATTGAACAGGCCCGCGTGAAAGGCCACTGCAACCGCCAGCCCGGTGAACAGGAAATTGGTGGCGTAATACAGCGTATAGCCCCAGCCATAGGTTGACCCCAGCGCGCCCTGAATCATCGTGGTGGCTGCAGTCATCGGGTCTTCGCCGGTGGCCAGGATCATCAGGCCTGACAGCATAAAGGCCACAATCAGGCTGACCAGAGGGATCAGCACGATATCGGCCCAACGAGGCATACGTTCCATCAGGCAGCATCTCCGGTTATGCCGGCCATCAACAGGCCCAGCTCTTTTTCGTCGGTTTCGCCGGGCAGACGTTCGCCCATGATCTGGCCATCAAACATCACCGCGATGCGGTCCGACAGCGACATGATCTCGTCCAGCTCAACGCTGACCAGCAAGATCGCCTTGCCCGCGTCGCGCAGCTCGACAATGCGTTTGTGAATGAACTCGATGGCGCCGATATCCACGCCCCGCGTCGGCTGCCCCACCAGCAAAAGGTCGGGGTTACGTTCAATCTCGCGCGCCAGTACAATTTTTTGCTGGTTCCCGCCCGAGAAGTTGCGCGCGGCAAGGTTTGTGATGGGGGGGCGAACGTCGAACCGTTCCATTTTGGCGGCCGTTTCGGCCCGAATGGCGGCGTTGTTCATGAACATCGCGTTGCGCTGATAGTCCGGATCGTGGTGATAGCCGAAGGCCACGTTTTCCCAGGCTGCGAATTCCAGGATCAGCCCCTCGTCCTGCCGTTCCTCGGGCACGTGCGAAATGCCGCGGGCCCGGCGCGACTGACCGTCGGAGTACTTTCCGGTCAGGTCAATCTCGTCGCCGTTCAGCCGCACATTGCCGGTGCCGCGCATCATGCCACCCAGCACTTCCAGCAGTTCGGTCTGCCCGTTGCCGGCCACGCCGGCAATGCCAAGGATCTCGCCGGCGCGCACGTTCAGCGACACACCCTTCAGGCGCTGCACACCGTCGCCATCGTGCACCGACAGCCCCTCAACCTCCAACACTGGCGCGCCGGGTTGCGCCGGGGCTTTGTCGACATTCAACAGAACCTTTCGGCCCACCATCAACTCGGCCAGCTCTTGCGGATTGGTCTCGGCGGTTTTGACCGTCGCCGTCATCTCGCCGCGCCGCATCACGCTGACCGTGTCGGTGATATGCATGATCTCGCGCAGCTTGTGCGTGATCAGGATGATGGTTTTGCCCTCGGCCTTCAGCCGTTCCAGAATGCGGAACAGCTGATCGGCCTCGGCCGGGGTCAGCACCCCGGTCGGCTCGTCCAAAATCAGGATATCGGCCTCGCGATACAGCGCCTTCAGGATTTCCACCCTCTGGCGGTGGCCCACCGACAGATCCTCGATCAACGCGTCGGGATCGACGTTCAGTTCGTATTCCTCGGCCAGCTGTTTCAGGCTTTTGCGTGCCTTGGTGATCGACGGCTGTAACAGCGCGCCATCTTCGGCGCCCAGGATGATGTTTTCCACCACCGAGAAGTTCCGAACCAGCTTGAAATGCTGAAACACCATGCCGATGCCGGCGCGGATGGCGGCCTGGCTGTCGGGGATGGTTGTCTGTTCGCCGTTGATGAAAATCTCGCCCGCATCGGCCTTGTAGAACCCGTACAAAATCGACATCAGCGTGGATTTTCCCGCGCCGTTTTCGCCGATGATGCCGTGGATCGTGCCCGGCATCACGCGGATGGAGATGTCTTTGTTTGCCTGGACCGGGCCAAACGCTTTGGAAATCCCGCGCAGTTCGATTGCCGCGTCGCTCACGCTGTCCCCCTGGGGTTATTGCTTGTTGGGGCCGCGCCGTTCAGGGCGCGACCCTTTGTCAAACGACCTTGCGATCAGAATTCGTGGACCGGGCAGCTGTCATTGGCGTAATAGGCCACCACTTCCAGATCACCGGCGATGATCTTGTCGCGGGCTTCATCCACGGCCGATTTCATCTCGTCGCTGACCAGCGCGGCGTTGTTTTCGTCCATGGCAACGCCCACGCCTTCCTCGGCCAGACCCAGCACGGTGAAGCCACCGGTTTCAACCGCGTCGCCGGCTTTCATCGAGTTGTAGACGGCCACGTCAACGCGTTTCAGCATCGACGTCAGAACCTTGCCCGGGTACAGGTGGTTCTGGTTGCTGTCCACGCCGATCGACAGGATGTCGCCATCGGCCGCGGCCTCCAGCACACCAACACCGGTGCCGCCCGCGGCGGCATAGATCACGTCAGCGCCCTGGCTCATCTGTGCCTTGGCGATCTCGCCGCCTTTCACCGGGTCATTCCATGCAGCCGGCGTGGTGCCGGTCATGTTGGCCACAACGGTGATATCAGGATTCACAGCCTTGGCGCCCTGGGCATAGCCGCAGCCAAAGTGGCGGATCAGCGGGATGTCCATGCCGCCAACAAAGCCAACCGTGCCCGACTCGGACGCCATCGCGGCCATCATGCCCACAAGGTACGAGCCCTCATGTTCCTGGAACGAGATCAGCTGTACGTTGGCGGGCACCTCGGGCAGCCAGCCATCGATGTTGATGAACTTGGTGTCCGGATAGTCCGCGGCAACCTCGCCCACGGGGGTAGCAAAGGCAAAGCCGGTGGTGATCACCGGGTTGGCGCCAGCTTCGGCAAAGCGACGCAGGGCCTGCTCGCGCTGGGCTTCCGAGGTCAGTTCAATTTCAAGGAACGTGCCGCCAGTTTCGTCGGCCCATTTCTGTGCACCGTTAAATGCCGCTTCGTTGAACGACTTGTCGAACTTGCCGCCCAGATCAAAGATCAGCGCAGGTTCTGCCAGGCCGGCACCGGCAGTCACGGCCAGTGCAGCCGCCGTGCCCAAAAGGGTTTTCATCATGGTCATGGAACAGTACTCCCTGTCTGTTGATGCAAAGGTTCTGGGCCTTTAAAGCCTGCCTTCGCTTGAACGTCATTGCCAAATAAGGCCGCAGCGTTCCGGCAGGGTCAACCGGTTTTTACCCAATTGGTCAGAGAATCCCGCTGCGTCGCCTTGACTAAGCAATTGATGCCGAAAGAATCAACGCATCCAGGCGGCTGCCGTCGGGCTTTTGATAGTATCGCGCACGGCGGCCCGATTCTGCGAATCCGGTCTTTTGGTACAGAGCTATCGCCGCGGCGTTGTCGGCGGCAACTTCCAAGAAAGCCTCGGTGGCTGATCGCGCTGCAGCATCGCGCAAGAAACCGCGAACCAATTTCACGCCCAGCCCTTTGCGACGGTGGGCGGGGTCAACCGCGATGGTCAGCAATTCGGCCTCGCCCGCCACGACACGGCCAAGAAAGAAACCATTGGGTTCGGTCAGGGCAAAAACCGTGTCGGACGTAAGCAGCGTTGCAAACTCATCCGCTGACCAAGGGCGCGGCGTGGTGAAACAGGCCGCATGCAACTTCGCCATTTCGGCAGGGGTCATGGGATGATCTCGGGCGGAGGGTCCGAAGCCGGCGCAGCATCCGCCGCGCGCATATAAAGCGGGGCAGGTGCCGCCGGTGCATCCTGCCAGCGTTCGGCGGCGATGCGCGCGATGGCAGCGGCAGGGGCGAAATGCGACGGCGCAACCTGCGCGTTCAGATGGTCGGCAACCGGTGCCGCGCCCGTACCGATGCAGCGCAGACCCTGCTGTGACAGGGCTTGGGGGATTTCGGCAATGTCGGTTAATGCGGCGTCAAATGGCGCGGCGGTCCGAAAGCCCTGTGCATAAACCCGGCCGCGCCGGGCGTCGATGCAGGAAAGGACTGGTCCGGGTGTGTGCAGTGCCAGCGCTTCAAGAATGCTGACACCGACGGCCGGAATGCTCAAAGACATGGCCAGCCCGCGCGCGGCAGAGACAGACAATCGGATACCGGTGAAATTGCCCGGGCCCACGCCCACACCAATGGCGTCCAGATCGCGAAACTCTGCACCGCCCTCGGTCAGCGTTTCGGCGATCATCGGCATAAGGCGTTCAACTTGGCCGCGGGTCATATCTTCATAGATCGCAGCCACGCATTCCCCGTCCGCCAGCAAGGCGGTGCAACAATGCGCGTCAGAGGTGTCAAAGCCCAGGATCAGGGGCTTAGGCGGCAACCGGGCGCACCTCTGTCACTTCGGGGATGTAATGGCGCAGCAGGTTTTCGATCCCCATTTTCAGCGTCAGGGTCGAGCTGGGGCAACCGGCGCAGGCCCCCTGCATATGCAGGTAAACAACGCCGCGTTCGAACCCGTGGAACGTGATGTCGCCACCGTCCTGCGCCACGGCGGGGCGCACGCGGGTGTCCAGCAACTGTTTGATCTGGTCGACAATCTCGGAGTCTGGCCCGTCATGCTCGGCATGACCCGCCGGCGCCTGCGCAGTGCCCGACATCACCGGTTGGCCGGACTGGAAATGCTCCATGATTGCGCCCAGGATTGCCGGTTTGATATGGTCCCAGTTCACCGCCTCGGCCTTGGTGACGGTCACAAAATCATGGCCAAAGAACACGCCCGTCACACCTTCTACAGCGAACACACGCAGTGCCAGAGGCGAGGCATCAGCCGCCTCGGCCGACGGGAAATCAGCGGTGCCAGCTTCCAACACCGTCTGACCGGGCAGAAACTTCAGCGTTGCGGGGTTAGGAGTGGATTCGGTTTGAATGAACATGTGCGCGCCTCCGGCTAGGTCTTTGGATATGCGCTTTTGCCCGGTGGCTGTCAAGGATTAGAATGGTTCTAATCTGGGCGGCGCGAAGGAGACCCCGCCGCCCAGAAACCCATAATCAGGCCAGTTCCAGCGCCGCAACCCGCGCTTCGTCATAGCCTTTTTGCGGGTCTTCGGTCAGCAGCGAGGGCTGATAGCGGATGGTTTCAACATCGGTCACGCCGATCAGTTCCAGCCACCACTGCAGATAGTTCGAATGGAAATCCACGCCATACTTGGTGTCGGCACCCGGGGCCCAAACGCCGCTGGAGGTGAACAGCGTGGCCCTCTTGTTTTCCAGCAGGCCGAAATACCCCTTGTCGGGGGCAAAACCGAACAGCAGGCCGGGCTGGGTGATGATGTCGATATAGTGCTTCAGACGGTACGACACGCCACCGTTCCACATCGGTGCACCGATAACGTAGTGGTCGGCCTCGATGAACCGCTTGGTGATGCGCGACACCTCGTCCCACGCGGTTTGCTTGGCCGGGTCCATCTCGCCGTCGCCGAAAAAGGTCATCTTGGCGGCCGCCGGGTCGCCGTCGAATGCGGGCAGGTTCTCGGCCCA
This sequence comes from Actibacterium mucosum KCTC 23349, assembly GCF_000647975.1. GTDB lineage: Bacteria > Pseudomonadota > Alphaproteobacteria > Rhodobacterales > Rhodobacteraceae > Actibacterium > Actibacterium mucosum. The sequence continues at coordinate 218,811 of NZ_JFKE01000005.1, forward strand.
CAGGTCAAGGGTATCCACCTCCAGATTCGGGTCTTTGGCCTTGGCGGCGGCAATATAGTCACGGGCCAATGCGTTCGATTTCGACTCGGCGCCGCGAGGCGAAGCGACGAGGTGCAGGATCTTGGTCATGGTTCTCTCCAAAGTAACCGTCAAAACGTGTTTTAGAAGTTACTTGGCGAAGAGTAACTTTCAATCCTATATTTTGATGGTTGCGAGAATGTGATCAGGAATTGCCCGATGCGCCCCCCGTTTGTCCCCGTTGCCGACCACCCTGCGCTGGATTTCCTCAACACCATCGGTGCGCCGCGTGGTGAGGAATACGAGTGGCTGGCGGACGGTGCCGATTTGCTGGACGTCATGAGCGTCCTAAAACTGGCCGATCCTGCGAGCCTTTCAGCCCTTGCCACTCAGCTGGGTCCCGAGGCGATGAACAAGGCTGCCGCCGAGGCTCGCGTTCTACGCGAGGTTCTGCGGGCGTTTTTGGAACAAGACGATCCGGCACTGATCGTGCAACTGAACGCTGTGCTGCGGTCCGAGCGGTCACATTTAGCGCTTGAAAACGCAACCGAAGGTTTCACGCTTGAACGCGTTCACGATTTCGAGGCTGAGGGGGATTTGCTGGTGCCGATCGCGGCAAGTATCGCTGATCTGCTTGCGCAGACAGACCCGAACCGCCGCCGCAACTGCGACGGGCCAACCTGCACCATGTGGTTTCTGGATGTGTCCAAGAACAACAAGCGCCGCTGGTGTTCCATGTCAGTGTGCGGCAACCGTGCCAAGGCACGAGCACATCGAGCAAAGGCGAAAGAGGGCTAGGCCCTTACAGCCGCGTTGTTGCCGCCCATTCCCAATAAAGCGCACGCGCGCGTTCGGTGATCGGCCCGACGGGATAGGTCACTTCGTCAAAGGCCGTGACAGGCGTGACCTTGGACATGTTGCCGGACATAAACACCTCGTCTGCATCACGGAAATCTTCAAAGCTCAGCACGGTTTCGTGCACACTGACCCCATCCGCCCGAAGATTGGTTATGTGGCGAGCCCGCGTGATCCCAGCCAGGAAGGTGCCATTGGGAATCGGCGTATACACCGCGCCGTCTTTGACCATGAAGATATTCGCGGTTGCGGTTTCGGCCACGTTGCCCATGGCGTCAGCAACAAGCGCGTTGTCAAAGCCTTTTGCCCGCGCCTCGGTCAACATGCGCGCGTTATTCGGGTAAAGGCACCCGGCCTTGGCGTTCACCACGGCATCTTCCATTACCGGGCGGCGGAACCGGGTGGTTGTCAGGCGCGCGGTGAGTTCTGGCGGCGCCATAGGGATCACTTCCAGACACAGGGCAAAGCCCGTGCTTTCCGCTGCCGGGACAATTGCGCCGGGCCCGCTTTCAACGGCCCAATACATCGGGCGGATATAAACCGCTGCATCGTCGGGATAGGCGCGCAGACCGTCCCATGTGATCGATTCCATCTCGTCCACGCTCATCGTTGGCGTGATCATCAGTGCCTCTGCCGAACGGTTCACGCGTTCCAGATGAGGGCGCAGGTCGGGTGCAACACCGTTCACGTAGCGCGCGCCATCAAAGACCGAGGTTCCAAGCCACGTGCCGTGATCCGCTGCGCGCATAACCGGTACGTCGCCCTGATGCCAGACGCCTTCGAAATAGGTGCGGATTTGGGTGCCGGTTGCCATGGTTCGCCTCTTGCGCCGTTTTCCTTGCCACGCTAGCCGCGCCTTGGCGACGGGTCCAGACCGGATGTTATCCCTCGGCAATCAGGGCATGGATGTCCAGAGCTTCGGTTACCATCTGCAAGTTGCCATGCCTGTCGCGGGGCCACTCGGCCTCGGGTCGGTCACGGTAGAGTTCCACACCGTTGCCATCGGGGTCGCGCAGGTAAACTGCTTCGGACACACCGTGATCGGCCGCCCCGTCCAACTGCACACCGGCCTCAACGACACGGCGTACGACCTTTGCAAGATCCTGGCGCGATGGATAAAGGAACGCCACGTGGTAAAGACCGGTGTGACCGAAAGGCGCCGGTTTTCCGCCGCGGCTTTCCCACGTGTTCAGCCCGATGTGATGGTGATAGCCGTCAGCGCCCAAAAAGGCGGCACCGCGCCCCATGCGTTGCTGAACCTTGAAGCCCAACACACCAGCGTAAAACGCGACAGCACGGTCCAGTTCCGCAACGCGCAGGTGGATATGGCCGATTTTTGTTCCGGCGGGAGCGGTAAATTCCATCTTTGCACCTCTATTTGAGTCGTTTCGTTGATATTTGGGGGCGCGGACTGCAAACACGAGGTCAACATGCGAACCATATCTGTGCATGTGTGCAGATAGTGCAGGCGTGTACAATTCATTGCACCGACAAGAATGCCGCTTATGTTGGCCAGCGAAGGTTTAAAAGGAAAGCACGCAATCATGTCTGATACGTATACGCCGCCAAAGGTCTGGGAATGGGACCAGAGCAATGGCGGGCAGTTTGCCTCGACCAACCGCCCGATCGCCGGCGCCACCCATGACAAGGAACTGCCGGTGGGCGAACATGCCTATCAGCTGTATTCGCTGGCCACGCCGAACGGCGTGAAAGTCACCATCATGTTCGAAGAGCTGCTGGAAGCAGGCTTTGACACCGAATACGACGCCTGGCTGATCAATATCGGCGAAGGCGACCAGTTCGGCTCGGGCTTTGTCGACATCAACCCGAACTCCAAGATCCCCGCCCTGCTGGACAAAACCGGCGACGAACCGGTGCGCGTGTTCGAAACCGCGTCGATCCTGGTGCACCTGGCCGAGAAATATGACTTCCTGCTGCCCAAATCCGGCGCCGCGCGGACCGAGGTTATGAACTGGCTGTTCTGGCAGATGGGCAGCGCGCCTTATCTGGGCGGCGGTTTTGGCCATTTCTACGCCTACGCGCCCGAGAAATGGGAATACCCGATCAACCGCTTCGCGATGGAAACCAAGCGTCAGCTCGACGTGCTGGACCGTGCTTTGGCAGATCGTGAATTCATCGCTGGCGACAACTATTCGATTGCCGATGTCGCGATCTGGCCATGGTATGGCGTGCTGGCCCAAGGCAAACTGTACAACGCCGGCGAGTTCCTGGACGTGGAAAGCTACAAAAACGTTCAGCGTTGGACCGCTGCCATTGATGCGCGACCTGCCGTACAGCGTGGCCGCATGGTCAACCGCTCGTGGGGTGAACCGGCCGAGCAGCTGCGCGAACGCCACGGCGCGGCTGATTTCGACACCCAGACCTGGGACAAGATCGGCACCGACGAATAACCCGTTGCAATGGGGCCCCGGTTGCGGGGCCCTTTTCGCATTCGTGACTTGTGCGAAACGCGCCGCGCTGCTATTGGCCGCCGCATGATCCGTTTTATGACCACCAAGACCACCACCAAGACCACCGCCTCGGCGGGGGTTTCTGTGTGCTTGGCCTGACGAACGGTTAACCCAGAACGCCCCGCCGGAGACGGACGGGGCCGCAGTCAGAAAGGTCACCGTCCGCTCCTGAGACATCAAGGAGAGACATAATGACCGAACTTCACCCCATTGCCCCCGCCCCCCGCGCGCTGCCCGCTGCACCCGTGATTGCCATCGTTGGCGCCACCGGCGCCGTGGGCGTTGAACTGCTGGGCAGTCTTGCGCGCCGCAACTTCCCGCTGTCGCAATTGCGCCTGCTGGCCTCGAAACGCTCCGCCGGGCGCGAGATGCGCTTTCGCGGAGGCACGCTGATTGTCGAAGAACTGACCGAGAACAGCTTTGACGGCGTCGACATCGCGCTGTTTTCGGCCGGCGCCACGATCTCGCGCCGTTTCGCGCCCATCGCGGCGGCCGCCGGCGCCCGCGTGGTCGACAATTCCTCGGCCTTCCGCATGGACCCCGCCGTGCCGCTGGTGGTGCCCGAGGTGAACGCCGACACCATGCAGGGCGACGAAGCCATCATCGCCAACCCCAATTGCGTCGCCGCCATCGCCGGTGTGGCGCTGGCCCCGCTGCACCGCGCCTTTCCGATCCGACGGTTGCAGATGGCCACCTATCAGGCCGCCAGCGGCGCCGGGGCAGAGGCGATGCAGGAACTGCGCGACGGCACCGCGGCCGAGCTGCGCGGCGAAGCGTTTGAACCCAAGGTGATGCCGCACCCCTATGCGTTCAACATCTTCAGCCACAACGCCGATATCGACCCCCAGACCGGCTATAACGGCGAGGAAAGCAAAGTCATCGCCGAGCTGCGCCGCATTTTTGATCTGCCGCAGCTGCCGGTGGGCGTCACATGCATCCGCGTGCCGATCCTGCGCGCCCATGGCATGGCGATCAGCATTGAATTCGATCAGGTGGTTGACCCGCAGGTCGCGCGCGACCTGCTTTCCGACGCGCCGGGTCTGCGACTGGTCGATGACTGGGCGGGTAATCACTTTCCCATGCCGTCCGAGGCAACGGGGCAGGAGGACGTGCTGGTGGGCCGCATCCGTACCGATCTGGGCGATCCTTCGGGCCGCACCCTGACACTGTTCGTGGTGGGCGACCAGTTGCTGAAAGGCGCGGCGCAAAACGCGGTGCAGATCGCCGAAAGCCTTTTGCCGGCACATTAAGGTCACATGAAGGTCACGTGGGGCGGTCCAAGACCGCCCCGCTGTTTTGCTTAGGCGTCCAGGCGCGCCGGGCCTTCGACCTGCCGCAATTTGCCTGATTCGACGTGGTACATATGGGCCGAGGCGGTGATGTATTTCGGCACGCGCGGGTCCTTGCGCAACCGCTCCAGGTCGCGGCGCAGGTCTTCGTCGTGATCGGTGATCGCAATCTCGGACACATCCACACCGGTCTTGGCCAGCAATCCCTCGCGGAAGTCGGGCTTGGCAAACAGCTCGGCCCCGCAATCGCTGTGCTGGATGACCAACAGCTCAAACGGCGGCTCGTCCTTGCCGGAGGCCAGCTGCGCCAGATGGCCCAGCGCGGCCAGGTCGTCGATCACCGAATCGGTGACGCGGCCGCCGGTATTGCGGATCACCACCGCATCGCCCAGCCCGACCCCAAGCACATGCGCCGGGTCAACGCGCGGGTCCAGGCATGTCAGGATCGCCGCCCCCATCTTGGGAAAGGGCGGCAAATCGTCGGCTTTGAAGGTTTCGGCGAATTCTGCGTTGCGTTTGTAAACTTCTGTCGTGGCTGTCATCGGACCCTCCGTGGTTTGTGACACGGGTAGGATTTGATCATTAACTTTAAAAAATCAAGTAAGCGATTTAAAAAATAAACTTACGAGGCCGGACACAAAAAAAACCGCGCCCGAAAGCGCGGCTTTGTCGTGGTGATCGGCGGCGGCTACCGGCCCACCATCCCCACGATCTCATAGGTTTTGGCCAGGATCGGGTCGGCGATGGCGCGGGCCCGGTCGGCGCCTTCGGCCAGAACCCGGTCAATCTCGGCCGGGTCATCCATCATCCGCGCCATTTCTTCGGAGATCGGCGCCAGTTTCGACACCGCCAGGTCCGCCAGCGCCGGTTTGAACTGGCCCCAGCCAGCGCCCGCGTATTCGGTGACAACCTCGGCCGGTGTGACATCCGACAGAGCGGCATAAATGTCGACCAGGTTGCGCGCCTCGGGGCGCTCGGCCAGCCCGTCATAGGTCTCGGGCAGGGGTTCGGGATCGGTGCGGGCCTTTTTGAACTTCTTGGCGATGGTGTCGGCGTCATCGGTCATGTTGATGCGCTCCATATCGCTTTGGCCCGATTTCGACATCTTCTTGGTGCCGTCGCGCAGGTTCATCACCCGCGTGGCGGGGCCGTCGATCACCGGGTCGGGCTGCGGGAAGAAATCCACCTTGTAGTCATGGTTGAACTTGGCCGCGATATCTCGGGTCAGCTCTACATGCTGTTTCTGGTCCTCGCCCACCGGCACCTGCGTGGCGTGATAAAGCAGAATGTCAGCCGCCATCAGCGACGGATAGGCGTAAAGGCCCAGCGACTGCTTTTCAGCGTTCTTGCCGGCCTTTTCCTTGAACTGGGTCATCCGGTTCATCCAGCCGACGCGCGCGACGCAATTGAAGATCCAGCCCAGTTCGGCATGGGCGGAAACCTGGCTTTGGTTGAAAAGGATCGACTGCGACGGGTCCAGCCCCGAGGCCAGGTAACCGGCGGCCACTTCGCGGGTGGCGTTACGCAGGTCATCGGGGTCTTGCCAGACGGTGATCGCGTGCAGGTCCACCACGCAATAGATGGTTTCCATGCTGCCTTGGGTGGCGACAAATTTCTTGATTGCGCCAAGATAGTTGCCAAGGGTCAGGCCGCCCGAGGGCTTGATGCCTGAAAACACGCGCGGGGTGTGCACCGTGTCGGCCATTTTGCGTTCTCCGTCTGGAAATTCCTGCCCGGCTCGCTTACCCAAGGGCGCAAAGCCCGTCAACCGGAGGCCGGTAAATGAGTGATGCGCCGCACAACAATGCATTCAACCCGCTGCCCACGATTTTGTGGGTGCTGGCCCTTCCCGCAATTGCGGTCGAGGTTGTTCTGAGCCTTGCGAAGACTCCATTTATAACGGCACCGGGTGCCGATGCGTGGCGTGGGCAGGTTTTGCAGGACTATGCGTTCTTTGCGCAGGCGCAACAGTGGATGTTTGAAAACGGGCAATTCCCGGCGGAATTGATGATCCGGTATGTGAGCTATCCGTTCATACACCCGGCCCCGTTGTCGACCGTGTTTTCTTTGGTGTTTCTCTTGGCGCTGGGCAACATGGTGGCTCGGATTTTCGCGGTTTGGGCGGTGGTGGTGATTTACCTGACCGCGGCGATATTTGGGGCCTTTGTGTTCGGAGTTCTGGTGACCGAGGGCGGCATGCTGGCCGGTGGGTTTCCTGCAAGCTATGGGTTGATTGGGGCGTATACGTTCATTTTGTGGGTGAATCTTGCGGCGACGGGTGGGCAACAGAGCCAGGCCTTTACACTGATTGCGTTCCTGATGGGACTACAGCTGCTTTTTGGGATCATGTTCGATAGTACGCCAGACTGGATCGCGGACCTCGCCGGGTTCGTGGCAGGGTTCGGATTGTCATTTCTGGTCTGTCCGGGCGGGTTCCGCAATGCGGTGGCCATGATCCGGCGCCGCGGTAAGTAACCAAAATGCGCGCCTGCGGCGCAGGTTTTTTGTCTCGCACTGCGCCTTCGGCTGCGTGCTCGGGCGGGTGTTCGTTGCCCGGTAGGGATTAACCGCGGCGGAGCGAGGCTTTGAGTTCTGACAGGTGGAATGCGCCAAGAGCTTGGCCGATCACTGCGTAGCTGCCCATGCCGACAGCCACCAACAAGGCCAGCGCGGCATAACGGACGGTTGCCATTACAAGCAGCGGCTCCAGCAGAGAATGCGCCGCGACTAAAATGACAGCCATGAACAGGCTGGCCAGCAGGGCTTTGCCCGCGCGCGACCAGAATCGGGTGTCGAGTCGGGCGGCGTCACCCATGTCGCGGGATCCACGCCACAGCAGGGCTACGGTGGCCCAGCCTGCCAGGGTGGTGCCCAGGGCAGCGGCAAGGTAGCCGATGACGGGCGCAAGTCCCACGGCAAGCGCTGCGTTCACGGCCATGGCCACCAACGCGTAGTAGAAGGGGCGGCGGGTATCCTCGCGGGCGAAATAGAGTGGTTGCAGCACCTTCTGAATCACAAAGGCGGGCAGGCCGAGGCCATAGATCGCCACGGCCAGTGCGGTTGCGGCGGTATCTTGCGCAGTGAATGCACCGCGTTGGAACAGTGTGCCGATCAGCGGGCCGGGAATGGCAACCAACGCAGCGGCGGCGGGCAAGGTCAGGATCAGGGTGATTTCGCCAGCGCGGCTGAGGGCGTTCTGGCTGCCAACAGTGTCTTCGGCCTGCAGGCGGCGGCTGAGATCGGGCAGAAGGACCACTCCAATGGCGATGCCGACCACGCCAAGCGGCAGCTGGTACAGCCGGTCGGCATAGTTCAGCCAAGCAATTGCACCGTCAAAGAAGCTGGCCACTTGACGACCAACCAGCAGGTTCACCTGCACCACGCCGCCTGCCAATGCCGCCGGGGCTGCAATGATGGCAAGGCGTTTCAGTTCGGGCGTCATGCGGGGCATTCGCGGGCGCAGGCGATACCCGGCACGCGCCGCCGCGGTCCAGACCAGCATCAATTGGGCAAGCCCAGCCAGCGGTACGGTCCAAGCCAGTGTATCACCGATAGGCCAGCCGGACAGATGGCCCAAACCCATTGCCCCGATAAAGAGCACGTTCAGCAGCACCGGCGCCGCGGCTGCCGCGGTGAACCGACCCAGCGCATTCAAAACACCAGATAACAACGCTGCCAGCGAAATGAAGAGGATGTAAACGAACCCGATCCTGGCGAAGTAGGTGGCCAGATCCAGCCGTGCGTCACCGGCAAAGCCACCGGCCATGGCCAGCACCAGCCAAGGCATGAAAAGCTGTGCCAGTAGAGTGAAGACGATCAGTAGGCCCGCCAATCCGGCAAAGGCATCGCGGGCGAAGTCATGCGCACCCTCACCGGCCTCCAGCTTTTTCGAAAACATCGGAACGAAGGCCATGTTGAACGCGCCCTCGGCAAAGAAGCGGCGGAACATATTGGGCAGCGAGAACGCGATCAGGAACGCCTCGGCGACCGGCCCGGCGCCAAGGAACGCGGCGATCAGGATATCACGCACGAACCCCAAGACACGACTGAGCAGCGTCCAGCTTCCGACGGTCAGAAACCCAGATCCCAGCCGGATCGCCCGCATCAGGCCTGCGCCCGTTCTGCACCGCGTTCAATGGCGCGGCGCAGCTTTTCTTCCAACGCCTTCTGGCGGTTGTCGGCGTGCAGTTTCAGCCCGAACATGTCTTTGACATAGAAGGTATCAACGACCTGCGCGCCGTAGGTCGCGATCACGGCCGAAGCGATATACATGTTGCTTGCCGCCAGTGTGCGGGTCAGGTCAAACAGCAGGCCGGGGCGGTCGCGGGTATCCACCTCGATGATCGTGTAAATCTCGGACCCTTCGTTGTCGAAGGTGATTTGGGTTGGGAATTTGAAGCCGCGTTCGCGTTTCGGCAGCTTGTCCTTGTCGGCAAATTTCTGGCGTGCGATGACTTCGCCCTTCAACGTGCCCTCGATCATCTTGCGCAGCCGCGGCAGGCGGCCCGCGTCATAGGGGGCACCGTCGCCATCCTGCACCCAGAACGCGGCGGTGGCATAGCCGTCTTTCGAGGTATAGGTGCGCGCATCCACGATATTGGCGCCAACCAGCGCCAAAGCCCCCGCCAACCGTGAGAAGATACCGGGGTGATCGGCCAGCGCGAACAGCACTTGTGTGGCGTCGCGGTCGGGGTCCGGGGTCAGGTTAATGCGAATCTCGTTGTCCGAAATGCCGTGCAAAAGCTTGGCCAGCTCTGCGTGGCTTTCGGTGGGCAGACCTTGCCAGTAGGGAGGGTAGTGGCGCGTGGTCTCGCGGCGCAGGTCGGTTTTGTCCCAATCGGACAGGGCCTTGCGAAGGGCGGCTTTGGCCTCGGACATACGGGCCTCGCGGTTGACCGCCTCCATGCCGTTTTCCAGAACCGCGGCGGTTTCGGAATAAAGCGTACGCAGCAGCTGCGCCTTCCAGTTGTTCCACGTGCCCGGCCCAACCCCGCGAATGTCGCAGACCGTCAGCACCGTCAACAAGTCCAACCGCGCGATGGATTTCACTTGTTTGGCGAAATCCCGAACCGTGCGCGGATCGGAAATATCGCGCTTTTGCGCCACGTCGGACATCAGCAGGTGGTTGCGGATCAGCCATTCGACGGTTTCACAATCCTCAGCCTTCAGGCCCAGACGTGGGGCAACCTTGCGCGCGATGCGGGCGCCGAGGATCGAGTGATCTTCTTCGCGTCCCTTGCCGATATCGTGCAGCAGCAGCGCCACGTACAGAACCTTGCGGTTCACGCCCGCCTTCAGGATGCGGCTGGCCACGGGCAGGCTTTCACGCAGTTCCTCGCGCTCGATCTGCGCCAGAACCGAGATCGTCTGAATCGTGTGCTCATCCACCGTGTAATGGTGGTACATGTTGAACTGCATCATCGCCAGGATCGGCTCGAACTCGGGCACAAAGGCGGCCAGCACGCCCAGCTCGTTCATCCGGCGCAGGGCGCGTTCGGGATTGCCGTGTTTCAACATCAGGTCAAGGAAGATGCGCTGCGCGTCCTTGTTGGCGCGCAGATCGTCGTCGATCAGGTGCAGATTGGCCTTGATGAACCGCATCGCGTTAGGATGCAGCAGCGTGCCGGTGCGCAGCGCCTCTTCAAAGATGCGCAGGATGTTGACGGGGTCATCCAGAAACGTTGCCTCGTTTTCAACATCCAGCCGGTTCTGTTCGATCTTATAGCCGGCCTTGGCGCGCTTGCGGCGGCGAAAGAGGCGCGTCAGGCGGGGTTCCTGTTTGACATGGCTTGCTTCCAGCGCGGTCAAGAAAATCCGTGTCAGCTCGCCCACATGGGTGGCGTGGCGAAAGTAATCCTGCATGAAGTGTTCAACGGCGCGTCGCCCACCCTTGTCGACATAGCCCATGCGCGCGGCCACCTCGACCTGGCGGTCAAAGGTCAACTGGTCCAGCGCCCGGCCCGCGATCAGGTGCAGATGGCACCGCACCGCCCACAGAAAGTTCTCGGCCGCATCAAACTCGGCAATCTCGTCCTGGGTAAAGGCGTCCAGCTTGACCAGATCGGCCACCGTGTCGACGCCATGAACGTATTTGGCAATCCAGAACAGCGATTGCAGGTCGCGCAGGCCGCCTTTGCCCTCTTTCACGTTGGGCTCAACCATATAGCGCTGGCCGCCCTGCTTGGTGTGGCGCTCGGCCCGTTCGGTCAGCTTGGCCTCGATGAAGTCGCGGGCGGTGTTGCTGAACAGTTCGTTTTGCAGCCGGTCATGCAGTTCGTCGTAAAGGGGTGCATAGCCGCCAAGATAGCGCAGTTCCAGCATCGCGGTGCGGATCGTGTAGTCCTCGCGGCCCAGCCGCAGACAGTCGCGCACGGTGCGGCTGGCATGGCCGACCTTCAGCTTCAGATCCCACAGCATGTATAACATGGATTCGATCACGCTCTCGGCCCAGGCGGTGATCTTGTAGGGCGTCAAAAACAGCAAATCGACGTCCGAATGCGGCGCCATTTCCGCCCGGCCATAGCCGCCCACACCCAACAATGCCAGCTTTTCACCTTCGGTGGGCGAGGGGCAGGGATGCAGGTATTGCGTGGCCACATGATGGGCCCCCAGCACAAGGCAATCGGTCAGATAGGCATAGGCCCGCACCGCCCGGCGCGAGGCAAACGGTTGCGCGGTGATGGCGGCATCGATGGTCGCCGTCCCGGTCTTGCGGGCGTCCCGCAGCAAGGCAACGGTGGCGCTGCGCATCTTGGACCGGTCAGAGGTGTCGGCCAAGGCGTCACCGACGGCCTGCAAGAAAGCGCCGCCGTCGAAAATCTCGGCGGCGGGGCAAATCAGGCCGTCAGGTGCGTTCTTGAATGGATGGGCGGGGTGGGCCGGATCAGCTGCCGGCGCCACCAAAACTTCTTGGGGCAGGGTCAATAACAATTACCTGGTTTTCTTTGATTTCAGCCACGGCAAGGCCGCGCTCGTTTGTTCCGTCGGCGCGCAGACGGAACACGCCGCTGACACCGGCAAAGCCGGACGGTTGCGTCAGGCCAACCGTGGTCAGGGCGTTAGAGTTGCCCTGTTTGATCAGCGCACCGATCGCAGCAATTCCGTCATATGCAAGGCCCGAGATCGGGTGCGGCGCCTGACCGAAGGCCGCTTGGAAGCGGGCAGCGTAGGCATTGCCCAGCTGCGGGTCGGGCAGTGCAAACCAGCCACCTTGTACCCCGGGAAGTGCCAGCGTTGTGGCAGGAATGTCCCAGCGGGTCAGTCCCATGAACTGGAACTGCGGCGCGGAAATCCGGTTCTCGGGCAGCAACTGCGTGACCAGCGGCAGCGCGCCGGCGGTGTCCGCGGTAAAGAACAGCGAATTTGCGCCCGAATCGCGCGCCGTTGATGCAATCTCAGGGATCGCCTGAACGATGCCGTTTTGTGAGAACTCATAGGTGACCTCGCCAACAACGGCGGTCCCTGCGGCGGCTGCGGCACTGCGGATCGCGCTTGCACCGGCCTGACCGGCAACGTTGCCGTCGCTGACAATCATGACAGAGCCGCGCCCGCGTGCATTGGCAAAGCTCAGCAGCCGTTTGGCGGTGTTCTGGAAGGTCGGACCAAGGACAAACACGTTGCCGCCGGCAATCTCGGTGTTGTTCGAGAAGCTCAGGACGTTCACGTTCCGGCTGGCAACGGCCACGCCGGCAGCGTTGGCGTTTTGTGCGTAGACGGGGCCAAGAATGATCTTGGCGCCTTCGTCCACGGCCTGTTTTGCAACGCTGGCCGCAATTTCGGGGTTGCCGGCGGTGTTGTAGACGCGCAGGTCAATTTTGACGCCGTCCAGATCGGACACGGCCAGACGCGCGGCGTTTTCAAGGTTTTGTGCCAGAACGTCATCGGCTGCCTCGCCTGAACCGCCCGGCACCAAAAGGGCCACCTGCACCTCGGCATTGGGATTGATCGAACGTCCGGTCTGACCCGTGGTGGCCGGCACACAGGCCGCAAGGCCCAGCATCGAAACCGCCATTGTCATACCATACATCGCCTTGCGAACAGGCCGGAAAACGGCAAACATAAGATCTCTCCATCACTGGCGGGCGACATGCCCGGCACGCGGCGCGACACTACGCCGAACCGGGGGGCAAGTAAACGACCCAGAGGGGCCATTTCGCCGTGAAGATTGAAACAGGCACGCTTTCGCCGGGGCTCTATTTTGTCGCTACACCCATCGGCGCGGCGCGCGACATCACGCTCAGGGCGCTGGATGTATTGGCCTCGGCCGATGTGCTGGTGGCCGAAGATACGCGCACCCTGAAACACCTGCTGCGCCTGCACGGTATCACGCTGGGCGACCGGCCGGTGCTGGCCTATCACGACCATTCCGGGCCCGAGACGCGCGACCGGATCGTCGCCCGCATCGCCGAAGGCCGGGCCGTGGCCTATGCGTCCGAGGCGGGTACCCCCCTGGTGGCCGACCCGGGCTATCAGTTGGGCCGGGCGGCCATCGACGCGGGCCTGCCGGTGACCACCGCGCCCGGCCCGTCGGCCGCCATCGCGGCGCTAACCGTGTCGGGCCTGCCGTCGGATCGGTTCCTATTCGCGGGCTTTGCGCCCAATGCCGGCGGTCCCCGGCGCAAATGGCTGCGCGATCTGGCTGGCACGGATGCTACGCAGATCGTCTATGAATCGCCCCGCCGCCTGGCCGCCTTTCTGGCCGATCTGGCCACCACGCATGGCGCCGACCGCCCGGTCGTGATCTGCCGCGAACTGACCAAGAAATTCGAAGAAGTGCGCCGGGGCACTGCCGGGAATCTGGCCACGGCGCTGAAGGATCAGCCGGTCAAGGGCGAGGTTGTGGTGCTGATCGCCCGAGCCGAGGCGCAGGTGGCGGATGAGGATACGATCGATGCGGCTTTGGACGCCGCCCTTGAACGTCTGTCTGTCAAGGACGCCGCGGCCGAGGTTGCCGCTGCCCTGAACCTGCCCCGCCGGCAGGTCTATCAGGCCGCCCTGACGCGGGCGAAGAAATGACCGGCAAGACCAGCTATCTGAACGGCCACGCCGCCGAAGACATCGTGGCGCGCCACTACGCGGCGCGTGGTTACGCCCTGTTGGCCCGCCGCTGGCGCGGGCAGGCGGGCGAGATCGACCTGATCGTCGCCGACGGTGACGGGCTGATCTTTGTCGAGGTCAAAGCCGCCCGCGACCACGCCACAGCCGCCGCCAAACTGCGCCCCGCGCAGATGCAGCGTCTGTTGCAGGCAGGCGCCGAGTTTGCCGGCACACAGCCCCGCGGCCAGTTGACGCCAATGCGGTTCGATGCCGCCCTGGTGGATCGCAGCGGCACCGTCGAAATCCTCGAAAACGCCTTCTCGGCCTAGCCGCGGCACCTCCAGCCGGTTAACAGCGCCGAAGGCGCCCGGCTGTTCCATTGGCAACAGGTGTTTCTGAAGGAAACACCGAGTGCACCAGACCGCCTCAGAGGGCTGGCCATTTTGCACGCGTCACCCACGGCATGTCTGTCGAAGGCATGTTGCCACCATTGACCTCTTCGGTGCCTGCGTCCCGTCGCCACCCCGCGGTCTTTGCCACCAAGCTGTAACACCCCCAGCCGGTTAACAGCGCCGTAGGCGCCCGGCTGATCGCCAGACCGCCCGGATGGGCTGGCGATTTTGCGTGCGGCGCGCGCGACATTTCTGTTGGAGGCGTTTGGCCACCATAAAGCACTCCAAAACCAACGTCCCCTCGCCATCCCGCGGTCTTTATCGCCAGGCCGCAACGCCCGGGCCTGTTTACTGCACCATGGGCACCCGGCTTTTCGCCATGCCGCCCCCGCGATCTTCCGCGCCATTTGCCCGCACAGCCAATGTTGAAATCCCACCAACCGCTTTTCGCACCCAAACGATTGCAACCGGCGCCCGGGCTTGCCATGTAAGGCGCAGCCTGCAGGAGACCGCAATGCCCCTCAAGATCGCCTTTCAGATGGACCCGATCGGCCCCATCGACATCAATGCCGACAGCACCTTCCGCCTTGCCATCGAGGCGCAGGCGCGCGGCCACAGCCTGTTCTATTACACACCCGACAAGCTTTATTGGGACAATGGCCGCGTCATGGCGCGCGGCTGGCCGCTGGAGGTTCGGCGTGAGGTGGGCAACCATTTCACCCTGGGCGATGAACAAGACGTGGACCTGGCCGAATACGATGTCGTGTGGCTGCGCCAGGACCCGCCCTTTGACATGGGCTATATCACCACCACGCATTTGTTGGAGCGTATCCACCCGCAAACGCTGGTGGTCAATGATCCGTTCTGGGTCCGCAATTTCCCCGAAAAGCTGTTGGTGCTGCAATTCACCGACCTGATCCCGCCCACCATGATCGCCCGCGATCTGGACACGATCCGCCGGTTCAAGGACGCCCATGGCGACATCATCCTGAAGCCGCTTTATGGCAATGGCGGGGCCGGTGTGTTCCGGCTGGACCCCAATGACCGCAACCTTGCCTCGTTGCACGAGCTGTTCACCGGCCTCAGCCGCGAGCCGCTGATCGCGCAGAAATTCCTGCCCGACGTCTCGGCTGGCGACAAGCGTGTGATCCTGGTGGATGGCGAACCCGTGGGCGCCATCAACCGCGTGCCGCAAGCCGGCGAAACGCGGTCGAACATGCATGTGGGCGGTCGGCCCGAAAAGATCGGCCTGACCGAGCGTGATCTGGAGATCTGCGCCGCCATCGGCCCGACCCTGCGCGACAACGGCCAGATCTTCGTGGGCATCGACGTGATCGGCAACTACCTGACCGAGATCAACGTGACCTCGCCCACCGGCCTGCAAGAGCTGGAACGGTTCGACGGCACCAACGTGGCCGAGAAGATCTGGCAGGCGATCGAGGCCAAGCGCGCGTGAGCCTGCGCATGGGGTGGTCGGCGGCGCTGATCCGCCCCGTCGCGCGGGCCGCCATGGCCCGGGCCGACGACCCCGCACCGCTGCGCCGGGCCATGCGGCTGATGTCGAAATACCTGTTGCGCGGGCCGCGCAATGTGCCGGCCCAGACTATCACGACGCCCACCGGCCGCGCCCTGTGGCTGGGCGCGCGGTACGCCGACGGCCCCGTCATCCTCTATTTTCACGGCGGCGGCTTTGTCGCCGGTTCCCCGCAAACGCATCGCAAACTGGCCGCGCGCTTATCGGTTCTGACCGGTCTGCCGGTGGTTCTGCCGCCCTACAGGCTGGCACCCGAACACCGCCTGCCCGCCGCGCAACACGATGCGCTGGCCGCAGCGGACTGGCTGATCGGGCAGGGGGTTGCGGCGGACCGGATCATTCTGGGCGGTGACAGCGCCGGGGGCGGGCTGGCCTTGTCGGTACTGTCGGCGCTCTGCAAGCGCGACACACCGCCCCGCGCCGCCTTTGCCTTCTGCCCCTTCACCGATGTCACCTTCGCGGGCGCTTCGGTGCGCGAAAATGCCCGCACCGACCACTTCTTTCCGGGTGACCGAGTGGGCGATCTGGCCACACGCATTCTGGGTGATACCCCGCCCGACGATCCGCGCCTGTCGCCGCTTTTTGCGCGCTTTCCCAATTGCCCGCCGGTGCTGCTGCAGGCTTCGACCACCGAAATCCTGCGCGACGACAGCGCGCGCATGGCCGAAGCTCTGACCGCGCAGGGCGCAGAGGTCACATTGCAATTGTGGGAAAACGCCCCGCATGTTTGGCACCTGGCCGACGGCTGGTGGCCCGAAGCACGGGCCGCCTTACGCAAGGCGGCCACATTTCTTTCAGAACTTGATTAGGCGTTTGATAGGTTCAGGCGAAAGCTGACAGCCTCGGCCACATGGGGTTGGGCCACGGTATCCGCCCCTTCCAGATCCGCGATTGTGCGCGCAACCCGCAAAACGCGGTGATACCCGCGCGCGGTCAGGCCGAACCTTTCAGCGACGCGGGTCAAAAGGGCCCGACCCTCGGTGTCTGGCGTAGCGATATCATCCAGCAACTGTCCCTCAAGGTCTGCGTTGGTGCGCGCGCCGCTGTGCTCGAAGCGGGCCGTTTGAAGGTCGCGCGCCCGTGCAACCCGTGCTGCCACAGTTGCGCTGTCATCGCCCGAAGGTGGCAGGTCAAGATCGGTGAACGCAACGGGCGGCACGTCGATGCGCAGATCGAACCGGTCCAAGAGTGGCCCCGAGATGCGGCCCAGATAGTCGGCCCCACATTGCGGCACGCGCGCGCAGGCGCGCGACGGATCGGACATGTGTCCGCATTTGCAGGGGTTCGCCGCGGCCGCCAGCATGAACCGACAGGGATAGCGCATATGCGCGTTGGCGCGCGACACCACAACCTCGCCCGTTTCGATGGGCTGTCTAAGCGTTTCCAGCACGTTGCGCGGAAATTCGGGCAACTCATCCATGAACAGAACGCCGTTATGTGCCAGGCTGATCTCGCCCGGTTTGGCGCCGCGCCCGCCGCCCACTATTGCCGCCATAGACGCGGTGTGGTGCGGTTCGCGAAAGGGGCGGCTTCGCGAGATACCGCCTTCGTCGATCAGCCCGGACAACGAATGGATCATCGAAGTTTCCAGCGCTTCGATCGGTGTCAGCGGCGGCAGGATCCCGGGCAATCGCGCCGCCAGCATGGATTTGCCCGAGCCCGGCGGGCCAACCATCAGCATATGGTGACGCCCGGCAGCGGCAATTTCCAATGCGCGTTTTGCGCGTTCTTGTCCTTTGACGTCCCGCAGATCGCGCGCGGCAGGATCACCGGTGGCCTCGCCCGGTTCTGCCGGCGCCAGGGGCGACTGCCCGCTGAAATGGCGCACAAGTTCGGCCAACGATCCTGGCGCGATCACCTGCGTGGCGCCGACCCAGGCGGCTTCGGGGCCGCATTTGGCCGGGCAGATCAGCGCCCGTTCCGCCTCGGCCGCAGCCATTGCGGCGGGTAGCGCGCCCAGCACCGGCACCAGCGAGCCGTCTAAAGACATCTCTCCCAACGCGACGCTGCCCTCGGCCTCTTCCCGAGGCACCACGTCTAGCGCGGCCAGCAGGGCCAGCGCAATCGGCAGATCAAAATGCGACCCCTCTTTGGGCAGGTCGGCGGGCGACAGGTTCACCGTGACCCGTTTGGATGGCAACGCCAGCGACATCGCTGTCAGAGCGGCCCGCACCCGGTCGCGCGCCTCGCTGACTGCTTTGTCCGGCAGACCGACGATGGAAAAAGAGGGCAGGCCGGCGGTTACGGCGCATTGCACCTCGACCAGCCGCGCCTCGACCCCTTCAAATGCTACCGTATACGCCCGCGCAACCATCTGTGCCGTTCCCATAACCTTGGTTAACGGCTAGCGAGGGAAGGTTTACGATTGGTAAATTTCTGCAAAAGCGGACCAAGCCAGCGGATCATTCACCGTCTTGTCCCGACAAAAAGCGTTGCAGAACCCAAAAACCCGGCCATCCACTTGCAGAAAATGGGTCATTTCTTTCTTTGAATAGGGGCAAAGCGTGTTTTCCGCGTTCTTGCCGCTGTCCACTGCCTGGGCTGGCAGGGGGGCGGGACCGGGCCACGGGGCCTTTTCGGCGTCCATCGGATAGGGCTCGAAATCATAGGACTTGGTTAATCCCATCGCGCGCCAGCGCCGAAAGGCCGGGTCCGACAAATGCGCCGCGACATAGGCCTGCGCCGCGTCCGAGACCGGCAGGCCGTATCCGGCAATCCGCGCAGCGACCGGCGCATAAAACGCATCGGCAGCTGAATACTTTCCGAACAACCACGGGCTGGTGCCGCCAAACTTTGCTCGTGCAGTGGCCCATAGTGTTTCGATCCGCTCAAGATCGGCCTTGACCCCGTCCGACACCGCAAAGTCGTTATAGCCTGTGCCCAGGTTCATCGGGCATTCGCTGCGCAGGGCGCCGAAGCCTGAATGCATCTCGGCCGCAACCCAGCGTGCCAAAACGCGTGCAGAAGGGTCGGCAGGCCAGATGCCGGCCTCGGGGTGGTGTTCGGCCAACGTCTCGGCAATCGCCAGCGTATCCTGCAAGGGGTCGCCCTGCGGCGTTTGGATGGTTGGAACCAGCCGCGCGGGTGCATAGGGCGCAAGATCCTGCGCCATCGTACCCGAATACAGCCCCACCATGGTGGTTTTGAAAGGAATGTCGAATTTCTCGAACAACAACCAGCCGCGCAAGGACCAGCTGGAGAAGGTTCGGTCGCCAATAAAAAGATCATAAGTCATGACCTTTACCCTGCCGCGCGTCCCATTGCGGTGCAATCGATCTTTCGTGAAGTCATCCATCAAGAAGTCTGATCTCAAGTGATCCAGATAAGACCGCGCCACGTAACTCTTATGTCACTCAACGCGGAGGAGCATCGATGGCCCTGGACGGAACGCATGAACGGCAAATTGCGCGGCGCGCGATGGGCACTGCGATGTTAACAGCTGAGGCCGAGCACGAACTGGCCGTTGCGTGGCGAGATCGCGGTGACGAGGATGCTTTGCACCAATTGGTCAACGCGTATTTGCGTCTGGCGGTGTCTGTCGCCCGCAAGTTCCGGCGATATGGCGCGCCGATGAACGATCTGATCCAAGAGGCCAGCGTGGGCCTGATGAAAGCGGCGGAACGGTTTGATCCTGACCGTGGTGTGCGCTTTTCGACTTACGCGGTGTGGTGGATCAAAGCGTCCGTGCAGGATTACGTCATGCGCAATTGGTCGATGGTGCGCACGGGGTCAACCTCGGCACAGAAAGCGCTGTTTTTTAACCTGCGCCGGGTACAGGCGCGGCTGCAGCGCGAGGCTGAACAGCAAGGACAGGAGCTGAACGCGGCGGAATTGTCGACGCTGGTGGCCCACGAAATGGGTGTCAGCGAACGCGATGTCGAGGTGATGACGGGCCGTCTGACCGGGTCTGATCTGTCGCTGAACGCCCCGCAAAAGGCAGATGAGGAAGGGCGCGAGTGGGTTGACCTGCTGGAAGATCCCGCCGACAGCGCCGAGGCGGTCGTCACTGCCCGCCGCGATACCGACACCCTACGCAGTTGGCTGGTCGAGGCGATGGGCGCCCTGACCCCCCGCGAGGCGTCCATTGTCACGCAGCGTCGTCTGACAGCGACGCCACGCACGCTGGAAAGCCTTGGCGACGAGATGGGCCTGTCTAAGGAGCGCATCCGCCAGCTCGAGGCACAGGCCTTCACGAAGATGCGCAAGACACTTGAACGCGACGCGCCCGAGGTGCAGAACTTCTTTGCATGAAACATCTGCTCCTGGCGTTGGTCTTTGCGGCCGGGCCTGCCCTTGCTGAAACTCCTGTGGCGCAAATCGTGATCTCGGGCGAGATCCACGATAATCCGGCACATCAACAGGGCCACGCCGACCTGGCGCGCGCCATTGGCGCAAAAGCGCTGGTGTTCGAGATGCTGTCGCAAGCACAGGCCGACCTGGCCACCCCCGACCTGATCGGCGATCGCGAGAGGTTGCAAACCGCCTTGGGCTGGAACGCGTCAGGTTGGCCGGATTTCGTTGCTTACTACCCGATCTTCGCGGCCGCCCCCGACGCCCGGATCTACGGAGCCGCTGTCCCGCGCGAGGCTGCGCGCGCTGCGTTTTCCGACGGGATCGCCGCCACGTTTGGCCCCGATGCCGCTGCGTTTGGCCTGACCGAGCCGTTGCCCGACAACGAGCAAGTCTTGCGCGAGGCGGATCAGCTGGCCGCTCATTGCAATGCGCTGCCTGCTGAAATGCTGCCGATCATGGTTTCAATCCAGCGCCTGCGCGACGCGTCGTTGGCCCGCGCGGCGCTGACGGCACTGCAAGACACCGGTGGGCCGGTTTTGGTTGTCACAGGCAACGGTCATGCACGGCGGGACCGTGGTATTCCCGTCTACCTTGCCAAGGCCGCGCCGGATGTCACAATCCATGTGCGCGGGCAGGGCGAATTTGGTCGCCTGCCACGTGGTGGATTTGATGCCACCACTCTCGCCGCCCCGGTGGACCGTGACGATCCCTGTGCGGCCTTCGACCAAGGGTGAACTTGCCCCCCGCCTCGCACGGCCTTAGACATGAATAAGAAGCCAAGAAAAGAGGCCCCATGCTGGCGGGAAAACGCATTCTTCTGATCATCGGCGGCGGCATCGCGGCGTTTAAGTCGCTCGACCTGATCCGCCGCTTGCGCGAACGCGGCGCCACGGTGACCCCGGTTCTGACCAAGGCCGCCGAAGAGTTTGTCACGCCGCTCTCGACCTCGGCCCTGGCGGCTGAAAAGGTCTATCGCGACCTCTTTGATCTGACCGACGAGGCCGAGATGGGCCATATCGAGCTGAGCCGCGCCGCCGATCTGGTGGTGGTTGCACCGGCCACGGCGGACTTGTTGGGCAAGATGGCGAACGGGCTGGCCAATGATCTGGCCTCGACCCTTTTGATGGCCACGGACAAGCGTGTCCTGGTGGCGCCGGCGATGAATGTGCGCATGTGGTTGCACCCGGCCAACCAGCGCAATGTTGAAACCTTGCGCGGCGACGGCGTTCTGTTTGCTGGCCCGACCGAGGGCGACATGGCCTGCGGTGAATACGGACCGGGCCGCATGGCCGAACCGTTGCAGATTGTCGATGCGGTGCAGGCCGCACTGGCCGACGGGCCGCTGAAGGGAAAGCGGGTGATCGTGACCTCGGGGCCCACGCATGAACCGATTGACCCGGTGCGCTATATCGCCAACCGCTCGTCAGGGGCGCAGGGCACGGCGCTGGCGCGTGCGCTGTCGGCGCTGGGGGCCGAGGTGGTGTTTGTTACCGGCCCCGCGGACGTGCCGCCGCCCGACGGCGTGCAGGTGGAACGCGTGCAGACCGCTGATCAGATGCTGGCCGCCGTACAGGGCGCTTTGCCGGCCGATGCGGCGATCTTTGCGGCGGCGGTGGCGGATTGGCGGGTCGACAATGCGGCCGAAAGCAAGATCAAGAAGGATGGCAGTGGGAAGTTGCCGGTGTTGAACTTCACCGAGAACCCGGATGTACTGGCGACCGTCGCGCAATCCAAGGCCCGCCCCAAGCTGGTGGTGGGGTTCGCCGCCGAAACCGACGATGTGGTCGCTCATGCGACCGCCAAGCGCGCGCGCAAGGGCTGCGACTGGATTGTCGCCAACGATGTCTCGCCCGAGACCGGGATCATGGGTGGATCTGAAAACGCAGTGACGGTGATCTCTGCATCCGGGGCGGAAACATGGCCGCGTATGAGCAAGGATCAGGTTGCCGCAAAGCTGGCTGCGAAGATAGCCGAGGCGTTGACATGAAGCCTGTCATTGCGGTGCTGCGCGAAGCCTGGGCCGACGCCGAAATTGCCTTGCCTGCGTATGAAACCCCGGGTGCCGCCGGTGCAGATTTGCGTGCCAATCTGCGTCCCGAAGATCGGAACTCGGGGTTGATACTGCCCCCCGGTGCCCGTGTTCTGGTGCCCACTGGCCTGCGGATCGAGATCCCGGAGGGGTACGAGGTACAACTGCGGCCACGTTCGGGTCTGGCGCTGAAACATGGGATCAGCCTGCCCAATACGCCGGGCACCATCGACAGCGATTACCGGGGGCCGTTGGGGGTCATCGTGATCAACCATGGTAACGGGGATTTTGTCATTGCCCATGGCGAACGGATTGCCCAGATGATCGTAGCGCCGGTTGTTCAGGCCAGCTTTGCTCTGACCGACACGCTGAGCGACACCGCACGCGGGGTCGGCGGCTTTGGCTCTACCGGGCGGGGCTGATGATTGTATTTGTTCTTGCGGCCGGTTTGTGGGGGCTGGGACATTTGATGGGCACGCCCATGCGCCTTCGCTGGGTCATGATCGGAGTGCTCTATCTGGCTGTCCTGGTGGTGCATGCCGTTTTGCCCGATGACAATACTCTGCGGGTCTCGATTGGCGGCAACCTGGCCGGGTGGTTGGTGTTTGGGGCGATTGTGGTGCTGATTGTAGGGTACCGGCGGCTTCTCGGCCTCTTGCGCACGAAAGCCCGGGACGAAGATGTTCTTAAGCCACGATCCAGCACCTTCAGCGCTTCGGAGTTGGACCGGTATGCCCGACATATCATTTTGCGTGAAATTGGTGGGCCGGGGCAGAAAAAGTTGCGAGATGCCAAGGTTTTGGTGATTGGCGCTGGCGGGCTGGGCTCGCCCGTGCTGCTTTATCTGGCGGCGGCCGGGGTGGGGACCATTGGCATCGTCGATGACGACGTCGTCAGCCTGTCGAACCTGCAACGGCAGGTGATCCATCGCGACAATCGTCTGGATATGCCCAAAGTGTTTTCGGCCGAAGCAACAATGCAGGAAATCAACCCGCATGTAGAGCTGCGCCCCTATAACCGGCGCTTGACGGAGGCTGATGCGGCGGAGCTTTTTGCCGAATACGACCTGATTTTGGACGGCACCGACAATTTCGAAACGCGTTTCATGGTGAACAGGATGGCGGTTGCCGCCGGCACGCCGCTGATCGCGGCCGCGATCACGCAGTGGGAGGGGCAGATCAGCCTGTACGATCCGGCACGAGATGCACCGTGCTACCAATGCGTTTTTCCCGTTGCCCCGGCGCCGCATTTGGCACCGTCTTGCGCCGAGGCCGGCGTGGTGGGGGCCTTGCCCGGCGTTGTGGGTTCGATGATGGCGATGGAAACTATCAAGGAGATCACCGGCGCGGGGCAGAGCCTGCGCGGGCGGATGCTGCTGTATGATGCGCTTTATGCTGAGAATCGCGTGATGAATGTGAAACGCCGCGCGGACTGCCCGGTTTGTGGCGGTGTCTGACCTTTGCGCTGGGTTGGTCATGGAGTGGTCTTTGTTCTGCTCACCCTTTTGACGCAACTAGGTGGGCTGGCCTGGCTGGGGGCATTGGCCTTTCGGCGGCGGTTCCCGGCGTTTGCCGGGTTGTATGCGGTGGTGTTTTTGGCGGCGCACCTGTTGGCCCCCACCTATGGGCGTGTGGCGTTGCCCTGTTTTGGCGATGCACTGCGGTCGCAATCTCCGGCCTATTGCTTGATGATGCGCAACTTTGTGGTGCCTGAGTTGCGGCACGTCGCGCAGGACACAGCGCAGAATGCTAATGCCGCCTTTCCAGGAACCGTGACGCTGACCTTGGACGGGGGTTTTCCGTTCTGGGACGAGTTCCCGATGCTGCCGCACCTGTCTCACGATGATGGCGAAAAACTGGATCTTGCGTTTTATTATCAAAGAGATGGTGAGTATTTACCTGGGACCACGCGGTCGCCAATTGGGTTCTGGGCGTTCGAATTGACCGGGCCGGACGCTTGCCCGCCCGCTTTTCCAACCATGCGCTGGGGGATGTCATGGATACAGCCCCTGTTGCGGGACTTGCGGTTCGAGCCTGAACGTACGGCACATGTGATCCGAGTGCTGTCGGCTGATCCACGGGTGGGTAAGATTTTTGTCGAACCCGAACTGGTTACTGCAATGTCTGTGCAGCATGAAAAGGTGCGGTTTCAGGGGTGCCGCGCTGCGCGGCATGACGACCATATTCATTTTCAGCTGAAGTAGATCGGTCAGCGGAAGCGCGTGCAAGATCCGGCAAGAATCGGCACATTCGGTGCAGTCAACGAATGCGGGGCTATTGCTGGTGCCGCGCGCTTGCAAAGATGCTGGAAAACGACGTGGCAAGCACATAGCTTCGCAACAAAGGAGATTTCCCTGATGACGAACCCGCTTTTGGACGATTGGTCTACCCAATTTGCATTGCCGCCTTTCGCTGACATTTCCGATGACCATTTTGCACCGGCCTTCGAGGTGGCTTTGGCCGAGGCGCGGGCCGAAATCGCGGCGATCGCCGATTGCGCCGACGAGCCGACATTTGCCAATACCATCGACGCGTTGGAGCTTTCTGGTGCGCAGCTGGACCGGGTGCTGGGGGTGTTCTATTCGCTGGCGGGCACCGATTCGAACCCCGCGCGCGAAGCGTTGCAGCGCGAGTTTGCGCCGAAATTGTCAGCCTATTCCTCCGAGATCACGTCGAACACGGCGCTTTTTGCGCGGATCGAGGCATTGTGGCAGGCCCGCGATGATTTGGACCTGACGGACGAACAGGCGCGGGTGTTGTACCTGACCCGGCGGGGGTTCGTACGGGCGGGGGCGCAACTGCAAGGTGCGGCCAAGGACCGGTTGACCGAGGTGAAGGCGCGGCTGGCGGTGCTGGGCACCGATTTCATGCAGAACCTGCTGGCCGAGGAACGCGGCTGGTTCATGGAACTGGCCGAAGAGGATTTGGAGGGCCTGCCCGATTTCCTGATTGCAGCGGCGCGCGCGGCGGGTACCGAAAAAGGGGTGGATGGCCCGGTCATTACCACCTCTCGTTCCCTGATCGCACCGTTTCTGGCCTTTTCGCCGCGGCGGGCGCTGCGCGAGAAGGCTTATGAGGCCTGGCTGGCGCGCGGGGCCAATGGCGGCGAGACCGACAACCGCGCCATCGCGGCCGAGACCCTGGCCTTGCGGCAGGAGCGGGCCGAATTGCTGGGCTATAAAGACTTCGCCAGCTACAAGCTGGAAACCGAAATGGCCAAGACGCCCGACAATGTGCGCGGGTTGTTGATGGATGTCTGGGCGCCGGCGCGGGCGGCGGCCGAGGCTGATGCGCAGGTGCTGGAAACCATGATGCATGCCGATGGCATCAACGGGCCGCTCGAGGCGTGGGACTGGCGCTATTACGCCGAGAAACGCCGCAAGGCCGAGCATGATCTGGACGAGGCCGAGATCAAACCTTACCTGCAGCTGGACCGGATGATCGAGGCCGTGTTTGATTGCGCCAACCGCCTGTTCGGGCTGGAATTCGCGCCGCTGGACGTGACGTTGCACAACCCGGACGCGCGGGCGTGGGAAGTCACGCGGAACGGTGCGCATGTGGCGGTGTTTATCGGCGATTATTTCGCCCGCGGTTCCAAACGGTCGGGCGCGTGGTGTTCGGCCAGCCGCAGCCAGAAAAAGCTGGGTGGGGACACGCGGCCGGTGGTGCACAACGTGTGCAACTTTGCCAAGCCCCAGGCCGGACAGCCGGCGCTGTTGTCTTATGACGACGCGCGCACGCTGTTTCACGAGTTTGGCCACGCGCTGCACCAGATGCTGAGCGATGTGACCTATGAATCGATCTCGGGCACCTCGGTGGCGCGCGACTTTGTTGAGCTGCCCAGCCAGCTCTATGAACATTGGCTGGACGTGCCCGAGGTGCTGGGCAAATTTGCCACGCACGCGGAAACCGGCGAGGCAATGCCCAAGGACATGCTGGACCGTCTGCTGGCGGCAGCGACCTATGACATGGGGTTCCAGACGGTGGAATACGTGGCCTCGGCGCTGGTGGATTTAACCTTTCACGAAGGCGCGGCGCCGGCCGACCCGATGGCCGCGCAGGCGCAGGTGCTGGCCGATATCGGCATGCCGCACGCGATCCGCATGCGCCACGCTACGCCACATTTCGCCCATGTCTTCGCCGGGGATGGCTATTCCAGCGGCTATTACAGCTATATGTGGTCCGAAGTGATGGATGCCGACGCGTTTGAAGCCTTCGAAGAGGTTGGCGATGCGTTTGACCCCGAGACAGCCAAGCGGCTGGAAACATTCATCCTGTCCACCGGCGGCTCACGCGATGCGGCTGAACTGTATACCGAGTTTCGTGGCCGATTGCCCGGCGTCGAGGCGTTGCTGAAAGGGCGCGGGCTGAGCGCGGCCTAGTTTCGGATCTCGTCGGGGGTTACGCCCCAAAGCTGTGTCTTGAGAACCCAGCCTTTGCGCCCACCGGCGGTGATCCGGCACCAGTCTGGCTGACAATCACCCAGCTTCGCCACCACGCCGCCTTCGGCCTGCGCGACAAGGTCGGCCTCGGTCGCGGGTTGCCGCCGAAGATCGGCAATTTCGGCGGAAATCAGCACCGTGCGCACGCCCGACAGCAGCGAATAATGCATCCACCCGCCCAGCCCGTCCTGATCGCGAACGCGGCGCCAATGGCCGTATTCCGCTGTAATTTCAAGGGGCTGATTGCGGTGCTTGTAGACCCAGTCAATCCGGTGCGTCTTACCCGGCCCGTGGCGGGCAAACCCTTCGTTGGCCTTCAGCGAAACAAATCGTGGCAGTGGTAAATTCGTCACCGGCCCACGTTCCGACGCGCCGGCAGAACCCGCCAACACACTCATAACCAAACAGAAAGCCAACGCTGCCCGCATTTCCGCCTCACTCATCCCCTGCGCCTGCCTGTCGCGCTTTTCTTTTCATCCCGGGCTTGTTTCCCGGCTTTTTCTCAGACAGTTTGCCATTCAAACCAAGGCTTGAAAAGCGCAAGGAGAGCCCACATGCCCGGTCAACGTTTAAGTGTTGTCGTGACGCGACGGTTGCCCGAGCCGGTAGAGACCCGTCTGCGAGAGCTTTTCGACGTTGAACTGGCCGAAAATGACGCGCCGATGTCACGCGAAGCGCTTGTGGATGCCATGCGCCGGGCCGATGTTCTGGTGCCGACCATCACCGACCGGATTGATCAGGCGATGCTGGCGGCCGCTGGCGACAAACTGAAGCTGATCGCAAACTACGGCGCAGGGTTTGACCATATCGAGGTTCAGACCGCCCGACAGCGCGGTATTCTTGTGTCGAATACCCCCGGAGTGGTTACCGAAGACACTGCCGACATGGGGATGGCGCTGTTGCTGGCGGTGACGCGACGCATTCCCGAAGGTCTGGCGCATATGCAAAGCGGCGACTGGGCCGGCTGGGCCCCCACTGCCCTGATGGGTGGGCGCATCGGCGGGCGGCGGCTGGGGATCCTGGGCATGGGGCGCATCGGGCAGGCGCTGGCACGCCGCGCGCGGGCCTTTGGCATGCAGATCCATTACCACAACCGCCGGCGGTTGCACGCCGCGATCGAGGAAGAGCTGGAGGCAACCTATTGGGAAAGCCTCGACCAGATGGTCAGCCGTATGGATGTGATCTCGGTCAATTGCCCGCACACGCCCAGCACGTTCCACCTGATGAACGCCCGGCGGCTGAAGCTGATGAAGCCCGACGCGGTGATCGTGAACACCTCGCGCGGCGAGGTGATCGACGAGAACGCTTTGACCCGCATGTTGCGCGCGGGCGAGATCGCGGGCGCCGGTCTTGACGTGTTCGAACACGGGGCCGAGGTGAACCCGCGCCTGCGCGAGCTGAAGAACGTTGTTTTGCTGCCGCATATGGGCTCGGCTACTGTCGAGGGGCGGATCGAGATGGGCGAGAAAGTGATCATCAACATCAAGACCTTTGCAGATGGTCACCGTCCACCCGATCTTGTTGTGCCGAGCATGCTGTAACCCATGACGGACCGGGCCGAAGACCACCGCGTCACGCGGCTCTTTGTAATCGTCGTTGTTCTCTATTTCACCGGGCAGATGGTTTTACGGCTGCTCCATGGTGGGGCGTATGAGCTGGACGAGGCCGAGTTGTCGATCATGACACCGGGCTATGCCTGGGGATACGGGCCGCAATTGCCGCTGTATAACTGGCTGCAACTTTCGGTGTTCCACCTGCTGGGCCGGTCGCTGTTTGCCTTGGCTTTGCTGAAGGCGCTGCTATTGGCCGGGATCTATCTGGGCCTGTTCCTGGGGCTGCGGATGTACGCACCGGCACGCAGCGCGGCGCTGGCGGCGGTGTCGCTGTTCCTTGTGCCCTACATGGCCTACGAGACGCAGCGCGCCACCTCGCACACAACCATCATGCTATGCATGTCGTCCCTGTTTCTGGCGGCGTTCTTTTGGGCGGCAAAAAAGCGCAGTTGGGCAGCTTACGCCACGCTTGGTCTGACGATGTTGGTCGGGGGTGTTTCAAAGTACAATTTCTGGCTGTTGCCGGTGTGCCTGTTCCTGGCTGCATTGATCCTGCCCAAATGGCGGCACGCTGTTGCAACGCCAAAGCTGGCTTTGCCCTTTGCGATTATCGGGCTGTTGTGGCTGCCTTATGGTTGGATGCTGAACAATCCCACCTTGGCATTTGCCTCGGTCGGCAAGATTGCCATGGGCACACACGCCACCCCAACGTGGGTGCAAGGCCTGTCCGAGGCCGCCTTGGCCGTGATCAGTATGGTGTTGTTCCCATTGGCCATCTGGGGAGGCGCACTTGCCTTTGGCCGGCAGCCTGCACGGAATGCGACGCCGGACCTGGCGCGCCTGTTTTCGTGGACGTCCGGCTTGATGGCAGGGGGTATTTGTATTGGCGTCATCGTGGCCGACGCGGGCAACGTGTCAGCGCATTGGATGCTGCCCCTGTCCATCCTGTTGCTGGTGTCCTTGGCTTTATGGTTGGCGCCGCGATTGTCGGAAAGGGGCGCAACGGTCCTTGTTATTGCTGCAGTGGTGCTGGCGTTGATCGTTGCTGCGGGCCTGACATATGACCGCTACAAATACGGTGCTCGCAAGGACGCGGATTTCGTCTCGTTGCCATCCCAGATTGCAGAAGTTACCGGCAACGCGGCCACGCTGATTGTCGCTGATTTCTTTGTTTCGGGGAACCTGAAACGGCTTTTGCCCAATGCTGACATTGCACCGTATTTGGCTCGCGCGCGATTTCAGCATGATGGGCAACAGGTTCTTTTGATCTTCCGCAAAAACCAGCCGTCAGATGTGGAACAGGCCCTTGCTTTGGCTGGGTGGGCAGAGGTCAACGAGTTCGACACGGTCGCCACGGGTTCCTTCGCCCTGCCGTATCAGCGGGGTGGGGATCCACTGGAATTGCCGTTTGTCTTGGTGCGCCTGGCTTCTTAAGGCTTTCGCCGAATGGTCGTGCAAGGGGCACAATTTTGCCGGGATTGCCTGCGATCCGTGGGGGGGTCAAAGGCACCGAGGAATTTGCGATGAACTGGTTTGCAGCAACGTTTGTAGGGGTGGCGGGTTTCGCCGTTCTGGGTGTGGACTATGCCGTTCAGACGCGATCGGCTGGGCTGACACTGGGTCAGCTTTCTCCGGTGGCTTACGTTGGCACCATCACGGGCCGCGCTGACAAGGTTGCGGCGCTGGACATCTCGGCAGAGCCCGTTGACGATGTGGCAACACTGGCTGCTGAAATCTCGCAACCACAGGCCGACCTGTCCGAGGTTGCGGCCTTGCCTGTTGAAGAGGTCAAAGGACAGGGCTGGGAGATGTTTGGCGAAAGCCAGTCCAAGCCCGCCATGCCACGCGTGCTGACCTTGTCCGGCAGCAACGGGTGCGGTGCCGGTAAATTCTGCACGGTTCAAAAGTAGATCTAACGAAATCTATGTGGTGAAAGCGCCGCGACCAGGTCGTCTGGAATGTCGGGCGCGTGCCCGGCAATCAGGGCGGCGGCCAGTTTTCCTGCGGCGGGCGCGGTCTGAAATCCGCTGCCGCCCTGCCCGGCATGCCAGAAAAACCCCGGTTCTGCAGGGTCGAACCCGATGGCCATGGCCCGGTCGGGGGTAAAGCTGCGCAGCCCCGCCCAGCTGGCATCGACCCGGGTCACGGGCTGGGTCACCATCGCCTCGTATCGTGCAAGACCTTCGGCCAGCACCATGTCATCGGGCCAGGCGTCCATGGGCGCGCAGGGTTCCTGATCGGCGGGCGAGACCAGCAGGCTGCCGGCGTCAGGCTTGGCGTACCACGTTTCGCCTGCGCCCAAGGTCATGGGCCAGCCGCTGACATCCTGCCCGCCCGGGGCCGGCAGACGGGCCATGGATCGGCGCAAGGGCGTGATCCCGAGGGGCGCGACGCCGGCCATTTCAGCCACCTTGTCGGCCCAGGCACCCGCCGCGTTCACGATGATATCGGCCCTCAGGCCTCCGACGGCGGTTGTCACCTGCCATTTTGAACTAACACGTGTGATCGCGGTTGCCGCCGCTTTGGTGACGATTTGCGCACCGTTGCGGCGCGCGGTACGGGTGAAGTGCATCATCAGTTCGTGGGTGTCGATATCCCATGCCTCGGCGTGATACCCGGCTTGGGCCACCCGATCGGCGCGCAGGATGGGCATCTTGAACAGGGCCTCGTCCACGGTGATCGGGGCCAGCCCCATAACCTCGCAATCCGTGGCGAAGGCCCGGGTGCTGTTGGTATCCGCAACCACCATCAGCCCGCGCGGGGACAACACACCGGCGGCATGATGAAAGGGCTGCGAGGCCTTGTTCAGCTCAACCGAGGTTGGGTGCCCGTACGAGGTATCAAACAACGCCGCCGAGCGCCCCGAGGCGTGGTACCCGGTGGCGGCCTCGGCCTCCAGCAAGGTGACGCTGGCATGGGGTGCCAGATGGGCCGCAACAGACAATCCGCCGACGCCTCCGCCGATGATGATCACATCCACTGGACCCTCCCTAAACAACGAAACGGGCCCCGTATTGGGGCCCGAAACGAACACATTGTCAAAGGCTTACTGCGGGATTTCGCCGGTCAGCCCTTCGACGTAGAAGGCCATGCCGGCCAGCGTACCGTCATCGGCAACCTCGCCCTCGGCCAGCCAGTCCGAGCCGTCCTGCTTTTTCAGCGGGCCGGTGAACGGGTGGTAGGCGCCGGTGCGCATCGCCTCGACCATACCCAGCGCTTCGGCCTTGACCTCTGCCGGTACGGCGTCAGTGATTTCGCCGATTTTCACCATGCCGGTGGGGATGCCGTCCCAGGTGTCGACGCTTTCCCATGTGCCGTCCATCACGGCCTGGGTACGGGCCACGTAGTAGGGCGCCCAGTTGTCGATGATCGAGCTGACGCGCGGGAAGGGCGCATATTCAGCCATGTCCGAGGCTTGGCCAAAGGTGACAACGCCCCCCGCCTGCTCGGCCGCGGCTTGAGGCGCGGTCGAGTCGGTGTGTTGCAGGATCACGTCGGCGCCCTGTTCGATCAGGGCCTTGGCGGCGTCGGCCTCTTTGGCGGGATCAAACCAGGTATAGGCCCAGATGATCTTGAACTCGACATCCGGGTTCACCTTCTGGGCGTGGATATAGGCCGCGTTGATGCCCCGGATAACCTCGGGGATCGGGAAGGACGCGATATAGCCGATCACATTGGTTTTGGTCATTTTTCCGGCGATGTGACCCTGCACGGCGCGGCCTTCATAGAAGCGGGCCGAATAGGTCGACACGTTGTCGGCGCGCTTGTAGCCGGTGGCGTGTTCGAACTTCACGTTGGGGAACTTGGCGGCCACGTTGATGGTGGGATCCATGTAGCCAAACGAGGTGGTAAAGATCAGGTCTGCACCGCCAAGAGCCATCTGGGTCATCACACGCTCAGCGTCGGCGCCTTCGGGCACGTTTTCCTGATAGATGGTCTCGACCTTGTCGCCAAATGCCTCTTCGACGGCCAGGCGACCCTCGTTATGTTCGAAGGTCCAGCCGCCGTCGCCGATGGGGCCGACATAGACGAACCCGACCTTGGTCTTCTCGTGCCCGTCGGCAAAGGCGCCGGTGGCAAGGCCCAGCGTCATCGCGGCAGTTGCAAGTAGTTTTGTAAGTTTCATGCGTTTCTCCCAGATGGTTTTTAAAGTTTCGTGGCCCGAAATGGGCGGGTGAAAGGTTAACAGGTGATGGCTCAGCCGCTGGCGTGGAACGGGCGGCCCAGCGAGGCCGGCGCGGCCAGAGCGGCGCGGTTTCGGGCGCTGGACATCACGACCAGCACAACGATGGTGATGACAAAGGGCGAGCTGTCGAGCACCACAACCGGCAGCTTGGCCCCGGCGGCCTGCAGGTTCAGTTGCAGCACGGTGATGCCGCCAAAGAGGTAAGCGCCCAGCAGCACCCGGCCGGCCTTCCAGCTGGCAAAGACCACGATGGCAAGCGCGATCCAACCGGCGCCGGCGGTCATGCCCTCAACCCAGGTGGGCACGCGCACCAGGCTCAAATACGCGCCGCCCAGCCCCGCGCAGGCGCCGCCGAACATGATGGCCATCAGCCGGATACGCACCACCTTATAGCCCAGCGCATGGGCGGCGTCGTGGTTTTCACCCACCGACCGCAGGATCAGCCCGCCGCGCGCGTTCTTCAGCCACCAGGCCACGCCCGCCACCATGGCCAGCGACAGGTAGAGCATCACGTCATGGCTGAACAGCACCGGCCCGACAAAGGGCAGATCCGACAGCACCGGGATATCCAGCCGGGCAATGGGCGGGGCCTTTTGGCCGACATAACCCTGGCCCAGCAGCGCCGACAGGCCCAGACCAAACAGCGTCAGCCCCAGCCCCGTCGCCACCTGATTGGACAGCAGATATTGCGTCAGCACCCCGAATAGCAGCGACAGCACCGCCCCGCCAAAGGCGGCGAAGGCAAAGCCTGCCAACGGGCTGCCGGTCTCTACCGCGATGACAAAGCCACAGACGGCGCCGGCGATCATCATGCCTTCGACGCCCAGGTTCAGAACGCCGGCTTTCTCCACCACCATCTCGCCCAACGCGGCCAGAAGGATGGGGGTGGAGGCCACCATAAGCGAGGCAATCAGCGACGCGGCATTGATCGAGGACAGATCCATTACGACACCCCCACGCGGCCAAACCGCAGCCGGAAATTGGCGAAGACATCCATCGCCAGAAGGAAGAACAACAGCATACCCTGAAACAGCTGGATCGCCGCCGAGGGCAGGCCCAGATTGCTTTGCGCCGCCTCGCCGCCGATATAGGTCAGCGCCAGCAGCAGCCCGGCCAGAAGGATGCCGATCGGGTTCAGGCGGCCCAGAAACGCCACGATGATGGCGGTGAACCCATAGCCCGAGTTGAAGTCGATGCTGATTTGTCCGGCGGGGCCTGCGACCTCAAAAAGGCCCGCAAGGCCCGCCAGGGCGCCCGACAGCCCCATGCAGATCAGGATCAGGGCGGTGGGGTTCACGCTGGCAAACCGCGCGGCGCGCGGGCTTTCGCCCGTCAGGCGGATCTGGAACCCCAGCATGTGCCGCGACAGGGTGATATAGGCCAGGATCACGGCGATAAAGGCCGCGACCACGCCCCAATGCATGCCGGAGCCGGTGATGATCTCGGTATTGGCGGCGGCGTCCCAGTTGCGCAGGTTGCGGCTGCCGGGGAAGCCCTGCCCCTCGGGGTTGCGCAACAGGCCCGAGCTGACCGAGGCGAGGATGTTTTCAGCCACATAGACCAGCATCAGCGAGACGAGGATCTCGTTGGTGCCGAACCGGGTTTTCAGGATCGCCGGGATCATCGACCACGCCCAGCCCCCCAGCGCCCCGGCGATGATCATGACGGGGAAGATCAGAAAGCTTTCGGACGGGTAAAAGGCCAGCCCGGCACCGGCGCCGCAGATGGCGCCCATGATATACTGACCCTCGGCCCCGATATTCCAGATCCCGGCGCGGAACCCCATCGACAGGCCGATGGCGATCAGGATCAGCGGCCCGGCCTTCACCAGCAACTGACCGCGGTAATAGAAAGCGAACTCGCCAAAGAGCGGGTCCCAGAAGATGGTGCGGATCACCGCAACCGGGTTGGTGCCCAGGAGCGCGAAGAGCACGCCGCCCGCCACCATCGTGGCCAGCACCGCAAGGATGGGGGTGGCATAGGTCCAGAACGCGCTGGGCGAGGGGCGTTGTTCAAGCCGTACCATGATGTGCCACCTCCATCCCGTGGGCGCCGCCCATCATCAGACCGATCTCTTCGATGCTGAGCCCCTGCGCGGGGCGCGGCGCGCTGAGGCGGCCCTCGTTCAGGGCGGCGAAACGGTCAGAGATTTCCATCAGCTCGTCCAGATCCTGGCTGATCACCACCAGCGCCGCGCCGTTATGCGCGAGGTCCAGCAGCGATTGCCGGATGGCGGCGGCGGCCGAGGCATCGACGCCCCAGGTGGGTTGGTTGACCACCAGCACTTCGGGGGTTTGCAGCACCTCGCGGCCGATCACAAATTTCTGCAGGTTGCCGCCCGACAGCGCGCGGGCGGCGTTGCCGGGGCCGGGGGTGCGGACGTCGAACCGGGTGATGATCTGTTCGGCGAAGCGGCGGGTGGCGGCCCAGTCGATAAAGCCGTTTCTGGTCAGGTTCTGCCGGGTGGCGCCGGTGAGCAGGGCGTTTTCGATCAGCGACATATTGGGCGCGGCGGCATGGCCCAGCCGCTCCTCGGGCGCGGCCAATACGGCGAGGGCGCGCCGGGCGTTGGGGCCCAGGGTGCTGATGGGCTGGCCGTTCAGGCGCACGGTGGCGCCACTCGTCGCGGCTTCACCGGAGAGGGCCGATAGCAGTTCATCCTGCCCGTTGCCGGCGACCCCGCCGATGCCCAGAACCTCGCCCGCGTGCACGGTGAAAGAGATGTCGCGCAGGGCGGTGCCAAAGGCCGAGGGCGCAGGCAGCGACAGGTTGGTCACCTGCAGCTTGGGCGCGCCGGGTTCGGCGGGCGTGCGCGAGGGGGGGCGCAGTTCGCTGCCCACCATCATCTCGGCCAGTTCGGCGGCGGATTTCTGACGCGGGTCGCAGCGGCCCACCACCTTGCCCAGCCGCAGAACGGTGGCCTGATCGCAGAGGCTGCGGATCTCTTCCAGCTTGTGGCTGATATAGAGGATCGCTGTGCCCTCGGCCGACAATTGCCGCAGGGTGGCAAACAGGATCTGCACCTCTTGCGGGGTCAGGACGCTGGTGGGTTCGTCCATGATCAGCAGCTTGGGGTTTTGCAGAAGGCAGCGAATGATTTCAACGCGTTGGCGTTCGCCGGCTGACAGGTCGCCGACGGTCATGTCGGGCGACAGGGGCAGGCCGTATTCGGTGCTGACATCGCTGATGCGTTGCGCCAGTTCGGCCATGGGGGGCGGGTTTTCCATCCCCAGCGCGATGTTTTCGGCCACCGACAGGGCGTCGAACAACGAGAAATGCTGAAACACCATCGCCACGCCATCGGCGCGCGCGGCGCGAGGCTCGGGCGGCTCGAACGGCTGACCGCGCAGGGTCATCGTGCCGCTGTTGGGTTTCACAAGCCCATAGATCATCTTGACCAGCGTCGACTTGCCCGCGCCGTTTTCGCCCAGCAAGGCGTGCACCTGACCCGGCGCAATTTCGAACGACACGTCGTCATTGGCGACCACGCCCGGATAGGCCTTTGTCAGGCCTTCGATTTTCAACAGCGCCGTCACCCCGTTGCGTCCCCAGTTTGTTTATTGGCGGTTTCTTTTGACCGCACAGACAAAATTAGCTCTGACGCCACGCCAAGGGCAATGGCTTGCGGGTGTTTTCCCAGCTCGGGCCGCCCGATGGGGCAGCAAATGCGCGAAATTTGTGCATTCGTGTGGCCGAGTGCCAACAGGCGGCTGCGAAAGCGGGCCCATTTGGTGGCCGATCCGATCAGGCCAGCGCTGGCAAAACCGTGGCCCAGCAGGCGGTGACACAGCTCCAGATCCAGCGCGTGGCTGTAGGTGAGGATCAGGTGATGCGCATCTGCGGGCGCCAGCGCCACAGCAGCGGCGGGGTCGGGCGTGGGCAGGGCGCGGATGTTTTCGGCAATCTGGTCCGGGAATCGATCGGGGGCGGTATCAACCCATGTGATGGTGAAACCGGGCAGGGGGGCGATAGTGTCGACCAGCGCGCGGCCCACGTGACCGGCGCCATAGATCCACAGGGGTGCAGCGGCGGGGGCGATGGGTTCGATCATCCAGCCATCCACCATCTGCGGGCGGGGCGGCGTGGCGCCGTTGCGCGCCTGGGCCAGCAGGCGTTTGACCGACAGGGGCATCGGCGTGTTGCCGGTGGGTCGCGCGTAAATGTCGCCGGTTGGCGCCGCCGAGAACCGTTCAGACAACAGCGTGACCGCCCCGCCGCAGCATTGGCCGAGCGCGGGGCCAAGTGGCACCTGGGTGAGGGCGCAGTCGGTGGCCATGGACCGCGCGCGTTCGGCGGCGTCGAACTCCAACGCGCCGCCGCCGATGGTGCCCGATTGCCCATCGGCCCAGACCAACATCGACGCCCCAACCTCACGCGGGACCGAGCCGCGCGTGTCGGCCACCACCACGCGCACCACCGGCCCGTGGCGGGCGATGGCGTCGGCAACGGCGTTGCGATCAAAGCTCATCCCTGCACCTTTTGAACGGCGTTCAAGACCTGTTCGGCCGTGGCGGGCGCTTGCAGGTCGGGATAGGCGTCGCCGCAGGCCGCCACCGCGTCGCTGAGCGCCAGAAAGGCGGAAATGCCCAGCATGAAGGGCGGCTCGCCCACGGCTTTGGATTTGTAAATCGTGTCCTCGCGGTTTTCGCCGTCAAAGAGCGCCACATTGAACACATCGGGTCGGTCGGAGCAGGCGGGGATCTTATAGGTGCTGGGCGCATGGGTGCGCAGGCGGCCCGCATCGTCCCACACCAGTTCCTCGGTCGTCAGCCAGCCCGCGCCCTGAACATACGCGCCCTCAACCTGACCGATATCCAGCGCGGGGTTCAGCGAGGCCCCGGCATCGTGCAGGATATCGGCGCGCAGAATGCGGTTTTCGCCGGTCAGCGTGTCGATCACCACCTCGGTCACTGCCGCGCCATAGGCGAAGTAAAAGAAGGGCCGCCCGCGCCCGGCGATGCGGTCCCATTCGACCTTGGGCGTTTTGTAGAACCCGGTGGCCGACAGGCTGACCCGGGCCTGATAGGCCGATTGGGCGGCCTCGGCAAACGTCATCTCTGCGTCGCCGACAAAGACCTTGCCGCTGGCGAAATGCACCTTGGCGGGCAGGGTTTGATAGCGTTCGGCCAGGTGTTCGGCGATGCGGTCGCGGATCGTGTCGCACGCCGCCTTAACCGCCATGCCGTTCAGGTCGGACCCGCTGGAGGCCGCCGTGGCCGAGGTGTTGGGCACCTTGCCGGTATCGGTCGCGGTGATCTTGACCGCGCTGACATCCACGCCAAAACTGGCGGCGGCCACCTGCGCGACCTTCTGAAACAGGCCCTGGCCCATCTCGGTGCCGCCATGGTTCATGTGGATCGAGCCGTCATTATAGACATGCACCAACGCGCCGGCCTGGTTCAAAAAGGTCAGGGTGAAGCTGATGCCGAACTTGACCGGGCTGAGGGCCAGCCCGCGTTTCAGCACCGGGTTGGCGGCGTTCCATTCGGCGATCTCAGTACGGCGGGCGGCGTAGTTTGAACTTTGTTCAAGCTTGGCGCAGAGGTCATCCAGAATGAAGTCTTCGACGGGCATGTGATAGGGCGTGGTGCCAGCCTGCGCGGCATCGACGGCGACCGTTTCGGCCGAGGCATAGAAGTTCGCGCGCCGCACCTGCAGAGGGTCGCGGCCGAGGTGGTGGGCGATGTGATCCATCACCCGCTCGATCCCGACCATGCCTTGCGGGCCGCCAAAACCGCGAAAGGCGGTGGCCGATTGCGTGTGGGTCTTCAGCCTGTGGCTTTCGATGCGCGCATGGGGCAGGTCGTAGGCGTTGTCGGCATGCAGCATGGCGCGGTCGGCCACCGGCAGCGACAGGTCCTGCGCCCAGCCGCAGCGGGCGTATTGCAGGAACTCGATGCCCGCGACACGGCCGTCATCGTCAAACCCGACGCGATAGGAAATGCGGAAATCGTGCCGCTTGCCGGTGACCATCATATCGTCATCGCGGTCATAGCGCATGCGGGCCGGGCGGCCGGTATTCAGCGCGGCGATGGCACAGGCGATGGCCAGCGCGTTGCCCTGGCTTTCCTTGCCGCCAAAGCCGCCACCCATGCGCCGCACCTCGACCCGAACGGCGTTCATGGGCACGTGCAGAGCGTGGGCCACCTTGTGCTGAATCTCGGACGGATGCTGGGTGGAGCTGTGCACGACAAGGTCGCCGCCTTCCTGCGGGACGGCCATGGCGGCCTGCCCTTCGAGATAGAAATGCTCTTGCCCGCCGATCTCGAACTGGCCGTCGATCTGATGGGTGGCCCCGGCGATGGCTGTGGCGGCGTCGCCTTTTTCATAGATACGCGGGCCGTCCTCGAACCGGCTGTCGGCGGCCATTGCATCGTCGATGGTCAGAATGGCCGGGGCCGCTTCATAGGCGATCACGCCCAGCCGCGCGGCTTTGCGGGCGGCCAGATGGCTTTCGGCGATGACGAGGAACACGGGCTGGCCCAGATAAAACACCTCGCCCATGGCCAAAAGCGGTTCGTCATGGGTGGAGGGCGAGCAGTCGGGCATGTCGTCGAAATCATCGGCCGACATAACCGCCACAACGCCGGGTGCGGCGCGCACGGCGTCAAGGTCCATCGACACGATCCGGCCGCGCGCCACGGTTGACAGGCCAAAGGCCAGATGCACCGCGTTGCCCGGCGCCGGGATGTCGTCGACGTAACGCGCCTGACCGGTCACGTGCAGGCGGGCGGCGTCATGGGGCAGGGGTTTCGCGACGCTCATACCCGGACCTCCAGCACGTTGGTGGCCGCGCCGATATCTTCGAGGAAATAGCGGGTCAGCAGGTTGCGCGCTGTCTCCAGCCGGTAGGTGGCCGAGGCGCGCATGTCGCTCATCGGGGTGAAATCCTGCGCCCAGGCGTCCCAGGTGGCGGCGACGGTGTCTTCGGTCCACGGCGCGCCGGTCAGGATGTCCTCAACCGCTGTGGCGCGTTTCGGGATGCCGGCCATGCCGCCGAAGGCGATGCGTGCCTCGGATACCGTGCCATCGGTCACGGTGATGTTGAAACAGCCGCAAACCGCTGAGATATCCTGATCAAACCGTTTGGAGATCTTATAACATTTCAGCCGGTCGGGTTGGCGCGGGATGCTGAGCGCCTCGACAAATTCGCCGGGGTGGCGATCTTGTTTGCCATAGTCGAGGAAGAAATCCTGCAACGGCAATGAACGGCGTTCATCGCCGCGCCGTAGATGCAGCGTGGTGCCCAAGGCAATCAACGCCGGGGGGCTGTCGCCGATAGGCGAGCCGTTGGCGATATTGCCGCCGATCGTCGCGGCATTGCGCACCTGGGTGGAGCCATAGCGCCGGATCATCTCGGCCAGCGAGGGGTGATGCTCGGCGATGCCCGCGCCAAAATCCGTGACGCTGAGCGCGGCGCCGATGCGGATTTCGTCATCGGTGACGTCAAAGGTTTTCAGGTCGGTGCAGCCACCGACAAAGGCCACCGGCGCCAGGTCGCGCAGGGCTTTGGTGACCCACAGGCCCACATCGGTGGCCCCGGCGATCAGCGTACCATCGGGGTTGTCGGCGTACCATGTCGCCAGCTCGTCCGACGATTGCGGCAGGGCCAGATCGGGCGCGGCTTCGGGCAGATCGTCGTGCAGCCAGTTGGGCACGGGGGCGTCCGCAGCCGCTTCGGCCGCGCGGATGATCGGGGCGTATCCGGTGCAGCGGCACAGGTTGCCGGCCAGTTGATCGTCGTAATCCGTTGCGCCATTGGTGTGCGCGGTAGCCATCGAGGTGATGAAACCCGGCGTGCAGAACCCGCATTGGCTGCCGTGATGGTCGATCATCGCCTGCTGCACCGGGTGCAGCGTGCCATCGGGGGCCGAGATGCCTTCGACCGTGCGCACCGCCTTGCCGTTCAGCTGTGGCAGGAACAGGATACAGGCGTTCAGCGCCCGCGCGCCGCCCGCGTCGCGCACCATCACGGTGCAGGCGCCGCAATCGCCCTCGTTGCAGCCCTCTTTGGTGCCGTTCAGCCCGCGTTCGTCGCGGAGCCAGTCCAACAATGTCTGGGTGGGCTGAACGTCGCTCAGCTGCACGGTCTCTCCGTTCAGAAGAAACGTGATGTCCATCGGGGTTTGCCCGCCGCCTTACCAAAAGGTGATCCGTTACGCGCGCCCTCGATGCGGCGTAGAAAGCGCGCCGGAGATGTCAGGCATCGATGAAAACGGCAAACCGGCGGATTTGCAAGAAAATTAACAAACGCATGGGCAACGCCATGATCTGCCTGCCTTTTTGGCAGGCTTGGTGGGGCGCTGCTGCAAAACTGGCCGGGGTCGGACGGAAATGGCTTTTCGTTGCGCGGTGCGCATCTTAGGGTTGGCGCATGTCAAAGACCCCTCGATTCATCCATCTTCGCCTGCACACCGAATACTCGTTGTTGGAGGGGGCGGTGCGGGTCAAGAAACTGCCCGGCATCTGCGCCGATATGGACATGCCCGCGGTGGCGATCACCGACACCAACAACATGTTCGCAGCGCTGGAGTTTTCCGTGGGCGCGTCGGGGGCTGGCGTGCAACCGATCATCGGCTGCCAGGTGGATTTGGAATACGACCCCGCCGCGCCGGGCGAAAAGGTGCGCGCACCGGCGGGGTTGGTGTTTCTGGCCCAGTCCGAGGCCGGGTATGAGAACCTGATGAAGCTGAACTCGTGCCTGTATCTGCGGGCCGACGGCACGGCGCCGCATGTCACGCTGGACGAGGTTCAGCAGTATTCGGATGACGTGATCTGCCTGACGGGCGGGCCGGACGGGCCGGTGGGGCAGCTGCTGCAAAACGGGCAGCGGCCCAAGGCCGAGGCTTTGATGCAGCGGCTGGCAGCGGTATTTGGCGACCGGTTATACGTGGAATTGCAACGCCACCCGCGCGAGGATGGCACGCCGCCCGAGGCCGAGCGGCTGACCGAGCGAGGCCATGTAGAGATGGCCTATGCGATGGATCTGCCGCTGGTGGCGACGAATGATGTCTATTTCCCCAAATCCGACATGTTCGAGGCGCATGACGCGCTGATCTGTATTGCCGAGGGGGCTTATGTCGATCAGCAGGAACCGCGCCGCCGCCTGACGCCGCAGCACTACCTGAAAACGCCCGAGGAAATGGCGGTGCTGTTCGCCGATCTGCCGGAGGCTTTGGATAACACGGTGGAGATTGCCCGCCGCTGCGCCTTCATGGCCTATCGCCGCGATCCGATCCTGCCGAAATTTGCCGATGACGAGGTGGAGGAGCTGCGCCGCCAGGCCAATGAGGGCTTGCGGAAACGGCTGGCGGTGATCGAGGCGACGGGCACGCCCGAGGAATACCAGGAGCGGCTGGATTTTGAGCTGAACATTATCGAGGGGATGGGCTTTCCGGGCTATTTCCTGATCGTGGCGGACTTCATCAAGTGGGCCAAGGATCACGACATTCCGGTGGGTCCGGGGCGGGGTTCGGGCGCGGGGTCGCTGGTGGCGTATGCGCTGACGATCACCGATCTGGACCCGCTGCGCTATTCCCTGCTGTTCGAGCGGTTTTTGAACCCCGAACGCGTATCCATGCCCGATTTCGACATCGACTTTTGTATGGATCGCCGCGAGGAGGTGATCCGCTATGTGCAGCAGAAGTATGGCCGCGACAAGGTGGGCCAGATCATCACCTTTGGGGCGCTGTTGTCCAAGGCGGCGGTGCGTGATGTGGGGCGCGTGTTGCAGATGCCCTACGGTCAGGTGGACCGGCTGTCGAAGCTGATCCCGGTGGAGGGCGTGAAGCCCGTGTCGATCAAACAGGCGCTGACCGACGAGCCACGCCTGCGCGAAGAGGCCCGCAACGAAGAGGTTGTGGACCGTCTGCTGACCTATGGCCAGCAGGTCGAGGGGC
This sequence comes from Actibacterium mucosum KCTC 23349, assembly GCF_000647975.1. Classification (GTDB taxonomy): domain Bacteria; phylum Pseudomonadota; class Alphaproteobacteria; order Rhodobacterales; family Rhodobacteraceae; genus Actibacterium; species Actibacterium mucosum. The sequence goes on from NZ_JFKE01000005.1 coordinate 260,807, forward strand.
TGTTGCGCAATGCCTCGACCCACGCGGCGGGTGTGGTGATTGGCGACCGGCCTTTGGACGCTCTGGTGCCGCTTTACCAGGACCCGCGGTCGGACATGCCGGCGACTCAGTTCAACATGAAATGGGTGGAGCAGGCGGGGCTGGTCAAGTTCGACTTTCTGGGCCTGAAAACCCTGACGGTGATCCAGGGCGCGATGGATTTGCTGAAACAGCGGGGGGTGGAGTTTGACATCGGCCTGATCCCGCTGGACGACAAGCCGACCTATGACCTGTATGCCAGTGCCAAAACCGTGGCCGTGTTCCAGGTGGAAAGCTCGGGCATGATGGACGCGCTGCGGCAGATGAAGCCGACCTGTATCGAGGATATCGTGGCGCTTGTGGCGCTGTACCGGCCCGGCCCGATGGAAAACATTCCAACCTATTGCCAGGTGAAGAACGGGCAGAAGGAACGCGAATCCGTACACCCGCTGATCGACCATATCCTTGAGGAAACCCAGGGCATCATCGTTTACCAGGAACAGGTAATGCAGATCGCGCAGGTGATGGCGGGCTACAGCCTGGGCGGGGCCGACCTGTTGCGCCGGGCGATGGGTAAGAAGATCAAAGAGGCGATGGATGCCGAGCGCCCGAAATTCGAGAAAGGTGCCGCCGAAAACGGCGTGCCGGCCAAGAAGGCTTCCGAGGTTTTTGACCTGCTGGAGAAGTTTGCGAATTATGGCTTCAACAAATCGCACGCGGCGGCCTATGCCGTGGTCAGCTATCAAACCGGGTATCTGAAGGCGAATTACCCGGTAGAATTCATGGCCAGCGTGATGAACTGCGATATCCACCTGACCGACAAGCTGAACACCTATGCCGAGGAGGTGCGGCGGGGGCTGGAGATCGAGATCATCCCGCCTTGTGTCAACCGGTCAGGCGCGAGGTTCGGCGTGGCCGATGGCAAGCTAGTCTACGGTCTGGGCGCGTTGAAAAATGTCGGTACCGAGGCGATGGCGATGATCGAAGCAGCGCGCACGGGGGACGCTCATCAGACTTCGCAGTCTTCTTCGCTGGCGGCAGCGAAGAGGGCCGAAAGGACCGATGAGCGGGCGGATAAACCATTTGTGAACCTGTTCGACTTCGCCCGCCGGGTTGACCTTAAACGCATCGGCAAACGCCCGATGGAGATGTTGGCCCGCGCCGGGGCGTTTGATCAGTTGGACCCGAACCGGCGCCGCGTGTTTGACAGCCTTGATGCGCTGGTTGGGTATTCCGCTGCCATCCACGAACAACGCGCCAGCAATCAGGTGTCGTTGTTTGGCGAGGCCGGCGACGATCTGCCCGAACCGCGCTTGTCGCCCGTGGCGGACTGGCTGCCGAACGAGCGGCTGGCCGAAGAGCACAAGGCCATCGGCTTCTATCTGTCCGGGCACCCTTTGGACGACTATATGCCTGCGCTGAAGCGCAAAAAGGTTCTGACCTTGGAAGAGGTCATGGCCGCCGTGCAGAACGGCCCCAAGGTTACCAAGCTGGCCGGGTCGGTCGCCGGGCGGCAGGAGCGTAAATCGGCCCGTGGCAACCGGTTTGCATTTGCGCAGCTGTCCGACCCCACCGGCCTATACGAGGTCACCCTGTTCTCGGATGTGCTGGAAGCCAGCCGGGATCACCTTGAGGCGGGTTCGAACGTGGTGATGACGGTTGAGGCCAACCTGGAAAGTGATCAGTTAAAACTGCTGGCCCGCTCTGTCGCGCCGGTGGACAGCGTCGTGGCGGATGCAGGCGGCGCGGGATTGCGCGTGTTTGTTGACGAGATGCAGGCGCTTGGCCCTGTCGCCGGTCTGCTGCAGCGCGCGCGCAACGAAAGCAGCGCGCGGGGGCGGGGGCCGGTCGAGCTGTGCCTGATGGCGCCGGACCTGCCGGGCGAGGTTAGCATGGCGTTGCCCGATGATTTCCCGGTGAACCCGCAGATCAAGGGCGCGATCAAATCCCTGCCTGGCGTGCTGATGGTTGAAGAGATCTAGGCCACCTGTCAGCGGACGCTCGATTTCAACTCACAACCCCTCACGCGTAAATGAACAGACCTGCGGGCATTCTGCGGTTGTTTGTGCGCTTGCGCACCCCCACCTCTTTTGAACGATCGCGGACAGGTGTCTGCGGCAAGCACCGCGTGGCCATCCCGGTCGCGCCTGGAAAGAGGAGAAGCGCAATGATCCGAGTGGTATTGCCAACTGTAAGTGCATTCGTGTCGTTGATGGCCCTTTGGGCCGTTACCGCCACCGTGGTCTGAGCTTTGCTCAACCACAACAAGATCGGCCGGCCCCTAATAATGCGGTGGGGGCCGGTCGGCGAGCGCGAAGCCGGTTCCATCTGCGGCTTCGCGCTCGGCCTCACGTTCGAGCAGCATTCGGACGCGCCGGGTCAGATGGTCAATGTCGTTCGCCTGGCGCGTCACCACGTCTGAAAGGTCGTCCAATGTGGCCTGCAGATGTGCGATACGCTCTTCCAATTTGGTGATCTGGTCCATGCCCCTCGTCTACGCGCCTCAGGCGGCGCTGTCAAAACGCGGCGGCAGGTCGCCCATTGCTTTGGCGCGGTCGATCATGCCGGCAATGTCGGCGTCCAACGCCGCGACCAGCTGATCGAAACCGTCAATGACGAAATAGGCCGGTTGCAGGATGTCGATGCGATAAGGCGTGCGAAATATGGTCATCAGGTCAAAGGGCAGCATCTCGGCCCCGCCTTCGGTGGCGTGCTGCGCCTCGGACGGGGACGACACGATCCCGGCCCCATAGGCGCGCAGCCCGTCGGGGGTCTGCATCATCCCGAACTCTACCGTGAACCAGAACAGCCGGAACAGCCGCCACGAATAGGCTTTGCCCAGCCGCTGCGCGATATGCCCGAACCGTTCGATGAAATCGCAATAGGCCGGGTTGGTCAGCAGCGGGCAGTGCCCGAACACCTCGTGAAAGATGTCGGGTTCTTCGATATAGTCGATATCCTCGCGCCGCCGCAGGAATGTGGCGACGGGGAATTTACGCTGCGCCAGCAGGGCAAAGAACTGCGACGGGGGAATGATGGCGGGCACGCCCTGCACACCGGCGCCGGTCAGGTCGGCCAGCCGCGCGTCGATATCGACGATCTGCGGCACATGCGTGCGGGTCAGGCCAAGCGCCTGCACGCCATGCAGGTATTCCGGCACCACGCGGCCCGGCAGATAAGCCATCTGGCGGTCGTAAAGCGTGCCCCAGATGTCGTGTTCCTCGGCCGTATAGTCGAACCGGCCGTCGGGGCCGGGCAGTTTCGATGTGTAGCTCATGTGTGCCTCCTATCCCCATAGGATGCCACGGATGGCGTGGCAGGATGTTTCGCTGAGGTCTGGAAAGGGCTGGAATTTTGGATGAATTTGCCAAATACTGACATTCAATGAAATTATCTGATCAAGATCGCCACGTATTGCGGGAAATTCAGGGCGACGCCTCGGTGTCGCTCGCGGCCTTGGCCGAGCGGCTGGATATGGCGCAATCCACCCTGTGGCGGCGGCTGAACGATCTGGAGGCCGCGGGGGTGATCACAGGGCGCGTGGCGTTGTTGGACCCGGCGAAGGTGGGGGCAGAGCTGTGCGTCTTCGCCTCGGTCTCGTTGCATGATCATGCCGAGGCGGCTGTGGACGATTTCGCCAACGTCATCCGCGCCCATCCCGAGATTTTGGAGTGTCACGCCATTTCGGGCGCGGCCGATTACATCCTGAAAATCCGGGTGCATGATGTGGCGGCCTATGAGCGGTTCATGACCCATGTGCTGCTGCGCAACAAACATGTGCAATCGGTGCAATCCAGTTTCTCGTTAAAACAGCTGAAATCGACCACCCGCCTGCCACTGTGACGTGACCCGCACCTTGCCCCCACGCGCGCCATCCGTTATGCCGCCCGCGACCCCTGAACGCAGGACAATCAAGCGATGGCCAAGGTAAAGAAAACCCCGCGCCCCAAGGCGGAAACGCCCAAAGGGTTTCGCGACTATTTCGGCGCAGACGTGACCGAACGCAAAGAGATGCTGGATAAGATCGCCAGCGTCTATCATCGCTATGGCTTTGACCCGCTGGAAACTTCGGCCGTTGAGACGGTTCAGGCGTTGGGCAAGTTCCTGCCCGATGTGGACCGCCCGAACGAGGGTGTGTTTGCGTGGCAGGAGGAAGATGACGGCGACTGGCTGGCGCTGCGATACGACATGACGGCGCCTTTGGCCCGCGTGGCGGCGCAGTTTCGCAATGACCTGCCGTCGCCTTATCGCCGCTATGCAATGGGGCCCGTCTGGCGCAACGAAAAGCCGGGGCCGGGGCGGTTTCGCCAGTTTTATCAATGTGATGCGGACACGGTGGGCAGTGCCTCGGTTGCCTCGGATGCCGAGATCTGCGCGCTGCTTTCCGACACGCTGGAGGCCGTGGGCATTCCGCGCGGCGACTACATCGTGCGGGTCAATAACCGCAAGGTTCTGAACGGCGTTCTGGAATCGATGGGTCTGGCCGATGACGCCACCCGCGACGCGGTTCTGCGCACCATCGACAAGTTCGACAAGGTCGGCGAGGCCGGGGTGCGCGAGCTGTTGGGCAAGGGGCGGCTGGACGCCTCGGGCGCGTATATCGACGGTGTGGGGCTGGCCGCCGAACAGGCGGACCCGGTGGTGGCGTTCCTGACGTCGAAAGGCGCAGATGCGGCCGAAACGCTGGCCAATCTGCGCGCCGCGGTGGGCGACACCAAGGTGGGCTTGGATGGCGTGCAGGAGCTGGAGGATATCGCCGCCCTGCTGGCCGCGCAGGGGTATGGGCCGGACCGGATCGAGATCGACCCCTCGGTCGTGCGGGGCCTGGGCTATTACACCGGCCCGGTATTCGAGGCCGAGCTGACCTTTGAGATCACCGACGAAAAGGGCCGCCCGCGTCAATTCGGCTCGGTCGCCGGTGGTGGGCGCTATGACGATCTGGTCAAACGCTTCACCGGGCAGGCCGTGCCCGCGACAGGCGTGTCGATCGGGGTGGACCGGTTGCTGGCCGCGCTGCGCGCCAAGGGCCGTGCGGGCGGTGCGATGGCGGGCCCGGTGGTGGTGACCGTGATGGATCGCGACCGGCTGGCCGATTACCAGTCGATGGTGGGCGAGCTGCGCGCCGCCGGCATCCGGGCCGAGATGTATCTGGGCAACCCCAAGAACTTCGGCAACCAGATGAAATATGCCGACAAGCGCAATTCCCCCATCGCCATCATTCAGGGCGGGGATGAGGCCGAACGAGGCATGGTGCAGCTGAAAGACCTGATCCTGGGCGCCAAGATCGCCGAAACCGCGACGCTGGAGGAATGGAAAGACCGCCCCAGCCAGATCGAGGTGCCGCGCGACGCGTTGGTGGTCGAGGTTCAGAAAATGCTGGATGGTCAATAAGATGGCATCAAAAGCCGACATTCGCACTCAGGCGCAGGCGCTGCTGGCGCGGTTTCAGATGGCCGGCGCCGAGGTGGTCGAGGCCGACATCCTGCAACCGGCCGACATTCTGCTGGACCTTTATGGCGAGGACATGCGGGCGCGCGCCTTCGTGACCGCCGATCCGCTGCGTGGCGAAATGATGCTGCGCCCCGATTTCACCGTGCCCGTGGTGCGGATGCATATGGACGGTGGCGAGGCCCCGGCGCGCTATGCCTATATGGGCGAGGTGTTTCGCAAGCAGGAACACGAGGTTGGCCGGCCGGCAGAATACCTGCAGGCGGGGTTTGAAATCTTTGACAAGGGGGATCCGGCCGAAGCCGATGCCGAGGTCTTTGCGCTCTTTACCGAGATGCTGGCGCCCTTGGGTCTGCGGGCGGCCACCGGCGATATCGGCATCCTGCGCGCCGCGGTGCAGGGGCTGTCGACGACCGATCGCCGCAAAGCCGCGCTGATGCGCCATATCTGGCGACCGCGCCGGTTCCGCGCCATGTTTGACCGGTTTGCCGGCCGTGTGCCGCAGCCCGAGGCGCGCGCCGAACTGGTACGGCAGGTGGACGCGCAGGGGCTGGCTACGCTTATGGAACAACGCGCGCCGGCCATCGGCCTGCGCAGCGTGGCCGAGGTTGAAAGCCGCGTTGCGGTGCTGCGTCACGACATGGCCGCCCCGCCGATCCCGGCCGCCCAGGCCGAGGTGCTGGACCATATCCTCGACCTGCGCGAAACCTCGGAAAACGCGCTGGAACATCTGCGCGACGCGGCAGTGGACCTGCCCAGCCTGGCCGAGGCCGTGGCCCGCGTCGAACGCCGGATGGAGGCGCTGGCCGCGCGCGGCATCGACATGGCGCGCCTCGATTTCGAGGTCACCTATGGCCGCACCAACATGGAATATTACGACGGGTTCGTGTTCGGCTTTTACGCCGAGGGGCACCCCGACCTGCCGCCGATCGCCACCGGTGGTCGGTTCGATGCGCTGACGCGCGAGCTGGGCCAGGGGGCCGAATGCCCGGCGGTGGGCGGCGTGATCCGCCCGGCGCTGATGCTGGCGGTGACGGAGGGCGCGACATGAGCCTGAAGCTGGGCGTGCCGTCCAAGGGGCGGCTGATGGACAAGACCTTTGCGTGGTTTGCAGACCGCGGCGTGGCACTGCGGCGCACCGGGTCGGATCGCGAATATGCCGGCGCGGTGGACGGGGTCGATGGTGTCGATCTGGTGCTGCTGTCGGCGGGCGAGATCCCGCGCGAACTGGCAGCGGGCCGCATCCATATGGGTGTGACCGGCACCGATATGGTGCGCGAACGCATCGCCGACTGGCAGGATCACGTGCGCGAACTGGCGCCAATGGGGTTCGGCCATGCCGATCTGGTGATCGCGGTGCCGGATTTCTGGGTGGATGTGGACGGGCTGGACGATCTGGACGCTGTCGCAGCCGCCTTCCGCCGCGAACATGGTTTCCGCCTGCGGATTGCCACGAAGTACCACCGGCTGGTGCGCGAATTCCTGCGCGAGGCCGGCGTGGCGGATTATCAACTGGTCGACAGCCAGGGCGCAACCGAAGGCACGGTCAAGAACCTGACCGCCGAGGCCATCGCCGACATCACATCCACCGGGGAAACCCTGCGCGCCAACCACCTGCGCATACTCAGCGACGGGCTGGTGCACCAATCGCAGGCCACGCTGTTCCGTGGCCGCCGCGACAACTGGAGCGACGAGATGCGCAGCAGCTACACAGCACTGATGGCGGCATTGGGGCAGGACGGCTGAAGCGGAACGTCCACCCGAGCGCCAAAGCCGCAAGGCGACGCGCGAGACAAAGGCTTGCGCCGCAAGGCGCACCTTTGGGTCAACGAATGCCGATTTCGGCCAAGGCCGCCGACAGCTCGGGCGGAAGATCACTGGCATCCGACCGTTGATCCAGATCCGCGGGCGCATCGGCCTGCGGCAAATACCGCCAGCCCTGAAAAGGGCGCCGAGGTGCAGGTTGGGTGCGGATGATCTCTTCGTCCATGACAATCCCACACCGCCGGATGCCGTCCTGACCAATCACCTCGTCCAGCCGCAAGATGCGCTGCCGGGCGCCAATCACGCCGCGAAAAACCCAGTAGAGCGAGCCACCATTCAGCAGCTCCGCTTCGCGTTTTGGCCACATCCGGGTGACGTGTCGGCAGAGATAGTTCCGCTCAACCTCTTTACGGTGCGCACGCCACGCAATCAGATCGTCAAGGCTGTCCACCCCAACGCAGAGTTTCACAAGATTGACGGACTTATCCACAGAATCCTCCACAGGCATGGCAGATATTGTATGTGTTTTTGTCAGAGCTTCAAACGCTTGTGGTAGTGTCGCCGCACGGCTATTCTATGCGCCCGTCGAACTGAGGATTCCCGCATGACCCGCTTTGCTGCCCCCATTGCCGAACAGATCTGGGACATCAAGTACCGTCTGAAAGAAGCGGATGGCACGCCCATCGACGGCTCGGTTGAGGATACGTGGCACCGCATTGCGCGCAGCCTGGCCGAGGTGGAAAAGGACCCCGCCGCGTGGGAGCCGAAATTCTTTGCCGCGCTGGAGGATTTCAAATACCTGCCCGCGGGCCGGATCACCGCGGGCGCGGGCACGGCGCGGTCGGTGACGCTGTTTAACTGTTTTGTCATGGGCACGGTGCCAGACAATATGGGCGGCATATTCGACATGCTGAAAGAGGCCGCGCTGACCATGCAGCAGGGCGGCGGGATCGGCTATGATTTCTCGACCATCCGTCCCAAAGGCGCGGATGTGAAGGGCGTGGCCGCCGATGCCAGTGGCCCGCTGAGCTTTATGGATGTCTGGGACGCGATGTGCCGCACCATCATGTCGGCGGGCAGCCGGCGCGGCGCGATGATGGCCACGATGCGCTGCGATCACCCCGATATCGAGGATTTCATCACCGCCAAGCAGGACCCGGCGCGGCTGCGCAACTTCAACCTGTCGGTGCTGGCCACCGATCCGTTTATGGAGGCGGTGAAGGCCGACGGCCCCTGGGATCTGATCTTTGACGGCAAGGTCTATAAAACCGTGCAGGCGCGCGATCTGTGGAACCAGATGATGCGCGCCACCTATGATTACGCGGAACCGGGGGTGATTTTCATCGACCGGATCAACGCGATGAACAACCTGTCTTATTGCGAGACCATCGCGGCGACCAATCCCTGCGGCGAGCAGCCCCTGCCGCCTTATGGCGCCTGCCTTTTGGGCTCGATCAACCTGGCGCGGCTGGTGGGCCAGCCGTTTGAGGCCGGGGCGGCGCTGGACGAGGCGGCTTTGGACGATCTGGTCGCCACCGCGGTGCGGATGATGGACAACGTGGTGGATGCCAGCCGCTTCCCGCTGGAGGCGCAAGCGCAAGAGGCGCAGGCCAAGCGGCGGATCGGGCTGGGGGTTACGGGGCTGGCGGATGCGTTGTTGATGGTTGGTTTGCGCTATGGCTCGGACGAGGCGGCGCGTCAGACCGAGCGTTGGCTGCACCGGATCGCGCGCGCCGCGTATCTGGCGTCGGTGGAGCTTGCACGGGAAAAAGGTCCGTTCCCGTTATTTAATGCCGAGAAGTTCCTGGCGTCAGGCCATATGCGCGACATGGACGAAGATGTGCGCGCGGCGATTGCCGAACATGGGATACGCAATGCGCTGCTGACCTCGATCGCGCCAACTGGCACGATCAGCCTTTATGCGGGCAATGTCAGCAGCGGGATCGAGCCGGTCTTTGCCTATTCCTATACCCGCAAGGTGTTGCAGAAGGATGGCAGCCGGACCGAGGAAGAAGTGACCGACTATGCCGTCCAGATGTGGCGCGAGAAGTTTGGCGACGCAGACCTGCCCGACTATTTCGTCAACGCCCAGACCCTTGCGCCGCTGGATCATGTGAAGATGCAGGCGGCAGCGCAGAAATGGGTGGATTCGAGCATTTCGAAAACCATCAACTGCCCCGAGGACATCAGCTTTGATGCGTTCAAGGATGTCTATATGGAGGCTTACGAGACCGGCTGTAAAGGCTGCACCACGTATCGGCCCAATGATGTGACGGGGTCTGTGCTGAGCGTGTCGGAAAGCTCGGACAATGCGCCCGAGGCGGATAGCGGCGCGGATGTCGTTTATATCTCGGAGCCTTTGGACCGGCCGCAGGCGTTAGAGGGCAACACCTACAAGCTGAAATGGCCCGACAGCGAGCATGCGATCTATATCACCATCAACGACGTGGTGATCAACGGGCATCGGCGGCCGTTCGAGGTGTTCATCAACTCGAAAAACATGGAGCATTTCGCCTGGACCGTGGCGTTGACGCGGATGATCAGCGCGGTGTTCCGGCGCGGCGGCGATGTGTCGTTTGTGGTGGAAGAGCTGAAGGCGGTGTTTGATCCGCGCGGCGGGGCGTGGATGGCGGGCAAATACGTGCCGTCGATCCTGGCGGCGATTGGCGGGGTGATCGAGACGCATCTGGTGCAGATCGGGTTTATCGAGGGTGAGGGGATGGGGCTGAAGACCGACCCGAAGGCCGAGGTCATGGTGGCCGGCGAAAGGCCGCGCGGGCCGGCCTGCCCCAGCTGCGGCCAGTATGACCTGCAGATGGTCGAGGGCTGCATGACCTGCATGAGTTGCGGGTATTCGAAGTGCGGATAAAGTTTTCAGGGTAGGGCGGCCAGAGCCGCCTTGGCGTCTTGCAGCGCCGCTGTGAGTGCTGATTTTGCGTTTGCGGTGGCATCCTTGTCGTCAGCCTTGGTCGCGGCAGAGAGGATGTCGAGATGTGTCAGCACGCCGGTCAGGCCCAATAGCGCGGCGGCCCCGCGTATCTTGTGCAGTCTTTCGCGCGTTTCGGAGGGATCAACCGCCGGAAGCGTTGCCAGAGATTGCGCGGTCTCTGCAAAGAAATCGGCCGCGGTGCGGGTCAGCTTTTCATGGCCAAGCACCTGCTTTAGCTCGGCGAGGACTGTGAAATCCACCCCTCCTTGAGGCTTGGCACGGTTATCGGTGGCAGCAGGCGACGACTGATCCAAGATGCCGCGCAGAACGGGTAGTCGGATCGGTTTGGTGAACAGTTGCGTCATGCCTGCGTGCAGCGCGCGGTCGCGGTATTCCTCGGATCCATGGGCCGTTAGACCAAAAATCGGCGTTTCGGCGTTGGGTCCGGTACCTTTGCGGATTTGCTGCGTGGCCTCGATGCCGCCCAGAACCGGCATGCTGATATCCATCAGGACCAACGCAAACGGGCGCGCCGCGCAGGATTCGATGCCTTCTTGGCCATTGGTGGCCTCGAATACGTTGTGGCCAAGCTGGCTGAGCATGTCACGCAGGACCGAGCGGTTCACGGCGTTGTCCTCGACGATCAGGATGTCTTGGCTGGCGGTGTCCGGCGTGGTCGCCTCGTCGGTGGATTTGGGTTCGGTCGGGGCGGTTGCAACGCGTTGCAACGGCAGGGACAGGGTAAAGACGCTGCCTTGGCCCGGGGTGCTGTCAACGGCAAGGTCACCATCCATCAGCCGGGCAATGCGGCGCGAGATGGACAGACCCAACCCGTCACTACGGGTTTGGCGGCCGGCACCATCTGCCAGTGACGTGAAATCCTGAAAAATCAGGTCGTGGTCTTCGGGTGAAATCCCCGGCCCGGTATCCTGCACCTCGATCTTCAGCGCGGTGGTTTGCGGCCCGTTTACCCCCGTGACCATGACGCCGATCGCGCCGGTATCTGTGAATTTGATGGCATTGCCCACGAGGTTGGTCAGGATTTGCCTCAGACGATTGGCGTCGGCTCGGAAGGGCCGGTTCATCGCCGGGTCAATCTCGAGGCTCAACCGCAGGCCCTTTTCCTGTGCCAGAGGTTCCAGCACGTCGACAACCTCGTGCACAAGGCTGGACAGCTGAAAGGTGGACGGTGACATGGCCAATGCGCCGCTTTCGATGCGGGTGATGTCCAAGGCCTCGTTCACATGTTCCAGAAGGATCTCACCCGACGCGGTGGCGATTTGGGCATAGCGTGACTGTTGCGGAGAAAGAGGCGTGGTTTTCAACAGGTCCAGCACGCCGAGAATGCCGTTCAGGGGGGTGCGCATCTCGTGGCTCATGACGGCCAGGAATTGCGATTTCGCCTTGTCGGCCTGCTGTGCGCGGTCGCGGGCGTCGATCAGGCCCTGTTCGTTGATGATACGCTGGCTGATGTCGCGCATATAGGCGATCAGCATGGTTTCCCCCCCAGCACGGGCCGAAGTGATGTTGATCTCGACCGGGAATTCCTCGCCGCTTTTGCGCAGGGCCGAAAGTTCGATCCGGCCGGAATCTACGACAACCGGTTTTCCCGTGGCCAAGAATCGTTCCATTCCGTGTTCATGTGCTTCGCGGTACTGCATGGGGATCAGGACATCGGCCATGGGTTTGTCGATGACCTCGTTTCGGGACCAGCCAAATATTTCTTCCGCGGCGGTGTTGAAGCCACGAATAACGCCGGTCTTGTCGACCGTGACGATGGCATCGAGCGAGGCTGCAACCGTGGCCGACAATCGGCGCGTCGTCAGGCGCAAGGCGCTGTCGGACCGGCGCACGTGCTGCAACGACTGGTTCAGCCAGATCAGAACACCAACCAATGCGACCAGCAGAGCCACCGCCGCGCCGCCCGTGCGCAGCAGTGTGGCCGAGAACTCGGCACGTGTTTGTTCGGATTGCGAGGCCTGAACCGAAACCCCCAAGAGGGCCAGCTGACGCACATGGGGGGCGGTTTCGTCCACCATCGCAGCCATTTGCGGCAACACGGCGTGGTTCAGCGCGCCGGGTTGATCGAGGACGTCGATCAGTTGGTCGCCGAACAATTGAATTTTTCCGCGCAGATCGTCGGCTTTGGCGTTTCCGGCAAACAGTTCGCCAATTTTTCCGGTATCCAGCAACGACAGGCGGCTGAGCATGATGTCCGAGCGGAACCGCACCGTGTTCAGTTGCGATTGCGGATCGGTGCGCGCAACGGCGACCGCGGCACCAAGGCGCGCCAGCTCGGTCTCGACCTGCGAAAGGGTCCACTGGATGTTGTCGGTGTCGGTTCTGGCCAGCCCCCGCAAGTCGCGCGCCAGGCTGGAGCCAAACACAAGCAGTGCGAAGAACAGAATGCCAATCGCCGCAAGGATGAAATAGCCGAAGCGCGCCATACCGGGATCTGCCTTTGCAAGCCTCTGTGGCTTCAGCTTAGACAGGTCGGCCACGTCAATCCAAGATATTCAGGCGAGACAATTGCCAAACGCTTTGCGAATACACTGTTTCAGTCTGGTATTTGGGATCGGCGTCATACGGGAACACCACCCAGAACGGACCCTTGTCGCGCACTGAAAGGGTGGCGCCGTCGATGCGCGTGGCGATGATCGGCGCGCTCTCGGCCACGTCCGACATTGGGATCGTCGCGGCATAGTCGTTCAGGGCCACCATCTCGACCGTGGAACCGGTCAGACCTGCGGCCTTTATGATCTCGGCCATGGCAACGCCGCTGAAGGTGATCGCCGTGTCCGTCCAGATCGTGGATGTCTCGAAGCTGACCTGCGGCAGGGCGTCGAGGTCGGACAGTGACAATTCCAGAGTTGTGCCAGTTGGGTTGGCCGACACCACCTGCAAGGCAGGTCCCTCTTCGGCCGATGCGGCAAAGGCTGCCAGACAAACCGCACCCGCAATTGCAAACCCTGTTGATGAGTGGTGGTTCATGGCCATTCCCCGAAACTGTCACTGTCCGATTACCGTTCTACATCCCAACGCAGGTGCTGTTTGGGTGCAATGGGATAAAATACCTATCCTTTGGTGTAGGTCGGGGTTTGATTGTTAATTATTCCGCGCCATTGTGAGAGGGAAAGCCAAGAAAGAGTTAACGGTTATGCCTTGTATTCTTATTGCAGACGACCACGATCTGGTGCGCGAGACGGTTGCGGCCTATTTGGGGCAGGTGGACGAATTCACGGTGCTGACGGCGGCCTCGCTGGATGCAGGGATCAAAGTGATCAGCGGCGAGATTCCCGTGGATTTGGCCGTGTTGGATTACAATATGCCAGGTATGGATGGGCTGGACGGGCTGGACCGCATGCGTCGCAGCCATCCACAGATCAAAGTGATGCTGCTGTCCGGCAGCGCCACGCGTGAGGTGGCAACAGACGCGATGGCGCGCGGGGCGGATGGGTTCATTCCCAAGTCCATGCCCGCGTCGTCCATGGTCAACGCGATCCGCTTTGTTCTGGCAGGCGAAAAATACTTTCCGTTCGACTTTGCCGCCCAGGCAAACGGGGGCAACTCAGCCGCCGAAGATGCCGGCCTGTCTGAACGCGAGCGCCAGACGCTGGAGCAGCTGTGCCTTGGCCTGACCAACAAGCAGATCGCCCGGAACCTTGGGCTGCAGGAGGTCACGGTAAAGCTGCATGTGAAAAACCTGATGGCCAAGCTGGGTGTCAGCAACCGTACGCAGGCGGCCTTGTTGGCCAAGGAACGGCATCTGGTTTAGCTGGCTTCGCGTTCGCGCATTGCGCGGGAATAGGCGTCATAGGAATGCTGCAGATGGCTTTCGCACAAAGTGACCAGCGTGGCGTGATCGCCTTGTGACAGCGCATCGATCATCGCGTGATGCTCTTCGCGGGCTTTCGACAGGGCGTTGTGGTCATCAAGGGTCGAAAAGCGCACGGCATGCGCTTGCATCGCTGCCTTTTCAATGGCCTCGGTCAGAAAGGCATTCGGACAAAGCGCAAACAGGGCCCGGTGGAAATGCAGGTTGGCCCGGAACAGGCCCGGCATATCCTGATCCTCGGCTGCTTTGTCGTGGCGGGATTGAATTGCCTTCAACTCCTCCAGTGCAAGGATCGATGCGGGCAAAGGTATCTGGCCTGCTGCGGCCGGTTCAATCACGCGACGAAACGCGTAAAGGGCGGCGACATCTTCGGGGTCATAGCTGCGGACAACGGAACCGCGGTTGGGAATACGCTCGACCAGCCCCATTTCCGACAGCTTTGCAAGCGCAGCGCGGGCCACATGGCGCTTGGCCTCGAACCGTTCGATCAGGTGGTCTTCGATCAATCTTGTGCCGGGGGTAATGACCCACAGCACGATATCCTCTTCCAGCGCATTGACGATCTTCTGAACTTCGTGATCCGTCCCCATCTACCAACCTTGTTTTTCCATTCATCACCCGGACGGCAACGCGTGTCCCGCGCGTATTCAACCCGGTTTGGTGCATCGCGGCAACCGGGCTTGTTCGAATACGTTGCAAACGTGCCACGAGGATGTGCCTCAACGCACCGGATTTCTGGTTCGCATTGGGTGCACATTTTGCTAATTTCTGTCGGATCGGATCATTTTTTATCCACCTGAGGGGCAGATGCACGACACTGATTGGGATCGTATCCGGATTTTCCTTGAGGCCATGCGCGCCGGCAGTCTGCGCGGGGCGTCGGAAAAGTTGGGCGTGAACCATGCCACGATCAACCGGGCGATCAGTCGGCTGGAAGAGACCTATGGCACGCGGCTGTTCGACCGATCAGCGGGTGGATTGTCGCTGACCCAACCGGGCGAGGCGTTGGTCGAACATGCGGAAGAGATGGAGGCGCAGGCGTTTCAGATCGCCCGCAAGATCTCGGGTCTGGACAGCCATCCGTCCGGTGTTGTGCGCGTCAGTATCTCGCCGTCGCTGGCGCACCGGTTCTTTGCACCGATCCTTGCGGGGTTCTCGGAGGCTTTTCCCGATATCGATGTACGGTTGATCGCCACAAATCAGCGCAGCAACCTGGCTCGTATGGAGGCGGATGTGTCCATTCGCGTTGCCGATCGCGTCAGCGACGACGTGGTTGGTCGGCGGGCGGTGAAATTCGTGCAGGCGGTCTATGCCGCGCCGGAGTACGTGCAGCGCGTGGGGCCGCTGACACTGGGGGATGGCACGGGCGCGCATTGGATCAACTTTCGGTCCGACCCGAAATGGATCAAGGCCAGCCCGTTCCCGAATGCCAAGCCACGCCATTTGATACCCGAGATCACGATGCAGATCGAAGCCGCCGCCGAAGGGGTTGGAATGGTTCTGGTGCCGACATTCATCGGCGACGCCGATCCACGGATAGTGCGGGTGCCCGATATCCCGATCCAGCCGGGCTATTCTATCTGGTTGTTGCTGCATGACGACCTGCGTCATTCCGCACGTGTGCGTGCGTTTGTGGACTTTACTGCCCAATATATCAGCGAGCGAAAGCGGATGTTCACGCGCTGAGGGGCAATCTGTCGATAATTTGAAACTTTTTTGATTTCAGGCGCCCGCCCTATTGGTGCCCGAATCACATTGTTATAAAGTCTGCGCAAGCAGGCAAAAAACAAATCGGCAGGTAACTTATGAATTGGGCGCTGAAACTGGCGGTCGCACTGGCTATTCTTCCCGGCGCTGTCGCAGCCGAGGATCGCACCCATCTGGGTGTTGGCCGTATATTCAACAACGACTTTCTGGGCGATGGCCACGACCGGTGGCGCACGGGATCGTACACACTGAGCGTTGTGCGCGGCCCGGAATGGACCGGTTCGCTGCCAGACGGCGCCGGAGAGCTTTTGGAATATCGGTTGCGCAGCGAGATCATCGCACCTGCCAGCCTTACAGCACCCGCCGCGGGTGACCGTCGATATGCCGGTATCCTGTCCTTCGGCCTGCACACGCATTTCGAGCGCGGTTTGCTCGAGTATTCGGTTGGCGGTGACATGGTTGCCGTTGGCCCGCAAACCGGCATGGACGACCTGCAACGCGCCGCACATGAAGCGCTGGATCAGCCGCTGCCGACGAACGCGGCGGCCAATCAACTGGGCAATGCGATCTACCCGACGCTTGTTGGTCAGGCAACGATGCCGCTGCCGATCTCTGACAGGTTGGAATCGCGCCCCTTTATCGAAGCACAGGTGGGTGTCGAGAATTTCGTCCGGCTGGGGCATGACTTTGTGATTGGCGATCTTGGTCGTGATGACGTCTGGGTTCGTGACGCCGTAACCGGCCAGCTATACCCGGCAACGCATACCGCCGGCCCGGGCTATTCTGTTGTGCTGGGTGGTGACATCGCGATGGTCACCGACAGCCGGTTGTTGCGGGAAAGCGACGGTTTCAGTCTGACGAACGCGCGGACCCGTCTGCGGGCCGGCGTAAACTGGCAGGGCGAAAAAGTCGGCGTTTTCTATGGCCTGACTTGGTTGGGTAAAGAGTTCAAAGGCCAAGACGACAGCCAGGTTGTGGGGTCTTTGAACCTCAGGCTGAAATTTTGATTCCCATTATGCGAATCGGCGCTTTGCCACATGAGCTTCTTGTGTTAACGTCCCGTTAATAAAAAAATATTCGAGGCAGGCAAACAAAGATGGGAACGGGCTTTCGCGGCACGTTTGTCATTCCTTGGGCGCTTACAGAAGTGGACGGGGTGCAGGGCGCACCAGGTGACGCTTTGACGGTGGGATCGTCATGGCGGCGTCTTGGTGAGGCAACACGTGTGGATGGCCCGGCGGAACTCTTGCTTCTGGACGGCAGCGCCGAGGAAAGCGACATGCGCAAGCGTGCGGCTAAAACGGTGCACCGGCTGGTCGGTGCAGCAATGAATCCAGAACAATCGGTCCATGATCAGCCGGTTGAACCGTTGATCGACAGCGGCTTCGTGCTGACCGATGGACAAAACAGTTACGTGGCAACCGAGATTGCAACCGGTGGTGGGCGACGCCCGCTGCTGATGTTTGTCGACGAGTTGCCACCGCAGAACCAGGATCTGTGGGTGGTGCGCGTTCTGGCCGAGAACAGCTCGGTTCAGACCTATTACGAGCATCAGCCCAATGTCATCTGTTTCGCGGCGGATACGCGTATCGCGACACCTGAGGGCGTGAAACAGGTTCAGGACCTGTCCGAGGGCGATATGGTTCTGACCAAGGATGACGGCCCGCAGCCAATCTGCTGGACGGGACGGCGCCGGATCACCGGGGCACGCATGTACGCGATGCCACATATGCGCCCGATCCGTATTCGTGCCAGTGCTCTGGGCGAGTATCGGCCCGAGGGGGATCTTTTGGTCTCGCCCATGCATCGCGTGCTGTTGCAAGGCAAGTCGGCCGAGATGTTGTATGGCGAGTCCGAGGTTCTTGTATCGGCCCGGGATCTGCTGAATGACCGGTCCATAGCGGTGGATTACACGCTGCGCGAGGTGACCTATGTGCACCTGATGCTGGAGCGTCACCAAATCCTGTTTGCCAATGGTGTGGAATCCGAAAGCTTTCACCCGGCGGACACGTCGCTGGACGTGCTGGACCCGGATCAACGTGACCTGTTGTTAAAGCTTTACCCATCGGTTGAGCACGACCCGGAAACCTATGGCGGCCATGCGCGTCGTTTCCTGAGCCCATCCGAGGCGGCAGTTTTGCAACATGAGGGCGGTCTGAGGCATTGACTCTGCCCTGCGCGGCTGTATAAGCCCGCCATTCCCGGCCCCCGCGGCCGGGTTATTCATTGGTGTTGGTGGCCCCCGCAAGGGGATTCCTGTCAGGCCACGCGTCCCACGATGCGTTTGCCAAAGGACAACGCCCTTCATAGCTGCCACATGGCAGCGTTCTGACGAAGGAGATCAGCCGTGACCAAACGCACGTCTGCCAAGTACAAAATCGACCGCCGGATGGGTGAAAACATCTGGGGCCGTCCGAAATCCCCCCTGAACCGCCGCGAATACGGCCCCGGCCAGCACGGCCAACGTCGCAAGGGCAAGCTGTCGGATTTCGGCATTCAGCTGCGCGCCAAGCAGAAGCTGAAAGGTTACTATGGTGACCTGACCGAGAAACAGTTCCGCCGCATCTATGGCGAAGCCGAGCGTGTGAAGGGTGACACCGGTGAAAACCTCATCGGTCTGCTGGAGCGCCGCCTGGACGCGGTTGTGTACCGTGCCAAGTTCGTGGCCACCATCTTTGCCGCGCGTCAGTTCGTGAACCACGGCCACGTTACGGTGAACGGCCAGCGCGTGAACATCCCGTCCTACCGCGTCAAGGAAGGCGACGTGATCGAGGTGCGTGACCGGTCCAAGCAACTGGCCGTGCTGCTGGAAGCCGTGCAACTGCCCGAGCGTGACGTGCCCGATTACATCGAGGCCGACCACTCGAAAATGACCGCCACCTTCACCCGCACGCCGGGCCTGTCGGACGTGCCGTACCCGGTGATGATGGAACCCAACCTGGTGGTTGAATTCTACGCGAAGAACTGATCTTCGCCGCCCTTTGAAGTTCCTGGAAAACCCGTGGCTTGGCCGCGGGTTTTTCTTTTGCGCATCTTGTCGCAGAGGGGCTGCCTTTGTCGGGTGGCCTGCCTAGATCAGCCCCATGATCACGATGAACAACTCCAACGCCTATATTCTGGGCCCGATGGGCAGCCTGGACTATTTTGACCAGCAATCCATCAACCTGCCGCGCGCCGTCACGCCGTTGGATGTGTGGAACCTGGCCATTGCCGACCCACCATCGTGGCTGCGCGTGGCGTTTCGGATCCGCGATGCGATTTCGTCGTTGTTTGGTGTCCAAGGGGCCGGCGGGTTCAGCGGAGCGCGGTTTGACGCGGTGAAGGCCGGGGATCGCATGGACTTTTTCCTGGTCGAACATGTGGCGCAGGACGTGTTGGTCATGACCGCGAATGACAAACATCTGGACGTCATGATCAGCATTTCGACGCACGGCAAAACGGTGGATGTGACGGCATCGGTCAAGAACCACAACACGTTTGGGCGGGCCTATATGGTGCCGGTGGGCATCGCGCATCGCTGGATCGTGCGGGATACATTGAAACGCCTGAAGGCGCGGGTGTCGGCCACCTAGGTGTCGAAACTGGCGCGGTATTCGGTTGGTGTCATCCCGGTGAACTCGCGAAAAGCCGCGTTAAAGGCCGAGATCGAGCTGTAGCCAACAGAAAGGGCCACGTCCGTGACAGGGCGTTTGGGATCACCCGCCAGTGCCTCGATCGCGCGGATCATACGCAGCCGCCGCAAGGTCTGTCGCCAGGTCATGCCCATCTCGTCAGCAAAGCGCCGGGCCAGTGAACGCGGGGACAAGGCGACCTGCGCGGCTATGTCATCGAAGACCGGGGTGCCGGCGATCTGCGTTTCGGTCAGATCCATCGCCTGGGCCAACCGCGCGTCGCGGGGGATTGGCATCACCGCTGGGCTGGGCGTTTCGGCCAGTTTCCACGTGGCCTGGGCGAGGGCTTTGAACATCTGTTCGGCATAGGTGGGCAACGTCCCTTCGGGGTTTGACCATTGCCCGCATTCCATGACCAAGGCCCGCGCCAGCGGCGACATCTCGAACACACGCAACGGTCCCGGTGGCGGGTCCGTCAGGCGGGGTGCAAACAGCACCGACCGACAGGTCAGCGCCGTGGTGATTGTCACTTGAATCCGCGTTTGCGCGGCAATCAACGCTGCGCGCGCGGGCGGCAAAGTCCAGCTGCGCCCTTCATGCGTCAACCGCATCGCTCCAGCAGACGCGTAGAGCAAATAGTGCCGGTCCATCCGAAAATCGGTTGGGGGGGCGGGCGGAAAGTCCAGCGCGACGCTGTAGGCGAGGGGATCGCTCATGCCCCGATGCTAGGTCAAGCGGCGTCCTCGATCAACGCGGCGTTGTATCGGCGGCTTGAGGGCGGGGCGACCATCATCGGGCGCAACGCGGCCCCAAGCTGAGCAAAACTGTCGGACGACAGGTACCCGGCAAAGCCGCTTTCGGCCGCCCATTCATGGATCACGGTCACCAACATGTCGTCGACAGGGTCGGCGACCGGCCGGAAGGTCCGGCATCCCGGCATGGCGCGCACGGCCTGCGCATGGTCCAGAAGCAACGCCAGGGCAGCGGCGCGGTTGTCTGCGGTGGTTTGGAAATCTACGATGGCAACGAGCATTCGGGGACCTTTCAGGACGTATGGCAAAGATAGGCAAGGCTGGTGCGTGAAGGCACGCCTTTGTCGAAGGGAATGACCTGTACACGTGTGAAACCGGCGATCTTGCAAAGGCCAATGATGTGTTGAGATGGCCACCATTTATGGCGCCACTTCAACCAGATAACCCATTGGCAAATATGGGGTTTGCTGACAACCAAAACGGCGCGCCCACCTTCATTGCACAGGCCGTGCAGCCGCCGAACGGCATCTGCCGGATCATTGCAATGTTCGATCACATGGGCGGCTAAAACGGTGTCGTATTTTGTCGTTACCGGCAGCGATTGCAGCGTCGTTTCAGCCCGCCCCACGTTGCGGGTCATTGGGGTAAGGGCAGTCTGCGCGGTGTCCAGCATGCTGGCAGAAGGGTCAACCAGGGTAAGGTCGGCCGCCATCCCGTTTACACGCAGAAATGCGTGTGCAAATTCACCCGTTCCGGTGCCAATGTCGCACACCCGTTTTGCGTGGGGCAGTTGCAGACGTTCGAACAGGCGACGATAGGCGGCGGCATAGCCAAGCTCGGCCAGCTTTGCGCCCCAATTCGGCGCGGCGCGGTCATATCTTTCGATCATGGTCATTGGGCATCGCCTCCTTGACGTGAAGGTTAGTCCGAGCCCGGCAAATCCGCTTGTTGTGACGCGCCAAAGACACGCGTGTAACGGACTTTCAGTTTGCCGTGTTCTGAGGCTGGCCAACCCCCAAAGACACAGGTAGAAAATGAGGGCAATTTCGTGAGTATCAGTCCATGGCAAAGTCGATCACTCCGCAGCCCGGAATTCTCGATATCGCGCTCTACGTTGGTGGCGCGTCCAAGATCGAGGGCAAGAGCGATGTGGTGAAACTCTCGTCTAACGAGAATCCCTATGGTCCTTCGGACCAGGCCAAAGAAGCTTTTGCGCGGTCAGGCTTGCAATTGCATCGCTATCCGCCAACCGACCACGCGCATCTGCGCGAAGCAATCGCCGAAATTCACGATGTGGATGCGGACAGGGTGATTTGCGGTGTCGGCTCGGACGAGGTCATCACCTTCCTTTGCCAGGCTTTTGCCGGGCCGGGGGATGAGGTGATCCACACCGAACACGGCTTTTCGATGTACAAGATTTCGACGCTGGCGGCCGGTGCAACACCCGTTGAGGTGCCCGAGCGCGAGCGTGTTGTCGATGTCGACGCCATTGTCGAGGCCTGCAATTTCCGCACCAAGTTGGTGTTCATTGCCAATCCGGGCAACCCGACAGGCACGATGATCGGTGGGAACGAGCTGGCGCAGCTGGCCGACCGTTTGCCCCCGCATGTGTTGTTGGTGGTGGACGCGGCCTATGCCGAATATGCCGAAGGCTATGACGGTGGCAAATCGTTGGTGGACGAGCGCGACAATGTTTTCATGACGCGGACCTTTTCCAAGATCTACGGGCTGGGCGGGTTGCGTGTCGGTTGGGGCTATGGCTCGCAGGACGTGATCGACGTTCTCAACCGCGTCCGTGGTCCGTTCAACCTGAGCGTTGCGCAAATCGAAACCGCCGCGGCGGCATTGCGCGATCTGTCCTATACCGAGAAGTGCCGGGCAGACAACGCGCGGTTGCGGATCTGGTTGGCGGACGCATTGGCCGAAACCGGTGTTCAGTCCGACGCGTCATCGGCCAACTTCATTTTGGCGCGGTTCGACACGCCAGACGAGGCAGAGGCATGTTACGAGTGGCTGCGCGACGAAGGGATTCTCGTGCGCAAGGTTGCAGGGTATAAGCTGCCCCAATGCCTGCGTATCACGATCGGGGACGAGGCGGCTTGTCGCCGTGTGGCCCATGTGGTGCGCGCCTTTCGGGAACGGAGTGAATGACAGACGTAATTTTTCCGCGCATCGCGCTGATCGGGCTGGGGCTGATTGCCGGCTCTATGAGCTTGGCCGCGCGCCGTGCGGGTGTCGTGGAACAGGTGGTGGGTACGGCCCGGTCGCCTGAAACACGCGCGATCGCAGCCGAGATCGGCCTGTGCGACGTGGTCGTCGATACGGCGGCCGAGGCCGTGAAAGACGCAGATTTGGTCGTGCTGGCAGTGCCGGTAGGGGCCATGGGCGCGGTTGCCGCCGAAATTGGCCCGCATCTGAAGCCGGGCGCGACGGTGACCGATGTTGGGTCGGTCAAGCGCGCGGTGATCGACACGGTGACGCCCCATATCCCGGACGGTGTCCATTTTGTTGCCGGTCACCCGTTGGCCGGGACCGAGCATTCGGGCCCGCGATCGGGTTTTGCCGAGCTTTTCGACAACCGCTGGTGTCTGCTGATTCCGCCCGCTGACGGGTCGGGCGCGGAACCTGCAGCAAAGCTGCAATCGCTGTGGGAAGCCATGGGCGCAAATGTCGAGATGATGGATGCCGATCACCACGATCAGGTCCTTGCCGTCACCAGCCATGTGCCACACCTGATTGCCTACACGATGGTGGGCGTTGCAGACGATCTGGGACGGGTGACCGATAGCGAGGTCATCAATTTCTCGGCCGCAGGTTTTCGCGATTTCACCCGCATTGCCGCAAGCGACCCCACGATGTGGCGCGACGTGTTCCTGAACAACAAGGACGCCACGCTTGAGATCCTTGGCCGGTTCACCGAAGAACTGTTTGCCCTGCAACGCGCCATTCGGACGGGCGAGGGCAACGTGCTGCATGACTACTTCACCCGCACAAGAGCCATCCGACGTGGTATTGTACAAGCAGGGCAAGACACCGACGCCCCGGATTTCGGGCGCGGCGTGCAAGGAGAAAAGAAAGAGTGACGCGTTTCGGGTTGGCAATTGTGGCGGGCCTTGGGCTGGCGATCGGTGCGGTGCAGGCTGCGCCGCTGGATCGGTCGCCGATCCCCAAGCCGCGTCCTGTTATCGGGGTTCCGGTTTTGAAACCGGTGTTTGGTCCCGGATCCCACATCGTCCGCCCGCAACGCAACCCACGCCGGATTATCACTACGGTCAGCACTGCAGCTGTGGCAACAGCACGTGCAGCCGCAAATGCCCCACTGGCGGTATCGTTGTTCCCCAAGCCGCGCCCTGCTTTGAAACCCTACAAAGTCAGCGCACCAGTGCAGGTCGCCGGGGGAAAAGTTGGCCCAATCTGCGGGCGACGCGACATTCAAGGGGTGCGCGTTGCTGATATTCGGGGCTCGCAAGCCGGATGCGGCGTGAGCGACCCCGTACAGGTGATCGAGGTGTCGGGCGTACGTCTTTCAACCGCGGCCACCATGG
Source organism: Actibacterium mucosum KCTC 23349 (assembly GCF_000647975.1). Classification (GTDB taxonomy): domain Bacteria; phylum Pseudomonadota; class Alphaproteobacteria; order Rhodobacterales; family Rhodobacteraceae; genus Actibacterium; species Actibacterium mucosum. The sequence continues at coordinate 284,416 of NZ_JFKE01000005.1, forward strand.
ATTGCAACACGGCAAAGGCCCTGAACGAATGGGTCGAAGACGGGCTGCAGCCAGCCGTGGGGCGCTTGGGCGGTGGGGTGTCTTCTTTGAAGGTTGCGGCAAGCTATGTCTGCCGCACGCGAAATCATCAACCGGGTGCGAAGTTGTCTGAGCACGGCAAGGGGAAGGCCATCGATATCTCTGCCATCACCCTGTCGAACGGCAAGGTTCTGAGTGTGCAGGAAGGCTGGGACCAAAGGGCGGATGGCAAGATCCTGAAAAAGGCGCATGCGGCGGCATGTGGGCCATTTGGCACGGTGCTTGGGCCGGATGCGGACAGATTCCACAAAGACCACTTCCATTTTGACACGGCCAAACACGGCAACGGCAATTACTGCCGGTAATCAGCCGCCGGTTTGCGGGGGTGTCAGCCAGAGGAATGGCAGGGCGCCGATGTAGACAACGCCGTTGCGAACGGGCAGCGGCAGGGTGACATCATCACCTTCAGCGATCAGCGGCAGTTGCCCGGACAGGCCTTGCAACACCTCGGGTGCAATCAAGCCAAGTTTCTGCAAACGCTCAAGAAAGCCGCGCCAATTGACAATCTCCAGCGTAAGCTGTCCCTGCGGTCGCCCAAACTGCCAGTTCAGGATGCCGGTCAGGCTGGCCCGGACACCGTCGCCTGCATTCAGTTGAAACCTGGACAGATCCAACGCCACCGGCTGCGCCGCGCTTTGGGCAAGATGGCGGTCCAGCGGGTTGTTCAACGTCAAGACGCCGTCCATGTTCAGTTGCAGCGTTTCGCCACCCAGTTGGGGCCAGGCAACGTCGCTGGCGGCAAGGCCCAGCCTGTATTGCGCGTCTTCCAACCCGCTGATTGCGGCGCGCAGGTTGGTAGTTGAAACGGACATGTCAGACAGTGAAACGGTCAAGGCTTCTGTAACAAAGCTGAGCTGTTGCAAGGGCAGGTCCGGTGTTGCAGCGAGCGAAAGGCTGGCGCGCATGTCTTCGTTTTTCAGGACAACCGGAATGCCACCGACAGACAAGTTGATGTCGTTCGGAGCCACGGCGATGACATGGGTCGGACGATAACTGAGCGACAGGATTTGCAGGAACGCCGCCTCAAGTGTCAGCGCCGCGTCGGGCGAGGTCAGCTCAACATCGCTGAGCGTCGTGTCCAGCCGGCTTGGAAACCCACGTGTCTGAACGTCCGAGGTAGTGATCTGCCAGCCCTGCGCATTGGCCTGGTCCAGCGCCGCGTTGAACCCACGCCGGGTGCCCTCGGCGGCGACGAACCAGTAGATCGACCACCCCAGCGCCACCACCAACAACAATACGAACAGCCGCCGCATAAAGCGCCCTCTTTTCCTTTTGATCTGTGTGGTGTTTACAAGCGGCACAACAAAAGGGCCAGTCACATGACACTTTGGGTGTTTGGATACGGATCGCTGATTTGGAACCCCGGTTTCGAGGTTGCTGAACGGCAGGTCGCCACGATGCACGGATACCACCGCAGCTTTTGCATGCGCTCTATTCACCATCGCGGCACAGAAGAGGACCCGGGCCTTGTACTGGCGCTGGACGCCGACCCGAATGCAAGCTGCACCGGCATGGCGTTTCGCGTCGCAGAGGGTCACGAGGACCGAACACTTGCGGAGCTGCGCGAACGTGAATTGATTTCATCGGCCTATCTGGAGGCTACCGCGCCGGTAAAACTGCAAACGGGCGGTCAGGTTGAAAGCTTGGTCTATATAATCGATCCCGACCATGTGCAGTATTGCGGAGGGCTGCCGCTGGACGAACAGGCGCAGATCATCGCGACGGCGGTTGGTGGGCGGGGCCCCAATTCGGAATACCTGTTCAATACCTCGGACCACTTGGTGGATCTTGGCATTGCCGACGCGGAATTGTCTTGGTTGGCCAATAGGGTGCGCGAAATTCAATCATCCTGAGCAAAGGCTGGCCGCACTGTCATTGCTTATTGTGGCAACGCAGCATTTACCCTAAAGTTCAGGCAATAATTTTGGGGCCGGAACCCGGTTTAGGCATATGAGCACGCCCGAGGCAGAGACGCAGTTTTCCCAACCGTTCCGCCAGTTTTTCCTGATGCTGGTGGTGCTGGCGGCGTTTTCAACGGGCGCCTATTTCATCTATCCCAACGTTGCCCCGGTCTTTTTGGCCAACCCCTATTTGAACGGTGCAATCCTTGTGGTGTTTGCCGTTGGGGTTCTGACCTGTTTCCTGCAGGTTATCCAGCTGGGCTTTTCGGTGAATTGGATCGAAGGCTTTGCGGCCGAACGTGTGGGCCACGAGATGACGCGCGCCCCACGCCTGTTGGCACCGCTGGCGGCGCTGCTGCGGTCGCGCGGGAAATCGATGCAGATCAGCTCGACCTCGTCCCGTTCGATCCTCGAATCCGTGGCCACGCGGATCGAAGAGGCGCGCGATATCACGCGCTATATCGTCAACCTGCTGATTTTCCTTGGCCTTCTGGGTACGTTTTATGGGCTGGCAACAACCGTACCGGCGGTGGTGGATACGATCCGATCACTGTCGCCCCGCGACGGCGAGACCGCGGTAGAGGTGCTGGCCCGCCTGATGTCCGGGTTGGAAGAGCAGTTGGGCGGTATGGGCACGGCCTTTGCATCGTCCCTGCTGGGGCTTGCCGGATCGCTGGTGGTTGGTCTGCTTGAACTGTTGGCTGGACACGGACAGAACCGGTTCTATCGCGAGCTTGAGGAATGGCTGTCCACCATCACCCGTTTGGGCTTTTCCAGCGGCGATGGCGAGTTGGGCGAGCAGGGCGCGCTGGTTGGCGTCATGGCCCAGATCGCCGAGCAGATGGACGCGCTGCAGACGATGTTCACGCAATCTGACATCAACCGCGCCATGGTGGATGAGCAGATGGGGACGATGGCGCAGGCCATCGTTCACCTGTCCGACCAGTTGAGCCAAGACGCGACATTGTCGACGCTGAACCGGATCGCTGACGGGCAGGAGCGTATCGCCAACCTGTTGCAGGGGCGCGCGGATGCCGGCGACGATGTTGCCGATGCCAGTGTCGACGCCGAAAGCCGGATGCGGTTGCGGTCAATCGATGTGCAGTTGTTGCGCATACTGGAAGAGATCTCGGCCGGGCGACAGGAATCCCTGACCGATTTGCGCAGCGATCTGGCCACCCTGAACGCCACGATAAAACGCGCCGCGGGCGAGGCCGAGGGCTAGGCGATGGCCCTGACCCGACGCACCGGACAACGCTTCCAAGGCTCTATCTGGCCCGGCTTTGTTGACGCAATGACGGCGCTTTTGTTGGTGCTGATGTTCGTGCTATCGGTCTTTATGATCGTGCAGTTCATGCTGTCCGAGACGATTTCGGGCCAGGAAGACGAACTGTCTGAACTGAATACCGAGCTGGCCGCTCTTGCCGAGGCGCTGGGCCTGGAACAGCAGCGTGCGTTTGAGTTGGAAACAGAGATCGGCACGCTGGGCGGGCAACTGGATGATGCGCGAGAGCTTTCGGCGGCTCAAACGGCGCTGATCGCATCGCTGAATGCACAGGTACAGGATCAGGCCAACGCCCTTACCGCGGCCCAGGCACGTATCACAAGTTTCGAAGCGCAAGTCGCCAGTCTGTTGGCGCAACGGGACGAGGCGGAAGCGCGCGGCGTGGCTTTGCAGGCGGATCTGGATGCGCTGCAGGGCGAAAACGCGCGGCTGTTAACGCAGCAGGAACAATTGCAACTGGCCTTGGCACAAGCTCGCGATGAAATCGACGCCGGCGTTGAGGCGGCGCGGTTGGCCGCCGCCCGCCGTGAGGCGTTGGAAGCGTTGATCGCAGATTTGCGTGCGGAAAACGAAGGCGCAGCCGAAGCAAACACCGTCTTGTCCGGTCGGATCGAAGATTTGCAGGCGCAGCTAAGCGAAGAAGAAAAGGCGCGATTGGCAGAAGCCGCCGCTGCGGCTGCGTTGCGTGAAAGATTGCAGGGTGCGCAGGACGAGTTGACAGCGATGACCCTGGCGCTTGAAGCCAAGCGGAAAGAGGCCGAAGACACGTTGACACTGTTGGCTGCCGCCCGCGCTTCGCAGGATGACCTGACGGCGAAACTGGCCGCGGCGCTGGCGGCACAGACCGAACTGGACGCAACGCTGGCAACTGCCAACCAAGGGCGCGAGGGGCTGCAACAGGCCTTGCAAGACGCGCGGGCCGAGCGTGAGAAGCTGGCCGAAGAATTGGCCATTGCCTTGGCTGCGCGCGACCGTCTGCAAGCGGAATTGACCACGGTTCGCGCCGAGGCCAGCGATGCGGCAGCCGCGCTTTTGGCCGCGCAAGAGGCAGGGCAGGCGGCGCTGGAAGCGTCGCAAGAAGAACTGCTGGCTGCCATTGCTGCCCGTGATACCGCGCGGTCTGAACTGGAGGCCGCACGGGCCAAAGAGGCAGAGACCACGCAGGACCTGCTGGCTGCAATCGCGGCCCGTGACCGGCTTCAAACGCAGATCGAAGACGCCGCAGCGGCGAATGAGGCCGACAGGGCCGCACTGGACGAGGCGCGCGCGGCACTGGCCCGGGCAAATGCCCAGTTGGAGGCGTTACAGGCCACTGCGGGGAACGAGGCGGAGTTGCAGAAATCTCTGGCGGCGGCTTTGGCTGCAAAGCTGGCGGCAGAACGTGATGCGCAAGCTCGGTTGACCGAAGCGGAAGAACGCGCGGCACTTTTGGCGGCCGCGCGCGACTCGCTTAGCGCAGAAGAGACCAAATCGGCCGACTACCTGCGCCGGGTGGAGTTGTTGAACCAGCAGGTGGCAACACTGCGCAGCCAGCTTGCTTCGCTGGAGGCAATTTTGGATGTGGCCGAGCAGAAGGATGCCGACGCGCAGGTACAGTTGGAATCACTTTCCAGCCGATTGAACTCGGCGCTGGCGCAAGTCGCTTCCGAGCAACGGGCCCGCGCGCGGCTGGAAGAGGCGGAACGCCTGCGGCTGGAGGAAGAGGCGCGCCGGTTGGCGGCCGAGGCCGAAGACCTGGAAAATTATCGGTCCGAGTTCTTTGGCCGCCTGCGCGAGGTGCTGGCCGGGCGCGAGGGGGTGCGGATCGTGGGCGACCGTTTCGTATTCTCGTCCGAGGTGCTGTTTGAACCTGCATCGGCAGACCTGGCACCGGCGGGTCAGGCGCAGATCGCCAATGTTGTGTCCATCTTGCGGGACATTTCGGATGACATTCCGGAAGGCATCGATTGGATCATTCGCGTCGATGGCCACACCGACAACGTGCCGCTGTCCGGTACAGGGCGATTCCGCGACAATTGGGAACTGAGCCAGGGCCGCGCCCTTTCCGTGGTGCGATACATGACCGATGTCTTGGCATTCCCACCCGAGCGTCTGGCCGCAACAGGGTTTGGCGAATACCGTCCGGTGAACCCGGCCGATACACTTGAAGCACGCGCACAGAACCGGCGGATCGAACTGAAGCTGACCGAACGCTGAAACGCAAAACGCCGAGGCACTGCCCCGGCGTTTTGTTATCTGGTGTAGCCTTTCTTTAGTCGGCTGTCAGAAGTGGCGGTTTGCGGGTCGAGATCTGGCGTTTGCCAACTTCTTCGATCCGTAGATCGATCTCGCCACCTTTGACACCAACCTTGACCAGCCCACCTTTGGCCAGCTTGCCAAACAGCAGTTCCTCGGCCAATGGCTTCTTGATATGCTCCTGGATCACGCGGGCCAAGGGGCGCGCGCCCATCTTGTCGTCGTAACCCTTGTCACCCAGCCATTCGGCGGCGGCGCGGGTCAGTTCGATCGACACGTTGCGGTCCATCAACTGAGCCTCAAGCTGCAGCACAAATTTCTCGACCACCTGCAGGATCACCTCTTTGCCCAGCGGCGCAAAGCTGATCACCGCGTCCAGACGGTTGCGGAATTCAGGTGTGAAGGTGCGTTCGATCGCGGCTGTATCCTCGCCCTCGCGACGGTCGCGGGCAAAGCCGATAGCGGCCTTGGCCTGTTCGGCGGCACCGGCGTTCGAGGTCATGATGATCACCACGTTGCGGAAATCCACCTGACGGCCGTTATGGTCGGTCAGCTTGCCGTGATCCATCACCTGCAACAGGATGTTATAGACATCCGGGTGCGCCTTTTCGATCTCGTCCAACAGCAGCACGCAATGCGGGTGCTGGTCTACGCCATCGGTCAGAAGGCCGCCCTGGTCAAAGCCAACATAGCCCGGAGGGGCGCCGATCAGGCGGCTGACGGCGTGTTTCTCCATGTATTCTGACATGTCGAACCGCAGCAGTTCCACACCCAACGTATCGGCCAGCTGCTTGGCCACCTCGGTTTTGCCGACGCCGGTGGGGCCGGCGAACAGGTAGTTGCCGATGGGTTTTTCCGGCTCGCGCAGACCGGCGCGCGACAATTTGATGGCCGAGCTTAGCGCGACGATGGCGTTGTCCTGACCGAACACAACGCGTTTCAGCGTGGTTTCCAGATCTTTCAGCACCTCGGTATCCGCTTTCGACACGTTCTTTGGCGGTATGCGCGCGATCTTGGCCACCACGGCCTCAATCTCTTTCGCACCAATGGTTTTGCGGCGTTTGGATTCAGCCACCAGATGCTGCGCGGCACCGGCCTCGTCGATCACGTCGATGGCCTTGTCCGGCAGCTTGCGATCGTTGATATAGCGCGCCGACAGTTCCACCGCGGTTTTGATCGCGTCGGCGGTGTATTTGATGCCGTGATGCTCCTCGAAATAGGGTTTCAGCCCTTGCAGGATCTTGATCGCGTCATCCACCGACGGCTCGTTCACATCGATCTTCTGGAAACGGCGGCTCAGCGCGCGGTCTTTCTCGAAATGCTGGCGGAATTCCTTGTAGGTTGTTGACCCCATGCAGCGCAATTTGCCGCCCTGCAATGCCGGTTTCAGCAGGTTCGAGGCATCCATCGCCCCGCCAGATGTAGCGCCGGCACCAATCACGGTGTGAATCTCGTCGATGAACAGCACCGCGTCGGGGTGATCTTCAAGCTCGGTCACCACGGCCTTCAGCCGTTCTTCGAAATCGCCGCGATACCGCGTGCCGGCCAACAGCGCGCCCATATCCAGCGAGTAGATTGTGGCGCCTTGCAGAACCTCGGGCGTTTCGCCGTTGACGATCTTGCGGGCCAGCCCCTCGGCGATGGCGGTTTTGCCCACGCCCGGGTCCCCCACCAACAGCGGGTTGTTCTTGCGGCGGCGGCACAGCACCTGCACGCAGCGTTCCACCTCGTGGCCGCGGCCGATCAGCGGGTCAACGTCGCCCTCGCGGGCCTTGGCGTTCAGATCGACGCAATATTTGGCCAGCGCTGATTCCTTGGCGTCGCCTTCTTCAGGGGCGGCCGAGGTATTGGAGTTGTCTTCTTCATAGTCCGAGCCCGAGATCGGGCGGGATTCACCATAGTTCGAATCCTTAGCCACGCCATGGGCGATAAAGTTGACCGCATCATAGCGGGTCATATCCTGCTCTTGCAGGAAATAGGCGGCGTTGGATTCGCGTTCGGCGAAGATGGCCACCAGAACATTTGCGCCGGTGACTTCGGTGCGGCCAGAGCTTTGAACATGGATCGCGGCGCGTTGGATCACGCGTTGGAAAGCCGCGGTTGGCACCGCTTCCGATCCCTCGATCTCGGTTACAAGCGTCGCCAACTCCTCGTCAATGAATTCTTCCAGGGTCTCGCGCAGCTCATCCATGTCCACAGAACAGGCTTTCATGACCCGGGCCGCGTCGGGCTCTTCGATCAGGGCAAGAAGCAAATGCTCTAGCGTTGCCAATTCGTGACGGCGCGCATTGGCAAGGGCCAAAGCGGCGTGGATTGCTTTCTCGAGCGTATTCGAAAACGAAGGCACGTGACGTGCTCCTTTCCTGTAGGGATGCGAGAGGCGCGCTCTCACAACCGTGGCCTCATACAATTAAGGTTCGGTTTTTGGCGGCCGGCTTCAAGTCTTTTATTGCGTTTTTCTGACAATCACGCGGCACAGACGTGATTTTCATGGGGTAAAAACGGGTAACTTTTTGCGGCGCGGTCAGAACCGGTCCTTTCTTTTGCGGATTTCGCCGAAAACTTCGGCGTCGGATGCATCGCGCATGCCCAGGCTGGCTTTGATCGCGGGCAGATGGGCGCGCAGGAAGGGATTCGTGGCCAATTCCTCGGACATCAGCGAAGGAACCGTGGGCTTGCCTGCGGCGCGTGCCTCGGACACGGCGGAGACCCGAGAGATAAGGTCAGGATTGTCGGGTTCAATGGTCAGCGCAAATTTACCGTTGCTGGCTGTATATTCATGGCCTGAACCGATAATTGTCTCCGGCGGCAGGGCGGCGAGTTTTGACAGGCTTTGCCACATGGTTTCGGCCGACCCCTCAAACAAGCGCCCGCAGCCGAGCGCCATCAGGCTGTCACCCGAAAAAAGCGCGCTGGATTGCGGGAAATGATAGGCGACGTGCCCAACCGTGTGGCCCGAGACATCCATCACATGCACGGGCTCGCCACATACTTCGATGGTGTCACCGTCCGCAACGGCCAAATCCAGCGCCGGCAAACGATGGGCATCAGCGGATGCCCCCACAACACGCGCGCCGGTTTCCGATTTCAACGCGGGGATACCGTTGATGTGGTCGTCATGATGATGCGTGATCAGAATATCCGTCAGGGTCCAGCCGCGATCGGCCAGGGCCTGGCGCACCGGGCCGGCCTCGGGGATATCAACCGTGGCAGTCTGGTCCGTTTCGGCATTGTGCAGCAGAAACACGTAATTGTCCGAGAGGACGGGCAGGGTGACAATCTCAAGGGGCATGGTTTTCTGTTCCTACTCGGCTATGTTTAACCAAAGAATGGCCCATTTCGGGGAAACTGTACAATGCACGTTGATGTGCTGGATCTGCGAAACTTTTATTACCGCACCAACCTGGGCCGCGTGGCGCAGCGGGCAATCCGCAACAAGGTGATCGAGATCTGGCCCGAGGCCAAGGGCCAAACCGTTGCCGGTTTCGGGTTTGCCGCGCCTTTGTTGCGTCCGTTCATCGCAGATGCCCGCAGGGTGGTATCCCTGATGCCGGGACAGCAGGGCGTCATGGCCTGGCCTGCAGGCGAAGAAAACCTGTCGGTTCTTTGCCCCGAAACGATGTGGCCCCTGCCCACGGGAATGGTGGACAAACTGATCCTGCTGCATGGGCTGGAGACGGGCGACCAACCGAATCTGGTTCTGGAAGAGTGCAATCGCGTGTTGGGGCCCGGAGGGCGGGCGATGTTCATTGTCCCCAACCGGACCGGCATGTGGGCGCGGCGTGACAAGACACCGTTCGGATATGGACGTCCGTATTCGCAAGGTCAGCTTGACGCACAATTGCGCAAAGCCGGGTTTCAGCCCGAGGCCCACAAGTCTGCGCTGTTCTCGCCACCGTCGCACAAGCGATTCTGGTTGCGCTCGTCACAATTGCTGGAATCGATGGGCACCCGTGTCGCTACGTTCGTTGCCGGCGGGGTCTTGATCGTCGAGGTATCAAAGCAGGCTTACCGTCCCGCCGGGACCGCCGCCGCCCCCCTTGCAAAAAGATCCATCGTTGGGGCCGCAGAAGGCGTGGCCGCGCAAACGGCAGAGCCGGTATAACCCCCTGCGGCGGCTGGTCGCACGGAATCAGCGCTGCGTGCGCATTCGTTTCAAATATTGAACGATGTTGCTTCAATTCGCCGCAGTATACGTTTGTATACTGAAATAAAAGCCAGATTCCGGCCCCCACTTCACCGTTAGGTGTTCTTGAGTGTTGCGGGGTCAGAAAGGCTCTGCTACACCCGCGCCGATTTCTAACGCGTACGCAACTGTGCGCGCTTTGACCTGCCTGGGGGCGTTCCTCCTACGTGTCCGGGCTCCAGATATCGGAAGGGTGGACGTGTCCGAACCAGCTTCGATCTCCACTGGCATCGCAATGCGCTATGCCACGGCCGTCTTTGAACTGGCCAAAGAAGAGAATGCCTTGGCTGCACTTGAGGGCGACCTTGGCACATTGCAAGCCGCAATCGACGAAAGTGCTGAACTGCGCGATCTGCTGAACTCGCCGGTGTATACCCGCGAGGAGCAGGCCAAAGCTGTTTCTGCCTTGTCGTCCAAGATGGGCCTGTCGGCCGTTCTGGGCAACACGCTGAGCCTGATGGCGTCGAAGCGTCGCCTGTTCGCAACGCCGCAGCTGATCGCCGGCCTGTCCGCGCTGATCGCCGAGGACAAGGGCGAGGTGACGGCAGAAGTGACCGCCGCCAAGGCGCTGACTGCCGAGCAGCAAAAGAAACTCGCCGCGTCGCTGAAGGCCAGCACCGGCAAAGATATCAACCTGAATGTCGCCGTCGATAACAGCCTTATCGGCGGCCTCGTTGTAAAAGTGGGCTCGAAGATGGTCGACACGTCGATCCGCTCCAAGCTTGCAGCACTCCAGAACACCATGAAAGAGGTCGGATAAATGGGTATCCAAGCAGCCGAAATCTCTGCGATCCTCAAGGAGCAGATCAAGAACTTTGGCCAAGAGGCCGAGGTGGCCGAAGTGGGCCGCGTGCTGAGCGTGGGCGACGGTATTGCCCGTGTGCACGGCCTGGACAATATCCAAGCCGGCGAGATGGTCGAATTTCCCGGCGGCATCCGGGGCATGGCCCTGAACCTGGAAACCGACAACGTTGGTGTGGTTATCTTCGGTTCGGACCGCGACATTAAAGAAGGCGACGTTGTTAAGCGGACCAACGCCATCGTGGACGTGCCCGCGGGCGACGCCCTGCTGGGGCGCGTTGTCGACGGTCTGGGCAACCCGATCGACGGCAAAGGCCCGATCGAGGCGTCCGAGCGCCGCATCGCCGACGTGAAAGCGCCGGGCATCATCCCGCGTAAATCGGTGCACGAGCCGATGGCAACCGGCCTGAAATCGGTGGATGCGATGATCCCGATTGGCCGCGGCCAGCGCGAGTTGATCATTGGCGACCGTCAGACCGGCAAAACCGCCGTGGCTCTGGACGCGATCCTGAACCAGAAATCGTATAACGACGCCGCCGGCGACGACGAAAGCAAGAAGCTGTACTGCGTCTACGTTGCAGTTGGCCAAAAGCGTTCGACCGTTGCGCAGCTGGTGAAAAAGCTGGAAGAAACCGGCGCGATCGAATACTCGATCGTCGTGGCCGCCACCGCGTCGGACCCCGCGCCGATGCAGTTCCTGGCACCCTATGCTGCCACCGCCATGGCCGAGTATTTCCGCGACAACGGCAAACACGCACTGATCATCTATGATGACCTGTCCAAGCAGGCTGTGTCGTATCGTCAGATGTCGCTGCTGCTGCGCCGCCCGCCGGGACGTGAAGCCTATCCGGGTGACGTTTTCTATCTTCACTCGCGGCTGCTGGAACGTTCGGCCAAGCTGAACGAAGATCACGGCGCAGGCTCGCTGACCGCGCTGCCGATCATTGAAACCCAGGGCGGCGACGTGTCGGCCTTTATTCCGACCAACGTGATCTCGATCACCGACGGTCAGATCTTCCTGGAAACCGAGCTGTTCTATCAGGGTATCCGCCCCGCCGTGAACACCGGTCTGTCGGTGAGCCGGGTTGGCTCTTCGGCCCAGACCAAGGCGATGTCGTCGGTTGCCGGCCCGGTTAAACTGTCGCTGGCGCAGTATCGCGAGATGGCCGCCTTCGCACAGTTCGGTTCGGACCTTGATGCCTCGACCCAGCGTCTGCTGAACCGTGGCGCCCGCCTGACCGAGCTGATGAAACAGCCGCAGTATTCGCCGCTGACCAACGCCGAGATCGTCTGTGTGATCTTCGCCGGTACCAACGGGTATCTGGACGATGTCGACGTCAGCGATGTTGGCCGGTTCGAAGCTGGCATGCTGAACCACCTGCGCACCAAACACGCCGATCTGCTGGCTGACATCACCGACAACGACCGGAAGGTGAAAGACGAGCTGGCCGACAAGGTGAAAGCTGCGCTGGACGAATTCGCAGCCGACTTCGCGTAAGGGAGAGATTGGCTTATGCCCAACCTCAAGGACCTAAAAAACAGGATCGCGTCGGTCAAATCGACCCGCAAGATCACGAAGGCCATGCAGATGGTGGCCGCCGCAAAACTGCGGCGGGCACAGGATGCGGCCGAGGCCGGACGGCCATATGCAGAACGGATGAATGCCGTTCTGGGCGGGTTGGCGGCTTCGGTCGGCGGCTCGGACAGCGCGCCGAAGCTGTTGTCGGGCACCGGCAGCGACCAGGTGCAGCTGCTGGTGGTGATGACCGCCGAACGCGGCCTGTGCGGCGGCTTCAACTCGACCATCGTGCGCCTGGCGCGCACCAAGGTGGAAGAGCTGCAGGCGGCTGGCAAGACGGTCAAGATCCTGACCGTCGGCAAGAAGGGCCGCGAACAGCTGAAGCGTGACTACGAAGACCTGTTCGTCGGTCACGTCGACCTGAGCGAAGTGAAGAATGTGGGCTATGCCAATGCGCATGGTATCGCCGCAGACGTTCTGTCGCGTTTCGACGCCGGCGAGTTCGACGTGGCCACGATCTTCTACAACCGCTTCCAGTCGGTGATCAGCCAGATCCCCACTGCGCAGCAGATCATTCCCGCTGCATTCGAAGCAGAGGGCGACGAAGGCGGTACGCTTTACGATTATGAGCCCAGCGAGGAAGACATCCTGGCTGATCTGCTGCCGCGCGGTGTCGCCACGCAGATCTTCGCCGCTCTGCTGGAAAACGGTGCATCCGAGCAAGGCGCACGGATGAGCGCGATGGACAACGCCACGCGCAACGCCGGCGACATGATCGACAAGCTGACCATCCAATACAACCGTTCGCGTCAGGCCGTGATTACCAACGAACTGATCGAAATCATTTCGGGCGCCGAGGCGCTCTGAGCCAAGAACCGGAGAAACGACAATGGCAAACGCAAAAGGCAAGGTGACCCAGGTCATTGGCGCCGTTGTGGACGTGCAGTTCGAAGATCACCTGCCGGAGATCCTGAACGCGCTGACCACCGACAACAACGGCAAAAACCTGGTTCTGGAAGTTGCACAGCACCTGGGCGAAAACACCGTCCGCACCATCGCAATGGACGCGACCGAAGGTCTGGTCCGCGGTCAGGAAGTAACCGATGCCGGCGGCCCGATCTCGGTGCCGGTGGGCAACGCCACGCTGGGCCGCATTCTGAACGTTGTGGGTGAACCCGTGGACGAAGGTGAGCCGCTGAAAGCCACCGAAACCCGCGCCATCCACCAGCCCGCACCTGAGTTCGCCGAACAGGCGACCTCGTCCGAGATCCTGGTGACCGGCATCAAGGTGATCGACCTGCTGGCCCCCTATTCGAAGGGTGGTAAGATTGGCCTGTTCGGCGGTGCCGGCGTGGGCAAGACGGTTCTGATCATGGAACTGATCAACAACATCGCCAAGGTGCACTCGGGTTACTCGGTGTTCGCCGGTGTGGGTGAGCGTACCCGCGAAGGCAACGACCTGTATCACGAGATGATCGAATCGAACGTTATTAAGCCGGACAACCTGGAAGACTCGCAGGTGGCACTGGTTTACGGCCAGATGAACGAGCCTCCGGGTGCGCGTGCCCGCGTTGCCCTGACCGGCCTGACCCTGGCCGAGCAGTTCCGCGACCAGTCGGGTACCGACGTTCTGTTCTTCGTCGACAACATCTTCCGCTTTACCCAGGCGGGTTCGGAAGTGTCGGCGCTGCTGGGTCGTATTCCTTCGGCTGTGGGCTATCAGCCGACGCTGGCCACCGACATGGGCGCGATGCAGGAACGCATCACCTCGACCAAGCAGGGTTCGATCACCTCGATCCAGGCCGTTTACGTGCCTGCCGATGACCTGACCGACCCCGCGCCGGCCACCACCTTTGCCCACCTTGACGCCACGACCGTTCTGTCGCGCGCCATCTCGGAACTGGGCATCTACCCGGCGGTTGACCCGCTGGACAGCTCGTCGCGGATCCTGGATCCGGGCGTGGTTGGCGAAGAGCACTATCAGGTTGCCCGTGATGTGCAGGGTATCCTGCAGCGCTATAAGTCGCTGCAAGACATCATCGCCATCCTGGGCATGGACGAACTGAGCGAAGAGGACAAGCTGACCGTTGCGCGTGCGCGCAAGATCCAGCGCTTCCTGTCGCAGCCGTTCGACGTGGCAAAAGTGTTCACCGGCTCGGACGGTGTTCAGGTTCAGCTGGAAGACACCATCGCCTCGTTCAAGGCGGTTGTGGCTGGCGAATACGATCACCTGCCCGAGGCTGCCTTCTATATGGTTGGCGGCATCGACGAAGTGATCGCCAAAGCCGAGAAACTGGCCGCGGAAGCTGCCTAAAGGGGGCGTAAATGGCTGAGACCATGCAATTTGACCTGGTGTCACCTGAAAAGAGGCTTGCCTCGGCTCAGGTCACCGAGGTCCAGATCCCGGGCGCCGAAGGTGACCTGACGGCGATGCCAGATCATTCGCCGCTGATCACCACCCTGCGTCCCGGTGTCGTTAAGGCAACGGGTCCTGATGGCGGGCTGGAATTCGTCGTAACCGGCGGGTTTGCCGAAATCTCGGCCGCGGGTACGTCGGTTCTGGCCGAAGTTGCCGTTCCGGTGGCCGATGTGACGCGCGAGATCTTGGACGGAATGGTGGAAGAGGCCAACGCGGCCCGTGATGCCGCCGAAGCCGAAGCACAAGATGTGCTGGCCAAACGTGCTGCCGATCTGGCTGCAATCAGCGCCTCGTTGGGCCTCTGAGGCCGGCACTGCGCCTTATGTGAGTTTCAAAACCCCCGCAACATTGCGGGGGTTTTGCCTTTTTCCCTTCCAAAATCCGCCGTGATTGACAAGTAATCGGACACGCGGAGGACCGTATTCTTATGCAGCGTTTGGACGGCCGTAACATTGGTGTTGACCAAGGCGAGACGCACCTGTTCTCGGATTACGAGGACGGCGGCGCAATGTGGACAGGTTCTGGTCCACGTGAGGTGCGCAAACGGGTGACCTTCTCAGCCTCCTACAGAACACCACCATCTGTGAGTGTTGCGCTGTCGATGTGGGACATGGATCAAAAGACCAACGCGCGGGCCGAAATTCAGGCCGAGAAAGTATCGACAACCGGATTTGAGATTGTGTTCAAGACCTGGGCCGACACCCGTATTGCACGGGTGCGGGCCAGTTGGATGGCCATCGGCGAACTTCCGTTCGACGATGACTGGGAGCTTTACTAAGGCAGCCTCAGCTGCGGGCAAACAGCCCTTCGTAAATCGGTTCGAGGGTCGTGTGATCGAACAGCGACGAGACCGACGTACCGTTCCAGATATTCAGGATCGCCTGCGCAAACATCGGCGCAGTTGGGACAATTCGGATGTTTTGTGCGGCCTGCGTGGCAGGGGTTGCCTGAATGGAGTCTGTTATGACCAGGCTTTTCATAGCAGATTTGGTGATCCGATCCTGCGCGGGGCCGGACAGCACGCCGTGCGAGATATAGGCGTGCACCTCTTTTGCGCCTTGTTCAATCAGGTGATCTGCTGCCTTGCACAGCGTGCCAGCGGTATCGCAAAGGTCGTCCACGATGATGCAGCACTTGCCTTCCACATTCCCGATCACGGTCATCTCGGCCACTTCACCAGGTTTTTCGCGACGTTTGTCCACGATCGACAGGGGGGCATTGATCCGTTGCGCCAATTCACGGGCGCGGGCCACGCCTCCGACATCGGGCGAAACGACCATCAGGTCATCCATCTGACCGGCGAACTGGTGCTTGATGTCCAGCGCGAAAACGGGCGACGCATATAGGTTGTCGACCGGAATATCGAAAAAGCCCTGGATCTGTGCCGCATGAAGGTCAAGTGTCAGGATCCGCTCGATCCCGGCTTCGACCAGCATATTGGCCACAAGTTTGGCGCTGATCGGGGTGCGAGCCTTTGTGCGGCGGTCCTGACGGGCATAGCCGAAATAGGGGATGACGGCGGTGATGCGCGAAGCCGACGAACGACGCAATGCGTCAGCAATGATCAAAAGCTCCATCAGATTGTCATTGGCGGGGTTCGAAGTGGGCTGGACGATGAACATATCCTCGCCCCGCACGTTTTCGAACACTTCAACAAAGATCTCTTGGTCGTTGAACCGTTCAACCCTTGCTTCGACCAAACCCATGTTCACGCCGCGATGCATGGACATCCGCCTTGCGATAGCCGTGGCCAGAGGGCGATTGGCGTTACCAGAGATCAGCTTGGGTTCGGTGATGTTCGCCATTGCGGAAAGTCCCTATTTGCGCAGGTCAGATGACAGAATCATGACGTTGACACCGCTTACCACCGCGATACCGTCTTGCAAACAGCCCGCTTTGGACAGGATGCAAAATGCCTCATATCGAATACTATTTCTCGACGATTTCTCCCTACACCTACATCGCGGGGACCCGGCTGGAGGAAGTTGCCAGCGCAAATGGGGCGACGATCACCTACAAGCCTTTGGACCTGATCGCGCTCTTTAGCCGTACGGGGGGTGTCCCGCCGGGGCAACGTCATGAAAGCCGCCAGGCCTGGCGCTTGCAAGAACTGCGCCGGCAGGCTGCGAAGGCAGGGGTTCCGATCAACCTGAAACCGGCGTTTTGGCCTACGAATGCAGCACCGTCATGTTACGCGGTCATTGCGGCTCAAAACGCAGGTGGCGGCAATCTTGGGGCGTTGGTCCAAGGGTTCACCCGGGCGGTGTGGGCGGAAGAAAAGGACATTTCGGACGACCGCGTTATTCGCGAAATCCTTGGAGCAAACGGGTATGACCCATCGCTTGCCGATAGCGGACTGTTAAGCGGTGCCGAAGCTTACGAGCGCAATCTGGAAGAGGCCGTGACTGCAGGAGCCTTTGGCGCGCCTTTCTATATCACGGATCGGGATGAGCGATTTTGGGGTCAGGACAGGATCGAAGACCTGGAACTGTCGCTGCAAGGAAAGCTGTAAGCAAAAGGCGCGCCTTTGGCGCAAGGCATTTGTCTCACGCGCGGCCTTGCGGCTGCGCGTTCGGGTGGGTGCGGGTTGTTGGGTTGCGACATTCGCCAGCCCGTGCCGAAAGCCGAAGGCGAAAGGCGAGACAAAGGACTTGCGCCGCAGGCGCACTATTTGATTGTGTCCAGAAAGCTTTCCACATCCGCGGCGCTTGTGCTCCATGAGCACACGAGGCGTGCAGAGACGGCCTCGTCATCGGGGCCTTCGAGAGTTTGGTTCATCGGCCAGAGGTAGTATTGAGCACCTGCACTTTGCGCCCTTCGGTGGCCCGCACGGGGCCAGGCCGCGAAAACTTCGTTGGCCCGGGTCGGATGGAGCAGCGATGTACCGGGCAGTGTCAGAATACCCTTCGACAGCTCAGCCGCCGCCGTGTTCGCGCGCATAGCCAGTGTTCGCCACAATCCGTCGCGCAGATAAGCGGCCATCTGGGCAGAAAGGTACCGGTGCTTGGAAAACAGGTGTCCGCCACGTTTTCGGCGCAACTCAAATTCCCATGCATGTTTGGGATCGAAGAGGATCACCGCTTCGACCCCCATCAGACCGTTTTTTGTGCCGCCAAAGCTGAGCACGTCGACACCGGCCTTCCAAGTCAGTTCAGCGGGCGTGCAGCCCACTGACACCAATGCATTGGCAAACCGCGCGCCATCCATGTGCACAGGCACGTCCGCCGCGTGGGCCGTGGCGGCAATGTCGGCAATCTCGGCCGGGGTGTAGACCGCGCCAGCCTCGGTCGCGTTGGTCAAGGTCACCGCGCCCTTTTGAACATTGTGCACGCCTGCACGAGCGGTGAAATCCAAGGCCTGTGCAAGCGCGGCGGCGTCGAATTTTGCATCCGGCCCGTCCAGAAGGGTCAACTTGGCCCCGCCAGCAAAAAACTCTGGCGCGCCGCACTCGTCTTCTTCGACATGGGCGTTGCGGTGACAGTAGATGGTTCCCCAAGGTGGACAAAGGCAGGCCAGAGACAATGCGTTTGCTGCGGTTCCAGTGGCCACCAGGTAAATCTCGGCTTCGGGCGCTTCGAACTGCGTTCGTATCTCGGCTCGTACTTCGTCCATCAGCGCGTCGGCGCCATAGGGGCTGGCATAACCTTTGTTGGCCTCAGTCAGCGCGTCGAGCACTTGCTGTGGGACGGGCGAGGTGTTGTCAGAGGCAAAAAACATCGCGCTAAAGCTCCATCTCGATCAGAAAATCTTCCCACTCTTCCACCGGCACGTCGAACTCGGACACGGTCCAGCCTTGCACGGACTGTCCTGCCTTGCGCACCGAGGCCGGATCACCCGTGATCAACGGGTGCCAGTCGGGCAGGGTACGCCCTTCCTGCAGCAGACGATAGGCGCAGGAGGCGGGCATCCAATAGGCGATGTCGGGCAGAGTCTTGGGGGTCAGAACCACGCATTCGGGCACCAGCGACTTGCGGGCCTCGTAATGCGCACAGCGGCATGTGTTGTCGTCCAGCAGACGGCAGGCCACACGCGTAAACGCGACCTCTTGCGTCTCTTCGTCTTCCAGCTTGTTCAGGCAACATTTGCCGCAGCCATCACACAGGGCTTCCCACTCGTCCTGAGTGAGTTTTGCCAGTTGATGGCGTTCCCAAAATCGTGGGCGCAGGCCCTTGCGTTGGATCGGTTCGGACATGGGGCGAGACTACGCCCATTGTCGCGAAGTTAAAGGGCGGAAAGGATCTCTCGCGCTTTTTTGCAATCTGCGTCCATCTGCGTGATCAGGGTTTCGAGGTTTTCAAAACTCAACTCGGGTCGCAAGAAGTCGACCAACGCGATGGACAGCGGGGTGCCATAGAGGTCGCCCTTGAAATTAAACAGGAAGGTTTCGCAATTGGCACGGTTCTCGCCGAACATCGGGCGCACGCCGATCGAGGCGGCACCGTGATAGGTGCCGGCATGCGGGCCTGACAGCACATCGACAAACACCGCATAGACCCCGAATTTCGGTGGATGCAGGCCGTCGATGGCCATGTTGGCAGTGGGGAAGCCCAACTCGCGACCGCGTTTTTCTCCGTGAATGACAGGCCCGTCGATACGATGCCAATGTCCAAGCATTTGTTGGGCGTCACGGGGACGACCGTCACCAAGCGCTTCGCGAATGGCGGTCGAAGAGACCTCGCCCTGATCGCCTTGAACCAACGTGGCAATAGTGACGCCGAAACCCATTTCCTTGCCGAAGACCTGCAGGTCGGAGGCATGACCCGCGCGGGCTTTGCCAAAACGGAAATCTGCCCCGACAACCACATGGTCCAGGCCCAGGCCATCGGCGATCACCTGCTGTGCAAATGCGCGTGGTTCCAACGCGGCCAGATCAGCGTCGAACGGCAATTGAAAGAGTTGGTCGACGCCCAGCTTGGCCATGCGGTTGACCTTCGCCTGGGCATTCATCAACCGAAAGGGTGGGGCGTCGGGGGCAAAGAATTCACGTGGGTGCGGTTCAAACGTCATCACGCCCAGCGGCGCGCCCGAGGCATTGGCCGCCCCACGTGCCAGGTCGATCACCGCCTGATGACCCAGATGCACACCGTCGAAATTGCCAATGGCCGCTGCCGCGCCGCGTTTGTCGGCAGGCAGGTTGTGCCAAGTGGTGAAAACGTCCATGCATCCCCCGTGCAAGCACCGGGGACCCGGCGCCGATCAGTCCAGCTTGCGGCTGGGCGCCATCACCAGCGCTTCGCCCTTCAGGACGACCGTATCGCCCACCGCGCAGTGACAATCAAGAGTGACGCGGCGCTTGGCGTGGTTGATATCGCTGACAGAAACTTCGGCCCGGACACGGTCGCCGATCCGAACCGGTGCCATGAATTTCAGGTCCTGTTTCATATAGACCGTGCCGTGGCCGGGCAGTTGCTCGCCGATCACCGCCGAGATCAGGCTGGCGGTCAGCATGCCATGGGCTATGCGGCCGTGGAAACGCGTGTCCTGGGCGTATTCTTCGTCCATATGGACCGGGTTGAAATCGGTCGAAACCTCGGCAAAAAGCTCGACATCCCGCTCGGTGATTATCTTAATCACATGGCGGGACATGCCGATTTCCATATCTTCGATACAGATTGTGCCCCTAGGGAAATTATCCAGCATTTTCGTGCGTCCATCATCTGTCATGTTGCGGTGCAGCATAACGGAAGTGCTGGAAAAGATCAATCCGCGCAGTAATTTTGTCGCACCAAAGTGTGAATTGCGGCAATTTTATTTCGCGGACAGTCTTATCGCAAGAAGCCGATGGTAAAAGTTGGCGACATGTTTTCAGCCTGCAGATACGCCTTTAGCGCGGCGGGGTCGGGTTGGTACGTGGTCTTGGTTTCCGCCGCGGCCAGCCCGCCCGAGATAAACACGCAATCCAGGTTCTCAGATATCGCACCACGCACATCGGTCAGGATGCCGTCGCCGACGCACAGGATGCGGTCATCGGCCACATAGGAGATTTGCGCCAGGCGGCGGCGCGCAAGGTCATAGATCGGCGGGTGCGGCTTGCCGAAATAGAGGCTTTCGCCGCCCATCTCGGTATACATTTTGGCCAGCGCCCCGGCGCACCATTCGCGCACTTCGCCGCGATCCACGACGATATCGGGATTGGCGCAAAGCAGCGGCAGGCCCTTCTGTTTGGCCAGCATCAGTTCACCCTTGTGCGCATCCAGATCGGCCAGCGGGTCCACCGGACCGCAGCAGACGATACCGTCGGCCTGATCCAGCGGCACGCGGGTGATCGCAACCGGATCTTCGATCAGCTTCAACGGGTCGAAAAAGCTGAAATCATGCGGCTGGCCCATGAAAAACACGTTCTGGCCCACGGCCCCGGTGAACATCGCGGCGCGCGCGCTGTCGCCGGAAGTGGCGATTGTGTCCCAGGCGTCAGGGTCCACGCCGATCTTGCCCAGCTGCACCTCGACCGAGGCGCGGTGGCGCGGCGCGTTGGTGACCAGCACCACGATGCCGCCCTTGGCGCGGTACGCTTTCAGCGCGGCCACCGCCTCGGGGAAGGGGTCGCGGCCGTTATGCACACAGCCCCACAGGTCGACGAACATGGCGTCGTAATTGGCAGAAACTTCGGAAAGCTGTTCGATGATCCGGGTCATGGGGCGCGCCTTGGCAAAGGAAAAGGGGCGCCCGATGCGCCCCTTTGTTGTGTCTGCGATCAGACCTTGAGGTTCGGGATGATCTGCTTTTTGCGGCTCATCACGCCGGGCAGAACCACGGTGTCGCCATCAACCGCCACATCGAACGACTTTTCGGCCACCGATTTCACCGCGTCGTTGGGGATCAGCAACGTGGCCTCTTCGTTCAGGATGTCCACGGCGAACAGCAGTACCTGATCCACGCCATCTTCGGCGGCCACATCGGCGCACGAGGCGATCAGGCTGTCCTTGCGGTCCAATACCAGCTTGGGCGCGGTGGTTTCCAGAACCGAGACGCGGAACTTGGTGCCGTCGACCTCGTATTCCTTGCTGTCCATGCGGATCAGCTCGGCATCGGAAAAGGCCGAGATGTCGGATTTAGCTTCGAACATCTCGGTCGCATAGGCGCTGATGTCGATGCCCAGATCGGCGGCCAGCCCCTCGGCCACGGCGCGGTCATGGTCGGTTGTGGTGGGCGAGCGGAACTCCAGCGTGTCCGACAGGATACAGCTCAGCGCCGCGCCCTTGATGGCGTCGGGCATCTTGGCGGTGTCATCGCCCATCAGGTCGATCAGAACCGTGGCCGCACAGGCCAGCGGGCGGATGGTGATGTCGATCGGTGCCTTGGTCTTCAGGCCACCCTGCAGCAAGTGGTGGTCGATCACTGCGATGACATTGGCATCGTTGATGCTGGGCGGCAGTTCGGCGACGTTGTTGGTGTCAACGATCACACAGTCCTGGCCTTCGGCCACATCGTCGATAATGGCCGGTTTGGGCAGGTCCCACTTGGTCAGCATGAACGCAGCTTCGGTGTTGGGTTCGCCCAGCAGAACGGCCTCGGCCGGCTGGCCCTTCACCTCGTTCAGGTACCAGGCCCAGACAATGGCAGAGCCGGTGGAATCGGTATCGGGGGCCTTGTGGCCAAACACTTTGATGGTCATCAGATCTATCCGCAAGAGGTCAATTTCCGCGGTGTTATAGGCGCCGTTCGCGGGGATGTCACCACCGGGAACACCAAGGGGGAATTTGCCGCATGGCCACCCGGTACCGGCGATCTGAAATAAACCAGTTTTGGCCCAATTGGCGCCCCAAATCACGGTGTACAAACGGCCAAAGATTGGGGGAATTGTTTCATGAAACGCGGCTCGCTTGAGGCCCTGCGCGGCATCGCGGCACTGGGGATTGCCCTGTACCATTCGGTATTTCTGGCGGCCCCGCGGGGCAACCTGCTGCTGAACGCCGAGTTTTTCGTGGATTTCTTCTTTGTGCTTTCCGGGTTTGTCATGGCGCTGGCCTATGCGCAGAAGGTCGCGCAGGGGCTGAGCTTTCCGGTATTTGCCTTCCTGCGGTTGGCGCGGTTGCTGCCGTTGCATGTGTTCGTGATGGGGTTGTGGGCGGCGTGGGCGATCATAGCGCCCGGCCCGTTCGCAGAGCAAACCCACACCATCGGCCGCTTCTTTCTGAACCTGTCTCTTCTAAACGCCGTGGGTCTGATGCCGGTTCTGAGCTGGAACTACCAAGCATGGAGCATTGGGGCCGAGCTGGTGGCTTATTCGGTGTTCTGGATCGTTTATGCCCGGTTTGGCCGGCACATGAACTGGGCCTGGGCCTTGGCGGTATCGGCCTTGGCCTATGGCATAGTTCTGGCAAATGGCGACACGATCCTGCGGACCCACGACCTGGGCGCGGTGCGTTGCGTCGGCGGCTTCTTCCTTGGCGTCGCGGTGTATTATCTGGCGGCAAAGATCCCATCACCCCGAGCGCTGGGCACCCGCGCCGAGGCCTTGGCGGTATTGGCCACAATTGGCGCCCTGTCGATGGCACCGGGGCCGGTGGTGTTTGAACTGGTCACGATTTTGGCCTTAGCCGGCGTGGTATTCGTTTTTTCCAGTTCAACCGGAGAAATCGCACGGTTTTTGAACACCCCGGTCATGCTGTTTTTGGGCCGGGTGTCCTATTCGGTCTATATGCTGCATACACTGTTCTTCGAGATCATGTTCCACCATCTCTGGTCGGGCCCGGTTGTCCTGCAATACGGCGCCGATGGTAGTGGTCGTTACTTCTTTGCAACGCCTCTGGCACCGCTTGTGAACACGGCGGTTCTGGCGGGCGTTGTCGGCTGTGCCTATGTGACGTGGCGCTGGATCGAAGAGCCCGCCCGCAAATGGTCGAAACGGGTTGTTGCCCGCCGCGTTGCGCCGTCTGCCCTGATGGCCACCGCCTGACCGCGGATTTCCGGTTTTCTTTGATTGACTCTGCGCGTGTGGTTCCTTACATCCGCTACGTTAGCACTCGACATAGATGAGTGCTAACGCGCGAATAAAACCTTGAACGAAGGAGCGTTCCAAGATGGCATTTACTCCGCTTCATGACCGTGTGCTGGTCGAGCGCGTGGAAAGCGACGAGAAAACCGCCGGTGGCCTGATCATCCCCGACAGCGCAAAAGAAAAGCCCGCCGAGGGCCTGGTTGTGGCTGTTGGTGCTGGCGCCAAGGACGAAGACGGCGAGCGCATCGCCATGGACGTCAAAGAAGGCGACAAGATCCTGTTTGGCAAATGGTCGGGGACCGAAGTGACAGTAGACGGCAAAGAGCTGCTGATCATGAAAGAGTCCGACATCATGGGCATCATTGCCTAAGCCCTTCCCAGAAATTCAATTAAGTCAGGAGCAAGCACATGGCTGCTAAGGACGTAAAGTTCGATTCCGACGCTCGTTCGCGTATGCTGAACGGCGTAAACGTACTGGCCGACGCCGTTAAAGTGACCCTGGGCCCCAAGGGCCGCAACGTGGTCATCGAGAAATCCTTCGGCGCCCCGCGCATCACCAAAGATGGTGTCTCGGTTGCCAAAGAGATCGAGCTGGAAGACAAGTTCGAAAACATGGGCGCGCAGATGGTGAAAGAAGTCGCCAGCCGCACCAATGACGAAGCCGGCGACGGCACCACCACCGCCACCGTTCTGGCCCAGGCCATCGTCAAAGAAGGCCTCAAGCAGGTTGCTGCTGGCCTGAACCCGATGGACCTGAAGCGCGGCATCGACCTGGCCACCACCAAGGTTGTTGAAGCCATCGTTGCCTCGGCGCGTGAAGTCAAAGACAGCGACGAAGTTGCGCAGGTTGGCACCATTTCGGCCAACGGCGAAGCCGAGATCGGCAGCCAGATCGCAGACGCGATGCAGAAGGTTGGCAACGAAGGCGTCATCACTGTTGAAGAGAACAAAGGTCTGGAAACCGAGACCGATGTTGTGGAAGGCATGCAGTTCGATCGCGGCTACCTGTCGCCTTACTTCGTGACCAACCCTGACAAGATGATCGCAGATCTGGAAGACTGCATGATCCTGCTGCACGAGAAAAAACTCTCGTCGCTGCAGCCGATGGTTCCGCTGCTGGAATCCGTGATCCAGTCGCAGAAGCCCCTGCTGATCATTGCTGAGGATGTTGAAGGCGAAGCCCTGGCAACCCTGGTTGTGAACAAGCTGCGCGGTGGTCTGAAAATCGCTGCTGTTAAGGCGCCGGGCTTTGGTGATCGTCGTAAGGCCATGCTGCAGGACATCGCGATCCTGACCGGCGGTCAGGTGATCTCGGAAGATCTGGGCATGAAGCTCGAGAATGTCACCATGGACATGCTGGGCACCGCCAAGAAAGTGTCGATCACCAAAGACGAAACCACCGTTGTGGACGGCGCTGGTGAAAAGGCCGAGATCGAAGCACGCGTTGCCCAGATCCGCACCCAGATCGAAGAAACCTCCAGCGATTACGACCGCGAGAAACTGCAAGAGCGTGTGGCCAAGCTGGCTGGCGGTGTTGCCGTGATCCGCGTGGGCGGCATGACCGAAGTGGAAGTGAAAGAGCGCAAGGATCGTGTTGACGATGCTCTGAACGCCACCCGTGCTGCCGTGCAGGAAGGCGTGATTGTTGGCGGCGGTGTAGCGCTGGTTCAGGGCGGCAAAGCTCTGGACGGTGTCGAAGGTGCCAATGCTGACCAGAACGCCGGTATCGCCATCGTGCGTAAAGCTCTGGAAGCTCCGCTGCGTCAGATCGCTGAAAACGCTGGTGTTGACGGTGCCGTGGTTGCTGGCAAGGTCCGCGAAAGCGACGACGTTGCCTTTGGCTTCAACGCCCAGACCGAAGAATATGGCGACATGTTTTCGTTTGGTGTGATCGACCCTGCCAAGGTAACCCGCACCGCTCTGGAAGACGCGGCCTCGGTTGCTGGCCTGCTGATCACCACCGAAGCCATGGTTGCCGACAAGCCCGAAAAGCCGGGCGCAGGCGCCCCGGCCGGCGGCATGCCCGACATGGGCGGCATGGGCGGCATGATGTAATCACGCCGGTCCAATGGATCTTGGGAAGGGGTCGCCTTGGGGCGGCCCCTTTTCATTTCGGTTTGCGGTTCTGCGGGCAAAACCGCCTCTTGTGTTATCGAGTGGTGGCGACAGAATCCCGCACATTGCGACTTTGGCGAACGTCGCCTTGGAAATCGCACAACTGTTTCTCTATCTATCGATAATCCGGGTCATCCCCGAAACGCGAATTCCCTCACCCGGCGTTGCGCCAATGCTTGCTTTCAACACTGACCTTGCGCCCATATCTTCGCCTTGCACGATGTCGATCTCGCCATCGTGGGGCCATTCGACGTCACGAAGATAGCCCGACAGTGCCGCAGCCGCCGCGCCGGTTGCGGGGTCTTCGATCACACCTCCGATCGCAAAAGCGTTGCGACTGTGAAACCGGCGCGGCGTCTGTGCCCACAAAAGGCTGATTGTGGTCAGATCGTGCTGCCGCATAAGCCGCGCACCGTCCTCCAAATCATAGGACATTTTGGAAAGCGTCAGCCTGTCATTCAACGCAAGGATCAGATGATTGTTCCCGGCATTGGCCAGCGCGGGCGGCAATGTTGGGTCAAGGTCAGCAATCGTGAGATCGAACAGTTCAAGCGCTGCCGTCAAAAGGGCCGCGTCTGCTCTTACGCTGTGGGTCGGGGGGGACGTCAGGGTTGCGCTGCCATCCGCGCCTGTCTCGACGGTGATGCGCCCCGCATTTAGATCGAGCGCAAACAGCCCCTGGCCTTCGTGTGCGGCCAAAGCACTGCCCAGAGCAATGGTGGCATGTCCACAAAAAGCCACCTCTTCCTCCGGCGAGAAGAACCGCACCCGCCATCCTTCACCCTGAGGCGCTGCAAAAACGGTTTCGGAGTATCCTATGTCTGTTGCAATGCGTTGCATCTCTGATGCAGAAGGAAGCGTGTCGCCGATGACAACACCTGCGGGGTTGCCGCCAGTGCCGCCATCCGAAAAGGCCGCGATGCGGAGAACGGGCCGGTTGGTTTCATCTTTCATGGTTACAATCCGATCTCTGTCGTCGTGAATCCGAAGTGGAAGGGCTGCTGGGCGTAAAGCAATTGCACCCTGTACCCATTCAGCCCCGGTGGAGATGGCCACCGGGGCCGGGCATGGTCACTTGGTGATGCGCGCCAGGAAATCCTGCATTTCTGCGGCAATCACATCCCCGTATTCCTCGAGCGCGAAATGCCCGGTATCAAGCAGATGAAACTCCACATCAGACAGATCGGCCTTGTAAGGGTGGGCGCCGTCGGCAGGGAAGATGTGATCGTTTTTTCCCCAGACGATCAACGCCGGAGGCTGGTATTCCCGGAACAGGGCCTGCCACTTGGGATACTCGGCGACATTGGTGCCGTAATCCAGGAACATCTCGAGTTGCACTTCCTGATTGCCCGGACGGTCGAGCAGGTATTGAACGTGCCAGAAATTGTCGGGGCTCACCGCCGAGACGTCACCAACACCGTGAGTGAATTGCCATTTGGTGGCGTCGAGCGTCAGGAAGCCGCGCAGCGCATCACCGTTTTCGGTGCTCGGGTCTGCCCAATACGCCTTGATCGGATCCCAGAATTCGCGCAACCCCTCGTCGTAGGCATTGCCGTTCTGGATGACAAATCCGGTGACCCGCTCGGGATGCTCAGCGAACATGCGAAACCCGATAGGTGCGCCATAATCCATCAAATAGACGGTGTAGTTATCGACTCCTTTTTCGTCGATCAAACGCGTTACCATTTCTGCGGCATTGGCGAAGCTGTAGTCGTACATGTCGGCAGACGGCATGTCCGAAGCGCCGAAACCGAGGTAGTCCGGTGCGATGACGTGATAGTCCTCTGCCAGGACCGGGATCAACTCGCGGAACATGTGCGAGGAGGTTGGAAAGCCATGCAACAGCAGAACCGTTGGGTTCGCTGGGTCCCCGGCCTCGCGATAGGCAATTGTGTGTCCGTCGATCTCTGTCGATTTCATGTCGACAACAAACGGGCTTTGGGCTGCGATTGCACCGTTCGGCAGGGACACGGGCAAGAGCGTGGCGCTGGCAAAAAGTGTGGCAAGGATAGATGTGTGAAAACGCTTCTTCATTGCACTGGTCCTTTCAGGGTTGGATTGGTGAGCCCGAAGCGCCGGACATGCGCAGGGCGCGGGTTTCGGCCCTCAGGGCCTCGTTCTCACGGCGCAATGCCGCGATCTCTTGATGCGCTTCATCAACAGTGAAGCGGCGTGGAATGTGGCTTGGGCAATTCCAGTCGAATGCTTCGACCGTAATCAGTACGGCGCGTTCGGGGCGCGCCCGATAGGTTCCGTCATGCAGCTGGCTTAGAATTTCGGGATTGTCCGCGCCTTCGATCAGACGGGCCCGGCCCCAGAGTTTCAGGCGGCGGCTGTTGGGATAGTCCGTCAGGATCATTGACAGACGATCGTTGCCGGACAGGTTGCCAGCGCTGATATACTGGCGGTTTCCGCGGAAATCGGCATAGGCCAACGTTGTAGATGTCAGCACTTTCAAAAATCCGACCGGGCCGCCGCGAAACTGGACGTATGGCCATCCTGTCTGCGATACGGAAGCCTGATAAAACCCATCGCGTGCGCCGATGAAGCCGATCTCTTCCGGCCCAAGCTCCTCCAGGTCTGCAAGGCCGTCGCCGAGGAATTTTCGGTACCCGTCGGCAGACCCCATCCGCGATTG
The DNA here is from genome assembly GCF_000647975.1 of Actibacterium mucosum KCTC 23349. Taxonomy (GTDB): domain Bacteria; phylum Pseudomonadota; class Alphaproteobacteria; order Rhodobacterales; family Rhodobacteraceae; genus Actibacterium; species Actibacterium mucosum. Next base: position 312,534 of record NZ_JFKE01000005.1, read on the forward strand.
CTGAGCGCGGACGTCAGGGGTAAAGGCAATGGTCGCAAAGGCCCGTGCCATAGCGTTTCCTTTCGGATGATCATTAGTTTTTCTGCAATGAGGTCCGTGTTCAGACCCTGTGTAAGTCTATATTTGTGCGGGTCTGGCCGAATTGACAAACGACGATGTCTATCGCAGGGTTAGAAAAACTTAGTCACTGACATGAATCGCAAAAACTACCCTCTGAACGCACTTCGCGCATTCGAAGCCTCGGCACGTCATCTGAGTTTCGTCGCTGCCGCCGACGAGTTGTCTGTGACGCCCGCTGCGATCAGCCACCAGGTCAAGAAGCTGGAAGATTTCCTTGGTGTTCCGTTGTTTCGACGGCGGACGCGAGGATTGGTTCTTGTCGAGGCTGGGCAGCGGTTGGCCAAGGAGCTTCACTCGGTCTTTTCGACCCTCGATCAGGCCATGGAACAAGTGATGGAAACGGACAGGGGGGGCTCGTTGGCGCTGACAGTGGCGCCAACATTCGCCGCGATGTGGTTGATCCCGAGGCTGCAAAAGTTTTATGCCCAACACCCAGATATCGATGTGCTTGTATCGACCAGCTTGGGTCTTGTGGATTTTCAACGTGATGACTTTGACGCCGCCATCCGGCTTGGACACGGGCAGTGGCCAGGTCTTGAAGCCATCAAGCTGTTCGACGAGTCCGTGATCCCAATGTGCAGCCCACGCCTGCTCGACGGGAAAAACGCCATCAGAACGCCTTCTGACCTCAAGAACCACGTTCTGTTGCACAATCAATCTATGGACTTTGACCCAAACGCGCCAACTTGGCAGACTTGGCTTGATGCAAGCGGTACACAGGATGTTGACGCCTCGCGCGGCATGCAATTCAGCCTGCCGGATCATGGGCTTCAGGCCGCGATCGACGGAGCCGGCGTGGTTTTGGGGTGGCGATTTCTTTCGGCAAAAGATGTCCAGGCCGGGCGCGTGGTCGAGCTTTTTGACCTGGCCATTCCTCTTGGATCAACATTTTACCTTGTCTATCCGGAGGCACATTCGCGACGACCCAATATTGTTGCTCTTCGCAATTGGGTTTTGGGGGAGCTTAATGACCGCTAGTCGACAAGCCGAAGCCTCACTGGATCTGAAAGCGGGGGTTCGAAGACTGACGAGGGCAGAAGAATACCGAGGACGGCCACCAGATAGGCCCTCCGGAGGTCGCCCGTTGGCCAAGAACTCCCACTTGCTCGTTCCGGTTCGCTGATCGAGGACGCAGCGGAACTAACGGTCAGCGGGCCAACCGGTGCAGGCATTTCGGTGCCCGTCTTGGGCACGACATTTGACGACACCGGTGAACTGATGCTGACCGGCGTCACTTCCGCAACACGGGCAGAAGTGAACGGCGGTGGAGGCGAAACGGCCTTGTCCCCGGAAACAGTGGCGGCCCCGGCATCCGGAAGCCGCCCGTGGGGTCAATGACCACCTGTTAACCAGGCTGGTCAACAATTCGATCCCGGCCGGAACTGGCCGTGCGCATCGGCTTGAATGCAACGAGCAAAAGGCCAGCGATCACGACCTCGATTGCTAAAGCGCCGATGACGCTGCCGGACGGCATACCATCCAATACGATGCCCACGATGCGCCCGACTGGGAAGGCCAGATAGACGGTCAGCGCGACGGCAAGTGCAATCGGTGCCATGGCCGCACGGATTGGCCCGGCCAACATAATTGCCCCCAATACCGCCAGCCCGGCGCCCGGTGCCCGAAGCTCGCTCAGCAGGTTGGGGTTCGGCCCAAGCGTTATGCCATAGCTGGCGTAAAACGCATGGGGTGCCAAAGTGATGAAGGTGCCGATGGCCAACGCCGTGGCGCCGCTGATGCCGAGGGTGATTTTCTGAAAACGAGTGAGTTGCATGCTTGGTGTTCCTTTTTGATTGAGTACGTCAGGCCGCTTTGGCCCATTTGCCTGCCGTGGCGGCGGCTTGTGCGAATTCGGTGAAGTCGCGGGGCGCGCGGCCAATTGCGCGCATCACACCATCGCCGATCTTGGCATTCCGGCCGTCAAAGGTTTCGCGCGCAATCTCCGTTACGATGTCGGCGAAGACCGTTCCGCTGGTTGCCTCAAGCGCGGCATGGAAATCATCGAAGGAGATCGGCAAATAATCGACCCGCCGCCCCATTGCACCCGACAGGATGTCAGCGACCTCGGCAAAGCCCAGCAGACGTGGGCCGGTGCATTCATAGGTCTGGCCGGAATGGCCCGTACCTGTAAGCGCCGTCACAATGACGTCTGCGAGGTCGTCGATGTCGATAATCGGCTCTTCCAGATCGCCGCCAGGCATCGGGACAACGCCCTCCATCACCGGCTCCCACAGGGACCCTTCAGAGAAGTTTTGCGCAAACCAGGCGGAACGGATGATGGTGTGGTCCAGACCTGAATTGGCGATCACCTTTTCGCCCAGCTGTGCATGGTGTTCGCCACGACCGGTCAGGATGACCAGACGCTGAACACCGCAGGACGCGGCGACATGGGTGAACCGTGTCAGGTTCTCAATGGCACCGGGAAAAGCATAGTCTGGATGATAGTTGACATAGACGGCCCAAATGCCGCTAAGCGCCTTTTGCCAGGTGTCCGGATCATCCCAGTTAAAGGGGGGCTGCGCTGTGCGCGACCCCGAGCGGGCATCATGCCCCGCGGCCGTGAGCCGGGCCAAGACACGAGATCCGGTTTTCCCGGTTGCGCCCGTTATCAGGATTGGTTTCGATGTCATGTTGGTCTCCCTTGATTGACGTGATGGTCAAGGGGTAGACGCTGTCGGGGGCGACGGTATTTGCATTAGGCGCCAGTGTTTTGGCCCGATGCGCCATGGTCATACGCAACTTATTCGATGGCTTGAATTGCGGCCGATGCACCGCGTCGATAGCTTGCCGGTGTTTGCCCGTGCCAGCGTTTGAAGGCTCGGGTGAACGTGCTTTGATCAGAAAAACCCGTCAGAAAGGCGATCTCTGCCAAGGCGTATTCCGTTCGCCGCAAAAGCTGCCCAGACAGAGATTTTCGCGCCTCCACTACCAGGTCCTGATAGGCCAAACCCTCCGCAGACAGGCGTCGTTGCAATGTTCTGCTGCTCATCCCCAAACGCCCTGCAAGGTCGGCAAGCGTGGGTACACCTTCGCTCAACGATTCGGTGATCTGATCCACAATGCGCCGCTCAAGTTCGGACGTGTCGTTGATTTGGCTAAGTTGGCTGTCGAGATGTGTTTCGAAAAACTTTGACATGCCGTCGTCGGACAAACGATTGGGTTGGGCGACAACAGCAGCCGAGACTTCAAGGGCATCGCGATCTGCGCCGAAATGAATTGGGCACTGAAAATGCGCCTGATACACGCGGTCATCGTCAGGGCGATCCGACATGAGGTGAACAGCCTTCAGCGAGAAGCCATCCATGCTGACTTCCCGGCTTATCGACATCGCCGCGGCCAGAGCCAGCTCATTGGTCATCTTTAGGCCCAGACGACGATCCCGTCCCTGAATGACGTCCATGAAGACCGACGTTCCGGACCGTTCAACGCGGAAATTAGCAATCGAGGTCACGACCTTGCCATAGCGTTCGACACGCGCGTAAGAGCCAAGGAGATCAGGGGCAGTTTTGAACGCAAGCCCAAAGGCGCCGTAGTCATCGCATCGCATTGACGTGCCCATATGTATCGGAACGGATCGTCCACGATCATCACGTTCGGCGATGCGTTCCAGCAGGCCAAAAAAGTCGCCATCCGAGATCATTGCGCCGGGATCAGCCGGCGCTGAAGGGTCCAGCCCAACGCTTGCGAAAAGCGCCAGGCGCGCGTCTGGTTCGACGCAATCAAGAGCGACCGCGGCATCCAGTGCTTTGTGAACGAAGATCGATGAAATCCAACCCATACAGTAAAGATAGACGAGTGTGCCCAAGCTGAAAACTGGCACCCGTGGCCCAAATTTTGGCGGCGCGCGCCAATGCCTTCGCTGTCTCACCTTTGCAGACTTGGCTCATCTGCAAGCGGGAAACGCGCCAGGCTTTCGCGCACCAACGCAAAGGGGAAGCTTCATGGAAAACACAAACACCAAGGTCCTTGTGACCTATGGCAGCAAGCTCGGATCGACCGCCGAGGTCGCCATGTTCATTGGGGATGTCTTGGCTGAACAAGGGGTTGCAATCACCGTTCTGCCCCTTTCTGAGGCTGATGATCTGCATACTTTTGACCGCGTCATTATCGGCAGCGCAATCCGCTACGATCGTTGGCTGCCCGTCGCTGCTGCTTTCGTGAAAGAAAACAAGACAATCCTCAGCAGGATACCGGTTTCCTTCTTCTTCACGTGCCTCACGCTTGCAAACCCGACGCCGGCTGCACTGCGCAAGGCCGACGCGTATGCAGACAAGCTCCGTACCCTCGCGCCAGAAGTCAAACCCGTGACCGTCGGCGGATTTGCAGGTGTGCTGCAGTTTTCACGCACCCCTTGGCCGGTGCGATTCGTGCTCAAATTGCTATCAATCGCGACCGGCGTGAAGGAGGGCGATTATCGGGATTGGGCGGCCATTCGCGCCTGGACCTTGAACCTTGAGCCCTCCCAAGACCCACAAATAAGACGGCGTTGAGGGTTTGGCGAGGCGTGGAATTCTGGGCCACGGGTGCCAGTCGGCAGAGCGAAACAGTCTCTGCCGGAAACGTCCTCAGCAACGGCGTAGTGTGTCTCGCGGCCGCGTTTAGGAACTAAATGGGCCGAAGCGTTCATGCGCCGTTGTTGCAATGCGAATTGGCCTACCGCGCACAGGCGTGTCTTGACCCCGAAACGCTTCAAAAAAACTTCTGCCGACGCTTGGCCCTCTCCCATACACCTACATGTCACATTGAGGCCTTAACGCTTTCGACATCCAAAAATTCAATACACAGAGGTCATGCATGTTAAAACGCTTCCTTGTAGCTGCCGCTGCGACCGCATTCGCAAACGCCGCTTTCGCCGCCGATGTATCGGGTAAACTCGTCCTCTACACGTCTCAGCCGAACGCCGATGCTCAGCAAACAGTTGACGCGTTCACGGCGAAGTACCCGGATGTAGACGTCGAATGGATCAGAGATGGTACAACCAAGGTTATGGCAAAACTTCGGGCCGAATTCGAAGCGGGTGCCCCTCAGCCAGACGTCCTCCTGATCGCCGATATGGTCACCATGGAAGGGCTTGAGGCTGAGGGCCGGTTGATGCCGCATGCTGATGCCGATGTCACTGCCTATGACCCAGCTCTCATGGACGCCGAGAAGCACTACTTCTCGACCAAGTTGATCACGACGGGCATCGTATACAACACATCGGCCGCGATGGTGCCGACATCCTATGCGGATCTTCTTGGTGAGGATGCCAAAGACAAGCTGGCCATGCCATCGCCGCTGACCTCGGGCGCAGCGACCATTCACATGGCCGCCATCACCTCGCACCCCGACTTGGGCTGGGAATTCTATGAAGGGCTGGCGGACCAGGGCGCCAATCCTCAGGGTGGCAATGGCGGCACGTATAAGGCGATTGCCGGCGGCGAAAAGCTGTACGGGTTTGTCGTTGATTTCCTGCCCATCCGGAACAAGCTTGACGGCGCACCGGTGGAGTTTGTTTTCCCGGAAGAAGGCGTTTCGGCGGTGACCGAGCCTGTCGCGATCCTGTCGACCGCGCAAAACCCAACGGCTGCGAAGGCTTTTGTGGATTTTCTGATCTCTCCCGAGGGGCAGCAGCTGGCGTCCGATATGGGCTATCTTCCGGCGCATCCGGCAATCACGCCGCCCGAAGGCTTCCCCGCGTTGAGCGACATCAAGCTTCTCGATTTTGATCCGGCGGCAGCCCTTGCCAACGATCAGGAGAACAAGGCGCGCTTCATCGATATATTCGGTGGCTGATGCTAAAACGACTTTTGGGCGGCGAGGGGATAACCTTGGCCGCCCTCATTGTGATTGCCGCAGCGCTTTTCGTCCTTCCACTTGCCTTGCTGGCTGGCGTGGCGATTGGCGAAGGCCCCGTGGCATTTCTATCCGCGCTCAATAGCCGGTCCGTGCCCCGCGCCGTGTGGAATTCGTTTGAAAGCTCTGCGCTATCGGCGTTTGTCGCGCTCGTTGGGGGAAGTGCTGCGGCGCTCATTCTTGGGCTGGCAGATGTCCGGATGAAAGGCCTGTTCACTTTTCTTCTGCTGATCCCAATGATGGTGCCGCCGCATGTGACGGCCATAGCCTGGGTGCAAGCACTGGGCCCATCATCGGCTCTTCTTCAGACGCTTGGAATAGCGCCGGAAATCGGCTCGACGCACCCGCTGTATTCGCGCGAAGGTGTGATCTTTCTTCTTGGCATTCAGCATGCACCACTTGTCTTTCTGGTCGTCCTGGCTGCGCTTCGCAGTTTGCCACGTGAAATGTCCGACGCTGCCCGCGTTGCGGGTGCGAAACCGGTGCGACTTCTGTTTCGGATCATTTTGCCGCTTCTCGCGCCGACGCTGATCGCCGGTTATGCCCTTGCCTTCGTCTCGGCACTTGGGAATTTCGGCATCCCCGCGTTGCTGGGCATTCCCGCCCGGTACACGACGCTGCCGGTTCTGATTTGGCAACGGCTTGCCAGTTTTGGGCCAACCGTGTTGACCGACATGGCTGTGATTGCCAGCCTCGTCGCGGTTATCGCCGTGGCTGCGGTCGTGTTTCAGATGTGGTTTGCCTCGCGACAGCGGAATGCATTGATTGGGCCACCCCAACCGCCACTGGACATTCGGCTTGGCCGGATCCGCCCGCTGGTCGAGACTGGCTTGGCGCTGGTGATCCTGGCAACACTTGTGTTGCCGATTACGGCGCTGTTTGCGACGGCCCTTGTCCCAACCTACGGCGTACCACTGACGTTTGACACGGTGACCTTCGCGAATTTTGCCGAAATCCTGTTCCGGCAATCCGTAACCGCGCGGGCGTTCATCAATTCGACAATCGTGGCCATCGTCGCGGCCGTAACCATCGCCATTCTTGCCATCTTTGTCGCGCGCTACGCAGCGGCGCAAAACAGAGCTGTCAGGCGCGTCGGGACGCTGATGACGGCGCTGGCCGAGATGACCTATGCCATTCCGGGGCTTGTGATTTCGGTGGCTTTCATCCTTGCCTTCATCAGGCCGCTCCCCCTTATCGACGTGTCGATTTACAATACGCTGACGATCATCCTGCTTGCCTATCTATGCGCCTTTTTCTCCATTGCGTTGAAGCCGATTACCGCCGCGACCCTTCAACTGGACCGAAGCCTTGATGAAGCGGCGCGGGTGGCGGGCGCGGGGTTTTATCGCCGCATGGCGCGCATTACCATTCCGCTGATTGCCCCGGCTGCAGCCTCCGGCGCGATCCTCGTTTTTCTGACAGCCTATAACGAGGTCACAGTATCTGCCCTGCTTTGGTCGAGCGGTAACGAGACCATCGGTACGACGATTTTCAACTATGAGGACGGCGGCTACACAACACTGGCGTCAGCCATGGCTGCGGTCACGATCATTGCAACGATCCTGTTGATGGCGCTGCTTGACTGGGCCGGACGGCGTGCGCCGCCAGGTGTCGTGCCCTGGCGCCTTTAGTCAGCAAGCCCCCAGCCGCCGGCGAAGCGCAGCCCAACGGTGTCCCCGGTGCGGATCGGGTCATTGAGATTCAGCAAAATCGACTCCGTCAGCCCGTCTATTCGCGCTTCCGCTTCCCAGAATCCGCCGCGGTACTGTGCGGTTGAGATTCGAGCTTTTATGCCGTCATCAGCAATGGAAACGCGCTCGGGGCGGATAAAAACTTTGCCCGCTGCGGGCCCGGATACAGGAAACACCTGACCCTGGAAACACGCCTCATTACCGCGAATGTCGGCGTCGAGCACCGTACCTCTGCCGATAAAACGCGCGACTCTCTCCGTCGCGGGCCGATCATAGATTTCCTGTGGTGTACCAAGCTGCAGGAACCGACCCTGGTCCATCACCGCCATCAGATCTGCAAGCGCCATCGCCTCGCGTTGATCATGCGTGATATAAAGCGTCGTCACATCTGATCGATCGTGGAAGGCCCGAAGTTCCCCCTCCATGGCCCCGCGCAAATGCGGGTCAAGGTTGGCCAGCGGCTCGTCCATCAGAACTGTCCGCGCATCGCTCGCAAGACACCGCGCCAGCGCCACCCGCTGACGCTGACCGCCGGACAGTGCCTCTGGCCGACGGTCTGCATATGGGGTCAACGCCACCCGTTCAAGATGATGGGCCGCGCGTTCCGCGGCCCGGTTCGCCGAAATTCCTTTTGCTTCATATGGGAATGCCACGTTCTTTGCGACCGTCAGATGGGGCCACAGCGCATAGGATTGAAAGACAACGCCAACCCTCCGATCTTCAGGAGGCACATTCACATCGGCACCAAAGACCTTGCGACCTGAAAGATCGATCTTCCCCGCATCAGGGGTGTCCAGCCCCGCAATCAGGCGAAGCAATGTGCTTTTCCCGCACCCAGATGCTCCGACAACACAAAAGAACGCGTGCTCTGGCACATCAAAGGTTAAGCCGTCGATGGCCTTATGGTTTGAGAATGTCTTCTTCAACTCAGCGACGTGTATGCTCATCCTGATGCCAACTTTAGTTCTCAGCTGTTTCGGTGCGTCATACTCTACCGCCAGCAGTCTTGAAGCTTAAGTGAATGTTTCGCTTCATGCGAAAGTAACCGCCTTGGGTTTTGGGGATGTAAGCGGTTCTTTTTGTTGGCAATGGTCACAAGCTGCGATTGTCCGGCTGGCTACTGCCGCAAGATGAACCAATGATTAAAATCAGGCTACGCCAACAGCGTTGTCGTTGATTCGCGAAGGGCAAAAGTTGGGCGTTGTTTGCCGGCGCCAATGTGCGTCTTCCTCCGACCTAAAGGCAATCGTGCGATTTGCATCAGCCAGCGCCCCGGGCTCGGAGCTGGGTTCGGATGCAGCGCTTGTCCGGCTGTTAGAGACAACACTAACGATCCAATATTGACCTTGGCAGGTGGTCGTTGGTGTTGCAATCCTGTTGGTTTAACCAGCCAGTCGCTGCAGAAACGTCATTAAGCGGATAGCGAACTCACGTTAATGGCGGCACAGCGGAATCGGATCAAACAAAACTGTCGTTGTCGTCTTTTATTACGCCTCCAACAATGTTTTGAACTTTTCGAAGCAGAGACAAAACATAGTCATCTTCATTGTAGTTACGACCGCTTATGTCAGCTTGAATATAAAATGGGCCTTCAACTTCGTCCCAGACGTCATCAACGATGTCTACATTCAGGTATGCAACCGGGGCTGCTGCATCTCTGGTCCACAGTACCCAAGGATCGTGCTGGCCTGGTAGGTATTGGGAAAGAGTTTGACGCGCTTTCAAGGGGTCTGTGATGCGCTCGATAAAGTAACTCTTCACTTCATTCTCCGACAGGTTTTCAACAGGCTATTGGGTCGCCGAGAATAGCACAATTGGCACTTTAAATGCCGTTCAAGGGTACCCGACAAGCGTGAAGAGGCGGATGCAGGTGAACCGGACGGCGGCATACGTGACAAGGACGGTATGATGCAAGTCAGTCCAATGCAGCAAGAGTTACAAAAGGCGTCCGGTGAGGCGGGCTTTTTCTTTTAGAACACAATCGGTTCCAATGGATCGTAATGCGCTGTGCTGCCACCAAAGGCGATGTCGGGCAAGCTGGAAGGCTTCAGGTGCATACCCCGTAACTCGGACTGCGAGAACCATTTGCGGCGTGTCACAATGCCCTCTGGATCTTGCCAGGTGTCGCTGAGAGCGCCACCCGCCAAAGCGCAATGAAAGAAAACCTCAACTTGGTGAAAGTCTCTTTTGGGGTCGTGAAACTCGTTCACAAGGCACGGTGCGCCAACGGTGATGCTCAATCCGGTTTCTTCCATCACTTCGCGCTGCAGGTTGTCCGGTAAGGACGCGCCGGGCTCTACACCGCCTCCCGGCGCGCACCAAAGCTTACGGGATGGGTCGGCCCAAGCATTGACCAGCAACAAGCGGTTTTCGTGCACCATCACGGCGCGCACAGCAAGGCGTGGGGGGCGGGTATGGCTCATCGTGCCACTATGTTCTGGATCATGCGGAAGGCAAGAGGGGTCGTCTCAGCGCCCCGTCTACACACCGGGTTGAATGGAGCGGCTTAGCACCAAAACCGCGATTTTCCCTGGCAAAGTAGCGAGCCAACCCATTCAAATCGCTTAGCATATGGTGGCTCAGCGTCAGTTCGGTTTGATATCATGTATGTGGGCGCCTATGTCGCAGAGATGCGTTGGTGTGTTTTGTTCTTATGCTTTTTCGCGCTGCCTGTACGGGCAGACTGCGTGGTATTGTTGCACGGCCTGGCCCGAACGGAGGCGTCATGGGCCTTGATGGTGCCGGCGCTGCAGCGCGCGGGGTTCCATGTTGAAAACGCAAGTTACCCTTCGACCGATGAACCGGTCGAAGGGCTGTTGCCCTTTGTCGACACCGCCATGTCCGCGTGCAAATCCGAGAATGTTCATGTTGTCACGCACTCCATGGGCGGCATTTTGTTCCGCGCTTGGCTGGCACAGGAAGGCCGCAAGTTTGAGGGTCGTGCCGTCATGTTGGCACCGCCCAATTCGGGGTCTGAGCTGGTGGATAAGCTGGGCGGTTGGGCGCCGTTTCGCTGGGTGAACGGGCCCGCGGGTCTGCAATTGGGTACGGGCGCGGAAAGCGTGCCCAACAGCCTTGGGGCATTTGACGGCACGTTGGGGATTATTGCGGGCAACCGGTCGGTCAGCCCGGTATTCTCATCACTGATCCCTGGAACCGACGACGGAAAGGTCTCTGTCGAGGCGACGAAACTGCCGGGTATGGACGCGCATTTGACAATGCCCACAACGCATACGTTCATGATGGCGAACCCCGTGGTCATTGCCCAGGTTTTGCATTTCCTGAGGCACGCGTCCTTTCAACCTGACCTGGATTTGGAAGAAGCGTTGTTGCAATTGGCGCGGTAACAGCTTTGTTGGATTTGCGACCTTCCTGCCGGTCTGTGGCCACGATAGGGTCCGGCCATGCGACTGATCCTGCTTTCCTGTCTGACCATGGTTGCCTTTGCGGCCAATTCGATCCTGAACCGTTTAGCGCTGGCTGAAGGTGCGGCGGGACCGGCAAGTTTTGCCGCGATCCGGCTGGTCGTAGGCGCCGGGGTGCTGGCCGTGCTCATCCTTGCCCGTGGGCGGCCAGACTTTGGCCGGATCGTGCAGCCGGGGTGGGGGATGGCCAGTTTGCTGGCCTATATGCTGGGCTTTTCTTTTGCCTATACGCAGTTGGATGCGGGTATCGGCGCGCTGATCCTTTTTGGTGGGGTGCAGATTACCATGTTTGCAGGGGCCGTATTAACGCGCGAGGCAATCCCTGTGATGCGCTGGGCCGGTGCGGGTGTGGCATTTTCGGGGCTTGTCGTTTTGTTGTGGCCGGGGGCTGAAACTTCGCTGCCTTTGTTCGGTGCAGCGATGATGGCGATTGCGGCGGTTGGATGGGGTATCTATTCGCTGCTGGGGCGGCGGCAATCGGACCCTTTGCTTAGCACAGCGTCGGCATTTGTTTTGGCGGCGCCGATTGGTTTGTTGGCCCTGTTGATTCTACCAGACAGCATTTCCTGGTGGGGAGTGTTGCTTGCCGCAATCTCTGGCGGGGTGACATCGGCGCTGGGCTATGCGCTTTGGTACAGCATCTTGCCCGCCCTTGGCGCGGCTCGCGGTGCGGTGCTGCAACTGAGCGTGCCTGCCATCGCAACAGCCGGTGGCGTCTTGTTTCTGAACGAGGGTGTGGGTCTGCGGTTCCTGATCGCATCAGCACTGGTTCTGGGGGGCGTCGCGCTGTCGATGCGCCGCGCCTAGCGTTTGACGCGGTTCACGTGACCCATCTTGCGGCCCCTTCGGGTTTCCGCCTTGCCGTAAAGGTGTATCGCCACATCCTGCTCGGCCCGCAGTTCTGGTAAGCGGTCCATATCGTCACCAATCAGGTTTTCCATCACCACATCGGCAAAACGGCCGCCATCACCCAGGGGTTGGCCGGTCACGGCACGGATATGCTGTTCGAACTGATCCACCGCACAGCCGTTCTGTGTCCAATGGCCGGAATTATGCACGCGTGGAGCAATCTCGTTCACGACCAACCCACCGGCGGTAACGAACAACTCAACCCCCATTACGCCAATATAGTCCAACGCGTTCAGGATCTTGGCGGCCATCAGCACAGCGTCGGTTCGCTGCGCGGGGGACAGGCGCGCGGGCACGGTGGTGGTGCGCAGTATGCCGTCGCGATGTACGTTCTCGCCCGGATCAAAACAGGCTACGTCGCCGGACATGCCGCGCGCGGCAATGACCGAGACCTCGTGACTGAAATCCACAAACCCTTCGAGGATCGCCGGAGCGCCCTGCATCGCAGACAGCGCCTCTGGTGCGTCCCCGGGCGTCATGATCCGCACCTGCCCTTTGCCGTCATATCCCAGACGGCGGGTTTTCAGGATGCCGGGTGCGCCAATTTCGGCCAGCGCAACGTGCATACTGTCGGTGTCATCCACGGCGGCAAAAGGCGCGGTGTTCAGACCCAAATCGCGCAGGAAAGCTTTCTCTGTCAGGCGGTCCTGACTGACCTGCAAAGCGCGGCGCCCCGGGCGTACCGGGCGCAGGTCTTCCAAGACGTCCAAGGCAGCGGTTGGAATGTTCTCGAACTCGTATGTCACCACATCGACCGATTGTGCGAACCGGGTCAGGGCAGGGATATCGTCGAAAGAGGCCGCGGTCTGATGGCGCGCCATCTCGGCCGCAGGTACAGTGGCCGAAGGATCATATACATGCGTGGCATAGCCCAACCGGCCCGCCGCGACGGACAACATGCGGCCCAGTTGGCCGCCACCCAGAATGCCAATGGTTGCGCCGGGTTCCAAAGCCTCACTCATCCACCGGCACCTCGGGGATAGAGGCCGACAGCGCCGCGCGCCAAGCGTCCAAACGTTCGGCCAGTGCTTCGTCTTCGTTGGCAAGGATTGCGGCGGCCATCAGACCAGCATTCTTTGCACCTGCTTCACCGATAGCCATGGTGGCCACCGGATACCCGCGGGGCATTTGCAGGATCGAATACAGGCTGTCCACTCCGCTCAGCGCGCGGGTTTGGACAGGTACGCCGATCACAGGCACGCGCGTCTTTGACGCCATCATGCCCGGCAAATGCGCCGCACCCCCCGCACCTGCAATGATGACCTTCAAGCCCCGATCAACAGCGCCTTTGCCATAGTCCCACAGACGGTCAGGGGTGCGGTGGGCCGAAACGATGCGATCCTCGTGCGCCACGCCCAGTTCGTCCAGAACATCGGCGGCGTGTTTCATGGTGGGCCAGTCGGACTGGCTGCCCATAATGATCCCAACTTTGACCTGCTGCATCGGCCCCTCCTGAATTTGAGAGGCGGACTATAGCGGCCTTTACTGGCTACGCAATGATATCAGGGGTCAGGCGGTCTTCGAGTGTGGCAATACGGTCTTTCAGCGTCAGTTTCTGCTTTTTCAGGCGCCGAATGGTGAACGGATCCGCCGCTGCACCACGTTCTTCCAACGCAGCGATTGCGTCGTCCAGATCGCGATGCTCTCGGCGCAGCACTTCGAGCCGAACCCGCAGCACCTCGTCACTGTTCATTTCTCCGGCGATATTCACGGAACCACTGATTTTGCCATCATCCATAGACCTTTGAGGATAACCAATTCGAAAGGCTCCGGGAAGGCCGGGCTTGCAGGAACTAGGTCAAAAGCCCATATAAATACTTGGCCGCCGAGAAACGGGGCCGAAAGACATAACAGGTCGCTTGATCAAGGACCCGACACGATGACAAAACTGACGCTTGGCTCGCACCCTTATCTTCTGGGTTTCGAGCAGCTTGAACGCCTTCTGGAACGCAGCGCCAAAGCTGGAAACGAGGGTTATCCCCCTTTCAATATCGAACAAACCAGCGAGCGCAGCTATCGCATAACTCTGGCAGTGGCCGGGTTCAGCGAAGATGATCTGGCCATCACGGTCGAAGAACGGCAGCTGTTGATTCGCGGCCGACAGTCCGAAGACGCGTCTGAACGTGTCTATCTGCATCGCGGCATCGCAAATCGGCAGTTTCAGCGGACCTTCCTGATGGCCGATGGTGTTGAAGTGGCCGGTGCCGAGATGGAAAACGGTTTGCTGCATGTGGACCTTGAACGGGCAGAGCCCGAGCGGGTCGTGCAGACCATTCAGATCAAATCCGGCGAAAACAAGTAGGGGTGAGCAGATGAATATGAAACACGAGTTTGAAACCAGCGATCAGACCGCATTGGTCTATGTGCGCGCCGTTGATGTCGCCGACTTGCCCGTTGAAGTGCAAGAGCAGGTGCACGAAGAGGTGCCGGGCGCGGATCAGCTGTTCGCGGTGCACGATGCCGAAGGACAACGTCTGGCCCTGGTCAAGGATCGAAACCTGGCGTTCACCCTTGCCCGCGAAAACGATCTGGAGCCTGTTGCGGTTCACTAACCAATCCGCAGGTGTGCAAATGAAAAGGCCACGCTGTTTAGCGTGGCCTTCGTCGTTTCTTGTAACTGGAATCAGCCGGCGATCAGGCCCATAGCTTCCAATTTCAGGATCACCTGATGCGCGCAGTTGTCCACGTCGACGCCTTCGGTGTTGACCACCAGTTCGGCATTCTCGGGTGTCTCGTAGGGATCCGAGATACCGGTGAATTCCTGGATCTTGCCTTCGCGGGCCAGCTTGTACAGACCTTTGCGGTCACGGCGTTCGCATTCTTCCAGCGACGTGGCAACATGCACTTCGCAGAATGCGCCGTAGGCTTCGATCATTTCACGCACAGCGCGGCGGGTGGCCGTGTAGGGCGCGATGGGTGCACAGATGGCGATGCCACCGTTCTTGGTGATTTCCGAGGCAACGTAGCCGATGCGCTTGATGTTGATGTCGCGATGCTCTTTCGAGAAGCCCAGTTCCGACGACAGGTGCTTGCGCACAACGTCACCGTCCAGCAGCGTCACGGGGCGGCCGCCCATCTCCATCAGTTTCACCATCAGCGCATTGGCAATGGTCGACTTACCCGAACCCGACAGACCGGTGAAGAATACCGTAAAGCCCTGGCTTGCACGCGGCGGCTTGGTGCGGCGCAGTTCCTTGACCACTTCGGGGAAGCTGAACCATTCCGGAATTTCCAGCCCTTCGGCCAGACGGCGGCGCAGCTCGGTGCCCGAGATGTTCAGGATGGTGACGTTGTCGCGGTCGGCGATTTCGTCGTTGGGTTCGTACTGGGCGCGCTCTTGCACATAGACCATGTGCTTAAAGTCGACCATTTCGATGCCCATTTCCTCTTGGTGCGTCCGGAACAGTTCCTGCGCATCATAGGGGCCATAGAAATCTTCACCGGCCGAGTTCTTGCCGGGGCCAGCATGGTCGCGACCAACGATCAGGTGAGTGACACCGTGGTTCTTGCGGATCAGGCCGTGCCAAACCGCTTCGCGCGGGCCGGCCATACGCATGGCAAGTGGCAAAAGCGACATGGTGGTGGTCGATGCCGGATATTTGTCCAGAACCGCCTCGTAGCAGCGCACGCGGGTGAAATGGTCTACATCGCCCGGCTTGGTCATACCCACAACGGGGTGGATCAGCAGGTTGGCCTGCGCCTCTTTCGCGGCGCGGAAGGTCAGTTCCTGGTGCGCACGGTGCAGCGGGTTGCGGGTTTGGAACGCAACCACCTTGCGCCAGCCCAGCTTGCGGAAATACGCGCGCAGTTCATTGGGGGTGTCGCGGCGGGCGCGGAAGTCATAGTGCACCGGCTGCTGGATACCCACAACAGGGCCGCCCAGGTAAACAGGGCCAGCAGTGTTGTGCAGGTAGTTTACGGCAGGGTGGGCCAGATCGTCGGCACCGAACACTTTTTCAGCTTCAACAGCTTTGTTCGGTGTCCAGCTATCGGTCACCGTCATGGTGGCCAGGATCACACCTTCCTGGTCGCGCAGCGCAATGTCCTGTCCCGGCTCAAGCGAGGCGGCGAACTCTTCCGATACATCCAGATTGATCGGCATCGGCCACAATTGGCCATCCGCCAGGCGCATGTTTTCAACAACGCCATTGTAATCTTCTTCGGTCAAAAAGCCCTTCAGCGGGTTGAACCCGCCATTCATCAGAAGCTCGAGGTCGCAGATTTGGCGCGGGGTCAGGTCCCAGCTTACCAGATCGGCAGCCTCCATTTTCAGTTTTTGGGCACTTTCGTGGGAAACGTATAGCTCCGGGATCGGAGCAAGGTTGTTCAGCGACATGATATCAACTCGATTCTCTGTCTGGTTAAAATTTTGGCCGCACCCAACTCGGGCACGGCCGCACAGGGCGCGGGTTAGCGCGTGAATGTGACAGTAATCAAGCAAATCCCGGGTTTATTTTGCAGATGCGGCAAAATTCCCGCTGTTTTTTGCCCGGAAGCGAACAATGTTCTGAAATCCGGGCAAAAAGTGAAAGCCGCGCTGCAGCTTATTCTTGTTCGGCCAGAAAGCGCTCGGCCTCAAGCGCGGCCATGCAGCCCATGCCGGCGCTGGTCACGGCCTGACGATAGATGTGGTCGGTCAGGTCACCCGCGGCAAAAACGCCCGGGATCGAGGTTGCCGTGCTATCGGGTTTGGTGACAACATAGCCACCCATGTGGGTTTCCAGCTGATCTTTGACCAGTTCGGATGCGGGCGCGTGGCCGATGGCAACAAAGAACCCTTTGCAAGCCACTTCCTGCACTTCGCCGGTTTCCACATGCTTGATCTTCACAGCTTCTACGCCCAGCGGATTGTCGCCGCCAACAACCTCTTCGACCGCGTGGTCCCAGATGATCTCGACCTTTTCATTCTTGAACAGGCGGTCTTGCAGAATCTTTTCTGCGCGCAGGCTGTCGCGTCTATGTACCAGCGTGACCTTGGAGGCGAAATTGGTCAGGAACAGCGCCTCTTCGACGGCGGTGTTGCCGCCCCCTACAACTACTACTTCCTGCCCGCGGTAAAAGAACCCGTCACAGGTTGCGCAGGCCGAGACACCGAATCCTTTGAACTTTTCTTCGCTGTCCAGGCCCAGCCACTTGGCCTGTGCACCTGTGGCAAGGATCACCGCGTCGGCAGTATAGGTGGTGCCGCTGTCGCCATGTGCCACAAACGGGCGCTTGGACAGGTCGATATCGGTGATGATGTCGCCGATGATCTCGGTGCCGACGGCGCGGGCATGTTCTTCCATCTTGATCATCAGGTCGGGGCCCTGGATCTCCACCCATGACGGCCAGTTCTCGACCTCGGTGGTGATGGTCAGCTGCCCGCCCGGTTGAATGCCCTGTACCAGAACGGGGTTCAACATAGCGCGCGAGCCGTAGACGGCGGCGGTATAGCCCGCCGGCCCCGAACCCACGATCAGCAGCTTGGTGTGTTTGGTCTCAGCCATTTGGGCAGCCTCTTACGATTTTCGTTTGAACCGATATAGACACTGCCCACCAGCGGTGAAAGGGGATTCGCAATGCGTAAATTATTCGCGTTTCGCATTTCTGAAAGTTGCTTAAGGGTGAAATATTATTGCGCTATGCGAAGGCTCTGCGTAGTATCCGCCAAAATTAGGAGACTTTGATGGCAGCACACAGGCTAGACCCGATCGACCGCAAGATCTTGGCGGAATTGCAGGCTGACGGGCGCATGACAAATGTGGAACTGGCCAAGCGTGTTGGCATCTCGGCGCCACCCTGTTTGCGACGTGTGCGAACCCTGGAAGAGGCCGGGTATATTCGCGGCTTTCACGCCGATGTGGACGCGCGCCAGCTTGGGTTCGAGGTGCAGGTTTTTGCCATGGTGGGGCTGGTCAGCCAAGCCGAGGTGGACCTGTCCGCATTCGAGGCTCGTTGCCGCGAATGGTCGCTGGTGCGCGAGTGTCACATGTTGAACGGCGAGGTGGATTTCCTGCTGAAATGCGTGTCGCCCGATTTGTCGACTTTCCAGACATTCCTAACCGAAGAACTGACTGCGGCAGAAAACGTTGCAAGTGTAAAAACCTCGCTCGTCATTCGCTGTGCGAAAGACGAACCCGGTGTCCCGTTTGATGTAATCGAAGCCCGCGCAACTGCGCAGGATTAAGCCGCGTCCACCCGGATCATTTCGACCTCATGTGCGCTGAGGCGTGGATAGCTCATCGGGCCAAATTCGTGGATCGACCGCACATGCGGGAAAAGGCTGAGAAACAGGTCCAGTGTCTCGGCATCCATCATGTCGTCGGCGCGTGCACCGGGGTGAAAGCTTTCCACTTCCAAGCCGTTGGCGGATAGAACCTGTTGCCCTTCAACGGCCACGTGGTAGACGCGGACCGGGGCAACGGGCTGAATTGTGATCATGCTTTCGCCATCGGCAAAGCCATGAGCGGGCGCGAAGGCAGACGGTGTGCCAAACATGCGGCGGCAGGCATCATGCTGAAACAGCACGCGGGCACGCGGACCAAGCATCAGATCCGGCAAAGGGCGCCCCATGCCAAAGCTTTCCGCGGTGACCCTGAGCAGCCGCACCGATTCTTCTGACAGTTCCGGCAGCCCCGGGAACACCATCATCGAACCGATCCACAACAGCGGCATCGGACCATTATCCTTGGTGACAATCTGCATGCCGGGGCACAGGTCTTCGACCGCGATGGGGCCATCGGTGGTCGTGATCAGCGTGCCGCGGGCAAAACCGGCAAACGCGTCTTCAAAGGTCGGAGTGGCGGGGGCGACAGCGGATTTCTGAGTCAACGCGCCTTGAACATCGATCGCCTGAATTTCGTAACGGCGCGTCAGCGGCATCGCGCGGGCCAGCGCCGGCTTGCGCTGAACCTGCGGGACCCGCGAAGGACGCGAGGGAACAGTAGCCGGACGCGGCGGTGTTGTGTGGCGCTGGTGTCCCATCTTTACTCCGTAGTCAAAACCAAACCCCTCACTTTCGGGCGAGGGGCCAACGATTGTCAGCGCGCGGCGCGGCGCTTTTCTGCTTGCTGCCCATAGGCGCGCTTGGACTTGCGGGCCCACGGCATGGCCTGCACCGGCTTCTTGCTTTCGTTAAGCACCGATTTCAGCCAGCGACGTTCGCTCTTCATAACCTGTTACTCCTGCCATCAGCCTCGCTTTTGGAGGTCTGCGTTTATTCTTCGTAAACAGGTATGAACGGCCAATGCGGCGGGCATATGGCTGGGAATGTGTCGTTTTGCGGTCAAGGTATGGAGGAAATGTGGCGCTCGTGTCAGAGGCGGATCGCCGAAATCAGACGGCCATAGTCGGCTTCGCCCAGATGGCAGGACCTGCGATAGGAAAAGAACCGGTCCGGCTCGGAATATGTGCAATGCCGCGTCCACTCAGCCTGACCAATTCCCGCCGCGCGCAAGCGGTGCAACCCGTAAGAGGGTAAGTCGAACTGCAGTCGATCTTCTTTGCCGCTGGCGAAAAACCGGGTGTTGCCTGCATCGTCATCGGCAAACCGTTCAAACAGTTCCGGCCCCACCTCATACGCGCGCTGGCTGATCGATGGGCCGATGACGGCAACGGTGTTTGCCCTGTCTGCGCCAAGGTTTTCCATCGCATCCAGCGTCGCTTCCAACACGCCGTCCAACGCTCCGCGCCACCCGGCATGGGCGGCCCCAACAACACCAGCCTGCGCGTCGGCAAACAGCACCGGTTGGCAGTCCGCGGTCAGGATTGTCAGCACCACACCCTGCGTCGCCGTAACCAGCGCATCGGCGCGCGCGGGAAGCTCTGTAGGCCCGTCGACGGCCAAGACATCGGCGGAGTGCACCTGATGCACCGCGGCCAACCCGCCCGGTTCGCTGTCCATCGCGGCGGCGACCCGGGCGCGGTTGATCTGTACAATCTCGCGCAGGTCGGTCGAGCCCAACCCGCAATTCAGCCCGGCAAAGATTCCCGACGATGCGCCGCCACGGCGGGTAAAGAACCCGTGGCGGACAGAGCCCAAAAGGTCAGCAGTCAGAATTTCCAGCGTCATGCGGCAAAACCCGGCAATTGAGGTGCGTCGTGTGGGCGCAGTCCCAGCACTTTGAAGAGCGTTCCCATTTCCTGCGGGTGGGTCAAGCGCCGATGCGCTGCAATGTGCTGTTCCAGCGCGTCGCCGCTGAGACGTTGCGCCAGGGTTTGTGCGCGATGTGTGATGCCTAGACGTTCAAGAAACGCGCCCTGTTCCGTGTAATCCGCTGACAAAACCGGGGTCGCGGCCTGTGCCAATGCCTCGAAATCCACGTGGGCGGTCAGGTCAGCCTCGCCACAATGTGATAGCGGGTCCAGGGGTTCGTGGTTGCGCAGCGCCTGAAACGTATCCCCTTTCGAGCGCCAGCCACCGTAATCCAATATCAAAGCGGCGCCCCCGTGTGTGGCGATTTGACTGGCGATTCCCGCGATCGCTGGTGCGGCTGAAGGACAGGTTTCAACAATGTCACCGGGTTCGGAGTCTGACAGCCGGCTGTCCAGCGCGGCGATAGGCGCTGCGGCCGAGAGGGCCAGCGTCAGGGCACCATTGGGTGCGGCAACCACGACTTCATGCCAGCCCTGATCTGCACGCTGGAACTGGCGAATGGGGAGCGCATCAAAGAACTCGTTGGCAACGAGGTATAGCGGCTGATTGTCGGGCAGTTCCGACAGATGGTCGTGCCAGGTGACCTGGGCGTCTTTCAACTTGTCGCGCTGAAAGTCGCGCAGGCGGGACGACGCCTCGATCAGATGCACCGACAACGCGGCGTGAAAACCCGGTACAGCGCGTGTGGCGCGCAGGATGTCGGCCATCAGCGTGCCGCGCCCCGGTCCCGGCTCGGCCAGCACAAATCGCGCGGGTTGCCCCTGGTCCATCCAGGCCTGTGCCAGCGCCAGGCCCAGCATCTCGCCAAACATCTGGCTGACCTCGGGCGCGGTGATAAAGTCACCCGCCGTACCAAAGGGTTCGGACCGGGTGTAATAGCCATGCTCGGGATGCAGCAGACATTCGGACATGTAATCGCCCAAGGTCATCGGACCCGAGGTCGCAATCCGCCGTAAAAGGATATCGGCCAGTGCCGTCACGCCGCGCGCTTTTTCTGCCGCAGCGCGATCAGGATCAGCGCCGCGCCAAAGGCGACCATCGGCAACGACAGAAGCTGCCCCATGGTGACGCCAATACCGTTCCAATGGATGGCGAACCCAATCGGGTTTTCGGGCGTAATGAATTGGAAATCGGCCTGCCGAAAGAACTCGACGATGAACCGCCCCACGCCATAGCCGGCAAAGAACAGCCCCGCCGTCAGGCCCGGCACCTTCAGCCAGCCGCGACGATAGACGAGATAAAGCAGGATCAGCCCCAGGATCAGCCCCTCAAGCGCCGCCTCGTACAGCTGCGAGGGGTGGCGCGCGCAGGGGCCTTCCCAACCAGGCGGGCAAAGCGCCGCAAGCTCGCCGGGGAACACCATGGCCCAGGGCACGTCGGACGGGCGGCCCCACAGCTCGGCATTGATGAAATTGGCAATCCGGCCAAAAAACAACCCCGGCGGCGTGGCCAGCGCCAGCGCGTCGGCGGCCTGCATCAGGGGAATGCTCTGGCTGCGGCAATACAGGATCAGCGCCACAACAACGCCGATTAGCCCGCCATGAAAGGCCATGCCGCCTTCCCAGATCTTGACGATGTCGATGGGGTTGGCCAGGTAGTCCATGGGTTTGTAGAAAATCACAAAGCCCAGTCGCCCGCCCAACACCACGCCCAGGATCACCCAGGTTAGCAAATCGCCCACCTGTTCGGCGGTCATCGGGGCCGTTTCGCCGGGCCATAAATCGGCGCGCTTGACCAGCCGCACCACCAGCCACCAGCCCAGCAACAGACCTGCCATATAGGCAAGCGCGTACCAGCGTAGGGCAAATTCGAATCCGCCTATCGCGAAGGAGAATAGCTCAGGGTCGAGCGCGGGGAAATTAAGGACAGCCTGCATCAGGGACTCTCTTGCCGTTTAACCTGCGACCAAGTCAACCTTGAGCTTTGGGCCGCCTGCGACCATATAGAGGGCGAATGTAACGCCGGAGACCGCAATGCAGACCCGCAACAAGTTTTTTGACGACATGTCTCAGTTGATGACCAATGCAATGGGCGTTGCGCAGGGGGCCAAGGACGAGGCCGAAAATGCCATGAAAGGCATGATCGACCGTTGGTTGGCCGATCGTGACTTTGTCACGCGCGAAGAGTTCGACGCCGTCCGCCTGATGGCTCAGAAAGCCCGCGAAGAAAACGCCGAACTGCGCGCGCGCCTCGAAGCGCTGGAAGCCGCGAAGAAATAAGCATCAGGCCGCAAAAGCTGCGGCAAGATCGGCGGGCAGTTCGAATTCGTCCAGCACGCGCGCACGTGCTGCGGGCGACATCTTGCGGGCCGTTTTCTCGACAATCGACTGCACCTTTTCGGCCGGATGTTTGGCGGCAAAGGGGGCAAAATACCATTTCAAGAAGACGAAACAGATCACGTCCTCCAATGCCTGCACGTCAGGATCGCGTTTCAGCCCCTCTTTGCGCAACATCGCGCCAACCTTGTCGCGCTCCTCTGCGCCATATCCCGCATCTGCCATCAGTCCCGTCACCGTATCGGCGTGATGCCGCCCCAGATCGCGGCGCCATGTCAGGTATCCGGTACGTCCCTCGGGGTAGTCGGCGCGTTTCAATACCCAGCGTTCCACGTGCTGACCGCGCGCGGCGATCTGCAGCAGGTCCGAGGCACTGGGGAAAAGGCGCTGTGCCTCGGCGCTCATCCGTTCGCCATAAATCAGTTCCTTCGGGCGGCCGTCCTCAAGATCGGGGTCGGCGGCATTCAGGGTATCGATGGCGGCAAGAACCTGGCTGAGGGACATGGGTGCTCCGTTTGTCTGTCAGAGAGGTCAGACTACGGCGCGGCGGTTGGGCTGTCACCCCGAAAGGCGGGGGCAGGGCCGTAGTCGGCCCTGCCCAACGCGTTATTGCTTGATAGCTTCGGCGTCGATGAACACTTCAACAACCGGGCCCAGGCCAAATTCGGTCAGTTTGTTCATGCCGAAGATGGTGCCGTCGATGCTGCCGGTTGCGGTGAAGCCGGTTTTGACAGTGTTGGCATCCCAAGGCAGCGGGAACTCGGCATTCCATGTGGTGTCCAGCGCAATTTCACGGGTGACGCCGACCATGGTCATGTCACCGTAGATCACCGCGGTTTTGTCACCTGTCTGCTCGATCCGGGTGCTTTCAAAGGTGATTTCGGGGAATTCCAGCGCATTCAGAAAGTCGGGGCTGCGCACGTGATCGTCACGACCTTGATCGTTGGTGTCGACGGTTTCGGCGGCGATGGTCACCTTGACCGAGCTTTTGGTGACGTCGTCTTTGTCAAACACGATGTCGCCGCTGACGCCACGGAAGATGCCGCGGGCATTGGCCCAACCGGCGTGGTTCACGGCGAACTGCACCCAGGTGTGGTTTTCGTGCAGCTTGTATTCGTCGGCCGCCATGGCTGGCATGGTCACAGCCGAAAGCGCAAGCGCGGCGATGGTGGATTTCAGAATGGTCATGGTTTTCTCCTTCAGGGTTGGGGTCATGAGAACAGGGCGACAAGGACAGCGGGTGCGGCGGCGATGGCCGACACCACGCCGATTGCAACAGGCCGCAACAGCGGATGCGTCACGGGAATGCGCGGGGCAAAAAAAGGCACTACCAGCACAAGGTGTTGCAGGAAGATGGCCGGAACGCTCAGCTTGGGGGCAAAGAACGCGGTCCCTGCCAGCATGGCGACACCAGCTGCGATAAAAAGGGCCGTTGCGGTTTCTGATAGCCCCGGACGGTTGGCCAGTTTGGCCAGAAGGCCGCCATAGGTGGCCAGCAATGCGCCGCCGGTCAGGGCCGCCAAGGCACCCAAGACCTGCCCGCTGCCGATATAGCCACCGTCAACTGAAATGATGCTGCCTGCAATTGCCCAGACAAGAATGGGCACGGGCCAAATGAACCCCGTGTCGGTGGCCGTGGGACGTGCGGCAAACCATGTGGCAGCCAATGGCAGGACCAGTGCAACGAACCCTGGAGGAATGGCTCCACCGGAAAGGCGTCGTTGGCCAATCCATATTACGGTAGCCGCTGCAACAGCAATGGCGGCCGCGACACCGACCCGCGGGATCAACGAGACCGCGCCAATGGCCAGAAGGCCGTAGAAAAGCTTGTGTTTGGAGGCAACGGGAGGAAAGGGTGGCAGCCCTTCAAGCCCGTAATAGACGATTAAAAGCGCGACACCTGCCACGACAACTTGGATCAGTGGTTGCGGCGCGCGGGCGGAGATAGCGACAAAAACCCCTAAAACCAGGGGAAGGATGGCAGTGTAGATCAGTAGCGTGTTGAGCATTTCGACCTCGAATTTCGTGTTCGTGGTCGATGTAGAGGCGATCTATTTTCGCGATAATGCGGCGGTTTGTTGCTTGATAATCGTCAAATCAGGGATAGACATGTTCAGCGGCGGCGCAGCAGGTAGACGTCCATCACCCAGCCGTAACGTTGTCGGGCTTCAGTGCGGGCGGCTTTGATGTCATCCGCAACATCCTGTAAGCGGCCCGCCCGCAGCACCTGTTGGTCCATCCCAACATAAGCACCCCACCAGATGTCGAATGCCTCGCCGGGCAAGGTGTCAAAGCTGCATTGCCCGTCCAGCATGATCACGGCGCTGTCGGCATCTGTTGGAAAGCCATGATCGCGCAACTGCCGGCCCGTAGTTACAACAACGGGTGCGCCAATATCGTTAAAGGGGATTGCATGGGCAGCAGTCAAAGCCTGTATGGCTGTGATACCGGGGACTACCTGCACATTGGGGGCAGGGTTCAGCCGAGCGGCGATCCGCAACGCGCTGTCATACAGCGAGGGATCGCCCCAGATCAGCATTGCCACATTCTGAGCGTCGGGATGCGCGGCAATGTTCTTGGCCCAAACTTCAGCGATGGCGTCATGCCAGTCATTCACCCCATGGTGGTAACTTAGGTTCGCCGTGTCTCGAACGGGCAGGTCGAACGCGGCAATCTTGGTCTTGGGGTTGCTCAAATGCACGTCACAGATCTGATGGCGGAGCGCGGCCAGTTCGGTTTTCTCTGCCCCTTTCAATGGGATCAGGACCAAATCCGCAGCGTTCAGCGCCTTGATCCCTTGCACCGTGACGTGGTCCGGGTTGCCAGAGCCAATGCCGATCAGCGACAGCGTAAACATCTCTCAGCCCTCCGGACCGTCGTCGGCCAAGGGTCCATATAGGATCAGCGCGGCCGAGGTGCCGGGGCCGGTCGCAAGGGCCGCGGCCAGTTCAGTGATTGTGCTGCGGGTCAGGCGCTGTTCCGGTTTGCTGATCTCTTCGGCCAGCAAGGCGGGCGTGTCCTTTGGCAGGCCCGCACCAATCAATGCCGCGGCCAGTTTGGGGAAAGTTCGTTTGCCCATGAACACCACCGTGGTCGCCAGCGGGTCGGCCAGCGCGGCAAGGTTCAGGTCAGCGGGCAGTTCTCCATCCACACCGTGGCCGGTGACAAACTGCACCCGCCGCGCCGTTAAGCGACGTGTCAGTGGGATGCCCGCCGCCGCTGCCGCCGCGCAGGCCGAGGGCACGCCGGGGATGACCTCGTAGCCGATCCCGGCCTCTCGCAGCGCCGTAAGCTCTTCCTCCAGCCGGCCGAACATGCCGCCATCGCCGGATTTTAGGCGAACCACCCGCGCCCCGGTCTGCGCGTAGTCCACCAAAAGGCGGCTCACGTGGCTTTGCTTGGGCGATGGCCGCCCGGCGCGTTTGCCAACCCCCACCAGATCGGCACCCGCGCCGGCATGCTCCAGGATCGGTCCGGCGCTGAGATCGTCAAACAGCACCGCATCGGCGGCTTTCAGGCGATCCACCGCCTTCAGCGTCAACAGCTCGGGGTCACCGGGGCCAGAGCCGACGAAACTGACAAAGCCCGTCATGCGCCCTCCGCCGTGATCAGGTGGAAGAAGGTGCCAGTGACATTGCCGCGGTGCGAGCCGGTCTCGGGCACCGGATTGCCGTCAGCATCAGCCACATCTGCCAAAGGTTGGTCTGGTTGATCAAGAATGGTGGAGTAATGGAATTCGTGCCCGCGCAACGCAGCGCCAGAGCCATGGCCAGGCATCGCATCGCGCAACACCGCGCGACGGTATCCAAGATGGAATTTACGCTTCTCATAACTGGTCACAAGGCCCAGCAAACCGGCCATTTCGTGCCGCGTGCCTTCTTTGTCGATCAGCGCCGCGCCCAGCGCCATATAGCCCCCGCATTCGCCATGCACCGGTTTGGTTTTTGCGTGCTTCCGTAGGCCGGTCAGGAAGGTCTCGGCTGCGGCCAGCCTGCCTGCGTGCAATTCGGGATAACCACCCGGAAGCCAGACAAGGTCAGCCTCGGGCGGGGCCTCGTTGGCCAAAGGTGAAAATGGCAGGATTTCGGCCCCGGCCGCCCGCCACCCGGCCAGCAGATGCGGATAGGTGAAGGAAAATGCCGCATCTTGAGCCAGCGCGATGCGCTGCGCCGGGGGCTTAGGCAACGCGCCTGCGGTCAGCCGCGCGGCAGAGCCATCGGCCGCGGCCTTGATCGCCTCCAGATCGACATTCTCGCGCAGGAATGTGGCATATCCGGCGATCGCGGCCTCAAGATCGGGGTGCTCGACCGCTTGGATCAGGCCCAGATGGCGTTCGGGCAGGGTCAGATCGCCCCGGCGGGGCAGCGACCCCAGCACGCGCATACCCGCCTGTTCCATGCCCAGTCGTGTCAGGCGTTCGTGGCGGGGGCTGGCCACCCGGTTCAGGATTACACCCGCAAAGGGCAGGTCCGGGTTGAATGTCTTGAACCCCAGCGCCGTGGCCGCCGCCGACTGCGCCTGTCCGCCAACATCAACCACCAGTACCACCGGCAATCCCAGCCACGCCGCGGTCTCGGCGCTGCTGCCGAACCCGGCGCGCCCGCGCGTGGCGACGCCGTCAAACAGGCCCATCGACCCCTCGGCGATCACGATATCGGCGCCGTCCGCCTGCCGCGAAATCTCGCTCAGCAGCGCGTCGTCCATCGACCATGTGTCCAGATTGAACGAGGCCCGCCCGCTGGCCGCCCGGTGAAAAGCTGGATCGATATAGTCAGGCCCCGATTTGAACGGCTGCACCGCCAGCCCGTCGTCGCGCAACGCGCGCAGAAGGCCCAGCATCACCGTGGTTTTGCCGGTGCCCGAAGACGGGGCCGAGATCATCAGGCCGCGGATGTCAGTCATCATGTTCACTCCAGCTGGCCCAGGGGCTGTCAGCGGTTTGCGGGCGATAGCGCCGGTCGTAATCGGCGGAGTAAAGACAGCTTTCGGCAAACCCCTCGGCCGCCAAGGCCGGGCCAACAAGGATCAAGGCGGTGCGCTTGATATCCTCGGGCAGGGTTTCTTCGATGCTGCCCAAGGTGGCGCGCACGATCTGCTGATCCGGCCAGCTGGCACGATAAACCACGGCGACCGGGCAATCAGCGCCATAGGCGGGGGTCAGCGCGCCCACCACCGTGTCAACCTGGTGGATCGACAGGTGAATGGCCAGTGTCGCTCCGGTGGCGGCAAAGCTCTGCAGGCTCTCGCCTGACGGCATCGCGCTGGCCCGGCCCGGCGTGCGGGTCAGAACCACCGATTGCGCCACGCCGGGCAGCGTCAGTTCCGCCCCCAGCGCGGCGGCGGCGGCGGCAAAGGCCGGCACGCCCGGTGTCACGGTATAGCGGATGCCTTCGGCGCGCAGGCGGCGCAGCTGCTCGCCCATGGCCGACCAGACCGACAGGTCGCCGGAATGCAACCGGGCAACGTCCTGGCCGTCCGCCTGCGCCTGCTTGATCTCGGCGATGATGGCGTCCAGATCCATCGCCGCCGTGTTCACGATGCGCGCGCCTTCGGGGCAATGGGTCAGGATCTCTTTTGGCACCAGCGAGCCCGCGTAAAGACAAACAGGGCAGGCCGCGATCAGGTCGCGCCCGCGCAACGTCAGAAGATCCGGCGCACCGGGGCCGGCGCCGATGAAATGCACAATCATGCAAGGCCTCCTACGGCAATGGCGCAAGTGGCCATACCATCGCCGGAAACGTGGCGCGGCGACCAAAGGGATGCACCCGGGCCAGCCGCGATCAGGGCCGCGGCCTCGGCCACGCTGCCGGAGCCATGGGCCGCGAGCGACGCGGCGGATTGGGTGGGCGTGGCAACCCGTTGCAACGCGTCGGGAGACAGGGTGATCAGCGGCAGGTTCAGCACGTCAGCCAGCGGGGCCAGCATCGCGGCCTTGCTTTCCAGCGTCGCCAGCGCCTGCACGGTATGTGCGCCCGCCGCGCCGCGCAGCGCGTCGCGCAAACTGGTGGCGTTGGTTCCGTTGCGCATGCCAAATCCCGCCACGATCATCGCTGCACACTCCATTGCACAATCGGATTGGCCGCCGACCAGCCGCGACGGCTGCCCAAGGGCTGTGCCCGCGAAAGCTCAACGCGCAGAAGGTCACCGCCATTGCGCGCCTGCCACGTGGCCAGTAACGCCTCGCTTTCCAGCGTCACCGCATTTGCGACCACGCGGGTTCCGGCGGGCAGCATTTGCCAAAGATGATCCAAAAGCACCTCCGACAAACCCCCGCCGATGAATACGGCGTCGGGCGGCGTTTCGTCCTGCAGCACCGCAGGCGCGCGGCCCGTGAGCACCCGCAGCCGGTCCACGCCAAGCCGCACCGCATTGCCCTCGATCCGGGCGGCGCGGGTTGGGTCGGCTTCGAAACTGGTGGCGGTGGTGGTGGGATGGCTAAGCAGCCATTCGATGGCCACCGCGCCTGACCCGCCGCCGATATCCCACAGATGCGCGCCGGCACTCGGCGCCAGCGCGGCCAGCGTCATAGCCCGCATTGGCGGTTTCGAGATTTGTCCGTCATGGTCGAACCAGACTGTGCTCCGGCCCGGCACGGTTGGCAGGGCCAATCCACCCGCACATTCCAAGGCAACGCAGACCGGATGGCTAATATCGTCGAACGCAAAGGTGCTGGCCGTTGTCTGCCGTTGACGCTCGCGCGGGCCGCCCAGCGCCTCCAGCACATGCATCTGGCTAGCGCCAAACCCTTCATTGCTCAGATATTCGGCCAGTTGCGCCGCCGCGTCGCCGTCGCGCAGCAACAAGATGGCCCGCTGTCCTTCTGCCAGAACCGGGCGCAGCCGCGACAATGGCGCCGCATGCAGGCCCATGCAGGTGGTCTTTTCCAGCGGCCAGGCCATCGCCGCCGCCGCCAGCGAGAAGGTTGCGCGCCCGGGATGGGCCACCCACTCGCCGGGTTCCAGATGCCGTGCCAATACCGAACCCGCGCCGAACCAGAACGGATCGCCCGACGCCAGAACCACTGTGGCCTGTCCGCGAAATTCCAGCAATTGCGCGATGCCATCGGCAAAGGGCACCGGCCATTCCACCCGTTGAGCCACGATTTCGGGCAGCAACGACAAATGGCGAGGCGGACCCATCACCACCTTTGCGGCCGCTAATGCGGTTCGGCTTGCATCGCTCAGCCCTTCCGGGCCATCTTCGCCCAACCCGATGATTGTCAGCCACGGACCCTCAGACATGCGCGCGAAACTCCTGATCCTGGGCGGCACAACCGAGGCCAGCGCACTGGCCCAAGCGGTGGCCGATGCCGGGTTGGCGGGCGAGGTGTCGCTGGCTGGCCGGGTGGACCGCCCGCGCCCCTTGCCCCTGCCGACACGGATCGGCGGGTTTGGCGGGGTCGAAGGGTTGGCCAAATACCTGCAGGCCAACGCCATCACGCATCTGGTCGACGCAACCCATCCCTTTGCCGCGCAGATCAGCGCCAACGCCATACACGCCGCGCGGTTGGCCGGTGTACCGATGGTGGCGCTGACTCGCGCGCCCTGGGCCGCGCAAGCAGGTGACCAATGGCACCACGTGCCCGACATGGCCGGGGCGGTTGCGGCGCTGAGCGGGCCGGCGCGGCGCGTGATGCTGGCCATTGGGCGTATGCACCTGGCCGATTTCGCCGCGCAACCACAACATTTCTATCTGCTGCGCCTTGTCGACCCGCCCCGCGACGCGATCACGCTGCCCGACCACCATGCCGAGGTCAGCCGCGGCCCGTTCACCGTTGAGGGGGACATGGCCCTGCTGCGCGAGCATCGAATCGAGGTGATTGTCTCCAAGAACTCGGGCGGGGCCGCGGCAAAGGCCAAGCTGGACGCGGCCCGCGCCTTGGGGATCGGGGTGATCATGATCAACCGGCCCTGCGTCCCGGATCGGATGGAGGTCACAACGGTTGAGGATTTGATGGCGTGGCTGGGTCATTCCGGCACCGATCGCGGCGTATAGACAATCGGCGCGCCGTCCCGTTCGATCACCCGCGTCTGGCTGGACCCGACAATCACCATGGTGCGCATATCCGCCATCTCGGGCCGCGCCTCGGGCAGGGGGACGGTGCGGATAACCTCGTCCGGGGTGCTGACCGCTCGTGCGAATATCACCGGGCGCGCATCGCCGCAGGCGTCGTTCAGAATGTCCAGCGTGCGGGCAAACCCCTCGGGCCGGGATTTGGAGCGTGGATTATAAAACGCCATGGCGAAATCGGCTTCGACCGCCAGCCGCAGCCGTTTCTCGATCAACGCCCAGGGTTTGAGGTTATCGGACAGGTTGATGGCACAGAAATCATGCCCCAATGGCGCGCCAACCCGCGCGGCGGCGGCCAGCATCGCGGTGATGCCGGGCAGCACGCGGATGTCCAGGTTGCGCCAGGTCTCGGGCCCGGCTTCCACCGCCTCAAACACCGCCGCCGCCATCGCAAAAACGCCGGGATCACCCGACG
The DNA here is from genome assembly GCF_000647975.1 of Actibacterium mucosum KCTC 23349. Classification (GTDB taxonomy): domain Bacteria; phylum Pseudomonadota; class Alphaproteobacteria; order Rhodobacterales; family Rhodobacteraceae; genus Actibacterium; species Actibacterium mucosum. The sequence goes on from NZ_JFKE01000005.1 coordinate 343,409, forward strand.
ACACCACAACCACCCGCCGCCCTGCCGCGGCCAGTTCCAGCGCGTGGCGTGATCGGTCAAGCTCCACCCGGTTATCGGTGGCGTGCAGGGTCAGCCCGTCGTGCGGCGCAATGCGCGCCACGTAGGGAATATAGCCGATCACGTCGGTCGCCTCGGCCAGTGCCGCCGTCACCTCGGGCGTGATCAACGCGTCGTCGCCGGGGCCAAGGCCCGCGATCTGCACCCAGCCGGTCACGGGCGCCGCCCCTGTCCATGCACGATGATGATCGAGAAATAGGGGGTCACGGCGCCCTCTGCCTCGGCCAGTTTGCGCACGGTCTGGTTTGGCATCTGCGCGTATTCGACCAGCCAGGCATCAGCGAACCGGTCGGCAGATTTCAGCGCCCGGCAGACCTTGTCGAAGTTTCGTCCGATCTTCATCACCACCAGCGCGTCGGCGCGGGTCATGTGATCGGTCAGCGTGTCTTCGTCCAGCGTGCCCATCAGCACGCACATCACGTCATCGCCCCAGGTCACCGGCTGCCCGGTGGCCGTCCACGCCCCGGACATGCCGGTGATGGCGGGCACAACCTCAACCGTGACATCCGCGACCAACCGCGCGTGCAGATGCATGAACGAGCCGTAAAAGAACGGGTCGCCTTCGCACAGAACCACCACGTCGATGCCCGCTTCCACCAGCGCCCTCAGTTTGTCGACACATTCGGCATAGAACGCGGCAAGGGTCTGATTGTAGCGCGGATCGGTAAGCGGGATCTCCGTGGTCACTGGGTATTCCATCGGCACTTCGATGACATCTTCGCGCAGCAATCCTTCAACAATCTGGCGTGCCTGACCTTTGCGGCCCGCCTTGCGGAAAAACGCAACGTGCCGCGTTTCGCGCAGCAGACGGTGCGCCTTTACGCTCATCAGCTCGGGATCGCCAGGACCCAGCCCCAGCCCGTATATGGTGCCGCCGCTCATTCGGCGCGGCTCGCAATGGCGTTGACGGCGGCCACGGTGATGGCGCTGCCGCCCAGCCGGCCCTGCACGATGCAGCACGGCACCGGCTGATCGGCCCACAGCGCGTCTTTGGATTCGACCGCGCCAACAAAGCCAACAGGGCAGCCGATAATGGCCGCGGGGCGCGGGCAATCGGGGTCTTGCAACATGTTCAGCAGGTGAAACAGTGCCGTCGGAGCATTGCCGATGGCCACAACCGCCCCGGCCAGATGCGGCCGCCATAGTTCCAGCGCTGCGGCCGACCGGGTGTTCGACATCTCGGCCGCCAGTTCGCGCACACCATCGGCATGCAGGGTACAGATCACTTGATTATCTGCGGGCAGCCGGCCGCGCGTCACCCCTTCGGAAACCATGCGCGCGTCGCACAGGATCGGCGCGCCACCCTCCAGCGCGGCACGCGCTGCGGTGACAAAACCGGGGGAAAACCGCACGTGTTCCTCAAGCCCAACCATCCCGGCCGCATGGATCATGCGCACGGCAACTTGCTCTTCGTCCGGCGCGAACCGGTCCAGCGCAGCCTCGGCCCGTATGGTGGCAAAGGATTGCTTATAGATGGCGGCGCCATCGGTTTCATAGCTATAGGCCATCAGCTCAGGCTCAACTCCCTAACTTGCGCCGCCGTTAAACCGCGCAGGGCCGGTTCCTCCCACGGAGCGCCATGTTTCACAAGGTCAAAGACGCCGTCGCGCCCAACCAATGTTGTCGCAGCCGGGCGCGGATGGGCGCAGCCCTTTGCGCAGCCCGAGACATGCAAATCCGGCAAATCGGCCAGTTCGCGCGCCAAAGCGCGGGTTTCGACGCTGGCCGATGCGCAATGCGGCGCACCGGGGCAGGCGCGGGTGCGCAGCAAGGGGCCGGGCTCTGTCAGAAAGCCATGCGCCGGGCCGGGCCGGGCGTTTTCAAGGATAAAGACGCGCCATGGTGTAACGCGCAGGGCGGTTGCGGATGTGTCTTGCAACAGGCCTTGTAGGTCTCTGGCGGCGATCGCGCCAAAGGGCGCGCCGAAAGCAATGCCGTTTTGCACCGCGCCGGGGGGGATCGCCGGCCCGGCGGTTGCGGCGGCTGTTGTGGCCCAGCCATCGGGCAATGGCGCCTTGTGGCGGATCATGCGACCGGCCTGCGCGCCGCCGGTCCCGGTGAACCATGTGGCGGCCTCGATCAACGCGCCCGGTGCATCTCGCTCGATTATCTCGCGCCCCAGATCGCGACCATCGAGCCGCAGGATCAGGGTGCCGCTGGCGCTGCGTTCAAACCGGAAATCTGCAGAGATTGCGCTCAACAACGGCGCTGGTCCGGTATCCACGGCCACGCCCATTTTTGCGGGCAAGTCAGGCAGGTGAGGCAAAGCGGTCAGCAACGCATCATGCAGCCGCTGCGTCAGGTCACCCGCCACCCAAAGCGGGGTGATCACGATGTTACGTTTGGCTTCAGCTTCGGGCGTGTCGTCCAAAAGGCCAGCACCGGCAAGTTCGCTCAGCAGCTGGTCCAGCCCCTGTTCGCTCACGCCCCGGATCTGCAAATTTGCGCGGCTGGTCAGGCCGATAATGCCGTTGCCATGGGTCAGCGCAGCGGTGCAAAGCACCTGTACCTGATCGGCGCTGAGCCGTCCGATATGGGGGCGCACACGGACAATCAGACCATCGCCCGAGGCCATGGGGCGCCACGCGCCCGGGCACCAGCCTTTGGCGGCAGGGCGGTTCACAGGCTGGCCTCCAGATCGGCGCGGATCGAGTTGCGGCGTGTCGCCCACAGGCCCGCTCCATCCAGCGCGGCGAACTGGTCGCGCATGGCCTGCAGCGCGCCGGGATTGGCCTCGGCCAGGAAGGCGGTGACATCGGCGTCGCCCAGCGTGGCGTCGTAATAGAGGTCAAACAGATGCGCGGGCACTGCGGCGGCCAGCTGTGCAAAAGCGGCCATATGGTCCAGCGTTGCCGCGATCTCGGCCGCGCCACGAAAGCCGTGGCGCTGCATACCGGCCAGCCAGTTCGGGTTGGTGGCGCGGGCCCGGACAATGCGCGCGATTTCCTCGGGCAGGGCGCGCATCTGTGGCTGGGCGGGATCGGTATTGTCGAGGTGATAAAGCGCGGCATTGCCCCCCGAGACCGCCTGCGCCGCGGCAAACCCGGCCTCGTGCGCGGCGTAGTCGGCGGCCAGCAGGATGTCGGTTTCCGGCAGGTCCTGCAGGTGCACGAAACTGTCGGCCTGTGCGACGCGCGCGGCAATGGCCTGCGGGGCGTGTTCGGGTTCGGCCCCGTCCAGTGCCCAGCTGCTGGCGGCCAGCCATGCGGCCCCGGCGCGGGCGCGCGCGTCGTCGGAAAAGGTTTCGGCCAGATGCCCCATGCTCAGCCCGTATTGTCCCGGTTGCGGGCCAAAAACGCGGGCAGATGGGGCCTGGCCCGCGTAGGGGTTCCAGTCGGGTGCCTCGTCGCGTGCCGCCAAGGCGCGGGTGGCCTGGGCGAACAGGGACGAAAGGGTGGGAAACACGTCACGGAAGAGGCCCGAAACACGCAGGGTCACGTCGATCCGGGGGCGGTCCATCTCGGCCAGCGGCAGCACCTCGATGCCCGACACACGTTCCGAGCCTTTGTCCCAGATCGGCCGTACGCCCAGCAGGTGCAGCGCCATGGCGAACTCTTCGCCCGCTGTGCGCATGGTGGCCGAGCCCCAGAGGTCGACCACCAGCCCGCGCGGATAGTCGCCGTGGTCCTGCAAGTGGCGGCGCACCAGTTCCCCGGCCAGTTTCACCCCCTGGGCGTAGGCGGCGCGGGTGGGCACCGCGCGCGGGTCGGTGGTGAAGAGGTTGCGGCCGGTGGGCAGCACGTCGGTTCGGCCCCGATAGGGTGACCCGGAGGGGCCGGGCGCGATGCGTTTGCCGGCCAGCGCGTCGCGCAGGGCGTGCCGCTCGTCGGTCGCTGGCGCGCCCTTCTCGCTGGCGTGGCGGCCAAAGATATGCAGCCCGTCGCCGAACTGGCTTTCCTTGATGTCGCAGACGAAGCGGTCGATGCGGGTGATGGCCTCGGCTGTTGAGGTGGCGCGGTTCAGGCCAAGATCGTCCTCGACCCCCAGCGCTTGTGCCTCGGCGCGGATGTCGGATTGCAGGCGGTCGCGGCGTTTGGGATCCAACCCGTCGGCGTTGGAGAACTCGTCCAGCAGCGCCTCGAGCCCAGCCATGCGGTCGGGCGTGGCGCTGTCGCGCATCGGTGGTGGCAGATGGCCCAGCGTTACCGCACCGATCCGGCGTTTGGCCTGCGCGGCCTCGCCGGGATCGTTCACGATGAACGGATAGATCACCGGCAGCGCGCCGGTCAGCACCTCGGGCCAGCAGCCATCCGACAGGGCCACCGATTTGCCCGGCAGCCATTCCAGCGTGCCATGGGCCCCCATATGGATCAGCGCGTCGGCCTGGCTTTGTAGCCACAGGTAAAACGCCACATAGCCGTGGCGCGGGGTGCGGGCGAGGTCGTGATAGTCGTCATCGCGGTTGTCGCGCTGCCCGCGTTCGGGTTGCAGCGCCACAAGGGCCGCACCGCGCCGCGTGGCAGGGAAATGGAACGCGTTTTCAGCGACCAGCGGGTCGGTTTCGGGGGCACCCCACGCCGCAGTCAGATCGTCCTGCAAGGGTTGCGGCAGGGCCGCGAGGGCCTTTGCATAGGCGGTCAAGGGCCAGGTGACGCGATCCAAGGTCAAAGCGTCCTGCAGCGCCGGGCCGGGGGGGATGGCATAACCCTCTTCGGCCAGATCCCCCAACAGCGCTTCGGTCGATGCGAGGGGGTCCAAGCCCACCGCATGCGCCATCTGCCAGCTCTTGCCCGGATAGGTCGACAGGACAATCGCAAGGCGTTTATCTGTGTTGGCACGCTGCAATCCCACCCAGCCGTGAACCCGGTTCGCGATGGCGGCGATCCGGTCGGCATCCGGCTGGTGTGCCATGCGGGCAAATTGCAGCGCGTCGTCGCGGGGGCCGGGTTCCTTAAAGCTGGCCACGCCGCCGGTCAGGCGGCCATCCACCTCGGGCAGGACCACATGCATGGCCAGATCGGCGGGCGACAATCCACGCTCAGCCTCGGCCCAGGCTTTGCGACTGGACGTGCTGAGCGCCACCTGAAACACAGGCACGTCGGCGACATCCAGGGGGGAACGCCCGTTGCTGCCTTTGCCGGAAAACGACGTGATATTCACGATGGCAGCGGGCGCGTGGTGGGCAACCTGCCGTTCCAGCCAGCCCGCGGCCAGTGGCGCCTTCAGCGACGGCGCGAAAAGCGCCAATACGTCGTAACCTTGCGCCCGGAATGCCGCGAACAGCGCGGTCACCGGGGCCATGTCAGCCGCGGCCAGATAGGCGCGGTAAAAGGTGACCAGTATGCGCGGCTTGTCCCCCCAGGCCAGAGCCGGACAGCGCACGCCGTCTTCGGGCGTCCAGGCGCCAACCATCGGCAGAACCTTGGCGCCTTTTACCGGCCCGGCATAAAGCCCCGCCGACAGTGCCAACTGCGCCAGGGCCGCCTGCGCCGCAATCGCGCCGCCTTCGTCACACAGATGCGTCAAGCGGTGCAGCGTGCTGACCGGCAGGGTCGAGGCCGCGTCCAACTGAGGATCGGGCCGCCCATCGGCCGGCAGCACCGCCAGCGCAATGCCGCGCTCCTGGCACAGCGCCTGCACCTGTTGCAGCCCGTATTGCCAATACGGCACCCCGCCGATCAGCCGGATCAGGATGCCTTTGGCACCCGTAAGCGTCTGTTCCACATAGGTGTCAACCGACAGTGGGTGTTTCAGCGCCGCCAGATTGGCCAGCCGCAGCGTTGCGTCAAAACCGCCTTCGCGTGCCCGTTGCCACCCTGCCGCGAAAGCGCCCAGATCGCTGTCGGAAAACGACAACACCACCAGATCGGCGGGGCTTTGCCCCAGATCCTGCGGTGTGTCGGCCTCGTCCAGCCCGTGGCTTTCGCGAAAGATGACATGCATCGGCGGTTACTCGGCCGCCTCGGCCACAACGCCAAGGGCGGCGTGGATTTTGGCGGTTACGATGTCGTCATGCTGACCAATCACCACCAGTCGGCCCTGCCGCGCCTCGTCGGGCTTCCAGGGCCGGTCAAACTGATGGCGCACCCGCGCACCAACCGCCTGAACCAGCAGGCGCATCGGCTTTCCGGCCACAGCGGCATAGCCTTTGACCCGCAGGATGTTCAGGTCGTTGGCCATCGCTTCGATGGCGGTAACCAGCTGCGCGGGGTCGGTGAGTTCGGGGATGTTGACAACGATGGAGTCGAAATCGTCGTGATCATGGTCATGGTGGTGATGATGGTCGTGGTCGTGGTCGTGATGGTGATGATGATGCGCCTCGTGATGCGAGGGGCGGGCGTCGATGTCATCCTCGGCGGCGGCCTCCAACCCCAGGATCACGCGGGGGTCTACCGCGCCTTCGGCCACTTCGACCATCGGCAAGGCCCGCGGGGCGTGATCGGCAATCATCGCCTTGGCTTTCGCCACCCCGTCGGCCCCGGCCAGATCGGGCTTGGTCAGCAAGATGATATCGGCACAGGCGATCTGATCCTCGAACACCTCGGACAGTGGCGTTTCGTGGTCCAGGCTGTCGTCGGCCTCGCGCTGCGCATCCACGGCGGCGACATCGGGGGCGAACCGCCCGGCGGCCACGGCCTCGGCATCGGCCAGGGCGATCACCCCGTCCACCGTGATGCGCGAGCGGATATCGGGCCAGTCAAACGCCTTGAGCAACGGTTTCGGCAGGGCCAGCCCCGAGGTCTCGATCAGGATATGCTCGGGCTTGGGATCCAGCGCCATCAAGGCCTCGATCGTCGGGATGAAATCATCGGCCACGGTGCAGCAGATACACCCATTGGCCAGTTCCAGGATGTTCTCGGCCGGGCAATCGGGGATCGCGCAGGATTTCAAAATCTCGCCATCCACCCCGACATCGCCGAACTCGTTCACCACAATCGCCAGCCGCTTGCCTTGCGGGTTCTGCATCAGGTGGCGCACCAGCGTGGTCTTGCCCGATCCAAGAAAGCCGGTGATCACGGTGACAGGGGTTTTTGACAGATCGGTCATTCGGTAGCCTCCAGCGGGGGAATGCGGGCGATGCAGTTCTTGCGGAAATGTTCGGGGCGTTCGCGCCACGGCACCAGCCCGTCAGCTGTCGCGGCATAGCGCGCCGCGCCCTCGGCCACGATGTCGGGGCCGGTCTCTTCGGTCAGGTTGCCATAGACATAGGTCCACCGTTTCGGCCCGCCACGCAGCACCACCGAACAGCCGCTGTCACAGTTCGACAGGCATTCAACCCCCTTCAGTTCAACGTTGTCGGGCAGGTTCGCCGCGCTCAACCGGTCCAGCATCACCGCGCCGGGGCGCGGCCCCTCGGCATCGGTTGGCTGACCGCGCCGGCAGGTCGTACAGACCAGAAGTTCCACAATTTCAGTCATCTTCATTCCTTTATCGGCCCAAAGGCCGGGATGAAGACGGAGGGCAGATGGCGGGCAAGCCGGGGCCGGACCCGTCACCGGAACACCCCGTCCGGTTCACGTATCGTCGTCACTGGCAGGTCTCCCGGCTTGCGGATGTCCAAGCGGTGGCTTGGGCGGCGTCCCGGCCTTCCCGGCATCTTGCCAGTGGCGAGGGGGGCCTCTCCGGTCACGGTCGCGGGGGCGGCTGCGCTTGGGGCCTTTGGGGCCCGTGTTGCATTCCCTTTTCACCTGCCATGTGGCAGGAACCAGTGCAGAACCGAATGCGCCGAAGGGCGCGCCCTTGTCAAGCGCAGAGAGTTTTCATGGACGATATCGACGCCCGCCACAAAGCGAAAATGCAGAAAATCAAGGCCGCGCGCGACAAGATGATGGCCACCAAGACCGAGGAAAAGGGTCTGATCATCGTCAATACCGGCCCCGGCAAAGGCAAATCCAGCGCCGGATTCGGCATGATCATGCGCTGTATCGCGCATGAGATGCCCTGCGCCGTGGTGCAGTTCATCAAGGGCGCGATGGCCACGGGCGAGCGTGATTTCCTCGAAACCCATTTCCCTGAGGCCTGCAAGTTCTATGTCTCGGGCGAGGGGTTCACCTGGGAAACGCAAGACCGTGCCCGCGATATTGCCAAGGCCGAAGCGGGCTGGGAACTGGCCAAGCAGTTGATCCGCGACCCCGCTAACCGCTTTGTTTTGCTGGATGAAATCAACATCGCGCTGCGCAACGACTATCTGGATATCGACGATGTGGTCGGCTTTCTGCTGACCGAAAAGCCCGACATGACGCATGTCTGCCTGACCGGCCGCAACGCCAAACCCGAACTGATCGAGGCCGCCGATATGGTGACCGAGATGACCCTGCTGAAACACCCGTTCCGCGACGGCATCAAGGCGCAGGCGGGGGTGGAGTTCTAGATAAGCCTTTGTAAGTAAAAGAATTTCCCATGAGCGTGAAAGTCAAGGAATGGCACCTGTCGTTGCCGTGTTGGCACGGCCCCGAGATGCGGGTCGTCATGGTGGCCGATCTGCATGCCTGCTGGCCCTGGATGTCGGTGGCGCGGGTGCGGCGAATTGTTGAGCAGGCCCAAGGGCTTGGCGGTGATCTGATCGCGCTGATGGGGGATTATCCGGGCCATGTGTTTCCGGCCACCAGGGTCTCGGCCGATGCGGTGGCCGACGCTTTGGGCGCGCTGCACGCGCCGCTGGGCGTTTACGCGGTGTTTGGCAATCACGATTGGCGCGACGACCCCGTCGCGCAGGCCGAAAACCAGGCCGAGACCTTTTGGCACCGGTTGCTGGCGGTGCAGGGCCTGAAGGTTCTGGAAAACGCGGCGGTCGAAATAACGCATAAAAATCAGGATTTTACCCTGGCCGGCTTGGGATCTCAGCGGTCGCATTACCGCAAGAAAATCCCGGTATTCGGGCGCAATTACGGCCATGGCATCGACGACCTTGGCAAGGCGCTGAAAGGTACATCGCGGGACCAGTTCACCCTGCTTTTGGCGCACGAGCCGGATGTATTTGCCACGCTGCCCGACGGGGTGGACCTGACGCTGAGCGGTCATACCCATGGCGGCCAGATCCGCCTGCGCAACCGCGCCTATGTGGTGCCCTCGGCCTTTGGCGAACGCTACGCCTATGGCCATGTGCATGAAAACGGGCGCGATCTGGTGGTGTCGGGCGGGTTGGGCTGTTCGGGGATCCCGGTGCGGATCGCGATGCCGCCCGAGCTGACGGTGGTGACCATCCGGTCTGGCGATGTTTAACGGGGATTTTAAACTTTGAGCCCGGGGCCAAGGCCGCAGTTTAAACTTTTGGCTTCCCCCGCCGCGGGGGCGCCGCCCGGCGGGCGGCGCGGTTACGGAAGTTTAACGGATGGGTTTGCGCGGCAGGCGCGGCGCGTTAGAAGAGCCGGCGATGACTGATCCAAAATCCAACCGCGCGCTGATGATCCAGGGCACCGGCTCGAACGTGGGCAAGTCGATGCTGGTGGCGGGCCTGTGCCGGGCTGCGGTGCGGCGCGGGCTGCGCGTGGCGCCGTTTAAGCCGCAGAACATGTCGAACAACGCGGCCGTGACCGAGGATGGCGGCGAGATCGGCCGGGCGCAGGCGTTGCAGGCGCGGGCCTGCGGGGTGGCGCCGCATACGGACATGAACCCGGTTCTGCTGAAGCCCGAGACCGATATGGGCAGCCAGGTGGTGGTACAGGGGCAGCGGCTGACCACGGTGCGGGCGCGCGACTACAAGGCGCTGAAGCCGCGGTTGATGACCCATGTGCTGGAAAGTTTCCACCGCCTGAAGGCGTCGCACGATCTGGTGATCGTCGAAGGCGCGGGCAGCCCGGCCGAGGTCAACCTGCGCGCCGGTGATATCGCCAATATGGGGTTCGCGCGGGCCGCCGATGTGCCGGTGATCCTGACCGGAGATATCGACCGCGGCGGCGTGATCGCGCAGATTGTCGGCACGCAGGCGGTGATCGACCCGGAAGACGCGGCGATGGTTGCGGGCTTTATGGTGAACAAGTTTCGCGGCGACCCGTCGCTTTTCGACGATGGCTATGCCCTGATCGAGCGCCACACCGGGTGGCGCGGGTTTGGGGTGCTGCCGTGGTTCGACGGCGCGCATCGGCTGCCCGCCGAAGACGCGCAGGATCTGGGCGCTGCGCGCGGGACGGGCGGCTTTCACATCGCGGTGCTGACGCTGTCGCGGATCGCCAATTTCGACGATCTGGACCCGCTTTCGGCCGAGGCCGGGTGCCGGGTAACCATGGTGCGCGCGGGGCAAGCCGTGCCGGGCGACGCTGATCTGGTGATTATCCCCGGCAGCAAGTCCACACGCGGCGATCTGGCCTTTCTGCGCGATCAGGGTTGGGACGTGGACCTGGCCGCGCACATGCGCCGGGGCGGGCGCGTCTTGGGCATTTGCGGCGGCTACCAGATGCTGGGCACCGCCGTGCATGACCCTGACGGAATCGAGGGCCCGGCAGGCAGCACACCGGGGCTGGGGCTGTTAGAGGTGGAAACGGTCATGACCCCGGCCAAGGCGCTGCGGCAGGTGCGGGCAGTACATGTGCCAACCGGCCAGCCCATGCGCGGTTATGAGATCCATATTGGCCGCACGGATGGCCCTGATTGCGCCCGACCCTTTGCCAGGGTCGATGGCCGCGACGAGGGCGCGATGCGGGCCGATGGGCGCGTCGCTGGCAGCTATTTGCATGGTATGTTCAGCGATGACAGCTTTCGCTCGGCCTATCTGTCAGGGATGGGTGCCCCGAAGTCGGACCTGCAATTCGAAGCCGGGGTCGATGCGGTACTGGATGATCTGGCCACCCATGTCGCGACACATCTGGACGTGCCGGGCCTGCTGTCGGTGGCGCGTTAGGTCAGGGCCTTTTCCAGCCGCGCCCAGTTGGCGTCGCCATCGGTCAGGCCCAACCGCATCCACCCTTTGGAGTAAGGGAAGACACGCGACCAGATGTGATGGTGCGCCAATTGCCTTTGCGTGGCCACTGCATCGCCGGTGTCGTAAAGCCGGAACAGGGTCGTGCCGCCTTTGACCACCCACCCGGCCCTGGCCGCCAGACCGTCCAGCCGTTCGGCATCTGATGCAAGGCGGTTGATGGTCCGGCCCCGCCATGTCTCGTCGGCATAGGCGGCCAGTCCGATCTGAACCGCCGCACCGGATACCGGCCATGGCCCGGCCATCTCGGCCAGTTTCGCGATGTTGGCTTCCCCACCGATGGCAAACCCCAGCCGCAGACCGGCAAGGCCGAAGAATTTGCCAAACGAGCGCAGCACCACAATTCCGCGTGTGTCCTTGGTGAGGTGCGGGGCAACGGACAGGCCCGGGTGCGGCTCGGCAAAGCTTTCGTCGATGATCAGCAGGCCGGTGGCGCGGGCCAGGTTGCGCAGATCGGTAGGGGTGTGGCGTTGCCCGTCGGGGTTGTTGGGGTTCACAACCACGGCAAGGTCCGCACCTTCGAGTGCAGACAGGGTCTCCACCGTCTCGACCCGCCATCCCGACTGACGCAGGCTGGCGGCGTGTTCGTTATAGGTTGGGCCCAGAACGCGCGCGCGGCCACGCATGGCCAGTTGGGGCATCAGCTGAATCGCGGCCTGCGCTCCGGCAAGCGGCACCATGGGCGCGGTGGTACCAAAGGCCCGGGCGGCGGTTTCGGTCAGCGCCGCAAGATCAGCTTTTGTGGGCAGGGCGGTCCAGGCGCGGGCAGACAGTTCGGGCACCGGAAATGGGCGCGGGTTGATCCCCGTCGACAGGTCGATCCAATCGCCCGGCGCGCCGCCAAATTCAGCGATGGCCGTATCCAGATTTCCACCGTGATCACGCATGATCACTCCTCTGTCAGATTGCGGCGCAAATGACCAGAGCCAGCGCGCACAGGGCCGTTGCCCGTGTGAACAAGCGCAGGCCCTGCGCCATTTTTACCGCGTCGGGGTCGGGGGCATCGGCGTTCAGCCAGGGCTCGTTGGTTTTCCCTTCGGCATAGGTGCGGGGGCCGGACAGGCGGCAGTGCAACGCACCGGCCATGGCGCTTTCTGGCCAGCCCGCGTTGGGCGAGCGGTGATGGCGGGCATCGCGCCGGACGATGGGCCAGATAGCCGCGGGGCGGCCCGCGGCCAGCATGATCAGCCCTGCCGTCAGCCGCGCGGGGATCAGGTTTGCCACATCATCGATCCGGGCCGCGGCCCAGCCGAACCGCTCGTGTCGCGGCGTGCGATGTCCGATCATGGAGTCCAGCGTGTTGATCGCCTTGTAAGCCGCGATGCCGGGCAGCCCCGCGACCGCGCCCCAGAACAGCGGTGCGATCACCCCGTCCGAGGCGTTTTCGGCCAGGCTCTCTAACCCTGCGCGGGCAATGGCGGGGGTGTCCAGCTGTGCCGGGTCGCGGCCCACGATCATCGAGACAGCGTGGCGTGCGCCGGGCAGGTCCCCGGCCGCCAGCGGCCGAGCAACGGCGGCCACATGGGTATGCAACGAGCGGGCCGCGACCAGGGGCCAGGCCAGGGCACCGGTCAGGACAACACCCCAGATGCCGCCGGGCAACAGCCCGCTTAGGGCGATGGCAGGCACGGTCGCGGCGGTGATCACCAGAAGTGCCGCAAAGGTGCCTTTGGCGCGGCTTGCATGGCCTGCGCCGTTCAGGCGTTTGTCCAACACCGAAATCAACGCGCCGATCCATGTCACCGGGTGACCGATCCGGCGATAAAGCCAATCGGGCCATCCCAAGAGGGCGTCCAGCAGCAGGGCGATGGCCATGGCGGCGCAGAAACCGGTCACGTGGGCCCTCCGGTGGTGAAATGCCTTATGTCGCGCAGCCCGGCACGGGTCAGGCTTTCATCGATGCCCGCCGGCACCGTGCCGGGTTCAAACACCAATCCGCGGGCCGCGCCGGTATGGGCGCGGATATGGCCAAGGGCGCCTGTGGCGTCGGCCAAAGCGGACATCGGATCATCCGCGGGGCCACGCAGCGCCGTGGTACGCTGGGCTGAAAGGGCCGCAATCGCGGCAATATCCGGCAGGGTTTTGGCGTTTTGCCACCGGTCCCAGAGGTCTGAAATGTCGGGAAACCCGTTGTCGGTGGGGTCGGTCGGTTGGGCGGGGCCGTAGAAACCACCGACGATCTTGGCCACGGGCACGGCCGGGGCCGGGGCAATGACCCGCCCCTCGCGCGAGGCCCAGAGAACGCGATCGGGCGCGGAAAGCATCAGCGGGTCACTGGCCCCTTCGGCAGCGATGCAGGCGGCGGGCAGGGCGTCCGTCTGAGCGCCCGCGATCCGGGCAAGGGCGACCAGGGCGCCGGTGGACATGCCGGTGCCCATGCCCGGGGTGCAATCGGGCGCAAGGTCGATGCGGCTGGCAAGCCGGGTGCCGAGGCCATGCAGGAACGCGGTGGCGCGGTCCGTGGCAATCAGCGCGGCGGCGTCATCGGTCAGCCCTGCCGGGCCGGGCATCAGGCGCGCAGTCACACCGACCCCGGTGCAGGGCAAGGTAACCAGAACCACCGGGCCGTCGGGGCCAAGCCGGCCTTGCAGCCACTCGCCAAAGTGGCCAGCCACACGGATCATGCCGCGCCCTCGTTCACCGACAGAACAGCGTAGGATCCGTCCGGGAACCGGCGCAGGCGGGTCAGGGACAGGGTGCCGATATCGAAGGCCAGCCCGACGGGGATATCGCCCAGAGCCAACGCAAGGGCCGCCCGGATGACACCCGCATGTACGACAAGGATGCTGCTTTGCGAAACCCCGGTCAGCGCTGGCGCGGCGCGGGCGCAGAGATCGGCAAAGCTCTCACCCTCTTGAGCGCGATGCTGCGCCAATTCAGCGCGGCTGAGCGGACCAAGATCGGGGATATCGGCAACGGGCGCGCCGTCAAGCACGCCAAAATCCTGCTCCCACAGCCGGGCATCGACGCTTGGTGCACGACCGGGCCAAAGGGCCTCGGCGGTTTGAACGCAACGTCGCGCGGGACTGGATATCAGGGGCAGTTCGGGGGTGGAAAGGCGGGATTGCAGTGCCGCGACCTGTGCCGAACAACCTTGCAGCAAAGCCCCGACATCGGTGCGGCCACAAAGCCGCCCTTGGGTGTCGGCCGGTGCGTGGCGGATCAGAAACAGGTCACAATATGCCGCAGGCCCGGTCAATCCATCTTTCCTTTGCTTGCGCTTTCTGCTTTCTCACGGATCCATGGGAAAGTCGATACTGGTCACAGGCGGGGCAAGGTCCGGCAAGAGCGCGATCGCCGAGCGGCTGACGCTGCAATTTGGCGGGCCGGTGGCGTATATCGCCACGGCGCAGGCCTGGGATGACGAAATGGCCGAGCGGATTGCCGAGCATCAGGCGCGGCGTGGTCCTGAATGGCGCACGGTCAACGCGCCGCTGGACGTGGTGGGCGCGCTGTGGCGCACCGATGGTGTGCCGCGCCTGCTGGATTGCCTGACGATGTGGCTGTCGAACCTGATTCATGACGAGCGCGACTGGCGGGCCGAAGGTGCGGCCCTGGTGGCGGCCCTGGCCGAGCAAAGCGCGCCCGTGGTTCTGGTAACCAACGAGGTCGGCGGCGGCATCGTGCCCGAAAATGCGCTGGCGCGGGAATTTCGCGACGCGGCGGGTGTGCTGAACCAAATGGTGGCGGCGCAATGTGATACTTTGTATTTGGCCGTTGCTGGCCACCCTTTGAAGGTGAAACCGAATGACGACTTCGCAATTTGACCTGTCAACGCTGGCCGGATTGGCCGCCACGCTGCCCGGTGTGGACCAGACCGCCCGCAGCGCGGCGACGGACCGGCAGAACCAGTTGACGAAACCCCCCGGCGCGTTGGGCCGGCTGGAAGATCTGGCGATCTTCATGGCCGGGTGGCAGGGGACGGAGAAACCGGTGATCAACACCGCGCAGGCGTTGGTCTTTGCCGGAAATCACGGCGTTTGTGCACAGGGCGTGAACCCGTTCCCGCAAGAGGTCACCGCGCAGATGGTGGCGAATTTTGAACATGGCGGTGCAGCAATCAATCAGCTGTGCCGTGCCGCGGGCGCAGACCTTTCGGTGATCGCGCTGGAGCTGGACCGGCCCACCGGCGACATCACTCAAGGCCCCGCGATGGGCGCCGAAGATGCGCAGGCCGCGCTGGACGCCGGTGCGGCGGCGGTGAACCCCAGCGCCGATATCGTGCTGTTGGGCGAGATGGGGATCGGCAATTCGACCATCGCCGCGGCGCTGGCCAACGCGGCCTTTGGCGGTGCGGCTGCCGACTGGGTTGGCCCGGGCACCGGGTCGGATGCCGCGGGTGTGTCGCGCAAGGTTGCGGTGGTGGAAACCGCGGTGGCGCGCCATGCGGGCTTGTCGGGCGCGGGCACGCTGGCCGCGCTGGGCGGGCGCGAGCAGGCGGCGATCTGCGGCGCGATTCTGGCGGCGCGGGCGCAAGGCATTCCGGTGCTGTTGGATGGTTACATCTGCACGGCGGCGGCTGCGCCCTTGCATATGGCTGATCCGGCGTTGCTGGATCATTGCCTTGTGGCGCATCAATCGGCCGAGCCGGGACATGCGATGCTGCTGAAGGCGATGGGCAAGACGCCGATCCTGCAATTTGACATGCGGCTGGGCGAGGGCTCGGGCGCGGCGCTGGCGCTGAGCGTTTTGCGCGCGGCGCTGGAGTGCCATAACGGCATGGCCACCTTCGCCGAGGCCGGGGTGGCGGGCGGATGAGCCGGCATGCCGAACTGCACGCGGCCCTGATGTTGCTGACCCGGCTGCCGGTGAAACCGGTGGGGGGCGAAACCCCGTCGATGGCCGACAGCCGCTGGGCCTTTCCGCTGGCGGGCGCGGTGGTGGGGGCAATCAGTGCGCTGGTGTTCTGGTTGGCGGGGGTTCTGGGGCTGGGCCCGTTTGCGGTCGCGTTACTGGCCATTGGTGCGGGCGTTTTGGCCACCGGCGGGCTGCACGAGGATGGCCTGGCTGATCTGGCCGACGGGCTGGGTGGCGGGGCCACCAAGGACCGCAAGCTGGAGATTATGCGCGACAGCCGGATCGGCAGCTATGGCGTGCTGGCGCTGATCCTGTCGCTGGGCCTGATCACCGCAGGGATTGTCGAGGCCGCGCCGGTATTCTGGGCGTTTATCGCCATTGGCGTCGCCAGCCGTGCGGCAATGGCGGCGGCGCTGATCCTGTTGCCGCCGGTGCGCGACGACGGGCTTGGCCATGCGGCGTCGGGCGGCAGGGCGGATGGAACAATCATGGTGATCGGCGCAATGGCGGCGCTGGCATTGCTGCCGCTGGGGTGGTCTGCGATTGTCGTGGCCGGGGGCGTGATCCTTGGCGCCGGGGTTGTGGCGCGCCTGGCGATGAAACAACTGGGCGGGCAAACCGGAGACGTTCTGGGTGCCACACAAAAAGCCGCGGAAATCGGTGGCTGGCTGGCGCTGGCGATGGTCTGTTAGGCGGCCGTTTCTTTTTCAGCTTCCCGCGCCGCGCAAATGTCCATACCGACCTTGGCGATCGCCTCGATCGCGGGGACAAGGCGGTGGCCGAATTCGTTCAGGCTGTATTCCACCGAAGGGGGCGAGGTGTCCAATACGCGGCGGTCCACAACGCCGTTGGCCTCAAGCTCTTTCAAACGGGTGGTCAGCACCTTGGGCGAGACCTGCGTGATCGAAGATTTCAGCTCGGAAAACCGCATCGGGCCGTGAGACAGGTTCCAGATGATGCTGGGCCCCCATGCGCCGCCGATGACCGACAGGCATTCCAGCAGCGGGCAGCCACCGGTTGAACTGGGTTTCGCCGTCGTCTGTTTGGCCATGCGTCAGGTCCCGTTCGGTTGGATGGCTGTATAGGTATCCATTGGTAAGCTTGTTTACAATGGTAGGCTTGTTCACCGGTTCGTTATTTTGCCAAATGGTCGAAAAACCCTTGATTTTAGGGCTGGTTTCCACGTTCGGCAGGGATTAAGTTGCGCTTCAGCTTTAACCAAGGGGGGGCATTTTCATGCTGGACCTCACTGCCGCACGGGCAACTCTTTCCGAACATTACGATCTGTCGCCGTCCCTGACGCTGGCCGAAGAGATGGGGGAAACCTATGGGCGCATGTCGCGGGTGGTCTCGCCAGCCGACTGGGCGATCTATGCGCCCTATGTCCGCGCCATCAATCAGCTGAAGGCCGAACGCAACGCCGTCGTGCTGGCCCATAACTATATGACGCCGGAAATCTTCCACGGTATCTCGGATGTGGTGGGCGACAGCCTGCAACTGGCGATCGAGGCCACCAAGGTGGATGCCGATGTGATCGTGCAATGCGGCGTGCATTTCATGGCCGAGACGTCAAAGATCCTGAGCCCCGAAAAAACCGTGCTGATGCCGGATATGGCGGCGGGCTGCTCGCTGGCCGAAAGCATCACCGCCGAGGGCGTGGCCGAGATTCGTGCCAAATATCCCGGCGCGCCGGTGGTCAGCTATGTGAACACCACCGCCGAGGTAAAGGCCGCGTCCGACATCTGCTGTACCTCGGCCAACGCGGTGCAGATCGTGGATGCGATGCCCGGCGACACGGTGATCATGACGCCCGACCAGTTTCTGGCGCAGAACGTGGCGGCGCAGTCGAAGAAAAAGGTCGTGTGGTGGGAGGGGTCGTGCATCGTGCACGAGCTGTATACCGCCGAGGATCTGCGCGCCTATCGCGAGGCCGACCCGGATGTGAAAATCATCGCCCACCCCGAATGCACACCCGCCGTGGTGGCCGAGGCCGATTTCACCGGCTCGACCAGTGGCATTATCAAATGGGTGCATGACAACAAACCGGCCAAGGCGATGCTGGTGACCGAATGTTCGATGGCGTCGAATATCTCGGACGAGCTGCCCGAGGTTGAGTTCGCCAAACCCTGCAACATGTGCCCCTATATGAAGAAGATCACGCTGGAAAAGGTGTTGTATGCCTTGCACACCATGACCGGCCAGGTCGAGGTGGACGCCGCCGTGGCCAAGGATGCGCGCCGCGCCGTGCAGCGGATGATCGACCTGTCGCAGGAGCTGGGCCTCTGAGCACCGCCGCCGCGCAGGATACCGGGCGCGTCCTGATTGTGGGCGCGGGGCTTGGCGCGCTTTACGCGGCGCTGAAACTGGCGCCGCGCCCGGTGCTGATGATCTCGCCCGATCCGCTGGGCCAGGGGGCCAGCTCGGCCTGGGCGCAGGGCGGGGTGGCCGCGGCGATGGACCTGGGTGACAGCCCCCGGTCGCATGCCGATGACACGGTGGCCGCCGGTGCGGGGCTGGTGGTGCCGGATATCGCACAACTGGTCACCGCCGAGGCGCGTGATCATATTCTGGACCTGACCGCGCTGGGCACGCCGTTTGATCGCACCGATGGTGGCGATTACGTGCTGTCGCGCGAAGCCGCGCACAGCTATGCCCGCGTGGTGCGGGTGAAGGGTGATCAGGCCGGTGCCGCAATCATGGCGGCGCTGATCGAGGCCGTACAAAAAACCCCCTCGATCCAGGTGGTCGAAGGCGCGCTGGCGACCGAATTGCATGTCGAAGGCGGCCGGGTCCGTGGCGTTTGGATCAGCAGTTCCGCCCCCGGCGGTTCCACCCCTGTGTTAATGACAGGTCCGGCGGTGTTGCTGGCTGGTGGCGGTTCGGCCGGGCTTTATGCCGTGGCCACCACGCCGCCGCGTATTCGCGGGCAGGTGATCGGCATGGCCGCGCGGGCCGGTGCACGGATCGCCGACCCGGAATTTGTGCAGTTCCACCCCACCGCGCTGGATGTGGGCGAGGACCCGGCGCCGCTGGCGACCGAGGCGTTGCGCGGCGAAGGCGCGGTGCTGGTCAATGCCGAGGGCGCGCGGTTCATGACCGGCCTGCATCCCGATGCCGAGCTGGCCCCGCGCGACGTGGTGGCGCGCGCCATCTTCGACGAATGGCGGGCCGGGCGGCGCCCGATGCTGGACACGCGCGCGGCAATTGGAGCCCGGATTGTCGAGCAGTTCCCAACCGTTGCCAGCGCCTGCGCACGTCATGGGATTGATCCTGTGACCCAGCCGTTCCCCGTTGCCGCCGCCGCCCATTACCACATGGGCGGGGTTGAAACCGCCCCGAATGGGCGCGCATCGCTGCCCGGTTTGTGGGTCTGCGGCGAGGCCTCGGCCACGGGGCTGCACGGGGCGAACCGGCTGGCTTCGAACGGGCTGTTGGAAGCATTGGTCTATGGCCGCATCACGGCGATGGATATCTCTGCTGAATTGCCCGAGGGCATGGCCGCCCCGACGCTTGCCATCGCGTTCGAAGGGGCACCGGCCTGGACCGCGCCCGAGGCCGATACCGCCGCGCTGCGAAAGGTCATGACCCGCGATGTGGGTGTTTTGCGCGATGCAGAGGGCTTGAAGGCCGCATTGGTCGCGATCGCACAGCTTGAGGCGCGCAATGTCGAGGTGCCCAGCTTTGTCAATATGTGCGCCACGGCCACGCTGATTGCGGCGGCGGCCTTGCAGCGTCAGGAAAGCCGCGGCGCGCATGCCCGCACCGATTACCCGGACCCGTCGCCAGAGACGCCGGAACGTACCCATATCACCCTGCAACAGGCGATGGACATCCGCGCCGCCGCCGTGAACGAGGTTCAATCATGACCCTGCAACCGCTGCCCGATTTCGTCATCGAACCCATGGTGCGCAACGCGCTGGCCGAGGATCTGGGCACCAATGGCGACATTACCACCCGCACGGTGATCCCGTCCGGCACCACCTATCGCGCGGCGATCCGGGCGCGCGAGGCGGGTGTGGTTTCGGGGATGCAGGTGGCACGGATTGCCTTTGCCTTGGTGGATGCGGGGTTGCAGGTGGACACTCTGTTGCCCGATGGCAGCCCTTGTGCGCCGGGTGACGTGCTGATGCAGATCGCGGGCGACGCGGCCGCCATTTTGTCGGGCGAGCGCGTGGCGCTGAACTTTGCCGGGCGGCTGTCGGGCATTGCCACGATGACCGCCGGGTTCGTGGCCGAGACAGCGGGCACCAAAACCCGCGTGACCTGTACCCGCAAAACCACGCCCGGTTTGCGCGCGGTGGAAAAGCAGGCGGTGTTGCATGGCGGCGGGTTCAACCATCGGTTCGGCTTGTCGGACGCGATCCTGATCAAGGACAACCATATCGCCGCCGCCGGCGGGGTGAGCGCGGTTCTGAACGCGGTTCAGGCCCATGCCTCGCACATGATGCGGGTCGAGATCGAGGTGGATACGCTGGACCAGCTGGCCGAGGTTCTGGCGGTGGGCGGCGCCGATGTCGTGCTGCTGGACAATATGGACACGGCCACCCTGACCCGCGCGGTGGCGATGGTGGATGGGCGGCTGGTGACCGAGGCTTCGGGCAACATGCGCCGTGCCCGCATCGCCGAGGTGGCGGCGACCGGGGTGGATTACATCTCGGCCGGGGCGCTGACACATTCGGTTTCCACGCTGGACCTGGGCCTGGATTTCTAACAATCCGCGCCAATACGCTTGCCGATGGCGCAATCCATGTTGCAATTCGCGCCAATCTGTTCATATCCTGAACACCCAGTTTTTCGCCGGTGGAGGGAACATGGCGCGGCAATTCCGATACAAGATTGCTCCTGCAATCGAACAGGTCTGCACCTATTTCGATCTCAACAAACCCGCGCTTCTGCGCCATGCAGGGGTGCCTGCAGATGCGTTGGATGACCCATCCAAGGGGTTGACCGAGGCCCAGTTCTTCCGCGTGTGGCAAGGGATGTTCGAGGTGTCGGATGACCCCGATCTGGCGGTGAAAATTGGCAAAAGCTTTGCCCGAGCCGTGACGATTCCCGCCGCGCTGGCCTATTGTGCCAGCCGAAATGTGGGCGAGGGCGTGCGGCGGCTTGCAGATTTTAAACCGCTGATCGCCCCGGTCGCGCTTGAAACCGCCACGACCGAGCGCGGCTTTGAGATTACGGCGGTGTTTGCCGGTGGCCGCATTGCGACGCCGTCGATGGCCATGTTCGAAATCGTTTACCTGACCGAGATGATGCGCAATTCGGTGCTGCCGCAACTGGACCCGCTATCCGTCAGTATGCCACAGGCCGGCGCCGCCACAACGGCGGCGCGTTCGTTGCTGAATTGCCCGATTCGTGAAAGCCGGAATATCGAGATCGTGTTGCGGCACAGCGACGCCACGCTGCCGCTGATCTCGGCCAATGCGGATTTGCTGGACCAGGTGCAGATGGACCTGAACCACAAGATGGGTCAGCAGGACGGGCAGGCGCTGACCTCGGAACGGGTGAAATCCGCACTGGTAGAGCTTCTGCCAGCGGGCAACCCAACGATCGAGGCTGTGTGCGAGCGGTTGGTGATCACCCGGCGCAGCCTGCAGCGCAAGCTGAAGATCGAGGGCCGGTCGTTCCAGGAATTGCTGAGTGAAACGCGCGAGGCGATGTCACTGAAATACCTGCGGTCGGGCGAGATGAGCGTGGAAGAGATCTCGTACCTGTTGGCCTATCGCGACCCGAACTCGTTCTATCGCGCCTTTCACGGCTGGACGGGCATGACCCCGGCCGAAGCACGTCGGGCGGTATTGCAATAGTTTAGCCGGGTAAAAGCCCCTCGGCGCGCAGGATCAGTTCGGCGGCGGCGGCGTCTTCGACAGCCAGCCCGCCCGACATGAACACCCGCACCCGGCCGGTGGGTGCGGCGGTGGTCCCGGCCAGAATCGCGCCCATCTCGACATCGGCTTGTCGTTCGGTGGCCAAAAGGTCGCCCGATTCGGCGTTGCAGCCCGCGACGCTGTCGGCCATCACACCATGGGCCAAAAGGCTGCTATCCAGCTCGCGCCAGCCGGGCAGGGGGGCGCCGACGCTGACGACCAGCGCGCCATCGGCGATGTGGTGATCAAACAGCACAGGTGCGCGGGCCGAGGTGCAGGCGATGACAATCTGCGCGTCCCGGGTGGCGGCATCGACGGTTTCGGCAAATTTCGCGCCTGAATCGGCGGCAAGGGCTTGCGCGTTGGCGGCGGTACGGCTGGTGACGACAATCTGCGCGCCGGGGTAGAGATGGCGGAACGCATCGATATGGGCGCGGCCCTGCACGCCGGCGCCGATGATCGCGATGCGGTTGGCCTGATCGACCACCCCGCGCGCCGCAGCGGCCGAGGCGGCGGCGGTGCGCAGCGTGGTCACCAGCGTGCCGTCGATCATCGCGATGGGAATGCCGGTATCGGCGGTCAGCGCGACGATCACGGCGTGATGCGTGTGCAGGCCCAGATCGGCATTGCCGGGGCAGAATGTCACCACTTTCACCGCCGCGATATCGCCAAACCGGGCGGGCATCGACAACATCACGCCGTCCCCGTCCAGCGGGGTGGAGCTGCGCAGCGGTTGCGGGGCCGAGCCGTCGGAAAACGCGATCAGGGCGCGGGCCATCTGGTCGATCAACGCGTCCGGCGTCAGGGCGCGGGCCACGGTTTCAGCGGGGATAAAGGGGGGTGCCTGGGTCATGGGCGCAGCTTTGCGGATGCGTGCCGCGCTGCCAAGCCCGAAAAGCATCGGGGCGCCCAATGGCAGGGCGCCCCGGTTTGATTACATGCCGTCGTAGAGGGGGAAGCGGGCGCAGAGCTCGGCCACTTCGGCCTTCACGCGGTTCTCGACCTCGGCGTTGTCGTCCTCGCCATTGGCGGCCAGCCCGTCGACGACCTGCACGATCCAGTCGGCGATCTGGCGGAACTCGGGCTCGCCAAAACCGCGGGTGGTGCCGGCGGGTGTGCCCAGGCGGATGCCCGAGGTGACAAACGGCTTTTCGGGATCAAACGGCACGCCGTTCTTGTTGCAGGTGATATGGGCACGGCCCAGCGCCTTTTCGGCGGCCTTGCCGGTGACGCCTTTGGGGCGCAGATCGGCCAGCATCAGGTGGTTGTCGGTGCCGCCCGACACGATGTTGATGCCGCCCTTCATCAGCTGATCGGCCATGGCGCGGGCATTGGCGACCACTTGCGCGGCGTAGTCTTTGAACTCGGGCTGCAACGCCTCGCCAAAGGCCACAGCCTTGGCGGCGATCACGTGCATCAGCGGGCCACCCTGCAGGCCGGGGAATACGGCCGAGTTGACCTTTTTGGCGATGGCCTCGTCATTGGTCAGGATCATGCCGCCACGCGGGCCGCGCAGCGATTTATGCGTGGTCGTGGTGACCACATCGGCATGCGGCAGGGGCGAGGGGTGCTGACCACCGGCAACCAGACCGGCGATATGGGCCATATCGACCATCAGATAAGCGCCAACCTCGTCCGCGATCTCGCGGAACGCGGCCCAATCCCACACGCGGCTATAGGCGGTGCCGCCGGCGACGATCAGCTTGGGTTTGTGTTCCAGCGCCTTGGCGCGGATCTCGTCCATATCCAGCATCTCGTCCTGCTGGCGCACGCCATAGCTGACCACGTTGAACCACTTGCCCGACATGTTCACCGGCGACCCGTGGGTCAGGTGACCACCCGAGTTCAGGTCCAGCCCCATGAAGGTATCGCCCGGCTGCAGCAGGGCCAGGAACACCGCCTGGTTCATCTGGCTGCCGGAGTTCGGCTGTACGTTGGCAAAGCCTGCCCCAAACAGCTCTTTGGCGCGTTCGATGGCCAGCTCTTCGGCCATATCGACGATCTGACAGCCACCGTAATAACGACGGCCCGGATAACCTTCGGCGTATTTGTTCGTCAGGACCGAGCCCTGCGCCTGCATGACCGCCTTGGAAACGATGTTCTCGGAGGCGATCAGCTCGATCTCGTCGCGCTGACGTTCCAGCTCAAGGCCGTTGATGCGGGCGATATCGGGGTCGCGTGTGGCCAGATCTTCGGTGAAAAAGCCGTTGTCACGGTGGGGTGCATTCATCTGACATCTCCTTAAGGGTGCCTTGGTGCCGGTTTCGTCCGGGCTTTTAAAGGAAATGTAACAGATGAAAAAGCCCCGATGGGTTGGAAATAGTTATGAATAGATTTCACCTTGGCGGGCTGCACGGTCTTGTCTTTCGCGGCGTGGCAGGCAAAGTCTGTTACAACGAATGGAGGCCGCACCATGCGCCAATGCGACAATATCGCCTTTCTGGCAAATGGCACCGAGATCGCCGAAGAGGCACGGCGGCATCTGTCGACCATGCATGGCGACGTGCCGCCCGAACAGGCCGATGTGATCGTTGCGCTGGGCGGGGACGGGTTCATGCTGCAGACGCTGCACGGCACACAGCATCTGGATACGCCCGTCTACGGCATGAATTGCGGCACGGTTGGGTTCATGATGAACGAATATGCCGAACCCCGTCTGATCGAACGGTTGCAGGCCTCGGAGGAGGAGGTGATTCACCCGCTGCGCATGCGCGCGATGGGGGTGGACGGCACCATGCACGAAGCGCTGGCGATCAACGAGGTGGCGTTGCTGCGCGCGGGCTCGCAGGCGGCCAAGTTGCGCATTTCGGTCGATGGCAAGGTGCGGCTCGACGAGCTGGTCTGCGACGGGGCGCTGGTGTCGACCCCAGCGGGCTCCACCGCCTATAACTATTCCGCCCACGGGCCGATTTTGCCCATCGGTTCGGATGTTCTGGCGCTGACGGCGATGGCGGCGTTCCGGCCGCGGCGGTGGCGCGGCGCCTTGTTGCCGTCAGGCGCGACGGTGCGCTTTGACGTGTTGCAGCCCAGCAAGCGCCCGGTGATGGCCGATGCCGACAGCCGCAGCGCCTGTAACGTGGTGTCGGTCGAGATCGCGTCCGAGCCCAACGTGGCCCATCGCATCCTGTTTGACCCCGGCCATGGGTTGGAAGAGCGCCTTATCCGCGAGCAATTTGCCTGATTTCGGCAGACCACCGTCCGGATAACCGCAAAGGATCGGCATCTAAATTTTTATCCATCAGGGCTTTTTCGCCCAGCTTTCGCGCTTGCGATAGATTGTCGAGGGTGACACATCCAGCACCCGTGCGGCGCGTGGCACCGACCCGCCGTGGCGTTGGATGGTCTCTTCGATCACCAATTGTTCGATCTCGGCAAGGGTTTTGCCCAACAACCCGTCCAGCGCCACGCGCGGCGGCGCGCCCACCATGGGGGCCGTGGGGGCGTGGCTCAGCGCCTCGGTCTCGTGGCGCAGGTCCAGTGGCAACATATCCTGCGTCACCAACGGGCCGTCATGCAGAACGATGGCGTGGCGCAGGACGTTCAGCAATTGCCGCACGTTGCCCGGCCATTCCAGTTGTTGAAACAATTGCTTGGTGGCCTCGTCCAGACCGGTGAAGGCGCGGCCTTCGTCGTTGGCGAACCGGGCGATCGACGCTTCGGCGATTTCGATGACATCATGGCCCCGATCCCGCAGGGGGGGCAGGTGGATCGGCACCACGTGAAGCCGATAGTACAGATCCTCGCGGAACCGACCGCGCCGAACCTCTTCCATCGGGTCACGGTTGGTTGCGCAGATGATCCGGACATTCACCTTGCGCGGCGTTGGCGCGCCGACGGGTTGTATCATCGATGTCTGCAGGAACCTGAGCAGCTTGGTCTGCAGGTTCAGGTCCATCTCGCAGATCTCGTCCAGAAACAGCGTGCCCCCATCTGCCACCGCCGCCGCGCCGGGCTTGTCGGCAATCGCGCCGGTGAACGAGCCCTTGAGGTGCCCGAACACCTCGGATTCCAACAGGTCGGACGGGATTGCCCCGCAATTCAACGGAACAAAGGGCCCATTGGCGCGGTTCGATTTCTCGTGCACGGCCTGCGCACAGATTTCTTTGCCCGTGCCGCTTTCACCGGTGATGAACACCGTGGCCATTGACCGCCCGACCGAGCGGATGCGGGCATAAACCTGCTGCATCAGGGGCGAACTGCCGACGAAGGTGCCGAACGCGCCGGGCGCCGTGCCGGGGCTGGTGGTAGGTTTGGACCGATTGCCGTCATCAAGGGCGTTTTCCACCGCGTTCAGAAAGCGTTGTTCGTTGAATGGTTTCAGCAGGAATTCATAGGCCCCGGCGCGCATCGCCTCGACCGCGCGGTTGATCGAGCCATTGGCCGTGACCACGATGACGTTTGTATCGGGCTTGATCTCCAGCAGGTCGCGCATCAATTCCTGCCCCGACCGGTCGGGCAGCATCAGGTCCAGCAGCACAACGTCGGGCGCGTGTTTCTGAAACAGGGCTGCGCCCTCTGCCGCTGTCGAAGCCGAGACAACCTCGTGTCCCGCGCCGCGCAAAACAGATTCGTACACCATCTGCAACGAGGCTGTGTCTTCGATCAGCAACAGTGGCTTCATGCGCGCTCCTCGCCGAAACGGGTTTCGTTTTGCTGGGCGAGCCAGTTGCGGATTTCGGCAAGATCGTCAACGGCACCTGGCGCAATCTTCGAGATAACCCCGTTGTCGTTTGAATTTGCCGCGTCATTCAATTGTTCGGCTTTGCCTTGCAGCGTCGATGATCCGACCGCCCCGGCCAAAGAGATCAGAACATGCGTGTGGGCCCGCATTTCGGCGTAGTCCATATTGGTCAACGCCCGTTCGATGCCCATCGATACCGTCGCGAAATCCTGTATCAGGCGCGACATCAACTCGCGCCCGTGGGCCTCGCCGGCAAGGGCGAGAAGGCGATCGAGGTGCAGGGTTCCTTCCAGCGCGGTTTGCTCGCACGCAACCTGGGGCGGTGTCCCGAACTTGGCCAGAAGTGCCGCGATGGCCTGGCCAAAGCTTTCCAAACTCATGATCGGCTTGGCCAGAATCGCATCGGCCCCGGCGTCATAGATCTGAGCGCGGTTCGACGACAGGACAAAAGCGGTCACCGCAAGGATCGGCAAGCGATCCGCGCCTTTGCTGGTTTCATCGGCGCGCCAGCTGGTGATCACGTCCAGACCCGACAGGCGGGGCATTTCTATGTCGACCAACGCCAGATCAATGGGCAGGCGCCGCAACAGGTTCAACGCCTGTTCGCCATCGGCGGCCACCATGCAGCGCGCGCCCAGAGTTTCCAGCATCTGGCGGATCAGCAGCTGGTTGGTCAGGTTGTCCTCGGCCACCAGCACGGTTTTCCCGGTCAGATCGGGCGGGGCATTTTCGGCAGATTGCAGCGAAACGCCGGGGGCCCAGGCGGTGCGGGGCAGGATGATACTGACCTGCGCACCACCGTCCGGCGCGTTGGCGATGTCCAGACGGCCGCGAATGCGGTCCACCAGTTCGCGCACGATGTGCAGGCCCATGCCCGTGCCCGGTGTCGCACTTGCGGCCGGGCGACCGCCCAGTTCAAACAGGCGCGCCAGTGCTTCGTCGCTGAAACCGCGCCCGGTGTCGCGCACGGTAAAGCGCAATGCCTCGTGGCTGTCCAAGGTAACGCCCAGCGTGACCACGCCCTTGGGCGTATGTTTCATCGAATTGCCAATGATATTGACCAACGCGCGTTCCAGCGCACGTTCCGGTGTGCCGATCAGTCGCGGCAGGTCGGCCCCCATTTTCAGGGTCAGACCCACGGGGTTGGCCGCACTGGTGGGCCATCGGTTGGCCAGCTCTTGCAGGAATTCGGGCAACTGGATCACGGCGGGGCCGGTGTCCGAGGGCAGCGCTTCGCCCGAGACCAGCGCAAGCACCTCGTCGCTGAGCCGTGCCAATTGCCGCGCCGCGCTTTGCACCGCGCGCAATTGCTGGGCCATGGCATAGTCCATCGACGACAGGTCAGACAGCTCTAGCCCACTGAGGATGTCCGAAATAGCGTTACGCATGTCGTGCCCCAATAGCGCCGCGCGGGTCTGTGTGACCTGCCGGTCGGGCGATTGGGGCATGGACATGTCAGGGTCACTCAATACACAGTCTCCGTGGTTTACCCTCAGTTGAGACCGAACGTCGGCACTCGTTAGGGTTGCAACTACACATGCTTACCACGACACGCGCACCAGCCAACCTGTCTAAATCGGCAAGTGCGCGCAATTTTCGGGATCAACGGTCAGCCGGGATAGCCCAATGTTTTCAATGCCGCACCAATTTCATCAAGGACGGTGGGGTCCTCGATCGTGGCGGGCATCTTGTAATCGGCACCGTCGGCGATCTTAACCATGGTGGCCCGCAGGATCTTGCCAGACCGGGTTTTCGGCAGGCGCGACACAACGCAGGCTTGTTTGAACGCCGCCACCGGGCCGATCTGATCGCGGATCAGTTTGACGCATTCGGTGGCGATGTCGCCATGATCGCGATCCACCCCGGCCGACAGGCAGACAAAGCCCACCGGCGCCTGACCCTTCAGCGCGTCCGACACGCCGATCACGGCGCATTCGGCCACATCCGGGTGGGCGGCCAGAACCTCCTCCATCGCGCCGGTCGACAACCGGTGCCCGGCGACGTTGATCACGTCATCGGTGCGCGCCATGATGAACAGATAGCCATCCTCGTCAATATACCCCGCATCGCCGGTTTCGTAATGGCCGGGGAAGTTGGTCAGATAGCTTTTGAGGTACCGATCCTCGGCGTTCCACAGGGTCTGCAGGGTGCCCGGTGGCAGGGGCAGGGGGGTGACAATCGCGCCAAGCTCGCCCGCTGGCATCTCGTCGCCCTCGTCATTCACGATCTTCATCGCATAGCCGGGCATCGGCACCGCGGGCGAGCCGGGTTTCACCGGCAGCAGTTCGATCCCCACCGGGTTGCACACGGCCGGATAGCCCAGCTCGGTCTGCCACCAATGGTCGATGATCGGCACGCCCAGCTTATCCTGCGCCCAGGTGATCGTATCGGGGTCGGCCCGTTCGCCGGCAAGGTAGACATTGCGCAGCGCCGACAGGTCATATTTGCCAATATAGTCGCCGGCCGGATCCTCGCGTTTGACGGCCCGCAGCGCGGTGGGGGCGGTGAAGAAGCTAGCGACCTTGTGTTCCGACATCACCCGCCAGAACGTGCCGGGATCGGGTGTGCCCACAGGCTTGCCCTCGAACACGATGGTGGTGTTGCCATGGATCAGCGGGGCATAGCAGATATAGCTGTGGCCCACGACCCAGCCCACATCGGACGCGGCCCAGAATACCTCGCCCGGCTCTACCGCATAGACATTGCGCATGGTCCAGTTCAGCGCCACCAGATGCCCGCCGGTGGGGCGCACAACGCCCTTGGGCTGCCCGGTGGTGCCCGAGGTATAAAGGATATAGGCCGGGTGGTTGCCTTCGACCGGTACGCAATCGGCCAACGGCGCGTCGGCCTGAAATGCATCCCACTCGAAATCGCGGCCATCCACGAGGTCGGCCAGACACTGTTCGCGCTGCAGGATCACGCAGAATTCGGGCTTGTGGGTGGCCTGTTCGATGGCGTCATCCAGCAGGGGCTTGTATTTCACCACGCGGCTGGGTTCGATCCCGCACGAGCCCGCGATGATCGCCTTGGGCGTGGCATCGTCGATGCGTACAGCCAGTTCATGCGCGGCAAAGCCACCGAACACCACCGAATGCACCGCGCCCAGGCGCGCGCAGGCCAGCATCGCCACCAGTGCCTCGGGCACCATGGGCATATAGATCACCACGCGGTCGCCCTTGGTCACGCCGCGCTGCGCCAGCGCACCGGCCAGTCGCGCCACGCGGGTCTGCAGGTCGGCATAGGTGATCGTGGCCTTGGTGTCGGTCACCGGGCTGTCATAGATGATCGCCGCTTGCGTTCCGCGCCCCGATTTCACGTGCCGGTCCACCGCGTTCCAGCAGGTGTTGACCATGCCGTCCGAGAACCACTCGTAAAGCGGGGCGTTATCTTCAAACAGCGCCTTCGAGGGCGCGCGGTCCCAGTCGATTGCGCCCGCAGCATCCATCCAGAAGGTTTCTGGATCGGCCTGCCAGGCGGCATAGCTCTTAGCATAGGTCATGTCACGGCTCCTCATCCGTATACATTTGCATGCTCTCGTACGGACAAGATGCGCATACCGCGCACCAAAGGGCAAGGCGCCCGCCTGCGGCACTTGCGCCCCGGTGGCGCAAACATTCTGAAACCTGCGCGCGATCAGCCGTAGTGGGCCACCGGTGTACCAGCCAGCGCCGACAGGTTCAAAAGCCCGCGCGCCGTAACCGATTGCGTGGCGATATGGGCGCGGTTGCCCATGCCCATCAGGATCGGCCCCACCTCCAACCCGCGCGCCCGCATTTTCAGCGTGTTGCGCACGGCCGAAGCTGCATCGGTATTGGCAAAGACCAGGACATTGGCCGCGCCGTTTATGCGGCTATCGGGGAAAATCCGCGCGCGCAGTTCGGCATCCAAAGCGGCGTCGGTGTGCATCTCGCCCTCATAGGCAAAATCCGGCGCCATATCGTCCAGTTGTTCCATCGCCCCGCGCATCAATAGCCCCGAACGCGTGTTCAGATTGCCAAACTGCGAATGTGAACACAGCGCGATATTGGGTGTCAGGCCAAAGCGGCGCACATGGCGGGCCGCGCCAACTACCGTTTCGACGATCTGGTCGACAGTGGGTTCGGCATGTACATGGGTGTCGGCGATAAACAGCGGCCCATCTTCGAGGATCATCAGGCTGAGCGCGCCCACCGGGTGCAGCCCGTCACGCGCCAGAACCTGGCTGATATAGTTCAGGTGCCAGCCGTATTGACCAAACGTGCCGCAGATCATGCTGTCGGCCTCGCCGCGATGTACCATGACGGCGGCGATGGCCGTGGTGTTGGTGCGCATGATGGCCTTGGCCAGATCAGGCGTTACACCCTTGCGCGCCATAAGCTGATGGTATGTGCCCCAATAGTCGCGGTATCGCGGGTCGTTTTCGGGGTTCACCAGTTCAAAATGCGTGCCGGGTCGAATCGTCAGGCCGGCGCGTTCGCACCGGGATTCGATCACTTCGGGACGACCGATCAGGATCGGGCGGTCGGTGGTTTCCTCGATCATCGCCTGCGCGGCACGCAACACGCGCTCGTCTTCGCCCTCGGCAAAAACAATGTTGCGCTCGGCCTGCGCGGCGGCGGCAAAGACCGGGCGCATGATCAGCGCTGACCGGAAGACCGAACCTTCAAGCTGTGCCATGTAGGCATCAAGGTCTTCCAACGGTCGCTGGGCCACGCCGGACTCCATCGCGGCCTTGGCCACGGCACCGGCGACCACGTTGATCAGGCGCGGGTCAAACGGTTTGGGGATCAGGTAATCGGCGCCAAAGGTAAGCTGCTCGCCCTGATAGGCGGCGGCGGCCTCGGCGCTGGTGGTGGCGCGGGCCAGTTCGGCAATGCCTGACACGCAGGCCAGCTGCATCTGGTCGTTGATCTCGGTCGCGCCCACATCCAGCGCCCCGCGGAAGATGAAGGGGAAACACAGAACGTTGTTCACCTGGTTCGGAAAATCCGACCGGCCGGTGGCGATGATTGCATCCGGGGCCACGGCGCGGGCGTCCTCGGGCATGATCTCGGGCGTGGGGTTGGCCAGGGCAAAGATGATCGGCTGCGCCGCCATTTTTTCCACCATCGACGGTTTCAGCACGCCGGGGCCCGACAGGCCCAGGAACAGATCCGCCCCTTCGATCACGTCATCCAGCGTGCGCAGATCGCTGGGCTGGGCGTAATCGGCCTTTTGCGGCGTCATCTCTTCGGTCCGGCCTTCGTGGACCAGCCCGGCAATGTCGCAGAGCCAGACGTTTTCGCGTTTCACCCCCAGCTTCAGCAGCATGTTCAGGCAGGCGATGCCCGCCGCCCCGCCGCCGGTCGACACCACCTTGATGTCTTCGAACTTCTTGCCTGCCACGCGCAGCGCGTTGGTGGCGGCGGCGCCCACCACGATGGCGGTGCCGTGCTGATCATCGTGGAACACCGGAATGCCCATCCGCTCGCGGCAGATCCTTTCGACCACAAAACAATCGGGCGCCTTGATATCCTCGAGGTTGATGGCCCCGAACGAGGGTTCCAGAGCGCAGACAATCTCGGCCAGTTTCTCGGGGTCGGCCTCGTCCACCTCGATGTCGAAACAGTCGATATTGGCGAATTTCTTGAACAGAACCGCCTTGCCTTCCATCACCGGTTTCGAGGCCAGCGCCCCGATATTGCCCAGCCCCAGAACCGCCGAGCCGTTCGACACCACCGCCACAAGATTACCGCGCGCGGTGTATTGGGCGGCGGTCTGGGCGTCGTTCTTGATCTCGATACAGGCTTCGGCCACGCCAGGGGAATAGGCCAGGCTCAGGTCACGTCCGTTCGCCATTGGCTTGGTCGCGCGGATCTCGAGCTTACCGGGCTTGGGCGTTGCATGGTATTTCAGCGCCGCAGCGCGGGCGTTCGTGGCGTTGTCTTCGGACATAATTCCCCCGAAATGAATTAGTTTAATGTTAAACTATCCCCTGCGGCATACGCGTGCCACGGCACTGTGGCAAGGGGGCGATTGGTAGAAATTCCGTGGAAATTGTCGCAACGAAACATGTTAGCGTCAACGCTCGATGCCTTGCATCGCCGCGCGGGCGGCTTCACAGTGGATCAAAAGGAGTTTCCCGTCATGAGTCTGATCGAAGCCGCCGCCAAAACCCGCGAAAACGCCCATGCGCCGTATTCGAACTTCAAGGTTGGTGCGGCCGTGCGAACCGTTGACGGCACCGTCTATACCGGCTGCAACGTGGAAAACGTGGCCTATCCCGAAGGCACCTGCGCCGAGGCCGGGGCCATCGCGGCCATGTGCGCGGCGGGCGAATACCAGATCGCCGAGGTGGCGGTGATTGCCGACAGCCCCGACCCCGTGCCGCCCTGTGGCGGGTGCCGCCAGAAGCTGGCCGAATTTGCGGCGGGTGACGTGACGGTCACGATGGCCACCACCGACGGCAAGACCAAAACCGTGACAGTGGCCGACCTGTTGCCCGGCGCGTTTGACGCGGGCCATATGGACCGGACCTGAGGCGCCATGGACACCCGACAGATCATCGCCGCGAAACGGGATGGCAAGGCGCTGCCCGATGCCGCGATCCGGGATTTTGCCGCTGGGCTGGCCGATGGGCGTGTCAGTGACGCGCAAGCGGGTGCCTTTGCCATGGCGGTGCTGCTGAACGGCATGTCCGAGGGCGAGCGCGTTGCCCTGACCACCGCGATGCGCGACAGCGGCGCGGTGATGGCGTGGGACGTGCCGGGCCCGGTGCTGGACAAGCATTCCACCGGCGGGGTGGGTGATTGCGTCTCGCTGGTACTGGCCCCGGCGCTGGCGGCCTGCGGGGCTTATGTGCCGATGATCTCGGGCCGCGGGCTGGGCCATACGGGCGGCACGCTGGACAAGCTGGAGGCGATACCCGGCCTGCGCGCCGAATTGCCGACGGACCGTTTGCAGGACCTTGTGGGGCGCATCGGCTGCGCGATTGTCAGCGCCTCGTCTGATGTGGCCCCGGCCGACAAGCGGCTTTATGCGATTCGCGACGTGACCGGCACGGTGGAAAGCGTACCGCTGATCACCGCGTCGATCCTGTCCAAGAAGCTGGCCGAGGGGCTGGGCGGGCTGGTGCTGGACGTCAAGGTTGGCTCGGGCGCGTTTATGACGGACATGGCGCAGGCGCGCGATCTGGCCGCCGCCCTGGTGGGCACGGCGCGCGGTGCGGGCTGCCCGACGCAGGCGCTGATCACCGATATGGACCAGCCGCTGGTGCCATCGGCGGGCAACGCGCTGGAGGTGATCGAGGTGATGCAGGTGCTGACGGGCGATCCCGGCGGGCAGGCGCTGGCCGAGCTGTGCCGGGCGCTGGGTGGGACGTTGCTGCATCTGGGGGGGCTGGCCGACAGCGTGCAGGATGGCGCCTCGAAGATCGGGCAGGCGGTGCAAAGCGGCGCGGCGGCCGAGATTTTTGGCGACATGGTGGCCGAACTGGGTGGCCCGATGGATTTTGTGGAAAACTGGCGCGACCGGCTGCCGGCCGCGCGGGTGATGCGCCCGGTGATGGCCGGGCAGGCCGGGGTGGTCGAAGCCATCGATGGCCAGTCGCTGGGCATGAGCGTTGTGGGCCTGGGCGGCGGGCGGCTGCGGGACGGCGACAAGATCGACCCGTCGGTGGGTCTGTCCGGGCTGCTGCCACTGGGCGAAGTTGTAGCACCTGATACACCGCTGGCCATGGTGCACGCCGCAGATGGCGACGCCGCGGCCAAGGCCGAGGCCGCCGTGCGCGCGGCCTATACCGTGGGGGACACCCATCCGGCGATCCCGCCGCTGATCCGCGAAAGGATCACCTGATGGCCCGTGTTTTCCTTGTGGTGATGGATTCGGTCGGCTGTGGCGGAGCACCCGACGCCGACGCGTTTTTCAACGGTGATCTGCCGGATTCCGGGGCCAACACGCTTGCACATATCGCACAATTCTGTGCCGATGGCCGTGCCGAAAACGGGCGTAGCGGGCCGTTGCGATTACACAATCTCGACAATCTGGGGTTGAGCGCTTCGGTGCGCCTCGCCTCGGGTGTGTCACTGGCCGAAATGGGCGCCAAGCCGCAGGGACTGTGGGGCGCCGCAACCGAGATTTCGCCCGGCAAGGACACGCCCTCGGGCCACTGGGAACTGGCCGGGGTGCCTGTGCCATGGGACTGGCACTATTTTCCAAACGTGCCGGATTGTTTTCCGCAAGAGGTGGTGGATGCCGCCTGTGCGGCTGCGGGCACCGATGCGGTCCTTGGCAGATGCCACGCTTCGGGCACCGAGATTATCGCGCGGCTGGGGGCCGAGCACCTGAAATCCGGGGCGCCGATTTGTTACACCTCGGCCGACAGCGTGTTCCAGATCGCCGCGCATGAAGAGGTGTTTGGGCTGGACCGGCTGCTGAACATGTGCCGCACCCTGGCGCCGATGCTGCACGACATGCGCGTGGGCCGGGTGATTGCGCGGCCCTTTGTCGGAGACGCCGAAACCGGGTTTACGCGTACCGCTAACCGCCGCGATTTTGCCATCGCCCCGCCGGCCGACACGATCTGCGACATCGTGCAAAAGGCCGGGCGCAAGGTGCATGCGGTGGGCAAGATAGGCGACATCTTTTCGATGCGCGGGATCGACAGCGTGGTCAAAGGCGACGACGCGGCGCTGATGGGTCATCTGCTGAATGCCGTGCATGAGATGCCCGACGGCAGCCTGACCTTCGCCAATTTCGTTGAGTTTGACAGCCTCTACGGTCATCGGCGCGACGTGTCGGGCTATGCTCGCGCGCTGGAATGGTTCGACGCGCAGCTGCCTGCCCTTTTCGCCGCGATGCGACCCGGTGACCTGATGATTTTCACAGCCGATCATGGCAATGACCCGACCTGGCCGGGCACGGATCACACGCGCGAACGCGTGCCGGTTCTGGCCCATGGCGTGGGGCGGCGCGATCTGGGCCTGATCGGGTTTACCGACGTGGCGACGCTGGCGCTGGACCATCTGGGAGTAACAAGAGACCAATGAAAAACCTGCCCAAAATTGAACTGCACCACCATATCGAAGGCGCGGCACCGCCGTCGTTCATTCGCGACCTGGCCAAGCGAAAATCGGTTGATATTTCAAAGGTTTTCGATGAAAGCGGCGGCTATGCCTTCACCGATTTCTGGCACTTTCTGCAGGTTTACGAGGCCGCGACTTCGGTGCTGCAGACCCCGCAGGATTACCACGACCTGACCTTGGCCGTACTGCAGGCCGGGGCCGAGCATGGGGTGATTTACACCGAAAGCTTCATTTCGCCGGATTTCTGCGGCGGTGGCGACGTGGATGCGTGGCGCGATTATCTGGCGGCGATCGAGGCGGCGGCCAACACGGCCACGCGCGACTTTGGCGCTCAAATGCGGTGCATCGTGACCCCGGTGCGCCATTTCGGGCCGGACAAGGCGCGCGCCTCGGCGCTGTGCGCGGCGGAAACCGTGGGCGAATTCGTGGTGGGGCTGGGCATGGGCGGCGACGAGAAGGCCGGCAAACCGGCCGATTTCGCCTATGCGTTCGACATGGCGCGCGAGGCCGGGTTGCACCTGACCGCCCATGCCGGCGAGTGGGGTGGCCCCGCCAGTGTGCGCGCGGTGATCGACGATCTGCGGGTGGAACGCGTGGGCCACGGGGTGCGCGCCATCGAAGACCCGGCGCTGGTCGACGATCTGGCGGAACGCGGCATCGTGCTGGAGGTGTGTCCGGGGTCCAACGTGGCGCTGGGTGTTTACCAAACCTGGGCCGATCACCCGATCAGCAAACTGATGGAGCGCGGCGTGAAGGTGACCGTGTCCACCGACGACCCGCCGTTCTTCCACACCACGATGACCGCCGAATACGAGAACCTTGCGCGCCATCAGGATTGGGGCGGCAGCGAATTTGCCACTGTGAATGCCGTTGCGGTGGACGCCGCTTTCTGCGATGCCGAGACCAAAGACGCACTGCGTCAGAAACTGGAGGGGGCCTATGACTGACCATTTGACCGTTGTCGATCACCCGTTGGTGCAACACAAACTGACGCAAATGCGGGACAAGGACACCTCGACCGCAGGGTTCCGGCGCTTGCTGCGCGAAATCTCGCACCTGCTGGCCTACGAGGTGACGCGCGGGCTTGAGATGACAACGCAAGAGGTCGAGACACCTCTGCAAACCATCGACGCGCCGGTTCTGGCAGGCAAAAAGCTGGCACTGATCTCGATCCTGCGGGCGGGCAATGGCCTGTTGGACGGTATTCTGGACCTGATCCCCGGCGCACGGGTGGGGTTCGTGGGGCTTTACCGCGACGAAGAGACCCTGCAACCGGTGCAATACTACTTCAAGGTTCCCGAGAACCTTGAGGATCGGCTGGTGATCGCCGTGGACCCGATGCTGGCCACCGGCAATTCGTCCGCCGCCGCGATTGACCTGCTGAAAGAGGCCGGGGCGACGAATATCCGGTTCCTTTGCCTGCTGGCTGCCCCGGAAGGGATCGCGCGCATGCGCGATGCGCATCCCGACGTACCAATCGTCACAGCATCTGTGGATGAGAAGCTGAACGAGCATGGATATATTGTTCCGGGCCTAGGAGATGCGGGCGACCGCATGTTCGGTACAAAATAAAGTAGTTTTCACTTTACGGATTGTGTCCAATCCGGCATCATTACCCCATATTTTGTGGGGATAGTGATGCAGGCGTGTAAAACACTGGTGTCTGCTGCGCTTTCGATGGTTTTGGTTACAGGCATTGCCGAAGCCCGCTCGTTGCAGAAAGACACCGGACCGGCGGAACAACCGCCGGCCACCTACACTGGGAAGCAGTATGTGGATTCCCGTGGATGTGTGTATATCCGGGCCGGCTATGCCGGTCTGGTTGAATGGGTGCCGCGCGTAACGCGCGACCGACAGGTCGTGTGCGGGCAGACACCAACCTTTGCCAAGAAAAAGCCGAAGGCGGCAGAGCAGCCTCGTGTGGCTGAACAGCCCAAGCCGGCTGCCAAGCCCAAGGTGAAGAAAGCCACCGTTGCGGCCACACCGACACCTGCGGCCAAGCCCAAGGCGAAGGCCAAGCCAGCAGCGGTTGCCGCGGCGCCGGCCAAACCGCAACTGCCGTCGGATGCTCAGGCCATGGCCCGGGCCGAACGTGGTGATGCCTGCAACGGTGCGCCAATCCTGTCGGCGCGGTATCTGGACAGCAAGCGGATCGGTGTGCGTTGTGGCAAGGTCGCGGCCCCTGTTGCGGTTGCCGTTGCAAAACCGGTCAAACCGGTCCCGACTGCGCGGCCGGCTACAACGTCGGTTGCGTCCGTGCCAACCGCACGTCCTGTTGTCCCACGTACAACCGTCCGCAATGCGGGCACCGCTGCGCCGCTGCGCCTGACGGTCACACAGCCACGCACCGCTGCGATCACGATCCCTGAAGGTTATGAACCCGCGTGGAGCGATGACCGCCTGAACCCGCAGCGTGGCAAGGGTACGGCGGCCGGTCAGGCCGCGATGGACCTTTTGTGGACCCAAACAGTGCCGCGCAAATTGATCGACGTGACCACCGGGCAGGACGTAACGCGCCGACTGTCGCATTTGGACTATCCCTATACCGATTACAGCGAACAACGCGTTGACCTGGGGCTGGCCCCGGTGCCGGCTGCAAAATCGCAACTGTCCACTAAGGCGCAGCCTCAGGGCAACCGGTTCATCCAGGTGGCCTTGTTTGGGCAACCGTCCAACACGCGCGCCGCCGTGGCCAAGCTGCAGGCGCTGGGCCTGCCGGTCACGCTGAAGAAAAAGACGTCGAAAGGGCGTGTGCTGGAACAGTTGATGGCCGGGCCATTAACCGACGCTGCCGTGGCACAAGCGCTGGCACAGATTAAACGCGCGGGGTTCCGCGACGCCTATCTGCGCTGATCATTCTCCGCAGATACCTTGCAAGGTAATCCAGTCGCCATCGCTGATCAAAGCGGTGGCGTCTTTCGTTGCACCGGGGTCGGCCTCGATCAGGTCCAGTACTGTTTCGCCCGACGGGTCCACGGCAAAGGCGTATGGGCTGGCGGCGATACCTGCCTGCGTGAACAAGGTCAGCAGCGCGTCGGCCGGGGGGGATTCCATTGGGGCAGATACCAAAATCTCGGCGTATTGAGACAAGCTGTCTTCCGGCATCTCGCCGGTGGTCAGCAGGCGCAGCGTTGCCCAGATGGAGCTTTGCGACAGCAGCGCAAGCATAGGGTCCCGCGTGTTGGCCCGCGCTTGTTCCGCCAGAATGAAACCGGCGACGATCTCGGGCTCTTCGTAATCTTCGACCACGGCGCGATTCAGCAGGATGCGTCCATCGGGCAGGTGCGCAGACACCGTGACGCCCGCGGGCAGCACGGTGATATCGCGCGATCCGCCGGGCAGCTTGGCGGTCAGGCGGCGCAGCGCGGCCATGCCCTGCGGGACCCGGCAGGCCGATCCGGATACCCGCCCGATTTGCGCCAGCATCCGGTCGCCCAGTTCGGTTCTTACCGGGTCCGGGACCACCCGCGCCGTGTGTTGCCGCAACGCGTTGGGCAGCCAGAAAACCGCAAGACCCACAACCGCCGCCACACCGCCCGCCATCAGCAACCCACGCAACCGGCCGTGATGCGGGCGCGACTTTTCGATGGCGGTCAGAACGCGGGTGATCGCCTCGACCATCTCGGGGTCTTCGATCTCCAGCTCTTCGTCCGCGTCTTCGCCCTCGGGCGTATAGATCGCGGGATGACCCTTTCCCGGATTGCGCCGCACCAGCGCCGCCAATGACCAATGGGCCAATGCCACGTCATTGTTGTCCGAGATCACCAGGGACGCTTCCCCAAACGACACGATAACGTCGCGCCGTTGCGCGTCGCCACCCGGCCGCCAAATGCCGGGGCTTTCCAATCGCTGATACTCTTGCAGGGCGGTCATGTTGTTGCTTTTGGGCCCGGATTTACATGCTCTGAACCTACCATAGCCCGCCATTGCGCCCGCGACAATCGGGGGCGGCTGGTCTAGAGTGCGGGCATGATCATCTCGCCCGGCCGCAACTATGTTTTCGTGCATATCCCAAAGACCGGGGGCACGGCGCTGTCTCTCGCGCTCGAGGGGCGGGCGATGGCCGACGATATCCTGATAGGTGACACGCCCAAGGCGCAACGGCGACGCGGGCGGATCAAGGGCCTGCACAGCGCAGGCCGGTTGTGGAAACACGCGCGGCTTGCCGATATCGAGGGGTTGGTCAGCGCCGAATGGATTGCGCAGGCTTTTGTTTTTACGCTGGTCCGAAACCCGTGGGATCGCGTGGTCAGCTATTACCATTGGCTGCGCATGCAAAGCTTTGACCACCCTGCGGTCAAGCTTGCCCGGGATCAGGATTTCAGCGGCTTCTTGAACCACCCCCATACGCGTCGATCGCTAGAGGCCGACAGCTATGGCCACTACGTCA
Source organism: Actibacterium mucosum KCTC 23349 (assembly GCF_000647975.1). GTDB lineage: Bacteria > Pseudomonadota > Alphaproteobacteria > Rhodobacterales > Rhodobacteraceae > Actibacterium > Actibacterium mucosum. Next base: position 383,118 of record NZ_JFKE01000005.1, read on the forward strand.
CCGCGCCCGACGGTACAGAACGGGGGTGCTTTGTGCGGCTCGAGTATTTGGAACAGGACCTTGCACCGGTTTGGGACCACCTGGGGTTCAACCTGTGGCCGATTGCGCCAACCAATGCCTCGGATCGGCCACGCGACTATCGCACCGCCTATTCCGCGCCTGATTCTGAGCTTTTGGCCAAAATCTGTGCAGAAGACATCGCGCGCTTCGGATACAGCTTCGATCCCGACACCAATTGTTAACCATACGGCGCCAATTTCGCGATTTCCCAATTATTCTCCATTTCGGCCATGCGAATGCCACATTTCGGCCCGGATTTGGGCGAAAAGCGGTCGAGATGACACAATTAACTCTCCCTTAACGGGCCAGAAGGCTCGGCCGATAACCGCTAGGGAAGTTTGCCATGTCGTTGTTTGCCGCCAGAATGGGAAAGTCATTGTTCCGCCGCGCGTCCGAAGGCGCATCGGGCATTTGGGACGGCGCAGATTGCCGGTTCGGCAACGCCCCTTGGGTTCTGCCCGCTAATGCCATGCTGGCAACGGGCAATGGTTGGTTCACGCTGGACCAATTGCGGTCGGGCGACAAGGTTCTGACCTTTGACAACGGTTTTCAGGAAATCACCGACATCGCGGAAATCCCTGCCCGGGTTGTTACGGAAAACTGCCCGCCCGCCTTTTGGCCGCGCCGCATTCCGGCCGGAACGCTGGGTCTGGATCGTGCCATTTCGGTGATGCCGGGGCAGGGCGTGATGGTGGAAAGCGACCTGGCCGAGGCATTGTGCCGTGACCCGTTCGCCGTGGTGGCGGCCTCGGCGCTGGATGGGTTTGCGGGGATCGAACCTGCCGAACCTGCACCTGAAAGCGTGCTTTATTCCCTCAGCTTTGCCGAGGATCAGCTGGTCTATGTCAATGGTGGGCTTTTGTTGTTGATCAAGACCGCGGCCCGATCACCGCTGGAAGCAGCAACCGGGCCAGTCGAAACAGGGTATCATGTGCAGCCCCCAGCCATCGCCCGACAGCTGGTGGCCGATCTGGCGACGGTTTAGGCCGCCGCCTTGGCTTCGGGGCCGAAACGGCCATAAAAGCTTTCACCTTCTTCAGCCAGTTCACGCAGCAAGGCGGGCGTGGTGAACCGGTCGCCCTCGGCCGTGGTCAGAGTCTCGCAGATCTCTACAGCCTTGGCCGCGCCGATAATGTCCAGCCAGCCAAACGGCCCGCCCGACCACGGTGCAAAGCCCCAGCCCAGGATTGCGCCCACGTCACCCTCGCGGATGTCTTCCAGCACACCTTCCTCCAGCGCCCGCACGGCCTCCAGCACCTGCGCCATCAGCAGACGGTGCTGCACATGGGTCAGGTCGGGCTGGTGGTCTGAAACGGCCCAGTTTTCGGCCAGACCGTTCCACAGGCCGGTGCGCTTGCCTTTGTCGTCATAGGCATAGAAGCCCGCGGCGGATTTGCGGCCCAGCCGGCCTTCGTCGAACAGCTTGAACAGCACGTCATCGGCAGGGCTTTCGGGGTAATCTTCACCCATCGCAGCCTTGGTCGCCTTGGCGATTTTTACACCCAGATCGATCGAGGTTTCGTCGGTCAGCTGCAGCGGGCCCAAAGGCATACCCAGCTGTTTCGCCGCGTTTTCGATCAGCGCCGGTGCCACGCCCTCGGCCACCATGCGCACACCTTCGTTGATATAAGGGATGATACAGCGGTTGGCATAGAAGAAGCGCGCGTCGTTCACCACGATGGGCGTCTTGCGGATCTGGCGGACATAGTCCAGCGCCTTGGCCACGGCCACATCGCCGGTTTCGGCCCCCTTGATGATCTCAACCAGCAGCATCTTTTCAACCGGCGAGAAGAAGTGGATGCCGATAAACCGATCTGGCCGCACGCTGGCCTTGGCCAGCTCGGTGATCGGCAGGGTCGAGGTGTTGGTGGCAAAGATGCAATCGGGGCCAACGATGGCCTCGACCTTCTTGGTCATCTCGGCCTTCACGCCCACGTCTTCGAACACCGCCTCGACAATCAGGTCGGCCCCTTTCAGCGCCTCCAGATCGGTGGTGGCGGTGATGCGGTTCAACAGCGCCTCTTTCTTTTCAGCCGTGGCTTTGCCGCGCTTGATGCCCTTGTCCATATAGGTCTCGGCATAGGCTTTGCCTTTGTCGGCGGCCTCCTGGCTTTGGTCGATCAACACCACCTCGATCCCGGCCTGGGCCGAGACCAGCGCGATGCCCGCGCCCATCATGCCCGCGCCCAGCACGCCCACCTTGGTGACCTTCTGATCGTCAACGGCGGGGCGGTTGGCGCCTTTTTCCAGCGCTTCCTTGTTGATGAAAAGCGACCGGATCATGGCGCTGGACGAGGGGTTCATCAGCACATTGGTGAACCAGCGCGCCTCGATCTTGATGGCAGTGTCAAAGGGCACCAAAGCACCCTCATATACGGCCGACAGCAACGCCTTGGCCGCCGGGAACGCGCCCTGGGTTTCTTTCTGCACCATGGCATTGGCGCCCACAAAGGTCATGAAACCGGCGGGGTGATACGGCGCGCCGCCGGGCATTTTATAGCCCTTCTCGTCCCATGGTTTCACGAATTTGGGTTCCGACAGAACCCATTCGCGGGCCTTGGCCAACAGCTCGTCTGCGGGCACAACCTCGTCCACCACGCCGGCGGATTTGGCTTTTTTGGGGTCGTTCAGCTTGCCTTGCAACAGCAAGGGCGCGGCACCCATCGCGCCCAGCTTGCGCACCAGCCGCGTGGTGCCGCCCGCGCCGGGGAAGATACCCACCATGATCTCGGGCAGGCCGATCTTGGCCTTGGGATTGTCGGCGGCGAAAATGCGGTGACAGGCCAGCGGAATCTCCAGCCCGATGCCCAAAGCCGTGCCGGGCAGGGCGGCGGCGATGGGTTTGCCGCCTTTGTTGGTCTTGGGGTCCATGCCGGCGCGCTCGATCTTGCGCAGGATGGCGTGCATGCCCATCACCCCATCAAACAGACCCTTGGCCGGGTTGTCGCCGGCGCTGTCGCGCATTTTGGCGATGATGTTCAGGTCCATACCGCCCGCGAACGAGCCCTCTTTGCCGCTGGTGATCACGATGCCTTTGACCGCGTCATCGGCCAGCGCCTGATCAACCAGCGCGCCCAGGTCGACAAAGCCCTGCTCGTTCATCACGTTCATCGATTTGCCAACCGTGTCCCAGGTGATGACGGCCACGCCGTCGGCGTCCACGGCCATGGTAAAATCGGTCATTGGTCGTCTCCTATTTCTTTGGCGGTCAGCGGGCTGCCATTCTGACGGGTGAAGGCAAAGCCGTTGCCCTCATCTGTCACCATCATGTCCAGATCGCTGTAAAAAGCGGTTTCGGTTTCGGTGCGCGAGCCGACCACAAGGAAGGTCGCCGGCGCGTCGGTTTTGTTGATCAGGTGGTGGCCGTTGGCATCGCCCGCCGGAAAGGCGGCGCAGTCGCCAACCTGCAAAACATGTTCGCCGTGGTCGTCGACAAGCGTGCATTCCCCCTCGGTCACGATGGCAAACTCGTCCTGCTGCATGTGCCAGTGGCGCAGCGACGACATGGCGCCCGGCGCCAGCCGAACAAGGTTCACGCCGAACTGCGTAAGGCCATGCGGATCGCCCAGCGCGGTCTGGCTGCGCCCGTCAAACATCTGGCCCAGCTTGCCCGGATAGCCCGATCCGGTGCGCCATTTCAGCGTGTCCAGGTCGATCTTGGGCATCAGATACGCTCGATAATCGTGGCCGCACCCATGCCCGAGGCAACGCAGAGCGTCGCCAGACCGGTGCCTTTGCCGGTACGCTCCAGCTCGTCCAGCAGGGTGCCGATGATGATCGCCCCGGTCGCGCCCAGCGGGTGACCCATCGCGATGGAGCCGCCGTTGACGTTGACCTTGTCGTGGTCCACGTCAAAGGCCTGCATAAAGCGCAGCACCACGCTGGCGAAGGCCTCGTTTACCTCGAACAGGTCGATGTCCGAGATCGACATGCCGCTGTCGGCCATGATCTTTTCGGTCACCGGCACGGGGCCGGTCAGCATGATGGTGGGATCGGTGCCGATCTTGGCGGTATGGGCGATGCGTGCGCGGGGTTTCAGGCCGTGGCGTTCGCCGAATTCCTTGTTGCCGATCAGAACCGCGGCCGAGCCATCCACGATACCCGAGCTGTTGCCGGCGTGGTGGATGTGGTTGATCCGTTCCAGATGCGGGTATTTCAGCAGCGCCACGGCGTCAAAGCCCGGCATCACCTCGCCCATATCCTTGAAGCTGGCCTTCAGGCTGCCAAGTGCCTGCATGTCGGTGCCCGGGCGCATGTATTCGTCGCGGTCCAGAATGGTCAGCCCGTTCACGTCTTTGACCGGCACCACCGATTTGTCGAACCGGTTATCGGCCCAGGCGGCGGCGGCGCGGTTCTGGCTTTCAACCGCCAGCGCGTCGGCGTCATCGCGCGAGAAGCCGTATTCGGTGGCGATGATATCGGCCGAGATGCCTTGCGGCACGAAATAGGTTTTCTGCGCCACGGTTGGGTCCACGGCGATGGCGGCGCCGTCGCTGCCCATGGCCACGCGGCCCATCATCTCGACCCCGCCGGCGATATAGCCATCACCCGCGCCGCCCTTAACCTGGTTGGCGGCCAGGTTCACGGCCTCCATGCCCGAGGCGCAGAAGCGGTTGATCGACAGGCCGGGGATGCGTTCATCCAGATCCGAGCCCAGCACCGCGGTGCGGGCCAGGCAGCCGCCCTGTTCCATCACCTGCGTGGCATTGCCCCAGATCACGTCTTCGACGGCGTGCCCTTCCAGATTGTTGCGGGTCTTCACCGCGTTCAGCATCTGCGAGGACAATGCGGTGGCGGTCACCTCGTGCAGGCTGCCGTCTTTGCGGCCTTTGCCGCGCGGGCTGCGCACGGCGTCATAGATATAGGCTTCGGTCATGGGGTCCTCCGTTCAGGCGCGGTCGGCGGGCGAGCCGGGCATCAGGTCATAGGGGTGTTTCCAGCCGGGCAGGGCGGCGATATTGTCCAGCCAGCGGTTGATATTGGGCCAGTTGGCACGGTCGAACCCGAAATACTCGGGGTAATAGAGATACCCGCAGCAGGTCAGGTCGGCATTGGTGACCGCGTCGCCGACGATCCAGTCGCGGCCGTCGAGATGTTTGTCGAGGATGGCATAGGTGCCTTTCAGGCGGCCCTGCAGGAAGGCGATGACCTGGGCGGGGCGTTTGTCTTCGGGCAGGAAATGCATCTGGAACCGGCAGATGCCGGCCATCGACGAAAGCTTGTGATTGTCCCATAATTGCCAGCGGAAGATCTCGCGCGCGTCATCGGCGGTTTTGCCGCCCAGCTTGCCGGTTTTCTCGGCGATATAGTTCTGGATGACGGCCGATTGGCTGAGCCGGGTGTCGCCATCGACCAGCACCGGGCTTTCGCCCATCTCGTTGATGGTTTCGCGGAATTCCGGCGTGCGGGTTTCGCCGTTGAAGAAGTCGATAAAGACCGGTTCCCAGTCGAGGCCGGTAAGCTCGAGCGCCAGGGCGGCTTTGTAGGAATGGCCGCTTTCGCCGAAACAGTGAAGTTTGATTGTCATGCACGGGCCCTCCGGGATGCCGGCGTTCTGCTGTTAAAAGGCGGCGCGTGCCGCGCCATTTTTGTTCTCCCCATCCCCGCCAAGGGCGGGGCCGGGGCCCGTGGGTGGGTGGCGCTAGCGTTTGCGCGCCTCAAGCTCGGCGTTGAAGAGCCGCAGCCGGTGGGTGAGGGTGTCTTCGTCGGTGACCGAGTTGAAGTTTTCGAAGAGGAAGGACAGCGCCTCGCCCGCGTCCAGCCCCGCCTCGTCGGCGAAGCGGCGCAGGTTGCGATAGCCATCCTCGGTCATGGCGACGTTGAAACGGCGGGTCAGGCGCAGGCGTTTGGGCATTGTTGGTCCTCTTTCGGGTCGTCAGAAGTTGGCGGCCTCCAGCGTCATCACCGGGTCGGCGCCGCTTTCGATGCGGGCCAGGTGCATGGCCGTGGCGGGCAGCTGACGTGCCATGTAGTAGCGCGCGGTGGTCAGCTTTGTCTCGTAGAACGCGGCGTCAGAGGCGCCACCGGCCAGCGCGGCCAGCGATGCCTTGGCCATGCGCGCCCACATCAGCCCCAGGCAGGTATGGCCGAAGAGATGCATAAAGTCATAGCTGCCGGCCAGCGCCGCATTGGGGTTCTTCATGCCGTTCTGCATGAAGAACATGCCCGCCGCCTGCAGGTCCTTGGAGGCCTTTTTCAGCGGTTCGACAAATTCGGCCATGCCGTCGACATCGCCGTTTTCTTTGCAGAAGGTTTTGACCATCTCGAAGAAGGCCATCACGTGTTTGCCGCCGTCGGCGGCCAGTTTGCGGCCCACAAGGTCCAGCGCCTGCACTCCGTTGGCGCCTTCGTAGATCTGGGTGATGCGGGCGTCGCGGGCGAATTGGGACATGCCCCATTCCTCGATATAGCCGTGGCCGCCATAGACCTGTTGGGCCGCCACGCACATCTCGAACCCCTTGTCGGTCTGAAAGCCCTTGATGACCGGTGTCATCAGCGAGATCAGCCCCTCGGCATCTTTGTCGCCTTCGCGGTGGGCCTTGTCGATCAGCGAGGCGCCCCAGATGGTAAAGGCGCGGGCGCCTTCGACAAAGGATTTCTGATCCATCAGGTTGCGGCGGATATCGGGGTGCACGATCAGCGGGTCGGCGGGGCCATCGGGGTTTTTCACCCCGGTCACATCGCGGCCCTGCAACCGGTCCAGCGCATAGGCCAGCGCGTTCTGATACGCCGCCTCGGCCTGAGCATAGCCTTGCAGGCCCACACCCAGACGCGCCTCGTTCATCATGGTGAACATCGCGCGCATGCCTTTGTGCATGTCGCCGATCATGTACCCGGTGGCGCCGTCGTAATTCATCACGCAGGTCGAGTTGCCGTGAATGCCCATCTTTTCTTCGATCTTGCCGACCGACACGCCGTTGCGCTCGCCCAGGCTGCCATCGTCGTTCACCAGGAATTTCGGCACGATGAACAGCGAGATGCCTTTGATGCCCTCAGGCCCGCCGGGGATTTTCGCCAGAACCAGGTGGATGACATTGTCGGACATGTCGTGGTCACCGGCCGAGATGAAGATTTTCTGCCCGGTCACCTTGTAACTGCCATCGTCCTGCGGTTCGGCCTTGGTGCGCATCAGGCCCAGATCGGTGCCGCAATGCGGCTCGGTCAGGTTCATGGTGCCGGTCCAGTCCAGGCTGACCATCTTGGGCAGATAGGTTGCCTTTTGGTCGTCCGACCCGTGGGCCAGAATGGCCGAGATCGCGCCATGTGTCAGGCCCTGATACATGTTGAAGGCCATGTTAGCCGACACCATGATCTCGCCCACCGCGGTGGCCAGCGTATAGGGCAGGTTCTGGCCGCCAAACTCTTCGGGGATGTCCAGCCCGTTCCAGCCGCCTTCTTTCACCTGCTCGAACGCCTCTTTGAAGCCTTTGGGCGTATAGACGACGCCGTTTTCAAACCGGCAACCTTCCTGATCGCCGGTGGCGTTCAGCGGCGCCAGAACGTCGGCGGCCAGCTTGCCAGCCTCGTCCAGAACGGCGCCGGTGAAATCGGCCTCGAGCTCGTCAAAGCCGGGCACGCCGCTTTGGCTGACATTCAGAACATCATGCAGCACGAACTGCAGGTCTTTGGTGGGGGCGGTATAGGTGGGCATGTCTCTCTCCCTGGGCGTGTCTTAGGCGCGCTTCTTGTCGAAGCCGGCAATCAGGTTGTTCACCAGCGCGATCTGGTCGTTGAGGTCGGATATCGCCTCGTCCAGCTCGTCGCGCTGGTTTTGCAGGTCGCGCAGATGCGCCTGCCCGGCTTTCAGCGTTTCACGCAGCTGCGTTTCCTGCTGATCGCCGATGTCATAAAGTTCCAGAAGCTGACGGATTTCTTCCAGGCTGAACCCAAAGCGTTTGCCGCGCAGGATCAGTTTCAACCGCGCCCGGTCGCGCCGCGTGAACAGGCGTTTCTGGCCTTCGCGCACGGGAAACAGCAATTCCTTGGATTCGTAGAACCGCAAGGTGCGGGGCGTTACGTCAAACGTTTCGCACATCTCGCGGATGGTCATTTCACCCTTGGTCAATTCCGTGCCTCCCTTGCTTGGATATGGGGTGTCTGGAATCGAATATAGGCGAAGTTGACGTGCACGTAAGCTAAGACGCTGCGTCATTTCCGCAAATCAAAAGGCGGTGCTCAGATTCGCCAGCCGCCTGATGTCAGGACGACAACCCCTTTTGCACGCTGTCGCGCAACTGGGTCAGGTCGTCGATCGCGGCGTCCAGTTCCTGACGCTGCTTGGCCAGATCTTCCAGCTTGTCCGAGGCCATCACAACCCAGGCACGGTTCTGTTCTTCGGTGCCTTTTTCTTCATACAAAAGCAGCCATTGCCGGATTTCCTCCAAGCTGAACCCGAACCGACGCCCGCGCAGAATCAAAACCATCCGCGCCACTTCGCGTGGGGTATAAAACCGCGACCGCCCTTCGCGGATCGGCGACAGCAGCTCGATATATTCGTAATAGCGCAGCGTGCGCGGCGTGACATCGAACTTGGCGCACATTTCCTTGAACGTCAGTCGCTCGTCTGTCACGGGCCTCTCCTCTGTGGCTGCTGACCCCAGAATAATGATGCGTGCCGATGCTGCAACCGCCATGAAACGCGCCGCTTGCGCCGAACGCCAATTTGCGAAACAAATTCACTGGCAAGCAAACGGAAAGGCACGGCATGGCCAGCAGCGACATCGCCAGACAGTTCATGTCGAACCTGCCCTATAACGTGGCGCTGGGGATCGAGATCGACGATGTGCGCGATGGCCGCGCGCAGATGTCGATGCCCTATGATGATCGTTTCGTTGGCAACCCGGCGCAGGGCGTGCTGCATGGCGGCGTGGTGTCAGCGCTGATGGACAGCTCGGCCGGGGCGGCGGTGCTCAGCCACCCCGACGTGATGTCGGTTGTAGCCACGCTGGACCTGCGCATCGATTACCTGCGCGCCGCGACCCCCGGTCAGCGGCTGATCGCCAGGGCGCATTGCTATCACGTGTCGCGGTCGGTGGCCTTTGTCTCGGTCCAGACCTTTGACGACAACACCGACCTGCCCGTGGCCACCGCTGCCGGGGCGTTCGCCATGGATGGCAGCGCCGGGAAGGAGGCGACATGAGCCGCCGCCCCGAACCCATGCAGGTGGTCAAACAGCGCCGCGACGGGTTGCTGTCCGCGCTGGTGCAAACCATCCCCTTCGCCGCCTTCCTTGGCGTGCAGTTCGACCGGCGCGGCGATGAGCTGACGGCGGTGCTGCCCTATCGCGACATGCTGATCGGAAACCCGATGCTGCCGGCCCTGCATGGCGGCGCAACCGCCGGGTTTCTCGAGGTCACCGCGGTGGTGGGCCTGACATGGTCGATCCTCTGGCCACAGGTCGAGGCCGCCGGCGAAGACGCCCCGGACCCCGCCGGCATCGCCTTGCCCAAAACCATCGATTTCACCGTCGATTATCTGCGGTCCGGCCTGCCGCGCGATGCCTATGCGCGGGCGCGGGTGAACCGGTCGGGGCGGCGCTATGCCTCGGTCCATGTGGAAGGCTGGCAGGACAATCGCAGCCGACTGTTTGCGCAGGCCACCGGCCATTTCCTGATGCCCGAGCCCAAGGATGGCTGAGGCACTGGCCCCCATCACCCATCGCCGCATTCTGCATATCGCCGTGCCGATCGTGCTGTCGAATGCCACCGTGCCGATCCTTGGCGCGGTGGACACCGCCGTGGTGGGGCAGGCCGGGCTGGCCGCGCCCATTGGCGGGGTGGGCATCGGCGCGCTGATCCTGACCTCGATCTATTGGATGTTCGGCTTTCTGCGCATGGGCACCACGGGTCTGACCAGTCAGGCGCTGGGCGCGGGCCGCATGGGCGAGGTTTCCGCGCTGTTCTCGCGCGCGATGATGATCGGGCTGGCGGCCGGGCTGGCGGTGATCGCGTTGCAGGTACCCCTGATTGCCGGGGCGTTCTGGCTGGCCAACCCGTCGGACGAGGTGCGCGCGCTGGCCAGCGAATACCTGCAGATCCGGGTGTGGTCGGCGCCCGCCACCATCGCGCTTTACGGCATCAATGGCTGGCTGATTGCGCAGGAACGCACGCGGCAGGTGCTGGTGTTGCAGCTGTGGATGAACGGCGTGAACATGGCGTTGGATGTGCTGTTTGTACTGCATTTCGGCTGGGGCGTGCAGGGCGTGGCCTTTGCGACTTTCTTGGCCGAATGGTCGGGGCTGGCGCTGGGGCTGTGGCTGTGCCGCGATGTCTTTGCCAACACGGCCTGGCGCGCGGTTGAGCGTGTCTTTGACCGCGCCGCGCTGACCCATATGGCGCGCGTGAACGGCGATATCCTGATCCGTTCGGCGTTTTTGCAGACGATCTTTGTGTCCTTCCTGTTCATCCCGGCGCGGTTTGGCGACGTGCCGCTGGCCGCCAACCAGATCCTGCTGCATTTCCTCGAAATCACCGCCTATGCGCTGGACGGGTTCGCCTTCGCGGCTGAGGCGTTGGTGGGGCAGGCGCTGGGCGCGCGGGCGCCGGGTCACCTGCGGCGCGGCGCGCTGATGACCAGCCTGTGGGGCCTCTATTGCGTCATCGCCATGGCCATTGCCTTTGCGCTGTTCGGCGGGGCGATCATCGACGTGATGACCACCGCGCCCGAGGTCCGGGCCGAGGCGCGCATCTATCTGCCCTATATGGTCGCCGCACCGCTGATCGGGCTGGCCTCGTGGATGCTGGACGGCATCTTCATCGGCGCCACACGCACCCGCGACATGCGCAACATGATGGCGCTGAGCTTTGTGATCTATGTCGCCGCGGTCGCCGTTCTGGTGCCGTGGCTGGGCAATCACGGGCTGTGGCTGGCGCTGCTGATCTCGTTCATTGCGCGCGGGGCCACGCTGGGCTGGCGCTATCCGGCGCTTGAGGCGGCGGCGCGCGGCTAAAGGATGTCTTTCACGGCCTCGGGCGGGCGGCCCAGCGCGGCGCGGCCCTTGTGGATGACAATGGGCCGTTCGATCAGGATCGGCGCGGCGACCATCGCCGCCAGCAACGCGTCATCACCGCTGTCCTTGGTCAATCCCGCCTCGGCAAAGGCTTTCTCGCCCGTCCGGGTAAACTCGATCACTGGGCGGCCCAGCATTTCGTGAACATCGTTCAGTTCGGCCCGGCTGGGCGGGTCCTGCAGGTATTTGCGCACCACGGGGGTGAACCCGGCGGCCTCCAGAACCGCCAATGTCTGGCGCGATTTCGAACAGCGCGGGTTGTGCCAGATTGTGGGGTGTTCGGTCACAGCCAATCCTCCTTGCCGGTGCCCACGGCCTGGGCCACATTGTCGAACCCGTCGCGGGCCAGCAGGGTTTCCAACCCCGACAGGATGCGGGGGATCAGGCTGAGGCCCTCATAGACCATCGCCGAGTAAAGCTGCACGGCGCTGGCCCCGGCGCGGATCTTGGCATAGGCCTGCGCGGCCGAGCCCACGCCGCCCACACCCACCAACGGCACGCGGCCTTCGGTGATCTGCGCCAGCTGCGCCAAAACGCGTGTGGATTTTTCGAATAATGGCGCGCCCGACAGCCCGCCGGCCTCGGGCCCATGAACGCTGTTCAGGCCTTGCCGGTCCAACGTCGTGTTGGTGGCGATGATGGCGTCGATGCCGGCCTCGGTCGCGGCCTCGGCCACGTCGCGCAGCTCGGCGATGCTCAGGTCCGGCGCGATCTTCAGGAAAACCGGAACGGGCCGCGCCAGCCCGGCGCGCACCGTCATCACGTCGCTCAGCAGCGCCGACAGCGCCGCGCGCCCCTGCAAATCGCGCAGCTTTTCGGTATTGGGCGAGCTGACATTAACCGTGGCGAAATCCAGATGCGCCGCGCAGGCCTGCAGCACTTGCCCAAAATCGGCGGCGCGGTTGTCGCTGTCTTTGTTGGCGCCCAGGTTCAGCCCGATCACCCCGCTGCGCGGGCGGTGCGACAGGCGGGCGGCCATGGCTGCCATGCCGTCATTGTTGAACCCAAACCGGTTGATCACGGCGCGATCCTCGGTCAGGCGGAACAGGCGCGGGCGCGGGTTGCCCGGCTGCGGGCGCGGGGTGGCGGCGCCCACCTCGACAAACCCAAAGCCGCTGCGCGCCAAAGGCGCCAGCGCCACCGCGTTCTTGTCGTACCCGGCGGCCAGACCCAGAGGGTTCGGCAAAGCGATCCCGGCCAAAGACGTGGCCAAAACGGGCGAGGTGATCACCCCCGGCAACGGCGCCAGCCCCAGTTGCAGCGCCGCCAGCGACAGCCCATGCGCGCGTTCGGGATCCAGCCGGTGCAGCAGGTTCAGCCCGACCCGTTCGCGCAGGCTCACAGCAACCCCTCGGGGAAGATATGGCCAGTCGCGCCCAAAGGCAGCGATTTGTCCCACACCACCTCGTCCAGGCTCAGCGCGCGATACAGATGCGGGAACAGCGCGCCACCGCGCGACGGCTCCCATTTCAGCGCGTCACCCAGCGCCTCGGCCTCAAACGCCACCAGCACCAGCCCCGTGGCCTCGGCAAAATGCTTGGCCGCGGTCTCCACCACCTGTTCGGCGGTCGAGAAATGGATGAACCCGTCCGCCAGATCCACCGGCGCCCCATCGGTGCGCCCGTTGCTTTGAAAGGCCTGCCATTCGTCGGCCCGGAAAATCTTGTAAATCAGCATGCCCGCGTGAATGCCCTTTGCACGCTTTTTGGTCAATGCCGCGGCGTCATTTAGCCTTCATAAAGGGGGGCTAGGCCTTGGTCTGCGACATTCTTTTGACTCAACGAATTTCTGCGGTCACCCTGAACGTCATAATAACGTTACAAATATCCAAGGGAGTTTTTCCGATGCTCACACGCGTATTGCTCACCTCTGCCGCGACGCTTGCTGTTTCTGCCGGCGTTGCCGCGGCGGATTACAAGCTGACCATCCTGCACACCAACGACATCCACAGCCGGATCGAATCGATCAACAAATACGATTCGACCTGCGGCGCCGAGGACGAGACCGAAGGCAAATGTTTCGGCGGTGTGGCCCGGATCAAAACCCTGATCGACGCCAAGCGCGCCGAGATGGCCGGCGAAAACCTGCTGGTGCTGGATGCCGGTGACCCGTTCCAGGGCTCGCTGTTCTACACCACCTACAAGGGCGACGCCGAGGCCGAGTTCATGCAGGCCATCGGGTACGACGCCATGGCCGTGGGCAATCACGAGTTCGACGATGGCCCCGAAGGTCTGGACGCGTTCATCGACAAGGTCAGCTTCCCGGTGATCTCGGGCAACCTCGACCTGTCATCGTCGCTGCTGAAGGGCAAGGTGCAAAACCACGTGGTGCTTGAGGTTGGCGGCCAAAAGATCGGCATCATCTCGGCGCTGGCCACCGACACGGTCGACACCTCCAGCCCCGGCCCGAACGTGGTGTTCCAGGATGAGATCGACAGCCTGTCGGCCGACGTTGCCGCGCTGGAGGCTGAAGGCGTGGACAAGATCATCGCGCTGACCCATGTGGGCCTGCCCAAGGATATCGAAATCGCCGGCGCCGTGCCGGGCCTTGACCTGGTGATCGGTGGCCATTCGCACACGCTGCTGTCGAACACGTCGGACCGCGCCGCGGGCCCGTACCCGACCATGGTGGGCGACGTGCCGGTCGTTCAGGCTTATGCCTATTCGAAATATGTGGGCGAGATCACGCTGACCTTCGACGACGCCGGCAACGTGACCTCGGCGGTGGGCGAGCCGATCCTGCTGGACGCCTCGATCACGCCTGACGCCGCAATCGCCGCCCGCGTGGCCGAGATGGGCGCCCCCATCGAAGAGATGAAGCAGCGCGTTGTGGCCAACAGCGGTGGCCTGATTGACGGCGACCGGGGCAGCTGCCGCGCCGTGGAATGCCAGATGGGCAACCTGGTGGCCGACGCCATGCTGGACCGCGTGGCCGATCAGGGCATCACCATCGCCATCCAGAACGGTGGCGGTCTGCGTGCCAGCATCGACGCGGGCGAGGTGACCATGGGCGAGGTTCTGACCGTTCTGCCGTTCCAGAACACGCTCAGCACCTTCTACGTCTCGGGCCAGACGGTGATCGACGCGCTGGAAAACGGCGTCAGCCAGGTGGAAGAGGGCAAAGGCCGCTTCCCACAGGTTGCCGGTCTGAAGTTCACCTTCGACATGTCGGTTGCCCCGCTTGAGGGCCGCGTATCGGATGTGCAGGTGGTTGTGGATGGCGACTGGAAAGCCATCGACCCGGCGGCGACCTATGGTCTGGTGTCCAACAACTACGTGCGCAATGGCGGCGACGGCTACAAGATGTTCATCGACGCCCAGAACGCCTATGATTTCGGCCCCGACCTGGCCGATGTCACCGCCGAATACCTGGCTGAAAACGGGCCCTACAGCCCCTATACCGACGGCCGCATCACGCGGAAGTAAGCCGGTTTAGAAAGCACCGAAAGGCCCCGCCCGTTGGTGGGGCCTTTTTTACTGTTTCGAATGTCCATGCCGCGCGTGACACGTTAACGACCTTTGTGCCAGACGTTACGCCCTCCGCTGCCGCGTCAATGGGTGCCGTCGGTTTGGGTATTCTGCCAAAACTCCATGAAACACGCCAATTCCGCGTCCAGCCACGACTTGAACTTTTTGACACTTGGTTTGCGGGCTGAACTGCGGCTTGTGGCGAACCAATAGGTCGACCCGGTTTGCGCGCGATGATCAAACGGCGCTGCAACCTGTCCTCTGGCCAAAGCATCGCAGGCCAGCGTCTCCCACGCCATGAAAACACCCTGCCCAGCCATTGCCGCATCTAAACACAACGAGGCATCGGCATAGGTCGGACCGGAAAGGAGTACCGAAGTCGACCGCGCCTGATCTGCCAACCACTCCCGCCATCCATGCAGGTTTTCATTTTCACGGATGACCGGGACAGTTGCAAGATCATCCAACCGTTTCAGGCGACTGGCCATTCCGGGCGCGCAGACCGGAAACACCCGTTGATCCAACAGCTTGGTGGCACCCGCGCCGATCTTTGGATCCGCGCCAACACGTATGCCGATATCGACATCGCTGCGATCCAGTTCGACGATCTCGGTGGTGGGCAGAACACGCAGGCTGATCCCGGGGTTTTGATCGTGGAACTTCTTGATTCTCCATACAAGCCAACGGCTTGCAAAGATCGGCGCCACGGAAACCGTCAGCACGTTTTCTTCCGGCGCGCGGATGTCTGCAACCACGCCCGACAATTCGGACATGGCCCGCGTCAGGCGCGGCGCAACCTCGGTACAGATCTTGGTGGGTGTCATGCCGGTGGACGTGCGAATAAACAATTCCTGACCCAACGAGGCCTCGGCCTTGGACAGGCGCTGGCTCAGGGCACCGGCGGTAATGCCCAGTTCATCGGCGGCCCGGTTCAGGGTGCCGGTGCGGGCAATCGCCTCGACCGCGCGAAGGGCAGAAAGGGGAATGGAATTAAGGTTATGCATTCAGTTTTTCTAAACTCCAATGCTGATAGAGTCGATTCCAAGCCCGTGGATAATGTTCAACAATCCACGCATGAAACAGTCTCCTTTATCCTTCCTGAAAAAGATCTCAAGCTGTCTCGTGCGGGACGTACATAGGCCCTGCGCCGAGAACGACTGGACCCGCGATCCGCTGTCGCACCCGGACATAGCAAAAATGACGGCTCGCGAACGTGCCGATCTGCAATGGATCGCCGAAAACATCGCACCCGAATAACAGCCCTTTGCGAGGTGCATCTTCGGGCCCAACCCCGACGCGACTTGTGGTGCGGTTTTCACGCCGCCGGTTCAAAAACCCCCTTGACCCTGACACTAGTGTCAACGCTCTAAACGCCTCTCCTGACCATTAGAACACCATGTTCGCAGACAGGAGATTGCGCGAAATGACCACAGAAAATGCATGGAACGGCAAGGTGGCGGTTGTTACCGGCGGCAGTTCGGGGATCGGGCGCGCCACGGCGCTGGCGCTGGCCGATCTGGGCGCCAATGTACTGATAACCGGGCGCGGGGCCGACAAGCTGGCCGAAGTGGCCGCCCTCAGCGACCGGATCGAGGCGTTGCAGGCCGACAGCGCCGACCCGGACACCGCACCACAGATTATCGACGCCGCGACCAACCGCTGGGGCCGTCTGGACCTGCTGGTGAACAATTCCGGCGCCGGTCAGCCCCTGCCGGTTGAAGGTTACGAGGCCGACATCATCGCCAACATGTCGATGCTGAATATCGTCGCCCCGTCGCAACTGGTGAAGGCCGGGCTGGCGGCGTTGACCGAAAGCCGGGGCAGCATCGTGAATATCGGCACTGCCGTGGCGCAGAACGCGGCACCCATGCTGGCCCATTACGGCGCCACCAAGGCCGCGCTGGAGCATCTGACCCGGTCCTGGGCGGTGGAACTGGCCCCCAAAAGCATCCGCGTCAATGCCGTGTCGCCCGGCCCGGTGAAGTCCGGCGCGCTGACCGGCATGATGGGCCTGCCCGACGAGATGGCCGCCCAGATCGAGGCGCAAGAGGCCGCGCAGATCCCGCTGGGCCGGCGCGGCGTGCCCGCCGATCTGGTGCCCTGGATCCTGCAACTGGGCAGCCCCGAAAACGCGTGGCTCACCGGTCAGGTGCTGACGGTGGACGGCGGCTGGTCGCTTCGCACGTAATCCTTGGGGGCGGGGTGATTTCCGCCCCCAAACACCTACATACATGTCAGGGTTTGAGCGAAGGAGCCGCCGATGCACGCCAAGGAAGCCGCCGATTTGCTGGGCATCAGCCAGCGCATGCTGCGCCACTACGAGAACGAGGGGCTGATGGTGGTGGGCCGCGCCGCCAATGGCTATCGCCACTATACCCCCGCCGATCTGCGCCGCGCCGCGCGCATCCGTGACTTTATCGCCACCGGCTTTTCCACCCGCGAAATCCGGGCCATGGCCGCCTGCCTGTCCGATGACGGCGCGGGGCCATGCAGCGGCGGTATCGACAAGCTGACCCAGAAGCTGGCCCATATCGACCGCCTGCGCGCCGATCTGGACGCGCGCCGCGCCGCCGTTGTGGATCGGCTTGGGGAGTTGCGGGCCGCGCTGGACAAAGACGCGCTGGTCGACTGAACCCGCGCTAGCCCGCGCGCCGCACCAACGTCAGCGTCGCCAGCCCCGATCCGGTGACCAGTACCAGCCCCAACATCGTCAGCGTATCCGGCCAGTCGCCAAAGACCAGCCAGCCCACATAGGTGGCCGGGATCAGTTGCAGATAGATAAACGGCGCAAGATGGTTGGCCGGCGCCATGCGCGCCGCCAGCACCATGACAAAATTGCCCACCGCCGAGGCCAGCGCGCTGAGCCCGATCAGCGCCGCAGTGACCCCGTGCCAGCCGGGCACCGGCACGCTTAGCCCCAGCGGTGTCAGCAGCACCGCGCCAAAGGCCAGCTGTGAAAACAGCAACAGCCGCGGGCGCACATGCGGCGCAAGCCAGCGGTTCGACACCAGAAAACAGCCGTAAAGCGTGCCCGCCAGCAGGGCAAAGCCCATGCCCGCCGTGGCGCCGAATCCCGGTTTCACCACCAGAACAACGCCGATCACTCCGATGCCCAGCAACCCCGTACGCGCCCATTCCAGCCGCTCGCCCAGCAATACTGCCGCCAGCAGATAGGCCACAACCGGCCCGATGAAGAAGGCCCCGAACACGTTGGCGATGGGCTCGGTCTTTAGCGCGGTCAGGATCGAACAGATCGCGCAGGCGATGATCGCCGCCCGCAGCGCCAGCCGCCAGTCCCCCACGTCACGCCAATTCGCGCGCGTCAGCCCGCAAAATGGCAGCACCATCACCGCGCCCAGCACAAAGCGTGTCCAGGCGATGAAAAACGGGTGCACGCCATCAGCCGCCAGCAATTTGCCGGCCGTGTCGCCCGTCACGATCATCAGCATCGAGGCAAAGACCAACGCCGCCGCGCGGGCCAGGGTGGGGTTGAACATGCGTCCTCCTGTCTGCGTGACCCTAGGCGCGGTTGCGGGCGGGGGCCAGCGGCAAATGCCTTGCGAAGTTGTCAACCCGCGCTAACCTGCGGGCCATGTGCGGACGATTTGCCCTGACCCTGCCCACCGACGCGATGGCACAGCTGTTTGACGCGGTGCCGTCCAACGACCTGCCGCCCGTGCCCAATTTCAACGTCTGCCCGACGACGCAGATCGCGGTGGTCACCTCGGATGACGGCACGCGGCGCCTGCGCCCCATGCGCTGGGGGTTTCTGCCGCATTGGTACAAATCGCCCGGCGACGGGCCGTTGCTGATCAACGCGCGGGCCGAAACACTTGCCGAGAAACCCGCCTTTCGCGCCGCCTGCCGCGCGCGCCGCTGCCTGATCGCGGCGGACGGGTTCTACGAATGGACCAAGGACGCCGAGGGCAAGCGCCTGCCGTGGTGGATCTTCCGCACCGACGGCCAGCCCACGGTGTTCGCCGGGGTCTGGCAGGTCTGGGACAAGGGCGAGGCGCCGCTGACCACCTGCGCGATTGTCACCACCGGCGCGAATGACGCGATGTCGGCGGTCCATCACCGCATGCCGGTCACGCTTTTGCCCGAGGAGTTTGCGCTGTGGCTGGGCGAGGAGGGCAAAGGCGCCGCCCGCCTGATGCAGGCCGCGCCCGAGGATCGGTTCACCTTTCACCGGGTGGACCCGGCCGTGAACTCCAACCGCGCCAGCGGACCTGAGCTGATCGAACCGATCTAGCGTAGCCAGCCGGTTAACAGCGTCCCTGCATGGCCCGAAAGACCGCGGGATGGCGAACGAACGCGGGTGACCGGGCGCTTTATGGCGGCCACATACCTTCAACAGAAACGTCGCGCGCGCCGCATGCAAAATCGCCAGCCCTTTGGGGCGGTCTGGCGATCAGCCGGGCGCCTTCGGCGCTGTTAACCGGCTGGTCAGAGTGACAGCGGCGCGGGTGCCTCGGGGATCGCGTCTGAGCTGCCCCAGATCGTCTGATCAAAATTCACCACCGACCCGGTCATCATGCCGCTGTCATCGCTGGCCAGAAAAATCACCGCCTTGGCCACCTCTTCGGGTTGCAGCAACCGGCCAAAGGGCAGGGCGGCGGCGCGTTCGGCGAACCATTCCGGCCCGTGACCCTGCGCGGCATGCAGGTCTTTTTCCTGATCGCTTTCCATCCAGCCGATATTCAGCGCGTTCACCCGGATGCGGTTGCGGCTGGCCGAATAGGCGATGTTGCGCGTCAGCGTCGCCAGCGCCCCCTTGGACGCCGCATAAGGCGTCAGGAACGACTGCCCCGACAGCCCCGACATCGAGCCGATATTCACAATCGCCCCCTCGGTGCCCTCGCGCAGCATCAGCTTTACCGCCTCTTGCATCATGAAAAACGGGCCTTTGACGTTGATCGCAAAGATCTCGTCAAACAGCTCGGGCGAGGTGGTCAGGATATCGCCCCGCGCCGTGGTCGCGCCCGCGTTCACAAGCACGTCGCAGCGGCCAAAGGCCTGATCGGCGGCGGCGAAAACGCCGGCGCAATCCTCGGGGTTAGACAGATCGGCGCGCTGGAACACCACCTTCACGCCGGTCTCGGCCGTGATGGCCTCGGCCACCGCCGCGCCCTTAGTTTCGTTGCGCCCGCAGGTCACCAGACCCGCCGCGCCCTCGGCCGCCATGGCCCGGGCACATGCTGCGCCCAAACCTTGTGTTCCACCGGTGACCACGGCCACTTTGCCTTGCATCCGCATCGGCTGCCCTCCCATAAGTTGCGGCGCAGTCTAGCGGCTCTAGATCATATGTAAAGCGATCTAGACCAGCTCGGCATCGGTCATGAATTCCACCAAAGCGGGGCCATTATGGGCCAGTGCTTGCGTGATCGCCGCGTCGATATCGTCCGCCCCGGTCACCTTGTGGCCATGCCCGCCGCACAGTCGTGCAAAGGCCGCGAAAGACGGGTTCACCAGCGAGGTCTCCCACACCGGCCATTCGCCCGATCGTTGCTCTTTGGAGATCTTCCCAAGCTCGCCGTTATGCAGCAGGATATGGGTGATATCCATGCCGTATTTCACCGCCGTGGTGAACTCCATCGGGTATTGCCCGAAGCCGCCATCGCCCGAGATCGAAATCACCTTGCGCCCTTTAAACGCGTCCTTGTCCTGCGTCGCGGCCCAGGCGCCCATCGCGGCGGGAAAGCCGTATCCGATAGAGCCCAGATAGCCCGACATCAGCACCCGCTGGTGGCCCTTGGTTTCCAGATACCGGCCAAAGCTGTAGGTGTTGTTGCCCACATCCACGGCGAAAATTGCATCCTCGGGCGCGATCTGGCCCAGCGCCTCGAATATCGCAAAGGAATGCAGGCCGCTGCCGGTTTCGGCCAGCCGCGCCGCCTTTTCGGCCCGCCAGATCGCCCACCGCTCGGCGTTTTCGGCCACCAGATCGGGCGCGCCTGCGGGTTTTGACACCGCCGGAAGAACCGCATCGCAAAACGCACCGATCTCGCCCCAGACCGGCAGCTTTACACCGTGGAACTTGCCCAGCTGCATCCGGTCGTAATCAACCTGAATGATGTTTTCCTTGCGCGCGATCCCGGTGTGGTTCGAAAAGCTCGCCCCCAGCGCCAGCAACACGTCAGCCTCGTTCATGAACCAGCTGGCAATCGGCGTGCCCGACCGGCCCAGAACACCCGCGCCCAGCGGGTGATCGTCGGGCATCAACCCCTTGGCCTTAAACGTGGTCACCACCGGTGCGCCGATCTTTTCAGCCAGCGCCTTGACCGCATCCATCGCGTGCACGGCGCCGTGGCCCACCACGATCATCGGGCGCTCGGCGGCGCTCAGCATCTCTGCTGCCTGCGCGATCTCGGCTGCGCCCGGCCGCACGGTTGCCGCCGCCACGCGCCCCTCGGGCAGGGCCGCGGGTTGCTCAGACGGCAATGTCTGCACGTCATCGGGAAAGATCAGATGCGCCACGTCCTGATGGATCAGCGCGTTTTTCATCGCCAGGCTGGTCAGCTCGGCATGGTTCGAACTGCTCAGCACCGGCTGCGAAAAGGCCGACACCGCCTGAAACGCCGATTTCAGGTCAATGTCCTGAAACGCGCCGGGGCCGAACACCTGCGTCTGCACCTGCCCGGTCAGCGCCAGCACCGGCGCGCGGTCCACCTTGGCGTCCCACATACCGGTCAGCAGGTTGGTTGCACCCGGCCCCGCGATGGTCAGCGCGGCGGCCGGTTCCCCCGTCAGCTTGCCATAGGCCGAGATCGCGAAGGCCGCCGCCCCCTCGTGCCGGATGCCGTAATATTTCAGCTTGCCGTCACCCACCGCCAACCGGATCGATTCCGCCAACCCAAGGTTGGAATGCCCCACCATGCCAAAGACCGATTGCAGGCCCCAATTGGTCATGGTGTCCACCATCACATCGGTCACGGTGCGGGTCCGCGGCGGCTCGGGCTCCAGCCCCACAAAGATCTCGCCATCGCGGATCTCAACGTCGAACAGCTTCTGCCCGGTATCCTCGTGCCCACCCGGAGGGGCACCGGTCAGCGGGTCAAAATCCCAGCCATGCCAGGGGCAGCGGATCCAGCATTTGTCGTCCACGCCTTTCTCGATGCTGCCCTCGCCCAGAGGGCCCTTTTGGTGCGGGCAGTGATTGTCCATCGCCGCCCATTGGCCATCAAAATGCACAAGGCAGATCGACGTGGTGCGCGCGGTGACGGTTTTCACCCGCCCCTCGGGCAGATCGTCCACATGGCCGACGGAAATCCAGTCCAGATCGCTCATTCCGCGTCCTCCTCGGTATGCGGTTCGGCTGGGAACAGCCGGTCAAACAGCTTTTGCACCCATGTCAAAATCAAAAACCCCGCCACGACCCAGATGATCAGGTCAAACGGGCGGAAATCGGTGCCGCGCAGCCAGCGCGCGATCAGGTCGCCCTGCGGGCGCAATTCCTGAATGCCAAACAGCCCCTCGCGCCCCCACAAGGCAAACCCCCAGAACCGCGAGACATAGATCAACGCCGCCCCGATCAGCGCCACCAGCGCCAGTTTCAGCACATGCCCGATCATTGCATCAGCTCCATTGTGTCGCCATCCATCCGCAGGATCAGCAGATCGCCACGCCGCTCCAGATCGCCCTCCAGCTGCACGAAGGCGCCAACAAGGTCATAGGCGCGGTCGGGCAGGCGGGTGCCATCGGGGCCCGCGACCATCAGGAATTCGCTGCCCTCCACCGGCTGACTGCTGACAAAAACCGGGGGGATGTCGCCGATCAGGCAGAGGTTCGCGCAAGCCTTATGCGCCAACCCGCGCCCGGGCCGCATCGCGCCTGCCAGGCATTTGCCATCGCAGATCTCACCGGCCAGCTTCCAGCGGCCCAGAGGTTCCGGCGCGGGCAGGTCGGGCGCGGGGCCATCGACCTTTTTCAGCCCGCGATTGCCGCCAGCCACCTGCATCATGTCCAGCTCACCACGTTTCAGGATCACCCCGGTCAGTGCCACAAGGTCACCGGCCATCGGCTGCACCCGCGTGCGGATCGTCGATTTGCCTTGCCCTGTCAGCATCAGCGTATGCCCGGCCGGGATACGTTCGTTGCCCTCGGTCACCCGCAGGATCGGATAGGGCACAAACTCGATCACGCCGGTCACCGTCTGCTGGCGCCAGTCGAAGCGAAACGCGCCATTGCCCGGATCATCCTGCGTGGCGCCGATGGTGATGCCGACAAAGGCCATGAACACCACCAACGACACGGTCAGGCTGATCAGAAAGGCGCGCAGCCCCTCGGGGATCGGCAGATAGCCCACGAAAAACGGTTTCTTGTCCATTTCACACGCCCTCTGGGTTGACAGGGTCCACCGGGGTGCCCGGCGGGTTGGCCTTTGGGTCCACCAGAACCACGCCGTCTTTCACGGTCAGGTTGTAGGTGGGGATCTTCTCGGTAAACGGTGCCGGGCTGCGCCCGGTGCGCACGTCGTATTGGAACCCGTGCCACGGGCAGGTCACGAAACAGGCCACCACGCGGCCCTCGCCCAGCGGGCCGTTCTGATGCGCGCAGGCGTTTGAGATTGCCGATAGCAACCCATCCTGTTTGAACACCGCCACCCGTTCGCCATCACCCAGTTGGGCGATCTTGGCAAAGCCCTCCTCGATCTCGTCGGCGCGGCACACCGCCACCCAGTCACCATGTGCATCGGCCACCGGATCGGCGTCGCGGCTCTCTTTGAACGCCGCCAACAGGTGCAGCCCCGCCACAACCCCCGCCGACGCCAGAAAGATCGCGGTGAACGTATGGTTGCGCTGATCCTGCAAAATGCCCCAACTGACATGCGCCACAACGCTGACATAGGCCGCATAGATCAGGTAATGCAGGCGTTTCCACACCGGCGCGGTTAGGAATTTCAGCCAGAAATCATGGCTGGTCGTGGCCAGGATCAACAGGCAGATCAGCGCGAAAACCCCAAAGATTTCAAACGGAAAGCCCGCGATTTGGCCGTAAGAGGTATTGGCGAACAGCAACGCCTCGTACTTGTTCGATTTTGAGAAGGCAAAATACCAGTCGATGATGTATCCCGCATGGGTCACTGCCACAAACGCGGTCAGCACACCAAAATGCCGCCGGTTATAGACCAGCGGCAAAAACCGCCGGTCCAGCCGGGCAAGGGGCCCTGAGGCCAGGATGATCGACAGCATCACAAAGGCACAGGCGCCAAAGGCGCGGGCGTTGTGGACCTGCGGGTTGATCGGGCGCTCGTGGCTCAACAGGCCCGGCGCGATATGGATGAACAACCACAAAAACGCCGCCACACCGGCCAGCATCGCGGCATCATAATACCATTTGAACCGGTTCCACTGGACGGGGATGTATTTGACAGACATGGCTTATTCCCCCGGTCCGCTGATCTGTTGCGGCACAAAATCCGCGGGCCATTGCGGCCGGTTGATCAGGCCCAGAACCACAGCCGCCAGGATGCCCGCCGCCATCAGCACCGCCACCGTTTTATGCGTGGCGCGCGGCGGCACGTATCGCGCCTGCTCGTCGCCCGCGCCGGTTTCGATCCGCAGCCAGCGCCACAGAACCAGCGGCCAGATCAGCATGACACCCGGCAACAGCAGCGGGCGGAACACATAGGCCCCGCGCGCGTCCTCGTCGATGCGGTCGATCCCGATGGTCAGGAACACCGCCGCCACGCCCGCGCCGATGGTCAGCCACCAGCGCACCCCGGCAAAAAGCAACTCGGCCGTGTTCATGCCAGCCCCCCATAGGCCACACCCGACAGGTCCGCCATTTCCCGTTTCCACGTGGTCAGGTCGGCGGCGTTGAATTTTGACAGGTGATCATGCCCGCAGGCCCGCGCCATCACCTGCATCAGCTCGGTCGAGGCGTCGAAGAAATTCGCCAGCTGGCGCGCCGATTTTTCCACCTGCAGCCGGTTGACCAGATGCGGTTTCTGCGTGGCAATGCCCACGGGGCAATTGTTGGTGTGGCAGGCCCGCATGGCAAGGCACCCGATGGCCTGCATGGCCGAGTTCGACACCGCCACCGCATCCGCGCCCAGCGCCATCGCCTTGATGAAATCGGCAGGTTGCCGCAGTCCGCCGGTGATGATCAGGGTCACGTCGCCGCGCCCCAGCGTGTCCAGATGCCGCCGGGCGCGCGCCAGTGCCGGGATGGTTGGCACGCTGATATTGTCGCGAAACAGCGCCGGCGCCGCGCCGGTGCCGCCGCCGCGCCCATCCAGGATGATGTAATCCACCCCCACCTCCAACGCCGCGTCAATATCGGCCTCGATATGCTGCGCGCTCAGCTTATAGCCGATGGGGATGCCGCCGGTGCGGTCGCGCACCTCATCGGCAAATTCGCGGATCTGCGCGGGGCTGTCCCATTCGGGGAATCGCGGCGGCGAGATGGCGGATTGCCCTTCCTCCAGCCCCCGCACCTCGGCGATCTTGCCCTTCACCTTGGCGCCCGGCAGATGCCCGCCCGTGCCGGTTTTGGCGCCTTGTCCGCCTTTGAAATGAAAGGCCTGCACCTTGTCCAGCGCCTCCCAGCTGAACCCGAACCGCGCACTGGCCAGCTCGTAAAAATACCGCGAATTGGCCGCCTGCTCCTCGGGCAGCATGCCGCCTTCGCCCGAACAGATGCCGGTGCCCGACAATTCCGCCCCCCGCGCCATAGCCAGCTTGGCCGGTTCCGAAAGCGCGCCAAACGACATGTCGGACACAAAAAGCGGGATTTTCAGCCGCAAGGGTTTCTGCGCATTGGGGCCAATCACCACCTCGGTGCCCACCTCGGCCTCTTCCAGCAGCGGCGCGCGCTGCAACTGGGCGGTCAGGATCTGGATATCGTCCCAATCCGGCAGCTCGCGCCGGGGCACGCCCATGCTTTCCATCGTGCCGTGATGGCCGGTGTTCTTCAGCCCCGATTTGGCATAGCGGTGGATCACCCCGGTATAAGGCTCTTCCTCGGTGCCGTGGCTGGTATCGGCGTAAAGGCCCAGATAGGCGTCGCGGTTAAAGGGCTGCGGGTTGGCCTTGCCCCAGGCGTTGATCTCGTCAGCATCTACGCAGACATCATCGCCCTCAATCCAGCTTTTGAACTTCGGCAGAACCTCGGCATTGTTATATTCCGACACGCCCGAATCCAGCCGGTAATCCCACCAATGCAGCCCACAGATCAGGTTGTCGCCGCGCACGAACCCGTCCGACATCAACGCCCCGCGATGCAGGCAGCGCCCGTAAAAGACCGAGATCTCGTCATCGAACCGCACAACCACCAGGTCGACCTCGCCCACCAGGGCGTATTCGGGTGTGCGGTCGGCCAAAGCGCTGAGCTTGATGATGGGTGTTGTTTGCATGTGGTCCCCCGTAGCTGGGCCGGTTTTCGGCTGGCTTTGGACCCACCTTAGGGGCAGAATGTTGCATCCGCCAAATCACAGATTTCTAAATCGGCCCACGGGCTTGTCAGCAATTGAAACAATTATGCGCCGTGGCTTCAGCGCAGGTGATACCGCAGCGCCGCCGTGATCAGCAGACGCAGCTTGTCGGGCTGGATGTCACCGGGGGTGTCAAACAGCACCGCGCGGTTGCCGTCATACCGGAATTCATCGGGGAAAAGCGCTTGGAAATCGCTGATCACGCTGGTGGCGCAATGGGCATAGATGGCAAAACCGCCCTCTTTGGGTTGGCCCAGCCGCAGCGGCGTGCCGGTGCGGGGGCGGGTGGGGGCAAAGCTTGGCTGCCCCCATTTCGTCGTTTCCTCGATCGCGCCAACCTCGGGCATTTCGGCCGCGGTTGACAGGATCAGGGCGCGCAGTTGGTCCAACCCCGCCTGCGCGCCGGTGGTCACGCGTTTGATCCCCATGGTCCGTGGTGTGCGCCTTCGGTGTCGGTGCGTTCGAAGGAGTGGGCGCCGAAGAAGTCGCGTTGGGCCTGGATCATGTTGGCAGTGGACCGCCCCGTGCGCATCGTGTCGAAATAGCTCAGTGCCGCCGACATTGCCGGCACCGGCAGCCCGTGTGCCACCGCCGTGCCCACCACCCGGCGCAAAGCGCCCGCATGGGTGGTCATCAGCCCGGCGAAGTAAGGCGCGAACATCAGGTTGCGCGCGGCGTCCTCACCCAGCGCCGTCGCCATGTCGTTCAGCATCGATGAGCGGATGATACAGCCCTCGCGCCAGACCTCGGCAATCGCCGGCATCGGCAGGTCCCAGCCATAGGTCGCGCCCGCCTTCGACAACAGCGCAAAGCCCTGCGCATAGCACATGATCTTGCCCGCGATCAGCGCC
>NZ_JFKE01000006.1 GCF_000647975.1 Actibacterium mucosum KCTC 23349
AAAGCAATCAAAGCCGAAATGCTCGAATAAAAAGACCCGACAATTTGGCGGGCCCCCTGCGTTCAGAACGCGATCTGAACCTTCATCGACTTGCTGCGATCCGATGAGACTTTGAAGCCAACCTCGGCCTCATCCAGACCAACCGTCTGCGTGATCAACGGCTTGGTATTGATCAGACCCTTCTGCATCAGTTCGACACCGGTGAAGAACTCTTCGTGAAAACGGAAAGAACCTCGCAACTGAAGCTCCTTCGCCGTCATGGCCTGAACAGGCAGCGTCATGTCCCCGCCGAGGCCCAGTTGCATGATGATGCCGCCGGGGCGCAACGCCTGAACGCCACCGGCCAATGCCTGCGCAACGCCGGTACATTCGAACATGACGTCGAAATAACCTTTGTCCTTTTCATAGGTCGCCAGTTGTTCGGGCGCTTCGCCAACATTCACCGTGACGTCGGCACCATTTTGTGCGGCGAGCCTTAGGGTATAGTCGGAAAGATCCGTGGCAACGATCTCGGCCGCGCCGGATCGACGTGCCGCCAGAATACACAGCAGACCAATCGGGCCGCAGCCGGTGACGAGAACGCGCTTGCCCAGCAGGTCACCCGCCCCTTTTGTGGCGTGAAGGCAAACCGCCAGCGGCTCGGCCATCGCGGCTTCGCCGGGTGTCAACCCGTCGGCGGGCGCGCATTGGCTCGCATCTGCCACCATAACCTGCCGGAATGCTCCCTGGATATGCGGAAACGGCATCGCCGAACCATAGAACCGCATATTGAGACACTGGTTGTACTTCGCCTCGCGGCAATGAACGCAGGTACCGCACGGGCGCGACGGAGACACGGCAACCAACTGGCCCTCGTGCAGGCCGGTCACCCCATCACCCAGCTTGGTGATATGCCCGGCAACCTCGTGCCCCAGGATCATCGGCTCTTTCAGCCGGACGGCACCAAAGCCACCATGGTTGTAGTAATGCAGATCCGAACCGCAAATTCCGCCGGCAGCCATGGTGATTTGCACCTGGCCTTCGCGTGGTTCAGGGACGTCGCGATCTTCGATACGCAGGTCCTTGGCGGCGTGTATGACGATGGCTTTCATGTAGTCCTCACAGAACCGGGGTCAACAGAGGTTGACCTTCGAAATGCGCCTGCAGGTTTTCCCGCACCAAACGGCCCATGGCTTGCCGCGTTTCTACGGTGCCCGAGGCATGGTGGGGTTGCAGCAAAACGTTGTTAAGTTTCAAAAAACGGGGGTTCAGATCGGGTTCCCCCTCGAACACATCCAGCGCGGCAGAGCCAACTGCGCCGTTTTCCAAGGCGTCCAGCAACGCTTCTTCGTCGATATTCGAGGCGCGCGAGATGTTGATCACCATGCCTTCCGGACCAAGCGCCTCGATCACTTCGCGGTTCACAATATGGCGCGTGTCCGCCGACGCGGCCAGGGTCACGAAGAGAAAGTCGGACCGTTTGGCGAGTTCAACCGGATCAGCAACGAATTCCCATTCCGGGACATAGTCCTTGGCACCGATATCCGAATAAGCGATGTCCATGTCGAACCCGGAAAGCCGCTTGGCGACCTCGTACCCGATACGACCAAGGCCCAGCACACCGGCACGCGCCTCGTGCACGCGGCGTTTCAGGGGATAGAGCCCCTCACGAACCCAACTGCCGTCGCGCACCCAGGCCTCGGCCCCAATCATTCCGCGCGACTGGCACAACATCATCGCAACACCCAAATCGGCCACGTCTTTGGTCAGAACATCAGGTGTGTTGGTCACGCGAATGTTGCGCTCGCCACAGGCTTCAAGATCAACCGCATCAAAGCCAACCCCATAGACCGAGATGACCTCGAGGTTTGGGCAAGCCTCGATCATTGCACGATCTGCGCCCAATTCGCCGCGGGTGGCGATTCCGCGCACTTTCGGACCGATCTCGGCCATGAACGCGGCCTTATCTTCCGCTTCGAAATAGCGATGCATCGTAAAGGCCTGGTCCAAAGGAACCTGGTCCCATTCGGGGTATGGCCCCACCTGCAGGATATCGATCTGTGTCATGTTCGAATCTCATGTTGACTTTTGTTGTTATCGATAACATAAATCCAGAAAACATCACTTGTCGAGTCAAA
The DNA here is from genome assembly GCF_000647975.1 of Actibacterium mucosum KCTC 23349. GTDB lineage: Bacteria > Pseudomonadota > Alphaproteobacteria > Rhodobacterales > Rhodobacteraceae > Actibacterium > Actibacterium mucosum. The sequence continues at coordinate 2,118 of NZ_JFKE01000006.1, forward strand.
AAAAGGAATCACGTTATGGCCACTGGCACCGCCATGTTCGATCTGAGCGGCAAGACCGCCCTGATCACCGGATCGTCGCAGGGAATCGGCTTTGCATTGGCGCGGGGTCTGGCGCAGGCCGGGGCCGCGATTGTTCTGAACGGGCGCGACACCACCAAGCTGTCGGATGCGGCGGCAACCCTGCGCGCAGAAGACGCCACGGTGTACGAGCTTGCATTCGATGCCACAGACAACGCCGCCGTTGCCGCCTCGATAGACGGGTTCGAGGCGGACAATGCGATCGACATCCTGATCAACAATGCCGGCATGCAGCATCGCACCCCACTGCACGAATTCCCGGCCGACAAGTTTGAACAACTGCTCCGCACCAATATCTCGACCGTGTTCAACGTGGGTCAGGCTTGTGCGAAACACATGATCGCGCGTGGGGCCGGTCGGATCATCAACATTGCCAGCGTGCAAACTGCTTTGGCCCGTCCGGGCATTGCCCCCTACACCGCCACCAAAGGCGCGGTGGCGAACCTGACCAAGGGGATGGCCACCGACTGGGCCGGGTCGGGGCTGAACTGTAACGCCATCGCGCCGGGCTATTTCGACACGCCGCTAAACGCAGCGCTGGTCAATAACCCCGAATTCTCGGCCTGGCTGGAGAACCGCACCCCGGCGGGGCGCTGGGGCAAGGTTGACGAACTGGTAGGGGCGGCGGTGTTCCTGTCCTCGGACGCCTCCAGCTTTGTAAACGGCCACACGCTGTTTGTGGATGGCGGTATCACGGCCTGCCTGTGATGCATTACGTTGTGATGGGCGTTTCGGGCTGTGGGAAGTCCTCGGTTGGCGCGGCGGTTGCCGCGCGGATCGGTGCCAGTTTCATTGATGGTGACGATCTGCATCCGCAGTCGAACATTGACAAAATGGCCAGCGGTCAGCCGCTGAACGATCACGACCGCGCCCCGTGGCTGGTCAAGGTCGGCGCGACGCTGAAACAGGCCGACGAAACCACGATTATCGGCTGTTCGTCGCTGAAACGTGCTTATCGCCACATCATTCGCACCACGGCGGCCGGACCGGTGCAATTTCTGTTTCTGGACGGCAGCCGAGAGGTGCTTCTGGGCCGGATGACGTCTCGTCCGGGGCATTTCATGCCTGCCTCGTTGCTGGACAGTCAATTGGCCACGCTGGAACGCCCTGGCGCAGACGAAAACGCCCACATTTTTGACATCGACCAACCGTTCAACACGCTTGTCGACACGGTGGTCACCCGTATTCAGGAGGAACCCAAATGACCGAGAATGTCGCCCTGATCGGCGCCGGCGCGATGGGCGGGGCCATTGGCACCCGCCTTGCTGAAACCGGCAACAATCTGATCGTATTCGATCTGGACAAGGACAAGGTTCAGGAACTGGTCGACAAAGGCGCGAAAGCGGCCGTCTCGGCCGCCGAGGCTGCAGCGGTCAGCGACTATGTGATCACCAGCCTCAATTCGCCCAGGATCGTCGAGATCGCGGTGTTTGGCACCGGAGGCGCGGCCGAGGGCGCCAAGCCCGGCACCGTGATCATCGACATGTCGTCGATCGACCCGGAGGCCACCAAGTCGCTGGCAACAAAGGCCGCCGAGAAGGGCCTGCGCTGGGTTGACAGCCCGCTGTCGGGCGGCGCGCCCAAGGCGCTGATCGGCGAGCTGACGCTGATGGCCGGCGGTGCGGCCGAGGACGTGGATGCGGCCCATAACGTGCTGAAATACGTCTCGTCCAATTACACCCATATGGGCCCGTCGGGCGCCGGGCAGACCACCAAGCTGATAAATCAGGTGCTGTGCGGCCTGGGGTTCATTGCGGTGGCCGAGGCGACGCAGCTGGCGCTGGATGCCGGGGTGGATGCCGAAAAGATCCCGCAGGCGCTGAAAGGCGGGCGCGCCGACAGCGCGCTGTTGCAGGAATACATGCCGCGTTTCGCCACGCGCGATTACCGCCGCACCGGCCGGATCGACAACATGGTCAAAGACCTGAACGGCGCGCAGGATCTGGCGCGTCTGACCAACACGGCCATGCCGCTGACCGCCGCCTGCGCCGAGATCCACCGCATGCTAACCGCCGCCGGGCTGGGCGGCGAGGATCAGGCCGCGGTGATGGAGTTTTTCAAGGGACCCAATATGGAGCATTTCGAATGATCACCCGTTTCGCCCTGTTCGAAGGCACAATCAAAGACGGCCAGACCGAGGCATTCCGCGCCGCCGTGCTGGACCGGCTGGTGCCGCTGTGGAAGCAGTTCACCGGCAATCGCGACGTACGCGTCATGTTCAGCGATGACCGCGACGCCGGCGCGCCCGAGTTCCCGCTGATCCTGGCGGTGACCTATCCCGATCTGGCCACGATGGAAGGCGCGCTGGACAGCCCGGCCCGCCACCAGTCCAAGGAAGTGACCGGCCAGATCGTGGCCGAGTTCTTTGACGGGCGCATCCACCACCATGTCACGCAGCTGAACGAATTCGCCGCCTGACCCGCGCTTGAAAACAACAAAAAGCCGGCCCCGATACTTCGGTGGCCGGCTTTTTAATGCACTGCTCTTGGTTCAGTCTTTGGGGATCTGGATCATCCAGCCAATGGGGCGGCGCTGATTGCCCGGCAGGTCGGGGTCATTGCCCCAGATCGCCTGATAGGTGTCAATCGCCCTGCCCCGCTTTTGCAACAGCACAAAGGCCAGCATCAGGCAGACCCACCAACCGCAAAGAACGATCCACATCCAGACCGGCCCATTGGCCTGCCATAGGCCCGACAGGACCGTCGCGACGGACAGCAGAAAGGCCAGATAACCCATGGTTTTGTGAATATATTCAAAGGCCAGGCGCCGCGGGGTCATGTCGAAATGGTCACCGCGCAGCGAGCCATCGGGCGCGGGTTCGGTTGGCCCGCCCTTGGAGCCGCGCAGAATGCCCCCAGCGATCTGCAGGGCCGCCAGCGCCAGCACCGTCCACCCCATCAGCGCGTGCGGGCCGGGCAGCACAACATCAGATGGGGGCGCCAAAAGAACCAGCCCCAGCCCCACAACCATAACGACCGCTGCCGCGTATTGCACACTTCGGTGGATGACCCACCAGTTGCGGTTGTCCAGCTGGCGCGGCCAGTCCTGGCCGGGCCAGATTTTGAAGAACCGTGCCGCCAGGATGCCGGTGGGCACAAGGAAAGCCCAGGCCACCACCATCATCCGCGCGTGCCATGAAAGGAATACACCCACCTCGTGCCCGCGCGTCGGGTCAACCGGAGACAGCAGCCATTCCAACACGGCTCGTCACCCTTTCACCGCACCGGCGGTCATGCCGGTGATGATCTGACGGCTGGCCAGCAGGGTAAAGATGATCGGCGGGATCGCCAGCAGCATGCCGGTGGCCATGATCACGCCCCATTCTACGTTGAACTCGGACATGTTGTTCACGATCAGGATGGGTACCGTCTTGGTGTCCCTGTCCGATAGGGCCGAGGCCAGCAGGTATTCGTTCCACGCGATACGGAAGGTAAAGATCGCCGCCGCCGCAAGACCGGGCTTAATGATCGGCAGCACCACCAGGAAAAAGATCTGAAACGGGTTGGCGCCATCCATGCGCGCAGCCTCTTCCAGCGAATGCGGCACCTGCACGATGAAGCTTTGCAAAATCCAGATCACGAAGGGCAGGTTCATCGCCACATAGATCAGGATGATGCCGGAATGTGTGCCCGCCAGACAGATATCGCCGCGCCCGCCAAACATGTCACGGATCAGCTCGCCCACCATGGTGGTCTTGCCGATGCAGAACTCGTTGTTCCACAGACCAAATACCGGCACCAGCAAGACCGCAGGTGGCACCATGCGCACCATCAGGGTGGTCAGAGAGGCCGTGTCGCGGCCCATGAACTTGAACCGGACCAGCGCATAAGCCGCCATGCAGCCCAGAACCAGCGTCAGGAAGGTCGAGACAAGGGCGATCACCAGCGAGTTGGCAAAGGCCCCGCCGAATTTCAGCGAACAGAAATCCATGTGATCCAGCTCGTACCACAACACGTCGCACAGCGCGGTTTCATAGTTCTGGATCGTCGGCAGGAACAGCAGCCCGCCAGTGCCCGAGATGATGTCCACGTCCAGTTTGAACGAGTTCACGAACATCAGCACGATCGGGCCCACGGCCATGAAGATCAGCGCGGCCAGAAGGGCGAAAAAGGCCGGATGTTGCTTGTCATAGGTCTTGTCCGACATCTCAGTCTTCCTCTTGCACGGCGGCGCGCAGACGGGCGGCGCGGGCGGTTTGGATCTTGTTGAAGGCGAACATGGCAACCGTCAGCAGCAGCAGAAGCATCAGCAGATAGTTCGACATGGCGGCGGCGACGCCCAGTTCGCGGAATTCGGTGGCCGTGCGCGAGATGCGCAGCGCCAGGATTTCGGTCGACAGGCCCGGCCCGCCTTCGGTCATCACCAGGATCACCTCGAGCACTTTGAACGCATCGATCAGGCGCAGCAGGCAGGTGACGATCAGCACCGGCATCATCAGCGGCAGCTTGATGTGCCAGATCTGTTGCCATCCGCCGGCGCCATCGATCTTGGCGGCCTCAAGCGCCGATTGCGGCAGCGATTGCAGCGCGGCCAGGGTCAGGATGAAAATGAACGGGGTCCATTGCCAGATATCGGCAATGATAACGGATAGCAGCGCGTGCTGGCCCAGCCAGTCGACACCGTCCAGCCCGATGGATTTCAGGAACCGGTTAAACGTGCCCACGGTGGGGTGGTACATGTAGCGCCACATCAGACCCACAACAACCGGGGCGATCATCATCGGCAGGATGAACAGCGTCCGCAGGATCGACATGCCGCGAATGTTGCGGTCCAGCAGCAGCGCCAATCCGACGCCCAGCACCATCTCGACCGCGACAACGCTGATGGCGAATTTCAGGGTGACGCCAAGGCTTTCGCGAAAGCTGGGATCAAACCACAGGGTGATGTAATTCTTCAGCCCGACAAATTCGGTTTCAGAGATGTTCTGGCTGGGATCCCAGGCGCGGAAGCTGCCGTAGACCATGTATCCAAGCGGATAAAGCAGGGCGATGACCATGATCACGGCGGCGGGCGCCATGAAGACATAAGGGGTCAATCGATTTGCACGAGCGAGTTTCATCGGATGTCCGTGATGTCGGGGGTTACGATATGGGGGACGGCCGGGCACAATGGCCCGCCCGCCCCCCGCTGGGAGATTACTGCCAGGTGTAGTAGCCGGCCTCTTCCATCACCGCCTTGGTGCGCTCAGCCACGCCGTCAAGCGCGGTTTGCACGTCCAGATCCTCGGTCAGGACCTTCGACAGCGTGGTGCCCAGATCGGCGTTGATCTTGCCCCAGACGGGGATGATCGGGCGCCAGTCAGGATCGGCGTACTGCAGGGCCTCGCCGAAGGTGGCCATGTGCGGGAACTTGGCGTTCACGTCTGCGTCGGCGTGGGTCGAGAAGCGCGAGGGGTTACCACCGGCCAGCGCGACCAGCTTGTCACCGTGCTTGGAGGTCAGCCACTGCATCAGCAGGAAGGCCGCTTCCTTGTTTTCGGCGTTCTTCGGAATACCGATGCCGAAACCACCGGTTTGGCTGGCGCGTTTTACGCCCATCGGGTGCATGGCCCAGCCGACTTTGCCAACAACCTGGCTTTTGGACGGATCGTCGATCTGACCCGACACAACCGTAGTGTCCAGGAACATCGCAGTGTCACCGTTCAGGAACGAGCCCAGAGCTTCGCCAAAGCCAAAGCTGGCCGCGCCTTCGGGGCCGCATTCAACGATCTTCTTCAGAGCTTCCGCTGCGGCGACACCTTCGGCATTGTTCACCACCGGGTTCCACTGGTCGTCAAAGATTGCGCCGCCCAGCGGGTTCAGGTGCAGAAGGAACGCGTGTGCTGCATGGTGGCCGGATGCCGCGCGCGACGACAGACCGCCCATGCCGGGCTCCAGCTCGGGGATTTTGCAGGCCAGTTCCAGCATCTCGTCATAGGTGGTGGGAACTTCGAGACCGTGCTTTTCGAAGATGTCCTTGCGGTAACCCAGAACCGAGGTTTCCGAGCCATAGGGCAGACCGTAAAGCGAGCCGGTGGCCCCGTCCAGGTAACCCTTGTCGCCCCCGGCAAAACCGATGTTCTTGACGTAACCGTCGATCAGGTCAGCCGAGTCAAAGGCCGGATCGGCCAGTTTGGGGTTCATGAAGTACTTGGCCAGGTTTTCCAGCTGATCGGCATAGACATAGTCAGCCTTCGAGAACACCACATAGGCGATCAGGTCATAGTCACCCTCGTCCTGTGCCAGTTCCAGCGTCTGGCGCTCGCGCATTTTCAGGTAAGGCAGCTGATCCACCTCAACCTCGATGCCGGTTTCCTTGGTGAATTCCGGCAGGATTTTCATCACGGCGTTGTAATGCGGGTGGGCCGGGAAATTCACGACCAGGGTTTCACCGGCATATTCATCGTACGGGCTCGCAACTGCGGCCCCCATCGATGCGGCAAGTGCAATCCCGGCGGTGGCCAGGCCTTTGGTAAATGACAGCATTTTATCCTCCCTGCTGCTAACTCAGTTCGCGATCAAAGGCGCAGCCCCGTCTCGCGGTCGAAAATCATCATCTCTTCGGTATTCACTTCGAAGGTCTGGGTGGTGCCGTGCTGGATCGGCACGGCGCTGGCGACCTCGACCAGCAACTCGTTGCTGCCGCACCGCGTTGCCAGCACCGATTGCGCGCCCAGATATTCGGACACCACAATCTGCAACTCGACCGGCGCGCCGCCATTGATCACGTTGGTGATCGACGACGGCCGCAGGCCAATCGCTACCTCGCGCGTGCCGTGCGAGGCCAGCCGGGCGGCTGCTTCGGCGGCGACGGGCAACAGGTACCCGTCGCCGCGCACCCACAGAGCCCCCTCCTGCTCTGTCAGCTCGCCATCCATGAAGTTCATGGTCGGGCTGCCGATGAAACCGGCCACGAAACGGTTGCGCGGAGTCTTGTACAGCTCTTCGGGGGTGCCTTGTTGCTGAATCACCCCGTCGCTCATCACCACGATCCGGTCGCCCAGCGTCATCGCCTCGACCTGGTCGTGGGTCACGTAGACCATGTTCTTGTCGATCTGGTTGCGCATCTCGGCCAGCTCGGTCCGCATCTTGGCGCGCAGCTTGGCGTCGAGGTTCGACAGCGGTTCGTCGAACAGGAAGGTGCCGGCGTCGCGCACCATGGCGCGGCCCATCGCCACCCGCTGCCGCTGACCACCCGACAGCTCGGCCGGTTTGCGGCCCAGCAGGTGGTCGATATGCAGCATCGTCGCCACACGCTTCACCCGCGTGTCGATCTCGGATTTGTCGACCTTGGCCAGGCGCAGCGCAAAGGACATGTTCTGCGCGATGTTCATATGCGGATACAGCGCGTAATCCTGGAACACCATCGCGATGTCGCGCTGCTTGGGTTCCAGATGGCCGATGGGTTTCCCGTCGAAATAGATCTCACCGGAAGTGATGGTTTCCAGCCCGGCCAGCATGCGCAATGTCGTCGATTTGCCGCAGCCAGAGGGGCCAACCAGAACGGTGAACTCGCTGTCGTTCAATTCCAGATCCAGCGGCTGCAGAACCTGCACAGAACCATAGCTTTTTGACACCTGGTCAAACACAATCTTAGGCACGTTTCCCCCCTCGAGTTTCAGGCCGCCTTGTTATCGATACCAAAACAAAAAGCGGCGCCGGAATAAATGGGTATGGCGCGAAAACTACGTTAACGTTAACGTAGGAGTGCGAGATTCATGTTTGAAAACAAAGAGGTATTCGTTGAGCAAACGCAACTCTGACCGAGCCGGATTAAGGGAAGTAGCCGCCGCAGCCGGCGTCAGCATGATGACTGTGTCCCGCGCGATCCGCGGGATCGAGGGCGTTTCGGACAAAAAACGCGCCGAGATTCTGCGCGTGGCCAAACGGTTGAACTATTCTCCAAACCTCAACGCGCGGTCTTTGGTAGCCGAAGCATCAGACCTTGTCGGGATTTCTCTGCCCACTCTTTACAACGATGTCTTCGCCGGAATGCTGGCCGGAATGCGCAATACGATCACCAATGCCGGGTTCGCCACGGTTCTGGACACCACCAATTATGATCTGGATGTCGAGCTGGATTGGGTGCAGCGTGTGCTGTCCTGGCGCCCCGCAGCGATGGTTCTGACCGGGGTGCATCATCACCCAGAACTTCGCGATACCCTTCGCCAGGCAGAGATTCCAACGTTGGAAATTTGGGATGTCACCGCTGACCCGATTGATCTTTGCGTCGGTCTGGACCACCGAAATGCAGGGCTGGTTGCAGGGAACTATGCCCGCAAACTTGGCTACAAACGCCCTGCTTTTGTTGGCGCTCCACGCGGGATCGACCTTCGGGCAGAGAAACGGGTCGAAGGATTACGCACGGCTTTTGACACCCATCTGCCCGCCGAGCGAGTAGACGATCCAAACAGCTATGCCGCAGGAGCCGAAGGTGTGCGGCGATTGTTGGACCGTGACCCGCGACCTGACGTGCTGTTCTTTCTGAACGACCACCTGGCTTTTGGCGGGATGATGGCGGCGCAAGCGGCTGGTCTGGACGTACCCGGTGATATTGGCATTGTGGGGTTTAATGCGCTGGACCTGACAACTGCGCTGCCCGTCGCTCTGACCACAATTCAAACCCCGCGGCGCCAAATCGGCGTGACCGGTGCACGCAACTTGCTGGCCCGAATCAAGGGATTGTCCCCGGACCGGACGGTACAATTGCCGGTCGAATTGCTTCAGGGCGCAACAACGCGCTTGCAATAGGCGACAGTTTGACCAGATAGTTATGGTTACCGGTAACAAACTCCGAGACGACCATGGCAAACGCCCCCAAAATGTCCGATATCGCCAAAGCGGCGGGCGTTTCTCCGATGACCGTGTCACGAGCGTTTAAGGCCGATGCGTCAGTTGGAAAGAAAACGCGCGAAAAGATCCTGAAGATCGCCGAAGAGATGGGTTATGTCTTTGACAGCACCGCTTCGAACCTGCGCTCGCAGAAATCCGGTTTTGTCGCCGCAACCATCCCGTCACTGAACAACGCCAACTTTGCCGACACCGTACGTGGGCTGAACGAGGCAATGCGCGACAAGGGCCTGCAACTGCTGTTGGGTTACACCGACTACAACGTCGAAAACGAAGAGCGGCTGATTGAACAGCTGCTGCGTCGCCGACCCGAGGCGATGGTGGTCACCGGCGGGCGGCACACCGATCGGGCACGTCGCCTGCTGCTGAACGCAAGCATACCAGTGGTGGAAACATGGGACCTGCCAGAAGACCCGGTGGGCCACACAGTGGGGTTCTCCAATGCCGATGCCATGGCGCAGTTGGTCGAGCATTTGCATGCCTCTGGCGCACGAAGACTGGCGTTTATTGGCGGTGACGACAATGGTGATACGCGCGGTGCCGATCGTCGAAAAGGCTTTGTATCCAAAGCGCGGGCGTTGGGGTTGGAGTACCGGCTTGTTTCACTTGGTGCCCCTCCGGTTTCAATGCGCGAAGGCGCGCGCGCGATGGCCGAACTCCTTGACGGCGACACACAACCGGACGCCGTTTTGTGCGTGTCCGACCTTGCCGCATTTGGCGTTCTGACCGAGTGTCAGCGACGTGGCATTGATGTACCTGGTGAGATGATGATTGCCGGATTTGGTGCATTTGATCTGGCGGAAATCTCGGTGCCAACCCTGACTACCATCGACGCCCATGCCTACGATATCGGGGCTCGGACTGGGGCCTTGCTGGCGGAAATTTTGCGAGGGGATTCTCCGCAAGACGGGGCGCCTTCGATCATGCGTATCCGCCCCACGTTGAAAGTGTCGCGGTCTACAGCGGCAAAGTAATCCCGGCCCGCAGTTGGGGCCGGGATCGATTGGCTTAGCGTTTCAGCGCGCCAACACCCGAGAAGCGGAATGCCTCCACTTCAAGTGCGTCCAGCTCATCCGCGCTCATCTGGTCGTGGGCAACGGTGATCCGGCCCAAAAACACCAGCGGCAGCTCGTCCGCGCGACCTTCCAGATCAGCCCGGATCGCCTCGGCCGTGGCGGCGCCAACGTCGTCACCCATGCGCATGGGGGTCGCGTCCAGCTCGCCCCGGCGGATGGCGTCCAGCTCAAGGCCGGTGCCGCCCCAACCGGTCGAGAAGATGTCCTTCTCTTTGCCCAGGGCCACCTGCGCCTCGACCGAACCCATGGCCATGGCGGTGTTGGCGTTGTGGATGACCTTGCTGTCCGGATAAGCCTGCATGATCAGCGTGGTGCCTTCAAAGCCACCTTCGCGCTGATACTCGCCGTAATGCTCGTACTCGGTTGTCCAGTTGCCTTTTTCCTCGACACAGGCCTTGAAGTCGCCCGAACGCTGATTGTCGGTGATACCCGGAATACCGCGGTTCATCGACATCACAACGTCATTGCCCAGACGACCCAGCATATAGTCACACATGGTCAGCGCGCCGGCAGCCGACGAGAAATCGAACCATGCATCAGGCTGGTTCGTCAGGTCCTTCAGCGGCGTGTGGAACGCCCAGACATAGGTCGCAAACCCGTCATTGGCCGACAGCTTGTCGATATTGTCCGCCTGGATCGCCAGTTCCGAGGGGCCGAAGATGACATAGTCATACAGGTCGGCATCCTGTTCCACCTGGTTGGCATAGGTCGATTGCAGCGAGTGCTCGATCTGGCGACTGGCGAACTCGGTGGTTTCGAATTGAATACCCAGCTCGTCCAGACGCTTGGTCAGCGCCAGATAGTTGCGCGCCCAGAAGTCCGAGGTATCGGCAGACGGGTAGATCAGCGCGATCTGGATGGGGCCATCCTGGCTGCCCGAGTATTGCACGGCGGCAGCGCCGACAACCTCTTGCAGGGCTTCCAGCTTGCCCTCGGCATTCACCTCGCCGGGCACCCAATAATCGCGATCCGCGATACCGGGCAGTTCCTTCAGCGGCAGCGTGGCGTGGCCATCGGCCCATGCGGCGCCGGCAAACAAAACGCTTGTGGCCATCAGGCTTGCAGTTAATTTCTTCATCGTGGTTCCTCCCTCTTGAAGATTGTGTGGAGCCATGGTGAGGCGGGCCTGCACGCCTGCCTCACCGCTCCGGATTTTGCGGTTTAACCGCTTGGCACGGGGTCCCCGGCCAACAATGCACCCACCGCCAACAAGGCAATCAGCACACCGATTACCACTGCACTAAGGCGCAGCAATTTCTGCCCCTCGGGCGTCGTCAGGCCGGCAAACAGCCCCCGCGCGCCGTCGCGGTCTTTCTTTTGCATCCAGGTGTAAAGCGCCACCGAGCTGACGATCACCACGCCCGAGGCGACGGATTGCCAAAAGAACTCGATCCGCAAGGTCACCAGCGCGTTGATCATCATCGACAGCAGCAGCACACCGGCAAACGAGCCCAGCATCGAGGCGCGGCCACCAAAAAGCGACGTGCCGCCCACAACCACCGCAGCGATCACATGCAGGTTGAAGTAAGGTGCCGAGGTGGCCTGAATGGCGTTCAGTTTGCCGGTCAGCATCACGCCAGCCAGCGCCGCCGCGGCCCCCATCAGAACATAGGCATAGATCTTGTGGCGGTTCACCGCGATACCGGTCATCTCGGAGGATTCCGGGCTGGAACCGATGGCGATGGTGTAGCGGCCGAAATAAGTCTTTTTCAGCAGCCAGTACCCGCCAATCATCGTGGCGATGCCGATCACAACCGGGATCGGGATAAAGCCGGGGATCTTGCCGCGGCCCACATCGGTAATCAGGTCGGGAAAGCGCGCCAGCACCAGACCCTTGGCAATCACCAGCGCCAGGCCACGATACACAAGGTCCATCGCCAGCGTGCCGATCAGATCAGGCACTTTGAACTTGGTGATCACCAGCCCGTTGATCAGGCCCATGGTCGCGCCCAGCATGATGGCAATCGGCAGCGCCACCCAGGCCGGAAAGGCGTATTGCTTGATCAGAAACGCCATCAGGATCCCCGACAACGCGGCGATAGAGCCGATCGACAGGTCGATACCGCGCTGGGTGATGACGAATGTCATGGCCATGGCCATCGGCATGTAAAGCGCCGCGTCCAGCAGGATCAGGTTCAGGTTCGACAGGCGGAAATAGCGCGCCGGTTCGGCCACTCCCATAAACAGCAGGATCGCAAGGATCATCACCATCGGGCCGATGATGGCCAGGTAAGGCTCCATCCGGTCCTGCAGCGTCTTGGGTTCGATATTGGTTGATGCAGTTGTCATTGTCCTATCCTCACGCCGCTTCTTCGGCGCCAACGATCATGCCCAGCACTTCCTGCTGGGTGCTGTCGGCGGTTTTGACCACGCCGGCACAGCGGCCGCGGCGTTGCACATGCACCCGGTCCGAAACCTGAAACACGTCATCCAGCGAGTGGCTGATCAGGATCACGGCCAGCCCCTGTTCCTTCAACGTTTCAATCAGGTTCAGCGTGCGGGCGGTTTCCTGCGGGCCCAGCGCGGCGGTGGGTTCGTCCATCACCAGCACGCGCAGCCCTTCGTGGTACACGGCGCGGGCGATGGCGACGGCCTGGCGCTGGCCGCCCGACAGGCTCTCAGTGGCGGCATCCAGCGATTTCAGCCGCACGCCCAGGCGTTCCATCAACACGCGTTCGGTCTCGGCCCGCATGCGCTTGTTGTCCAGCACGGTGATGCCGGCAAATTTGGTGGTCAGCTCGTTGCCCAGAAACATATTGGCAGCGGGATCGAGGTGATCGGCCAGCGCCAGCGTCTGGTAGACCGCATCAATGCCTTCGGCGATGGCGTCGGAATGGCTGTTCAGCACCAGCGGCTTGCCATCGATGCTCATCGTGCCCTCGGTGGGCTGATAGACCCCGGTCAGGATCTTGATCAGCGTCGATTTGCCGGCGCCGTTGTCGCCGACAATGGCCAGCACTTCACCGGGATACGCATCGAGGTTCACATCCGACAAGGCCGTAACGCCGCCAAAGCGCTTGGTAATGTTCCTCATGGACACAAGGGGGGCGTCGGTCACTTTGCCGTCCTCCAATAGATCGCAAAGCTCCGCCATGCCGCCGGAAAAGGCCCGGCGGATCAGAGAATGCGCGTTTCGTTTGGTGGTGGCCGCCCGAACACAAGGGCGGCCACTCTGGGAGATGGGGCCTTACTTGCCCCAGATTGCCGCGTAGCTTTCGCGATAGGGGCTGTCGGGATCGAACTGATTGCCTTCGATCTTGGACAACCCGTCCTGCGTCACCAACGCCGGAGAGGTGATATAGCCCGAGCAGGCCTCGCCCTGAATGGCGCGGTTCAGCTCGTCAACCAGTTGCCAGCCCTGCAGGTTCAGCGGCTCGGCCACGGTGATGGTCTGATAGGCGCCGGTGCGGATGCGCTGAAACGCAGCCTCGGACCCATCCCCGGCCGAGCCGGCCTGCGGGCCGTCGGCGCTTTTGATGCCGGCAGCGGCCAGCGCGGGACCCATAAAGTCGAAATACAGGTCATTGATGGCCAGCGCATGCGTCCAGTCATCGCCGTATTTCTGCAGCAGGCTGGTTGTCAGCGGCCCCATGCGGGTCGAGGTGTCGGCAATCGGCGTGTCGACATATTCCAGAACCGTGCCGCCCATCGCTTCGATGGTGTCCTTGATGCGGTCGGCCTTGTCGATGGCGATCTGATAGGTCGAGTCGGTGAAGATGACGGCGCCCACGCCCTCACCTGCATCCTCGATCGCCCATTTCGCCGCCACTTCCGACACGGTCATCGCGTCGGTCGAGACATTGGCGAAAATGCCGCCCGGTGCGTCACAGCCGATCTTGGGGCCCGAATGCCAGGCAACCATGGGGATATCGGCCCCTACCACGCCTTCCAGCGCGGCCTGCTGTTCCACGGCGTCAAAACCGTTGATGATGATCCCGTCGGGCTGCAGCGCCAGCGCTTGGCCGATGGCCGCGGTGCGGCCTTGGATCGACCCGGCGCCATCCAGCACCCGCACGTCCCAGCCGATGGTCTCGGCGGCTTCCTCGACACCCGAGGTCACCCCCAGGATACCGCCATTTTTCAGATCGCCGGCCAGCACCACGATGGACTTGCCTTCGGCCGCTGCAGGGCCGCTGGTGGGTCCGTCGAAGGGCGTTTCAGCCAAGGCTCCTCCGGTCGCGCCCGCCAGAATGGTACTGGCCATAAGCGCGTTCAAAAATGTCCGTTTCAGCATAAGTCTCCTCCCTTTATGCCTTTATTAGGATTTGGCTCCCTTGCGACGCTGCGCGTATCCCGCGATACCAATCGCGATCAGCAAGGTGACGCCGTTGAACATCGGTTCGACCCAGAACGAGCCGCCGAATTGCTGAATGCCCGAGATCCCAACTGCCAGGATGGCGACCCCGATAATGGTGCCGAACACGTTCACACGGCCCGGTTTGATGGTTGTTGACCCCAGGAACGCCCCCACCAGCGCCGGCAGCAGGAACTCCAGCCCCACGCTGGCCTGCCCGATCCGCAGCTTCGAGGCCAGGATCACACCGGCCAGCGCCGTCAGAAAGCCCGAGCTCATGAACGCGCCGATCACGTAATTGCGGGTGGGAATACCATTCAGTTGCGCGGCGCGCTGGTTGGCGCCGATGGCATACAGGTACCGGCCAACGGGCGTGTATTCCAGGATCAGCCACATCGCGATGGTGATCGCGGCCACGTAAAACCCGGTGATCGGCAGGCCCAGAACAAACGTGCCATTGATGGCGTAAAACCCTTCGGGCAACACGCCAACCATCTGTCGGCCGCCGGTGTGCCACAGGGCGATGGCATAAAGCACCGTGCCGGTGCCCAGCGTGGCGATAAAGCTGTCAATCCGGGCCACTTCGACCAGCATGCCGTTCAGGAACCCGGTGAACAGGCCCAGCGCCAGCACGATCATCACGGCCAACGGCCATGGCACGCCCATCAAGGTCTGCAACGAGATTGCCAGGATGTGCCAAAGCACGATCCCGTACCCCACCGTCAGGTCGATCCGGCCCGCCGCCATGGGGATCATCGCACCCAGCGACAACAGTGCAATGATCGCCTTGTCCGAGATAATGGCCCGCAGGTTCAACACCGTCGGAAAGGTCTTTGGCAGCAGGATCGAGAACAGGATGATCAACAGCACGGTCAGGATCACCAATCCGTAAACCGGCAGGAACCGTGCCAGCCGCTGACCCAGGGTCAGACCCTTCAGCTCGGCCTTGGTGGGTTCCAATGCGTTGGATTCAAGGGATTGCATATTCGTACTACTCCGCCGCGAAATTACCGGCCGAAGCCGTTTGGATAAGGTTGTCGGTGCTCAACTCGGGTCCGCTCAGCTCGCCCACGATCTGGCCCTGGCTGAACACGATGGCACGGTGGCAGATCGCCGCCACCTCTTCGAAATCGGTCGAGATCACGATGATCCCCACGCCCTCGGCCAGCGCCTTGTTCAGCAACGCATAGATCTCGGCCTTGGCGCCGACATCCACGCCGGCGGTTGGATCTTCGCACAAGAGCAGTTTGCGCTTGGTGGCCAGCCATCGGGCCATCACCACCTTTTGCTGGTTTCCGCCCGACAGTGCCTCGATGGCCAGATCCGGGTCGTTGGGGCTCAGTGCCACTTCGTCGCCAATCTTGCGCGCGGCTTCGGCCTCGGCCCCCGGCGACATGAACGACAACAGCTTGCGCCCCACGGTCTCGGGGTTCAGAAACGTGTTCTCGCGGATGCTCAGCGACATCGCCACGCTTTCCTCGGTCCGGTCACGCGCCACAAGCCCAACGCCGGAACGCAGCGCCGATTTGGGCGTAGACAGGTCCGGGTTCACACCGTCCAGTTCGATCACCCCGCTATGAGGCATCACGCCAAACAACGCGCGCGAGATATCCTCGTGCCCGGCGCCACGCAGCCCCACCAGCCCGACAATCTCGTTTTCCTGCACCTTCACATCCACCGGCCCGGTTTGGCCGGCCATCACGCCGCGCATCGACAAGATGGTGCGACCTTTGTCCGCGTTGGGTTTGCGCACTTCCTTGGTCTTGCGGCCAACAATCATATGCACCAGTTCTTCAGGCGTTGTGTGGTCAATCGCGCGCACGCCAACCAGCGCCCCATCGCGCAGAACCGCCACCCGGTCAGCGATTTGGAAGATTTCGTCCAGACGGTGCGAGACATAGATCATCCCCACACCCTGCTCTTTCAGAGGACGCAAAGCTCGGAACAGCCGCTCAACCTCATCTGCAGGCAATGATGCTGTTGGCTCGTCCAGCACCAGAAAATCGCAATCCACCGCCAACGCCCGGGCAATCGCCACCAGCGATTTCTCGGTCCGCGACAGGTCGTGAATGCGGGTGGTTGGGTCAAATTCGCAGCCAACCTTGTCCAGTGCTTCCTTGGCCAGCTGCTCAACTGACCCCCATTTGATCAAACCACCCCGCCGCGCATAGCCAAGCGCCAGCGCGATGTTTTCGGCCACGGTCATCCATTCGATCATGCCCAGATCCTGATGGATAAAGGCCACCGACTGCCGCGCGCCGAACCCGCCGGGGCGATGTTCATACGGCTGCCCGTCGATCAACACACGCCCGCCATCGGGTTTGTGGATCCCGCCCAGCACCTTGATCAAGGTCGATTTGCCGGCGCCGTTCTCGCCCAGCAGCGCCAGGATCTCGCCACGCTCGACCGCCAGCGAAACATTGCGCAGCGCATAGGTGCCACCGAAATGCTTTTCGATGCTGTCAAAAAACAGACCTGCCGAAACTATGGTCACGCGTCTTTCCTCCCAGTTTACGGGTAACTTAACACGGCAAGCTCCTCCAGCGAACCATTGCGTTACCCGTAACGTAGTCTTACTATCCAAATCAGGGTATAGAATGTCAATCAGAATTTGTTAACGATAACTCAGAATCGATGTCTAAAGAAAAAAGCAGCAATAACAAAAAGATAAGCCTGGCTGAAGTCGCCCGCGCCGCGGGTGTTTCGAAAATGACGGCCAGTCGCGTGCTGCGTGATCAGGGCGGATTCTCGGAATCGACTCGGCAAAAGGTTATGGCCGAGGTTGAAAGGCTCGGTTATTTACCAAATCGCATGGCCACGGCTTTTGCGGCAGGTGAGTCGTCCCCCTTTATCGGTGTTTCGATACCGGATTTGCGGAACGAAGCTTTCGCCCAGATTCTGGAGGGCATCGATCACAAGCTGGGGACATTTGGCCACCAAACTGTGCTGGGTCTGTCGCGGCATTTGCCAGAAGAAGAAGAGAAATGGATCGAAAAGATCCTTTCATGGCAACCGGCCGGGTTGATCTTGACCGGCCGCGTGCATTCGCCGCGTGCCATTACCATGCTGAAAAACGCCGCGATCCCCGTGGTCGAGATGTGGGACCTGAACTCGTCCCCCTTGGACATGTGCGTGGGTCTGAACCATTTCGACAGTGGCTACCAAATGGGGCGATTCCTGATCGAGAAAGGGCATCGCAAACTGGGTTATGTCGGAACCGATCATGGCGTGGCCAACGCGGCACAGTCCCGGTGGAAGGGGTTTGCCAAAGCTGTTCAGGACGGCGGCGGAGAGGTGTGCGACCATCACTGCCTGAACGACGTTCCGGACTTTTATCCTGGCTATTACGGGACCGAGCAGTTGTTAAACGCCCATCCCGGGGTGCAGGCGATCTTCTTTCAAAACGACAACATGGCCGTTGGTGGCTACGAGTTTTGCGAAGGGCACGGCCTGCGCATTCCCGATGACATCGGGATCGTCGGGTGGGGGGCCCTGCCCGTGCTGTCGGTGTTTAGAAAGAAGCTGACAACGGTAAAAGTCCGCCACGTACGATTGGGGCAACTGGCCGCTGAGAAACTGCTGTCGACGCTGCACGGTTCGGCCGTTCAACCGGTATCAGACGTTGGTTATCTGACGGTTCCCGGAGCAACCGCTTAGCGCCTGTTGACGGGTCGTCGGGTCAGGCATAGACCTGTTCCTGCACCTTTCCCGGGGAGGAAGAAGATGCCTGAAAATCAGATCAAAGCAGCGTTGGATCATCTTGAAGAAGGTGCGTTTCAAATGGGCCCTGAATGGGCATCCGCCCACGAGATTTGCCAACAGTTCGAGGGGCAGGAGGCTTTTGACTGGATACACGCGGTTGTCCATCGGATCGAGGGCGACGACGGCAACGCGCGTTATTGGTACAACCGGTGTGGTCACCCGCGTCATGCCGGATCAATCCAGGAAGAGGTGGCCAACCTGCGGGCGGAACTTCTGAAAGGCTGATTGGCCGAACAGGCCAAATCGAAGCGGCTGTTCAGTCCTGAAATCCAGCCTCAAGAACCGAAAGAAACGGTTTTATGAGGTATTCGGCAAGCGTAAGTTGCCTGCCGGAAAGCGTGGCAGAAACCGGCATATCCGTCACAAGCCGAAACCGCGACGTGAGCATCCGTTCAGCTTCGGCAAGGCTGTCTTCGGTTATTCGCGCTGTTGCAGTGTAACCGCGAACAGCCCCTTCTGCGTCCTTCTCTGCCTGTGGCGAAATCGTAACGATCTCGATCATGAGTTGCGGCATTTCGCGTTGTGGCAAACTGGAAATCGTCAACCGCCCGCTCATCCCGACCTGCACCTGGTCGATACTGTTGGGCGGGATCGTCAAACGCACCATGGGCCGGTCCAGGGTTTGCGCGATGATCGCTAGTGTCTGGCCGCGCGGGGCAACCATATAAGCGCTTTCGAATTGCAACGAGTGGATGTGGCCATCCACCGGCGAACGGACAACCGCCGCACCGATTTCGGCCTCCAGCCGGTTCTTTTCGGTTCGCAACTGCGAAATCCGCAATGTGTTTTGCTGCAATGTGGTCAACAACTGGGCTTCGAACTCGGTTTCGACCCCTGCTGCTTGGAAATCCGCTTGTTGTGCCTGGCTGCGCAAGGTGTTGTTACTCGACACCCGGCGCTGCAAATCTGCGGAAAGTTCCAGTATTTGATCGGTCAGACGCTCGACATCGGCCTCGCGTGCAAGGCCTTTTTCCAACAATTGCCGTTGCGCGGACATGCGTGTTTCCAGGAGGTCTATCCTTTGGGTGATCAAATCCGCTTCGACTCCACCTGCAGAGGCTTCCAGACGGGCGGATTCCGCCTCGGCCCTCAACACGGCCGACCGACGGTGGGTGGTAGCCCAAAGCGCCGCATACCGCAGCCCCACCATGGAACCAGAGCCCACGCTCGCCTGGTCCGTGCGCATTTTTTCGATCACCTGCACTTCGGCTTGCAGCGTGGCAATCTGGCCCGCGACTTCTGCAAGAGCTGCCTTTTGCGATGACACATCGAACCGAAACAGCGTGTCACCGGACGATACCTTCTGCTGCGCGGCAATCGGAACCTCGGCCAAAGAGCCACCGAACGGGTGTTGGATCGCATAGCTTGGCCGCGAAGAGACCAGAACCCCGCTGACATGCACCGAAGTTGCCAAAGGTGCAAACAATGCCCAAGCTATGATACCTGCCAAAAACAGGAGCAGTGCCAAGGCACTGCGCCTGAGCGGGACCGTGATCGATTTGGGAAGATCGTCACGCATCAGTTTGGCCGACCTTTGGAAAGTGCAGGCTCATCGCTTAGCAACCTCGCCGAAAACTGTGCCAGGTTGTTTTCGTTTCGAATCTCGAATTGTTCTGCAAGTTTCTGGGCCAGGAACAACGGCGCAGCCTTTTCGCCCAGCTGCTGAAAATCGGCACGACCCTTTTCGATCTCGACTTTCACCTGGCGCAACAGCTTGTCGGCATTCGTGGTCCCTTGTTCGACCAGTTGCAATTCGCAACAGGTATCATTCACGAACCGGAATTGCACCTCGACCTCGCGCGGGTGGTCTTGCGGCCCGTTAAGATTTGCGGCGAGGAACATCTCGGTCCCAAGCATTGTGGCTTTTGATGCAAACTCGGCATCATCGGCCCTTGTGAACTGCCCGGCGATCCAATCTGAAAGATCCTGCAACGACGTTGTCCGCAAAGGCATACGCGTAATCCGCCGCCCGTCATTTTGGCGGCCCAGCACTTGAGCGCGTGGCCCAAAGTCGGCGACAGCGCCGCGCTGCATGACCAGCACGTGGTCCGCTAAACCTATGACACCGGCACGGTGCAAAACCATCACGACGGTCACACCTTCGTCTTTCATCGCGGCCAGCGCTTCGCACATCGCGCGTTCACCGTTTTTGTCCAGCAAAGCGTTGGGTTCATCCAGAAGCAGATACCGCGGCCGGCTGTAGAACGCAGCGGCAAGGGCCACGTGCTGTTTCTGGCCGGCGGTCAAAAGATGGGGATGTTGGCCAATGTCGGTCTGATACCCTTCGGGCAAGCCGGAAACCATGCCGTGCACCTTTGCCTTCTTCGCGGCCGCAACAACCGCCGCATCGTCAATTTTGCTGCTGAAACCGGCAATGTTCTCGGCCACCGTTCCGGGCAGCAACCCGCCAAGCTGCTGCATCAAGCCAATATGTCGGTGGCGCATCAACGCGTCCATGTGCCGGACATCAGTCTGGTCCAGGGTCACAGCGCCAATCGGTGCGGGGTCCAGTCCTGCAAGTGCGTTCAATAGGGTGGACTTTCCGCTTCCGGCATCGCCGATGATGGCAAGACATGCCCCCGGCTCCAGCTCGAAGCTGATCCGATCCAGACGTGGTGGCGCACCGCCACCCCGCGGATAGATCAAACCTTCCACTTTCAACTTCCCGGACAACGAGGAAACGTCGGTCTGGGCGGGGTGCGCGTCTGGTAGCATTTGCAAGGCCCCCAAGGCCTGCTTTGCGTCTGGCCACGCTTTAACGGCCTCGATCGCTTGCTCGGCCGACGTTACCACTCGCGCCGTGATCAAGGATGCGGCGATCATCGCACCTGCAGACAACCGCCCTTGGGACACCAGATAGGCCCCAAGCGACAATGCCAGCAACTGGGCCGAAACACGAATGAGGGAAAGAACGCTTTTGAAGGTCAGTTGGCGTGTTTCAGCCACCGCTTCGGTTTCGTGCCGATTGCCCTGCGTTTGGATCACACGCTCGTTCAGGTTCGTCCGGACATGTTCCGGGGGACGGATTGACCCAAGCGTTTCAAGAAGTTTGATCCAACGCGTTTCCGTGGACTTTAACGCGCCAACCTCTTGCCAAGCGACTTGCAGCAAACCGTCGCGCGAGGCCTGGGTCAAAAGAATGACCGCCAGCAGCGCCACTACAAGCAGGACATAGTTCACGTTTATCAGGGCCAACGCGAATAGAAACATGGGCAGCCAGCACAGGTTCAACAATGCCACTGCATGGCCTGAAGTCAGGAAATTGCGCATCGCGGAAAGATGCTGGAGCATTTCGTTTTGCTTGGCCGGCGGCAAGCGCAATATGGGGCCCGTACAGGCCCCCTCTGCCCAGCGAGCAACACGTTGGATGGTCAGGTCACGGTTGGTTTCAACAAAGCTGTTCAGCGTCATTGCGGCAAGGGCCAGCCCCAGCAACAGAAGAAGCGTGTTCAGATTGCCGCTGGGAACGACCCTGTCCAGCACTTGCATCATGAAGATCGGACTAACCAGGATCGCAGCATTGGTTACGCAACTGAAAAGCAGCAGTGGTGCAATCAGCATGCGCAACTTTGATAACGATCCCGGACGCTTGTTCTCCATCAGTGTTTGACCAGTGCGTCCATTAGAGGATGAAATTGCTTTCGTCCAAGTCATCGGCAGAAACGGATTTGAGGATCAGTTTGTCGCCTTCCTGCCCGCCGTCCAGACCACTCAGGTCGATGACGGTTGCCCAGCCCTGGTCGTCCAACAGTCCCTTTAGGTCGGAGAATTCCAATCCATAGGCACTCAGATCGACGATATCGTGTTTCGTCTCGAAGTCGTGAACCATGTCTTTGCCGCCACCTTGGGCCACAATGAATGTGTCCGAGCTGCCGTCGGCGCTCCAATTGCCGCCCCAAAGGTGGTCGTTTCCAGCGCCGCCGCTGATTACGTCCGAACCCGTTCCACCAACAACTTTGTCGCTGCCTGCGCCGCCATCCAGAACATCATCGCCTTCGTTGCCCGCGACGTAGTCTTTGCCGCTGCCACCCGACAGAATGTCATTTCCCGCTTGTCCGCTCAGGGAATCGTCGCCAGCACCGGCTGTAATGAAGTCATCCCCCTGCCCGCCATATAGGCGATCGTTACCCAGCCCCCCGGCAAGGTGGTCGGCACCGTCCCCTCCTTCGAGGTAGTCATCACCGCTTCCGCCCCTAAGGGTATCGCTGCCATCTCCGCCAAAAATCTTGTCATTGCCGGAGCCACCGTCCAGCGTGTCGATGCCGGTTCCACCGTCCAGGATGTCGTCACCCGCCTCGCCAAACATGGTGTCGTTGCCTTCGCCACCTCGCAAATCATCGTCGCCGCCGGCCGTTGCCACGATTGTTGGATCCTTGATCAAAACGCCGGCTTCGGTGTCGACCTCGGCAAACGGATCAACCGAACGCGGGTCAACCGCGCCGTCGTTCGAACCTGTCCTTTGCGCCTCGGACATAAACTCGGCATAGGCATAACCGCTGTCGAAATCATAGTGGATTTGGTAGACGGCACCGGACGTGTCCGTACTGGAGTCCTGGTCGTGATCGCCTTTGTTCAACCCGATATAGAGGTTGCCATCGCCGTCCATGAACACCGCGCCATACGCACCTTTGACCATGCCACTATGCATCTCGCCATCCACCAACGTACCGGAAAGTGGAATGGACGTGATCTGTGGGTCTTCACCGTTTTGGACGCCGTCCAGGTCAATGATGTGCACCTCGCCATTGCCACCGTGTTTGGTTGGCGGCTCAACGGCATAGAACACATTCTGTTCCGCATTATAGGCAATGTCATAGATGCGTCCGTCGAACAGATTGTTCGGTATATCGAATTGCACCTTCATCGGCTCGCCATTGGCGTCGACCTGATCCACGTCAATCATCGTGATGCGGTTCAGGCTGGTGTGAAACGTCCACAGATTGCCGTCGCTGTCGAAGTCCCCGACATAGTCGCCATGGGTCAGGTTCCCCAACCGGTACGCATTGCCGTTGGCATCCATCACCACCAGATCAGGCACGTCCACCGCATTGCCCAGCGCATCGACGCCTTTTGATTTTGCGACGCCGTAAATCAAGTCGTCTTCGATGTTGAAACCGATTGCGTTGATCTTAAACGCGGCTGGCGCACCGGCATCGATGTACTCTTCGGCCTGAGGATCAAAAATTTTCAATTGCCCGTCAATCACCTGATAAAGGTTGGCCTGACCCGGCGCGAAAGCATCCAACGTGATTTCTTGGCCGTCGATATCCTTGGTCGTTTCATAGGTAAAAACAGGGCCCGACGTATCGATTTCAGGCCCGTCATACGGCACCTCCGCCTCTACCACTCGAAAGCTTAGCGTGTCTTCGCCACCGGTTCCGGTTACTTCTACACTATAATTCTCGAACACGCCGGAACTGGTAGAAACGGTGTCGATCACCTGTCCGTTCCACAATACCTCGACCGAGCCGGTCATCGAACCGCCGGCCATATTCGCCGCCAAATCCACGCCGATCACATAGGTTTCACCGGCCTTGGTCTGAACGTCATGTGACATCTGCTCGAAGCCGTCTTCGTCTGAAACGGTCCAGCCAGCCTTGTCAGCATATTGGGACACTGTCGTGGGTTTGTTGCCCCCAAGCCCGTCATCCAACATGTTCAGATTGCCGGTGTCACCATAAACAAGGTCGTCGCCAGAGCCTGCGTTGACGATATCGGCGCCAAGCCCGCCATGGCCGGTGTCGTTGCCGTCTTCGAGGTTGATCGTGTCCTGACCTTCGCCGCCCTTTGCCGCGTCGTTGCCCGTACCCGCGTTGATCAAGTCGTCGCCCGCGCCGGCGCTCAGATCATCGTGACCAAGATTACCCAGAATGACGTCATCACCGTCGCCGGTTTTGATTGTGTCGTTGTAATCTTGGCTACTGGCGTCAACTTCGAGGTCGGGATCGATCTCAAGCTTGCTGGGGTCATAGACCCATTTGCCATCGACCAGCGCCCACTCCGCACCGACATAGTCGCCTGCTGCAAGATCGTTGCCTTCGCCACCGTCGATTTCGTCCGATCCCTGCCCGCCCAGCAGATGGTCTTCCTGCCCGGCGCCTGTCAGGGTGTCATCGCCGGCTTTACCATCCAACGCGTCCTGACCTTCGCCGCCGATCAACTTGTCAGCACCCTCAGTGCCGACAATGTCTTCGCCATTATTGTTGGGAAATTGTTCCTGTTCCTGCGCCATCACACACTCTCCGAAAATGCCATTTGCAGGCAAACTGGACGTGTGGATTTAACAAGCTATGAAAAAAGCTTACCAATAAACCTCGAGTTTTAACGAGCCCCGGTTCCCTAGATTTCAACGGAGGACAGGACCTGCGCATAGGCTGCGCCATGCATATCCCGATCCTCGGTCGTTCCTTGAACAGCGGGTCGTGGCAGGCTGAATTTGACGACATTCAGTTCGCTTATATCAAATCGCTTAATCTTGGATTCGTCGGTGGCAAAAGCTGCTGCCACCTGCGATGTCTTCAACCCGGTAGATACCCGCAGGAAGGCAGGCGGATTGCCGCAAAAAATATCAACGGTCAACCAGAACGGCCCGGCGTTCTTGGACCGGATCTTGGTCACAAGTTCAGTCAGATGGGTCATGCGCCGACCTCCTGTACCGACAAGCGGAACGCAGCCATTGGGTCATCCAGTGTCAGAACGTGATGCAGACAAAACTCGTACACCTCGCCGCGCGGCAACTCCGGGGGCGAGAACGGAAACGCAAAGGTCGGCATTTCTTCCTGTTCGCTGAGCGGGTGATGCAGAAGATACGGGTTCAGTTTCTTTGCCACCTCACGGCTCATCGCTTCGGTTTCGGCGGTGACAATGCCCAGAACGGCAACCTCAACCCCGGTTGCCGTCGCCGGTTCCAATGCGCCAAGTGTCCCATTGGCACCGAGAACGCGCAGAGAAATCGTAAATCCCTCCCCCACGCGGCCACGCGCCTTTGCCGTGCATTTGGCGATAATGTCGTCGCACCATTGTTTGATATGGGCCACGTATCGCGGGTCGCGGACCAAGGCCAGG
This sequence comes from Actibacterium mucosum KCTC 23349, assembly GCF_000647975.1. Taxonomy (GTDB): domain Bacteria; phylum Pseudomonadota; class Alphaproteobacteria; order Rhodobacterales; family Rhodobacteraceae; genus Actibacterium; species Actibacterium mucosum. The sequence goes on from NZ_JFKE01000006.1 coordinate 27,221, forward strand.
GTTACGGTCTGAAACCCTATGCGCCGCGCGCCTTCCAGCTTTACCGTGTAAGCGCCTGACGGGACCCAGTTACTGCCTTCCACCCGCACGCGGTGATTGTCCAAGGCCACGTACTGCGCATTGGAAACGTCCAGGTAACCGCCGGGTTCATACAGGATGTAAGGGTCCGAATTCTCGTAAAGCATATGCGCCGACACCGTGTGTGGTGTAGCCCGGGCCGTGTCACCCATGGGCGTCATGGTGAACCCATTTTGGTCGAAATCGATAATGATTGCACCCGAATTCGGGTTGGTGGTCGCAAGCGCTCCACACTCGCCGATCTTCGCCCCATGCCAAGCCGCGCCCGCGTTACAACCTCGCGACAGCGGCAGGGCCGCGATGATCGCGGTGTCAGTCGTGCGCCCGGCAATCACGATATCGGCGCCAGTGGCCAGTGCCGCCTGAATCTGCTCGGCCCCTGCAAGGGCCACGATATTGGTGCACGCGCCGATGGTCTCGGCGGTGACGTCGGGGGCCGCCGGCAGGGGAGCGATGCGCCCCTCCTGCCAGGCCTGCGCCATGTCGGCCGGGGCCTGCCCGGATTTCAACACCGCAACCTTGGGCCGCGCGCCGGTCTCGGCCGCGATCTCAGCGGTGATTTCCAGCAGCCAGTCCACCGCCGCATCGGTCCCGCATGTGCCTGCGGTGCCGATCACCAGCGGTACGCCGGCCTGGGCCTGGGCGGCCATCAGCTCGGCCCATTCGGCCTTGGTGGAGCTGCGCGAGTATTTCGACGTGCCGGTGCCCAGGTAATGCGGGCCGCTGTCGGTGGACCCGCCGTCGATGGCAATGATATCGGGCCCGGCGGCGATGCCGCGCGCCAACGCCGCGCGGTCATAGCCCAGCCCCAGCGCGCCCGACGGGATCAGCACCCGCACCATCAGTCAGTGATCCGCTGCGGTTTGCGCAACACGTTGCGCAAAAACATCGGCGCCACAAACCCGGCCACAGCCACCACCCACAAGGTGATCGAAATGCCCGAGCTGAACAGATACGTCCAGTCGCCACCCGAAAGCACCATGGCACGGCGCAGGCTGTCCTCCATATGCCCGCCCAGCAGGATACCCAGGATGATCGGCACCGTGGGCACGTCCAGCTTGCGCAGCACCCAGCCCAGCATGCCAAACGCCACCATCAGCAGCAGATCAAAATAGCTGCCCGACAGCGAATAGATGCCAACAAAGCTGACCATCGTGACGCCGGGCAGCAAGACCCAGGGCGGCACGCTGAGGATTTTGACGAAGATTTTCACCATCGGCACGTTCATCAGCAACAGCACAAAGTTCGCAATCAGCAGCGACGCGATCAGGCCCCACACAACCTCGGGCCGCTCGGTAAACAGCGTGGGCCCGGGGGTGATGTTCAGCGTCATCAACAGCGCCAGCAGCACCGCCGTGGTACCCGACCCCGGCACGCCCAGCGTCAGCATCGGCACCAGCGCACCGCCCGCGGCCGAGTTGTTGCCCGCCTCGGGCGCGGCCACGCCGCGTGCCACACCGGTGCCAAACCCGGCCTTTTCACCGGCCACCGATTTTTCCGACATATAGGCCAGGAACGAGCCCAGCGAGGCCCCCGCCCCCGGCAGCACGCCCGCCACGAACCCGATCAGCGAGCCGCGCAACTGTGTCCACTTGGTATCCCAGATATCTTTCCACGGCACCCGGACCTTGCCCAGTTTCACCCCGATCGAGGTGTTCTTGCCGTGGCTTTCGATAAAGAAAAACACCTCGGCAATGGCAAACAGGCCCACGATGGCGACCAGAAAGTCGATGCCGTCAAACAGGTGCAGATTGCCGAAAGTCAGGCGCGGCAGGCCGGAATTGTTATCCACCCCGATCATGGCAATGCCCAGCCCGATGCACGAGGCAATCGCCGCCTTCGCCTGGTTGTTCGACGCGATGCCGCCCAGCGTGGCAAAGGCCAGCAGGTACAGCGCGAAATACTCGGCCGGGCCAAATTGAAAGGCGATGCGCGCCAGCAATGGCGCCAGCAGCATCAACCCGATGGTCGACAGAAACGCCCCCGTAAACGACGCCACGCCCGAGATCACCAGAGCATCGCCCGCCCGCCCGGCCTTGGCCATCGGATAGCCGTCCAGCGTGGTCATCAGCGCCGGCTCGTCGCCCGGAATGTTCAACAGGATCGAGCTGATGCGCCCGCCATACATCGCGCCGTAGTAAACGGCGGTCATCAGCACCAGCGCCGAGGTCGCATCCAGCCCCATCGAAAAAGTCAGCGGGATCAGGATGGCCACCCCGTTGGACGGCCCCAACCCCGGCAATGCGCCGATGATCGTGCCGATGAAACAGCCAAAGATGGCCAGCATCAGGGTGAACGGGCTGAACGCGATGCCGAAGCCAATCGCGAGATTTGCAAACAGATCCATGGATCCTCCTCAGCCGGTCAAGGCGGCTGGCAGCGCCACAAGCCCAAGGCCCAGCGCGAATTTGAAGATAACGAACAGACCCACCGACAGGCCCAAACCGGCCAGCGCCGCGTGAACCGGGCGCGGGCTGATCTGCCACGACAGGATCGCCGCGGTGATCGCCGTGGGAATCAGAAAGCCCAGCGGTTTCAGCGCATAGGCATAGCCCACCAGAACCACCACCGCGAAACACAGCGCGCCAAAGGTGCGCAAGGTGGGCCAGTCGGGGTTCTCGTCAGGTTTGATCGCCACGAAGATCCCGCAGATCGCGGCCACGGCCCCCACCAGATACGGAAACATCCGCGGCCCCACCGGATCAGCCAGAAAGCTGGTCTGAATCTGCGTGGCGCTGGCGATATACGCCAACGCCACCAGGGTCACGACCGCGCCAAAGATGCGGTCCGCGGCCATTACTGGATCACCCCGATCTCTTTCGACAGGGTGCGGATCTCGGCCACAACCTCATCGACATAGGATTGGAAATCGCCGCCCACCTTGGTGAAGGGTGCCAGCCCGTTGGCGGCCATCGCCTCGGCCCAGTCATCGCTGTCGGCCACTTTCTGCAGACGGTCAGCCCACATGTTGAACGTGTCGTCGCTGACACCTTTGGGCACATAGAGGCCGCGCCAGTTCACCGCGACCACGTCGATGCCCTGTTCCTTGGCGGTGGGAATGTCGTCAAAGCCGGGCACGCGCTCTTCGGTCAGCACCGCCAGGGCGCGCACATCGCCCGATTTCAAAAAGCCCACAATCTCGGACATGTCGCCCGACATGGCCTGCGTGAACCCGCCCACGGTCTGGGTGATCGCATCCGCGCCGCCATCGACACCGATGTATTTCACCGCGGTCACATCCGTGATGCCCGCCCGTTGCAGAACCATCAGCGGCTTCAGGTGGTCAAACCCGCCCACGGCCGAACCACCGGCAAAGGCCAGCTCGCCCGGTGCGGCCTTGATCGCGTCGACCAGATCGCCCAGCGACTGGTATTCGCTGTCAGCGGCCACAACGATCACGCCCGGATCGGCGCCGATGGCCCCCACGAACCGCACCTGGTCGGCGGTCATCCCGGCATAGGCATTCTGTGCCAGGCGGGTCGAGGTCGCCGACGAGGCCGCCACGATCAGGTCGGCGTCATCGCCGCGTTCCGACACCACGTGGTTAAAGGCCAGACCGCCCCCGGCGCCTGCCATATTGGTGACCTGAACCGGCTTATCAACCGCGCCGATATCGTACATGATCTTGCCGATCTGTCGGCAGGTGAAGTCCCAGCCGCCGCCGGGGTTGGCCGGTGCGATACACTCGGCCGCCGTTGCGGCGGTTGTGGCGCCAAGGCCCAATGCGGCACTGGTCACCAGCGCCTTGAAAAGACGTTGTGTCATGAATTCCTCCCGTTTGACATGGCGGGTTTGCCCGCTCATGCTTTCAGCAGAACGCCGAAACCTGACACCAACCTGTCACGTCGCAAATTAGGGGGCGCATGCGGTTCCTGCTGATCGAGGACAACCTGAAACTGGCCCACGCCGTGGTCGAGCGGTTGCAGCTGGATGGCCACGCGGTGGACCACGCCGAAACGCTGGACGCCGCCAACGCCTGCCTGGACGTGGCGGATTACGATTTGATTTTGCTGGATATTATGCTGCCCGACGGCGATGGCCGCGACTTTCTGGACCGTCAGCGCCGCGCCGCCCGCCGCACCCCGGTGATCGTGATCACGGCCCGGTCGGCGGTGTCTGACAGGGTGGGCCTGCTGGACCTTGGCGCCGATGATTTCATCACCAAACCCTTCGATTTTTCCGAGCTCGAGGCGCGCTGCCGCGCCGTTCTGCGCCGTCAGGGCGGGGCGGCCGACAACCGCAAAACCTATCAGGGCGCGACACTTGATTCGACCGCCGGCGCACTACTTTTTGGTGGGCGCAACATCGCCTTACGCAACCGCGAGCTGCGCCTGTTGGAAATTTTCTTCGCCGCCCCGGGACAGGTTTTCTCGAAATCGCATCTGATGGACCGGCTGTTTTCCTTGTCGGATGAGGCCAGCGAAAACGCGATCGAAGTTTATGTCGGGCGCCTTCGCAAGCGGCTGGAAGGGTCCGGTGCGCGCATAGAGACAGTGCGCGGCCTTGGATATCGAATGGTGGCCGTGTGAGGGTGCATCCGTCGATCCGGCGAAGACTTTTTCTGCAATTGTCAGTCGTGGCGGCGATCCTGTCGCTGGCCTTTTTCCTTGTCTTGCGCAGTGTGGCAGAACGCGCTGCGGAAGGCACACAGGATGACATTCTTGCCGCATCTGCGACCGCCATCGCCGACAGCCTGCGCAGTGAAAACGCCGCGGTCACGTTGGACCTGCCCTATTCCGCGCTGTCAATGCTGGGTACTGTTAGCGAAGACCGAGTGTTTTATCGCGTTGCGGTCGATGGCCGAACACTGACCGGTTACAACGACCTGCCCGACCCGCCGCGTCTTGGTCGGCCCGGCGAAGCCGCGTTTCACACCCACGATTATCGCGGGGAAGAGGTGCGCATGGTTGCCGTCACCCGCCGTGTCGGCAGCTTGAATAATACGGCGCAGGCGGTGATCACCGTGGCGCAGACCCGTCAGGGTCTGGCGGCCATTTCGCAACGCATTACCGCGACGGCAACCGCTGTTGGAACCGGGTTTTTCCTGCTGGCTACTGCACTCAGCCTCTTTGCGGCGGGGTCTGCCCTTCGACCCATCGATCGGTTGACCGGCGCCGTCACGCGTCGTGGCCCAAAGGATCTGCGTCCCGTAACCGCCAAGGCTCCAACCGAACTGGTGCCTTTGGTGGACGCTTTGAACAGCTTCATGGCGCGCCTCCGCGCCTCATTGTTGCGGACCGAGGATTTTATCGCCGAGGCTGCCCACCGTGTGCGCACGCCACTGGCGACGGTGCGTGCACAGGCCGAAGTGACCCATCGTAAGCTGAACAAACCCGAGCATAAGCAGGCCATCCGCGAAATGATCCGCGCCATCGACGAAAGCTCGCGCTCGGCCGGGCAGATGTTGGACCACGCGATGGTGACTTTTCGCACCGACAGCCTTGCGCGCGAAGATGTGGAGTTGAGACAGTTGGTTACCGAAACCTGCGACCGCCTTAGCCCCACTGCTGGTCTAAAGGACATCGCCCTGCAACGCGATTTGCCGCCTGACGACCTGCATATGAAAGCGGACAAGATTTTGCTTCAGGCCGCGTTGTTGAACATCCTGGACAACGCCATAAAATACTCGCCCGAGGACAGTGATATCACCGTGTCCCTGACCCGGGAAGACGCGCTGACCCTTTCCGTTGCGGACCAAGGGCGCGGTTTTGCAGACATGGATCTGGACCGCCTGATGAACCGCTACGAGCGTGGCGCAAATGTGCATGATGTTGTGGGCTCGGGCCTTGGGCTGACCATCGCGCAGGACGTTGCGCGCGCCCATGGCGGTACGTTGTCTATTGCCACGAACGACGGAGGGTCCGGCGCATGCGTCTCGCTTATCTTGCCGCTTTGATCACCTGGATGCCCTTGGCGGCACCAGCGTTCGAGGTTGAGGAACAGCTGCGGTATTCTGCGCCAGACGAAAGGTCGGTCTTGCGCGTAATATCCACCGCAGACCGCGCCGCGTTTGAACCAATTATCGAGGCGTTTCAAAGATCTAGCCCCAGCGTTACCGTTGAATATACCATAACTGGCACCACCGACCTGATGCAGGCCATCGGTACCGATGGCGCAGTGTTTGACCTGGCCATTTCGTCGGCAATGGACCTACAGACCAAGCTGGCCAATGACGGGTTTGCGCGCAGCTATGCGGGGGCAGATTTGGACGGTCTGCCGGAGTGGGCCAGCTGGCGCGACCAGGTATTTGCCTTCACGCAGGAACCCGCGGTTCTGGTGATTTCCACGGCCGACTTCCCGCCCGGTTCAGCCCCGCAAACCCGCGATGACCTTATTGCCATCCTGCGCGCTGATCCCGAGCGGTTCCGCGGCCGCGTGGGTACCTACGACATCCGCCGGTCTGGGTTTGGGTACCTGATGGCGACCCAGGACAGCAGAAACAGTGGCGCGTTTTGGCGGTTGATGGAGGTCATGGGACGGCTGGAGACCAAGCTATATTGCTGCTCCGGCGCCATGATCCAGGATGTCGCCGAAGGCGAACTGGCCTTGGCCTACAACGTGCTTGGCAGCTATGCCCGCGCGCAAGCAGCACAGATTGATGGTTTCGAAATCGTCGAGTTCGATGATTTCGTCAACGTCATGCTGCGTACTGCCCTGATTCCGTCGACGGCTCAAAACGAAGTGGATGCGCGTCGTTTCATCGATTTCCTGATCGCATTCCGAAATCGGCCTGATCTTGTTGATGCCTCGGGACTGCCAGCGATATCTACAAACGCGCTGCAAACCAATTCAGCCCTGCGCCCGATACGTTTCGGGCCAGGGCTGCTGGTTTTTCTCGATCAGCTTCGACGAAGCAACTTTCTGCGCAACTGGGAGAGCTCCGTTGTGCAGAACTAGGGTCAGTACCAGTGTTCCTTGTTCACAAGGTTGAACAATTCTTCGCCCGCCAGAAACCGGCGCAGGTTTTCGCAAAAGATATCAACCGACCGGAGCGGTGTTTCGACGGCACTCGCACCACTGTGGGGTGTGATGATCGTGTTGGGCAGGTCCCAGAAAGGGCTGTCTTTGGGCAGCGGCTCGACACTATGTGCATCTAAACCTGCACCGGCGATCTTTTGGTTTTGCAAAGCGTCCAGCAACGCCGAATCCTCGGCAATCGCGCCGCGTGAGAAACAGACATAGAATGCGGTCGGCTTCATCGCTGCAAACGATGCATGATTGATCATGCCGCGGGTTTGGTCGTTGAGCGGCGCAGTGACAACGACATAGTCACACTCGGCCAGCATTTCGTTAAGTGCCTCGGGTGGATAGATTTTTTCGACATTCGGCACAGCTTTTTGCGTACGACGCGTGGCCAGAACGCGCATGTGAAACGCGGCGGCCTTGCCGGCCAGGTCCTGGCCGGAATGGCCCAAACCGATGATGCCCAACGTTTTGCCCTTCAGTTCGTGGAACTCGTAGGTGTCCCACTCCTTTGCGTCCTGCGCGCGCAGCCATCGGCGCATGTCACGGGCCAGCATCAGCATCAATAGGATTGCGTGTTCGGCCAAAGGCACGGCGCCATTCCCCTTAGAACAAGTCAGCGGCACCGGGCTGGCTTGCATTTCAGGATACGCAAAACTGTTGGGTCCCGCCGACCACGAATGCACCCATTTCAGGTTCTTGGCCCGCACCAACGCTTCGGGCGAGATATGGCTTGCGACAATGTCGGCATGTTCAATCTCGGCCTCAAGCTCGGCCCGGGTTTGGAACCAACGGACAGTCGCATCCCCCGCAACCTCTTGAAAACGTGGCATATGGCGTTCGAACGTTGGGTCAAAATAGTTAATGAAAATATTCATGAGGTTGCGCCTTTCAAAAGAAGATCATGGGTTCAGCGCGGCGATCACCGCGTCGGTAACGGCTTGGGTGCTGGCATCGCCGCCAAGGTCGGGCGGCAGAACCTCACCATTTTTGAGAACCGCTTCGATGGCGTGCATCAGGTCTTCGGCTTCTTCCAACCTGCCTAAATGGCGCAACATCAAAACGATGGACCAAAACGTCCCGATAGGATTGGCAATACCTTTGCCAACAAGATCAAAAGCCGAACCGTGTATGGGTTCAAACATTGAGGGAGTTTTTAGGTCCGGATTTATATTGCCCGTCGGCGCAATTCCAATACTTCCGGCAAGGGCCGCGGCAAGATCGCTGAGGATATCCGCGTGCAGGTTACTGGCAACAATCGTGTCCAGACTTGCCGGGTCGCGAACCATACGAACGGTCATTGCATCAACCAGCATTCGGTCGGTTGTGACATCCGGATACTCAGGGCAGAGGGTTTCAAACACCTCGTCCCAAAGAACCATAGCATGGCGCTGTGCATTTGATTTTGTGACTAACGTCAGATGCTTACGTGGCCGGGCGGCGGCGGTTTCAAAGGCAAAACGCTGAATGCGCTCGCATCCAGCGCGGGTCATAACCGAAACGTCCATGCCCACTTCCAACGGCAGGTCTTGATGCACACGCCCGCCGACCCCAGAATACTCACCTTCCGAGTTTTCCCGGATTATGATCCAGTCCAAATCCTTGGAACTGACATCGGACAGCGGTGATTTCACCCCGTCCAAAAGCCGAATTGGGCGTGTATTTGCATATTGATCAAGGCCCTGGCAAATTGCCAGCCTTAGGCCCCATAGCGTTTTGTCATCAGACACACGAGGATCACCGGCAGATCCGAATAAAATTGCGTCATAAGGGCGCAATATATCCAAACCATTTTCTGGCATCATTTTGCCAGTTCTCAAAAAGAACTCGCTCCCCCAATCGAGATTAATGCACGAGAATTTTTCGAATTCTCCTAAGCTCTTCATTACCTGAAGGCCCGCAGACAGAACCTCGGGGCCGATGCCGTCCCCGGGAATCATGGCAATCTTAATGTCGTTCTTCATGGGGCCTCCTAACGGTGTAACTTTTTACCATTACGCCGGGCCGAATACTACCGATTCCACTTTCTTTTTTTCACCTTCTGAAGTAATATTGTTGCACGATGTCAGATATTTATAGGCGCGCCAGTCGGCTGATGCCCATTTGGCATTTTTGAAGAAATAGGAGAATTAAAGTGTCTGATGCACTTATTGCTTGGGGCGGCTGGGAAGGCCACGAACCCGAAAAATGCGCCACTATTGTAGAGGGCATTCTGAAAGAAGAAGGGCTGTCGGTAGATGTTGAAAACGGCGCTCAGGCTTTTGCTAATCCTGAGCTGAAAAACTACGACCTGATCGTTCCAATGATTACGCAGGATGAAATCGAAAAGGACACGGTATTGAACCTGGTGTCTGCCGTTGAATCCGGCGTTGGGCTGGCCGGGTTTCACGGCGGCATGGGGGACAGCTTCCGTTCGGCTGTTCAATACCAATTCATGGTCGGTGGTCAGTGGGTTTCACACCCCGGAAATATTATCGACTACAAAGTTAATGTAACTCGTCCAGACGATCCCATCATGGAGGGGATCAGCGATTTCGATTACCACTCGGAACAGTACTACATGCACGTTGACCCTTCCAACGAGGTGCTGGCGGAAACCACGTTCAGTGGCGAGCATGCCTATTGGATCGAAGGCACTAAAATGCCGGTGGTGTGGAAGCGGAAATATGGCAAAGCACGCGTGTTTTATTCGGCACTTGGCCATGTTGCTGCCGAGTTTGACGTTCCCGAAATGAAGACGATCCTGCGTCGCGGGATGATGTGGGCCAAGCGCTGACACCAACAATTTAACAATAAGAAAGCCGGCCAGTGCGCAACTGGCCGGCTTTTTTGTTAGGCGCGCGAAACCTTAAACGAACAATGCGGCGGCTTGTTCTTCTGTCATCAGATCTGGCTGCGCGACCGTGGTTTCAATCTTGGTTGGTCCATCTTCGGGATTGGCGTTCACAATTGCCAGCATAACGTCCAGAACATGCAGCGCCAGCGCCCCATTGGCGCGGTGCGGCCGGTTTTCCCGGATGGCCATCGCCATTTCGGCCACGCCGGCAGCGCGATAATTGGCGCGGTCGAATTCTTTGTTCAGCGGCCAGTTGTTCACGCCCATCGGCATTGCGCCGGTGTCGTGCACCGCCCAATCCTCGCGCCCGATGGCCACTTCGACATCGCCACCGAAATGGTTCGGATCGGGAACACGCAACGAACCTTTGGTACCGTGCAGCTCGATCGGGCGGTTGCCATGTTTCCAAACGTCGAAACTGGCGGCCGAGATGATCTGCGCCCCGTTTTCAAATTCCAGCAGCGAATGCAGGGTGGTCGGCGTGCTGACGGGCACCGTCTGATCCTTCATCGGGCCGTCCGACGTGACCAGCCGTTCCGAAAACGGCGCTGAATTGACCGAGCGAACCCGTGCCACCGGGCCGATCAGATTGATTAGAGCATTCAGGTAATAGGGCAGCATATCCATCACCGGACCACCGCCAGGCAAGTAATAGAACCCGGGGTTCGGGTGCCAATGTTCGTGGCCGTGGTTCATAATGGTGATCTGCCCCGACAGGATATCGCCCACCGTGCCATCGGCGATCAAGCCACGCGCAACCCGCGCCCCTGCCCCCAAAAACGTATCCGGCGCACAGCTGACGCGCAGACCCGCAGCATCAGCCTGATCCAGCATCGCCTTGGTCTCGGCGAAATCAACACCCAGCGGTTTTTCCGAATAGACATGTTTGCCGGCGCCGACGATCTGCGCCGAGACCTGCGCGTGCACATCCGGAATGGTCAGGTTCAGGATGATCTGAATGTCGTCGCGCGCCAGGATCTCGTCGACCGTATAGGCCGGCACGCCGTGTTCGTCGGCCTTGGCCTGTGCCGCGGCGGGCACAATGTCGGCCACGCCGCGCAGTTCCAGCCCCGCGCCTTTCGGCAGATTGTGCAGATAAATGCCCGAGATATTGCCGCAGCCAATAATCCCAACGCCAAATACTTCCATCCGTTTTCTCTCCAATTGGGCGGCGACGCGCCGCCCGTTTTACAGTTTCAGATCAAGTCAGAGCCGCAGACCCGTTTCAATGTCGAAGACATGACATTTCTCGGGGTCGGCGCCGATTTTCAAGGTGTCACCGGGTTGCGCGGCGATCCGTTCGTTAAAGAGACAGGTGAAATGCTCTCCGCCCATATCAGCCACGATCTGTGTTTCTGATCCGGTGGGTTCGGTCACGATCACCTTTGCGGCGACGTCTCCACCGGCCTCTACAAATTCGGGACGAACTCCAAAGGTACAGCGCTGCCCTTCGGTCACTTTGGCATCTGACGGCAACGCCCAGGAGGAGCCATTGGCAGCCTGAAACTTGCCGCCCTGTATCGTGCCATCCATAAAGTTCATCGCAGGTGATCCGATGAACCCGGCCACAAAGGTGTTGGCGGGGCGGTCATAAAGGTCCAGCGGCGCGCCGATCTGGCTGACCACGCCGGTATTCATCACCACGATGCGGTCAGCCATGGTCATGGCTTCGTCCTGATCGTGGGTTACATAGATCGTGGTGGTTTTCAGACGCTGGTGCAGCTCCTTGATCTCGGTCCGCATCGACAGGCGCAATTTCGCATCCAGGTTCGACAGCGGTTCGTCGAACAAGAACACCTGCGGTTCGCGCACGATGGCGCGGCCCATCGCAACCCGCTGACGCTGGCCGCCCGACAATTCGCGCGGGAAACGGTCCAGCAGTTGATCGAGGTTCAGGATCTTGGCCGCGCGTTCAACCTTGGCCTTGATCTCATCCGCCGGATCGCGGCGAATACGCAGCGAAAAGCCCATATTCTGACCCACCGTCATATGCGGGTACAGAGCATAGTTCTGAAACACCATCGCGATATCGCGCTGTTTGGGGGGCAGATAGTTCACGACGTCGCCGCCGATCCGCAGCTCGCCGCCCGTTATGGTTTCAAGCCCGGCGATCATCTGCAAAAGCGTGGATTTACCGCAACCAGAAGGGCCAACCAGAACCACGAACTCACCATCTGCAATGTCGACATTGATGTCGTTCAGCGCGTGGTACCCGCCATAGTATTTTTCGATATTTGTGATTTCGACAGTTGCCATTTCTTGGGCCCTTATCCTTTGACGGCGCCGGCGGTAAGGCCTGCGACGATGTATTTCTGCGTGGCGAGGAACACGACAATGGCCGGGATCACGGTCAGCGTGACAAAGGCCAGGATCAGGTGCCAATCGGTGGTGAACTCGCCCTGATACTCCATGATGCCCAGCGGCCAGGGATAGCGTTCCTCGGAATTCAGCAAGATCAGCGGCAGCACATACTGGTTCCAGCTGGCGACAAAGGCGATGATGCCCACCGTGGCCAGGATCGGCCGCGACAGCGGCAGCGTAATGTGCCAGAAGAACCGGATATAGCCGCAGCCATCCACCAGAGCCGCCGATAACAGCTCACGCGGTAGTTTCTCGAACATGTTGCGCATCAGCAGGATGCTCATCCCCAGCGAAAAGGCCGAGGTTGGCAGGATCACGCCCCAATAGGTGTTCAGCAGCCCCATGTCGCGCACCTTGACGAAAAGCGGCAGGATCGCGGTGGCGACCGGGAACAACAAGCCCACCATCAGATAGCCCACGATGAACTCTTTTCCGAAGAATTTCACATGGGCAAAGGTAAAGGCCGCCAGTGTCGAACACAGCAAGGTTACAAACACACTGATCGCCGAGATCAGCATCGAGTTGCCCATATAACGCCAGTAGTCGATCCCCAGCAGGATGTCGGTATACTGGTTCCAGTGCCACACCGTCGGCAGGCCAAACGGGTTGGTGCGCAGGTCAGCCGCCGATTTGAAACCGCCCAATGCGGTTGTAATCAGTGGGGCAATAATCAACAGCGTCACAAAGCCCAGCACCAGATACTTGTAGAGAAGGACAAAGTTCCACGGCTTGCGCAGCCCGGGATCAAGCGGTTCACTCTGCATCGCGGAAAAACCCTTTCTGATAGACGACGGCAAAGACCACGCAGATGATGAACAGGACGGTGCCGATGGCACTGCCAAAGCCCAGCTTGGCGCGAATGAAGCCGTGATTGTAAAGGTAGGTCACCATGGTTTGGGTGCTGTCGGACGGACCGCCCAGCGTCATGGGCATGATGATGTCGAACAATTGCAGCGAACCCAACACGGCAAAGAAGATCGACAGTTTCATGGTGGATTTCAGCAAGGGCAGCGTGACAAAGCGCAGCACCTGCCAGGCGCTGGCACCGTCGACGCGCGCCGCTCGGTAAAGGTCGCGGTCAATCGCCTGCAGGCCGGCGATGAACAGCATCATGTGAAACCCGAAGTACTTCCATACGATCACCGCCAGAATGGCGTACATCGCATAGTCTTGCTCGGCCAGGATGTAGAAAGCCGGAAGGTCGAACCATTCGGTGAACTTGGCGATAAAGCCCGTGTCACCGTCATAGACAAATCGCCAGATCAGACCGGCAACAATTTCGGCCAACACGTAAGGAAGGAAAAACAGCAGTCGGAAGATATTCCCGCCGGGAATCTTGTCGGCAAGGATGATGGCAAGTCCACAGGCGATCGGTAACTGAATGAACACCGAAACCAGGATCACCAGCATGTTGTTCCACAGCGCGGTCTTGAAAATATCGCGCGAGATCAGACGCTCGTAGTTGTAAAGCCCGCGATAGTCTTCCGGGGTGCCGAACCCGTTCCATTTGAACAGGCTGAAATAGGCGGCCTCGCCCATCGGCAGAACAACGAACAACGTAAACAGCAACAGCGCCGGCGGCAGGAACAAAGCAGCGGTGACCCAGCCTTCGCGGTTCAGCGCATTTGCCGGGCGCAGCGAGAACCCCTGACGCGGCGGCGAGATGGAATTGGGCGTTGGCGTGTCGGTCACGATCTGGCCTCGTTGTTATCTTGAGATTGCTGCAGGGCAAGGAGATTGGGGCTCCTTGCCCTGCAAACGGGGGTTGGGACACGCACCCGTTATCTGTCGAGCCAGGCGTCCTGGATCTCGGCCGCGGCATCTTCGGGCGACACGTTGCCTACGGCCAGTTCGGCCGCCATGTCGTTCACCACAAGGCCAACGTCCGGCCCAAGCATCTGATCATAGAAGATCTGGTGATAGGGCGAATTGGCGATGCGCGCCGAATGCTCGGACTGGAACGGATCGGCGATGGCCGCATCTGCACCACGGGCAACCGGGATGATCCAGCCACGCTTGGCCATGTCTTCCTGAACTTCGTTCGACAGGAAGTACTTCACGAAATCCACAGCCTCGGCCGGGGCCGATTTGTGGAACAGCCAGCCGTTGATGCCGCCCAGGGTTTCCTCGGCCGTACCAGCACCACCTTCAACCATCGGGAAGGGGAACCAACCCAGTTCATCATCGGTCAGACCAATGCCGTCTTTCGACTTGGACTTCTGACGGCCATAGAGCCACGACCCCATCAACTGCATTGCATGCTCGCCGTCACCCAGCGCGCCATACATGTTGTTTTGGTCGGCGGCAACAAAGCCCGGCTGGAACGGATCCAGATCAACCAGGCGCTTGAACTCCTGACCCGCGCGAATGTAGGTCTCGCCGGCAAAGCCGTCGCCAACCTCGTTCACCGCGTCAACAAAGCCCTGCTGACCGCCGATCCGCAGCATCAGGTGGGTGTAATAGAAATGGGTCGGCCATTTCTGCATGCCGCCCAGACCAATCGGCACCACGCCGGTGGCCTTCAGCTTTTCAACCGCAACCAGCAGGTCGTCCCAGGTTTTGATGTCCTCGGCCACAACACCGGCATCCGCGAACATCTGCTTGTTGTACCAAAAGCCAACGAGGTTCGCGAGGTACGGCGCACCCCAGATCTTGTCCTTATAGGTGAAGGCACCCACGGCGGCCTCGCCGAACGTGTCGGCCCAGCCATCGCCCATTTCGGCGGTGACATCGCGCAGGGTGCCGCTGTCAACCTGCGCCTGCATCACGCCGCCGCCCCAGCTGTAAAAGAAATGCGGCGCGTCGTTTGATTGCAGCAGCGTCGTCAGCTTGGCCTTGAACGACTGGCTTTCGATATGCTGAACCTCGATGGTCACGCCATCGGTACGGGCCGAATAATCTGCGGCCAGCTTGTCCCAGTATTCCCGTACCTCTTCGCTGCCTTGTTGGTGCAGCCACTTGACGACGACGTCTTCGGCAAAGGCGGCAGAACCCGCCAGCGCCACGGCCGCCGCCGCAACTGAAGTTACTAGATTACGCATCTTCTCTCCTCCATTGGTGCCGCATATCTGCGGCTCAGGTTTAGGGCCCACCCCCTCCTCCGGGGTCAGCGCCGGGTGCCAAGGCGGTTGTTGTTCACCGCTCCGGGCCATTCGAAATGCACATGTCCGCAGGGCGCTTTGATGTGCTTCGATGTCGTTCTCTGTTTCATTCACAAGCTCCGCGTCATTTCCGGCCGCGCGAAATCCAGATCACAGCCCAAATCGGCCTGCGTGACGGTTTCGCGGAACAGACGGGCATAGCCGCGGTCGTTCGGCGGTGCGGACGCGGGGCATTCGGCCAGTCGCGCGGCGATCTCTTCTTGGCTGAGTTGCAGGTTCAGGCTGCGCGCCGCCACGTCCAGTTCTATTACGTCCCCGCTGCGCACGGCGGCCAGAGGCCCGCCCACCGCCGCTTCGGGCGCCACATGCAGAACAATGGTGCCAAAGGCCGTGCCGCTCATCCGCGCGTCAGACAGGCGCACCATGTCGGTCACGCCCTGCCGGGCAAGCTTGCGCGGAATGGGCAGGTACCCGGCCTCGGGCATACCGCCGCCTCCAACCGGGCCGGCGTTTTTCAGTACCAAAATATCATCGGCTTCGACGTCCAGGTCCGGGTCGTCTATGCGTGCCGAAAGATCAGCCAACCCGTCGAACACAACCGCACGCCCTGAATGGCGCAGGAAATGCGCCGAAGCCGCAGCAGGTTTCATGACGGCACCGTTGGGGGCTAAATTGCCCTTCAACACGACCAATCCGCCGGGAGGCTGCAGAGGCGCGTTGAAGGGCCTTACAATGTTTTGGGGCCAGCTATCGGGGCCGGCTTCCATTTCTTCGCCCAGGCTGCGGCCAGTGATGGTGACGCAATCCCGGTTAAGCTGTGATGACAGTTCGTGCAGCAGGGGCAACAAGCCACCGGCGCGGTGCATGTCTTCCATGAAGTTCGCACCGGCAGGTTTGACATCAACCAGAACCGGCGTCTCGGTGCCCAGCCGGTTGATCGTGTCGTTACTGATTTCGATCCCAAGCCGACCGGCAATTGCAACGAGGTGGATCAACGCATTGGTCGAACCCCCGGCGGCCATAACCACGCGAAAGGCATTCTCGAATGCCTCAGGGGTCATTATCTGTTCCGGCAGCAACGGATTCAGCGCCAACTCGGCCGCACGCGCACCCGTTGCCTCGGCAACCCGCAAACGCTCTGCCGTAACGGCCGGGGCTGTTGAGCTGCCGGGCAGCATCATGCCCATCGCCTCAACTGCCAGCGCCATGGTGCTGGCGGTACCCATCACACCGCAAGTTCCGACGGTGGGCACCAACGCACGGCCCGCATCTTCGATCTCATCTTTAGATAGCTTTTCCGAGCGGTACTGCGCCCAGAAACGGCGGCAATCTGTGCACGCTCCTACACGAGTGCCGCGCCACGATCCGGCCTGCATCGGCCCGGTTACCAGACAAATGGCCGGCACCCCGGCACTGGCCGCCCCCATCAGCAATGCTGGCACGGTTTTGTCACAACCACCGATCAGGATCACGGCATCCATAGGCTGCGAACGGATCGACTCTTCAACCGCCATTGCCATCAGGTTGCGCAGAAACATAGAGGTCGGCGCGGCAAAGCTTTCGTGGATCGACATGGATGGAAATACGGCAGGAATCGCGCCACCCAGCAGAATACCGCGTTTGGTCGCTTCGATCAGGTTGTCCATGTTGCCATGACACGGGTTGAAGGCCGAGCCGGTATCGACAATGCCGACAATCGGGCGCTCGAGCGACTCATCCCCATAACCGGCGGCGCGGATAAAGGCTTTGCGCAGGAACAAGGCAAAGTCTTTGTCGCCATATTCGACGAGCCTGTTCCGCATTCCCTTCTGATCCGACATCCGGTCCCCATCCGTGTTGGTTGGCGCCGAGTATGTGTGGCGATTATCGGGAGGTCAAGAATATTATTAATAATAGATATTTCTTATTAATATCTTCACTTTCGGGGCAAAACCTGCTCTTTTTTGGCGAAAGAATCAGGGAATCACCCCAGTTTGGACGGGCCGGACGTCGAAACCGGCGAAAAAGGGAGAGAGAGGCTTATGCGTACGCTTAAGGGACCCGCGCTGTTTCTGGCGCAATTTGCCGGTGACGAGGCACCGTTCAACAGCTGGGGCGCGATCACGAAATGGGCCGCCGATTGCGGCTATAAGGGTGTTCAGGTGCCCAGCTGGGACGGTCGGCTGATCGACCTCGACCTCGCCGCCAGTTCCAAAGACTATTGTGACACCTTCAAGGGCGAGGCCGCCGAAAACGGGATCGAAGTGACCGAGCTGTCGACCCACCTGCAGGGGCAGCTGGTGGCTGTCCACCCCGCCTATGACACTGCGTTTGACGGTTTCGCCGCACCAGAAGTGCGCGGCAACCCCGCCGCGCGTCAGGCCTGGGCGGTGGATCAGGTCAAAAAGGCGCTGACCGCCAGCCGCAACATGGGGATCGGCGCGCATGTCACCTTTTCGGGCGCGCTGGCCTGGCCGTATGTCTATCCGTGGCCGCAACGGCCCGCGGGCCTGGTGGAAACCGCGTTTGACGAGTTGGCAGCGCGCTGGCAGCCGCTGTTGGATCATGCCGACGAGATGGGCGTGGATGTCTGTTATGAAATCCATCCCGGCGAGGATCTGCATGACGGCATCACCTTCGAGATGTTTCTTGAGCGGGTGAACAACCACGCCCGCGCCAACATGCTGTATGACCCGTCGCATTACGTGCTGCAGGCGCTGGACTATCTGGACAATATCGACATCTACCACGAGCGCATCAAGATGTTCCACGTCAAGGATGCCGAGCTGAACCCAACCGGGCGCCAGGGCGTCTATGGCGGTTACCAAAGCTGGGTGAACCGCGCCGGGCGCTTCCGCAGCCTGGGCGACGGGCAGGTCGATTTCGGCGCCGTATTCTCGAAGCTGACACAGTATGATTTCGACGGCTGGGCCGTGGTCGAATGGGAATGCGCGATGAAACATCCCGAAGACGGCGCCCGCGAAGGCGCGGCCTTTGTGCGCGACCATATCATCCGCGTCACCGAACACGCGTTCGACGATTTCGCCGACGGCGGCACCGATCAGGCCGCCAACCGCAAGATGCTTGGACTGGGAGAATAAGACATGGCAATCGAGGGCAGCGACGACAAATTCTCGGGCCGTATCCGGCTGGGTATGGTTGGCGGCGGGCGCGATGCGTTCATCGGCGCGGTGCATCGGATCGCGGCGCGGCTGGATGACCGGTATGAACTGGTGGCGGGGTGTTTTTCGTCGACGGCGGAAAAGTCTCAGGCCTCGGGCGCCGATCTGGGCCTGCCGACGGACCGCGTTTACGACGACTACACCGCCATGGCCAAGCGCGAGGCGCGGCTGAAGACCGGCATTCAGGCCGTGGCCATCGTCACGCCGAACCATGTTCACCTTGGCCCCGCGCGCGAGTTCCTGCGCCGTGGCATCCACGTGATCTGTGACAAGCCGCTGACGGCCACCCTGCCCGACGCGCGCAAGCTGGCCAAAGCGGCCGAGAAATCCGACGCGCTGTTTGTGCTGACGCATAACTACACCGGCTACCCGATGATCCGTCAGGCGCAGGCCATGGTGGCCGCTGGCGAGCTGGGCGAGATCCGCGTGGTACAGGTGGAATACCCGCAGGACTGGCTGGCCGAACCGCTGGAAGGCACCGGCCAGAAACAGGCCGATTGGCGCACCGATCCGGCGCGGTCCGGCGCGGGCGGGTCCACCGGCGATATCGGCACCCACGCCTACCACCTGGCGCGTTTCGTGACCGGCCTGCCGCTGGAGGCGCTCAGCGCAGACCTGCAATCCTTCGTCGAAGGGCGCCGAGTGGATGACAACGCCCACGTGATGCTGCGGTTCCAAAGTGGCGCGCGCGGTATGCTGTGGTCCAGCCAGGTCGCCACCGGCTATGACAACCGCCTGCGGCTGCGGGTCTTTGGGTCGAAAGGTGGCATCGAGTGGATGCAGGAAGACCCCAACACCCTGTGGTACAGCCCGCTGGGCGAGCCAACCCGCCGCCTGACCCGGTCGGGCGCGCATGTGGGCGAGGCCGCAAACCGGCTCAGCCGCATTCCGCCGGGCCATCCTGAGGGCTATCTGGAAGGGTTCGCAAATATCTATTCCGAGGCCGCCGATGCCATCCAGGCGCGCCTGACCGGCACCACACCCGACGCGGCCGTCGCCTATCCCGGCATCTCGGACGGGTTGGAGGGCGTGGCGTTCGTGAATGCCTGCGTCAAATCCAGCGCGGCCAACGCCAAATGGACGAAACTCGACCTTTAGAACGAACGGAACATCGACATGACGGACACCTCCGAACGCATCGGGTTCATCGGCGTTGGGCTGATGGGCCACGGCATGGCCAAGAACATCATCGACGGCGGCTATGGCCTGACCATTCTGGGCAATCGCAACCGTACACCGGTTGACGATCTGGTATCGCGCGGCGCGACCGAAGCGAAAAACCCGGCAGAGGTTGGTGCGGCCAGTGACATCGTGTTCCTATGCCTGCCCGGATCACCTCAGATCGAAGCAACAATCCGCGGCGAGAATGGATTGCGTGCAGGTTTGCAGGAGGGTTCGGTTGTCGTGGATTGCTCAACAGCCGATCCAACCTCAACCACGGCGCTCGCCGCCGAACTGGCACAGGACGGCATCACGCTGGTTGACGCCCCGCTTTCCCGCACGCCGAAAGAGGCGTGGGAGGGCACGCTGGACACGATGATCGGCGCGCCAGAGGCCGTGCTGGACCGCATCCGCCCGGTGGTGGATTGCTGGGCTGGTAAGATCGTGCATATCGGCGATGTGGGCGACGGGCACCGGATGAAGCTGCTGAACAATTTCATCTCGCTGGGCTATGCCGCGATCTATTCCGAGGCGCTGGCGCTTTCGGAAAAGGTGGGCATCTCCGCCGAACGATTCCACAATGTCATTGGCGGTGGTCGCATGGATTGCGGGTTCTACCAGACCTTCATGGAATGCGTGGTGGGCGGCAATCGCGAGGCGCATAAATTCACGCTGACCAATGCGCTGAAAGACCTGCGGTACCTGGAATCAATGGCCGACAACGCTGGCCTTGTGAACCCGCTGGGCAATGCATCCAAGAACAGTTTTGCCGCAGCGGTTGCCGGCGGCGCAAACGGGCCAGAGGACTATGTTCCACATCTGGCAGGGCATGTGGCCAAGCAGAACGGCCTCTGACGACAACCGCGCGGATGGTGCTTGGGGCGGCGGGTCAAGTATCCGCCGCCCTTCTTTGTCCAAGCCAAAATAGACAAGTTTTACTTAACAAAAATTCCCTCAGAGGGAATAAACAAACGGAAAACTTGGGAGTTTTCAAATTTTTCTTCCTTGACCGCGAATAAGGTCAATGGGCGGTGCGTAGGCTACATCGGGAAGGTGTCTGTTCGGTTTTATCGACACCGACTTGGGGGCCGAACGTCCAGAGGGACATTGATTTGGAGATTACCATGAACATGCAAATGGCGAGCCCGTTATTCGCCCAAACCGCCGCGCCCATTGTCGTGGACACCCCGCCGCAGACGCCAACGGCGCCGACGCAAACGGGAAGCACTCTGCGCGTTGCAACGGACGGCACCGGTGAATTCACCAGCATTCAAGCCGCCATCGATGCCGCGAACCCCGGCGATCGAATTGTCGTGTCTGCCGGCACTTATGCGGAATCCATTTCCATCACGGGCACCGATCTGACCCTTGTTGCCGATGGAGCTGTGACCCTGACCGGCGATGGCAGCCCGCATGGCGTCTATGTCAGTGGCAGTCAGATCCTGGTTCAGGGTTTTACCGTCAACGGCATTATGGACGAGGGTTATGATGGCTACAGCGGGTCAGGCTTTGTAATCGCGGGTCAAGACATCGCGTTGTTGAACAACGTTTCCCACAGCAACGCCGTAGCAGGTTTTCAGACGTTGGAGACCGCCGACGCGGTTCTTGTGGAAGGCGGCAGTGCGTATAACAACACCTCGTCCGGCGTGGCCCTTGGTGGCGGCACCAACCTGACCATCCGCAATGTGGAGCTGTATTCCACCGGCACCAATGGAGGACCCGATGGCAGCTTTCAGTATTTCGGTGTGTTGGCCGACAACTTGGGCGACCTGCGGACTGTCGATGGACAAATCACCTTTATCGAAGATCAGGCCCCGATGTCGCACATCCTGCTGGACGGGCTGAACGTGCATGATCATCCCGGTTACGGCATCCGTATCTCGGCCGAAAACGGCACGTTATCCACGCGGCCAAGTGGGCGGATTGACACGTTCGACTTCAGCCTCGTGAATTCGACCATCACCGACAATGGCTCGGATTTGTCCAGCTGGGTCGGGGGGCTCTACCATCTGGGCGGCGTTTTGTTGCAGCACATTAATGGTGGGCAAGTGTCCGGCAACGTCATGCAGGACAATTACACGTGGGGCATGGATGTCTATAACAGCTCGAACCTGCTGATTTCCGGCAACCTGATCACGGACAACAACCGTGGCGATGACACCCCGGATGTCACGATCCAGTCCGCCGGGTTGGAGATCAATGGTGGTCAGAACGTTACCATCACCGGCAATGTCGTTGCGGGCCACCATGCGGGGTTGTTCTCCAGCTGGATCCCGGACAGCGGTGACGACTTCACCAACGAATACGCCACTGCGACCCACACGATCCTGAACAATATCCTTTCAGGCAATGTCGAAGTCGACTTCGAAGTGATCCGCGATGACGTGATTGCCCGCGTGATCGAAGACAATCTGATTACTTTTATGCCGCAATGGCTGATCGACTATATTCGTGACGATATCGACCCGGCATTCGAAAGCGCCAACTCTCTGGGCCTGGACCCGTTATTCGCAGACCCAGCCAACGGCGACTATGGGTTTCAGCCCGGCAGCCCGGCACCGGCCATACTGGCCGACGCTCCCGGCGGGCCAATCACGCCGCCCGATCCCAACCCCGATCCAGGATTTGACATTGCCAACCCCCTTTTGGCGTGGCTGTGGGTTTTGTCCCCCGCCAGCGAGGACGCGCCGATCCTGCGCCTGCTGGTCCTGCGCCAGTTGTTGGAAGATGCAGCTGCTGCCGACGTCACGCCCCAGGACAATATGCAAACGCTGGCTCCTGGTGACGCACCCGATGAAATCCGGCAGTTCATCTTTGGGCACTCCCTGATGAACCATTTCTCGGACGGGGATGATCTGACCAACCACTCGGGTACCGCAACGCCGTATTGGATGGCACAATTCGCTGCTGCTGATCCAAACCATACCTATCAGATCGATGGGATGTTCGGACCATTTGAATCAGCCGAAGATCTGTTCCCGCAATGGGGGTTTGAAGGCGCAGAAAGCGTTTGGGACACTGAGTTTTCTTTTGCCAGCGTGGATTTCGATTCAGTCGTGATCACGCCGTTCAACTTCGTTCAGCAGCACCAGTCGCCACAAGACTTGTCACAATTCCTGCCCTTCATCGACACGGTCATGCAATTGGAACCGGGAATGACCGTTTACATCTACGAGGGCTGGGCCGACATGGCGCCCTTCATTGCCAGCTTCCCACCCACGATGGACGAGTTCATGAACTATGCAAACTACGCATTGGGGGACTACCAGGTCTGGATGGACGCGCATGTGGCTGCCTATCAGGCCGCCCGCCCCGAGGTGACGTTCGAGGCGATCCCGATCAACCAGGCGCTGATCGGCCTGCTGGTAGACCCCGAACTGGGCCTGCAGGGGGCCTTGTCTGGCGTGTCGATGACCGACCTGTTCGAAGATGACGCGCCGCACGGCACCGAAACGCTGTATTTCCTGGCCGCCGTGGCCATGTACAGCCACCAGTTTGGTGAACCTATCCCGTCCAACTACGTGATCCCACCCGAGGTGCACCCGCTGGTCGCTGCCAATATCGGTGCGATCTCGGACTTTATGTTCGAGGCCGTCACCGGTGATGCGCCTACTGATCCGATCCCTGACCCTGACCCGGGGTTCGAGATCGAGTTTCCGTTCCTTGCCCTGCTTTGGGCGCTTTCGGACGATGCAGAAGACATGCCTTTTCTGCGGTTCCTGGTGTTGCGCGAACTGTTCGGTGAAGACGCCTCGACAGACAGTTTTGAATTCGCAGAACTGGCAGAGGATCCGCTGACGGAAAACCTCGGCCTGGAAGTCTTCCAAACGGTGCCGGCTTTGCCAGAACCCACGCTGGACGTCGAACCATCTTCGTTCCTTTTGCCGGACGACGTTGCCGAAGACGTTCTGGTCTTTTGATACACATGAAGGGCGCGGGGGAGGTTCCGCGCCCTTCTTTCCCGCGTCTCACGGGGACCAAACGGCGCAGGGCCGAAGCCACTGCACCGCCGATGGAGCCGTAATTGGGCTTACTTGGCCGCCTTGCCTTCGATGGTCTTGGGGCCGTTGATCTCGATCCGGCGCGGTTTCAGCGCTTCGGGCACTTCGCGAACCAGATCGATGTGCAGCAGGCCGTTATCATGGGCCGCGCCGGTGACCTTCAGATGGTCGGCAAGGTGGAACCGACGCTCGAACGCGCGGGTGGCAATGCCACGATGCAGATAGTTGCGATCGGTCTTTTCCTCGGCCTTGCGGGCCGCGATGATCAGATCGTTTTGCTTTACATCCACCGCAAGCTCACCGGCGCCAAAGCCGGCCACGGCAACGGTGATGCGATACGCATCTTCACCGGTTTTTTCGATGTTGTAAGGCGGGTAAGACGGTTGGGCGGCGTCGGTGCGCAGCACCCGGTCAATCAAGTCTGCCACGCGGTCATAGCCGACGGTGGCACGGTATAGGGGCGAAAGGTCATAGTTTCGCATGGGTCACATCCTTCTCAAAGCAATGCTATATGTAGTGCCTTCCAATGCGGACAGGCGGTGTTTCCGGGCCCCATCTGGGCGCCCGATAACATAGATTTGGGAAGTGTTTGAGCGGTTTCAAGCCCTCAGGGGCGCAGGAATTTCGCTCCGCTGTTCCCGTTGCCATTCTTCAGCCCGAAACGGCGTACGGCCGGTTTGCCCGCTGGCTCCAAAACGCCAATCCCGGCAGACAATCGGCTTTTTAATGTGTCGATCGCACCCTGCACCGTCGCACCCAAGGCGATGGGTTTGGCGCTGACCTCTGCCTTGGCGGACACGATCGAGACGATTTGCGGAGCCGGCCCGCTGAGGTCAAAGATCGGTGCACCCGACGCGCCAAAATCCACGCTGCAATTCAGCATCAAGACACCAGGACGCCCTGCGAGCACATGGCAGATCTCTTGCAAAGACGGTGCTTCGGACCGGTTCAGGGCATACGACACCACGCCAACCTCAGCCCCTTTTCCAGGCCGTTTGCCAATGCCAAATGGTTGCACGCCGGGCAGGCGCACAGGGCGATCAAGCTCCAGCAACGCAAGGTCGTATCCCACCTTGTTAGAATGCGCGCCCGAGGTGAACTGGTACCGCGGATGCAGAACGGCGCGTTTGACCCCCCGATATGCCTCGGCGCGACCATTGCGCCATCCCGCCAGAAACTCCATCTGGTCCAGCGGTTGCCGGGCGCCGGTGTCCTTGTCGAACAGGCAATGCGCCGCGGTCAGAACAAGATCGGTATCAATCAGCGACCCGGTACAGAACGAGCTTTTGTTGATGTTCAACCGCCCTACCGACCGCCATGCCCGGCCTTCCTCGCCGGTTGAAAGCTCTTGCAAGGCCGCTTGGGCCAAAACCGGGGCTGTGGGGAAAAACCCCAACATCAGGGCCAGAACGATCGCGCGCAATTCGGGTGCCTCTTCGTCGAATTTCGACCGGCCTAGCACCCGGATGCGGCAGGATTAAGGCCGCGACAGCGCTGCGGGCTTTGGCCCGCCTGTCGCCCAGTCCAACAGTTCAACCGTATGCACAACCGGTACATTCGTTCCACCGCCGATCTGCATCATGCAGCCGATATTGCCCGCCGCGATCACCTGCGGTGCCTTCGCCTCTAACGTCCGCACCTTGCGGTCCTTCAGCTGTTTCGAGATCTCGGGCTGCATCAGATTATATGTCCCGGCCGAGCCGCAACACAGATGGCTGTCGGCGGGTTCCACCACCTCGAACCCGGCTTTTTTCAGCAGGGTCTTGGGGTGGGTCTTGATCTGCTGGCCATGCTGCAGCGAACAGGCCGCGTGATAGGCCACACGCATCTTGGTGGCCCCACCCTCGGGCAGGTCCAGCTGCATCAACAATTCGCTGATATCCATCGCCATTTCAGACACTTCGGCCGCATCCCCGGCCAGAGCCTCGTTGCGGAACATGTGCCCGTAATCCTTGACCGTTGTGCCGCAGCCCGAGGTGTTGATCACCACCGCGTCCAGCCCCGCGCCACGCTTTTCGGCCATCCATGCATTGATATTCTTCGCCGCGAAGCCGTGGCTGCTGTTGGTTTTGCCCATGTGATGAGTCAGTGCCCCGCAACAGCCCGCGCCCTTGGCCACCACCACGTCGCAGCCCAGCCGCCGCAACAGGCGGATCGTGGCATCGTTGATATCGGTGTTCAGCGCTTTCTGCGCGCAGCCGGTCATCAGCGCCACACGTTTGCGGCGCGGCCCGATGGCCGGAAACACCTGCGCATCGTCGTTGCGGCTGACGGGGGGGATATGCTTCGGCGCCATCTCGAGCATCGCCTTCAGCCGCGCATCGGGCATCAGAAAGGCAAAGGGCCGCCCGATCTTGGCGCCCAGCAGCGCCAGCCGGAACCGGGTGGGATAGGGCAGGATCTGCGACAGCATCCACCGCAGCGCCCTGTCCATGAACGGCCGGCGATAGGTCTGTTCGATATGCTCGCGCGCGTGGTCGACGAGGTGCATATAATGCACCCCCGACGGGCAGGTCGACATGCAAGCCAGGCAGCTGAGGCAGCGATCCACGTGCTTCACCGTCTTCTCATCGGCCGGCCGTCCGGTTTCCAGCATGTCCTTGATCATGTAGATCCGCCCGCGCGGGCTGTCCAACTCGTCGCCCAGCACCTGATAAGTCGGGCAAGTTGCGGTACAGAATCCGCAATGTACGCAAGACCGCAAGATCTCGTTGGATCGCTGAATGGCAGGGTTGGTCAACTGCTCGGGTGTAAAATTCGTCTGCATCAGCCCATGACTCCGGGGTTCAAAATGCCGCGCGGGTCAAACTGCGCCCGCAGCCCCGCGCTGATTGCGGCAAGGGATGCCGGTTCAGGGTGAAAGACGGGCAAATCGCGATCCGAGGCTCGGACGCGCGTCGCGTGACCGCCGGTCCCTACCATGGCTGCGCGTACATCTTTCCCCGGCACGGTCAACGCCCATATCAACCCTCCACCCCAGTCATAAAGCACTGACTTCACGCTTAGTTTTTCCACCAACTTCGGCGCATCCGAAGGTTTGACCGATATACGCCAAACATCGCCGTCTTGTGCCGCAAACGCCGTGACGTCGCGCACTTGTGCCCAAAGGTCGGCTTCGTCCACGCTGATCTCGCCAAATTCTTGCAGCAAATCCGTCAACTGTGCCGCGCGATAGAGGACAGAGTTTTCGAACCCCTCCAGCCTCAGCATCGTCATCTCACCGGGTAAATGCGCCGCACCGGACACTTCGAAAGGCGACCCCAGTGCCCGAGCCATTGCCTGCACCGCCACTGCGTCCGACAAGCCACGCACAACCACGTTCAGTTGCGCCGGGGTTGCGGGCAGCACCTTGAAAGACACCTCGGTCAGCACGCCAAGCGTGCCGTAAGACCCCGCCATCAGCTTCACCAGATCATAGCCGGTAACGTTCTTCATCACCCGGCCGCCGTTTTTGATCACGTCGCCACGGCCATCGACAAAACGCACCCCGATCAGGCTGTCGCGGCACGCCCCGGCCTGCATGCGCCGTGGCCCCGAGACGTTGGCGGCAACAACGCTACCAATGGTTGGTATCCCCTCGGTGCCCAACAGCGCCCTATGGTCCATCGGCTCAAACGGCAACCGCTGACCTTCCGCCGCCAGCGCGGCCTCGACCTCGGCCACGGGAGTGCCCGCCTTGGCCACAATCGTCAGCGCGCCGGGCTCGTACAGCTCGATCCCTGACATGCCCGCTGTCGACAAAACGTCGCCTGTAACCGCTTTCGCGAACCCGCGCGTGCCACCGCCAATCACGCGCAATGGCGCCTCGGCCCCGGCAATGACTTTGGCCAACTCTGTTTCACTTGAAACCGTAATCATCTTCCTGTCCGTCCAATTCTTCCGGTAAGAGGCATCAGCCCGCCCGGCGGCTTTCGGTATGCGCCAGGGGGAAAACCTTGGCAGGGTTCAGCAGCCAATTCGGATCAAAAACGTCTTTCACCCGCAGCTGCGCCTCCATATCCGTGTCCGTGTATTGGGTCGTCATCAGGTCGCGCTTCTCGATCCCGACCCCGTGCTCGCCGGTCAGACAGCCGCCAACCTCCACGCACAGCTTCAGGATCTCGGCCCCGAACGCCTCGCATTTCTCCAGATCGCCCGGCTTGTTGGCGTCAAACAGGATCAGCGGGTGCATGTTTCCGTCGCCAGCATGAAACACGTTGCCCACTTCCAGCCCGAACTCGGCCGACATCTCGCCAATACGCCGCAACACCAGCGGCAGCGCGCTTACCGGGATGGTGCCGTCCAGACACATGTAATCGTTGATCTGCCCCATCGCGCCAAAGGCCGATTTGCGGCCCAGCCAGATGCGCGCCGCCTCGTCGGCGCTCTGCGCTTCGCGCAGTTCCACCGGATTGTGCGTGCGCGCGATGTCCAGGATCAGCGCCAGCTGCGCGTCGATCTCGGCGTCCGAGCCCTCAACCTCGACGATCAGCAAAGCCTCGCAATCGGGATAGCCCGCACCGGCAAAGGCCTCTGTGGCGCGAATGCAGGGCCGGTCCATGAACTCGATCGCCACCGGCAGAACACCGGCGCGAATGATGTCGGACACACAGGCCCCGGCCACCTCGTTGCTGTCGAACCCGATCAGCACCGGCCGCGCGCCTTCGGGCTTGGGCAGGATGCGCAACGTTGCCTCGGTCACCACGCCCAGTTGCCCTTCGGAACCGCAGATCACCCCCAGCAGGTCCAGCCCGCCCGCATCCATATGCGCGCCGCCGATTTGAACCACCTCGCCCTCCATGGTCACCATGGTTACACCCAGCAGGTTGTTGGTGGTGACACCGTATTTCAGGCAATGCGCGCCGCCCGAGTTCATCGCGATATTGCCGGCAATGGCACAGGCCAACTGGCTGGACGGATCAGGAGCATAAAAGAACCCCTCCTCCTCGACGGCGCCGGTCACCGACAGGTTGGTGCGCCCCGACTGGACCCGGATGAACCGGTTGTCAAAATCGGTCTCCAGCACCTCGTTCAGCTTTGCAACGCCCAGGATAACGCTGTCGGCGGTCGGCAATGCCCCACCTGCCAGCGACGTGCCCGAGCCACGCGGCACAACCGGCACGCCCATCTCGTGGCAAATTCGCAGTACCGCCGCGACCTCGTCGGTCGAGGCTGGCAACACGGCGCAAAGCGGCGGACACTTATAGGCGGTCAACGCGTCACACTCATACGCGCGCGTTTCGGTCGGATCCGAAATCACAGCATCTGCAGGTAGAACCTCCTTCAAACGCGCGACAATTTCGGCTTTTCGCGACAGGATCGCGGCATTTGGATTCGGCATTTCCATGGTGGGACTCCAATCGATTGGTCATTTTTTATAACCAATTTTTTAGTTTTGCAACCGAAACCTGCCAGATAGGTTGACCACATGGATATGATGTTCGGATTGCAGCAGTTTTCACCGCTCGACGCCGCAGGCGCAGTGATGTTGTTGGTCGCGTGGCTTGGAATTGGCATGTGGATCGAAAATTCCAGCGGCAATTACCCCTCTGTAAGCCGCCTTATGACCGGTTACCGGCGCGATTGGCTGCGGCACCACATCACACGAGAGCCAAGGGTATTTGACGCCATGGTGCTGGCGAACCTGCGCAATGGCACCACGTTTTTTGCTTCGGGCTGCATGCTGGCAATCGGTGGTACATTGGCCTTGTTGGGCAATCTTGATCCAATAGAAGGGCTGGCGCGGGATCTTGCCTTGCAAAACGTGCACCGGGCCGTGATCGAGACCAAGCTGATCGTGCTGATGCTGATGCTGGCCAAGGCATTTTTCAACTTTGTCTGGTCGCACCGGGTCTTTGGCTATTCCAGTGTGCTAATGGGCGCTATTCCGAATGACCCCAAGGACGCCAATGCGCAATTGCGCGCCGATCAGGCGGCCGAGTTGAACATTCTGGCAGCCCGCAGTTTCAATCGCGGTCTGCGTACAATCTATTTTGCACTGGCCTGTCTGGCCTGGGTTCTGGGCCCGTGGGCCCTGATAATCGCAACGCTCGCGACATTTTTAGTTGTCTGGCGGCGAGAGTTCAGTTCTCATTCCCGCAAAGTCCTGCTTAACAAACCGCCTGCGCCATGACCCGTATTGCCTTGATCCTTGCCCTCACCGCCCTGCCAGCCGTTGCAGGGGATGTCGAAATTGTTGCCGCCGAAGCAACCCCATCGGGCGATGCGTGGCGGTTCAGCGTGACCCTGCGCCATGCCGACACCGGGTGGGATCACTATGCCGACGGGTGGGAAGTTTTGGGCCCCGATGGAAACCGCCTTGGCTTTCGCGAGCTGTTGCATCCACATGTGAACGAGCAACCTTTTACCCGCTCGCTCAATGGCGTGCAGATCCCCGGTGGCGTGACCGAGGTAACGATCCGTGCCCATGACAATGTGCATGGCTGGGCCGAGGAAACCCTGACGCTCACTTTGCCCCGCTGATCAACGTCGCCCTTCGCGCAGCCACGCCATCACGGCAAATCCAGCGGCCAGCAACAGCATCAGCCAGGCCGGCGCCAGAGCGTTCAGCGTGATATCGGTGGTCAAATAGGCGTTGCGCGGTGTGATCCCCAGCCAGCCGCGCCCGGCAGCCACTCGTCCCTCGCGCACCTGCCGCAGATCCGGCATCCCATCTGCCAGCCGCATTATTCCACCGCCGGTCGCATCAACCGCCGGGGCCAGGACATCGCCGGTGGACACGGTTGCAACAAACTCTCGCGGCGCGCTGGGACCAAGCCCTGCCACGGCGGTCAGATCGCCATCGCTGAGCCGGTAAAGCCCATCCTCGGGCGCTTCGAACACACCGGTGAATAGACCCGGCCGCTGTTCTTCCAATGGCATGACGGTGACCGTACCGTCGGGTCCGGTGATCTGAACCTCGCGCGGGTCCTCGGAAAGCGACCGACGCAAAACCGTCAGCCGCTGGCCTTCCGCGCTGGTGGTCAGGGCTTCTTCCTCCAGCTCGGGTTCCTTCATCATCCAATGCGCCAGCCGCCGCAGCAGTTCCAGTTGCGGCCCGCCGCCTTCGAAACCGCGGCTCCACAGCCATGCATGGTCCGAGGCCAACAGCGCCACCCGCCCGTCGTCCACCCGGTCCAGCAACAACAACGGCCGGTCCTCGATCCCGGTCATGACAAGTTGGCCGCGTTCCGGCGCCACGTCGACCAGCCGCATCCAACGGCCCCAGCCGGGGCCCAACTGCCCGGGCTCTGCCGGCCAGTCCGCGTCCAGCCCTTCGGTCACCGGGTGCCGTTGGCCCAATTCCGAAACCTGCGGGCGAAATCCCTGCTCTACGACACGTGCTGTCGGTGCACCGGGAAGTATTTCGGCCAATGGCGAGCGATATATCGAGTCCGCCGACGCAAAATCCGGCCCCGCCGCGACCAGAACCGCGCCGCCACTGCGGACATACTCGGCAACATTCTCCAAGTAGATCGCCGGCAGAATGCCTCGTCGTTTGTAACGGTCAAAGATGATCAGGTCGAACTCGTCGATCTTTTCCAGAAACAGTTCCCGCGTTGGAAACGCGATCAGCGACAGTTCGCTGACCGGCACGCCGTCCTGCTTTTCCGGCGGGCGCAGAATGGTGAAATGCACGAGATCAACCGAGCTGTCGGATTTCAGCAAGTTGCGCCATGTCCGCTCGCCCGCATGCGGTTCACCCGACACCAGCAGCACCCGCAGCCGATCGCGAATACCGTTAATTTGCACCACGGCGGCATTGTTGCGCCCTGTCAGCTCGCCCTCAGCTTCGGGCACCTCGAAACGGATCACGTTAATCCCGCCATGGCTGAGGGTCAGCGGCAATTCGATTTCCTGGCCCACCGGCACCTGGACAATCGTTGGTGTCTCGCCATCTATGCTGATGGCCAACTGGGTAAAGGTGTTGTCTTTGGGCGCATTGCCCTGATCTTCGACCCGAAGCGTCAGCATCACTTCTTCATCAAGAATGGCAAAGGCAGGCGCGTTTTGCAGAACAAGGCGACGGTCCCAGTCGCTGTCTTGCCCGGTCAAGAGCGTGTGCATCGGGGCCGGCAGTTGCGGGGCGTTCTGCAGGTCATGCACCTGACCATCGGTCAGCAACAGCACACCGGCCACCCGCCCGCGTGGCAGTTCGGCCATCTGTGCGGCCAAGGCGCTTAGAACAAGACTGCCCCCGTCGCCCGGGTCATCCCCTACGCGAACGATCCGCAGCTCGGTGTTTGGCAGCGCGGCAATCCGCGCCTCGACCCGCTCGATCGCCTGCTGCGTTTGCGCCGGCCGATCCGCCAAACGTTGCGAGGCGCTGCCGTCCACAACCAACACCACGATGTCGCTGAGGGCCTGACGCTCCTCGTGTTGCAGCGATGGGTTGACCAGCGCCAGTGCCAGAGCCAGCGCCGAGGCCAGACGCCACCACCGCCCTGCAATCCCGCGCCAAAAGCCCAGCGCAAGGATCGCCAGCGCGAACAGCGCTAATACGGCCAAAACCGCCAACGGCAAAAGTGGATCAAAGACGATGTCGCCGTTCATTGGCCCAACCTGTCCAGCAGAGCAGGCACATGCACCTGATCCGATTTATAGTTGCCGGTCAGCACGTGCATGATCAGGTTGATGCCAAACCGATAAGCAACTTCGCGCTGCCGCTCGCCAGTATAGCCACGACCGACCGGGAACATCTGGAACCCGTTCTCGTCGACGGCCCACGCCGTTGCCCAGTCGTTGCCGCCCAGAACCACCGGGGTCACGCCGTCATTGAGGTTGCGAAAGGGCATGCCCTCGACCTTTTCGGCATCTGGCGGCGCCGCCTCGACCCAAACATCGCGGCTGTTATGGCGACCGGGGAAATCTTGCAGCAGGTAAAAGGCCCGTGTCAGGACATGATCCTCGGGGATCGGCTCCAAAGGTGGAATGTCCAGCGGGCGGGCGAGTTCCTGCAGGTGCCGCCCTTCGGGACTGTTGCCTGAGAAGCGGGCGATATCGGCATCGCGCGTATCGAACATGATCATGCCGCCGCTGCGCAGATACCTGTTCAGGCGGGCATAGGCCTCGGCCGAAGGTACGTTTTGCGAAAGGGTGACAGGCCAGTAAAGAAAGGGATAAAGCGACAGGTCAGCCGTTTCCAGATCCAGTCCAACGGGTTCGACCGGCTCAACCGATGTCCGCTGAAACAGCTTCTGTGACAGGCCCAACAGCCCTGCTTGCGATACGCGATCCACCTGCGCGTCGCCCGTTAAAACATATGCCAGAACCACCTCGGACGCGGCATTGATGATCGCCAGATCGTCAGACGTCTGTGCGTGGGTTTCTATGGGCGTTACTGCCAATACAGCCACAACAGCCATCGCATTACGCAGCCGCCCGGTCAGCAGCAGGCTGGCCAGAATATCGATCATCAAAAGCAAAGCCGCCAACGCCAAAGCCGGACCTTTCAACGAGGTTTCACTGGCAACGGCCAACCCCTCAACCACTGTGCCTGCGGGCCACGTAGCCGTTTCGATTGTATCCTCTGGCCCCAAAGTATTCAGCGCGATGCGTCGTTCGCCGCTCGCATACAGCCCCGGTGGGCTGAGAGGGCCGGGTTGGGCTCCGGCAAGGGTTTCACCAGCAACCCCGGCAAGGGTTGCGGCATCGCCGGCCTCGCCAAAAGCATCCAACACCAGCTGTGGTTGAAACACTGCACCAGCCAGGTCCTCGGCGGTTGGCTGCGGCGGACGGGTGGACACGGCCAGCCGCTCTAGCATCTGCACATAAAGCCCCGACAGGGGCAGCGATGACCATTCGGCATTTGCCGTGACATGGAACAGGATCACTTGCCCCTGACCAATCTTCTTTCGCGTGACCAGCGGTGTACCATCCTGCAACGTGGCGATGGTGCGTTCAGCCAGATTTGGCCCCGGTTGCGCCAGCACCTGCGCGGTGACGGTAACCTCATCAGGCACGGGCAGCCCAAAGAAGGGCGACCCCTCGGGGAAGGCCTGCAGGGTCTTTGGTGCACCCCAACTCATTGCGCCACCCACCGTGCGCCCACCCGAGCGCAGACGGACGGGCATCAACGCATCTTCGGTCGCGCGGCTGATGTCGCTGGCGGCCAGACGTGGCCCGGCAAAGCGCACCAACAAGCCACCCCGATCCACCCAGTCCAGCAACGCTGCCTGCTCGCCCCCCGCCATCTGCGCCACATCGGCCAGAACAACAACGTCAGGATTGGCCAGCAACACGTCCAGCAAATCGCCATCGATCAGATCTGCGCTGACTTCCAATGCCTGTCGCAGATAATGGAGCGGCGCCAACAATTGCAGCCCTTCGCGTTCATCCCGCCCCGACAGCAACGCAACCTCGCGCCGTTTCAAACTGTCATCCGTCAAAGCGACCGAGCCCGCGCTGCGTTGTATGGGCAGCGAGAACCTGCTGATCCGGTTGCGCAGCTCGGGCGGCAGTTCGAACCGAGCCGTGGCCATCGCGTCGCCCGACTCGAATACCGCTGTTACACGGGCCAGGTCGCGCCGCGCACCCGAAGGGTCCAGCCCCGTGGCAACCACGCTTACCTCGTCGGCATTTTCAACGGAATTGCGCAGCACCGGCACCTCGATCGCGCCGCTACTAAAGGCCGCGCCTCGCAGGGCAAAAACAGGGGTAGCACTTTGAAATACGGTCAGTTCACCGCGATCCGACAATGCCTGAACCACCGCGTTGCGGCCCTCGTGAAACAGGCCATCGGCGACCCAGAACGTGTCGAACGCGCCCTCTTGCGCTTCGACCCATTCGGCCAACGCAATCAAATCGGGCCGCCATGGGTTCGGCTGTACACTGGGCAGACGGGTTTGCCATTCTGCGGCGGACTGGAACGGCGCCCCATCCGCAGGCAGGTCTGTCGCCAACGCCACGGCAGTCGCGCGGCCCTTACGCGCCGCGTCCTCCAAAATTGCATCCACACGTGCCATACGCCCGGCCCAGTCGCGCGCATCCGCCCAGCCGCCGTCGATCAGCACCAAGAGCGGACCGCGCCCGTCCACCGGCGGTTTGGGGTTCAATACCGGCCCGGCAAAGCCGACAATCGCCGCCGCCACTGCAAGCAACCGCAATAGCAACAGCCACCAAGGTGTGCGGTCCGACGTGTTGTCATCATCGCGCAGGCCCAGCAACAGAACCACGCCCGGGAACCGTTTGCGGATCGGGGCGGGCGGCACTGCCCGCAACAACAACCACAGAACGGGCAATACAGCCAGCGCCAGAAGGATCAGCGGCGTCGTGAAACCTATGGGGCCAATGATCCACATCAGTGCACTTTCTCCAACGCGCGATAGATCCACAGCAACGCCTGCAGGGCCGGATCGCCGGTATGGTGCGTTTCGAACTGCCATCCCGCGGCGCGGGCAAGTGTTGCGATCTGATCGCGGCGTTCAGCCAGCCGTTCCAGATAGCGCCCACGCAGGTCGCCTGCCTTCAACGTTTCATGCTGCAGACCGCCCCCCATGCTTTCGAAAATCGTGCGGCCATCATAGGGGAAGGCCTCTTCGACGGGGTCAAGAACCTGTACCAATGCACCAACCACTCCGCGATCCGCTGCCTTGGCCAACGCCAGTTCCAGCGGCGCAATATCACCAAGAAAGTCAGACAGATACAGAGCACGCGAATTAGGCCTCAGCGCGCGCGATTCTGCTGCGCCATAGTCATCCGATGTTTGATCTTCGCTGAGGGTTTCCGCCAGACGCAAAAGTTGCAGGCTACCGCGCCGGGGCGGCAGGGCCAGGCCCGCCAGGCCCACGCGCTCGCCCCCATCCATCAACAACACCGCCGCTGCCATCGCCAGCAGTCGCGCTCGGGCCGATTTATTAGGCCGGGCATTGTCGCCGCTGAACTGCATGGATTGAGCATTGTCTACCCACAGAACAACGCTCTGCGCCGCCTGCCACTCCTTTTCACGTACGTAATGCGCATCCGAACGGCCCGATCGGCGCCAGTCAATCCGCCGCAGCGGGTCGCCCGGCATGGCGGGGCGGTATTGCCAGAACTCGTCGCCCTGCCCGGCGCGTCGCCGCCCGTGTTCACCCATCAGGACCGTGGCCGCCAGATGCCGCGCTTCGGCCAGAAGCGGTGGAAGCGTCGCGGCCAGCGCTTGCGCGTCTGACCTCAGGGATGCCGCGGCGGGATGGCTCACGCGGCGTCCTCGGCCCGGCGCAAGGTTGCGGTGACGGTGGACAGGATCTCGGTCAGGTCCTCGCCCCGCGCCCGCGCGGCAAAGCTCAACGCCATGCGATGTTTCAGAACCGGTGCGGCCATATCCAGTACGTCATCGGGCGATGGGGCCAACCGGCCATCCAGCAGCGCCCGTGCGCGCACCATCAGCATCAGCGCCTGCGCCGCGCGTGGCCCCGGCCCCCACGAGACATTCTCGCGGATCGCTGCGGGGGCGTCATCAGCCTCGGGGCGGCAGGCACGGACCAGATCCAGGATCAGGGCCACCACGTCATCGCCCACGGGCATCCGGCGCAGAACAGTCTGTGCAGCCAGCAATTCCTCGCCGGTGAAAACTTCATGAGCCTCGGCCTCGGACGCGCCAGTGGTCGCCAGCAGGATGTCATGCTCGGTTGCGCGATCTGGGTAGGGGACGTCGATCTGCACCAAAAACCGGTCCAGCTGCGCCTCTGGCAGCGGATAGGTACCTTCCTGTTCAATTGGGTTCTGCGTGGCCAGAACGTGGAACGGTGCCTCAAGCGCGTGTTCCTGCCCGGCAATCGTCACCGCCTTTTCCTGCATCGCCTGCAGCAGCGCGGATTGCGTGCGCGGGCTGGCGCGGTTGATCTCGTCGGCCATCAGCAATTGGCAAAAGATCGGGCCTTTTACAAAACGAAAGGCGCGCGCGCCGTCCTCGCCGGTTTCCAGTACTTCCGAGCCAAGGATGTCGGCGGGCATCAGGTCGGGGGTGAACTGCACGCGTGCACCGTTCAGCCCCATAACCGTCGACAACGCATGCACCAGTCGCGTTTTGCCCAGGCCAGGAAGGCCAACAAGCAAGCCGTGCCCCCCGCACAACAAGGCGCCAAGTGTCAAATCCACAACGCGCGGCTGTCCGATGAAACGCTTGCCAATACTGTCGCGGGCCTCGGCCAGTTTGCCGCCCAATGCTTCAATGTCAGCAACCAGTTGCGCGTCGTCACTCATGACATATCTCCCTGCCCTGTTTATATACCTACATTAAAGGCGAGTATGCCCGCCCGCACAAAGGGCAAAATGCAAGAAAGGACAAATGATCGTGAAACCCGGTACCGAGAGCCTGGCGAAAGCTGCGAAAGACGCCTCTCGAAAGGGGCCGCCGCCTGTGCATCTTTGGAATCCGCCCTTTTGCGGTGATCTGGACATGCGGATCGCGCGCGATGGGACGTGGTTTTACCTTGGGACCCCGATTGGACGGCCGGGCCTGGTCAGGCTGTTCTCATCGATTCTGCGCAAGGATGGCGACGATTTCTTCCTGGTCACGCCGGTCGAAAAAGTGGGCATCACCGTCGACGACGCCCCCTTTGTCGCGCAGGATTTCTCGATCACTGGCAATGGCTTAGACCAGGTTGTCACCTTCACCACCCATGTCGGCGACACCGCCTCTGCGGGCCCCGACAACCCCATCCGGGTGGAACGCGACCGCACAACCGGCGAGCCGTCGCCCTATGTTCTGATCCGCGCGAATCTGGAGGCGTTGATCGACCGCAAAAGCTTCTACCGGCTGATCGACCTGGGCGTGGAACACGACGGTCAGTTCGGCATTTGGTCAAACGGCACCTTTTTCCCGTTCATTCCGGTTAGTGAGCTGATTTAAAACAATTTTCTCGCCAATCCACTGCATTCGCACAGAATCACGGTTCCCAAACCATGCACGCAGCGCGCGGTGCAGCGCCGAAAAACCGGGCAGCCGGGACCACGTGCAGAAACTTGCAGGTTTTGTTTAAAGTTTGACGGACCCAAAACCGCGAAGGTTAAACTTTGCCCCCGCCGTTTTCGCTGAATTTGCAAGTTTCACCACCGGCGGCCGACCCGTTCGGCGCTGGCGTCAGCGAAACTTGGGCGGGCGGTTTTGCATGCCGGCCATCACGGCCTCGACCTGGTTCGGGCTGCCGATCAGGTCGGCCTGCAACGCGGCCTCCAGCGCCAGTGCATCGGGCGTGGCCCAGGCGGCCTCGACCATCGTCTTGGTGGCGCGCACCGCATCGGGGGAACGCGCCGACAGCTCGGCCGCCATCGCCTGCGCGGCGGCGTGCGGATCGTCGGCGATGCGGGTGATCAGACCCATGCCCAGCGCCACATCCGCGTCCAGCACCCGGCCGGTCATGATCAGGTCTTTGGCCAAATCGGCGCGCAGCAGTTTCGGCAGGCTTTGGGTCAGCCCCATATCCGGGATCAGGCCCCATTTCGCCTCGCGGATCGACAGGCGGGCGTCGGGTGCGGCGATGCGGAAATCGGCCGCCAGCGCCAGCTGCATGCCCGCGCCATAGGCCACGCCGTCAATCGCGGCGATCACCGGCACCGGCAGATCCTGCCATGCCACGCATGGCGCCTGAAACCGGTTGGCCCCGCGCGGGCCGTTGCCCACGGCCATCTGCGCCTTGACCGCGTCCATATCGCCGGCGAATTCCATGAACATCGACGTGTCGAGCCCCGAAGAGAAACACCCGCCAGCCCCGCGCAGGATCACCGCGCGCAAGCCGTCGCGCGTGGCCAGTTGGGCGGCCATGTCGGCCAGGCCATCAAAGGTGTCCCACACCCAGGCATTCTTGCGGTCGGGACGGTTCAGGCTGACGGTGGCAATTCCGTCAGCCTCGGTCAGGGTCAGGATATCGGTCATGGGCCAACTATGTTGGCAGCCCGCCCCGCGCGCAACAGGAACGCAGGGTCAGTGTGCCGGGGCGCCGGATGCGGCAGCCTTTAGCGCATTCAGATCATCGCTGAACGACGCGCAGTATTTCAACGCACGTTTCAACAGCTTGCGGGAACGCGGCGCAATCTCGGCCAAAGCGACGTCTTGTGTCCCGGTGATCTGGCAGAAAAGGGCAAGGCAAAACGCCCGCGTTTCCTGCCGCATATACCCCTGCCATCCCAATTGTTCGGCCCCCGACATCGAGATCACGCCAAAGCCAGAGGTTATGCAATGCAGGTCGGTGGCCAGTTCCTCTTCCGCCGGGTCCATGTCCAAAGGGGTTTCAGCGTTGTTCAGCCGATGGTGTAAAACCTCGTGCACAAGGATCGAGAGGAATCCGATTTTTGCGTTCATCAGTGCGGGGTCATAGCGGATCATCGCGCCGCCTTCGTCATCGCCCTGCCATGTGCCCGCGACCGAGGCCAAATCCTGGTAATTATGCCGGTATTCCGCCGGCAACACATCGGCTTGGGCAACGTGGATGACGGCATCCGGTATCTTCAGGTGGTCCTGGATGGAGCGCACCAGACCCAGAACCGTTTCGTCGGGCGTGCCCGATCCGGATGGGAAAAAAGAGGCGTTTGGCAGGATCAGCGGGGTTTGCGCCGAAAGGATGCCCTCGGCAATCGCCCATTCAAACTGGTCAAATACCCAGTCGCGTGTGTCGGCCTCAACGTCAAACTTGAAAAACAAATCAACCTCTTAACTAAATCAATGTGCCTGAGCCCAGTTGTCGCCCTGCCCGGCATCAACCACCAGCGGCACGTCCAGATGCACGGCGGGGTGCGCGGCGCTTTCCATGATGTCGCGGACGCGGGCGATGGTGGGTTCCACCCCGTCCTCGGCCACTTCGAACAGCAATTCGTCATGCACCTGCAACAGCATCTTGGCGGGCAGGCCCTCGATGGCGGCGGGCATGCGGATCATGGCGCGGCGGATGATGTCGGCAGCCGCCCCCTGAATGGGCGCGTTGATCGCGGCGCGTTTGGCAAAGCCCGCATGGGGGCCCTTGGCGTTGATCTCGGGCGTGTGGATCTTGCGGCCAAAGAGCGTCTGGACATAGCCGTGTTCCTTGGCGAAGGCGACGGTGTCGTCCATGTATTCCTTGATGCCGGGGAAGCGTTCGAAATAGCGGTCGATAAAGCCCTGCGCCTCGGCCCGGGGGATACGCAGGTTGCGCGCCAGGCCAAAGCCCGAGATGCCGTAGATCACGCCGAAATTGATCGCCTTGGCTTGGCGGCGGATTTCGGGTGTCATCTCGTCCAGCGGCACGTCGAACATTTCGGACGCGGTTGAGGCGTGGATGTCCTGGCCCTCGCGGAAGGCCTGTTTCAGGCTGTCGATGCCGGCGACATGGGCGAGGATGCGCAGCTCGATCTGGCTGTAATCGAGCGAGACGATGACATTGCCGGGTTCGGCCACGAAGGCCTCGCGGATGCGGCGGCCATCCTCGGTTCGGACGGGGATGTTTTGCAGGTTCGGGTCGGTCGAGGCGAGGCGCCCGGTATTGGCGCCGGTCTGCACGTAAGAGGTATGCACGCGGCCGGTTTCGGGGTGGATATGTTCCTGCAGCGCGTCGGTATAGGTCGATTTCAGCTTGGACAGCTGGCGCCAGTCGAGGATGCGCGCGGGCATGTCGTGTTCGGTGGCCAGATCCTCCAACACATCCGCGGGGGTAGAATATTTGCCGGTTTTGCCCTTTTTGCCGCCGGGCAGGGCCATTTTCTCGAACAGGATTTCGCCCACCTGCGCGGGGCTGCCGACGTTGAAGGTTTCGCCGGCCAGTTCGTGTATCTCGGCCTCGAGCCCGGCCATTTTCTGGGCGAAGGCGTTGGACATGCGGCTGAGGGTGTCGCGGTCAACCTTGATGCCCGACATCTCCATTTTGGCCAGAACCGGCATCAGGGGGCGTTCCATCACCTCGTAAACTGTGGTGACCTGTTTGCGGTGCAGTTGCGGCTTGAAGATCTGCCACAGGCGCAGGGTGATGTCGGCGTCTTCGGCGGCGTATTTGACCGCCTCGTCGACCGGGACGCGGTCGAAGGTGATGGCGGATTTGCCGGTGCCCAGCAGGGTTTTGATCGGGATGGGCGCGTGGCTTAGGTAGCGTTCCGACAGCACGTCCATGCCGTGATTGTGGATGCCTGCGTTCAGCGCGTAGGACATCAGCATCGTGTCATCGCAGGGCGCCACGTCAAGGCCGAGGCGGGCGAAGATCTTGGCGTCGTATTTGGCGTTCTGAAAGATTTTCAGGATGGCGGGGTCGGCCAGCATGGGTTTCAGCATGGCCAGAGCCTGATCGGCATCCATCTGGCCTTCGGCCAGCTGGTCGCTGCCAAACAGGTCGTCGCTGCCATCCTTGTGGGTCAGCGGCACATAACAGGCATCGCCCGGTTCAACACACAGGCACACGCCCACCAGATCGGCGCGCATTTCGTCCAGGCCGGTTGTCTCGGTATCCACGGCCACATAGCCGCGTTTATGCGCCTGGTCGATATAGCGTTGCAGGGCTGCGGCATCGCGCACGCATTCGTATTTGTCGGCGTCGATGGGGGGCAGTTCGGGGGCCTCGGCCTGATCGGCAGTCTTCTCAGGCTCGGCGATGACCAGGGGTTCGACACCCAGAATGTCGGCCACGCGTTTGGTCAGCGTGCGGAACTCCATCTCGGCCAGGAATTTCATCGCAACCTCGGCGTCGGGGTCTTTGACCTCCAGCGCTTCCAGCGGCACGTCCAGCGGCGTCTGGTCGTCCAGCGTCACCAGCTTTTTCGACAGCTCAATCTGCGCGCGGTTGTCGATCAGGGTCTGGCGGCGCTTGGGTTGCTTGATCTCTTCGGCGCGGTCCAGAAGGCTTTCCAGATCGCCATATTCGTTGATCAGAAGGGCCGCGGTTTTCACCCCGATCCCCGGCGCGCCGGGCACGTTATCGACGCTGTCACCGGCCAGCGCCTGCACGTCGATCACCCGGTCGGGGCCCACGCCGAACTTTTCCTCGACCTGTTCCACGCCGATGCGCTTGTTTTTCATGGCATCAAACATCTCGACCCCGCCGCCGACCAGCTGCATCAGGTCTTTGTCGGAGCTGATGATGGTCACGCGGCCACCAGCCTCGCGCGCTTCGCGGGCATAGGCGGCGATGATGTCGTCGGCCTCATACCCCTCGCGCTCGATACAGGCGATGTTGAACGCTTTGGTCGCCTCGCGGGTAAGGGGGAACTGGGGCACCAGATCCTCGGGCGCGGGGGGGCGATTGGCCTTGTATTTGTCATACATGTCGTTGCGGAACGACTTGCCGGAATAGTCAAAGATCACCGCCACATGGGTAGGCGCGTCGGGGCCTTTGTTATCTTCGACCATCTTGAAGATCATGTTGCAGAACCCGGCCACTGCGCCGATTGGCAGCCCGTCGGATTTTCGTGTCAGCGGGGGCAGCGCGTGAAAGGCGCGAAAGATAAAGGCCGATCCGTCGATCAAATGCAGATGACAGCCCTTGCCGAATCCTTCGCTCATGTCAGCCCCCTTTGATGTTCGCGACAGCCCGCAATTGATGGCACGGATCGCGGCGCGCTTCCACCCGGAAGCTGACCTATGGTGACAGATGGCCAAAGCGGCGCAGCGACAGCCGCACCGCCTGCGGTGTGGGCGTCCAGACGCCAAAGCGCAGACCCGTCGCGCGCAGCATATCCCCCACCCACACGTTGCAGGTGCGCCAGATATTGAACCGCCCGGCGGCGTGATAAAACGCCGATTGCCCGTCATAGGCCCGCAGCACCCCGGCATCGGGCGCAAAGCTGCCACGGATCGCGGCCAGAAGGCGCGTGTATTGGTCAGTGGTCAGCGCCAGCGAGTCGATACCTTGCGTCACGTCGATGGCACCGAAAGTTGACGCGCGCAGCACCGAGGTGTCGCCAAACACCCCCTTGGCCGTGGCGCGCAGGCTGACATCGGTATAGGTGCCGACGGTGGTGTAGAAGTCGCGCGCGCCCCAGCCGATGATCAGCCACTCGGCCCGCGGATCGCCGACAAACACGCCGCCATCGGCCAGAAACCCGAAGGTTTCGCGCGTCTCCGGCGTCAGCGGCAGCAGGAAATCATAGTGGATCGGCCCCGAGATCAGGCCAACCGTCATCGCGGGCGGCCCGTC
Source organism: Actibacterium mucosum KCTC 23349 (assembly GCF_000647975.1). GTDB lineage: Bacteria > Pseudomonadota > Alphaproteobacteria > Rhodobacterales > Rhodobacteraceae > Actibacterium > Actibacterium mucosum. The sequence goes on from NZ_JFKE01000006.1 coordinate 69,935, forward strand.
AGCGGCACCGCCACCGGCCGGGATCAGCGCACCGCCAAACCCCGCCAGAACGTAGAGAATGGGAAGAGACAGCAGCGCCGCGAGCCATCGCAGCGCCCGGCGTATCACTGCAATTTGTCAGCGAACGACGTGTGGATGTATTTCTTGTCGCAATAGGGGCAGATTACGAAACCCACATCCTTGGGGATGGTCAGCCACACGCGCGGATGGCCCAATGCGCCCTCGCCGCCATCGCAGGCCACGCGCCATTGGTCGGTGATTTCGATCTCTTGGGCCTGGGTGGTCATGGGTCTTTCGCTCCGCTAAACGCTCGCCTATTTCGGTCGGGCATGATAGCGAAAGCGCAGCCATGAGCAAGGCCAAGGGGGTGCCCAAATGACCAGAAACGCGATTGAGATACAGGCTTTGCGCAAAACCTACCGGCCGGCGGGCAATCAGCCCCCCAAAGAGGCCCTTAAAGGTGTTGATCTGGCGATTCGGGCCGGGTCGATCTTTGGCCTTTTGGGGCCAAATGGCGCGGGCAAATCGACGATGATCAACATTCTGGCCGGGCTTGTCGTCAAGGACAGCGGCAGCGTGCGCATCTGGGGGTTTGATCAGGACGAAAACCCGCGCCAGTCGCGCGCCTCGATCGGGGTGATGCCGCAGGAGCTGAACCTTGATCCGTTTTTCACCCCCCGCGCCGCGCTGGACGTGCAGGCCGGTCTTTACGGCGTGCCGCGGGCCGAACGCCAGACCGACCGCATTCTGGAGATGATCGGGCTGACCGACAAGGCCGATGCCTATGCGCGCTCGCTGTCGGGTGGCATGCGGCGGCGGCTTTTGCTGGGCAAGGCGCTGGTGCATACGCCGCATGTGCTGGTGCTGGACGAGCCCACCGCCGGGGTCGATATCGAGCTGCGCCAGATGCTGTGGGAAAACGTGCGGCAGCTGAACCGCGACGGCATGACGATCATCCTGACGACCCACTATCTGGAAGAAGCGCAAGAAATGTGCGACGAGATCGCCATCATCAACCACGGCGAACTGATCGCGCAGGACAAGACCGAGGCGCTGGTGGGCCGGATCGACAGCAAAACGCTGGTCATCCACCCCGAAGGCGCGGTGCCCGCGGCGCTGGACCTGCCGCAGGGCGTCAGCCAGTGCCGCCGCCCCGACGGCGCGCTGGCGCTGACCTATCGGCGCGGCCAGATCACCACCGGCAAGGTGCTGGACGCAGCGCGCGACGCCGGCATTGCCATTCGCGACGTGGCCACCGAAGAGGCCGATCTGGAAGACGTGTTTGTCGCCCTGACCTCGTCGCGCGGTTAACCCGCACGCTCCACCCGCGCCTGGTAACAATTGTTGCGCGCCGACCGAACGTGCACAAAGGCAACGGCCTCATCTGCCAGAATGGCGGCACAGACCGCCTGCAACCCGCCGGCCGGGGCGATCTGGCCCGTGCCATAGACAATCCGCTCATCGGCCCCATAGCCACGCACCAACATCTCGCTTTCGGCGAAAATCTCGGGCAGACCCGGGCCGGAAAAAGCGGCGCAGTCCTGGGCACAGACAAAGACCGGCCCGCATTCGGCATAGGGATGTATGTCGGCGAAAGGGCGGTGCGCAAGCACCAGCGCCGGCGCGCCCACGGGAATGTATGACAAGCAATGGCGGCACTGAAACCCGTCGCTGGTGATCGTGCAACGCTCTGGGCTCTGCCCATTGGCATCCGCCGCACCACGGCGGTAACCGTCAACACTGTCCGTTGGAACGGGCAAAAAGGTCAGGTTCATGGAAGGCTCCCCTTGGAAATCCAACCCAACCTATTGCCCCCGGTTGCCCCAAGCGACCCGGATCCTGTGCAAAAGCCCCGCCTGCCCCACGCGCCCGCCCGAGCGCGCAGGCCGAATGGCCGAGCAGCGAGACATCATGCGCGCCGCAAGGCGCACCGTTTAATCCATCTTCGGCAACATCCGGCCCAGGTTTCGACCGCCCAGCACGTGCACATGCATATGCGGAACTTCCTGAATGGCCGCTTCACCCGCGTTGGCGACCAAACGCCAGCCGTCGCCACCTTCGCCGGGCTGCACTCCGGTCATGCGGCACACTTCCCCCACGGCGCGGGTCAGATCGATGATTTCTGCGTCGCTGGCGTTCTGCGCAAAGTCGTCATAGTTCACGTAAGCCCCCTTGGGGATCACCAGCACATGCACAGGCGCTTGCGGCGCGATATCCCGGAACGCCAACGAATGCTCTGTCTCCAGAACCGTATCATTCGGAATTTCGCCCCGCAGGATTTTCGCAAAGATGTTTTGGGTGTCGTAGTCATACGCCATGGCGGTCCTCAATCGACAAACAGATAGTGGGTCGACGCAATCTCATGCGCCTTTTCGGGCGGCACGTCCAGAAATTCTGCCAGCGCTTCGGTATTCTCTTCGGCTGTCCGGCTTTCGTGAATGCGATAGAGATGCGGGAAATTCGCATCCCGGATACGGTCGCTTTCAAACACCACGTCGTACCGGATGGTCGGCAGCAGCCGGTCCACGGTTTCCTGCGGCGTGCGTTCGCCTGCAAGGCCAACCCGTTTGGCGTGGCCGATCAGGTAATCGTCGCTGAAATCCGTCTTGATCTCTAACAGCTTTGTCACCGACCGGTCCGAATAGAAATCATGCATCAGGTCCAGGTTCGACGGGTCAAGACAGATCATCAACCGGTTGGTGTCGTAATAATCAAACAGCATCCGCATCAGCGCCCGGCGGTGGCGGGTGCGTTTTTCCAGCGTCGTCTGGATGCCCCCCAGATCCGGCAGCGCGGTGCCTTCCTCGTTGAACAGGTATTCGATGCCGGGAACGTTGGTGGCTTGCCGCGCCTGATCCAGCAGGCGCTTGGCCACGTGCCACTTCTTGCAGGTGATGATCATCAGCTCGCGCTCGCGGCCCAGGCTCGATTCGGTTTCCCAGAACCTTTGGGCAAACCGGCGGCCGATCCGGCCCCGCCCGGTCAGGAACTTGAACAGGCTGGGCCCCTCGCCCGAAATCGTGAACTGCGCATCATCGGTGGTGTAAAGCGCCCCCAGCCGCCGCCGCAGCTCGCGCGCCTCAGGCGAGATCTTGCGGGCAAACAGGTAGTCCTGGCTCAGCAGCAGATCGTAATGGTCATTATAAAAGACCAGCGGCATGCCATAGTCCGAGAACATCAGGAATGTCAGCGTGCGCGTCTCGATCTCGGCCTCGGGGACCAGATGGCGCACCAACGTCTGAAAGAAGGTTTCATCCGGGATCCACGTCGTCGCGAAAAAGCGCATCACGTCGCGCCGGTCGCGGGTGAATTTCAGCACCGCCTCGATGGTGCGGCGGCGCAGGCACCACCATTGGCTGCCAATCATGATCTGCAAATCGGCCGGTACTTTGCGGTCAAGGCCCAGCTTTTTCTGCAGGTTGAATGCCCCATAGAACAGTCGCTTTTGCGTGCGCTCGTTGAAATAGTGCCGGTAATGCAGCCGGTCACCCTTCATCCCGGTCTTGATCCAGTCGGATTCGAAGAAATCGAAGCTTTCGATGAAGTCCTTGTCCTGGCCGTCAAGGAAGGCGTGGGTATACGCGGCGGATTTGATCGGCATGCAGTCGCCGGACAGCATGTAGAAATGCGTGGCTTTCGGAAAGGCCTTTTCCGCCGCCTCGACCGCGTAAAGCGTTGCCTGCACCAAAGACCACGCGCCCCAGCCGCACTTGATCCGACGCCTGGCCATGACAACGTTTTCGTTGTCCCCCAAACCGTCGATAATCTTGTCAAAGTGGCTGCGTTTTGCGCGCGCATCGAAGTGAATCGCGACATAGTCCCCGGCCTCGGTCAGCCGCCGCGCCTGTTGAATGATCGCGTCGGGATCCTTGTGGCAAAGAAGGATGAAGGCAATTCGGGCCAAAACTCGTGTCCGCTCTTGTTGTTTGTTGTGCCGCTATTGAGACTAATTAACGTGAACAGCCGTTGAATAAACAGTATTTCTTTGCAATTTTGTGTGCATCAAACAGCCATCGGCGCGAACCGATGGTTTAGGAGGCATTTATTTATGGGTTTTCCCGGCACTTGGATGACCGAGAGCGAAAGCGTCGTCTACCGCGTGGTTCCGAAATGCGCGTGTTCGACCATTGGCCAGATCATGTTCTACGCCGACCACGGCGAATTCTTTGACGGCGACATTCACGATGCCACCTATGGCATCCACAAATGGGCCATCGACACCAGCCAGCCGGTGATCGAACGCCGCGTGAAGGCGCAGGAGACCTATGCCTTTACCTGCGTGCGCAACCCCTACTCGCGCATCCTGAGCTCGTTTTTCGACAAGATCTGCGGCATTCAGCGCAATGGGCGCCGGTATCGCGGCAATCTGGTGCCGCTGTTGATCCAGAAATACGGGATCGAAGTGGGCGGCGACGACGGCAAGGAAGAGTTCGACCAGATCGCGTCGTTCCGCCGGTTCCTGCTGTTTGCCCGCGACACCATCCGCTGGCGCCGTCCGATGGAGCCCGATATCCACTGGTCGGCCATGGCGGGCCATATCTCGACCTTCATCGTGAATGGCGGGCGTTACAACAACATCTTTTACACCGAGACATTCAACGAAGGCATGCAATCGGTGCTGGACGCGGTCGAGACCAAGCACGACGTGGTGCTGTCCGAGATCCCGCGGTTCAACGAATCCGAGGGCCACGGCCCCAAGCGCGCTCACCCGATCGAAGATTACTTCGACGATCTGTCCAAGCATCTGGTCTATGAGATCTACAAAAAGGATTTCGACCTGTTCAAATACGATTTCGAGAATCCGGGCAACAAGCTGCCCATCGGCGAGATCGACCTGGACGAGGTGCACGCCAAGCTGGGCGATTGATGGCCGGGTATTCCGGCAGACCCCTGGCCGCCAAGCTGGGCCTGAAACCGGGCATGGCGGCGTTTTGCATTGACGCACCGGATGACTACCCCGCGCTTCTGGGCCCCGACGCGGCGCCAGTTGCCGCCGTTGATGACATTCCTGACGGGGCAGAGTTCACGCACCTCTTCACCACCTCGCGCGCCGGTCTTCAGGCCCACCTGACCCGCGCCCGGGCGGTGATGGCACGCGACGGCATGGTGTGGGTCTCGTGGCCGAAGAAGGCATCCAAACGCCCCACCGAAGTGACCGAGGATGTCATTCGCGAAATTTGCCTGCCAATGGGCCTGGTCGACGTGAAAGTCTGCGCGGTGGACGGCGTGTGGTCGGGCCTGAAACTGGTGATCCGCAAAGAGCTACGCTAGCGCCCCGATCAGCGCCCGGTCACCCTTGTGGTAGCGCGCGACGTCAAACAGGTCGAAGGCCAGGCAGATCAGGGTGCTGGCCAGAAGCAGCGCCTTGTAGGGTGTGTCGATCCCGTCGATCAGCCACCAGGCCACCATCGGCACCCAGGGGATCAGGTGCCCCCAGCCCGCCGCGCGGCTGAGCCCGCCCATGCGGAAGGCAAAGGCCAGCAGGACCGGGCCGCAGGCGACATAGCCGATCAGGGTCACGCGGGCGAAATCTGACGGCACGAGGGTGAAGGCCCACAAGAATACGCCGTTCAGGAAGAACAGCCAGATCTTGACCCACAGTTTCATCGACAGCCATGTGCGCAGGATCTGCCGCAGATAAATGCCGGATGACACCCCGGCCGCGCCCTGTCCCAACATCCATAGTTGCGTCAGGCCCAGCGTTACAACGCCAAGCGCCACGGCCCATGTCAGCCCCACTCCCAGCGGCGTGGTCACCCAAAGCTGCGCCGCCAGCAGGCCCATCGAGCCCAAAAACCACGCCAGATCGCCAATGGAGAACCAGATCACCTCGTCCGGGCGCAGCTTGGCGCGGCGCGAGGCAAGGATCAGGTGCAGCCCGTTACCGATCAGACCCACGCCAAGCGCAAGTATCAGCCAGACCGGCGGCGTGCCCAGCGCCTGCGCAACCACTCCGGGCGCCACAGCAAAAAGCGCGCCAAAACCCAGGCACGAGGCCGCATTAACTTGCATGACGTGGCGAAGTGTGGGCATGGTAGCCTCCGAAACTTGTCAACTTTGCTTACAATGCGCGGAGTCACTCAACTTGTCAACTTCGTTTACAAGAAGCCCAATGCAGCTGGACCCGCCAGCGCCGATGACGTTGTTGTTGCAAACCGCGCAGACCTGGGTGGTGCATAGCCTGGACGCGCGGCTGGCCACGCGCGGCCACCCGTCGCTGACCGAGGCGCAGACGGCGCTGCTTTCGAACCTGGATTGCGGCACCACCTATGCCTCGGCCGTGGCGCACCGCATGGGCATCTCGCGGCAGGCCGTCTATCGCACGGTGCGCGAAATGGCGGAATTGGGGCTGCTGGAGCTGCAGGCCGATCCGGTGAAACGCAATCAGAAGCTGATCGTGATGACCGACAAAGCCAACGCGTTGGTTACCGACGCCCGCGCCGTTCTGGCCGAGATCGAGGCCGAGCTGGCCAACCGTATCGGCCCCGCCGACACTGCCGCTCTGCGCCGGGCGCTGGAGGCCGGGTGGGGCGACAGCCTGACGTGAACTTTTTGTGACAATCGCGCCGGTTTGATCTAGATCGAACCGCACCCGCGCGGTCTGAGCGACAATTGCGGCATCCCATAGACGGAGACCGCGATGCTTGACCACCCCCCTCTTCCCGCCTCGATCCATCATCCGGTGGGCAATAACACCGACCCGCTGATCGAGGTGCAGAACCTGAATTTCTGGTACGATCAGAAACATGCGCTGATTGATGTGGATTTCGACCTGTACCCGTCCGAGATCCTGGCCTTTATCGGCCCGTCCGGATGCGGGAAATCCACCGCGCTGAAGGTGCTGAACCGCATGCACGACACCACCCGCGGCGTGCGCATGACCGGGCAGGTTCTGATGGATGGCCACGACATCCACGCGCCCGATATCGACCCGCCCCTGCACCGGCGCCGCTTTGGCTGGGTTGCGCAGAAACCCAACCCCTTTGCCTCCTCGATCTTCGAAAACGTCGCCTATGGCGCGCGGCTGCACGGGTTGACCCGCAACCGCCCCGAACTGGACGCGCATGTGCAATCCTGCCTGCGCCGCGCCCATCTGTGGGACGAGGTCAAGGACCACCTGCACAGCAAGACCGGCACCGACCTGTCGGGTGGTCAGCAGCAACGCCTGTGCATCGCGCGCGCGCTGGCGACCGAGCCCGACGTGTTGCTGATGGACGAGCCCACCGGATCGATCGACCCGATCGCCACGGCCAAGATCGAGGCGCTGATGTCCAGCCTGAAACAGGATCACGCCATCGTTGTGATCACCCATTCGATGATGGAGGCCCGCCGCATTGCCGACCGGGTGGCCTATTTCCACCTTGGCCGGCTGTTGGAGATCGGGCCAACCGAGACGATGTTCACCCACGCCGACACCCCGCAGGCCAGGGCCTTTATCTCGGGCAAGTTCGGCTAGCCCAGATACCCGCGCGCAGCGCGGACCACCCGCGCCTGCACGGCGGCAAAATCCTGTGCGCCGGCCTGCGCGGCGGCATCGACCATCCCCTTGGTCAGCGCGATCAGGTCAAAGGCCACCTGGTCCGGGTCGGCCACGCCGTATCCCTTTAGGGTGCGCATGATCAGCGCCTGAATCTCAGCCTCGCGCGCGGCGGTTTCGGCATGCAGGGGCAACATCGGCTGCGCCGCCTCCAACACCCGCGCTAACGCGGGGCGGTCGGCATGGTGCCGGATCGAGGCCGCCACCAGCCGCTCTACCGCCACGTTGATCGGTGCATCCTGCAGCGATGCGGCCGCGTCGGTCAAATCGGCCAGCATCTGGTCGCGCATGGCCCGGATCAACTCGGCAATAATGGCCTCTTTCGACGGGAAATACTGGTACAGCGATCCCACGCTGACCCCGGCCAGTTCGGCGGCCAGATTCGTCGTCAGTCCCTCGGGGCCTTCGCGCTCCAGAATGCGAGCCGCAGCCTCCAGGATCGCCTCATAAGTCGCCGCCGACCGCCCCTGTCGCGGTTGTTTTCTTGGGAAAATCGCCTGTTTCGGATCAAGCATGGAACGCGAGTTTTTCTGATGGCCGGGTCGCGGCACCCTAACAGCAGATCAAACAGCTTCAAAACGGGAACTGCCATGAAGATTGACCTGAAAGGCCGCACGATCCTGCTGACTGGCGCCACGCGCGGCATTGGCCGCAAGATGACGGACCAATTGGTGGCCAGGGGGGCAAAGGTGCTGGCCATTGCCCGCGACGACAAGGCGTTGTGTGCGCTGGAGGCCTGCCATCCCGGCCGCGTCTTCGGGCTGGCCGCCGATCTCGGCCAGCCGGGCATGGCGCGGGCCGTTGCCAACTGGACCGCCGACCAGCATCCCGAATGCAGCGTGCTGATCAACAATGCCGCAGTGATGCATCAAGGAATGATCCGCGACCTGAACGAGGGGCAGATCAGCGACGAGGTCACGATCAACCTGACCGCCGCCATCACGCTGACCCGGCTGATGCTGCCGACACTGGAACGTCACCCGACCCCCGCGATTGTCAACGTGACCTCGGGGCTGGCCATCGCGCCCCTGGGCAATGCGGCGGTCTATTGCGCCACCAAGGCGGGCCTGCGCCATTTCACCAAGGTGCTGCGCCACCAGAAGCGCCGCGACCCCATGCTGGTGAGCGAGGCGATCATGACCCTTGTCGACACGTCCCTGTCGCAAGGCGCCCCGGAAAACAAAATGCCCGCAGACAAGGCCGCCGCCGCAATCCTGTCGGGCCTGCAACGCGGCAAAGCCGAGATCTGGGTGGGCAAAACCAAACTGCTCAGGGTGATCTGGCGGGTGTCACCGGCCATCGCTGACCGTATCATGCTGGAGGAAGGCGATCCCTCCCGCCGCCGTGTCCGCAAATCCGCGCTGGCCATTGCCGCCTGAACACCACCGCACGCCCGCAAGGGCGTGCCACGCCCAACGCCGGGCAAGCGGCTTCGCCGCGCTGTTCCGGGGGCGGGAGCCCCTTGCGGCCTAGATCAGACCTTTCTGCTGGAACAATACCTTCAGGTCGGTTTCGGGCCGGGCGCCAAAATGGCTGATCACCTCGGCCGCCGCGGCATTGCCCATGGCGCCGCAGATCGCCAGTTCTTGCCCTGTGGCATAGCCGTACAGGAACCCTGCGGCGAACTGGTCGCCCGCCCCCGTCGCATCCACCGGCACCACCTTGTTGACAGGGACCGAGACCTGCTCGTCCCCTTTCACCAGAACCACGTCATCGCCCGACCGGGTGCAGACAATCAGCCCGCTATCGGCCGCCGCCTGCTCCAACGCGCTGCTCAGATCGGTCTGATACAGCGATTCCCATTCGTGGCTGTTGCCAATCACGTAATCCAGCTCGCGCACCAGGCGGCGGAAATCGTCGCGGTGGCGGTCCACGCAGAACGGATCGCTCAGCGCGATCCCGGTTTTGCCGCCCGCATCGCGGCACACTTTTACTGCGCGCTCGAACGCCTCTTTGCCTTTGGGCTTGTCGTAAAGATAACCCTCTAGGAACAGGATCTCGGCCTGCCCGGCCACGTCATCGGCCACGTCTTCCGGGCCCAGCTCGGCCGAGATGCCCAGATACGTGTTCATCGACCGCTCGCCATCGGGCGACACAAAGATCATCGACCGCGAGGTCGGCAGCTCGCCACCCGGCACCGGCGGGTTCACAAAATCCGTGCCGCCCACCGCCATCTCGCGGGCATAAAACTGGCCCAGCGCGTCGTCATGCACCCGGCCGATAAACCCGGTCTTCAGCCCCAGATTGCCCAACCCCGCCAGCGTGTTGGCAACCGAGCCGCCGGGCGCCTGCGTGCGGTCCTTCATCGCGCCATACAGCATCTCGCCGCGCTCGCGCTCGACCAGCTGCATGATGCCTTTCTGGATGCCCATCAGCTCCAGGAAGCTGTCATCGGACTGGGTCAACACGTCGACAATGGCGTTGCCGATACCGACAACCTGATAGGTTTTGCTCACGGGGTCTTCTCCTCGAACGGGCAGAGATTTCGGATGATGCACGCATTGCACAACGGCTTGCGCGCCTTGCAGGTATAGCGGCCATGCAGGATCAGCCAGTGATGCGCGTGCTGCTGAAACTCGACCGGAATGTTGTCTTCGATGGCGCGTTCCACCGCCACCACGTCCTTGCCCGGCGCAATGCCGGTGCGGTTGCCAACGCGAAAGATATGGGTGTCGACCGCCTGCGCGGGGTGTTTGAACCACATGTTCAGCACCACGTTGGCGGTTTTGCGCCCCACACCCGGCAGCGCCTCAAGCGCGGCGCGCGATGACGGCACCTGACCCAGATATTGTTCCGAAAGGATGCGGCTGAGCTTGATGACATTCTTGGCCTTCTGGCGATAAAGCCCGATGGTCTTGATATGCTCGATCAGCCCCTCTTCGCCCAGCGCCAGCATCTTGTCGGGCGTGTCGGCGATCTGAAACAGCGCCCGCGTGGCCTTGTTCACGCCCACGTCAGTGGCCTGCGCCGACAGCGCCACCGCCACCACAAGGGTGAAGGCATTCACATGCTCCAACTCGCCCTTTGGTTCGGCCTCTTGCGCCTGAAAGCGCGAAAAGATCTCGTGGATCGTATGATATCCAAGCTGCTTTGCCATACAGGGGGATATGCCCGCTTGACGCTGCGTGGACAAGGGGGGTTGGGCCCGGCGATCCACCCCGGTTCACATTCAATGCGCAAGAAACGGTTCGTTTGTGGCAGCGGGCGCGGCTAGGTTGGGGATCAATCGGAGGCTCGACATGAACGCAGAACCAAATCTGGAACAAGGTTACCATTATCAGGTTATCCGCCGCGCGATCGAAGCGATCGACAACGCCGGTGGTGCGCCCCTGTCGCTGGAGGCACTGGCCACCGACGTGTCAATGAGCCCTGCACATTTCCAGCGCGTGTTCAGTCAATGGGCAGGCGTGTCGCCCAAACGGCTGCAGCAATACCTGACGCTGGGCCATGCCAAGGCGCTGCTGGATGACCGGTTCACCACGCTGGACACTGCTTATCAGACCGGCCTGTCCAGCCCCGGCCGCCTGCACGACCTGTTCATGAAATGGGAGGCGATGAGCCCAGGCGAATACGCCCGGCAAGGTGCCGGGCTGACGATCCGCTGGGGCTGGTTCGAAAGCCCCTTTGGCCCGGCCCTGGTGATGGGCACCGACAAGGGGATTTGCGGTATCGGGTTTGCCGCCGAAACCGGGGCCGAAGCCACGATGACGGATCTGACCGGTCGCTGGCCAAAGGCCAAATTTGTCGAGGATGTCGCGTTTCTGCGCCCCATGGCGCGGGCGGCTTTTGGCGAAACCACCGATGCGCCGCGGCTGTACCTGATCGGCGCGCCGTTTCAGCTGAAAGTGTGGGAGGCGCTGTTGCGCATCCCCACCGGGCACGTGACCACCTATTCCGAGATCGCCACCACCGTGGGCCACCCCAAGGCGATGCGCGCCGTGGGCACCGCAGTGGGCCGCAACCCGGTCAGCTTTCTGATCCCCTGTCACCGGGCGTTGCGCAAGTCCGGCGGCCTTGGCGGCTATCACTGGGGCCTGCCGGTAAAGCGCGCGATGTTGGCATGGGAAGCTGCCCAAGCGGATGCCAAGGCCAGCTGACAAATCGGCGGTTTGCCGCCCGACGCCGGTTTTTCCCCTTGGGTTGACCCTTGCCGCGCCTTTACTATGCAAGGGAACGGTTCGGGAAAGGACCCAAGAAAGAGGCGCAAACATATGCGAGCGAAGATCACCTGCCTGGCCATGGCCGGGCTTTTGGGCTTAACAGCCTGTACGGAACCATCGGAATTCTCCAGCGACCCGAACAAGCGCACCAAGGAAGGTGCGGCAGTGGGCGCGGCGCTGGGCGCGATTGCCGGCGCCATCGTTGGCAACGACGCCGAGGACATCCTGATCGGCGCTGCCATCGGGGCCGGTGGCGGTGCATTGGTCGGCGCGGATCTGGACCGGCAGGCACGAGAGCTGCAGGCCAGCCTTGGCAACCAGGTGGTGGTACGGCGCGTCGGTGACGAGTTGATCGTGACCATGCCGCAGGACATCCTGTTCGCCTTCGACAGCGCGCAGGTCAGCCCGGGGCTGACATCCGATCTTAAGATTTTGGCCGCAAGTCTAAACAATTATGCCGACACAACGGTAGAAGTGATTGGTCATACCGACAGCGACGGCGAGGCCGGTTATAACCAGCGCCTGTCTTCGGAGCGGGCGCAAAGCGTTGCGTCGATCCTGATCTCTGAGGGTGTTGCGCCCAACCGTATCCGGGCCTTTGGTCGTGGTGAAGATGAACCGGTGGCCACGAACCAAACCGCCGAAGGGCGTGCGCAGAACCGGCGGGTGGACATTGTGATCAGGCCGCGGGGGTGACGGTTGCTCCTGCCCCGGCAATGTGGTCAGATTGACAGACCAGATTGCCAAGGGGGCGGATGTGCCGTTTCAACCTGTTCAACCGGAAAAACTGGCGGGCGCCGTGGTGCGCCAGGTCGAGTTGCTGATCCTGCAGGGTATCTTGCGCCCGGGCGAGCGGTTGCCGTCCGAGCGCGAGCTTTCGGACCGTCTGGGCGTGTCGCGCCCCAGCCTGCGCGAGGCCGTGGCCGAGTTGCAGGATCGCGGCCTTCTGGTCAGCCGCGCGGGCGCCGGCATCTTTGTGGCCGACGTTCTGGGATCCGCCTTTTCAGACGCGCTGGTCAGCCTGTTTGCCAAGCATGACGCCGCACTGTTCGACTATATCTCGTTCCGCCGCGACATGGAGAGCCTGGCGGCCGAACGCGCCGCCACGCAGGCTTCGGACACGGATTTGGCCGTGATTCAAGCGGTTTACGACAAGATGGAAACCGCCCACACCAAGCGCAACCCCAAGGACGAGGCGTGGCTGGATGCCGAGTTTCACATGGCCATCATCGAGGCCAGCCACAATGTCATCATGCTGCACATGATGCGGTCGATGTTCGAATTGCTGCGCGAGGGCGTGTTCTATAACCGCCAGATGATGTTCAAACAGCGCACCAATCGCGACGACCTGTTGGCCCAACACCGCGCCATCAACGAGGCGCTGCAGGCCCGCGATCCGGCGGCGGCGCGCAAGGCGGTGGCGGCGCATCTGAGCTATGTCGAGGCGTCGCTGAAGAACCAGCAGGCGGCTGACCGCAACGAAGAGGTTGCGAAGCTGCGGCTGGAGCACGAGGCGGCGCGCAAACAGCCTTAACCAAGACGCAACGGAAATTGGCGCGCTCAGTTGACCGCGCCTGTCTTAACGTTCCGACAACCTTCGGCAAAGTTTAACGCGGACATTAAAAAACCCGGGTCGCGAAACCCGGGTTCTTTAAACTTTCAAAGACGCCAGTGCTTAGTGCAGCTTGGCTTCGACCTCGGCGATGGCCGCATCGATCAGCTTGTTGCCAGCCGCTGCGTTCATCTGCTTGGCGATCACGTCGCCGGCGGCGGTGACAGCCACGGTGACAGCCGTGTCGCGGACCTCTTTCACAGCGGACGCTTCGGCCGAAGCGATCTGATCCTCGGCCGCGGCCAGACGGCGCGCGATCGACTCCTGCAGATCCACCTTGGCTTGCTCAGCCGCTTGCTTGGCCTCTTCCTTGGCATGGGCAACGATACGGTCGGCCTGCTCGGCAACCTCTTGCTGCTTGCGCTCGTAGCTGGCCAGCAGCGTCTGCGCCTCTTCGCGCAGGGCGCGGGCTTCGTCCAGGTCGGACTTGATCTCGTCAGCGCGCTTGTCCAGCATCCCGCCAATCATGCCGGGCACCTTGAAGTAGACCAGCACGGCGATGAACAGGATGAAGGCAATCAGCACGACAAAGTCGGTATTGCCCAGCGAGAAGAACGGACCCGACGCCGCAAACGCGGGGCTGGCCATCAGGGCAAAGAGAACGGAAAGCTTTTTCATGTCCTTCACCCTTTCAGCTGTGCGTCGATGGCGGCGGCAAGCGCGGCCTCGTCGGCGTTTTGGCCCAGCGCCGAAACGATTTCGGCGGCGGTGTCTTTGGCCACGGCGGCAATGCTGTCCTTGGCGCCTTCGCGGATCACCGCGATGGCCTTTTCGGATTCAGCAGCCTTGGCGGCAATTTCGGCATCCGCCTTGGCGGTGGCCTCGTCCAGCTCTGCCTGAATCTCGGCCTTGGTTTCGGCCACGATCTTGGCGGCCTCGGCCTTGGCGTCAGCCAGCGCTTTGTTATAGGCCTCTTCGGCCTCAACAGCTTGTTGTTTCAGCTCTTCGGCAGCGGCGAGATCCTTGGTGATCGCGCCCTGACGTTCAGCCAGAACCGACGCAATACGCGGCAGGGCCACGCGGGACAGGATCAAGAAGATCGCCACAAGGGCAATCACCAGCCAGAAGATCTGGTTGCCATAGGTCGCAAAGTCGAGCTGCGGCATGCCAGCGGATTCCGCTGCATGGGCCGCGTCGGCCGCGCCGTGGGCGTCTTTGGGTGCGTCAGTAGCCATGTCGTCCTCCAGGAACCGGGGTTACACCGGGAAGGCGGCGCGCGCCCACCCGGCCGTAAGGATCGGTTATTGGAAGCTTAAACGGCGAACATCAGCAGCAGAGCAACCAGGAATGCGAAGATGCCCAGAGCTTCTGCAAATGCGATACCGATGAACAGGGTCGCGGTTTGGCCGCCAGCGGCCGAAGGGTTGCGCAGTGCGCCCGACAGGAAGTTGCCGGCCACGTTGCCCACACCGATAGCTGCGGCGCCCGAGCCGATTGCTGCCAGGCCTGCGCCGATATGTGCGAGATCGCCTTCCATTGTGAATTCTCCTTACGGTTGGAAGATAAGATAAGTGTTGTTTGCGGGGACCTTAGTGGCTGGGATGCAGCGCATCGTGCAGATACACGCAGGTCAGGATGGTGAACACGTAGGCCTGGATGAAGGCCACGAGAACTTCGAGCCCGTACATCGCGGTGATGGCGACAATGGCCAGCGGCGACACGGCGGCGATGGCGGCAAAGCCGGCGAACACCTTGATCACCGCGTGGCCGGCCATGATGTTACCGGCAAGACGGATGCAGTGGCTGACGGGGCGCACGAAATACGAGATCAGCTCGATAATCGCCAGGATCGGGCGCAGCGGCAGGGGCGCCGAGCTGACCCAGAAGAGGCCCAGGAACTTGGCGCCGTGCAGCACGAAACCGGTGATGGTGACGGTCAGGAACACCGCCAGCGCCAGCACCGCGGTCACGGCGAAATGCGAGGTGGTGGTAAACGACATCGGCAGAAGGCCAAGGAAGTTGGCCATCACGATGAACATGAACAGCGTCATGATATAGGGGAAGAACTTGACCGCGTCTTTGCCAGCGACGTCTTCGACCATCTTGTAGATAAAGAGATAGGCCATCTCGGCGATCGACTGACCGCGCGAGGGGATCATGGCGCGGCTTTTGGTGCCGACAACCAGCAGGGCGAACACGGCAACAACGGCCAGCGCCATCCACAGCGTCACGTTGGTGATGGTGAACAGCCCCACATCAGTGCCGCCGCCAAACAGCGGTTTCACGATGAACTGGTCCATCGGGTGGAAAACCAGCCCGCCTTCGTCGCCATGTGCATCAGATGCCACGTCTCAGCCCTCTTCGTCTTTGTCGGCCGCGGCCGAATTCGTGTTTTGGATCTCTTTGGCGGTGCGCATCATCGTCTGCACGCCGGCCGCGAAACCCAGCAATATGAACAGCACCATCAGGAAAGGACGCGTACCAAAAAGGGCGTCCAGCCCGTATCCGATGCCAAAGCCGATCCCCAGACCGGCCACAAGCTCTATCACCATCCGCCAGGCCATCTGGGCCTGAGAATAATGTTCCTCCTGGTGCGGTTTCGCGGGCTGAGTGGCCTGTTTGGCCGCCTCGATCCGGGCTTCGAGCGCCTTGAGCTGCTCTTGTTTCCCGTTCTCTGCCATGCGCGAAATGCCCCCTTGGACTTTCGGCGGCAACCTAGGAAGGGTGGGCGCATGAGTCAAGCGGATGGAGGTGGAAATCCTCCGGCCTCAAGTCACTGATATTATTTAGGTTTCCCATTGGTGCGGCAGGATGCCCACGGACCTGCACACGCCCCGGCGGGCAAATGCGGCCCAGTTACCATATTCAACCAATCGGTTGATGATTGCGCGGCGTCTGTTCCGCTGCGCGCCCCGCATTCCACGGACGGCACGTGAAAAATCGTATCTGCCGCGCTGAGAGGGCGACAGGAAGGACACGCGTCGTTCCGGTTTCTCAGCGCACCGGGGGCACATTGCGGTGCCCCCGCAGCAGCGCCGACAAGCGGCCGTCCACAAACAACAAGCCCAGCAGAATGATGCCCATACCGACCAACTGCGGCAGGCTCACGTCCTCGGACAAAAGGTAAGCGCCCAGCAGCACCGCCGATACCGGCGCGATCAGCGTGATGGTCGACGCGGTAGTGCCCCCCACGCGAGGGATCAACCAGAAAAGCAGGATAAAGGCAGCGGCTGTCAGGATTGCGCCGATCACGAACAAGGCCACCCAGGTTTCGGCCCGGGTGATCACGGGCATGCCCTCGGACCCAAGCGCCACCGGCACCAGAAACGCAGTACCCAGCAACAGCGACCATGCCGTCAGTACCGTGCGGTCCATGCCATCGAAGCGGCGCATCAGGTTCAACGCGATGCCATAACACAGCGGCGCGCCCATCGTGGCCAGCAGCGCCCAGGGATTTGACGGCCCCTGCCCTGCAAAGGCCGGCGAGACCAGCACGACGATCCCGGCAAAGCCCAGCGCCACGCCGATGGATTTCGTCCATGTCGCGCGCTCGCCACCCGGCCAGAACTGGCTGACAATCACCACCATGATCGGGGTCATGGCGTTGACGATACCGGCGGCGGACGAGGTGATGTATTGCTGCACATAAGGATACAGCGCCAGCGGGATTGCATATTGCACCAGCGCGAACACCGACATGGGCAACAGCAACACCGGCGGGATCCGCCACGACTTGCGCGCCAAGATCAGCCACAGCCAGCAGGCCAGCGCCCCAACCCCCACCCGGCCCAGCGCCACCGTCAGCGGCCCCAGTTCGCGCAGCAGCACGGCATTAAAATAGAAAGACGAGCCCCAGGCCATGCCCAGGGCAAAGATCAGCGCCCAGTTGAGCATTGCACCACCTGTGATCGGGTTTACGGTGCGACCCTACTGTCAGACCTCACCTTCTGCCAATTCCATTTCCTGATATTTCGTATCAGCGAAGGGAATGGCCTTAGCACTCGGCGTCCGGTGCTATACCGGCGCGGCGGCCAAGGGCCAGCCGCAGGTTGCGCCGGATCAGGTTGTTCCAGATCAGGCGGGGCAGCCCATGCAGAAAGTCGGCCATCGATCCCTTGCCCCCCGCCCCCAGCACCCGCAGGCTGACACTGGGCGGCACCGGTTTGAACCACGCACGAACATCCGCCGGCTGTCCCGCCTTCAGGCGTTGCAGCGCGCGGGCGGTGACGGTGGGGTTGTTCCAGTCGCTGGCATAGACAACACAGCCGTTGCGGTTGATCACGAAGACCGAGTTCGGGTAGCCGCCATAGGCGTCATGGGCCTGCCCGTCGATGCCATCCACCAGCACGCGCCGGTTTTCGCCATCGCTCAACAAAGAGGCAGCGCAGGCGGCTTTGTCCCCCTGGGTCTGGTGCGCGGGGATCGAGGCGCCGGGATGGGCCTCGCGCACATAAAGCACGGCAAAGCTGATATCGGGGTGCTGCAGGTCAAGCCGGTCCATATGCGGCCGGCGGCCCTGGAACAACGGGCAGGTGATGCTGCCCATTTCCAGCACCAGAAACGTCCCGTCGAAATCCAGCAGGCGCGACCGGCCACCGCTGGCCAGATCCAGCGTGGCGTCGGGCGCCTTGGTGCCGGGCAGCGGGCCGCGAAAATGTGCGAGGTCATAGTCGGAGGCTTGGAACTTGGCGTAATTGTAGCTCATGCCGGATCTCCTTTCAGGTTGTCGGTCATGCGGCGCAGGGTTTGCGTGGCGATGGCCAGATCCGCGGGGCTGATCCCCTGCATCACCTGCGCCAGCATCTGCTGCGCGATGGCGGCCAGCGCATCGAACTGCGCCTGCCCCTGCGGGCTGAGCGTGATGTGCACCACGCGGCGGTCGTCGGTATCGCGGGCGCGGGTCACCATGCCCTTGCGCGCCAGACGGTCCACCATGCGGGTGGTGGTTGTCTTGTCACGAAAGGCCTTGTCCGATAGGGCCGAGGCCGTCAGGCCGGGATGGGCCTGCAGGATCAGCAGCACCGCCCATTCCTCGGCACTGACATCGTGCCCGGCGGCGGAGAACCGTTGCACCAAGGCGCGGCGCATCGCAAACGACAGGTGGTTGACCCAATAGGCGGGCAGGTTTTCGGGAATCATCATGGTTGTTATATACAACAGTTGTATTATGCAATCAATGGCGTGCTTGACCCGCCCCTATCGCGCGGCTAGGCCCGAAACATGAGCCTGGACACAATCTTTGCCGCCCTGTCCGACCCGACCCGGCGCGAAATCCTCAGCATGCTGCTGGAGGATGACATGGCCGTCACCGATGTGGCCGAGCCGTTCGAAATGTCGCTGGCGGCTATTTCCAAGCATCTGACGATCCTGACCCGCGCCGGGCTGATCAGCCAGGAAAAGCGCGGGCGGGTGAAGTGGTGCAAGCTGGAACCGGACGCGCTGAAAGACGCATCGGTCTGGATGCAGAGCTTTGGGCAATTCGAGGCCGTGAACCTGGACGCGTTCGAGCGGTTCCTCGAAGGGGAACTGCGCGAAGCTTCGGACGACGCCTAACGCTGTGTTAGGGTTTTCAGGCCCAGAAGAATGGCCGCGAGGATCATGAACCCGCCGCCGGCCCGTTCGATCCAGACACGGGCATTGCCCTTGAATCGCTTGGCGATCCAGCTGGCGCTCAGGCCATAGGTCGACAGGAACATCCCATCTACCACGATGTAGGTCACGGAAAGGATCAGGAATTGTGGCCAGAACGCCGCGTCGGCGGAAATGAATTGCGGGAAAAGCGCGGCGAAGAAGACCACCGCCTTTGGGTTCGCGGCCGAGGTCAGAAAGCCCTGCATCCAGAGGTTCCGCAGGCTAACGGCCGGTTTTTCCGACGTCAGATCCGGGTCATCGGGTTTGGCCCGCCGGATCATGCGGACGCCCAGCCAGATCAGGTAGGCCACGCCGGCCCATTTGATCACCGACAGCGCCGTGGCCGAGGCCGCGATCAGTGCCGCAAGGCCCAGACCAGCCGCCAGCATCTGCAACGCATTTGCCGTCAGGTCCCCTGCCGTCGTTGCAAGCGCGCGGCGAAACCCGTGCGCGGCCGAGTTGGACAGCATCAACAATTGGCTGGGTCCCGGCGTGCTCATCATTGCCAGAATGGCGGCCACGTAGATGGTCCAGATCTCGAATGTCATGGGCGTACCTCCGGTTTTTATCGTTGTCGCAGACGCAGCCAAAGGCAAGCGCCTTTGCCTGACCTCATGCCACGTTTTGGTGAAAAATGGCGGCCGATACTTTTGGCAGTTGCCGGAAGAACATGGCGAGGTGATCTGTGGCCTCGGAGGACTTGGCCCACACCGCCTGATACTCCAGCCGCTGGGGTGCGCCGCCCACCACTACCCGTGGATACCTCGACGGGTCCGGGCCCAACTTGCTGCTGGGCAGGATGGCGCCGCCCAGGCCCAGCTCGGCCCAGTCTTTCAGCGCGGCATGGGTCATCGCACGTCCTGCGTAAAGGTGCGGGTCGGTGCCCGATTGCTGAAACAGCCGCAAGGTGGTGGGAGCCAGGCCGCAAGAGCCATTTGTCAGCAGCAGCGGCGTGTCGCCAAAGGCATCGACGGTGACTGTCGCCCCTTCGTCGCCGGTCAGCCCATTGGCAGGAACGTAGTGTAACGGGTCGGCAAACAGGGGACAGCGGCGCAGATCGGCATGGCGGGGCATGTCATGCGCGAAGGCCACGTCGATCTGTTCGAGGGTCAGGCGTTCGGCAAGGCTTTCGTGGGTGCATTCCTTATAGACGATCTCTACGTCGGGGTGTTTCAGCCGATAGGCCGAGAACAGCGGGTCGATGGTGCCGATATCCAGAAGCGGGGTGAAGGCAACGCGCAACAGGCGGTTGGCGGGATTGATCAGGGCCTGCGCTTCGACCGTCACGCGGTCGATGGCGGCGACGGCCTCGGCAATTGCGGGCAGGATCGCGTCACCGAACGGGGTGGTTTCGACCTTGCGGGTCGAACGGCGGAAAATGCGTTTGCCCAGCAGCTCTTCCAAATCGGACACGCTGTTCGAGATCGTCGGCTGCGCGACCTTGCATTGCCGCGCGGCGGCGCTGAATGATCGACACTCGGCCACGGCGACCGCGTGCAGCAACTGTGTAGTGGTTGGGTTCATTTATAGGGTTTACCTATCAATGTATTTGATTAATCCGGATTATATATGGAAATCAGCGACAGTAAATCCAGTGCAGACATCAACTGGAGAGACCCAATGGCATTTGGAAAGTATACTGTCGCAGCGCTGACCCTGCTGGCATCACCGGTCATGGCGGCAGGCACCGACGACCTGAAGGACAGCGAGATCCTGGCAATTTACGCGCAGGTCAACAGCTTTGACATCGAAACGGCGTTTCTGGCCATTTCCAAAGATTGCGCGGCCTCAACAACCGAGTTGGCCCGGCACCTGTCAACCGACCACCTTTGGGTGCGACGGACGGTACTGGACCTGGCGGTTGAGAACGGGCTGACCTACACGTTGCCCGCGGCGCGGATCGAGGCGCAGATCACCCATGACGCCACAATGGCGCGCCTGTCCGAGCTGGAATGCGACAGGTTTGACGGCGCGTTTCTTGAACATGACGTGGCCTTCCACGAAGCCGCGATTGACGCCGTGCGCACGGTTTTGCTGCCTGCGGCGGACAACCCGGCGCTGAAATCCCATTTCCAGGACATTCTGCCGGCATTCGAACACCATCTGGCGATGGCCAAGGCCGTCAAGGCGGGAGGCTCGGTTTCTGACGTGGCAAACGGAGGCACGGAATGACCAACGCGATGACACTTTTGACGCTTATTCTGTTGGCCACCGCGTTGATGGCCTTTCCTTACGTCCTGAACCGTATCGCTGTTCGGGGGCTGGCAGGTGCCATGGCCAACCCCGGCACCGAGGACCGGGCGCTGAGCGCCTGGGCCGACCGGGCCAAGGCGGCCCATGGCAACGCGATCGAGAACCTTGTGGTCTTTGCCCCCGCGCTGCTGGCGGTTGAGGCCACCGGGCTGGCCAACGGGGCCACGGCCATCGCGGCATCGTTATACCTGGTCGCGCGGGTGGTGCACTATATCGTCTATACGATGGGAATTCCGGTGATCCGCACGCTTGCCTTCTTTGGCGGTTGGGGCGCCACGGTCTTTGTCATCGCGCAAATAGGAGGATTGGCATGACGGAGAAACCTGTTGCAGTGATCGGCGGTTACGGCCCCGGTCTGGGCCGTGGATTGGCCACGGTTTTTGCAGAAGCCGGGTATCAGGTGGTGACCCTGTCACGGCGGGGCACGGCGCATCCGGGGGCGTTGAACATCGCCTGCGACCTGACCGCTGCGGCCGATGTCGCCCGCAGCGTTGCGCAGGTCCTGCAGACCTATGGGCGGATCGACGTCTATATTCACAACGTGGCGGCCCTGCATATCGGGCCGTTCCTTGAAACCAGCGCCGAGACCTTCGACGATCTGTGGCAGCGCGCCGTTATGTCGGCGGTACACGCCACGCAGCAGGTCTTGCCGCCCATGATTGACGCGCAGGCCGGGGCAATCCTGTTTTCGGGCGCAACGGCGGCTGTGCGGGGCGGCGGGCGGTTTGGTGCCTTTGCGGCGACCAAGTTCGCGCTGCGCGGGTTGTCGCAATCGCTGGCGCGCGAGTATCAGTCGCAGGGCGTGCATGTGGCGCATGTGATCCTTGACGGGCTGATGTTTGGCACGCCCTCGGTCGAACGGTTTGGCGGGTCAGAGGACACCGCGTTGTTGCCCGAGGACGTGGCCATGCAATACCTGAACCTCACGCAACAGCCCCGATCCTGCTGGACGCTGGAGCTGGACCTGCGGCCCCAGTCGGAAGGATTCTGAACTATGTTGATCAATGCAGACTTTGACAAGGACGCGATGGTCAAATCCGCGGACCGGGTTTGGCACCCCTCGCCGATGGCAGGTGTGGAACGGGTGATGCTGGACCGGATGGGTGCGGAAAGCGGCCATGCGACCTCGATCGTGCGGTATGCCCCCAATTCGCGCTTTTCGGCCCATACGCATTCGGGCGGCGAAGAGTTCCTGGTTCTGCAGGGTGTGTTCAATGACGAGGACGGCGCCTATCCGGTGGGGACCTATGCGCGCAACCCCATCGGCACGCAGCATACCCCGTGGGCCGGGCCGGACGGCACGACAATATTCGTGAAGCTGCATCAGTTTGACGAGGACGATACGCGGCAGTTCCGGGCACAGGCCTTTGCCGCCGGGGATCTGGCGACCGCACCGACCGCGTTCAAAAGCCTGACGCTGCACGAATTTGGCGACGAGGTTGTGACGGTTTATACCCTGCCGGCGGGCGACACCCTGACGCTGCCGAACCCGGAACGCGGGGCCGAGTTGCTGATACTGGCGGGGTCTGTGGTCACCGATCACGGGCCGTTTGATGCAGGCGGCTGGCTGCGGCTGCATGGGCGCGACCGGATCGAGGTTTCTGCCGACGGGGACGGTGCGATCCTGTACTGCAAAACCGGGCATCTTTGACCGGGGAACCAGGGCCTTTGGTCACGGGGCGCCTTCTGCCTGCATCAGCGGCAGCGCAGGGGGCTCAATCCTCGGCCAGCAGCAGCCAGAGTGCGACAAGCGTCAGGGCGATGCCCGCAAGGATCAGCGTTGGCGGCGGTTTTGCGCCAAGGATCAGCTCCCACCCGATGACCCAGCTGGGGGTGAGATAGGTATAGGCCATGACCTTGGCCGAGGGCAGGCGCAGCGTCGCGTATTGCACCAGAACGAAGGTTGTCGCGCTGGCAAAGACCGCAAGGTACAGCGTGACCGCCCAGACGACCGCAGGCAGCGCGGCCCAGTCGGTGGCCATCACGCGGTCCGAGCCATAGGCGATCAGGACCACCAGCGCGGCGATCAGCATACCCAGCGTAAAGACCAGCGGGCTTTCACCCCGGTTCAGCCGCCTGACCATCGGCGTATAGGCGGCGTGGGCCACCACCCCGATCAGAAAGACGCCCTCGCCCCGGCCCAGCTCCAGCGCCAGAAGCGCCGAGATATCGGCCCGGAAAATCACCCACAGCGCCCCCAGCCCGCCAATGGTCAGCGCCAGCGCCATGCGTGCGGTGGTGACCTGCCGCAACAGCAGCCAGCCGAACCCGGCGGCAAAGATCGGGGCAAGGGTGAAGACAGCCGACGTAGAGACCGGCGAGGCGGTTTTCAGCCCCTCGAACATCAGCACGAAATAGATCGCCATCAGGCCGCCGATCACCACATAGCGCCATGGTGCCGCCAGATCCGCGCGGCGGATACCGCCACGCATCGCGACGACGGCGGCGATAATGGCCGTGGCAATCACGAAACGCACAGTTGTCAGCGCCACCGGATCGATCAGGTTGGCAATCCGCCCCCCGAAACTGAAGGATCCCGCAATCAGCGCCGAGAAGGCCAGCATCGCTGCATGGCCCCTGAGCGCCTCGGTGCGGGCCGTCACGGCCAGTTCTTCGCAGCAGCTTTCAGGTCGTTGGTAAAGCTTTGCACCTTGGCGGTACGATGCAGGTCGACATGGGTGACCAGCCACAGGGGCACCGACCATTCGGGCTTTGGCTCCCACAGGGGTACCAGCTCGTCCGTTTCGGCAAAACGCCAGCTGGGCAGGAACCCGATGCCGCCCCCCGCGCGCACGGCCTGGAAGGCGTCGCGCAGATCAGAAAGGCGCAGCGAGATGCGATCCTTGGGCAGGTTGTCTTTCATCCACTGGTAAAACGTCGCGCGGTGGTTTTCGTCGGTTGGCCCGACAAAGCGGTGTTTGTGGAAATCCTGTGGGCCGTTCAGCGGCCCGTATTTCGCAACATAGTCGCGGGTGGCGCCCATGGTGACCTCGATATTGGCCAGCGGCTGCACGATATTGTCGGGGTCTTCGGGTTTCTTGCCAGCGCGGATGGCCACATGCGCCTCGCCATATTCCAGGCGAAACACGCGGGTGTCGGTGATGTATTGCACGTTCAGCTCGGGATGCGAATCCTGAAACTCGGCGATCACCGGCAACAGGATAGGCGAGAAACTGTCGACCGAAGTGACCACAAGCTCACCGGTCATGGCGGCGCCAGCGCCGTGCAGGCGCCCGGCAAGTTGTTCGAACTGATCGGCGGTGGCCTGCGCAACCTGCAAAAGGTCGAGCCCGGCCTCGGTCGGGGTATAACCGCGGGCGTGGCGTTGGAACAGCTTCACGCCCAAACGCCCTTCGAGCGAGTCGATATGACGGATTACCGTGGCATGGTGCACGCCCAGAACCTCGGCCGCGCCGCTGACTGTTCCAAGCCGCGCAACCTGAAAGGCTGTCCGCACTTCATCCCAGTTATCAATATCCATTTGCTGTGCACCCTCTCACATCCGAAGCCAATTACTTGCTTACGATGTTCATTTTTGCAAGGGCGCGTGTGCGGTTATCGGACCAATCAAGTACTGATAGACGGGAATTACGCCGTATCGCGAGTGGCCACGAACCATTTGTTCAGCCGCCACATTCCCCAGGCCAGGGGGATCGCGGCAAGCCCGCCAATGACATAGGCGAGCGGTTCGTCAAAGAAGCTCTCGTAGAACTGCGTGTAAACGTGAATGGCGCCAAAGGTGATCGCAGCGTTGAACAGTCCCCGCCGGTTGGAATGCGCGGCCCAGATGGCCAGCGCGATCAGGACTACGGCCCACAGAACCGAAAAGACGTGTTCCGAGATCACAAGCGCCTGCGCCTCGAACGCGTCACGCGCGGCCTGATAGTCTTCCCAGTCATCGTATTCGCTGCGCGACCATCGGCCCGGCCCCCACATGGTCTGCCCCACCACGTCGCCCCAAAGCGAACCCACCAGCGCGCAGAGATTGGCCACCACAAAGGCAAGCATCATCGCGATCAGCGCGTGGCGGCCATGGCGCGGTGGCCAGCGTCGCGCTGTCCAGAGGCACAGTGCGATCAGGGCCGACATCTGCAGGATCGAAAGGGTGGGCTCGGGCGAATAGAACACGTAAGCCGCGTGGAAATAAAAGGTGCCGGTGTCCAGCATCTGGGCAAAGGGCACAATCGCCAATGCCGTCACCAGCCGCACATCGGTCAGCCAGCCCGCCACCGCGACCAGCGCCGCAGCATAAAACAGCAACAACGCCTTGGGCAGGCCGGTGACCTGATGGTCCATCATCTCGATCGCGACGCCGCCCAGATGCAGCGCGAGCCCCATCAGCAGCGCCGAGCCAGCCACAAATTTTGCCGGAAATTTCGGGCTGCGCAGCGCCCAGGCAAAGACCCCCGCCACCACGGCGCCGCCCAGGGCCATGACCTGCCCGGCAATGTCGTCGTATTTGTTCAGCAACTCGGCCGCCGCCCCGCCGATCAGCATCCCCGCCCCGATCAGGGCCGAGGCGTTTCCGAACATGGCGAAATTGTCGCTGCCACGGGTCAGAATGGTGATTCCACCGGCCAGCATCAGCCCGCCCAGCACCGCCACCGACAGCGCGTCGGCCAGCCAAAAGATGAACCCGGCGGTGGCGGCGATGATCCCGGCGCAAAGCAGGGTATTCACTGCCAGCGTCACCATCGTATCGCGCGCCCGGGCGCGGATCTCGTCGGCCTGGGGCTGGGTGATCACCCCGTCGGCGATCAACTGGTCGGTATCCGCGACAACATGCATGGCCGGTCCTTTCGCTTGCCCGAAGGCTAGGCCGGACCGGCCACGCGCACAAGCGTTCAGGCCGGATGCGCGGCGGGCTGCCGTTTCAATACCCAAACCCCGGCGACAAACCCCGCCAGCACCGACAGCGCGTCCAGCACGCCCGACACCGCCATGGGCCCAGCCGCCAGCTGCGACCAGCCCGCGGTGATCAGGTGATCGCCCAGAAACACCGTCAGGCCCAGCACCGCGCCGGTTTGCAGCACCCAGCCCCAGCTGCGCGACGCGGCATCGGTCAGCACCGCCAGCGCGACCATGCCCAGCGCCAGCACCACATAGCCCGACAAAAGCGCGGGAAAGTGCAGCCCCATCTCTTCGGTGCGGATATGCGGCGCCAGAAGCGGCGCGATGAACGGTTGCATGGCGATGGCAATCGCGGTGCCAGATACAAGGCAGGCCGCCCAGGCGGCGGCGAAGGCAAAGAGTGGTTTCATGATCGTCTCCCTAAGTGTCAATTAGGTTGTCACTTAGGGGCTTTCGTCGCAAGTGTCAACATGGTAGACACTCATATGACCGATCCGTCCCTCGCCCGTCTGCTGCTTTCGGCGTTCACGTGGTTCGATACCGCGCTGCGCGCGTCGCTGGCCGCGCGCGGTCTGCCCGAGCTGACCCATGCGCAATCGCTGCTGATGGCGCATCTGCAGGCCGACGGTATCCGCATTTCGGAACTGGCGCGGCGCGTGGGCACCACCCGTCAGGCGGCGCAGAAATCGGTGGCCGCGCTGGAACGCGCCGGGCTGGTGGAAACCGCGCCCGACCCCACCAACGCCAGCGCCCGTATTGCTCGGCTGACCCCGGCGGGTTTGCGCAACATCACGGCCGCAGCCGAGGTTTTTGCCGCGCTTGAATTGCGCTTGGCCGACCGGATCGGGGCCGAGGCCGCCAAGCAGTTGCGCGCGGCCTTGCAGGCCGATTGGGGCGCGCCCAATGCGATTGACCCGGCAAAACGCGAAACCTAACGGGCGGCGCCCCAAGCCACCGCTAGGGCCGGCAAAACCGCACAATTGGATGTGCAGTCAGGCACAAAGTCCGTTCCCGGCTGCCGAATTGTGTTCTGAATGGCTGTATCCACCTTGATGGAAAGGACAGTTTCAGGAGACCCAACATGAGCCTTTCCATTCTTCGCCTCGACAGCTCGATCAACGGCGCGGCTTCGCAGTCGCGCGAACTGACAGATCAGACCATCGCCAAGCTTCTTGGTGCCCACCCCGACGCGCAGGTCACAACCCGCGATCTTGCCAAGAACCCCGTGCCAATGATCGATAACGCGTGGCTGGCTGCGGTGAACACGCCCGCCGAGGATCGCTCGGACGCGCAAAACGCCATTGCCGACCTGTCGGACGAGCTGATCGCCGAAGTGCAGGCCGCCGATGTGGTTGTGATTGGGGTGCCGGTCTATAACTTCACCATCCCCACGCAGCTGAATGCGTGGATCGACCAGATCACGCGTGCCAAGGTGACCTTTCAGTATGGCGAAAACGGCCCCGAGGGCCTGATTAAAGATACCAAGGCAATCGTGGTGCTGGCCTCGGGCGGCACCAAGGTGAACTCGCCCATCGACTTTGCATCAACCTATCTGAACCACATGCTGGGTTTTGTCGGGATCACCGATGTGACTTATGTCGCCGCGGACGCCATGTTCGCGGACCGCGACGCGGCGCTGGAAAACGCGCAGGCCTCGCTGAACGCGCTTGCAGCCTGAAAAGTGGCGCGCCGCCTGATCGCGGCGCGTCCTTCCTTGCGCTTAGGGCTGATAGGGCAATGACGAATGGTGCAGCACAATGCGCAGCACGCCGTCGGCGTCTTTCTTGTAGCCAAAACTTTTGTCGACCTGGGTCAGGTTGCCGTCCTTGTCGGTCAGCTTGATCCAGCCCATCCACATGCCGACATCGCCGTCGATGAAACTGGCCGAGGTCACGCTGTCCATCGACCGCCAGCCCTTCAGGCCGAACCCGCCATCCAGCGGGTAATTGGCATCGTGGCCGACAAAATAGGCCAGCGCCCCTTCGCGCGTGGGCCGGAACGTCTGATCGCCCGACGCCATAGTGGGTTTGAACAGAACCGGGCCCAGATTGTAGCCATAGGCGCCATCGATCACCTCTTCGGCCACGGGGCGGGCGGCGTCGATGCCGCCTTGGTCATAAGCTTTGGCAATTGCAATCAGCCCTGCCCCCCACGCATTGCGGGCCGCGGCAAGATCATCATTGGTTATCGTCATGATCGGGTCCTTCCAGTGTCAAAGCTCTCTGATGGGGGTATGTGACACAATTTGTCGGCAAGACAAGGGAGGACGGCGGATTTCGGGAGGGGATCGGGGCATTGAACGGCATCCCTCCCGTTCAATGCCCCCAAATATCAAACGTCGTGCGCCGCAATAAGTGCGCTCGCGATTTCGCCGATGCTTGTTTGAGAGTTTTGCGATTTGTCGCGCAACCGCTTGTAGGCGGCTTGCTCGTCGATGCCTTTGAGCTCTGACAGGATGGCAACGGCCTGTTCAACTTTTCGCCGGGACCGCAGGTTTTCATCCAGGGACTTGATCCGGTTTTTCAAGGTCATCTCGTGACGCGCCGCCCCAATCGCCGTCGTCAGAGCCGCGAGCACGCCAAAGGGCCGAATGGGTTTAGAGATGACACCATGGACGTTCAGGCGCTCTAACTCGCCCAAGATTTCCGGGGTCTCAAAATTGATGATTGCGATCCGTGCAATTGTGTCCGCGGTTGCCA
Organism: Actibacterium mucosum KCTC 23349; assembly: GCF_000647975.1. GTDB lineage: Bacteria > Pseudomonadota > Alphaproteobacteria > Rhodobacterales > Rhodobacteraceae > Actibacterium > Actibacterium mucosum. The sequence goes on from NZ_JFKE01000006.1 coordinate 98,618, forward strand.
TCCACGTCAGCAGGTTGGGATCACGCTCTTGCCCCAACAAAAACAGCACCACGTCCGCGTGCGAAGGGAGTGTTTCGGGCGACGGCCACATGAGTTCAACCTGACAGCCAATCCGTTTCAGATGTGCAACAAACACTTCGCGATCCGCGTCATCGGGGTGAATGACAAGGATCCGCATCCGCCGAAGGCGGCGGATGAGGTTCTGGCTTTTGCTCGCGTCTCCGGTCAAACGAGGCCTCTTGAGGTCACCGACCGGTCATAGGCCACGAGATAGGGATCAGGGGCTGCCGCCTTTGGGCTGTTCCACACGATTTCAAAGGTTCCATCCGTTCGGGACCGACCAATATGAGGTCGCAACGTCAAGTGATTTGTCTCCACATCGATGAAGAGATCACCACCAGGGGCTTTAAAAACGGCGCCAGACAAGGCTTGAAGCACGCTCATCGTGTCTGTCTTTCCACTCATGCGCACCGCATTGGCATAAAAATGAACCAAGGCATAGCCCACCTCGCTGTAAACGCTTGGGACAACATCATCGCCATATTTCTTGCCAAAGGCCTGTTTAAAGGCCGTATTCTGCGGAGTCTCTGCCGCGTTGAAATAGGCGGCGACCGATAAATGGCCACCGCGCGCTTCGGGCGGGACTTTCAATAATTCGGTTTCCATTGTCGTCAACGAGGCAATCGGGATGCCCTTTGCACGCGGATCGCTTTTACCATAAAGCCGGTAGAACGACACGCTGTCCTCACCAACGACGGTTGACAAAATGGCGTCTGTGTCCTGTGCACGGCACTGCGCGATGGCTGCGGTAATCTCGCCTTCGGACGGAGAGAACGGCAGGTAGGTTTCAACCACAACCTCTCCATCACTTTCATCAAGAAACTCCTTTACGACCCGGTTGATCTCACGCGCGTAAAGCGTGTCCGACCCGATCAGGGCAATGCGGCGACCATGGTTTTGAAACACAAAATCCAAAAGCGGTGGCACGGTCTGATTTGGGGTTGCCCCGCCGTAGATCACATTGGGCGAATATTCAAATCCCTCGTAGACCGAAGGGTAGAACAATACGCCGTCGAACCGTTCAATGAGCGGCAAAACGGCCTTTCTGCTGGTGGAGAGACAACAGCCAAAGATTGTCTTGGCTCCATAATTGACCAACAGATCGGTCGCCATTTTTGCATAGTTCCGATCGTCCCCGTCGGGGTTCATCAAAATCGGCTCAATTGCCCGGCCCAGGATCCCACCGCTGGTGTTCACTTCCTCAATAGCAAGCAAAACACCGTTGATATGGGCCATCTCTGTCACCGCCATCTTCCCGGTTTGGGAGAAAAGCACACCGACTTTCACAGTCTCCGTCTCCATTTCTTACCCCTTGCTCTTGAGAGTGTGGTCAATCCGCAGGGCCGCCGCAAGCAGGGCCTCGTCTGCGCCGGGGCGACCCATCAGCATCATCCCGATCGGCAAACCCTTGGATGATTTGGCAATGGGCAGTGTCACGCAGGGAAGACCCGAGAGGTTTCCGAGCCAACAAAACCAGGTCATGCTGTCTTGCGTTGTCACACGCCGGTTGCCAAATTCCTGCCAGTCCTCGCCATGTGCAGGTGCGGGCACCGGGAGGGTTGGCAGCACCAAGGCGTCCCAATCGCCAAGGTCGGTGGTGAGATACCTGATCAGGTCTCCGCGCAGTTTTTGCGCCGTCAACAGCTCAACACCGGTCAGCCGTGTTCCGGCCTCTAGATGGGCGCGGGTCACTGGGCTGAACCCCTCGGCCCGGGTTTGCAGAAGGGGCTGGTGATAGGCAGACGCCTCGCAATGCAGTATCGCTTCCCACGCGGCAAAGTAGCGGTCGATGTCTTGGAGCGTTCTCTGTTCAACCTGTGCCGCGCTCTGGCGCAGAGCCGCGTTGACAGCACCATCCACCTCGGCCGAGCGTTCCAATCCCGCGCCAGTCAGGTTGATCAGTTTCAACGGCCCCACGTCAGGCAAGCTGCCGAAGGGCTTGGCATGCGCGGTTGAGCGGTCTTTGGGGTCGGCGCCCAGAAAATACGGCATCAAATGAACGATGTCTTGCAGCTCTGTGGCCATTGGTCCGGGCGCATCAAGCGACCAGCTCAGGGGCAAAACGCCATGACGCGACGCGCGACCATAGCTGGGCTTGAAACCATAGATCCCACAGGCTGCTGAGGGGATCCGAACGGAGCCGCCCGTGTCGCTGCCCAATGCGGCCGCAACGACGCCAGCAGCGACAGCGGCACCTGATCCGCCGCTGCTGCCCCCGGTGATATGGGCCGGGTTATGCGGGTTTTTTGTGACGCCGACATTCGATGTCGTGTTGGTCGCGCCATAGGCCCATTCGTGCATGTTGGTCTTTCCGAAGATCACTGCGCCCGCGGCGCGCAGGTTTGCAACAACCGTGGCATCAACGCCGGCAGGTTCCAAAGGCGCCGCGTCCGAACATGCGGTCGTCGCGTAGTCGCGCGTCAGGTAGTTGTCTTTGACGGCAATCGGAATGCCGTCAATCGGGCTGAGCGGCGCGCCGTTTTGCCATCGCAGCTGGGCCGCTTTGGCCTGTGTCATGACGATCTCCTCGTCGATGGCGACAAAGGCGTTGAGCTCGGCGTGTGATTGCACCCGGGCCAGCGCCCGTTCGGCCAACGAGACGGGCGCTTGCCGCCCTTCCGCCAAATCCCTGATCTGATCCGTAAGACTATCGAGGTTTTGCGACATCGTGGGCCTCCGGATCAAAGAGGTGGCTTGGTTCACCGAAATGATCACCTGCGGCACCGGACAAGCCGGCGCGGATGCGTTTCAGCGTGGCTGCGATGCGCTTTTCCTGATCTTCTGTCAGCGACTTTGTCATCTCATACCCCCAGAAGCTCTTGCTGAAGGACTTTGTCCGCCAGCAGGCTGTCGCGGTCCGTTTCCATTCGGATTGCGCCTTTTTCCATGACATAGGCGCGTTCAGCGATTGAAAGACAGAAATCGAGGTTCTGTTCCGCAACCAGGATCGCGATCTCGCGCTCTTGATTGACGCGTTTCAGAACGCCCGCCATTTCGTCGATGATCGACGGCTGCACCCCTTCGGTGGGTTCATCCAGCAAAAGGATTTTTGGCCGAATGGCCAGCGCCCGTGCCAAGGCCAAAACCTGCTGTTGGCCGCCAGACAGCCCCCCCGCCAGATCATGTGCCTTGGGAACCAAAAGCGGGAAGTCTTCGAACAGCTCTGCGACGACTTGTTTTGCGTCAAACCCGTTTGAGGCAGCAGCGACCGAGATGTTTTCGATCACCGTCATACGTGGGAACACAAACCGGCCCTGTGGCACATAGCCCAAGCCCATCTTGGCCCGTTTTGAGGGCGCGGGCGGCGCAGCCACGCCTGCGATCTCTACGGTTCCGGCTTGTGCTTTCACCAGCCCCGTCGCAAAGCGCATCAGCGTGGATTTCCCCACACCGTTGCGGCCCAAAAGCGCGACGATCTCAGCGGGTTGAACCTCAAGCGACACGTCGCGAATGATGGTGGTTTTGCCGTAACCGCCCGTTGCACCCGAGACTTTAAACATGTTCGCCCCTCCCAAGATAAATGTCGAGGACCGCGTCATTGGCCCGAAGGGTCTTGATGTCGCCTTCGGCAAACAGCTTTCCTTGGTGCAGCACCGTCACGTGACCTTCGAGGGTGCGGACAAACTCCATGTCGTGTTCGACCACCACCACCGTTGTGTGTTTTGCCAATGTCCTGACCAACACGGACAATTCCCGCGTTTCCTCATTCGTCATGCCCGCGGCCGGTTCATCCAACAAAACCACCCGCGGCGCGAGGCAAAGCACCATGCCAATGTCCAGCCATTGTTGTTGGCCATGCGACAAGGCAGAGGCCTGAACGCCGCTTTGTGCGCCCAACCCAAGCATGCCCAAAATCTGCGCGCTGATGGCATCCGACTTGGCGCTGTCTTTGGTGCGCGCATATGCGGCGATCCACAGGTTTTCGCGGACAGTTTTCTCGCCAAAAACCTGCGGTTTTTGGTTCTTCATGCCCATGCCACTGCGCACACGTGCAAAGACCGGGGCCTTGGTGATGTCTTCGTCGCCCAGGCTGATGGTGCCGCCTTCTGGCCGATAAAGCCCCACGCAGGTTTTGAGAAACGAGCTTTTCCCAGCCCCGTTGGGGCCAATCAATGAATGAGGTTCGCCGGGCGTGAAATCGCGGCTGACTTTATTGACGGGAATGACGCCGCCAAACCTTTTAAAGGCCTCGTCCGTGGACAGGTTTTTGGCCGGTCCAGCAGTTTTTTCTGCCTCGACAAGGATGTCCTCCAGCACCTCTGTGTCGATTTGCACAGCGCCGGTCAGGCGCGCGGCGTTGTTGGGATCAGGCATAAAACGGCGCCAGAGGCTGCCGAGCGCGCCCAGGACACCGTTCTGAAGGAAAAGCACCAAAAGGATCAACACGGTCCCAAGGATCAGGGTGGTCTGCCCTCCCGCGGCACCGCCGCCAAGCCAGAAGGACAAGCCTCCGATGATCAGCGCGCCTAAAAACGGCCCCGCCAGCGTGCCCAGACCGCCAACCAGGACGTAAATCGGCACCAAGAGCGCCTCTTGGACCGAGAATATCGAAGGATTCAGATAGTTCGCCCAAAGTGCAAACAGCGCCCCGGCAATCCCGGCAACCGCCCCCGAATAGGCAAAGTTCAGGACTTGCACTTTGCGAATGTCATAGCCCAGCAGCTCGGTCTTCTGAATGTCGATGCGGATGCAATCGACGATCTTGCCAAAGTTGCTGCGCATCAGCCAGTAGGTGACAAAGTAGACAGCGGCGCTGATGCAAACAACCAGCGCAAAGGCCGCGTTTGGTTTGAGCTTTTTCGCCTCTTCGCCAAAGCCCAGAACAAAGCCGGGAATGCCAGAGAGCCCATTGTCCCCGCCAATCGTCGCCGCGCCCACGTCGAGCTTGAAGGTCTGCGTGACCGACCACAAAAGCAGCGTCAGCGTATAGGACAGGATGGTGCTCTGCAGCGCGCCCATACGGGCGTAAAAGATGACATAGCCGAGCGCCGCCGCAATCAGCGCCCCAAAGAGCGCGCTGCAAGGCAGGGCCCAGACCAGCGACATCCCGTATGTGGGCGCCATATTAATGGCAACAACCGCGCCAAAATATCCGCCCAGACCGTAAAAGGCGGTTTGCGCCAGGCTCAGCAGCCCGCCCCGCCCCCAGATCACATCGAGGCTCAGCCCCAGCAGGCCAAAAATGATCCAGGACGTCGCAACAAATGCAAGATACGCGTCGAGTGATCCTGAAACCGCGAGTGCGGCAATGGTGGCAAGGGCCGGAAAGATCAGGCCAGATGATTTGTAGAGTTTTTCAAACATCGTGACGCGCCCTTCAGAGTTTGCGGCGCCACTTTGACGAAATACCCAGCGGGTACAGCCAAAGCAAAAGAGCGGTGACAAAGAAGAAGAAGACGTCGCCAATGACAGAGGTCATGAAGCTTGCCGTGACAGAGGCCCCGCCGCCCAGACCAAGCGCCGTAAGCGCGGTGCCCGTGAGCGCGACCGGACCGGCAACAACCACGGTGAGAAAGCCCTTGACCGCAAAGAACAGCCCCATCGAAGGGGTCGCCGGGATGATCGGCAACAGGATCGCGCCCGCAAACCCGGCCAATCCGCATCCGATGGCAAAGGTCAGCGTGTTGACCCGCGCAGAATCGATGCCGATGGCCTGCGCCATTTGCGGCTCTTGAATTGAGGCCCGCGCCTTCATGCCGTAGACCGTCTTGGTCATCAGAACATAAACAAATGCCAGCAGAAGGGCGGCCACCACGATCATCGTCAAAGGGTAGACCGCCAGGCTGAAGTCACCGATCCGGAAATTCCACTGCGGCATTCCGATGCCGGGGGAGACCGTGCCAAACAACAGCACGGCGGTTTGGTTGAACACCATGCCAAGCCCCCAAGTGGCCAGCATCGTATCAAAAATCCGCCCATACAGACGCCTGATAATCAACAGCTCAACCACCGCGCCAATCAGCATCGTCATGAAAACGGCAAAGGGGATAGCAAGCAGAAATGGCAGGCCAATCTGCGTCGCCGTCAGTGCCGAATAGGCCCCCACCATCAGAAACTCGCCATGCGCCAAGTTGATGACGCCCATCAAGCCGTAGACAACCGCAAGGCCAAGTGTCGCGATCAGCAGAATGGATGCGCTGGACAAAGACGACAGCAAGACCGTCGCCAAAAAATCGGGTTCCATAAAAACCTCCCAAAGAGAGCGCGCCTGTCACAGGCGCACCTCTATGTTTCTGTTGTTTATTAGCCTTCAGGAATGAAGTGCTCTGCCAGATCGGGGTTTTCGATCAGGTCACACATCTCGTTCTCATAGGTCGGCGCGGAATCCTCAAACGTCTGCACGATGTCGAACCCGCTGTTGGCGTTGCCGCGCGCGATGTAGACGTCCTGACGCAGGTGATGCGAGCCCGGCTCCAATGTCACGGTGCCATTTGGCGCCTCGAAAGTCAGCCCGCTTTCCAGCGCGGCGATGACCTCTTCCGTGTCCGCAGTTCCAGCTTTGTTTACAGCCGCCGCCCAAAGGTGCACGGCGTTCCAAACGTCAACGGCACCCGCCACAATGGGTGTATCGCTGCCGTATTCGGCCTCCCATGCCGCCTTGAAAGCGGCGTTGGCGTCACTTTCAACCGATGGGAAATACCCCATTGCCGAAACCAACCCTTCCCCGGCCTGAGGAGAGACAACCACCTGCTGGTTGCCCGACCCATAGTTGGTTGACACAACGCCAATCGTGTCTTTCAGTCCGGCCGCGGCGAACTGCTCCAAAAACCCGGTCTGCGCTGCGCCCACCGGCAGCGCCACAACCACATCCGGGCTTGCAGCCTGAATTTTCTGAATTGTCGGCGCATAGTCCGTCACCGACAGTGCAAGGTAGTCTTCGCCCACCACTTCTGCGCCGTTGTCCGCCGCAAATTTGTGGATCCAGTGGCCGGAAATGGTCCCGAAATTGTAGTCAGGGGCCATGATATAGATTTTCGGCCCGTAGGTTTCGACGGCCCAATTCATCAGGACATTCAACTGCTGAGACGCCGATGACCCGGTCACAAAAGTCTGCCGATCACATGCGCCGCCCTCATAAAGCGAGGAATAGAAATAGGGAATGTTGGCTTCGCGGAAGATCGGGCGGATGGCTTCGCGCGACGAACTGGTAAGCCCGGCAAACATGGCCGAAATACCGTCCCGCAGAACGGAGGTCTGGGCAAACTGAGTGTATTTGGACAGTTCAGACTGCGCGTCATATCCCACGACAGTCACGGTTTCGCCATTTACGCCACCCGCGGCGTTGACGTTCTTGATGGCGAGGTTCAGCGCATTGTTTTGCTGAATGCCATAGATATTGAGACCACCGGTCAGATCAAAGATCGCGCCGACCTTCACATCTGCAAAGGCGGCAGACGAGGCCAGCGCAATTACGGATGTCAGGCTCAACCTGCCCAGTACATCTTTCAGAGTATTTTTCATGTGAATAAGCTCCCTTATGAGAACCAGTCCGAACGCAGGTCCATGCGAGAAGCTTGAGTATAGGAATCAAAAAGCGACCCGAAAGGGCGTCAACGTCCAGCTGAGTCGCTTGGTGAATTTGGTGTGCATCGTCGCACAACTACTTCTACTAGACGGCGCCCTTATCAATTGTCAAGGCCTGAGGCTCAAAGCTTCGTGCCGTCAACATTCCCTCAGGTTTTGATGGAAATCTAGACACAAAGAGGACGAAGTGAGGAGATGTGCGGCCATTGGTACACGCCGTTGCATCGGTCAAATCGGGCGCAGAACCGGCTTGGGAACATGAACCGGCAAGAAAACCTCTTGGGTGATTTGACCCCGGCCAACACAGTTTCACGCATGTTTTCCGTCGGTTACAACGTAGAACAATGCCAGACCGCGCATCGAAACAACCAATTCGCGCCGCACCCGAATGGCCGCTTGGGGAAAGCGCCCTTAGAACACCTTCACGAGCAAGCGTTAGAGTGTTTTCGTTCGCTTTCTGAATTTGGCTTCAAGATCTTATCGCCGACTTCTGCAAAGGTTTGCATCGGTTTGCCTGCAATCTCGGTTCCTCTGGGTGTCAAATGACCAAGCTTTTGCAGGCGTTGTCGGGTTACAATTTTCGTGCCACAAGATCGGCGGCGGCGATGCTGCCTTGGCCACCAGTCATCGCGAGCCGCGTTCAGACCTTCGTCTCTGAATGCCGTTGAAAAGGCGAGGCAAGACGGCGGATTTCCACAAATTCACGGAAGGAGCGGGGGTGAAGAGGCTGTGCGTTTGGTCAGCTATGCGGGTCAAACCCGCCATTTGGGCGGCGCGAGCCAATGTCAGCTTTCGCGTGATGGTGGTGCTCAACTCATTCGTGCAAAGGTGAGTTTGTTACTTGTTAAAGCAATCAATCGTCCGGCCAAGAAACTGTACCGACGATTGTCGTTTTTGTTTCTCCGGTTCGTGCAACGGCTTCGTTGGTATAATACCCTCGACCGGAAATCCCGACATGTGCGCCTGTACCCCCGACAAAATAATACGTACCTCGGCCTATCCCCAAGTCAACCTCGTCGAGACGCCATTCTTGGAGGACTTTGTCGCCGTTTTTGTCGACAAATACACAGTTACCGCCCCCTCGCGGTTCGCCTCTAACGATAACGAAACTACCAAAGCAACGCCCACCTACGAGCACCAATGGCGCATTTTCGTCAGTACCGTCAAAACGGTCATAGGAAAGCTCAGATTTGTACCGTTGGAGTTCACCGCTCAGCGGGTCGAAAAAGTCATTTGCCTTCCCGTACCCTGTTGTCTTGACCTCGTAGGTTTCAGCATGAACGGAGGACGCAAAAACAAGCGCAAGGGCAGTCAGTCGAAAAAGAAGCATCGCCAGACCTCTTGTTTTTCTGGGGCAAACAGGTGGGGCTCTCGCCGCAACTTACAACAGATATTGGCGTCGAAGACAACCTCATCAAAAAAACTGCCATCTGCAGGCATCGCGGAGCCAGACATTTGGGCTCTTTGCTAATTTTTCGCCGCAAAACAATCGTGGACAGTGGGTTCTGTGGGATACCTACGGCAGGTCTCTCTGCTGCGAGCTGCCGCAGGGCCGGTGGTGGGTTCAACCGTCCCTTGGCTTGACTCTGCGCGCGAACCCGCCTAAATCGCGACCAAATTCACGGAAGTTGCCATGCTTCCGGTCCCATTGCCTATGCAGGGATCGCCCCCCGTCAGCGCGTTGCGCCCACGGGGGAGATTGGCGTTTGGAGCGTTCGTTCTTAGGTTGGACGGGCAAAGGTCAACGGCTGTAAGGAGGCCCGGGCATGTTTGAAAATCTATCCGAACGCCTGTCAGGCGTCTTTGATCGCCTGACCAAGCAGGGCGCTCTGTCCGAAGACGATGTGAAAACCGCGCTGCGCGAGGTGCGGGTGGCGTTGCTGGAGGCGGACGTGTCGCTGCCGGTGGCGCGCGACTTCATCAAGGCGGTGCAGGCGAAAGCCACCGGGCAGGCGGTGACCAAGTCGGTCACGCCGGGTCAGCAGGTCGTCAAGATCGTGCATGACGAGATGGTGCATTTCCTGACCGGCGACGAAGACCCCGGCGCGCTGAAGATCGACAACCCGCCCGCCCCGATCCTGATGGTGGGGCTGCAGGGCGGCGGTAAGACGACAACCACCGCCAAGCTGGCCAAGCGGCTGAAAGAAAAGAACGGCAAGCGGGTGCTTATGGCCTCGCTGGACGTGAACCGCCCGGCGGCGATGGAACAGCTGGCCATTCTGGGCGCGCAGATCGGGGTAGATACCCTGCCGATTGTGGCCGGCCAGAAACCTGTCGACATTGCCAAGCGCGCCAAGCAGCAGGCGGCGATGGGCGGGTATGACGTCTATATGCTGGACACCGCGGGCCGTTTGTCGATTGACGACGAGCTGATGGCCGAGGTTGAGGCGGTGCGCGATGTGGCCACCCCGCGCGAGACGCTGTTGGTGGTGGACGGGCTGACCGGTCAGGACGCGGTGCACACGGCGCAGAATTTCGACGACCGGATTGGCATCTCGGGCGTGGTGCTGACGCGGATGGATGGCGACGGGCGCGGTGGTGCGGCGCTGAGCATGCGGGCCGTGACCGGCCAGCCCATTCGCTTTGTCGGTCTGGGCGAGAAGATGGACGCGATCGAAGAGTTCCACCCGGAACGGATCGCGGGCCGCATTCTGGGCATGGGCGACATTGTCAGCCTTGTGGAAAAGGCGCAGGAGACCATCGAGGCTGAGCAGGCCGAGCGCATGATGAAACGGTTCCAGAAGGGCCGGTTCAACATGAACGACCTACGCATGCAGCTGGAACAGATGATCAAGATGGGCGGCATGGAAGGCGTGATGGGCATGATGCCCGGCATGGGCAAGATGGCCAAGCAGGTGCAGGATGCCGGGTTCGACGACAAGATCCTGAAGCGCCAGATTGCGCTGATCCAGTCGATGACCAAGCTGGAGCGCGCCAATCCGCAGGTGCTGCAGGCCAGCCGCAAGAAGCGGATTGCGCGCGGTGCGGGGCTGGAGGTTTCAGAGCTGAACAAGCTGCTGAAAATGCACCGCCAGATGGCGGATATGATGAAGAAGATGGGCAAGGGCGGCATGCTGAAACAGGCCATGAAGGCGATGTTCGGCAAGGGCGGCCCCGAGATGCCCGCGGGTATGGACCCGTCGTCGATGGACCCCAAGGCGCTGGAAGCAGCGGCCAAGCAGATGGGCGCGGGCGGCGGATTGCCCGGCGGTCTGCCAGGTGGGTTGCCCGGGCTGGGCGGCGGCGCACTGCCTCCGGGGCTGAGCGGGTTTGGTAAAAAGAAATGACCCTTGCCCCCACCATAAATTGCGACCGCGTCACGCTGCGCGCGCATCGGGTTGATGATTTCGCCCCGATGCAGCGCTGGCTGGGCGACAGCTGGGCGCGCTATATGGGGGGGCCGTTTGACCGCGACGAGGCGTGGCGCATGTTTGCCGCAGATGTGGGCAGCTGGCCGTTGCTGGGCTTTGGCGCTTGGGCGGTGGACCTGCGCGACACCGGCGAAAATATCGGCCAGGTTGGCGTGAACAAACCAGTGCATTTCCCCGAGATCGAGCTGGGCTGGATGATCTATCCCGATCACGAGGGCAAGGGGCTGGCCTTTGAGGCTGCCAAGGCCGTGCGCGACTGGGCGTTTGGGCCGGGCGGGCTGGACATGATGGTCAGCTATATCCACCGCGACAATGCACGCTCGCAGGCGCTGGCCAAACGGCTGGGCGCGGTGGAAGACAACGCCGCCCCGCGCGCCGATGGCGACACCGTGGAAGACACCGCCGTTTTCCGCCACAACAAGGGGGCTGCGTGATGCGTGTGGTTCTGGACTTCCCCGAAATCGAGACCGAACGCCTGATCCTGCGCGGCCCCAAGCCCGAGGATTTCGAGGTTGAGGCGGCGTTTCTGGGCACGGACCGGTCGAAATACATGGGCGGGCCGAACACCCGGATGGAGGCGTGGCGCAAGTTCACCGCGCGCTGGGGCAGCCAGGCCACGCGTGGGTTCTCGATGCTGACCGTGACGCGGAAGGGCGACGACACGCCGATCGGGCTGATCGGGCCGCATTACCCCGAAACCTGGAACGAGCCCGAGCTGGGCTGGGCCATGTATGGCAATGCCGAGGGCAAAGGTTACGCGTTCGAGGCCGCCACCGCCGCGCGGCTGCACGCCTATGGCACGCTGGGCTGGACCACGGCGATCTCGTATATCGTGCCGGAAAACACCCGCTCGCGCGCGCTGGCCGAACGGCTGGGCTGTGTACTGGATGATACCGTCACGCCGCCCTTTGACACCCCGTGCCTGGTTTATCGCCACCCGTCGCCGGAGGATCTGTGATGGCCGCCCATTACGAGACCCCGCCCGTTGGCGCCAAGGCCGATTTCGCTGCGGACTTCGCGGCGCTGGTTCCCAGCCTGAGCGGCGAGCGCGTTGACCTGCGCGCGCCGCAGGTGGGCGATTTCGACGTCTATGCGGGCATCGTTTGCGGGGCGCGCGGCGTGTATGTTGGCGGTCCGATGGACCGCGACGAGGCGTGGCTGGATTTCGTTCAGATGGCGGCGGGATGGATGCTGCAGGGGCATGGCGGCTGGACCGTGACGTCGAAAGAGACCGGCGCGGTGCTGGGCTTTGTCCTGCTTGGGCTGGAACCGGGCGATCACGAGGTCGAGCTGGGCTTTTTGTTCACCGAAGCGGCCGAGGGGCGCGGTTTCGCGCAAGAAGCTGCGCTGGCCGCGCGCGACTGGGCCGGTCTGGCGCTGGGGCTGACGTCGCTGGTCAGCTATATCGACCCGGCCAATACCCGCGCGATCACGATGATGGGCCATATGGGCGCAAAGCGCGACCCGCAGGCCGAGGCCGAACTGAACGACGACGCGCAGGTCTGGCGGCACGAAGGGGATGCAGCGTGATCCCCACCCTGACCACCGAGCGGCTGACCCTGCGCGGGCCCGATGCCCGCGACATCCCGTTTCTGCGCGACTTTTACGCCAGCGACCGGTCAAAATTTGTGGGCGGCCCCAAAACCGCCGAGGACGCGTGGCGGCAGCTGGCGACCGAGATCGGCCATTGGACGCTGTGCGGCTATGGCCGCTGGATTGTCGAGGCGGACGGCGTACAGGTGGGCCTGATTGGGCTGTGGAACCCCGAAGGCTGGCCCGAGCCCGAGATCGGCTGGGACCTGTTCGATGGTGCCGAAGGCAAGGGATACGCCACCGAGGCTGCACGTGCCGCGCGCGATTATGCCTATGGCACGCTGGGCTGGTCCACCGCGATCAGCCTTGTGGCACCAGGCAATGACGGATCGGCCCGTGTGGCTGAACGTTTGGGCGCGGTGAAAGAAACCGAATTCGACCACGCCAAGTTCGGCCCGCTGACGATCTACCGCCACCCGGCACCGGAGGCGCTCTGATGGGTCATCGCGACATCCCCGTGCTGGAAACCGGACGACTGATCCTGCGTGGCCCCGAGCCCGAGGACTATCCGAATTTCAAGGCGACCTTCACCAGCTACCGCGCTCGGTTCATGGGTGGCCCGCTGAACCCGTATGAGACCTGGATGCTGTATGCCGCCGAGATCGGCCATTGGGAGATCCGCGGCTTTGGCATGTGGATGATCCACGACCGGGTCACCGACGAGACGCTGGGCATGGCGGGCGGCTGGCAACCCGCCGTGTGGCCCGAGCGCGAGATCGCGTGGATCATCTGGCCCGAAAAGGCCGGCAAAGGCTATGCGCTGGAAGCGACCAACGCCGCGCGCCAGTTCTTCTATGACGAACAGGGCTGGGACGGCGCGGTCAGCTATATCGACCCCAAGAACCTGGATTCGATCCGGCTGGCGGAACGGCTGGGCGCCAAGATTGACAAGGCTGCCAAGTCAATCGACGGGCATGACGTGGTGTATCGCCACCCCACAGCCGCCGAGTTGAAAGACAGCCAGATCGCCGACGGCATCGCGCTGGAAATCGGCCATTACCAGGACCCGCTGTTCAAACCGAAAGGATGGGCCATTGACTGATCATGTCACCCGCGCCGCCGAGCTGCTGAAAGAGCATCGCGAAAGCATCGACCGGTTGGACGCGATCCTTGTCTATACGCTGGGCGAGCGGTTCAAGCACACGCAGGCGGTGGGTAAGCTGAAGGCCAGCCACGACCTGCCGCCCAGCGATCCCGACCGCGAGGCGCAACAGATTGCACGGCTGGAAGACCTGGCGCGGCGGGCCGATCTGGACCCCGAATTTGCCAAGAAATTCCTGAACTTCATCATTGCTGAAGTCATTCAGCACCACAACAAACACAAGAAATAGGCGGCGCGAAAGCCGCCAAACGCCATCATAAGGAGAACAACCAATGGCACTTAAAATCCGTCTGGCCCGTGGTGGGTCGAAGAAACGCCCCTTTTACCGCATCGTGGCTGCCGACAGCCGCATGCCGCGCGATGGCCGTTTCATCGAGAAGCTGGGCACCTATAACCCGCTGCTGCCCAAAGACAGCGAAGAGCGCGTGAAGATGGACATCGAGCGCGTGCAGTACTGGCTGGGCGAAGGCGCACAGCCTTCCGACCGCATCAGCCGCATGCTGGAAGCCGCCGGCGTTCTGGACAAGAAAGAACGCAACAACCCGCAGAAAGCGGAACCCGGTGCCAAGGCCAAGGAGCGCGCCGAGGAAAAAGCCGCCAAGGCTGCTGAAGCTGCCGAAGCTGCTGCTGCACCGGCCGAAGAGGCAGAAGCCGAAGCTCCTGCAGAAGAAGCCGCTGAGTAAGCCCGGCGATACGAACGGCCCTGTCTTTGACGGGACCTTTCGCGGCCAGCTGGCCGACCTTATGCGCTGGCGGCGCGACGTTCGGCGGTTCCTGACGGACCCGGTGGACGACGCGGCGCTGGCGCGTTGCATTTCGGCCTTTGCCAGTGCCCCGTCGGTGGGGCTGAGCGAGCCGTGGCGCATTCTGCGTGTGGCCTCGGACGCGGCGCGGCGCGCGGCGTTGCTGAACTTCACCACGGCCAACGAAGCGGCGCTGGCAGGCTATGCCGGTGCGGATGCCGAACGTTATGCCACGCTCAAGCTCAGCGGCATGCGCGAGGCACCGGTGCAGCTGGCCATTTTCTGCGACGAGGCCACCGAAAAGGGCCGCGGCCTGGGCGCCGGAACAATGCCCGAGATGCGCCGATACTCGGTTGTTTCGGCCATCACGCAGTTCTGGTTGGCCGCACGGGCCGAAGGCATTGGCGTCGGCTGGGTGTCGATCCTTGACCCCGATCAGCTGTCGCGCGATCTGGATGCGCCCGCGTGTTGGCGGCTGGTGGGGTATCTCTGCGTTGGTTACCCGGCCGAGGCTACCGACACGCCCGAACTGGAACGATTGGGTTGGGAAGAGCGGGCCGATACCTTGATCATAGAGGATCGATAACGCACCGGGCGACGCCGGGGCTTGCCTTTGGGGCACGCCTCATGTTCGAACAGGTCATACGTGGCAGAGAGGGAATGATGGACGACAAGGTTTGCGTTGGGGCGATTGCCGGCTCGTTCGGGGTGCGCGGCGAGGTGCGGCTGAAAAGCTTTTGCGCCGAGCCGGAGGCCATTGGCGACTATGGCCCGCTGACCACGAAAGAGGGCACGTCCTTCACGGTCACTGTCACACGGCCCATCAAGAACGGCTTTGCCGCGCGCCTGTCCGGTGTCAGCAGCAAAGAGGCCGCCGATGGCCTGAAAGGCACGCAGCTTTTTGCCCCCCGCGACGCCCTGCCCGCCCTGCCCGATGACGAGTTCTATCACGCCGACCTGATCGGGCTGGCGGTGCTGGATACCGGCGGGGCCGAACTGGGCGAGGTGCGCGCGGTGCACAATCACGGTGCCACCGACCTGCTGGAAGTGTTCAAGCGCGGCTATAAAAGCACCGTTTTGCTGCCTTTCACGCGCGAGGCGGTGCCGACCGTGGACCTGACCAGCGGCCGCATCATCGCCGACCCGCCCGAGGGTCTGTTTCCAGAATGACCGGCGCAGCGCTGGTTCCCGAACTGGCTTGCCGCGATGCACAGGCAAGCGCGGCCTTCTATCAGCAGGTCTTGGGGTTCGCGTGCCTGTACGACCGTCCGGCGCAGGGGTTTTTCTACCTGTCCCATCAGGGGGCCGAGTTGATGCTGGAGCAGTTGGGCGATGACACCTGGCTGGCAACACCCGAGGGGCCGCTGGGGCGCGGCATGCATCTGCAGATCATGACAAGCGACGTGGACACGGTGCATGCCCGATGTGCCACGGCCAACGCCCGGATTTTCCGCCCGCTGGAAACTGCGTGGTATCGCACCGAAAACGGGTTCGAAGGTCAGCGGCAATTTGTGGTTCTGGACCCCGACGGCTATATGCTGCGGTTCGCGCAGGACCTTGGGCACCGCGCCACCGCACCCGATGACGGAAGGATCGTTGCATGACACAGCCGCCAAAATCCCATGGCCGCCTGTCGATCAGCGCCTCGCTGACCCCGCGGGACCTGATGGCCGAGCGGCCAGCGCTGAAAGGCGCGTGGCGGGCCAAGATCGTGACGCTGTTCCCGCAGGCCTTTCCCGGCGTGCTGGGGCAATCGCTGACCGGCAAGGCGCTGGATCAGGGGCTCTGGGCGCTGGAAACCATCGACCTTCGGCCCTATGGCGAGGGCAAACACCGCAATGTCGACGACACGCCGGCCGGCGGCGGCGCGGGCATGGTGCTGCGCGCCGATGTAGTGCACCGCGCCCTGTCGGACGCGCAAGAGGGCACGGTGCCGGATCGCGGCGACTGGCCGGTGGTCTACCTGTCACCGCGCGGCGCGCCGTTCACGCAGGCCACGGCCAAACGCTGGGCGGGCGCGCAGGGTATCACCATGCTGTGCGGCCGGTTCGAAGGCGTGGATCAACGGGTGCTGGACCACCATCAGGTCGAAGAGGTCAGCCTGGGCGACTTCGTGCTGACCGGCGGCGAGATCGCCGCGCAGGCGATGATCGACGCCACCGTGCGGCTGATCCCCGGGGTGCTGGGCAACGAAGCCTCAACCGAGGAAGAAAGCCATTCCAACGGCTTGCTGGAGCATCCGCAATACACCCGGCCGGCCAGCTGGATGGGCCGCGCGATCCCCGATGTGCTGATGTCGGGCCATCATGGCGAAATCGCCAAATGGCGCCACGAGATGTCGCAGGCGCTGACCCGCGCGCGCCGCCCTGACCTGTGGGCGGCCTTCAAATCACGGCAAAACGACTAGGCCCGGCGCAGCGCCGCCGTTGCCGCTTGGCCCAGGACCAACGCGCCGGCCCCGCCGATCGTGGCCCCCGCGATCCGGTTCAATCGACGCAGGGCGCGCGGGCGCGTCATCAGGGCCCGGGTGCGATTGGCCAGCAGCGCATAGGGCAGCATCGTGGCAAACAACACCACAATCGTCAGCACCGTCAACACCGCCCACTGCGCCACGCCGATGGTCTCGAACTGCAGAACGGTGGGCAGCAGCGCAAGATAAAACACCACGGTTTTCGGGTTGCCCAGCGTCACCAGATAGGCCGCCAGCAAGGCCCGGAAGCCCCGGCGCCCCGAACCGGCGTCAATGGCCGTGCTGTTGGTGCCCGCAGCCCAGAACTGGATGCCCAGATAGATCAGGTAAACCGCGCCAAGGATCTTGATCACCACAAAGGCCCCGGCAAAGGTCTGCACCACTGCCGCAAGGCCAATAATGGCGACGGTAAGATAAGTCACATCGCCCAGCGCCATGCCAGCGGTGAAAAACACCGCGCTGCGCATTTGCCCGCCCAAGGACTGCCCCACCAGCGCCGCCACGCCCGGCCCGGGGATCACGGCCGCAATGGCCAGCGCGATGACATAGGTCAGGTAAGGTGTGATCAGGTCCATGGGTCAGCCTTCGGGTTGTTTCGCAGCTTAAGATTTCGCCGTGGCGGTGGTTTGTCCAGCGGAATGTGGCGGGCGCAGGGATTGCGCCAGAACCACGATCAGCACCGCCAAGCCGCCAAGCAGGCCAAAGGCCACCCGCAGCGATGTCAGTTCGGCCACAAACCCGATCACTGGTGGCCCCAGCAGCAGCCCGCCATATCCCAGTGTCGCGACCGAGGCGATGGCCGCCCCGGGCGCCATGGCCGGATCATTGGCCGCGCGCGAGAAGGCCAGCGGGAAGATCACCGCATAGCCAAACCCCAGCAGGGCAAAGCCGGTCAGAACAGCGCCGTAGGTGCCGAACCCAACGGCGAAGACGATCCCGGCCAGGGTGAAGGCACCGGCCATCCGTGCGGCCTTTACCGGCCCGGCCCAGCGGATCACACGGTCGCCCAGAAACCGCATCACAACCATCGCGACCGAAAAGACGGTGTAGCCCAGCGCGGCCTTGGCCTCGGTCACCTGAGTGGTCAGGACAAGGAAAATCGCGCTCCAATCTGCCATCGCACCTTCGCCCAGCGCAGCGCAAAAAGCCAACATACCCACCGCGGCCAGAGCCCCGCGCGGGATGGCCAGAATGGTACCGCTGTGATCAACTTGCCCCTCAGGCTTGGCCCAGCCGATCCATCCGAACGCCAATGTCAGAACAGCGGCTGCCACGCCGGCCGTCGTGAAGTGAATACTGGGACCAATGGCCGCCCACGCAGCCAGCACTCCGGTCCCCGCACCCAAACCGGCACCCACGCTGAACATGGCGTGGAACGACGACATGACCGGCCGGCCGATATGCCGTTCCACCTCGGACGCCCAGGTGTTCATGGCCACATCCATTGCGCCGTGGGTGGCCCCGAACAGGAAAAGCGCGATTGCAACAGTCCACAATCCCGGCGCCCAGGCAATGGCGATCAACGCGGCCACATAGGCCACGGCAATCCGCAAGGTCACGTGATAAGCGCCGAACCGATCCGCCGCGCGGCCGGCAAGCGGGAAAGACAAGATCGCGCCCATGGCCAACAGCAGCAACAACAGCCCCAGCCGCCCCGGCCCAAGCGCATGCTTTTCGGCAATTGCGGGGATACGGGCGGCCCAGATGCCATAAAGCGCGCCGTTCAGCACAAACATCGCCGAAACGGCGCGCCAGGGTGTTCTCAGGTTTGACAATAGACGCGTCCTCGGCGCAGTGTTTCCGGGCAATCTAGCGGGCAGTTTGCATCGCGGCCAGAGTGCAAATTCTGCTTGATTTCCTAAGGCATCCCCCATAAACACCGCCCGTTCCCGGTTGGAAATTCCGACTCGGGGGCCTTTGGCATCGCCAATGCGGATTTTCGAATGAATGACCGGGGGGTTTCTTCTGCCCCCATTGGCCGCGGCACGCCGAAGACACCAAGGAATGACGACCTGACCTCTGGCGGGCGCCCCCAAGTGGGAACGCGGCGAACCCGGTTGAAGACACGGAGCTCTGAGGACGCGCACAAACCTTCGCGGGCAAACCGTGAGCAATTTAGGAGTAGATGCGATGGACCTGATCGCACAGCTGGAAGCCGAGCAAATCGCCGCGCTTGGCAAAGACATTCCGGATTTCAAGGCGGGCGACACGATCCGTGTCGGCTATAAGATCATCGAAGGCTCGCGCTCGCGCGTTCAGAACTATGAAGGTGTCTGCATCAGCCGTAAAAACGGCAGCGGCATCGACGGGTCGTTCACCGTGCGCAAGATCTCGTTCGGCGAAGGGGTAGAGCGTGTGTTCCCCCTGCATTCGACCAATATCGACAGCATCACCGTTGTCCGCCGCGGTAAGGTACGTCGCGCCAAGCTGTACTATCTGCGCACCCGTCGTGGTAAATCGGCACGTATCGCCGAGGTCACCAACTACAAGCCCAAAGCTGGCGCTGAAGCGTAAGGAACGGTTGTCATGAAAAAAGATACCCATCCCGAATACCACACCATCAACGTCAAGATGACCGACGGTACCGTGGTCCAGATGAAATCGACCTGGGGCGCCGAGGGCGACCAGCTGGCGCTGGATGTTGACCCCAGCGTGCACCCGGCCTGGACCGGTGGCGGCACCCGCCTGATGGATGCCGGCGGCCGCGTGTCGAAGTTCAAAAAGAAATACGAAGGCCTGGGCTTCTAAGCCACCGCGCCTTTCGCGAAACCGAAACGCCGCCCAACGGGGCGGCGTTTTGCGTTTGCGATGTCAATTCTGAGCCTAACGTCCCCGGCAGTTCGCCGCGGCATCATAATACCGGTCGCCGCCGGACCTGCGCACGTGAACTCTGAATTCTGGCGCGGTGTTTCCAGGATAAAGCACGGCAGAGAAACTAACTTCTCTGATGACCTTGTTTTTGAACCGTGTCCGCAGTTCTTTTCCAAATTCGATCAGCAATGAATGATATACACCGCCATTGTATTTCGCGTTTACGTCGTAACTTCCCTTGCCGGATATGTTTCCCGCACCATCCAGCATCTCCATTTCATAGGTAACACCGCTGCGCGCGTCGGTTTGGATTGTGATGGACTTTGGCCACCATTTTGGCGCCCGCTTGCGTTCAGCCACTGCACAAGTGTAACGGAGCTTGCTTTTACCCCCCGGAAAAGGTGCCCTGCTTATCGCCGCCTGCTCTTCGGCGTCTTTTCCCAACATGGCATGGAATTTCCGCTCAAGCGATCTCGCGTCCTTTGCGCTCAGAGATTGGCACAGCCCCGAGCCCGAGAATGTTTCTTCATAGTGCAGCGGTTTGACGTTGATCCGGACCTCCCCATTTTTGGGGTTTACCACAGCGTTGTAGGCCCATTTTATATTCGTTTCGAGTCCTCCGGAGCGTCTAAGCCTCCAAGAGAACCGAATTCTCGTTGAAGAGATCGCCGTAACGCGCGCGGCTATAGGAACGCCAAAGAAATGGTCGATGGTGCTGTCAAAGACCAATGCCTCTCGCGACTTGGGGTCATATGTAACAGAAAACACGTGCGGCACATAGCGGCCGGGTTTTTGGTCGATCTGGCATTCAAAGCCTTCAATCGCGTGGGCTGAATGTGTCAGGCTAAAACTGAAAATCAAAGAAAACAGAAATGCGCGCATTTTTCCCCAAAGGAATGAGTCGATGCAAACGAGTGTAAACACGTTTACGATGCCGGCGATAGTTTCTTACTTATAAATGGCGCATGTATTGGGCTGCTCTGACCTCGAACTGGTCGGAGTGTTTTAATACATCTACGCAAAACCACGGTAATTCGCTGCCCAACGGGGCGGCGTTTTGCGTTTGGCCGTCAGGGGTGCCGAGCATTCTCGGCATGAGTGGCATCGGTCAACGCAGCAGTCTGTAACAGCTTGTGCGATCACGGCCCCGCTGAATACCGGGCTGCGCGTGTTTCGAAACCGAGGAAACGCCCCCAACTTAATCAGACCGTCAAATAATGCCACCGATGGTTGCATTGAAATTCCTCGCCTTCCAATAGCGTGAAAACTTCGCTGGGCAGTAAAGGCATAAGCGCCCCTTGCTTGGCACGATAGCCCTGTCGTTCTTGGGAATAAGGGGTTCCATCAATGACCCAATGGGTTAAGCAACCGCTCCATCGCGCGGCACAGCAGATGGCGGGTTTTTGGCGCGATCGTAACGGCGCAGCCATGGTGGAATTCGCGCTGGTCTTTCCGGTTTGCCTGTTCATCTTCCTGGCGCTGTTGCTGTGGGGATATACGCTGTCGGTCACCGACAACATGTATGACGCTGCCCGGTACGCAGCCCGTGATCTTGCCGTCGGCACCGCAACCGAGGCCCAGGCGGTAACAGCCGCTGAAAACAGCCTGTCTCATTGGCCTCAGACCTTCACGGTGGTGGCGCAAGACACCACGACAACGGGCACGGATGACGTGGTGGTTCGGATCACCACGCCAAACACGTTTGCCTTTCTGCGCGTCGTTGTGCCCGGGCTGGAAAACCTGTTTGCCGAGGTCACCATGCGCAAAGAGCCATCGCTGTGACCCGCGCTTTGCGCTGTCTTACCTGTTTCAGGCACAACACCGACGGCGCCATCGGTGTCTTTCTGGTGTTGGCATTGCCGATCTTTTTGATGATGGCCGCGTTGGTCATTGATATCGGGTTGGGGCGTGTCACCGGGAACCGGCTGCAAATCGCGGCCGATGCCTCGGCCCTTGCGGGTGCCAGCCAACTGCCCGATCAGGCCGCGGCAACCATCGAGGCCATTTCCTATGCGCAAAAGAACCATGCGGATGTAGACGGAAACGGCGTTCTGGTGGCCGCCGATGTGAGTTTCGGGAACTGGTCGGCTGGCGTCTTCACACCAAGTGGAACCCCTATAAATGCGGTGCGGACCGTCACCCGCCGCGACACCAATAATTCAAATCCATTGGCCGCATTGTTCGCCAACCTCGCCGGGATCAGCGAGTTTAATCTTGTCCGAGCTGCTGTTGCACATCTTGGCGCGGGTCAGGGGTGCAAGGGGGGCGGTCTGTTCAGCGATGAAAATGTCGAGTCCGGGTCAAACAACAGTTATATCTCGGAGTTCTGCCTTTACGGGGCAGACGGGGTAAAGATCGGGTCAGACAATGTTGTGGCGCCGGGCACACAGATCACGATGAACGATCTGGGGGATTTTGAACAAGGCGGTGCGAATACCGGCACCGCCGAGGCGCTGGCCGTGGCGGACCATACGTTGTTGTTGCCGGGTTTGGTTCCGTCAATCATTTCGGACATGCGTGCCGACGCCATTACCAATATGCCGCCATTCATCACCGACGGGCCGGTGGAACTGAGCGAAATCACCGATACCACGCCGCTGCAAGACAACACGCTGTACATCGTGGAAGAGGTGGCCGATCTGGGCTCGGATCGGAACCTGTCCAACATTGCCATCGTCGCACAGAAGGAGGTGAAGCTTGGTTCGAACAACGTTCTTTCGAACGCCATCTTTGCGTCGAATGACAAGATCCTGATTGGATCGAACAACCAGATCGGCGACTCGGGTTATTGTTCAACCGGGTATTTCAACATCTACCTGTTTTCCGAGGAAAACATCGAATTCGGGTCGAACAACAATTTGCAGGGGGTGCAAATCGGGGGGCAAAAAGAGCTGAAACTGGGTTCGGACGTTGCCGGACTAAGTGGCGTGTTTGCCGAAGTGTCCGGCAAGATCGACTATGGATCGGCCGACACGTGGGACGGATGCGCCGAAGGGCTGGAATCTTACTTTGCATTGCCGGTGATCCCGGGTGGCGCCAATGTCCTTGCGCTGGTGCAATAACCGTTGCGCAATGACACCTGATGGGTTCAGCTGCCCCCACGCAACCAACCGGTGGTGCTTTGGTTCTTTCGGGCGCTGAGCCATCCGGGTTTGCCTGCCTGTGGTCGCCGCCACCCTTCCGCCAAATCCGCCGTCCGGTGTGTGGCGTGGGGAATTGACACACCGCACTGTCGCGCCAAGATGCACACATGTTTCTGAGCACGTTCGAGATCTTCAAGATCGGGGTGGGGCCGTCTTCGTCGCACACGATGGGACCGATGGTCGCCGCGCGCGATTTCATCGCCGCCTTGCCAGACCATGCGCCCGGTGCCGCGGCGGTTGCGGGCAGCCTGCACGGATCGCTGGCCTTTACCGGCAAAGGGCACGCCACCGACCGGGCAGTATTTCTGGGCCTGATGGGGTTTGACCCCGCGACGCTGGATGCCGATGCCGCCGAGACGGCGTTGGTGGCCTTGTCTGAACAACGTTCAATCACCCCTCAGGGCCTGCGATTCGACCCCGCGCGCGATCTGGCCTTTGACTATGGCCCGCCCTTGCCGCAACACGCCAATGGCATGCAGCTTTGGGTGCTGGACGCCGATGGGCACGAGCTGTGGCGACAGGCCTATTTCTCGGTCGGGGGTGGGTTCGTGAAAACCGCCGCCGAGATGGACGTGGCCGAGGAGGACACCCCGGCGGCCAACGCGCCCTACCCTTTTGCCAATGCTACGCAGATGCTGGCGATGGGCGAAGACGCGCGCCTGAGCATTGCTGACATGAAACGCGCCAACGAGCTGGCCAATATGTCGCCCGAGGACCTGCGGGACGGGTTGCATAACGTCTGGTGCGTCATGTGTGCGTGCATCGACCGGGGGCTTGGGGCCGAGGGTACCCTGCCCGGCGGTCTGAACGTGACAAGGCGTGCGCGCGGCATTCATGCGCGGCTGGGCCAGGCCGGCAACCCGATGCCGCACAGCGCCAATGACTGGCTATCGGTCTATGCGATGGCGGTGAACGAAGAAAACGCCATGGGCGGGCAGATCGTGACTGCGCCCACCAATGGTGCGGCAGGCGTGGTGCCGGCGGTGATGCGCTATTACGACGATCATTGCGACGGGTTCACCGATGCGCGGCTGGAGACCTTTCTGCTGACCGCTGCGGCCATTGGCGGGCTGATCAAGCACAATGCCTCGATCAGCGGCGCCGAATGCGGCTGCCAGGCCGAGGTTGGATCAGCCGCGGCGATGGCGGCGGCGGGGTTCTGCGCGGTGCTGGGCGGCACCAATGCGCAGATCGAAAACGCCGCCGAGATCGCGTTAGAGCACCATTTGGGCATGACCTGCGACCCGGTGAAGGGGCTGGTGCAGGTGCCGTGCATCGAACGCAACGCGATGGGCGCGATCAAGGCGGTGTCGGCGGCCTCGCTGGCGCTGCACGGCGATGGCGGGCACGTGATGCCGCTGGACAATTGCATCGAGACCATGCGCCAGACCGGCGAGGACATGCGCGCGAAGTACAAAGAGACCTCGCGCGGGGGGTTGGCGGTGAACCTGCCCGAGTGTTAGGCGGCCTTGACCAGCTTGGGCGCGGCCCCGTGCGTAGACCGCCATTCGGCGCTGTCGATGGCCAGCGTGGCGTCGGCGGGCATGTGCAGATCGGCATGGCGCAGAATGCGCGGCAGGTTGGGTGCCGGGGTCATCCCGGTTTTCATAAACCCCCAGATACCGGCCATGCGATTGCCAAGGGTGCGGCGGGTTTCGGGGCGTTTCTGCGCCTCGCGCCGCGCCGTTTCGACAAAGCTTTCCGCCGGCAGCCCGCCCACGGTCTGCACCACATCGGTGGCGCCGCCCACGGCAAAGGTACCGCGCCGGTATTCCTGCGCATAAAGGGTCAGCTGCGACAGCGCCTGAAAGCTGAAATTGCCCGGCGGGTTGGCTGTCAGCGCCTTGTGGAACATCTTTTCCGACACCGGCATATAGCGCACCCTGCGGCCCAGCGCCTGACCCATCGCATCGGCGATCTGGTTGGGGCTGAGCAGTTCGGGGCCGGTGGGCCGATAGGTTTTGCCCGCATGGGTGGCCGGGTCGGCCAGTGCGGCGGCGGCAACCGCGGCCATCGCCTCGTTCGACGGCGGCGCGTTTTTGGCGGTGTCACCATCGCCCAGCGGCATCGGCATCACGCCCAGCTGTGCGGCCATGCCCATCACCATGAAGTAATTATCGGCAAACCAGCCGGGGTTGACGATGGTCAGTGTGGTGTCGGGCAATGTGGCCAGCATCTGTTCGGACAGCCACACCTCGCGCGTGAAGTGCGACGGGTGGTGCGGGCTGGACAGCCATTGGCCCAGGGTGACGACGTGTTCGACCCGCTCTTCGACGGCGGCGGTGGCGAACACGCCGCTGAACAGCTGGCCGTTGGGCGCGGTGGGCGCGCAGTGATAGGCGCGTTGCACCCCTTTCATGGCTCGGCGCATGTCGGGCACCGCGTAGACGTCGCCCACCATCACCTCGGCCCCGGCACTGCGCAGGGCGGCGGCGCGGGCATCGTCGCGCCGGACAATCGCGCGGATCGGATGGCCGAGCGACAACAGACGCATCGAGACCTGAAGGCCGGTCTTGCCGGCGGCGCTGGTGACAAGGATCTTGGCTTTGCTGGACATGCGCAGGACTTTCGGTTTGGGGTTTGCGTTTGGGCGGCGGATTGCCTAGGTGTAGTGCAGAGATAAAGCATGGACTTTATTTTTTAAAGTAACGAAACCGTGAGGGTGTGATGGCCAAAACCCGCAGCTACAACTTGCTTTGCCCCATCGCGCGGGCGCTGGACGCGGTGGGCGACCGTTGGAGCCTGCTGATCCTACGTGATCTGCATGCGGGCCCGGCGCGGTTTGCCGATCTGCAATCGGGGCTGACCGGAATCGCGTCGAACCTGTTGTCGGACCGGCTGGTGCATCTGGCGGCCGAGGGGTTTTTAGAAAAGGGGCCGGGGCCACATGGCACAACGCTGTACCAGCTAACCGATGTGGGCTGGTCGACGCGGCAATTGCTGTTTGAACTGGCGCGGCTGGGTGGGCAGCTTATGCCCGTGGCCAAGCCCAAGAAACCGGGCAACCTGCGCACCATCGCGGTGACACTGGCCGCCGCGTTGGAACGCGCCGGGGCGGGCGACACGCCGCTGACCGCAACGCTCGAAGTGGAAGGCGAAGCCTTTGCAATCGAAACCGGGAACGGCACAGTATCTGTGACAGCCGGCGCGGCCTTGGGCAACGATCTGCGGCTTGTGTCCAGTTACGACGCGCTGCTGCAAGTTTCCGTCGGCGCCATCAGCTTGCACGCGTTTTCCGAACGCTTTGCCAGCCTGAGCGGCGGCACCGAGAACAGCCAAAGCGCCCTGATGCAGGCCCTTGCCGGGGCCATGGCACAAATACAATAGCTGTGGATAACCGCTATATACCGCTTCCCCCACCCCATCACACCACATATAGTGTTTGTCAAAGCATGCGGCGCTAAGCTGCGGCACGACCAAGGGGTAAGGCATGGCGCATATCATCGTTGTGGGGAACGAAAAGGGCGGTGCGGGCAAATCGACCATGTCGATGCATGTTGCCACCGCGTTGTCGCGCATGGGTCACAAGGTGGGAACGCTGGATCTGGACCTGCGGCAACGCAGCTTTGGCCGCTATATCGACAATCGCCAGAAATTTTGTGCCAAACATGGCCTGAACCTGCCGACACCGGAATACCGCGACCTGCCAGAGATCGACAAGGACAGCCTGCAGCCCGGCGAAAACATTTTTGACCGCCGCCTGTCCATGGCCGTGTCCGGGATGGAGCAGGACGCCGATTTCATCCTGATCGATTGCCCCGGCTCGCACACGCGGCTCAGTCAGGTCGCGCATTCGCTGGCCGACACGCTGATCACGCCGCTGAATGACAGCTTTGTTGATTTCGACCTCTTGGCGCGCACCGATGCCGATGACGGTCGAATTCTGGGTCCGTCTGTCTATTCCGAAATGGTGTGGAGCGCGCGCCAGTTACGCGCGCAAGCCGGCCTCAGCGCGATTGACTGGGTGGTGCTGCGCAATCGGGTGGGCGCGCAAAACATGCACAACAAGAAGAAGATGGGCGAGGCACTGGACACGCTGGCCCGCCGCATCGGTTTCCGCGTGGCGCCCGGGTTCAACGAGCGGGTGATCTTTCGCGAGCTGTTCCCCAATGGCACCACGCTGCTCGATCTGCGCGATCTGGGTGTTGGGAACCTGAACCTGTCGAACCTGGCTGCCCGGCAAGAGCTGCGCGACCTGATGATCGCGCTGAACCTGCCCGGCGTGACGGTCGATTTCTGAACTTCAGACCAACAACGTGGCCTGCACCGCGCGGCCCCATGCGGCGTATTTGGCACTGCGCGTCCCCTCGTCCATCTGCGGGGTGAATTGCCGCTCGCGCGCCCAGTTGGCGGCAAAGCCGTCCATATCGGGGCAGATCCCCGCGCGCATGCCCGCCAGCCAAGCCGCGCCCAGCGCGGTGGTTTCCAGAATATGCGGCCGGTCAACGGCGGCACCGGTGATGTCGGCCAGAAACTGCATCGTCCAGTCCGAGGCGGTCATGCCGCCATCCACCCGCAGCACCGCATCGCCGCCCTGCGCGCCCCAGTCGGCCTGCATCGCCTGCAGCAGATCGCGGGTCTGATAGCCCACGCTTTGCAGCGCGGCGCGGGCAAACTCGGCCGGCCCACTGCCACGGGTCAGCCCGTAAACCGCACCGCGGCATTCGGCGTTCCAGTAAGGCGCGCCAAGGCCGGTGAAGGCGGGCACCAGGATCACGTCCTGCCCCGCATCGGCGGTTTCGGCCAGCGCTTGCGTCTGATCCGCCGCCTCGATAATGCCCAGCCCGTCGCGCAGCCATTGCACCGCGGCCCCGGCCACAAAGATCGAACCCTCCAGCGCATAGGTCACCTTGCCGTCCAGCTGATAGGCGATCGTGGTCAGCATCCGGTTTTGCGAGGTCACCATGGTGTCGCCGGTGTTCAGCAGCGCGAAACAACCGGTGCCATAGGTCGATTTCATCATGCCGGGCTGAAAGCAGGCCTGCCCGATGGTCGCGGCCTGCTGGTCGCCCGCCACACCCAGGATCGGGATGGCGGCGCCAAACAGCGCCGGGTCGGTGGTGCCGAAATCGCTGGCGCAATCGCGCACCTCGGGCAGCATGGCCATGGGTACGCCCAGTAGCGCACAGATCTCGGCATCCCACGCGCCATCGGCGATGTTGTACATCAGCGTGCGCGCGGCGTTGGTGGCGTCGGTCACATGGGACGCGCCGCCGGTCAGCTTCCAGATCAGGAACGTGTCGACGGTGCCAAAGATCAGCTGCCCGGCCTCGGCCCGGGCGCGGGCGCCGTCGACATTGTCCAGCAGCCATTTCAGCTTGGTGCCCGAGAAATATGGGTCAAGCAGCAGGCC
The DNA here is from genome assembly GCF_000647975.1 of Actibacterium mucosum KCTC 23349. GTDB lineage: Bacteria > Pseudomonadota > Alphaproteobacteria > Rhodobacterales > Rhodobacteraceae > Actibacterium > Actibacterium mucosum. The sequence continues at coordinate 126,788 of NZ_JFKE01000006.1, forward strand.
GGTGCGCGCGGTGATCATCGGCTCGTGGCCATCGGCCTTGAGCGCGTCGCAGATGCCGGCGGTGCGGCGGTCCTGCCAGACGATGGCGCGGTGGATCGGTTCGCCGGTCTCGCGATCCCAGACCAGCGTGGTTTCGCGCTGGTTGGTGATGCCGATGGCAGCGATGTCGCCGGCGGTCAGCCCGGCCTTGTCCAGCGCCGCGCGGCCGGTGGCCAGCGTGGTAGCCCACAGATCGGCGGGCGCGTGCTCCACCCAGCCCGATTGCGGGAAATGCTGAGTGAACTCTTCCTGCGCGGACGCTTTGGCCGTCAGGCCCGCGTCAAACACGATGGCGCGGCTGGACGTGGTGCCTTGGTCAAAGGCCAGTATGTGGCTCATGCTTATCCTCCCTGCGGTGCGTTGGCCGCCATCCAGCTATCCAGCGCTGCGGCCTGCGCGTCGTCAAGATGCAATCCCAGCTTGGTGCGCCGCCACAGCACATCCTCGGCGCGGCGGGCGAATTCGCGGTCCATCAGCCAGCGCAGCTCGACCTCGTAAAGCTCGGCACCGAAATCACGGCCCAGATCCGCGAGCGCGGTGGCCCCGCGCAGCATCTCGGCGGCCTCGGCCCCATAGGTGCGGATCAGCCGTTTGGCATGGCGGGCTGACAAAAACGGATGCGCGGCGCGCAGCTGTGCGATCAGCCCGTCCACGCCATCCACCGGGAAATCGCCCCCCGGCAGCGGCACGCCGGCGGTCCATTTGTCGGGCAGGCCGGGGAAATAGGGCGCGATCTTGTCCAGCGCGCTTTCGGCCAGCCGGCGATAGGTGGTGATCTTGCCGCCAAAGACGCTGAGCACCGGGGCGGTGCCGGTATCTTCGACCTTCAGCACATAGTCGCGCGTGGCCGCCGTGGCCGAGGTGGCGCCGTCATCGTAAAGCGGGCGCACACCGGAATAGGTCCACACCACCTGATCGCGCGTCACCGGCTGTTCGAAATATTGCGAGGCGAAGGCGCATAGATAATCGGCCTCTTCCTCGGTACATTCGGGTTTCACATCGGGCGCGTCGTGGTCGGCATCGGTGGTGCCGATCAGGGTGAAGTCTTCCTCGTAGGGAATGGCAAAGATGATCCGACCGTCCTGACCTTGGAAGAAATAACATTTGTCGTGGTCGTAAAGGCGCGGCACCACGATATGGCTGCCGCGTACCAGCCGCACGCCCGCAGGCGCATTGATGCGCAGGGTGTTGTGGATCATGTCGGCAACCCAGGGCCCGGCGGCGTTGACCAACATGCGCGCCGTGACCTGCCGGGTGTCGCCGGTATCGGCATCGGTCAGCGTGACGGCCCAGTGATCGCCATGGCTGTCCACACCAGAGACACGCGTGCGGGTCATGACCTGCGCCCCGCGATCTGCCGCATCCCGTGCGTTCAGCGCCACAAGTCGCGAATCCTGAACCCAGCAATCAGAATACTCGTAGGCGCGCACAAATTTGCGGTTCAGTGGCCGCCCCTCTGGTGTGCCGGGAAGCCGGAGTGTTTCGGTGCCCGGCAGGATCTTGCGCCCCCCCAGATTGTCGTAAAGAAACAGGCCCAACCGGATCAGCCATGCCGGGCGGCGGCCCTTCATCCAAGGCATGAAGAAGGTCAGCAATTTGGATGTCGGCGTGGCGCTATCGAACCGCATTTCGCGGTGATACGGCAGCACGAATCGCATCGGCCAGCTGATATGTGGCATGGCGCGCAGCAAGGTTTCGCGTTCGATCAATGCCTCGCGCACCAAACGGAACTCGAAAAACTCCAAATACCGCAAGCCGCCATGGAACAGCTTGGTCGAGGCCGAAGACGTGGCCGAGGCCAGGTCATTCATCTCGGCCAGGCCCACACGCAGCCCGCGCCCCGCAGCATCGCGCGCGATGCCACAGCCATTGATGCCACCGCCGATCACGAACAGATCGAAATCCGTGCCATGCTTAGGTTTTTCAGCCATCTCGCGCCCCAATCTCTGGCAAGAAAACATTGCCTGAAGTGGTTGCGCAAACAGCGCCAAAGCGCAAGGGGCGCGACGCAAAGTTAATCAGTCGACAGCGCAAAAAAACGCGTTCGTCTGGGGCTTAAGTTGCTGAATTGATACAGTTTTGATACACGATACAGCCATCGTTTGGAAATATATTTCCTTGTCATCAATATGTTGACTGTTTAACGATTCCCACCAACCGTTAGGGGCGTGGCGACACAAGGAGGACGTGCCGCCCAACAGATGCCAGCCCGCCGCGACAATCGTGAAGGGTGGGTGCAAACCGAATGGGAGGAAGCGATGAAAGCTTTTGTCAAAGGACTGATGGCTGCCGCGTTGGCCACAACGGCCGCGCCGGCATTTGCCGCCGAGGATACGCCGTTCCGCTGCGAGCCGGGCGAGAAATACGTGATGAACGTGATGGTGTCGGGGGTGGAATACTGGTTCCCGGTCTACGAGATGTTCAAACAGGCCGCACAGCAGTTCGGCTGTGAAACCGAATACACCGGCACCCCGGCCTATGACATCACCCAGCAGCTTGCCAGTTTCGAGCAGGTTCTGGCCAAGAAGCCCGCGGGCATCATGGTGCACCCGATGAACTCGGACCCGTTCATTGAACCGATCAACCGCGCCGTGGATGGCGGCATTCCGGTGGTGACCTTCGCGGCGGATTCGCCGAATTCGAAGCGGATTTCCTACATCACCTCGGACAACGTGCGTGAAGGTACGTTCGTGGCTGACGCTATTGCCGAAGCCATGGGTGGCAAAGGCGAATACGCCGTGCTGGAAAACCCCGGCCAAGACAACCACGACCTGCGCATCTCGGCCTTTATCTCGCGGATGGAAGACAAGTATCCCGACATGAAGCTGGTGGCGCGTGCGGCCACCAACCAGGACCCGACCAAAGCCTATAACTCGACCCTGTCGATGATCCAGGCGCACCCGAACCTGGGCGCCATCTGGATGCCCGAGGCCAGCTCGGCGCTGGGTGCCGCGCAGGCGGTCGAGGAAAGCGGCAAGGACATCAAGATCGCCAATGCCGACGTGAACGGCAAGATTTTGGACCTGATCAAAGAGGGTAAGATCTTTGCCTCGGTCAACCCGAACCAGGGCGCGCAGGGCTATTGGGGCTTTATGCTGCTGTGGATGGCGGCCCACCCGGAGCTGATCGACCCGATGAACGATCACGCCCAGACCGGGTTTAACCCGATGGGTATGCCGGTTGTCGACAACGGGTTCTCGATCATCACCGCCGAGATCGCCGACAACTTCTACTGGGACGCGTACCTGAAGCGTCGCGGCACCAAAGGCATCAACGAGTGATGTGAACGCCGTTCGGGGCGGTTCCCTAGGCCGCCCCGGACACCCCGCAATACCCCCGCCCAAGGACCTTCGGCCATGTTGAATGACATCGTTCTGCAACTGACCAATATCCGCAAAAGCTATGGTGCGATCCACGCGTTGAAGGGGGTGCATTTCACCCTGCGCCGCGGCGAGATCCACGCATTGGCCGGGGAAAACGGCGCCGGGAAATCGACGCTGATGAAGATTATCGACGGGATCGTGCAGCCCGATAGCGGCCAGATTGTTCTGAACGGCGACGCGCGCCAGTTCCGATCGCCGCTGGAAGCGCAACGCGCCGGCATCGGCTTTGTGCATCAGGAAATCGCCCTTTGCCCGCAGGTCAGCGTGGCCCAGAACATCTGTATGTCACGCATCAACACCGAGGGCGGGTTCCTTGTGAACTATCGCGAGGTCCGTCAGGTGGCCCGTGCCGCCATCGAACAGCTGGCCGATATCGACGTGAATACGCTGGTGGGGGATCTGTCGATCTCGAACCAGCAGGTGGTCGAGATTGCCAAGGCGCTGACGCTGGATTGCCAGATCCTGATCCTGGACGAACCCACCGCCGCCCTGACCGACCGCGAGACCGAGGCGTTGTTTGCCATCATGCACCGGCTGAAGGCGCAGGGCATGAGCATTATTTTCATCTCGCACCGGATGGCCGAGATTTTTGAACATTGTGACCACGTGACCGTTCTGCGCGACGGGGAATACGTGATGGACACGCCGGTGGCCGACACCACGCCCGAGGATGTGGTGAACGCCTTGGTGGGCCGGCAGATGACGCATCTGTATCCCGACAAGCTGACCGGCGACCCGACCGCGGGGCCGGTGATCCTGCGCGCCGAGGCCGTGGCCGACGAGGGCCGCGTGCGCGGCGTTGACCTGACGCTGCACAAGGGCGAGATCCTGGGCCTTGCCGGGCTGATCGGCGCCGGGCGCAGCGAGCTGGTGCAGACGCTGTGCGGGCTGCGCCGGCGGACGGCTGGGCGGGTCGAGTTGAACGGCGCCGCCATCCACCCGCGCGATTATGCCGACGCCATTCGCAGCGGGCTGGTTTACCTGTCCGAGGACCGCAAAGGTGAAGGCGTGTTCCTGAACATGCCCATTGCTCAGAATGTCTCGGCCCTACGGCTGGACAAGGTGACAACGCCTTTTGGCATGCTGGACAGGCGTGCCGAGATGGACCAGGCCCGCACCCACGGGGCCGAGCTGCGGCTGAAGGCCGGCAGCCTGCGCGACGACGTGTCGTCGCTGTCGGGCGGCAACCAGCAGAAGGTGGCGATTGCCAAGTTGCTGACGGCGAACCCCGCGGTGATGATGCTGGACGAACCAACGCGCGGCGTCGATGTGGGCGCCAAGGCCGAGATTCACGCGCTGCTGCGCGATTTCGCCGAACAGGGCGTGGGCATCATCGTGGTCAGCAGCGAACTGCCCGAGGTGATCGGGCTGTGCGACCGGGTGCTGGTGATGGCCGAGGGTCGGATCAGCGGCGAGCTGTCCGGCGATCAGATGACAGAAGAGAATATCATGGCGCTGGCCTCGGGCCTGGCGCTGACGGGGTAAGAAGATGAGCGATCAGACAATGAGCAACATGACAAACCAAAGTGGCGCAAAAACCAGCATGCTGATGCGGCTGGTGCGCATGCGCGAATTCGCGTTGATCGTGATCATTCTGGCGTTGAGCGTGTTCATGTCTTTCGCCTCGCCCTATTTCCTGACCGAGGGCAATCTGCGGGCGATCCTGCTGTCCTTCTCTACCGAGGGCATCGTGGTGGTGGGCATGACGATCCTGCTGATCGTCGGCGGCATCGACCTGTCGGTCGGCTCGGTCATGGCGCTGACGATGGCGGTGGCGGGCAAGCTGTTCCTGGTGGGGTTGGACCCCTGGGTGGCCAGCCTGATGGGCATCGGGGCGGCGGCGATGATCGGCGTGGTGATGAGCTTTTTCGTCACGCGCGTGGGCCTGCATTACTTCATCGTGTCGCTGGCATTTCTGGGCATTGCGCGCGGGCTGACGCTGGTGGTGACGCAAGGCACGCCGCTGTCGCTGTTCTCGTTGCCGCCCGAGTTCAAATTTGTGGGCCAGGGCAGCCTTTACGGAATTCCTTTCGTGGTGATCCTGTTCTTTGTCATCGTGGGTGTGGCGGACTTTCTGCTGCGGCGGGCGACGATTTTCCGGCGGGTCTATTACGTGGGCTCGAACGAAAAGGCGGCCGAGTATTCGGGCATCCGCGTCAAGCGGGTCAAAGCCGGTGCGATTATCCTGTGTTCCACCCTGGCGGGGCTGGCCGGCGTGATCTTCATGTCGCGCTTTGGCGCGGCCCCGCCCCAGTTTGGCGTGGGGATGGAGCTGAACGTGATCGCCGCCGCGGTGATCGGGGGCGCGGGCCTTTATGGCGGCCAGGGTTCGGTGCTGGGGGCGATCTTGGGTATCGCGCTGCTGTCGCTGGTCAGTTCGTCCTTGCAGCTGCTGGATGTGCCAGTGTTCTGGCAGGACGGCATCAAGGGTGGCATCTTGTTGGTTGCGGTGACGATTGATCATATCGTGCACACGCGCAAAGCCTGATGCCGAAAGGATAATACCCATGCCCGCCAACCGCCGACGCGACGACCTGACCCAAGCCCGCCAGATGCACAAAGCGCTGGTGATGTATTACCTGGAAGAACGCAGCCAGGCCGATATCGCCAAAGAGCTGGGCGTGGCGCATGCCACCGTGAACCGGATGATCAAGCGTGGGCGGGCCGAGGGGTTGGTGCATATCAAGATCACCTCGCCCATTCAGGACCTGCTGGAGCTTGAGGCGCGGCTGACCGAGCTGGGCGGGCTGAAAAACGCCGTCGTCACCCCGACGGCAAGCGACAGTCTGGAAACCGCGCTGCGTGAGGTTGGGGTGGCGGCGGCCAATCACCTGACCTCGGTCCTGCAGGATGGCATGACACTGGCAATCACCGGGGGCAAGGGTGTCAGCTCGGTGGCGCTGGGTCTGGATGGCGGAACGCGCCGCGCGGTGGATTTGTATCCTGTGACCGGGTTGGTGCAGGGCAAACACTATACAGATGTGAACCACGTCGCCGCGATCATGGCAGACAAGCTGGGCGGTCAGTCCTACCAGATTCACGCGCCACTTTTTGCCGACACGCCAGAAATGCGCGAGATGGTTTTGCAGATGGGACCGGTGCGCAAAGTATTTGAACAGGCGCGGCAGGCGGATGTCATGATGGTGGGCATCGGTTCGATCCTGACCGATGACAGTTCCTATTACGAACTGGACCCCGACAACGGTATTGACCGCGAGGCGATCGAGGCCGCCGGTGCGCGTTCGGAACTGGTTGCACATCTGCTGACCGGTGACGGCACGGCCTGCGAGTACGAACGCAACAGGCGACTGATCAGTCTGACGCTTGAAGAATTGCGCGCCATCCCCACACGGATCGGCGTGGCATCGGGGCTGAACAAGGCGGCGCCGATCCTTGCGGTACTGCGCGGCGGATACCTGGACACATTGATTACGGACGAGGCCACGGCACTGAAGGTGCTGGAACTGGCTGACAGCATGCAAGGCGAGGGAGAAGCTGCATGAACGACGAAATGTTGATCCGCCCCATTGGCGCATCGGGCGTCGAGGCGTCGGCGGTGGGTCTGGGCACCTGGGCCATTGGCGGTTGGATGTGGGGCGGCGCGGATGACGCGGCCTCGATCAAGGCGATCCAGGCGTCGCTGGACGCGGGCCTGTCGCTGATCGACACCGCGCCGGCCTATGGTATGGGCCATTCGGAACAGATCGTGGGCCAGGCCATCAAGGGCCGTCGCGATCAGGTGGTGCTGGCCACCAAATGCGGGCTGGTCTGGCACACGCAGAAGGGCAACCATTTCTTCGATCAACAAGATAAGCCGGTGCACCGCTATCTGGGCGCCGACAGCATCGTGCACGAGGTAGAGCAGAGCCTGAAACGGCTGGGCACCGATTACCTGGACCTGTACATCACCCATTGGCAGGACCCCACGACGCCGATCGACGAAACGCTCGAGGCGTTGTTGCAGCTGAAATCGGCGGGCAAGATCCGCGCCACCGGCGCGTCGAACGTGACGGCCGAGGATCTGCGCGCCTATGTGGCGGCGGGGCAGCTGGATAGCATTCAGGAAGAGTTCTCGATGATCCACCGCAAGATCGAGGGTGAGCTGGTGCCGATCTGCGCCGATCACGGCGTGTCGATCCTGAGCTATTCGTCGCTGGCGCTGGGTCTTCTGTCGGGCAAGATCGGCCCGGACCGGGTGTTCGAAGGTGACGATCTGCGCATCACCGATCCGCGCTTTTCGGTGGAAAACCGCACCCGCGTGGCCGCCCTGCTGGACGAGGTGGCGCCGATTGCCGCCGACCACAACGCCACCATCGCGCAAACCGTCATCGCCTGGACGCTGCAACAGCCCGGCATCACCTTTGCCCTGTGCGGCGCGCGCAACCCCGAACAGGCGGCCGAAAACGCCGCCGCCGGGCGCATCAGACTGACCGACCAACAGGTCCAAACCATCAACGAAGCGGCCGCCCGGCACCTGACGGATATCGTCACCACCGGTTAATCCGCCATGACAAGTGAACGAGGAAAGGCACCGCGGCCTCGGCTGCGGTGAACAGAGAAGCCATGCCTGAAACGCGGGCCAACACATGGGCCGACCTGGCCGCCGACCCGACCTTTGACGCCATCGTCATCGGCGGCGGCATCAACGGCATCAGCACCTGGCGCGAGCTGGCGCTGCAAGGGTTGCGGGTGCTGCTGGTCGAGCGGTCGGATTTCTGCTCGGGCTGTTCGGCGGCACCGTCGCGCATGATCCATGGCGGGCTGCGTTATCTGGAAAACGGCGAGTTCGATCTGGTGCGCGAAAGCCTGGCCGAGCGCGACGCGCTGCTGCGCAATGCCCCGCATCTGGTGCGACCGCTGCCCACCACGGTGCCGATCACGCAGGTCTTTTCGGGCATTTTCAACGGCGCGCTGGGGTTTCTGACCAAACGCAGCCGCCCGGCCAATCGCGGCGCGGTGGTGATCAAGCTGGGCTTGGCTTTTTACGACATCTTCACCGCGAAACGCCGCCAGATGCCGCGCCACACCTTTCGCGGTCGTGCCGCCACCTTCGCCGCCTGGCCGCGGCTGAACCCCAAGCTGAAATTTTCGGCCACCTATTACGACGCCTGGATCTCGCATCCCGAGCGGCTGGGGCTGGAGTTGATCACCGACACGCTGCGCGACTGCCCGGCGGCCCGCGCGCTGAACTACGCCGAACTTTCCCGCACGGATGAAACCATACTGGTGCGCGACCTGACCAATCAGGCCGAGGTGCACGTGACCGCCCGGGCCATGGTCAACGCCACCGGCGCCTGGCTGGACGAGACCAATCGCGACCTGCTGCCGAACGGTGGCAATGCGCGGTTCGTGGGCGGCACCAAGGGCTCGCACCTGATCATCGACAACCCCGATCTGTTGGCCGCCCTGAACGGCCACATGATCTATTTCGAGAATGTCGATGGCCGCGTCTGCATCCTGTTTCCGTATCTGGGCCGGGTGCTGCTGGGCTCCACCGATCTGCGGGTGGATCAGGCCGGGCCGGTGCGGTGCGAAGATGACGAGCTGGACTATATCCTGACCTCGCTGAGGCACGTGTTCCCCGATATCCGCGTCGCGCCGGACCAGATCGTCTATACCTATTCCGGCGTCCGCCCCCTGCCCCGGTCCGACGAGGGGTTCACCGGCCGCATCTCGCGCGGGCATTTCACCCGCCGCATCGACGGCACGCCGCCGGTCTTTTGCATGATCGGCGGCAAATGGACCACGTTCCGCGCCTTTGGTGAACAGTCCGCCGACATGGTGCTGGAGGCGCTGGGCCACAGCCGCAAGGTGGCAACGCTGGACCGGGCCATTGGCGGCGGTCAGGGGTTTCCCGCCGACCAGGCGGCGCTGCAACGGCAGGCCGACACGTTGTCGCGGAGGTTCAACGTGCCCCTGCCCCGCGCCGAACATATGCTGCAGCATTATGGCAGCCGCGCCGAAGAGATCCTGGGCCATTGCGCCGCCGGACCCGACGCGCCGCTTTGCCCGGGCAGCGCCTATACCACCTCCGAGATCGGCTGGATCATCGACAACGAAATGGTGCAAAGCCCCGCCGATATCCTGCAGCGGCGTACCGATCTGGCCATCACCGGCGCCATCTCCGCGCGGGTGATCGAAGCGGTGACCAACCAGCTGGCGCAGGCGCGCGGCTGGCCGGCGGAAAAAACCGCGGCCGAGATCACCCGGTTCCGCGCAGCGCTGCACCGGTTTCACCGGGTAGACCCCGCCACCCTGGCCGCGCGCGATGCCCGTTGCGACACAGACCAATCCACGCAAGGATGATACCATGAACGAACGTTACCTGCTGGGGCTGGATGCCGGGAACACGGTGATCAAGGCCGTGCTGTTCCGCACCGATGGCACGCAGCTGGCCATGGCCGGGCGCGATGGCGCCTCGGCCACACCCGCGCCGGGCCATGTGGAACGCTCGATCCCCGAGCTGTGGGACAATGCGCAGCAGGTGATCCGCGACTGCATCGCCAGCGCCGGGATCGATCCTGCCGATATCGCCGCCATCGCCTGCGCCGGTCATGGCAACGGTCTTTACCTGCTGGATCAGGCCGGCGACGGGCTGATCGGCATTCAGTCGCTGGATGCGCGCGCTGCTGACCTTGCCGGCACGCTGAAGGCACAATCGGGTGCTCAGCTGCACGCGCGGTGTTTGCAGATGCCGTGGCCGGCGCAAACCGCCACCTTGCTGGCCTGGCTGAAACAGAACGCGCCCGACACCTATGCCCGCGCGGGCACGGTGCTGTGCGCCAAGGACGTGGTGACGTGGCACCTGACCGGTCAGCGCGTCTCGGAGATCTCCGACATGTCGGGGGGCGGGCTGCTGAACATGACAACGCTGGCCTATGACACCGAGCTGATGCAGCTTTATGGCCTGGACGACGCCATGGGCCTGCTGCCGCGCCTTTTGAACCCCAGCGATATCGCCGGCCACGTGACCGAGGCCGCCGCCGCCGCCACGGGCCTGCGCGCCGGCACACCGGTCATGGCGGGCCTGTTTGACGTGGTGGCCAGCGCCCTGGGCTCGGGGGCGGCCGAGAACGGGCAGGCCAGCATCATCGCCGGCAGCTGGAGCATCAACCAGGTGCTGTCGGCCACCCCGCCGGCCAATCCCGACCTGTTCATGGTCACCGCCTTCCGCCCCGAGCGGTTTGTCACGCTCGAGGCCAGCGCCACCTCGGCGGCCAACCTGGAATGGTATGTGCGCCACCTGGTCGAACGCGGCGGCCATCACGACGACCCGTTTGGCCATTGCAACACAGCGGTCGCCGCGACGCCGCCCGCCGCGGACGATCCGTTCTTTCACCCGTTCCTGTACGGCTCGGGTCAGGGCGCCGATTTCCGCGCCGGGTTTTACGGGCTGGCCGGCTGGCACGGCGAAGGGCACCTGCTGCGCGCGTTGTTCGAGGGCGTGGCGTTTGAACACAAACGCCATATCGGCGTGATGGCGGGCGCAGGCATGCAGTTCGACACCGCGATCCTGTCGGGTGGCGGCGCTCGCAGCCCGGTCTGGCCACAGATCTTTGCCGATGTCTTGCAGATCCCCGTCACCGTCGCCCGCGCCGAGGAAACCGGCGCCCTGGGCGCGGCGATGTCGGCGGCGGTGGGGCTGAAGCTCTTCCCCGGCTACGCCGCCGCCGCCAACGCCATGGCCGCCCCCGACCGGTCCTATACGCCCGACCCCGCGATGACGGATCACTATGCCAGGCGCTATGCCAGCTATACCGCGCTAACCGACGCCCTGCGCCCGTTCTGGGCAAGCCTTGCCGCCGGCGACAGGTAGGGCGTTGAACCCGACGCGTATTTGGGCCAGCCTCGACCGCGGGGAGGACAGCCCATGGCGGATTGGGACTATATCATCGTTGGCGCCGGTACAGCGGGCTGTGTGCTGGCCAATCGGCTGAGCGCGGATGGCCGCACGCGGGTGCTGCTGCTGGAGGCCGGTCAGCGCGACAACTATCATTGGGTGCATATCCCGGTGGGCTACCTCTATTGCATGGGCAATCCGCGCACCGACTGGATGATGCGCACCGCCGAGGAACCGGGGCTGAACGGCCGCTCGCTTGCTTATCCGCGGGGTAAGGTTCTGGGCGGGTGCAGCTCGATCAACGGCATGATCTATATGCGCGGGCAGGCCGCCGATTATGACAACTGGGCACAGATGGGCAATCGCGGCTGGGGCTGGGACGATGTGCTGCCCTATTTCCGCAAATCCGAGGATCACCATGGCGGCGAGACCGACCTGCATGGCGAAGGCGGCGAGTGGAAGGTGGCCCGGCAACGGCTGAGCTGGGACATCCTGAACGCCGTTCAGGACGCCGCGGCTGAGCGCGGCATCCTGCCGACCGATGACTTTAACGCCGGCACCAACGAGGGGTCGGGTTTTTTTGAGGTAAACCAGAAGGGCGGCGTGCGTTGGAACACCTCCAAGGCGTTTTTGCGCCCGGCGATGGAGCGGCCCAACCTGCGCGTGGTGACCGAGGCCGAGACCGAGGCGGTGATGATGGAGGGCCGCCGCGCCGTCGGCGTGCGCTATCGCCACAAGGGTCAGGTGGTTGAGGCGCGCGCCGGGCGCGAGGTGCTGCTGGCCGCCGGTGCCATCAACTCGCCCAAGCTGTTGGAACTGTCCGGCATCGGGCAGGCCGACCGGCTGCACGATCTGGGGATCGCGGTGGCCCATGACAGCCCCGGCGTGGGCGAGAACCTGCAGGATCACCTGCAAATCCGCACCGTTTTCAGGATCGAAAACGCGGTGACGCTGAACCAGAAGGCGAACTCGCTCTGGGGCAAGGCCGGCATGGCGCTGGACTATGCGCTGCGCCGGTCGGGGCCGTTGTCGATGGCGCCGTCGCAGTTTGGCCTGTTCACCAAATCCGACCCGTCGCTGGAGACCCCCGATCTGGAATACCACGTGCAACCGCTGAGCACCGACAAGCTGGGTGACCCGCTGCACCCGTTCCCGGCCATCACCATGTCGGTCTGCAACCTGCGGCCCGACAGCGTGGGGGATTGCCATATCGCCACGCGCGATCTGGCCGTGCAGCCCGACATTCGGTTGAACTATCTGTCTGCCGAACGCGACCGGATGGTGGCCGCCATTTCGGTGGAGCAGGTGCGCCACATCATGGCCGCCGAGGCGCTGAAGCCCTATGCGCCGCAAGAGCTGCTGCCCGGCCCCGCCATGACCACCCGCGAAGAAATTCTGCAAGGCGTCGGGGACATTGCCACCACCATTTTCCACCCCGTGGGCACCTGCAAGATGGGCGGCGACCCGTTGGCGGTGGTCGACGACCAGTTGCGGGTGCATGGTGTGGCTGGTCTGCGCGTCGTGGATGCCTCGGTCATGCCCAAGATCGTGTCAGGCAACACCGCCTCGCCGGTGATCATGATCGCCGAGAAGGCGGCGGATATGATCCGGGCCGGCTAGAGGCACCGAAACCTATCCCATCCACCTGGCACAAAAGACCGCGGGGTGGCGATGCAACGGGTGTGTTAAGGCACTTTATGACAGCCCGGTTCCTCCAACAGAACTGCCGGGCGTGCCAACCGCAAAATCGCCAGCCCTTACGGGCGGTCTGGCGATCAGCCGGGCACCTTCGGTGCTGTTAACCGGCTAAGGGCCAACGCAACCTCACCCCAACAACGCGGCAACCTCGTCCCAGCTGGGCATCGAAGGCGCGGTGCCGGGCCGGGTGACCGAGATCCCGGCGGTGGCGCAGCCGATGCGCACCGCCGCTTGCGGGGTCTCGCCGCGCGCCAGGGCCGCCGCAAACCCGCCGTTGAACGCGTCGCCCGCGCCGGTGGTTTCCACCACCGGGCCGGCGTTGAAGGCGGGGACAATGCCGTGGCTGTGCAGATACACCCCCCGCTCGCCCAGCGTGATGATCGGCGTGCCGACACCGGCGGCTTTCAGCGCCTCGGCGGCACGGGCGGCATCGGCCTCGGTCTCGACCGGGATACCGGTGATCTCGGCCGTTTCGGTCTCGTTCGGGGTAACGTAATCGCAAAGCGCCAGCATGCCTTCGGGCAGTTCGGCCGCCGGGGCGGGATTCAGGATCGTGGTCACGCCTGCCGCGCGCGCGATCTGAAGCCCGCGCATCGCCGCATCCATCGGTTGTTCCAGCTGTGTGATAAAGACATCCGCGCCTTCGATCACGTCGCGGTTCGCCTCGATATCTGCGGCGGTGATCAGGGCCGCGGCGCCGGGCGAGATGATGATCGCGTTATCGCCCGAGGCTTCCTCGACAAAAATATAGGCCGCGCCGGTGTAACTGTCGGGCGTGTCGATCACATGGCCGATCACGCCTGCCTCGGCCCATGTGCTGCGCGCCATGCCGGCGAAATCGTCAACCCCCAACCGGGTGATCATATGCGTCTCGGCCCCGACGCGCGCGCAGGCCACTGCCTGGTTCGACCCTTTGCCACCCGGGCCCAGCGCAAAGGAATTTCCCAATATGGTCTCGCCCATGCGCGGCATCCGGTCAGCGCGATAGGCTGTGTCGGCGACAAACACGCCGAGGATGGCAACCTTGTTCATCGCTTACCCCTCGTCCGGCGGGATCACGCCTTTGCGCAGGGCAAAGCAGCCATAAAACCGCCGCTCGCCGGTCTGGATCACCGCATAGGCGGATTTGGCGCGGTCGTAAAAGGCAAAGCGTTCGATCGGCAGCGCCGGATCAGCCCAGCCTGCTGCCGCAACCTCGGCCTGAAACTCCTGCATCACCGGCAGGATCGTGTCCGGCTCGCCCACCACTTCCATGCGGCCGACGCTGTCATCGACAAACGTGTCCAGCGGATAGACCGACAGCACCGCGCGTGCCACCTCGGCCACCGGCCTGTCAATGCGCAGAACACGGCCCAGCGTTGTCTGCCGCGCAATGGCGTCCGAGGGGAAGTTGGTGTCGGCGATGATCAAATCGTCGCCATGGCCCATGGCCCTGAGCGCGTAAAGAACGTCGGCGTTCAGGATCGGGTCTATGCCTTTAAGCATCCTGGGTCTCCTTTTGGGCCGAGGCGGTAAAGCGTTGGCCGGTTTCATCGTCAAAAATATACAGCCGCCCGGGATCGGCATGCAGGGTCACATTCTGACCCGGTGCAAATTCGTGTCGGTTGTGGAAAACAGCCGTAATATCCTGCCCGGCGCATCGAAAGACCACCACGGTCTCGGCCCCGGTGGGCTCAACCACCTTAACCTCGGCCTGCAAGGCGGGGCCGCTGCCCGACAGCGAAAGGTGTTCTGGCCGAATACCCAACTGTACCGCGCCTGTTACACCGGCGCCAATCGCCAGTGTTTGGCCATCCGTCAGCGTCAATGTTTCGCCCGCCACCGTGCCAGGTAGAAGGTTCATCGACGGCGCGCCGATAAAGGTGGCCACAAAGGTGTTGGCGGGGTTGTCGTACAGGTCCAGCGGCGCACCGATCTGTTCGATGCGCCCCGCCTGCATCACAACGATTCGGTCGGCCAGGGTCATCGCCTCGACCTGATCGTGGGTGACAAACACAGTGGTTGTGCGCAGGCGCTGATGCAGCTCTTTGATCTCGGCGCGCATCTGGATGCGCAGCTTGGCATCCAGGTTCGACAGCGGCTCGTCGAATAAAAACACCTGCGGGTCGCGCACGATGGCGCGGCCCATCGCCACGCGCTGACGCTGGCCGCCCGACAGGTTGCGCGGCTTGCGCGACAGCAGATCGGTCAGGCCCAGGATCTCGGCCGCCTTGGCCACCCGGGTGGCAATCTCGGCCCGGTCGACGCCTGCAACCTTCAGCGCGAACCCCATATTATCGGCCACGGATTTGTGGGGATAAAGCGCGTAAGACTGAAAGACCATGGCGATGTCACGCTCGGCCGGAGGCAGGTTGTTGACCACCTGCGGCCCGATGGCGATGGTGCCGCCATTGATCGGCTCTAGCCCCGCAATCATGCGCAGCAATGTCGACTTGCCACAACCAGAGGGGCCCACCAACGCGACGAATTCCCCGTCGTCGATGTGAACGTCGACCCCGTGGATCACCTGCGTTGACCCATAGGATTTCCTGACGTCGCTGATCGCAACTGTCGCCATTTCGTGCTGCCCCTCCCGTGGCATCTGGGATGCTAGCCAAGGCCCCCGGCCCTGTCCATGCCGACCAAACGGCAATCATTGACACACTAACATTTCAGTTCATACTCAACCATGACCGCAGATTACCGGCGCCGCCAACTAAAAAAACTATTCAATACAATTTTGGCCCGACGGGAAATTCGGTTGTGTTTGAAGTCTTTGGGAGGAGACGATGAAAGTAGACCTGTATAACTACGTCACCGCTGTGCAGCGCATGTCGCGCCGCAACATGCTGAAGGGCACCGCCGCATTGGGAGCCGCGGCCGCGATGCCGAGGGTGGCGCTGGCCGACGGGCACGCGAACCTGCGGGCCGAGATTCTGAAAATTCCGGGTGTGGGCGCGGGGTCACCGACAGACCGCGACTGGCAGACCGTGGGCGAGATGTGCCTGGGCGCCTCCAAGGCCAATGTGGCCGAGGGAGAGTTCGAAGGCGTAGAGCTGACCTTTATGGGTCTGAACAACCAGAACTTGCACAACTTCCTGTTCCGCGGCTTTCTGAAACCGTGGGAGGCTTATACCGGCGCTAAGATCAACTGGATCGACCTGGCGCAGGCCGACTATAACGCCCGCCTGCAGCAATCCATCGCCACCGGCACCGTGGATTTCGACATTATCGAGATGGGCGCCCCGTTCGAAGGCGACGTGCTGGGCAAGGGTCTGGCATCGGAAATGCCCGACTGGGTGAAAGACCAGATCGATATGGACGACTATGTCGGCTATTTGCAGGCGCCCGTGGGCACCTGGGACGGCAAGACCTATCGCGTGTCGATCGACGGCGACTGCCACACCTTTGCCTATCGCAAGGATTATTACGAGAACGCCGATTTCGCCAAAGCCTGGGCCGAAGAGGGCGACGGGTCCGCGTGGGAGGTTCCCACCACCTGGAGCCAGGTCAACGCGCATTCCAAGTTCCTGGCCGGCAAGACCGACCCGCTGACCGGGCTGGAGGCGCATGGCTTCCTTGACCCGCTGAAGGGTTGGGGCGGTTTTGGCTTCTACTTCCTGGAAGACCGCGCCACGGGTTATGCCAAGCATGCCGACGATCCGGCATGGCTGTTCGACCCCGACACCATGAAGCCGCGGGTCAACAACCCCGCCTTCGTGCGCGCCATCGAAGAGGTGATGGAACTGGTCAACACCGACAAGGCCTATCCGGCCGACCAGATCAACGCCGACCCTGGGACCACCGCGTTCCAGCAGTTCCTGGCCGGCACCGGCGGCATGCTGACATGGTGGGGCGACGTGGGCTCGAACGCGCGCACATCCGACACTTCTGTCGTGGGCGATGTCATCGGCTTCTCGACCATTCCGGCGGGCGATGCGGTATACAACGCCGCCACCGGCGCGTGGGAGGAAGGCCGCAACGAGGCCCCCAACATGGCCTATATCGGCTGGGGCGTATACGTGATGAAAACCGTGGATGGCGACGACAAGAAGAAAAAGGCCGCGTGGTCGGCTGCGGCGCATCTGGGTGGCAAGGATCTGTCGCTGTGGATGTCGGCCTATCCGTCGGGCTTTCAGCCGTACCGCAACTCGCACTTCAACTATGACGAGTGGGAAGAGGCCGGGTATGACCGCGCCTTTGTCGAGGATTACCTCGGCTCGAACGCGGACAGCTATAACCACCCCAACGCTGCGATCGAACCGCGCATTCCGGGGATCTTCCAGTACTACTCGGTCGCCGAGGACGAACTGGCCAAGATCTATGCCGGCCAATACGGCTCGGTTCAGGAAGGTGCCGATGCCATCGCCGCAGCATGGGACAAGATCACCGATCAGATCGGGCGTGAAAGCCAGATCAAGCTGTACAAGGCCGCATTGGGCCTGTGATCAACCCTGCCCCCGGCGGCACGTTTCGCCGGGGGTAAAAATTGCATTGGGTGGGTAATGGAAAACGAAGGCGACCTGTTGCACACGGTGACATCGGATCAGATTTCACCGGCACGGATACGCACCGGGCGTCTGATGACTTGGGGTGCAGCCGCGCTGTTCGCTGCGTTGGCTCTTTTGCAAGCCTTGCACGAGGCGGGCCATATCGGCGCCGGCTTCGACAGCTGGCGGCCCGTTTTATATGCCTACCTTCTGTGGGCCACAGCGCTTTGTGCTGCGCAAGTGGTAACGCGGGGGGAAAAAGGTAAACGCAGCCTGTTCGTGTTACCTGCGGTGCTGTTCGTGGTCAGCCTTGTGGTCTTTCCGCTGCTGTTTGGCCTATACATCTCGTTCACCGACTGGAACCTGGCCAGCCAGAACGGCGCGCGGCCCAATGGCACGGCCAACCTGGTGCAGATGTGGAACGATGCGTTTTACTGGAACGCGCTGAAAAACATGGTCTATTACGTGCTGGCCGTGTCGGTGGAATATGTCATCGCCTTCGGTCTGGCCCTGCTGCTGAACGCGCAAATCCGGGCGCGCAAATTCTTTCGCGTGGTGTTCCTGCTGCCGCTGATGCTGTCCCCCGTCGCGGTCAGCTGGATGATCGGTAAGTCGATGCTGGAGGTGCGGTTCGGCCCCATCGCCCGTGCCGCACGCGAGCTGGGCTGGGACAGCCCCAGTTTCTTCGGCAGCCCCGAAATGGCGCGGTTCATGATCATGGCGATGGATGCGTGGACGTTCATCCCCTTCATGATGATCATGCTGCTGGCCGGTTTGCAGGCGCTGCCGCGCGAGGTGATCGAGGCCTCGAAAGTGGACGGCGCCAGCGCGTGGCAGGCGTTCCGCGAAGTGATCTTTCCGCTGATGCTGCCCGTGTCGGTCACCGCCGTGGTGATCCGTATTATCTTTAAGCTGAAGCTGGCCGATATCATCATCAACGTCACGTCGGGCGGCCCCGGCGGCGCGACGGACAGCGTGACCAGCTTTATCTTCCGCGAATACCGTGACCGGTCGAATGTCGGCTATGGCACGTTGCTGGCGATGGTGTACCTGGTGCTGATCATCCTGTTTGTCACCGCGCTGCTGAAGCTTGTGAGCCGCTGGATGGAGCGCCCGGCATGACTGACAGCACCCAGATCTTTCACGACAACCCGTCCGACACCGCCCGCAAGGCGCGCCGGGTGGTCAGCCGCACGGTGATCTATGCGCTGTTGCTGTCATGGGCAGTGATCTGCCTTTTCCCGATCTTTTGGACGCTGACCACCGCGTTCAAGCTGGCGCCCGACGTGATGAAGGGCAATCTGATCCCGTGGGTCGATTTCACCCCGCGCTGGAAAGGCTGGGCCTCGCTGGGCCTGTCGCCCGACCTGATCGGCGAGGTCTCGACCGTGCGCGAAGAGTTCCTGAAACGTTTCTGGAACTCAACCATTGTCGCCGTCTCGGCCTCGGCGCTGGCGGTGGCACTGGGGTCGCTGGCGGCTTATGGGCTGTCGCGGTTCAACTATCGCTTTGGCTTCATGCGGAACTCGGACATTTCGTTCTTTTTTCTCAGCCAGATGATCCTGCCGCCGGTGGTTTTGGCCCTGCCCTTCCTGGTGCTGTACAAAAGCCTGGCCCTGCTGGACACGCGGGTGGGGCTGATCCTGCTTTACACCCTGATGGTCCTGCCCATTGTTGTCTGGATCATGCGCGACCAGTTCCAGGGCATCCCGGTGGAACTGGAAGAGGCCGCGCTGGTCGACGGTCTGGGCATCTGGGGCGCGTTTCTGCAGATCGTTCTGCCGCTGGCCCTGCCAGGTATGGTGGCGGCGTTCATCCTGTCGCTGGTTCTGTGCTGGAACGAGTATTTCTTTGCCGCGCTGCTGACCTCGACTGACGCCAAAACATTACCCGTAATGGTGGCCAGCCAGACCGGCAGCCAAGGCATTAACTGGTGGTCCATGGCGGCCCTGTCTTCGGCCGCGATCCTGCCGCTGATTGTCGTGGCCATCGTGCTGGAGCGGTACATCATCAAAGGCATGGCCGCTGGGGCCGTGAAATAGAGGGGCATTACAGCCCGCTTATGGAGATAGATAAATGACACTGAAGACACGCCATTGGGACCGTCTGTCCAATGGGGGCCTGACTTTTACCGAACTTGGATTTGGCGCTGTGCCGGTTGGCAATATCTACCAAGCCATTTCCGATGAAGAGGCGCGCGCCACCCTTGACGCGGCATGGGACGGCGGTATCCGGCATTTCGACACTGCGCCGCTTTATGGGCTGGGCCTGTCCGAAATCCGCCTTAACCCGTTCCTGCGCCACAAACCGCGCGATCAGTATGTGCTGTCATCCAAAGTTGGCCGTCTGCTGCGGCCATGCGCCCCGGAAGAGAGGTCCGGTATCGGCAAGTGGTTTGATGTACCGAACCGGCAGGAAGTGTTCGACTACTCGTATGATGGTGTGATGCGGTCGATTGAACTGTCTCTGGAACGGCTGGGTGCTTCGCGGTTAGACATTATCTATGCCCATGACTTGTGTATCTTCAGCCACGGTTCGAAAGAAGCATCCGATGCCCGGATCAACGAGCTGTTTGAAACCCGCGGGTATGACGCGATGATCGAACTGCGCGACCAAGGCGTGGTCAAGGCCATTGGCGCCGGGGTCAACGAATGGGAGGTCTGCCAGACACTGGCCGAGCGTGGCGATTTCGATCTGTTCCTGCTGGCCGGGCGCTATACGCTGCTTGAACAAGAGGCGCTGAGCAGTTTCCTGCCATTGTGTGAACAGCGGGGCATCGGGATCGTGACAGGTGGACCTTATAATTCAGGCATTCTGGCGACTGGGGCAAAACCCGGCGCCTTCTACAACTATGACCCTGCCCCACAGCCGATCCTGGATCGTGTCGCCGCAATAGAGGCCGTTTGCGCCAATCATTCGGTCAACCTGGTCGACGCCGCGTTTCAGTTCCCCCTGCGCCATCCCACGCATGTCTCGGTTATCCCCGGCGCCAAAAGCCCGGCCGAAGTGGCCGCGAACATCGCCGCGGCCAATGCCGAGATCCCCGGCGATTTCTGGGCCGAACTGAAGGCAAAAGGGTTGGTACGCGAGGACGCACCGATCTGATCAGGTGACCAGCATCCGCAGGCCTTGCGTGACATCGGCCCGGACCGCCACGCGCAGTCCGGGTTCGTCGCCGGCCCGCAAGGCCGCAATGATCAGCTTGTGATGGCCGGGCGGCTCGGATCGGCCTAACCGCCCATACAGCGCGCGCATCGTGGGGCCAAGTTGCAGCCATACGGTCTCGGCCAGGGCCAGCATCGCCGGGGCCTGCGCGCGCAGGTAAAGGGTTCGATGAAACTCCAGATTCGCGCGGATATAGCCAACTGCGTCGCCCACGCTGACCACATCAGCGATGGTTGCATTGATCGACTGCAGGCGTTCAATCAGCGCCTCATGGGCGCGCGGCAATGCGCGCGAGGCAAGCTCGGGTTCCAATAGCGCGCGGATGGCGGCAAGTTCCTCGATCCGGTCATTGCTCAACTCGGGCGTGCTGACCCGGCCCGACGACGACAGGTTCAACGCTCCTTCGGCAGACAGGCGCCGCACCGCCTCGCGCGCAGGGGTCATCGAAACGCCGAACTGATCGGCCACACCACGCAGTGTCAGCGCCGCGCCCGGTTTTAGCTGGCCGTGCAAAATGCGGCCCCGCAACACGCGATAGACATGTTCGTGCGCAGCAGATCCGCTTTCGGGGGGACGTGGCAAATCTTCCATGGTGCAAATGTGATCACAAATCCCCGCAGGGTCAATCGCGAAACACCCAGGCATGCAACGTGTTGCCGTGTATGCGCAGCCAGTCCTTGTGGTCACGATAATCGGGACAAAGCCCTTCCAGAACCTGCCAATAGGCCGGCGAATGGTTCATCTGTGCCAGATGCGCCACTTCGTGCGCGGCAACGTAATCCAACACCTCAACCGGGGCCATGATCAGACGCCACGAATAATTCAGCGCCCCGCGTGAGCTGCAAGAGCCCCAGCGCGACCGCGTGTCGCGCAACGTGATCCGGGTGTAGTCACGCCCCAGCTTGGCGGCGTAGCGGTCGCTTGCCTCGGCGAGACGATCGCGCGCCATATGCTTCAGAAAGGTCTCGACCTTGCGCGGCACTGACTCGGCCGTGCCCGGAACCAGCAACTGCATCCCGTCCAAACGCGGCGCACGCCCGGTGCCCGGAACAATCTCCAGCTTGTATCCTTCAAAGGGTATCAAAGCACCGAATCCGGGTGTTTGACGTTCCGGCTTGTCTTCCAGATGCCGGCGGATCCATTCCTCGCGAGAGCGGACAAAATCCGCCCCCTGTCTCACCGAAGCCCCCCGCGGCAAGGTCAAGGTCACGCGACCGTCCAGCCCCGAAACGCGCAGCGAAAACCGCCGCGCCCGGGCGGAACGGCGCAGTTGCACCCGCAGGTCGGGCGTGCCGGGCAGTTCCAGATATGTCGGCTGAGTTTCGGCCATGCACCTACCCTATCAACCCATCGCAGCACACACATCCAGATTTCGTACCTTTTCTAGGCAAAAGCCCTTTGACACCGTCCCCCTGTTATGGCAGTTGGCTCCGACCCACGCACAAGTGACGATCACCGAAGGGAATCCCGATGCCCAAAGAAGAATGGGGCGTAAAGCGCGTTTGCACCAACTGTTCGACCCGGTTTTATGACCTGGGACGTGATCCGATGGTCTGCCCGGAATGCGGGCACAGCTTTTCGCTTGAAAGCCTGACCAACACAAAATCGCGCAGTCTTGTCGCTGACAAGTCCGATGCTCAATCCACAACAGCGGCCAAGGAAAGCACCGACGCCGAAGAAGTGGATGTGCTGGATGATGACGACAGCGCGGATATCGAACTGGAAGATGACGTTCTGGACGACGACGACAATGACGACGTTTCCTTGGACGAAATCGCAGACGTTCCCGCCGAAGACGACGAATAAAAGCTGCATTTTCCGCTTGATCTCGCCCGCAGTGTTCCATAGATACACCCGGGCGAGCGGATAACTGCCGCAGCAAGGGGCCTTAGCTCAGTTGGGAGAGCGCTTGCATGGCATGCAAGAGGTCAGGGGTTCGACTCCCCTAGGCTCCACCAAATCTCCGATTCATTGCATCAGGTATCTCCATGGCCAGAATGGCGCGGCTTCCGTCGATTGGCCCGGTCCACGCTCTTCGGGCCATTGATTCGTCGGGCTAAGGCCGCGATCCTCCTTGCCTCATCGCGAGGTTCCGTGCCGCGCGAGGTGCCTTGAGGGAATTGGAAACCATCAAATCTATCGTAGTTTGGACGCGATCTCATTTGGTTTCTCTTTTCCCAGTCATCGCTGGCTTTCCAACTTTCGGGACATCCTTTCCCATTTGGCGGGCCATATTCAGGAGGCTACCCAAAACTGTTTCCAATCAGAGAAGTCGATATTTATTTCCGGGTTTTCTGGGGTCAGGAACTTGGAGTAGAAATGCTTATTTGGCCTTAATACCAAAATGGTGATACTTTCGGGCGCGAACCAAAAGGAATATCCTGATTGGAACGTATCTAATATGAAAAAGTACCCGGACATTGTTGAACGCACAAAACGCCTGTCAGATGCGCGAAAGGTGTCACACGATGATATTGATGTCGATTTGGCCTTTGTAGAATTTGTGCATGAGTTGGAAAAATCAGAGTCGGTAGAAATTGCTGCGGCGCTTCTTGATACGTTTGATGACAAATTTGATGACGGCGGTGTACAGGAAGCGGTTCTTGTCGTTCTTTCAAATTCCGATCCCGGGATCATCGGCGCGGCCCTTTGCGCCAACATTGAGAGTTTCTCCCAAAAAAATCCGGAATGGCTGGAAGTAATTCTGAATGACCAAATAAACGAAAACCCGGACTTTATTGAGCTTTACCTTGGCAGCCAGGCCTGCAAATCAATTGCTAAAGCACATATAAACTGAAACGTGCAGATTTCCCTGAGATTTGAATTTCTATTTCCAATTCTTCAGCGGCGGCCAATTAATACATCTGTTTGGCAAAATGGTCATTGCCAGGCCAGCCTCGCGTTTGGCTTTTCGGTGTTTTATAAGAAAGTTTAACGGGGTTTTGTAAGTTTTTGACCCCGCAATGGGGCATAGTTTAAACTTTTGCCGCCGCCAGTATGAACGTGGTTTCCCGAACTGTGTGGGTGTTAAGCTTTGCACAACCTTCTCGGCCCATCCTGTGATCCGCGAACAGACCAGTTGATCGACATTCGAGGAGGCGCAATGACGGGTTGGCTGCAGATGCCGGTAATCGTGCCGTGCCTGGCCTTCTTGTCGGGTGCGTGTTTCGTGTACGGGCTGCGTATCATGTCGCGATCTGACGCGCGGAAACAGGCCGAGATGGCGCGCCTGAACACGTTGTTCGAAGACGCGATAGCGGCCATCGAAGATGGCTTCGTTCTGTATGACAGCGACGACCGCATGTTCATTTGCAACGACCCGTTCCGCAGCCAGTTCGCCGGGGCCGAGCAGATTTTGCGCAAGGGGCTGACCTATGAGGACCAGATACGTGAACTGGCCCATTCCGGCGTGGTCCCGGATATCGAGGGCAAAGAGGACGAGTTCATCGCCGCGCTTATGGCCCGGCGTCAGTCCGATTTTGGCGTGGTGCGCGTGTTTGAGACCAATGACGGCCGCTGGATTCGTCAAAGGGACAAGAAGACAGCGGCGGGCAACGTCGTGGGTCTGCGCACCGATGTGACCGAACTGAAACGCAACGAGATCATGCTGGAGGCCGCGCGCGAACAGGCCGAGGCAGCAGCCCGTGCCAAGGCCGCGTTCCTGGCCAATATGAGCCACGAGATCCGCACCCCGATGAATGGCATTATCGGCATGGCCGAATTGCTGGACGAAACGCCGCTGAACGATGATCAGCGGATGTTCACCCGCACGGTCATCGAAAGCTGCAACGCGTTGCAGGCGATCGTGAACGACATTCTCGACTTTTCGAAGGTTGAGGCCGGCAAGATGGAAATCCGCTCGGAACCCTTTGATCTGGCGGAGTGTATTCACAATGTTGCGGCGCTGTTGGCACCGAATGCTGCCGACAAAGGGATCGAGATTTGTACCGACATTCAAACCGACGCCAGTACGTGGTTTCTGGGAGATTCCGGCCGTATCCGCCAGATATTGATCAACCTCGTCGGCAATGCGTTGAAGTTCACGCATGAAGGGTTCGTGCTGATCCGGTTGCAAATGGACCCTGAAACGGGGACGCCAAGGATTCTGGTGCGTGATACCGGAATCGGCATTCCCGAAGACAAGCAGGCCACCATTTTCAGCGCTTTCGAACAGGTCGATAACGAAAGCACCCGGCAATTCGACGGCACCGGCCTGGGGCTTGCCATCTCGCATCGGCTGATCCGGTTGATGGAAGGCTCCATCGACGTGGAATCGAAACTGAACAAGGGATCGGATTTCACCGTTCAACTGCCGCTGCCCGAAAGCGATCCGGTCGCGGGGGCCAACTTTGATGCCCCCGGCGCCCTGCCCAAGGGGCTGAATGTGCTTGTCGTTGACGATCTTGAGATCAATCGCGTCATCCTGCAGCGCCATCTGGAAAGCTGGGGTGCCACGGTTGTGGTGGCAGAATCTGGCCCTGTGGCCCTTGATAAGCTGAGGGATCACACGCGATTTGATCTGGCTTTTCTTGACTACCAGATGCCTGAGATGGATGGCCTGACCCTGCGCAAGCGCATGCTGGGCATGGCCGAGATTGCGGATTTCCCCGTGGTCCTTTTGTCCTCGGTTGAAAAGAACGTGGCCGGTGCGGATCTTGTGCGCGACATGTTTGACGCCGTATTGCTGAAACCGGCGCGGGCTGAAATGTTGCAATCCACCATGGCCCGCCTTTTGTCGGGGGGGCCGGGCGCAAGGCCCACCCAAGCGATCACGTCGGCGGGGCAAGGTGCATCACTGACCGATGTGAAAATCCTTGTCGCCGAAGACAACCGCACCAACCAGCTGGTGATCAGCCGCATTCTGGAAGGACAGGGCGCAGAAGTGCAAATCTGCGAAAACGGGGCCGAGGCGGTGGAGGCGTTTTTTGCCAACCGACCCGATATGGTGCTGATGGATGTTTCGATGCCGGTGATGAACGGGTTAGAGGCCACGCGGGCCATACGGGGACGCGAAACAACCGCCCCTGTACCCATCATCGCGCTGACAGCCAACGCCATGGCCGAAGATCGCGACCAATGCCTTGCGGCAGGGATGTCGGATTTTCTGGCCAAGCCCATGCGCAAGGCCCGCGCATTGGAGGTGATCGGGGCTTGGATGCCCAACGATCAGGTGGACAGGCGCGCCAGCGGTTAGGCCGGCGCGCGCCGTTGATTTACTTGCGCTTTTTCGGCGGCATAAGGTCGGTAATCGTGCCCTCGAACATCTCGGCCGCGAAGTTCAGCGTTTCCGACAGCGTTGGGTGCGGGTGGATAGTATGGCCCAGATCCACCGCATCGGCGCCCATCTCGATCGCAAGGGCCGCCTCGGCTACCAGGTCACCGGCATTGGGGCCAACGATCCCGGCGCCAATCACGCGGTCGGTCTCTTCGTCAAAGATCAGCTTGGTGATGCCTTCGGACCGACCCAGCGACAGCGACCGGCCCGACGCAGCCCAGGGGAACACGCCTTTGCCCACCTTGATGCCTTCGGCCTTGGCCTGCGTTTCGGTCAGGCCAACCCAGGCGACCTCGGGGTCGGTATAGGCCACCGACGGGATGACGCGCGCGTCAAAGAACCGCTTGTGCCCGGCCGCAACCTCGGCGGCCACCTTGCCCTCGTGCACCGCCTTATGCGCCAGCATCGGCTGACCCACCACGTCGCCAATGGCAAAGATATGCGCCACCCCGGTGCGTTGCTGACTGTCGACGGCGATGAAACCACGCTCGTCCACGGCCACACCGGCCGCGCCCGCGTCGATCAACGCCCCGTTGGGACGCCGGCCTACGGCCACCAGCACCTTGTCGAACATGTCGGTGCTGACCTCGCCCTTGTCATCTTCGAAGGTGACCTTCAGGCCTTCGTCCAACGCCTCAACCGCGGTAACCTTGGTCTTCAGCCTGATCGCTTCGTACCGGCCCTCGATCCGCTTGTGCAGGGGCTTGACGATGTCCTTGTCGGCGCCGGGGATGATCTGATCCATCAGCTCGACAATGGTGACGTTCGAGCCCAGCGCGTCATAAACCGTCGCCATCTCCAGCCCGATGATGCCGCCACCCAGAACCAGCAGACGCTCTGGCACACCGTCCAGTTCCAGCGCACCGGTGCTGTCGATCACCCGCGGGTCGTCATGCGGAATGAACGGCAGCTGCACAGGCTGCGAGCCGGCGGCAATGATGCATTGGTCAAAGCTGACGGTGGTCTTTGCGCCGTCATTGTCGACCTCGATCATGTTAGGCCCGGTGAAGCGGCCATAGCCGTTCACAACCTGCACCTTGCGACCCTTGGCCAAACCGCCCAGGCCACCGGTCAGCTGTTTGACCACGCTGTCCTTCCAGCCGCGCAAATTGTCCAGATCCACCTGGGGCGCCGCAAAGGACACGCCATGCGCACCCATCTCCTCGGCCTCGGTGATCACCTTGGCCGCGTGCAGCAACGCCTTGGAGGGGATACACCCCACGTTCAGGCACACACCGCCCAGGTTGCTGTCTTTCTCGATCAGAACAACCTTCTTGCCCAGATCGGCAGCCCGGAACGCAGCCGTATAGCCACCCGGCCCCGACCCCAGCACAACAACCTCGCCATGCACGTCCCCGGCGCCGGTGGCCGTACCGGTTGCGGCAACCGCCTCGGGCGCGACAGCGGCCGCGGCCGAGGGGGGTTCGACACCCCCCGAGGCCGGCTTGGCTTCGCCCGCATCCCCTTCCAGGGTCAGGATCACGCTGCCTTCCGACACATTATCGCCCTCGGCCACGGCAATGGCCTTCACCACACCGCCTGCCGGGCTGGGCACTTCCATCGTCGCCTTGTCGCTTTCCAATTCGATCAGCGGGTCCTCGGCGGCGACCGTGTCGCCCACCGAAACCAGAATGCTAACCACGGGCACGTCGGTGAAATCACCGATATCAGGTACTTTAACGTCCATCTTACCGGCTCCTTACCACATCAGTTTCCGCATATCGCCCAACAGCGTCTTCAGCGTCACGCAGAAACGCGCCGCCAAAGCACCGTCCACCGCGCGGTGGTCATAGCTCAGCGAAAGGGGCTGCATCAGGCGCGGCTCGAACTCGCCGGTCGCCTTGTTCCAAACCGGCGCCATTTTCGACCGGGTCAGACCCAGAATGGCCACTTCCGGTGCGTTCACAATCGGCGTGAACGAGGTGCCGCCAATGCCGCCCAGCGACGAGATGGTGAAGGTTGCACCCTGCATATCGGGGCCCTTCAACTCGCCGGCGCGGGCCTTGCCCGACAGTTCCATCAGGTCTTTCGAAATCTCGACCAGCCCCTTGCGGTCGGCATCCTTGATCACCGGCACCATCAATCCGTTCGGCGTGTCGGCGGCAAAACCGATATTGTAGAAATCCTTCTTGATCAGCTTGTCGCCATCAGGATGGATCGAGCTGTTGAATTCCCAATGCGTCTTCAGCGCCGAGACCGAGGCCTTGATCACGAAGGACAACAGCGTCACGCGGTAACCATCCTCCTTGGCGGCGGTGTCCATCTCCTTGCGGTATTTGTCCAGCTCGGTGATGTCGGCCTCGTCGTTATGGGTGACATGCGGAATGTTCAGCCAGGCCCGGTGCAACGCCGGCCCCGAGATCTTCTTGATCCGCGGCATTTCCACATCTTCGGTGGGCCCGAACTTGCTGAAATCCACGGCGGGGATCGGTGGGATACCCATACCGGCCTGAACGTCGCCGCCTTTCGGCGCAACGGGTGCCTTGGTCGATTTGAAAACCGCCATGACATCTTCGCGCAGGATGCGACCCTTGCGGCCCGACCCGTTCACCGAGGCCAGGTCCACGTCCAATGTCCGCGCAAATGCCCGGACCGAGGGCGAGGCATGCGCCTTGCCGAACCCGGCATCGGTGACCGGCGCGGGCGCGGCAGCCGGGGCCGCCGGCGCTGGCGCTGCGGCAGTTGCCGACGGGGCCGGGGCGGCCGCGGCCGAGGGGGGTTCGACACCCCCCGAGGCCGCTTCGCCTTCCAGGATCAACACCAGCGAACCCTCAGACACGCTGTCACCTTCGGCCACCTTGATCTCGGCCACTTTGCCGGCAGCCGGGCTGGGCACTTCCATCGTCGCCTTGTCGCTTTCCAGCTCGACGATCGGGTCTTCCTCGGCGATCACGTCACCCACCGAGACCAGAACCGAAACCACGGGCACATCGGTGAAATCGCCGATATCGGGAACTTTTACTTCAATTGCCATTTCTCAATCTCCTCCGTCCGCGCTCAAACCAGCCGCGGGTTGGGCTTCTCGCCGTCGATGTCATACTTTTTCAATGCTGCGGTCAGGTCTTTCTTGGTCACCGCACCCTCGCGGTACAGATCAACCATCGCGGCAGCGGCGATGTGGTTTGCATCCACCTCGAAGAACCGGCGCAGGTTCACCCGGCTGTCCGAGCGGCCAAAGCCGTCGGTGCCCAGAACCGTGTACCGCAAACCTTCCGGCAGGAAGGGCCGGATTTGCTCGGCATAGTTCTTCATATAGTCAGTGGCCGCGATGACCGGCCCCGTGGCCCCCGAAAGCACGTCGGTGACATAGGCCGTTTTGGGATCGTCCAGCGGGTTCAGGCGGTTGTGACGCGCCACGTCCTGCCCATCGCGGGCCAGCTCGTTAAAGCTGGGCGCTGACCAGATGTCGGCCGTTACGCCAAAATCTTCGGCCAGCATCTCGGCAGCTTTCATCGCCTGCACCAGAATGGTGCCCGACCCCATCAGGTTCACGTGCTTCTTGCCGGGTTTCTCAACCTTCGAGAACCGGTAAAGCCCCTTGATGATCCCCTCTTCGGCGCCCATCGGCATGTCGGGGTGGCTGTAGTTCTCGTTCATCAGCGTCAGGTAGAAATACACATCTTCCTGATCGGCATACATGCGCTGCAAGCCGTGCTGAACGATCACCGCCACCTCGTAGCTGAAGGTCGGGTCATAGGTGATGCAGTTGGGGATAGTCCCGGCCAGGATATGGCTGTGGCCATCTTCGTGCTGCAATCCTTCGCCGTTCAGCGTGGTGCGGCCTGCGGTACCGCCCAGCATGAAGCCGCGTGCGCGGCTGTCACCGGCGGCCCAGGCAAGATCGCCGATCCGCTGAAACCCGAACATCGAGTAATAAATGTAGAACGGGATCATCGGCACGCCGTGGTTCGAATACGACGTCGCCGCCGCGATCCAATCCGCCATGGCGCCAGCCTCGTTGATGCCTTCCTGCAGGACCTGACCGTCGGTCGTTTCCTTGTAGAACATCATCTGGTCGGCATCTTCGGGTGTGTATTTCTGACCCAGCGGGTTATAGATCCCGACCGAGCGGAACAGCCCCTCCATCCCGAAGGTGCGGCTTTCATCCGGCACAATCGGCACAACCTGCTTGCCGATCTCTTTGTCGCGCAAAAGCGTCGTCAGGATGCGGACAAAGGCCATGGTGGTCGAGATTTCGCGCTCGCCCGTGCCTTTCAGCTGTCCGGCAAATTTCTCCAGATCCGGGATGTTCAGCGACGGCGCATCCGAGAAGCGTTTGGGGAACGCGCCGCCCAGCTCTTTGCGGCGATCGGCCAGATAAGCCTTTTGCGCGTTGTTCAGCGCCACGAACGGCGCTTTGGGCAGGTCTTCGTCGGTGACCGGGATGTCGAACCGGTCGCGGAAGGCGCGCAGCTGATCCTCGGCCATCTTCTTCTGCTGGTGGGTGGTGTTCTGGCCTTCGCCGGCCGAACCCATGCCGTAACCCTTGACGGTTTTCACCAGAAGGCAGCTGGGCACACCTTGCGTGTCCGAGGCTTTCTTGAACGCGGTATAGACCTTTTGCGGATCGTGGCCGCCACGGCGCAGCGCCCAGATCTGCTCGTCGGTCCAGTCTTTCACCAGCTCGGCGGTCTCGGGGTATTTGCCAAAGAAATGTTCGCGGATATAGGCGCCGTCCTTCGATTTGAAGGTCTGGTAATCGCCATCCACGGTTTCATCCATCAGCTGACGCAAACGGCCCGAGGTGTCTTTTTCAAGCAACTCGTCCCAGCCTTTGCCCCAGAGCAGTTTGATCACGTTCCAGCCGGCACCGCGGAAGTCACCCTCGAGCTCTTGCACGATCTTGCCGTTGCCGCGCACCGGGCCATCCAGACGCTGCAGGTTGCAGTTGATCACGAAGATCAGGTTGTCCAGCCCTTCGCGCACCGCCAGGTCGATGGCGCCGCGGCTTTCGGGCTCGTCCATCTCGCCGTCGCCCAGGAAGCACCAGACCTTGCGGTCGGCCATGTCGATCAAACCGCGATTGTGCATGTATTTCATGAACCGCGCCTGATAGATCGCCATCAGCGGGCCCAGACCCATCGACACCGTCGGGAATTGCCAGTAATCAGGCATCAGCCACGGGTGCGGGTAAGACGACAGACCGCCGCCATCCACTTCCGAGCGGAAGTTTTCCAGCTGCTCTTCGCTGATCCGGCCTTCCATGAAGGACCGCGCGTAGATGCCGGGGATCACATGGCCCTGAAAGAACACCAGATCGCCGCCATGGATCGCCGATTTCGACCGCCAGAAATGGTTCAGACCCACATCATACATCACCGCCGAGGAAGCGAACGAGGCGATATGGCCGCCATATTCGCTGCTTTCCTTGTTGCGGCGCACCACGGTCGCCATCGCGTTCCAGCGGTTGATGGTGCGAATGCGCCATTCCATGTCCTGATCGCCGGGCATTTCGTACTGATCATCCACGGGGATGGTGTTCTGATAGGGCGTGGTGGACGAAAACGGCAGGTTGGCACCTGACGCACGGGCCTGCTGAACGGCTTTGTCCAGCAGGTAATGTGCACGGTCAGCGCCATCGCGGGCAATGACGTCTTCGATGGCGTCTTGCCATTCTTGTGACTCTACGGGGTCGATATCCGGGATCTGGCCGGTCATAGCGGTCTCCTCCTTGTTATGCGATCAGGCCAGGTACTGACCGCCATTGGCCGACAGGGTCGACCCGGTGATAAAGCCGGCATCGTCCGAGGCCAGGAAGGCCACGGCGCGGGCGATCTCTTCGGGTTCGCCCAGACGGCCCACCGGGATCTGCGGCAGGATCACTTCGTTCATCACCTTCTCGGGGATGGTGCTCATCATGTCGGTGTTGATGTAGCCGGGGCACACAACGTTCACGGTGATGCCGGCGCGGGCGCCTTCCTGGGCCAGGGCCTTGGTAAAGCCGATATCGCCGGCTTTCGAGGCGGCATAGTTGGCCTGCGCGAACTGGCCTTTTTGACCGTTGATCGAGCTGATGGTGACGATGCGGCCGAACTTGCGTTCGCGCATGCCGCCCCAGACGTTATGCGTCATGTTGAAGACGCCGGTCAGGTTGGTGTTGATCACTTCGTGCCACTGCTCGGGCTTCATCTTGTGGAACGGGGCGTCGCGGGTGATGCCGGCATTGTTGACCAGAACCTCGACCGGGCCGACCTCTTCGGTGATCTTGGCGATGCCCTCGGCGCAGGCGTCATAGTCGGCAACGTTCCATTTATAGGTCTTGATGCCGGTGGCCTCGGTAAAGGCGGCAGCGCGTTCGTCGTTGCCGGCATAGGTGGCGACCACGGTGAAGCCGGATTGTTTAAGTTTCAACGAAATGGCTTCGCCGATACCGCGCGATCCACCGGTGACAAGTGCGACTTTGGACATTGTTTCTCCTCCTGAAGAACCCGAGCGTGGGAAATATGATGCCTAGTGACGTATCGTAACTTTTTCGCGCGAGGCAGGGCTCGAAATGCATAGCAGGCATGCAAGTGCCTTATTTTCAGGGTTTTCCACCCCCAGAAGCCTGCAACGAACGCATGTCCGCTATGCAAACGCCTTCAAATAGTGCAACGGGGCCAACATTTTGAACAATGATCGCGCAGGCGGAATCGGGGCCTTCAGAGTTTGGTTCAATATTAAACAAAACACCCCTGAGTTGCGTGATATTCTCAGCTAATCGCCCGGGTTTTGGCGAAACGAACAACGCGCAAGTGTCTTGATCGCGAATCAGAGGCGAAGGGAACGACCCCGAAATCGACCGGTGGGGCGGGCATGTATTGCCGCCGACCGAACCGGGGTCATGGTGCCGCAATACCGGTCGGCCTTTCGGGTTCTGTACGCGCTGCCGAACTGAAACAGCGCCCCAACCGCGACCTGCCGACGGATAAATCGCGCCGATGGATATAGGCACAGCTGGTTGCCTTGCCGGGTGTTACACTATATCAATTTTTGCAAAGGGTTTTCCACGAGGTGATGATGGCCAGTTTCGGTTTTCGGGGGCATGACCATACGGCTTGCGTGGCCGATCGTATGGCCGCAGTCGAAGCGCAATGCGCTGAAAAAAAGCTACAGCTGACACCGATCCGCCGCCGGGTACTGGAACTGTTGTTGGAGCATCACAAGGCGCTGGGAGCCTATGACATCCTGAAGGCGCTGGAGGCCGAAGGACGCCCTGCGCAACCCCCCGTGGCTTATCGGGCGCTGGATTTCCTGACGACCCATGGCTTTGCGCACAAGATCGAACGGCTTAACGCCTTTGTGGCCTGTTCGGACCCCGGGCACGGACACGCGCCAACTTTCCTGATTTGCCGCGATTGCAATACGGTTGCCGAAGAGCCGGGCACCTTGTCGCGTGAAGCGCTGGCCGAGACTGCAAACCTGGCCGGGTTCCAGATTGAGAAAGCCGTGGTCGAAGCCGAAGGCGTCTGCCCGCTTTGTCGGGACGAACCCTGATCGCGGACCGCGCGTCGCCATTTTTGCGGACATTTTCAAATACACGGGCGATTTTCGGCGGCACGGCGAATGGCCGGCTGTTAGGGTAGATCCATGTTGATTGACCTGCCCGACGACGACACGCTTTACCGCGCGCTTTTGGACCGCGACGCTGCCTTTGACGGGCAGGCCTTTGTTGGCGTGCGCACAACCGGTATTTTCTGCCGCCTGACCTGCCCCGCCCGCAAACCCAAGCGCGAGAATTGCACCTTTTACCCCAGCCCGGCGGCCTGCCTGCAGGCCGGGTTTCGGCCGTGCAAGCGGTGTCACCCGATGCGCCCCGCGGCGGATGCGGACCCTTGCATCAACGCGCTACTGGAGGCGCTTGAGGCCGACCCCGCCTATCGCTGGACCGAGGGCGCGGTGGCCGCGCGCGGCTTTGCCCCGTCGACCGTGCGGCGGGTATTCAAGCGGCAGTTCGGCATGACCTTTCTGGAGATCGCGCGGCAACGGCGGCTGGGCGAAGGGTTTTTGGCGATGGCGGACGGCGACAAGGTGATCGAGGCGCAGCACGCGGCGGGCTTCGCCTCGGCCAGCGCGTTTCGCGACGCCTTTGCCCGCCTTTTGGGCCGGGCACCGGGCCATATGCAGGACGACGCGCTGTTGCGCGCCCATTGGATTCGCTCGCCATTGGGCGACATGGTTGCGATCAGCAGCCGCACCCATCTGCACCTGCTGGAGTTTCTGGAACGCAAGGCTCTGAAGACCGAGATTGCGCGGCTGGAGAAGGACACGCGTGGGCGCATCGGGCTGGGCCGGTTTGAACCCAGCGCGCAGGTTCAGGTCGAACTGAACGAGTTCTTCACCGGCAAGCGTGCGCAGTTTGATACGCCTCTGGCATACAGCGGCAGCGGATTTGCGCAGGCGGTCTGGGACGCGTTGCGCCGCATCCCCGCGGGCCACACGCGCAGTTACGCGCAATTGGCCGCGCAGCTGGGCCGCCCCGAGGCGGTGCGCGCCGTGGCGCGGGCCAATGGGGCGAACCAGATCGCGCTGCTGGTGCCCTGTCACCGGGTGCTGGGCGCCGATGGGGCGCTGACGGGATATGGTGGTGGGCTGTGGCGCAAACAGAAGCTGTTGGAGGTGGAGCGGCAATACCGCGATCAGCCGCCCGTCAGATCCTGCGCCAGCATCAGCGCATTGCCGTCGGGATCGTAGAAGGTGGCGGTTTTGACCATGCCGTCGATCACCTCGGTTGGGCCGTCGAACCGCACCTTGGCGGCCTCCAGCTGTGCGCGGCCGGCATCCAGATCGGCGGTGCCGAAGACAGGCACGCAGTTGCCCGGCGCGGGCTCTACCGCTTCGCCAAGCCCGATGGTCACGCCCGGGGTTTTTGTCTGAACCTCGGACCAGCCGGCCTCGTCCGCGTGAAAGATCAGCTCGAAGCCCAGCATGTCGGCATACCAGGCGGCGCTGGCGTGGCGGTCCCTGACCGACATCGCGATGGTAATGGTGTTTTCAAGTGAAATGGCGGGCATGGGGTTTCCTGATGTCTGAAAATATATTAACTATACTTTATGTACATTAGCCATCTTGTCAACCTGACAACGCGATCCTGGGCGTTGCCGCTTTTGGCAGCGTTGCATGAAGGTGTGCCGGGTCGACAGGCGCCTTTGCTCAAGGCGACGGGCGCGGGGCGCACCGCCTTTGCCCAAAGCCTGCAGCATCTGATTGAAACCGGATTGTTAGAGCGCAATCCCGGCCACGGCCATCCGTTACGGCCCGAGTTTCGGTTGACCGAGCAGGGTGTTACGGCTGCAGCCCTTGCCGCGCAGGTTCAGGGAGCCACCGCTGCACAGGATCGCGATCTGCTGCGCAAGGCGTGGACCTTGCCCGTGCTGACGCAGTTGCACAAACCGCGGCAGTTCACCGAAATCAAGCAGGGGCTGATGACGATCAGCGACCGCGCCTTGTCGCAATCGCTGCGCGGAATGGAGGAACGGCGCTGGATCACGCGGACGGTGGAACCGTTGGCGCGCCCTCCCCGGCCCGTTTACACCGCCGTTCACACCGGCGCTGCGCTGGCAAAGATCACCAGCACGGCCCTTCGCGCCGCCTAGTCGGGCAAATTGCGCGAAACGGGCAGGATCGACAGGCCCCAGCGTGCATGGATCGCGCCCCAAAGGCCGCGCTTGTCGATCAGCATCACCGCGATGGCCAACGCGCCCAGACCCATCAGGTACCAGGTGCCCCAATCCGCCGCGACCTCGCGCAGGGCAAAGAACAGGATCGTACCGATGATCGGGCCCTCGATCGTTCCAATGCCACCAATCACCACGATGAAGATCACGAAGGCGGTCCAGTCGTTCACGCTGAAGGCAGCGTCGGGGGTGATGCGCAGTTTCTGGAAGAAGAGAAAAGCGCCAGTCAGCCCGGTCAGCCCGGCGGTGATCACATAGATCAGGAACTTGGACCGCATGGTGTTCACGCCGACGCTTTCGGCGGCAACCTCGCTGTCGCGGATGGCGGTCAGCGCCAGACCCCAGCGCGAGCGCAGGATCAGCCAGACGCCGGCCACCGCGATCACCGCCAGCGCGAAGGCGATGTAATACATCACGTATTCGCGGCCCATGCGGGTTTCGGCGATGGATTTGGCCACTGCGACGGGCAACGAGATGCCCGAGCCGCCGCCCAGCGCGCCCACCTGTGCGGCAACCAGCCGGTAGACCTCGGCAATGACCCAGGTGCCGATGGCGAAATAGGCGCCCTGCAGGCGGAACGCGACCCAGCCCGTGGGCACCGCCAGCACCGCCGTCAGCAGCGCAGCCAGCGGGAATGCGGCAAAGACAGGCACGCCGCCAAGGATCGTCAGGGCAAAGAACAGATAGCCGCCCAGCCCCACCCAGGCCTGCTGCCCCACCGAGATCAGCCCGGTGTAGCCTGCCAACAGGTTCCACATCTGGGCCAGCGCCAGATAGGCCAGAACCTCCATCAGCAGCCGCAGATCGGCGCGCCCGGCCCAAAGGGGCGCCAAGGCAAGGGCAAGGATGGTCAGCGCCAGCAGCGCCTGAAGAATGCGGTTTGCCATGGTTTTAGCCTTTCATCCGGGGGAACAGGCCCTTGGGCCGCACGATCAGGATCAGCAGGAACACCAGATGCCCGGCAAGGATCTGAAACCCACCGCCGATCTGTGCGCCGAGGGTTTGCGCAACGCCAAGGATGATGCCTCCGGCCAGCGTGCCCCACAGGTTGCCGAGGCCGCCGATGATCACCGCCTCGAACGCAAACAGCAGGCGCGCGGGGCCGGCGGCGGGGTCGAACTGTGTCTTCATCGCCAGCCAGATGCCGGCGATGCCCACCACCAGCGAGGCCATGGCCGTGGCAATGGCAAAGATGCGGTTGTTGTTGCCCCCCATCAGCGGCACGATCTCGGGGTCGTCCGAGGTGGCGCGTAGCATCCGGCCCAGCGCGGTGCGGTAGAACACGAACTGCAGCCCGCCGATCACCGCCAGCGCGGTGAGGAACATGCAGAGCGGCAACACCCCAACCGCCAGCCCGCCGGCCAGGTCAATCGACGATGTCTCGAACGTGCCGGTGGGCAATTTGCGGCTGTCGGCGGAATAGATCTCTAACAGCGCGTTTTGCAGGATGATCGACATGCCGAAGGTGACCAGGATCGGCGGCAGGATGTCCTTGCCCAGCACCCGGTTCAACACCACGTATTGGCCGGCAAAGCCCGCCACCGCCATCAGCACCAGAACCGCGGCCACGCCCAGCACGGGCGGCAGGCCCATGGTCACGATGGCGGTCAGGATTGCATAGGCGCCCACCACGATGAAATCGCCATGGGCGATATTGACGAAGCGCATGACCCCGAACATCAGGCTGAGCCCGGCGGCAAACAGCGCGTAAAGCCCGCCCAGCAGCACGCCCTGCAAAATTGCGTTCACCCAGATCATGCAGCGGTTCCTTCCGTATTCAGACCAAAATAGGCCTGCGATATCTCTGCGCGGGTCACGGTGGCCGGGGTTCCGGTCAGCGACACACGCCCCTCCATGAAGCAATAGATCCGGTCGGCCACGGCCAGCGCCTGACCCACGTCTTGTTCGACCACGATCAACGAGGTGCCGGCGGCCTGAATGCGGGGCACCGCGGCGTAGATGTCCTTGATCACCTTGGGCGACAGGCCCAGGCTGATCTCATCGCACAGCAACAGCTTGGGGTTCGACATCAGCGCCCGGCCAATGGCGACCATCTGTTGCTGGCCGCCCGACAATTCGGTGCCGCCATTGCGACGTTTGTCGCGCAGGTCGGGAAAGAGGTCGTAAACCGCGTCCAGCGTCCAGTGCCCCGCCCGGCCGCCGGCCGCGCCGATCTGCAGGTTTTCCTCGACCGTCAGCGACGGGAACAGCCGCCGACCCTCGGGCACCATGGCCAGGCCACGTTTGTGGATCGCGTCGGCGGGCAGGCCCGCGATGAGGGCGCCGTCGAACTGAATGTTCTGGCCCGTGGTGGGGCGCAGGCCGGTCAAGGCGCGCAGAAAAGTGGATTTCCCAGCGCCGTTTGAGCCGATGATGGCGACGGTCTCGCCCGCGGCCATGGCAAAGTTGATGCCGAACAGCGCCTGGAAATCGCCGTAATGGGCGGTGACGGATGTGGCGGACAGCAGGCTCATGCCGCGTCCTCCACGCTGATGCCCATATAGATCTCCTGCACCTCGGGCTGCGCCATCACGGTGGCAGGGTCGCCATCGGCGACGATGCGGCCAAAGTCGATCACGATCAGCCGGTCCACCACCGCCATCAGCGCATGCACGATATGTTCGATCCAGATGATCGACACGCCGGTGGACTGCACATCCTTGATGGTGGCGACAAGGTCGTGGCATTCACCCTCGGTCAGACCGCCGGCGATCTCGTCCAGCAGCAGCAGTTTGGGGCCGGTGGCCAGGGCGCGGGACAGCTCAAGCCGCTTGCGCTCCAACAGGGTCAGCGATCCGGCATGCCGGTTGGCGCGATGGCGCAGCCCGGTGATGTCAAGGATATGCGCCGCCGCGGCTTCGGGATCGGTGTGGCCACTTTCGCCGAAGGACGAGGCGACCAGCAGGTTCTCGAACACCGACATGCCGACAAAGGGGTGCGGGATCTGGAACGACCGCGCAACACCCGCGCGGCAGCGGGCCGAGGCCGGGGTGCGCGTCACATCGTGGCCGTCAAAGGCAATCTGCCCCGACGAGGGCGGCAAGGCGCCGCCGATCAGGTTGAACAGGGTCGATTTACCGGCGCCATTGGGGCCGATCACACCCAGCGCCTGACCTTCGGGCAGGTCGAACGTCACGTCCTGCGCCACGCGCAAGGCCCCGAACGACTTGTTCACGCCCTTAAGTTCAAGAAGTACGGTCACGCGTTCCTCCGTTTCAAGCAGGAACCGGGGCGGCAGGCGGCCGCCCCGGACATGCAGGGATTGCCGATCAGCCGATGGGCCGCATTTCCGCGGTGGTGGCGATATCGGTGTGGCCAAGGTTCAGCGTGATATCGAGATGCGGGTTGCCCTTGCTGTCGATGGTCCACTGCCCGCCAACCAGCGGCGTCTTGGCGATGTTGGGCACCGGCCCGGCCGAGAAATCGATCCGGCCCACGCAGGTATCCAGCTTGGTCTCGCCAATGGCCTTTGCGATGCTTTCCGGGCTGGTGGGGTCTTCGGTGCGCTGCAACGCGTCCAACGCCACCTCGAACAGCGAGTGCTTGAAGCCCAGCGGCATCGTCGACGGGGCGCCGGTATCGGCCTCGAACGCGTCGGCGATATCGGCGCTGGTCTGGCCGGTGAAGGACGAGTTGAAGGGCGAGGTGCGGTGCCACCAGACCTCGACCGACAGCCCGTCAGCCCGGTCGCCCAGCGCCGCCATGGCCTGCGGGAACTCGCTGGCCTTGCCGACATTCACGACCTTGGGGTTAAAGCCCTGCTGGGCGGCTTGCGTCCAGAAGGTGGTGAAATCGGGCGGGATCATCACGCCCGACACAATCTCGACCCCGGCATTCTTGAAGGCCGAGATCTGGGCCGAGAAATCGTCGCTGAGGTTCTGATAACGGCCGGTATCCACCAGTTCGAACCCGTTGGCCGCCATCACCGGTGGAAAGCCCAGCTCGGGATGTGCCCAGCCGTTGCCGTCGGGGTCGTTGGGCCACATCGCGCCCACAACCTTGTTGGTGGACACGGCCGCCCATTGGGCCATGAAGACCTCGACGATATCCTCGAGCCCCCAGAAGAAGTGATAGGTATAGTCGAAGCCAACCGCCGGGTCGCCCTGGCGGCCAAAGAAATGCGGCTGCCACGGGGTGTCGTTGGTGATGCAGGGCACGCCGTTCAGCTCTGCCTGGTCGGCGACCGGGTTGGTGGTGTCGGGCGTCGAGGTGGCGGCCAACAGGTCAACCTCGTCCTCGAAAATCAGCTCCTGCGCCACGGTTGAGGCGCGGTTCGAGCTGCTTTGGCTGTCTTTCACGATGAACTCGACCGGGTGCTTGGACCCGTTGATCATGATGCCGTCACCAATCTGCTTGCGGAACGTGTTCAGCACGTGGTTGTCGGGCTCGGCAAAAATGGCCAGGGGGCCGGTCTGCGGCGAGACAAAGCCGATCTTGATCGGGCGACTGGCGGCATAAGCCGGCAGCGCGAGGCCCGATGCCCCCGCGGCCAGCCCGGCCGAGGCAGCAGACTTCAACAACTTGCGGCGATTGATGAACATGGTTTCCCTCCCTGATGTCCCTTCATGCGGCTGACAACAGGATGACGCCGGTGTTCCATCACAGAAAGGTATCGGGTCATACCCGGCCCACTGTTTGCTTGGACGCGGCATCTGGTACAAAGGAGGCTTGACACCCGGGGGATACGCTATGGAACTGAGGCGCCTTAGGTATTTCATTGCGTTGGCCGAGGAAAAACATTTCGGCCGCGCCGCGACGCGGCTGCAGATCGCGCAGCCGCCGCTGTCGCGCGCCATCTCGGCGCTGGAAGACGAGGTGGGCGCGCAGCTGTTTGACCGGTCGCGGTCTCAGATCAAGCTGACGCAGGCCGGCGAGGTGTTCGAAGGCCATGCCCGCCATCTGGTGGACCGTCTGGATTCGGCCTATCGCGAGACCCGCGCCGTGGGGCAAGGCAGCGCCGGACGTCTGCGGCTGGCCTTTGTGGGGTCCGCGTCGTATGGCGTGCTGCCGACGCTGATCAAATCCTATCGTTCGCACTATCCCGAGGTGGAACTGGCCCTGTCGGCGATGAATAACGCGGCGCTGCACTCGGCGCTGGTGCAGGGCGAGATCGATCTGGCTGTGGCGCGGCCCAGCTTGCAGGATGACGAGCTGCGGTCGCAGGAGCTGTCGATGGAGCCGCTGATCCTGGCGATCCCTGACAACTCGCCGTTGGCCGCCAAATCGGCATTGTCGTTTCGTGATCTGGCCGATCAGACGCTGGTGCTGTACCCGCGCCGCCCAAGGCCCAGCTATGCCGATCAGGTGCTGGCGATCTGCGCCCGTGAAGGGTTCGAGCCGCGCGCCACGGAAATGGCGCA
Organism: Actibacterium mucosum KCTC 23349; assembly: GCF_000647975.1. Classification (GTDB taxonomy): domain Bacteria; phylum Pseudomonadota; class Alphaproteobacteria; order Rhodobacterales; family Rhodobacteraceae; genus Actibacterium; species Actibacterium mucosum. The sequence goes on from NZ_JFKE01000006.1 coordinate 167,673, forward strand.
GGATTACCAGACCGCAATCTCGCTGGTGTCAGTTGGGGCCGGCATCGCGGTTGTGCCGAAATCGGTGTCCGAAGCAACGCGGCCCGGCGTGTTTTTTCGCAGCTACAAGGGCCACAATCCCGGCACGGCTTTGTCGCTGCATGCGCGGATCGACAACCGCACGTCCCACGTGATGAATTTCTTCGACGTCGCCCGCAAGTTTCGGCGCGGCCCAAAGGACTAAGGGCGCGCCACGTCGCGCAGCACGTCCATGTCCGGACGAACCCCCATGCCCGGTCCGGTGGGAATGCGCAGTTTGTAGTCGCTGAATTGCAACCCCGTCGCGGCAAGGTCGCGACGCAGGATACGCGGGCCGAAATGCTCGCAACCCCATTCCAGTTCAGGCAGAGTCGCAAACACCGCCAAATGCGCGGCCGCACCGATACTGCTTTCCAGCAGGCAGCCGCCGTAAAGCTCCATCCCGAAGGCATTGGCGACACCGGCGGCACGTTTCAGCGCAAACAACCCGCCGCTTTTGACCAGTTTCAGCGAATAGACGCTGCCCGCCCCGGCGATGCCATTTTGCACGATCTCGGCAGCGGAAAAGGCGGCTTCGTCCACCATCACGGGGATCGGACTGCGGCGGGCCACGCGCGCGGTGGCCGCCAGCGCGCCGGGTTTCAGTGGCTGTTCGATCAGCGCCACGCCCATCTCGGACAAGGCCGGCAAATATCGGATCGCGGTGGCCTCGGACCAGCCCTGGTTGATGTCCACGACAATCACGGCGCCGGGCAGCGCCTCGACGATGCGGGCCAGCCGCGCCATGTCGCGGGCCGGCGTGTGAAAGCCCAGCTTGATCTTGAACCGCCGGTGCTGGCGGGTTTGCAGCTTGTCACGCGCCTCGTCGATCTCCTGATCGGCATCGCCCGAGGCCAGCGCCCACAAGACCTCGACCTCGTCGCGGACCTTGCCGCCCAGAAACGCGTAGGCCGGCAAGCTCAGAGAATGGCCGGCGGCGTCGATCATTGCGGCCTCGACCGCGGCGCGGGCGGCAGAGTTGCGCGTGGCCGCGGCGCGCATCCGCAGCGCGTTGGCCTCAAAACTCAGAACCTCGGCCCCGATCAGCGCGGGGGCAAGATAGGTGTCGATATTGGCCTTGATCGCCTCGACACTTTCCTCGGCCCAGCGTGGCCCGCCCAACGTGGCCGCTTCGCCCCATCCTTCGGTGCCATCCGACAAAGCGACCCGCACGACGACGTAGGACTGATACGACACCGAGGTGTTCGACAGTTTGTGCGCGCGCGTGGTGGGGCAATCGACGATCGTGGTTTCGATCGCTTCAATCACCAGGGGATCCGAAAGGACAGGGGAAGGGTTCAACATCGTGAGGCCGTTTGGTTAGATCCGAGGGGGGAGAGCGGAGGGACGCGGGGACATCCCTCCGCCGGCGGCAGATCACTCGGCCGCCATGGCCGTGTCGGCGGCGGTCAGCACAAAGTCGAACCGCACCTTCAGATCGGTGTCCAGCGCATCGCCAGCGGGTTGGAACTCTCCGATCAACTCCTCCTTCACGGCGAACACGGAATCGTTGTCCAGATAGTCGGACGAACCGTCGTAAAGCTGCGAGATCAGAGGCCGGAACCCGTCCTTGTTGATCACCACGTGGATATGGCCGGGGCGCATCGTGTGGTGCCCCATGAACGAGATCATCTCGCCCGCGGTCCAGTCACTGGGGATCGGATAGGGCACCGGACGCAGGGCGCGATAGGCGTAATAGCCGGTGTCGTCGGTCTCGAGCCGGCCGCGCAGGTTATAGTCGGGCTGATCGGGGTCGTGGTTTTCATACAGACCGTTGGGCGCGTCTTCCCACACATCCAGAACCGCACCGGGGATGGCATTGCCGTCCTTGTCGCGCACGTAACCTTCGACGAAAACGCTTTCCTCGTTGTCGAAATGTTTCTGCACGATCGACGCACCCTGCGGCAGAACCGGCGCGTTTTCGCGGAAGAACGGGCCCAGAACGGTGCCGGTGGTCTCGCCATTGGGTGTGGGGTTCGAGATCATGTCGACCAGAACCTCAACCCCCAGGATGTCGGCCAGCAGGATGAACTCTTGCCGCTTGTCGCTGCACACCGCCCCGGCGCGGGCCAGGAAATCGCAGGCACCCATGAACTCGTCGGTGGTCAGGTTCACATCCTTGCAGAAGCCATGCAGGTGGCGGACCAGCGCCGTCATGATCTCGCGCTGGCGCGGGGTGATGTCGCCGTTCTGCCCAATGGCTGCCACGACGGCGTCGGTAATGTTGTCGATGGTGATATTGCGCATGGGTCCTCCTCCTTGCGGGCTGATCTTTGACCCGAGGCTGCGGTTTCGCCGGATCGAAGTACAGGTATGGCGCGATACCTTTGCCCGTCTGCCCTGTCTTCCTAGGTTCCGAGCAAATGAGACACGGGGCAAGGAAGATGCTTGAGAAACTGCAAGACGTGCAAATGCGCCTGCAAGACAAACCGCAGCTACTGCGCCGCGGGCGGCTGATTTCGGACACGGTGCTGTTGCGGGTGGATGGTGACGAGTTTTACCTGCATTTCGACAAGGGCGCGCTGGCCACGATCACGCCCGGCCCGTCCAAGAAGATCCCCTATCAGTTTGGGCTGAGCACCGATGCCGAAGCCTTGGCCGCATTCTGGACCCCCACCCCGCCGCCGGGCTTTCACGACATCTTTGCCATGGCCAAGATCGGGCGGCTGGAGTTTTCCGGCGACATCCTGCGGCTGGTCAAGAACCTGATGTTTTTCAAAGAGGTCCTGTTGCTGGGACGGGAGGGCGCGGCATGAGCATCGAACCAATCACTGGCCGCTATCTGAACGTGCAGGTCGCGGGCCGCGCGCAACGGATTTACGTCGAAGAGGCAGGTCAGGGCTGCCCGGTTCTGTGCCTGCACACCGCGGGGTCGGACACGCGGCAATGGCGCCATATCCTGAACGATGCCGAGATCACGAAGACCAACCGGATCATCACCTTCGACATGCCATGGCATGGCAAAAGCCTGCCACCCGAAGGGTTCCACGACGAGGAATACCTGCTGACCACCGAAACCTACATGGCCACCGTTCTGGCGGTGATCGACGGGCTGGGACTGGACCGGCCGGTGCTGGCGGGCGTGTCGATGGGCGGGCGCATCGCGCTGCAACTGGCGCGCCATCACGGCGACCGGTTCGCCGGGTTCCTGGCCATCGAGGCGTCGGACTTTCAGCCCGCGTGGTACGATATCGACTGGTTCCATCGCCCCGACGCCCATGGCGGCGAGATGGGCGCGGCGCTGGTCTCGACCAACATCTCGCCCCACGCGCCGCTGGCCGAACGGTGGAACACGCTGTGGATGTTCATGTCCAGCGGGCCGGGCGTGTTCCGGGGCGATCTGAGCTTTTACACCCGCGACGACAGCCTGGTGGGCAATCTGGGTGATATCGACACCGCCAAGACGCCGGTGCATTTCATCGTGGGCGCCTATGACTTCACCTGCACGCCGGATGATGCCCGCCGCACCGCCGACGCCATCCCCGGCGCAACGCTGGCGGTGATGGACGAGGTGGGCCATTTCCCGATGAGCGAACACCCCGCCGCGTTCCGGTCCTTCTTCGTCGACGGGTTGGCGCGTATGCCATCGGACTGATCCGACGCACGAATTCCTTTTACATTCTGACGTTACATGGTGGATCATTGCCTTGCCTAGTTCGGGCATTAAAGGAGCCGCTGCCATGATTACAGAGATTGTGACCTTTGATCTGCCCAAAGGCATTTCACGGGACGAAGTGATGGCCAAGTATCGCACCACCGCCCCGGCCTGGTCGCAGAACACCGACTTGATCCGCAAGAACTATTTCTTCGACGAAACCAAGTCACAGGGTGGCGGGGTCTATGTCTGGAAGTCCATGGAAGCGGCCGAAAAATGGCACGGTGCCGAGTATCAGCAACGCATTCGCGATCTTTATGGCTCTGACGTTACCATGACCCGGTTTGACACGTTGCTGGTGGTGGACAACGTGACCGGTGAGGTGACCGAGCTTTAGCGCGCCCACCAACCGGGTACGGCGGACAGCAGCGGGCGTGGAGGCGATGTGCCGTCCAGTCGCGCCGTCGCGTTTTGCCAAACCGTGCAGCATGGGCCAACGATTTGCCCGGAACGGAGCCAGCCTGCCCCGAGACTCTTTCAAGGCCTCGCAAAATCTGTTCTAGATAGCGTTACTTGAAAAACGGCGGTGGTGGATGTCTGCCCGGACGGATGCTGCGCGAATTTGAATAAGGTGAATTATGGTCGCTTCTGTATTCCTGCTTGGCCCGGGCCGCGCCTTTACGTCGGTCCTGAGCGCGGTCATCGGCCAGCACCCGCAGCTTTACGGCGTTCCCGAAACGAACCTTTCGATTGCCGACACGGTGGGCGAGTGGCTGCAGATGACAGGTGGCAATTATCGCCCCTTCCTGCGCGCCGGGCTTGTGCGGGCGATTGCGCAACTGGAAACTGGTGCCCAGACGAATGCATCCGCCTTTCAGGCGGAACAATGGCTGTTTAACAACCAGTCCATGACCACGGCCGCACTTTTTGCGATGCTGGAAGCCAGCGTTTCGCCGCGCGGGATCGTCGAGAAAAGCCCGATGACGGTGACCGAGCCGCGATACCTGAACAACCTGCTGAGCCTGGCGCCCGATGCGCGGTTCATCCACGTGACCCGGCATCCCTATTCCAACTGTTCGTCCATGGTGAATACCGAGTGGTTTCGTATTGGACTGGAAGCATCGCGCCCGGAATGCTGGGACGCACGGGGCGGCGGCGACCCGGTTTTTGACCCCCAATTCCACTGGCTGCAATCGCACCAATACATTCTTGATTTCGAAAAGAACGTCGCGCCGGACAGGTGGTTGCGCGTGCGGGGCGAAGACATTCTGGAGAACCCGCAAGAGGTGCTGCCAGGCATCTGCCAGTGGCTTGGGATCGATGACGGGCCCGATGCCGTCACCGAAATGCGGCATCCAGAAGAGTCGCCTTTTGCCTGCTATGGCCCGACAAACGCCTTGGGTGGCAACGATTCCAACTTTCTCGAGGCGCCAATGCTGCGCCCCTATCGCGCACCAAAATCTCCGCTGAACGGCCCCCTACCGTGGCGCAGCGATGCAGGTGAGTTCGTGCCCGAAGTCCGTGAATTGGCTGAATCCTTCGGTTACCGCCACGAAGACCTGCCAGCCAAGCCACCCACAACCACCGACACGCGCACCCTTGTCGGGATCGAGCCAGACGGCAAAGGCTGCCCCATGGCGCATTCCAACCTGATGGACGATTCCTTGTGCGAATTGCCGCCACTGCGCACGCTTTCCGAAGTCAAACACGTACCCTACCCGAGCCGCGGCGGGATCAATTTCAGCGGCTACACCGGCGAGAAATACGCAATCTGCGTCTATGAAAGCGCGCGCGAGCCGGCCTTGGTTGCCTTTGACGTAAACACCGGACGAAAAATCTGGCAAACCAAGCGCGAGATTCTGGATCAACCGAAAGATTCCACCGCGCCTGGTCGCTGGATCAGCGGGCTGTTGTTGGTGAACCTAGTCTTTGACGATGGAAGCCGCGACCGGCGTGTCTATGCAGCCAACGCGGACGAGATGGTGTGTCTTGATGAGAACGGCAAAACCATCTGGCGTCGCCCGACCGCTGAAATGGCCGGCGAGGCCGCGGACACAAAGATCGGTGGCGCGCGCTGCCTGCGCTATTCTAAGGACAACAAAATTGTCTTCGTAACCCACCAGGGTGTGCTGTGCAAAATCGATCCGGTCGATGGCAGCACGGTTGACGTCTATCCCATTCGCGACCTGCTGATGGTTGATGGCCAGCCCCAGATGGCGGGCTACAAGGTCATGCAATCGATCGTCCTTGTGGACGACACCCTTTATATGCAAGGCGCGCTGACGGCTGATCACACGACCGAGAAAACCATGGATCCGGTGCGCCTGATGCGCGTGCAGGTATCGGGCAACGGCGATGACAAAAGCGCGCGTTTGACCGAAACAGATGTCACGGGCGCATCTTCGGATCGGTATCAGTTCGGCGTGGTTGGCGACGGGCGCCAGGGCGGCTCGGCCAGCGCCATTTTGCGCGAAGATGGCACGCCGGTGATCCTGGTCAACGGCAATACCCCCGAGGGCGGTTTCGCCGTCACCGGCGTGGCCGATAAAGACGGCAAGCTGCAGCCGCAATGGCACATGGACATCCCCGATCGCGAAAGCCCTGAAATGGTGGCCGCCCCGGCAATTGATCCGGTCACGGGCCTGTTTTTCTGTGCGTCCAAGGGGAACATGTTCGTGGTCCGCGACGCCGCAAACCGTTCCGGCCAGATCAAGGCCGATCTCACCTGCCCTCCCATCACTTTGCTGGACCCGTTTTTCATGAAACGCGCGACGTCGGCAGAGATTTCCAGCCCGATCACCCTTGCGCGCGACCCCGAAACGCAAGGATTGGTGGCCTATATCAGCATGAGCCTGCAAATCGCCGGCTCCACCGAGCCCCATGCGGTTCTGACAGCGTTGCACGTGGATCTGACCGAAACCAAGCTGTCAGTTACCCCGCTGTGGACCGGCCCGCTTGCGCTGGATTCAAACGGTGATTTCGCCCCCGCCACTCGCAGTTTCGCGCAGCCTGCGCTGTTTCAATACATGGCCGGCAAAGAACCCCGCACCGGGATTGTCATGGGCACTTATCAAAGCGGCGTGACCTTCTTCCGCTGACCGGATCACGGACCTAGTGGCGATTGGCGCTTGCAAGTGCGACGGAAGTTTCAAATTGTACGTGAAGCGACAAACGACACGCGACGCATTCCTGCCCATCGAAGCGGGAATTCACAGCGGTCAATGCTTCAATCAGGCGCGCGGAACGTCCCGAACCCAGGACCCCGCGCCGAGAATTTCGTGTATCAATTCAGTGCAGCGCGTCATTCATTCGCACCCAACCGACAAGCATTTCTGACTCAATAAGAATAGCGGCCGTTGGTTTCATTGGCAGCGAATGTCAGCAAAGAGCCCAAACCTACAGAATGCTGCATTGCGCGCGAATGTCCGGTTTTGGTGGTTGTACTCCGGTACCATCTTGTCGGACTGCTCCCTGAACGCGCTTTGCCCCCCGGTGATGTGTCTACGGTTGCATTCTTTGAAACTTGGACTTACTTGGACACCTAGAGCAGCAACCGCTGCTCTAGATGGAGTTTTTATGCAAGAGACCCGGGCATAAGCCTGTTCCCGCCACTCGGCCCTGGGAACGCTTAACACCAAGACTGCTCACGCGGCACGCTGAGTGGTCTGTTGTTGCATCTTCATGAAATCGAGACCATCAGTTGAACATCTCAAAACATGAACAGCGTGTTTTGCATGAACTCGCGCTCGGTGGAACAATCCACCACGAGCGATACGAGAACGGCAAAATTCGCAAAATCACCTGCTACACGCGCGATGGGCACATCCTGTCGGAATGCACGCTCCCAGTTTTCTTGCGGCTCAAAAAACGGCGCTTCATCCGCTCGCAAAGCGGACGACCGTATCGCGCCTCAAAACTGGGGATAGAAGCCGTGCGTGCTCAGCTCAATCAACGATAACCTGATAAACTGATCCACAGGAACAGACCATGGAATTTACGACTGAATACTCAGACAAAACCGATGCCATCATTGCGATGTTCTTCGACACCTTCTCCGCATCCGAAGGGGCTGAAGCCGCCGCGCTGATCAAGGCATTGGTCACCGACATGCTGACGTCGCTTGGGTCAGACGACCTCCACGTGTTCTTAACCATCGAGAAAGGCGAGGTTGTGGCCAGCATCATCTTCACGCCAATGATCTATGCCGATGACACACGGACGGTGGTCATTCTTGCGCCCGTGGCGGTGGCCACCGCACATCAGGGTAAAGGGCTGGGGCAACGATTAATCACCCATGCTCTGCAAACGCTTCGGGATCGTGGGGTGGATGTTGCCCTGACCTATGGTGACATCAACTTCTATTCCAAAGTGGGCTTCGCGCCCGTCACCGAAGCCGATGCGCAGCCGCCCTTGTCGCTCCAGTATCCGCATGGATGGTTGGGCCAGACCTTGAACGCCGGGCCATTCGTCCCGCTGAAAGGTTCATCGCGATGCGTTGGGCCGCTGGACGATCCCAACCATTGGTGACGCATCACGAAGCATATGGAGGCATCCGGGCCGATAGCTCGGTTGCTTCCTCTTTGTTTAGAATGACCAATCCGATAAGCGGCCGTTGGCGCATCCGCAGCGAAATGGCGCTTTGTCCGCTCCTCGGAAGTTCATTTCTAAAACCGATTGACCGCAATGGTGGCCGGTAGCGCGGCGGTTTCCATTTCGTGGGCCAGAGGGAATTGGAGAAGCCAAACGTCCCTGGCCATTAAGGCAAGGGCGTTGCCCTCTGCCGCTCGTTAGGCAGGGCCGTATCCCCTGCCGAGCCTGCGGTCCACACCTCCCTGGCGGAATGGCATTGCCTCGCCCCCTCCCATGTTCGCCACGGGACAATTCTGCCGTGATTTTCCGGTGAGGATGTCAGATCAAACGAAACAGCAGCGGTTAACCCGTGAAGTGATGGGTCAGTTTATGACGCAAAGGTCAAATCTGTCCGGCGTTTAATGGGGGGAATTGGCGCGCTGGGGAGGATTCGAACCCCCGACCCCTTGATTCGTAGTCAAGTACTCTATCCAACTGAGCTACCAGCGCGTGGAGGCCTCATTTAGACCTGCGCCCGGCGAATGGCAAGGGCAAAATTTGATTATTTTGCCTGTGCCTCGATTACGTGTTCACCCTTGGGGATGCGGATGGTGAAAGCGGTACCCTGTGCACCGGTTTCCGCCAGTTCCAGCCGTCCACCATGGCCGCGGATCAATTCCGAACTGATCGTCAGGCCCAGCCCCGTACCGCCCTTGCGGAAGCTGCCCTGAAAGGGTTTGAACAGATGCTCATGCGCCTTGGGAGGCAAGCCCGGACCGGTATCGCGGATGCAGATCAACCATTCCAGGTCTTCCTCGGCGCCCTGGATACAGATCTCGCCCGGCTTGCCCGTTGCCTCGATGGCCTGGCGTGCATTGCGGGTAAGGTTCGAGATCACGCGGTACAACTGTTCGGGGTCGGCGCGCAGGGCCATGCCGGCGGGCACATCCTCGGAAAAGCTGATCTCGGCCTCGCCGGCGGCCAGTCGTTCGGAATCCACCACGTCATTCACCAACGGGGCCAACGAGATGTGCGACAGGCGCGGCGCGGGTTCCTCGGCCTTGCCGAAAGCCAGCGTGTTTTCGCACAGGCTGACGGCGCGCGAAATGGCACCCACGATCTTGGGCGCGGACTTGGCCACAGCCGGGTCCTGGCTGCGCTCCATCCGGTCGGCAAACAATTGTGCCGTCGTCAGGATATTGCGCAGGTCGTGGCTGATCTTGGCAACGGCCCCGCCCAACTGCGCCAGACGTTCCTTCTGGCGCAGGGCGGTCGACAGCTGTTGTTCCATTGTTTGCAGCGCCGTTTCCGCTTCGTGAATCTCGTTGATGGCGCTTTCGGGCGAAATGATACGACGCGCGTCTTCGGGGGCCTCGGCATAGTCGCGCATGGCGCTGATCACCTTTTGGATCGGCGCAACCATCAACCGTTGTACAGCAAGGAACAAGAACACCGCGGTGATGACCGAAATCACAAGCGACAGCCAGAAAATCCGCAATCCATAGTCGATCATTGCGACGCGCAGCGGCTCTGAGAACATGGTGACTTCGATCAACAGCCCGGCGTCGTTGACCGGCTGACCGATCACGCGGATCAGTTCATTTTCGGGGTTCGAGACCCGCGCCACGGCGTCGCGGATCAGCATCATCGGCCCGGCATCGCGCAGATCGAAGCTTTTGGTGACACTGGCCGGCATGGACGAGCTGAGCGCCAGTTGCCGCGACTGGTCGCGTCGCAACACCACGTTAAAGACGCCCGCGTTTTTCAGCAGCTCGTCTTCCAGATCCATCTCGATCCCGCTGCTTGAGGCCAGAACCGCCAAAGACGCGATTTGCGCCCGCTCAAGCCGGTTGAGCAGGAAATCCTCGCGAAAACGCGCGATCGAGGGAACAAAGATCATCACCTCGGCCAGCATGACGAACACAATCGTCAGCATCAAAAACCGACCTGAGAGCGATTTCAGCACGTATGTTTACCCTTGTTGACGCTATGGCAGGTATTTCTGCACAAACCCTACCACGCGTTTGACCCAAATGTTTTCAAATAGTTTGGGCGAGAAATAAGCACCCGCGGCGCGTTTGTTAACCTCCAGCAGCGTCGGATAGGGGGCAACCATGTTGGCAACGGCGCTCATCTTCAGCCCGTTGGCGATGGCCATGGCCCAGATGCCAATCAGCTCGCCCGCCTCTGCCCCGGCGATCGAGGCGCCAACGGGTTTGCCTTTGACCACCATCACCTTGATCAGGCCGGTGGTTTTGCCGGTGGCGATGGCGCGGTCATTGCCCGCGTATTCGAACCGTGCAACGGTCAGCTTGTCGCCATAGGTTTTGCGGGCCTCAGCCTCGGTTGGGCCAACCTGCGCCAGTTCAGGGTCGGTATAGGTGGCCCAGGGGATGTGGTCGGTGCGCGCCTTGGACGGCAGGCCCAGCAGGATCGACCGGATCACAACGCCGGCGTGATACCCCGCCACATGGGTGAATTGCAGACCGCCCGCCGCGTCGCCGATGGCATAGATCCGCTTGTTGGTACTGCGCAGGCTGGCATCCACCTGAACCCCGGCGCGGGTGGTCTCCACCCCGGCGACCTTTAGGTTCAGCCGGTCGGTATTGGCCTTGCGGCCCACGGCCATCAGCAGATGCGTGCCGGTAAAGCTGCGCCCGTCCTTGGTTTGCACGGTGATATTGCCCGCGTCCCCGGTGATGCGCTCGGCCATCGCGTCTTCGGCAATCTCAACGCCTTCGCCGCGCAGCTTGTCCAGGATGATCGCGGCAAGCTCCGGGTCATCCTTGCCCATCGCCTTCATGCCTTCGATCACGGTGACGTCGCTGCCCAGGCGGCGATGCGCCTGCGCCATTTCCAACCCGATGGGCCCGCCGCCGATAATCAGCAGATGGCCGGGTTTCTCGCGCAGCTCCCACAGGGTCTCGTTGGTCTCATAGGCCACATCCTCCAGCCCCGGAATGGGCGGCACGAAGGGGGACGAGCCGGTGGCGATGACAAAGCGGCGCGCGGTGATCACGTGGTCGCCGGCCTTCAGCTCTGTCTCGCTGATGAATTCACCAAATTCCTGGATGACCTGCACGCCCAGCCCTTCGAAGCGTTCGACACTGTCATGGGGCTCGATCGTGGCGATGACGTTGCGCACATGGTCCTTGGCGGCGGCATAATCGGCCTGCGGGTCGTGACCGGCCACGCCGAACCCGCCCAACCGCGTCGCCTGCGCCTGTTTGCCCGCCGCCAGCAGCGCCTTGGATGGCACGCAGCCATAATTCAGGCAATCTCCGCCCATCTTGTGGCCTTCGACCAGCACCACCTTGGCGCCCATCTGCACCGCGCCCGCCGCCAACGACAACCCGCCCGAGCCGCCGCCGATGATACACAGATCCGTCTTGATCGCGGTCATGGCTCAGCCCTTTTTGCGCAGCAGGTTGATGGCCACCGGCAAGGCCGCCAGCGCCGCAAGGCCCAGGATTGGCAACAGCACGTGTGGTTCGAAGACAATCCCAAGGTTCGGGGTTTCGCCGCGGGCAAAGACCTCGCCCAGCCCGGCCCCGACCGAGGTATAGACAACCGCGCCCGGCATGATGCCGAAGAACGTCGAAATCACGAAGCGGCGCAGGGGCACCTCAAGGAACGAGGGCACGAGGTTGGCCACGAAGAACGGCACCACCGGCACAAGGCGGATCAGGAACAGCATCGACCACTGGTTCTCATCAATCCCGTCCTTGATCCGCTTGATGGCACCGTCCGAGGATTCCAGTTTTGCGCCCAGCTGCGCGCCAAAGCCCCAGCGGGCGGCCTGAAAGATGATCGTCGCGCCCAGGGTGGCGCCCAGAACGTTGAACAGCGCACCGGGGAAGGTGGCGAACAGGAAGCCACCCGTCAGCGTGGCCACCGTGGCACCCGGCAGCGAGAACGCCACGATCAGCACATAGATTCCAATGAACGCCGCCGCCGTCAGGGCGTAGTTGGCGTCGCGAAAGGCGATCAAGGCCTCGCGGTGCTGTGCCAGGGTATCAAAGGACAGGTAATCGCGCAGCGTAAAGGCACCGATCAGCGCCGCGATGATGATGACGATCAACGGCAGTTTCTTGCGCCATCCGCTGCCTTGTTTCTGGTTGGTCATGTCTGTCATAGCCTGTATTCCGGTCCTTCGTGCCTGTCATAGGGCATAGATGACGGTGCGGGCGGCAAAAATATACGCAGTTCACAGCGGCTTGATGCCAGGTGATCCAAACGGGCCCTTCAGCGGCATTTTTGCGGGTCACTGAAATTTTGCACCGTGAAATGTTACAAAAACGTCGCCAGCGAATTGACTTGGGATCGCAATGGACCTAATGAGCGGGCTTCGAACACCTTTGACCCTCGAATCCGGTTTTGGATTCGGGTCCGACGAAACGGAGAGCCGCGATGAAACGCACGTATCAACCTTCGAACCTGGTTCGCAAGCGCCGCCACGGGTTCCGTGCGCGCATGGCCACCAAAGCTGGCCGCAAGATCCTGAACGCCCGCCGCCTGCGCGGCCGGAAGTCGCTGAGCGCGTAAGCCCGGCGCCGCAAGGCATCTGATATGACACCGCCGGAGGACAACGTGGCAGGCCCTGATGTGCCTGCTTCGGACGGGCCTGCGGCGGTTTTGTCATGTCTGGAGGTCTTGCAGAAGCGGTCTGATTTCCTGAAAGCAGCGCGGGCCCGGCGGCAGAACGTGCGCGGCTTCATCCTGCAGGCGCGCAAGCGCGGGCCGGACGAGGTGGCGGATCACGTGCGCGTGGGGTTCACCTGTTCCAAGAAAGTGGGCAATGCCGTCGCGCGCAACCGGGCCAAGCGGCGGCTGCGTGCGATTGCGCATGAGGTTCTGCGGGTCAAAGGGCGTGCGGGGTGGGATTATGTTCTGATCGGCAAGGCTGGTGTGACGGCGGATCGTGCTTATGTCGATCTGGTCAATGATTTGCGTTACGCGTTGAAGAAGGTGCATTCGTGACCCCGCTGGCCCATATCGCCGCGCTGCCCGTGCGCGCTTATCGGTTGCTGTTTTCGCCCTGGGTTGGGCATTCGTGCCGGTATCAGCCAACCTGTTCGGCCTATGCGCTGGAAGCGCTGGAGAAACACGGCGCGGTGAAGGGCAGTCTGCTGACCCTGCGCCGGATCGGGCGGTGCCATCCGTGGGGCGGGTCGGGCTATGACCCGGTGCCCGACAAGCCCGGTTCGGGTTGCGGGTGTGGACCCAAATGAGCGCCTGACGGCGCGTTTTTGTGTCTCGCTTGTCGCCTTTGGCTCCGCGCTCGGGTTTGGTGGGTGCGGTTGGGGTTATTTCTAGTTTTCGAAGGGGGACGTGCGGGTGACGATGTAGAGACCGTTTTCGCCGGCAAGCGTCTGTAGCGTATCTGCGTCGAGGTAGCGGTAGAGTGAGTCGATGCGCGCGATGGCCTCTGCCGGTGAGATTTCGGCCAAGGTATAGCGGTCGGCCCGGAAGGTTTCAGGGGCAGCCGTTTCCGTGAGAGTGTCGAGGAAGCCCGCGCCAGTGACCACGGCCCCATCGAAATCGACCGACCGCAGGTCAGCCCCTTCGAATTGCGCATTGATCAGGGCCGCGCCGCGGAAGGTGGCGGCGGCCAGCGTGGCATAGCGGAAATCCGGCGCGATCAGCGTGGCCCCGTCGAAATTTGCCGCCATGGCATGGGCGCCGACAAAGCCCACCCGTTCAGCCACCGCATCGGTGAAATCGGCCCCGTCGAGCTGTGTGTTGAAGAACGGCAGCTCGCCCGAGAAGGGCGGTTTGACCAGCTCGCCGGGCAGCGCGCCGAAATCGCTGTCGCGCAGGTAGGCCTGGGTGAAGCGGACATGGGACAGCCAGGCGCCCTGCATCTTGGTCTCCAGCACATTGGCGAAGGAGAAATCAGCATAGCTGAACTGCCCCATTTGCGATGAGATCAGGAACAGGCGGATACCGGGCGCATAGGCATAGGACAGGTCCATCCCGTAGAAATTCAGCACTTCCAGCTCGCGCAGGCCCGAGGCCGTCAGCGCGCGCAGCAATTGCCCGCGTTCGGGGCTGGCGGGGCGGTCGATCAGGCGGGTGCCGGTTTGCAGTTCGGGCCAGCGGAAGGCCTGGGCCATTTGCACGCGGGTTTGCGGCAGGTCGGGGCGCAGGGCCATCGCGGCCTGCATCATGGCGTTGTGGTTTTCGGGGCGGATGCCGGTTTGCAGGAACTTATAGGGTTTGGTGGCCTGGCTGGCCGAGGCGATGCGCAGCACCAGCCCGCGCGGCAGGTCGGCCACCGGGTCCAGCACCGCCACAAAATCCTCGGCGGTTTCCACCGGGCCGGTACGGCGGTCGGCGGCCTGGCCCAGCGCCTGTGCGATATTGGTGATCTCGACCACCAGCTGGGCGTTGCGCGCGGCCTCGGCCAGTTGAACGTTGTAATCGTCCAGCGCGATCTGTTGGTCCAGCTGCGCGATTTGGGTGTCGATGCGGGTGTTCTGGGCACCCAAAAGCTCGTTCTGGCGAAACAGCAGCGCGGTGCCGGCAAAGGCGGCCATGGCTGCAATCAGACCCGTCAACGAACCGATCACCCAGCGCCGGGTCGAGACCCAAGCGTAGCGCGCCAGCGCCATGTTAACCAGATCGCGCGCGGCCTCGGTTGCGCGGTGCGGGTCGCGGTCCACCGCGCCTTTGGCCACGTCGGACAGGGGACCGGCGAACAGCTCTAACTGCGTTTCCGCCAGCCCGAAAAGCCGCCGCCACAGCGGTTTGCGGAACACGAACAGCACAAGGCCCAGCGCGGCGATGAACATCAGCACCGCCAGGAAGATGATCAGGATCACCCCGGTGCCCTCGTCCAGCACCCCCAACCCGGAAAACGCCACCAGGAACCCCGCCGACACGCCGAAGGCAAAGATCAACAGGCCCAGCGAGGCCGACGGCGCGCGCCGCCCGAACCCCTGTTTTCGCGGCTCTTGCTTTTGTTCCAAAACCGGCCCCCACCGATGCTGTGCATTGACGTTTGCAAACTGGCTCCTTTATGGCAAGTCAAACGCCTGCAGGAAAGGCAACCAATGCTGGACGATAACGACGACATCCACCCCTTGTTTCATGGTGCGCCCTCGACGACCGAGTTCAAGAAGCTGCGCAAGCGGATCGTGCGGTACACGCGCGAGGCCATCGAGCAGTACGGGATGGTAGAGCGGGACGCCAAGTGGCTGGTTTGTCTGTCCGGGGGCAAAGACAGCTATACCCTTTTGGCGGTGCTTTACGAGTTGAAGTGGCGCGGGTTGCTGCCGGTGGAGCTGCTGGCGTGTAATCTGGACCAAGGGCAGCCGGGGTTTCCCTCGACGGTTTTGCCCGCGTTTCTTGAAAAGATGGAGGTGCCGCACCGGGTAGAGTATCAGGACACCTATTCCGTGGTTGTCGACAAGGTGCCGCAGGGGCGAACCTATTGTGCGCTATGCTCGCGACTGCGGCGCGGCAACCTGTACCGCATTGCCCGGGAAGAAGGCTGCAGCGCCGTGGTTCTGGGCCACCATCGGGACGACATTCTGGAAACCTTCTTTATGAACCTCTTCCACGGCGGGCGTCTTGCGACGATGCCGCCCAAGCTGGTGAACGAAGAAGGTGACCTGTTTGTCTACCGTCCATTGGCCCATGTGGCCGAGGCCGATTGCGAAAAGTTCGCGCATGCGATGAACTATCCCATCATCCCCTGCGACCTGTGTGGCAGCCAGGACGGGCTGCAGCGCCAACAGGTAAAGCAAATTCTGGATGGATGGGAGAAAAACAGCCCCGGTCGCCGGCAGGTCATGTTCCGTGCGCTGATGAATGCACGCCCCTCGCATTTGCTGGACCCCAAGCTGTTTGACTTTGCCGGGCTTCAAACAGACCCGCGCAAAGAAAGAGAAAATTATCCAGATATTCCACAACTCCGTTAACCTCGTGAACAGTATCGGTCTCTAGCGTCCTAAAGGTCTGCGGTGTTTTTCCGCGATTGACCAAAGGATGCCGGCCGATGGATCGCATTTTTGCGCGCGCTACGTGCTTAACGCAAAGCCTGTTTGCCATGCCGCAGGGGATTGCCTTCCTGCCTGCATGCAGTCTTGCGGCGTTTTGGCTTGGCGGGGAAACGGCATTGGTCATCTTCGCCCTGTTGCCCCCGTTCTTCTATGCGATTTTCGGAAAAACGGCGCAGGCGGGTCCAACGCAGGGTGGCACGGATGTTGCAACTGGCCTGCGCCTGCGTGGTGACGCGGTGGCGGCATTGGATTCGGCTTTTGCGCATCGAAGCCCGGCAACGGCGGCGATTGTGGTCTCTGTTGAAGATGTCGGCGATGTTGAGCAGCGATTTGGCCTGCCTGCCGTTGACATCGTTATGCGCAAGGTTGCGGAACGGTTGCAATCCGTGCTGCGACAGCAAGACATTCTGGCCCGCGCCGAAGGGTCGAGTTTCGCCATTGCCCTCGCCCCGATGCGGCGGGCGGACCTGGAAACCGTTCTTCAAATCTGCGCGCGTCTTCAGGATGCGGTGCGCGAACCGGTCAGTATCGATGCCACCACGGCCTATGTCAGTTCTTCGATTGGTTTCTGCCTGCCAGCGCGGTCTCCGCAGCCATCGGGCACCGGTATGATGAATGCGGCCGAAACCGCAATGTTGGAGGCCCGGCAACACGGGCCCGGCGCCATCCGCGCCTTTTCCAAGGACATGCAGGTTGCCGTGGCGCAACGCAGTGAACTGATCGATGAACTGGCCGAGGCGCTGGATACAGGACAGATCCGGCCATGGTTTCAGCCACAGATTTCAACCGACACCGGCGAGGTTTCGGGGTTCGAGGCCCTTGCCCGGTGGGCCCACCCGGAACGCGGGCTGGTTCCGCCGGGGCAGTTTCTGGACGCGATTGAACATGCGGGGCTGTCCGAACGCTTGAGCGAGGAAATCCTGTTCCACGCCTTGTCTGCCCTGCGCAGCTGGGACACCGCGGGCATCAAGGTGCCGAATGTGGGTGTAAACTTTTCAGGCGATGAACTGCGCAATCCCCGGCTGGTCGACCGTATACAGTGGGAGCTGGACCGTTTTGGCCTGACACCAGATCGCCTGACCGTCGAAGTTTTGGAAACCGTCGTCGCCAATTCGCCGGACGATGTTGTGGTTCGCAATCTTGCCGCGCTTTCGAACCTGGGCTGCGGGATCGATCTTGATGATTTTGGCACCGGGCAGGCTTCGATCACTTCGATCCGGCGGTTCAAGGTTGGCCGCCTGAAAATTGACCGATCCTTTGTGACCAAAATCGACGAGGATTCCGAGCAGCGCAATCTTGTAGAAGCGATTTTAACCATGGCCGACCGTCTGGACCTCGACACAGTTGCAGAAGGCGTCGAGACATCCGAGGAACATGCAATGCTGTCGCAGCTGGGTTGCGGCCATGTTCAGGGCTATGGGATTTCGCGGCCGATCCCGTTCGAAGAAACTATCGCGTGGTGTACAAGCCATCGCAAGAAGCTGCCCATTGTTGAGACACCACGCCGTCAGGCCGGGTGAGACATCAAAAACAAGGGAATCCGCTTGACCTTCCCGCCCGCCTTCTGTTGAACCTCCATCACCTGAATACGCGATGGATGGCGGTCTTTGATGGATGATCAGAATAAGAACCTAATTCTGGCTGTGGTTCTCAGCTCAATCGTGATGCTTGTGTGGCTGGTGTTTTTTCCACCGGAACAGCCACAGCCCGCGTCGTTGGCTGATCCCGAAACCGGCAGCCTGACCGCCCCGCCCGCCGAAAGCGGTGCGGCGCCTACCGCAACCTCTTCGGACACGCCAACCCCATCCGCCAGCCCGCAAGGGGCCGAGACCTTGGCCACGGCGCCTCGCGTGCCGGTGATCACACCCAGCCTCGAAGGCTCGTTGTCACTGATGGGGGGGCGGATCGACGACCTGTTGTTGACCAAATTCGCCGAATCCCTGGACGCAGACAGCCCACGCGTGAGTTTCCTGCGCCCCGCGACCGAGCTCAGCAGCTTTTACGCCCTGTTCGGCTGGGCTCCTGGTGGCGACCTGACATTCGACGATGTGCCCAACGCCAACACCCTGTGGGAACTGGCAGAGGGCGAAACGCTGACACCCGAAACCCCGGTGGTTCTGGAATGGCGCAACGCCAAGGGCCTGACCTTCCGCCGCGATATCTCGGTGGACGAGGACTACTTGTTCACCATCGTGCAAAGCGTCCGCAACGACAGCGGCGCCACCGCACGCATCGCGCCCGAAGCGTCACTGGAACGGGTTGGTGAACCGGTTGACCTGAAAGGCGTCTTCATGCTGCACGAAGGCGCAATCCGCCAGAAAGATGATGAACGCGACTCGCTGACCTACAAGAAAATGCGCGATATGGACGACGATACACCGTGGTCCTATGGCACGAACCTGGCCGATGTAGCCAAGGTGAATGGTGGCGGCTGGGTCGGGTTTACCGACCACTATTGGATGGCCACGCTGGTGCCGGACCACGACACGCCCTATCAGTCGATCCTGCAATATGACCAAAGCGCCAACACCTACCGGTCCATTGCGCGCAAGGACACGTTGGTTGTTGGGCCGGGTGAAACGGTGAAATCCGAAACCCTGCTTTTTGCCGGTGCCAAGGAATGGGACATAATCCACGGTTACCAGGAAAACCGGAATATCGACAATTTTGACGATGCGATTGACTGGGGCTGGTTCTTCTTCCTGACCAAGCCGATCTTCCGCGTGCTGCACGCCCTGAACGAGATGATTGGCAATATGGGCTGGGCGATTATCGCGCTGACCCTGCTGATCAAGGCCATCCTCTTCCCGCTCGCCTACCGCTCGTACGTCTCGATGGCGAAGATGAAAGAGCTGCAGCCCGAGATGGAAAAGATCAAGGAAAAGGCCGGCGACGACCGCCAGAAGCTGCAACAAGAGATGATGGCGCTTTACAAGAAAGAGCGCGTCAACCCGGCCTCGGGCTGTTTGCCGATCCTGCTGCAGATCCCGATCTTCTTCTCGCTTTACAAGGTGATCTTCGTGACGCTTGACCTGCGTCAGGCCCCTTGGGTTGGCTGGATCAAAGACCTCTCGGCGCCCGATCCCAGCTCGATCTTCAACCTCTTCGGCATCCTGCCTTTTGCCGCGCCTGATCCCAACAGTCTTGTGGCGTTCATTTCGCTGGGCATTCTGCCGATCCTGCTGGGTATCTCGATGTGGCTGCAGCAAAAGCTGAACCCCGCACCCACCGACCCGACGCAGGCCATGATCTTTGCATGGATGCCGTGGATCTTCATGTTCATGCTGGGCACCTTCGCCAGCGGGCTGGTTCTGTACTGGATCGCGAACAACACGATCACCTTCATCCAGCAGTATTCGATCATGCGCCTGCAAGGTTACAAACCCGACGTGTTCGGCAACATCCGCGCCAGTTTTCAGCGCAACAAAAAGCCCGACGCGAAATGACGCCGACCCTGGCCCAGATCTGGCGCCACCCGGTCAAGGGCGTGGGGGCTGAGCCGCTGGAGCTGGTTGACCTGACACCAGGCCGCCCCCTGCCGCTGGACCGGGCCTGGGCGATCCTGACCGGTGACGCGCAAGATACCGGCGCCTGGCAGCAATGCCGCAACTTCGCGCGCGGCTGCTACGGCCCGGGCCTTATGGCGGTGACCGCCCAATGCAAGGGCAACCGGATCACGTTCAGCCACCCCGATCTGCCGGACCTCACCATCGATCCCGCCACCGAGGGCGCGGCGCTGGTTAACTGGATCACACCGATCTACGCGCCCGAAAGACCGCAACCGACCCAAATGATCGCCGCACCGGAAACCGGGATGGCCGATGTGGACTATGCCTCGGTCTCGATCATGGGCCTGTCGTCGCTGCGTGCTTTGGGCGACAAGATCGGACAGCCCCTTGATGCCCGCCGATTCCGCGGCAACCTGTGGGTCGAAGGTCTGGCCCCGTTCGAAGAACTGGCATGGCCTGGTGCCACCATTGGTATCGGCGACGCCGAATTGACGGTGGAAGAACCGATAACGCGTTGCCGCGCAACCGAGGCAAACCCGAATACTGGCCGCCGCGATATCAATACACTGGCCGCCTTGCGCGACGGTTGGGATCACACGCATTTTGGCGTTGCCGCGCGCGTCACCAAGCCCGGGCGCATTGCTGCCGGTGACAAGGTCACCGCGCCATGACCACCCTGCCCTTCCCCCTCGCCCCCGATCCCGATCCGGCAATGCTGGAACGCGGGCGCAAGCTGTTCGCGGCTGAAACCGACTTTCTCAAAGGCGTCGTGGCCATGGACGGCTTGCCGCCCGCCGATCGGGTCGAAGTCTGCTTCGCCGGCCGCTCGAATGTCGGGAAATCCAGCCTGATCAACGCACTAACAGGCCGCAAGGCGCTGGCCCGCGCTTCGAACACACCGGGTCGCACACAGGAAATCAACTTTTTCACCACCACGGGCGGCCCCTTTCTGGTCGATCTGCCCGGATATGGCTATGCCGAGGCGCCCCTGCCCGTGGTCGAAAAATGGCAACGCCTGCTCAAGGCCTACCTGGCGGGCCGCGCCACCCTGCGACGTGCCTTTGTCCTGATCGACGCGCGCCACGGCGTGAAGAAGGTCGACGAAGAGATCCTGACCCTCCTCGACACGTCCGCCGTGACCTTCCAGGTGGTGCTAACCAAGGCGGACAAGGTGAAAGACAAGGACCGCGAGAAGACCCTTGCCCAGGTTCGCAATGCATTGTCGAAACACCCGGCGGCCTATCCTGAATTGATCCTCACCTCGTCCGAAAAAGGCCTTGGCATCCCCACCCTGCGCGCCACGATCGCCGGCATCGAATAGTCAGGTGCGATCACCCCAAGGTCCCCTCCCCCCATGGGGAGGGACAGGGAGGGGGTCAGGTAAGCTCTTGCCGCGACAGCGGCGCCGGTTTACCAACAGCCTCCAGAGGAAACCGAGATGAAAAAGCAAACCGCCATGAACCGTGACTGGATCGCCACCGCGCGTACGCTCTCTGCGGCGCTTCCCTACCTGCAGCGCTATGACGGTGCCGTCGTCGTCATAAAATTTGGTGGCCACGCCATGGGCAGCGACGAGGCGATGGACAGCTTTGCCCGCGATATCGTGCTGATGCAACAGGTCGGTGTGCGCCCGGTGATCGTGCATGGCGGCGGGCCGATGATCAACGAAATGCTTGAAAAGCTTGGAGTAAAATCCGAATTCGTGAACGGCAAACGTGTGACCGATGCAGAAACTGTCCGCGTGGTCGAGATGGTGCTGTCGGGCCAGGTCAACAAGCGTATCGTACAGGCCATCAACCGGCAGGGCGGCAAAGGCGTGGGGCTTTCGGGCAAGGATGCCAACCTGATTACCTGCACCCAAACCAACCCTGATCTGGGCTTTGTTGGCACGCCATCAAAGGTGCAACCCAATGTTTTGAATAACCTTTTTGAGGCCGGGATGATCCCTGTTGTTGCCCCGCTGGGCGCGGGCGAAAACGGCGAGACATTCAATATCAACGGCGACACGGCGGCTGGCGCCATCGCCGCGGCGCTGGAGGCGGATCGCCTGCTGCTGCTGACCGATGTGGCCGGGGTCAAGGATGCCAGCGGCGAGGTGGTCACCGAACTGACCCCTGACCAGATCCGCAATCTGACCGAAGCAGGCGTGATCGCCGGTGGCATGATTCCCAAAACCGAAACCGCGCTGGCCGCCATCGATGGCGGCGTGCGGGCCGTCGTCATTCTGGATGGGCGCGCGCCAAATGCTTGTTTGCTAGAGCTTTTTACCGACCACGGTGCCGGGTCGCTGATCCGGCCTCAGCGATAGCCTTGAATTAACCTATGCTTGCTCGTCCATCGGAAACTGTGCAAACTTCGTAAACCACGGTGCCAACGAAGCGGGTGAAGCGCACAATATGACCCTATTGCTGATCCTTGTTCGGCACGCGAAGTCCAGCTGGGGAGATCCGGCCGCCGAAGATATTGATAGGCCCCTGAACAAGCGCGGTCAGAAAGCTGCGCCCGAGATTGCTAAGTGGTTGAATTCCAAAGGATATATCCCGGCTGAAGTGGTGAGCTCGCCGGCGCGCCGCACGTTGGAAACTTGGGACCGGATGGCCCCCCATTTCCCCGACACGGCCCTGATCCGGCGCGAGCCCGATCTTTACCTTGCCCCGCCTTCTACGATGTTGAATTCATTGCAGAATTGTGCCGCCGACCCGGTGATGATGTTGGGCCATAACCCCGGTATTGCCGGCTTTGCCGCGGCGCTTTTGGCCAGCCCGCCAGACCACCCGCGATTCCGCGATTACCCTACCTGTTCAACCCTTGTTGCCGCCTTCGAGGCCAGCGATTGGGCCGAGGTTCAGCCGGGTAGTGGCAAGGTGCTGGACTTCACCATTCCGGCCGATCTTTAACGTAGTTATTAAAAAACCCCGGCCGCGAAGCCGGGGTTCTTTAAACTTTTCAGGCCGCGATGGCGCGATCAGTGGCCCAGGATCTGGCTGAGGAACAGCTTGGTCCGGTCGCTTTGCGGATTGTTAAAGAACGCTTCGGGCTCGTTCTGTTCGACGATCTGACCGGCATCCATGAAGATCACGCGGTTGGCGACCTGACGGGCAAAGCCCATCTCGTGGGTCACACAGAGCATCGTCATACCCTCTTCGGCGAGCTCGATCATGGTGTCCAGCACCTCTTTGATCATCTCGGGGTCAAGGGCCGAGGTCGGCTCGTCAAACAGCATGATGCGCGGGCGCATGCACAGCGACCGGGCGATGGCCACACGCTGTTGCTGACCGCCCGACAACTGACCGGGATACTTGTTGGCCTGATCGGGGATCTTCACCTTTTCCAGGAAATGCATCGCCGTTTCCTCGGCCTCTTTCTTGGGGATCTTACGAACCCAGATCGGGGCGAGGGTACAGTTCTCCAGGATCGTCAGATGCGGGAACAGGTTGAAGTGCTGAAAGCACATGCCAACCTCGGACCGGATCGTGTCGATGTTTTTCAGGTCCGATGTCAGCTGTGTGCCGTCCACCACGATCGAGCCCTTCTGGTGTTCCTCCAGCGCGTTGATACAGCGGATCAGCGTCGATTTGCCCGACCCCGAGGGGCCACAGATCACGATGCGTTCGCCGCGGTTCACGGTCAGTTCGATATCGCGCAGCACGTGGAACTGTCCGTACCACTTGTTCATGCCCCGGATTTCGATGGCGACTTCGTCGGAAACTTGCATTTGTGCTTGGGTCATTGTTCCGAACCTTTCTTAGTGATGGTCGGTTTGAAGCTGACGCTCCAGCCATTGTGAGTATTGCGAAATGCCGTAGCAGACGACGAAGAAGAGCATGGCGCCAAAGCCGTACACCTCCCAGTAGACGCCGATCCATTCGGTGGCGTTCTGGATCGGTCCGCGGATCATGCCCACCAGGTCGAACATCGAGATGATCGAGACCAGCGTGGTGTCCTTGAACAGGCCAACGGCCACGTTCACGATACCCGGGATCGAGATTTTCAGCGCCTGCGGCAGGATGATCAACCGCGTGGCTTGGGCATAGTTCAGGCCCAGGCTGTCTGCTGCTTCGTATTGTCCCTTGGGCAGGGCGGCCAGACCGCCGCGGATCACCTCGGCGATATAGGCGGCCGAGAAGGCGGTGATCATGATGATCACCCGCAAGACCAGGTCGAAGTTGCTTTCGGGTGGCATGAAATAGGCCAGCATCACGTTGGCCACGAACAGCAGGGTGATCAGGGGCACGCCGCGAATGAACTCGATAAAGATCACACAGACGCCTTTGATCAGCGGCATGTCCGACTGTCGGCCCAGTGCAAGAGCAATGCCCAGCGGGATCGACAGCGACACACAGACGGTGCCAAGGATCATGTTCAGTACAAAGCCGCCCAGATCGCGCGAGGCGACCGCCTGAAGCTCTAGCCCGACAACCGAGGCCAGGCCGTCGGAAACAGGGCCAAAGACAAAGGTCAGCGCCGCATAGAGGAACAGAAGCGCGGTTACAACCGAGACAAGCCCGCCGCCCTCGTAGCTGTTATAGATCGCGTAGCCCACGAAGATGCCCATCGGGATGAAGAACAGGTAGGTAAAGCCCGACATCAGCCAGAAGGCCCCGTAGGCAACCGTGTTCAGCGCCCCGGAGGTGCCGATGGAGTTGGCGATAAAGCCCAGCTCGCCCGCGCCGATGAACAGCAGATAGGCCAGGCCAACGCCGGCGATCAAACCCACCACAGCGGCGGCGATTTTGCGCATGTCGGTCGAGATCTGCTCGCCGATCAGCCGGTACACCATGGCCGTCAGCACAAACAGCGCCAGCAGCATCAGCGGTGTCCATAGCGAGCCGCCCCAAATCAGCCAATAGGCGATGAAAGGGTAGAGCCCGGTGAACAACAGCAGCTTTCGCGGGACGGTCTGAAACAGAACCGGCAGCGCGGCCACCAGAAGCAGGACAAGGGCGATCACGATGCGGAAATAGGCCTCGGGCGGGTATTTGAACCCGAACAGCAGGTGATCCCAGCGATCCACCAGCACCGCGAAACAGGCGCCCGAGGCGCCGGCCAGAATGTCGCGGCATTCGCGCATCGATCCGGCTTCCCAGACGCCATTGGCGAACCACGGTACGATGCCCATCAGCAACCGGATGATCACGTACGCGGCGATCACCGTCAGCACTGTGTTCAGAATGCTGGAGAACAGGTTCTCGCGCATCCATTTGACGATCCCGGCCTCGGCCGCGGGTGGCGGCGAGGGCGGGATCTGTTCGGTGCGCACGAAGGAGACATTGGTGTCAGTCATGGCTTACCGCTCCTTCAGTTTGATCGAGTTGTTGTAGATGTTCATCACGAAAGAAATGCTGAGCGAGATGGTCAGGTAGAAGAGCATCAAGAGCAGCACAGCCTCGATCGCGCGACCGGTCTGCAGCAGGGTGATCCCACCCAGCGTGCCGGTCAGGTCCATATAGCCCACGGCGATGGCCAGCGACGAGTTCTTGGTGATGTTGAGATATTGCGAGATGAGCGGCGGGATAATCACCCGCAGCGCCTGCGGCAGTACCACAAGGTTCATGATCCGGCCCGGTCGCAGACCCAGCGCCCCTGCGGCCTCGGTCTGGCCCTTGGGGATGGCCTGGATACCGGCGCGCACGTTCTCGGCGATGAATGCGCCTGTGTAGATCGCCAGCGCGAACCACAGCGCGATCAGCGAACCGCGGACGGTCATGCCACCTTTGAAGTTGAAGCCCTTAAGCTCGGGGTATTCCAGCGTGATCGGGTTGCCAAGCACCAACTGCGCCAGGATCGCGGGCACAAAGAACAATGCCACGCTGGGCCAGAAGGTTGGGATCAGCTTGCCGTGATCATAAAGCTGTTTGCGCGCATAGCGGCGGAAGGCGAAGATGCCGACAATCGACAGCAGGAACACGATACCAACGATCAGCGAGCCGCTTTCGTAAATCGGTTTCGGCAGGAACACACCCCGGTTGGTCACCGCGACACTGTCAAAGAACCACATCGACGCGGTTGCGTCTTCGCCCTTGAACGCCCTTGGCGCCGGTGTCGTGTTGATCATGATCGAGAAGATGATCAGGATCCAGATCAGCACCGGCACGTTGCGGAACATTTCCACGTAGATCGACATCAGCTTGCGCACCAGCCAGTTCGGCGACAGGCGCAGAACGCCGGCGATGACGCCGATGACGGTCGCGGTGATGCAGCCAAGGAAGGCGACAATCAACGTGTTCAGCAGGCCAACGATGGCCGCGCGACCATGCGTATCCGTGCTTTCATAAGAAATCGGACGCTGGTTGATGTCGTACCCGGCCTGCGCGCCGAGGAAATCGTAACTGATGTTCAACCCGGCGGCGGCAAGGTTACGCACCAGGTTCCCGCCGATGAAGGCCATGGTCGCAATGATCGCGACCAGGGCAATGAATTGGAATGTGTATGAGCGATACCGGGTGTCGTTGATCAGCGAAGAGAGCCGAAACGACGCCGGTGCTGGCGTGTCGGTTATGGTCGTCATCCAGGACGTTCCCCGTTTGCTTTTTGGTTATTCAGGCACGTTCTTTTCGTGTGCTCTGCAAGCCCTTGCCCGGTTTTCCGGTTGCAAGGAAAAAGGGGGCGCGCGATGCGCACCCCCTTATGGTCGTTCTTACCGGAAAGGCGGCGAGTAGATCAGGCCACCGTCGGTGTATTGCGCGTTCAGACCACGCGCCAGACCGATCGGGGTTTCTTCACCAATGTTGGTGGCAAAGATCTCGCCATAGTTGCCGGCCACGCCGATGGCGCGTTCGGCCCAGTCACCGTCCAGACCCAGCATACCGCCCAGATCACCTTCGGTGCCAAGCAGGCGGTTGATCTCGGGGTTGTTGGTGCCACCGGCCAGTTCAGCCAGGTTGGCCGAGGTCACGCCCAGCTCTTCAGCAGTGATCAGCGCGTTCAGCGTCCAGCGGACAATATCGCCCCACTCGTTGTCGCCGTGACGGACCAGCGGGCCCAGCGGCTCTTTCGAGATGATTTCTGGCATGATCACGTGCGCGTCGGGATCTTCGAAGTTCGCACGCTGTGCGGCCAGCGCCGAGGCGTCGGTGGTGTACACGTCACAGGCACCTGCGGTGTACTGCTGAACAGCTTCGGCACCGGTTTCGATCGGCACGGGCTCGTAGCTGATGTTGTTCGAGCGGAAGAAGTCCGCCAGGTTCAGCTCGGTCGTGGTGCCGGTCTGGATGCAGACGGTTGCGCCGTCCAGATCCTTGGCCGAGGACACGCCCAGCTCTTTCGGGATCATGAAGCCCTGACCGTCGTAGTAGTTCACGCCGGTGAATTCGAACTTCAGGTCAACGTCGCGGCTGAAGGTCCAGGTGGTGTTACGGGCCAGCATGTCGATCTCGCCCGAAGCCAGCGCGGTGAAGCGTGTTTTACCGGTGGTCGGTACGAACTGAACGGCATTCGAGTCGCTCAGAACGGCTGCGGCAACGGCGCGGCATACCGCCACGTCGAAACCCTGCCATACGCCATTTGCGTCGGGCTCTGCGAAGCCGGGCACACCGGTGGTCACGCCGCAGTTCAGCTGACCACGTGCTTTCACGTCGTCCAGCGTACCAGCAGCAGCCATTCCGGCCGAAAGTCCAGCAACCGCAAAGGCACCGAGAATTACGGATTTTTTCATATTTACCTCTTCCTGTTGAGCCCCTTCGGCCATCTCCCTGCCGTGGGGTCATAGTTGCCAACCGTGGTTATCCACAGCAGGTGATTGGAAGTTTGGGCAAATTCGCTCTGGAAGGTCAAGAGGCGTCCAGCAGGCATTCGCCGCAAATTTGGCCAAATGGCAAAATAATTACCGTTTGGCACCGGGCCGCCGCCGAATTGTTCAGGGGAACTTGCCCTGCGCTTAAGAGGCAATCAGTTCTGCAAAGCGTACAGAGTGCTGTAACTCGGCAAATTTGGAATCAGCTAACGCGTCGGCTTCTTCGTCGCGCCCCCATTGTTCGATCTGCCATTCCTCGTCGATCCGCGACAGCCGCCATATCTCGGCCGGGTCGGCCCAGCGATGCAGGCAGCCCAGCCCCAGAACCAGCGATCCTGTCAGCGCCACCATGTCATGCAGCGCGGTCAGAACGAAGGGCGGGCAGGCATGCACCTGCGCCGCAAGATTATGCAGGCTTTGGGTCGGCTGGGTCACGGGTACGATCCCGGCCGTAACAGCCAGAGGGGCCGCAAACTCGTCGGCCGCGCGGGCCAGATACGGGGCCCATTCGGCCTCTTGTCGCGCCGCCAGTTCCTGTGGGTCGGTGGCGCGATAACACAAAAGATCCGTCTCGCCGTAAGCTGCCAGCATATCGGCGACCTCGGCGTGCTGGGGTGTTACCTTGTCGACTGCCGCATTGGCCGAGCGGGTGAAGGGCATGGTCGACGGGTCCACTTTTTCGACCTGCGCATCCCATTCCGCCGCAATTGCATCCGCCAGCGCGCGGGTCGGCAGGGCCAGCGCGGATTTGGCCGGGGTGCGCACCGGGCGACCGTCGAGTTCTACGGTGAAACCGCCCTCTGTCTCGGCCGTGGCGGCCTTGTCCCAAAACCGTTTCGGCGCCCATTCCGACATGTCAGATCCCCCAATGCCCGCGCAGAATCGCGGGGATTTGTGCAAATTCGGTGGCCTGGTGATCGGCCTGTGTCAGCGAAACGGCGGGATGGAACCCCCAATGCACGCCAATCGTGGGCACACCGGCGGTGCGGCCCATATCGATGTCATAGCTTGTGTCGCCAATCATCACCGCATCCTGCGGCGCGACCCCCGCGTCGGCCAGTGCCGCCTGCAGCATCGCAGGGTGCGGTTTCGAGGGGTGGAAATCCGCGACCTGCGTCGTGACAAAGAACCGCCGCAGGTCCAGCGTGTCCAGCAGATGGTCCAGCCCGCGTTTCGATTTGCCCGTCGCCACACCCATCAGCACCTCGTCATGGCCGTGCAGAGCCTGCAAGGTGTCCAAGGCGCCGGGGTAAAGCTGGCTGGTTTCGCCCTCGGCCCGGATCGCCTGAAACCCATCCTTGTAAAGCGAGATCAGCTTTTCTTGCGTGACCGCGTCCTGATCACCGGCCAGTTTTGCCACCGCCTGTGGCAGCGACAGGCCGACAATCGACAGCACCGCCGCGCGGTCCGGCATGGGCAAACCCAGCGCGTCAAACGCGCGGCCAAATGCCATGAGAATATGCGCCTGACTGTCTACCAGGGTACCGTCCACATCCCAAACCACCAAACGCAGGTCGCTCATTCCAGGTCCTCGAACGGATCAGCGGGCACATCGCTTTCGCGCCAATCCAGCTGCTTCCACGTGCGGGCCATATGCTCGGGCAGAGGTGCGGTAAAGGACATGCGCGCACCGCTCACCGGATGGGTGAACGACAACGAGCGGGCATGCAGATGCAGCTTGCGGCTGATTTCGCCACCCAGCTGCGCACCCCAGCCATCGCCCAGGTTTTCCTGTCCGCTGCCACCGTATTTGCCATCGCCAATGATCGGATGCCCGATCTCGGCCATATGGGCGCGCAACTGGTGTGTGCGTCCCGTCACCGGCACCAGCGCGGTCCAGCTGACCCGCCCGCCAAGGTTCGACATCACCGCGTAGTCGGTGGTGGCATGTTTGGCGCCGGGCGTGTTGTCCACGTCGCGGGGATGCAGGCACAGCATCTTTTCACCTTCGCCCTTTGCGCCATGTCCCGGCGCTTTGACCAGGCCAAAGCGGATCGTGCCCATGCCGGGCATCGGCTTACCAGCCACCGCGGCCCAATAGATTTTGCGCGTGTCACGCGCGCGAAACGCGGCCGTTAGCCCTGCTGCCGCGGCCCGGGTTCGCGCCATCAGCAAAACCCCCGACGTGTCCTTGTCCAACCGGTGCACAAGACGCGGCTTTTCGTCCAGATCAAAGCACAACGCCTCGGACAGCCCGTCAATATGCCGGGTCTGTTTGCTGCCGCCCTGGCACGGCAACCCGGCGGGTTTGTTCAGCACGATCAGGTGGTCATCGCGATACAGCACCGCGCGCTTCATCATCGCGGTGTCGGCATCCGACACGCGCGGCTTGGCCTGCGCGGTGATCTGGCCGGGCTCGGGCAACGGCGGCACACGCACCACCTGCCCCGCCTCGACACGGGTTGCCGGTTTTACCCGGCCGCCATCCACGCGAATCTCGCCCTTGCGGCACATCTTCTCGATCCGGCCCTGGCTGACATGCGGGAACTGCCGACGAAACCAACGATCAAGCCGCTGATCGCCATCGCCGGGGGCGACATTCACCTGCTGTACACCGCTCATGCGACCACCCCGCGCGCCAAGAACAGCCCCGCCGCCAAAGCCACAATCGACACCAACACCGAGCCGCCCACATAAAGCAAAGCCAACCCCACCTGCCCGCGCTCAAACAACGTCACCGCGTCCAGGGAAAAGGCCGAAAACGTGGTGAACCCGCCTAAAACACCGGTCATCAGCAATGGCGAAAACCGCCCGCCCGACTGCACCAGAACCACGGCCAGGATACCCATCACGAACGAACCCACGACGTTCACCACAAACGTACCCCAGGGAAACCCCGGCCCTAACAGCCGCAACGCCGCCAAACCGGTCAGATACCGGGCCGACGCACCAACCGCGCCACCCAATGCCACTTGTGCCAATGTCATCCACATGCAGCAGGTCCTGAAGCGGCACGCCACGGATGTCAAGCAGCGCCCACCCGAGCGCAAAGCCGAAGGCGGCGCGCGAGACAAAAAACTTGCGCCGCAAGGCGCACGATTGGGTTACGACCGCTGCGCGCGCAGTTTGACAAAATAATCCAGCCGCCGCTTCAGCTCGCGCTCGAACCCGCGCTCAACGGGCTGGTAATACACCCCGCGCGCCATGCCATCGGGGAAATAGTTCTGACCGGAAAACCCATCGGCGGCATCGTGATCATATTCATACCCATCCCCATAACCCTGTTCGGCCATCAGCGCCGTGGGCGCGTTCAAAATGTGTTTGGGCGGCGGTTCTGATCCCGTTTTGCGCGCCGCAGACCGGGCGTTTTTATAGGCCGCATAGCCCGCGTTGGATTTTGGTGCCAGCGCCAGGTAAATCACCGCCTGCGCCAGCGCCAGCTCCCCTTCGGGGCTGCCCAGCCGCTCGTAGGTTTCCCAACTTTGCAGGCACACGGCTTGCGCCTGCGGGTCGGCCATGCCGATATCCTCCACCGCCATCCGGGTGACGCGGCGGGCCAGATACCGCGGGTCTTCGCCGCCTTCCAGCATGCGCGTGAACCAGTAAAGCGCCGCGTCGGGGTCTGAGCCGCGCACCGATTTGTGCAGGGCCGAGATCAGGTTGTAATGCTGGTCCCCCGATTTGTCATACTGCGCCGCGCGCCGTTGCAGCCGCGCGCCAAGGGACGCGGGGTCCAGCGGGGTGTCGACCCGCCAGGCCGCGACCTGTTCGATCAGGTTCAACAGCGCCCGCCCGTCGCCATCGGCCATTTCCAACAGCGCCTCGCGCGCCGGGCCGGTCAGGGGCAGCGCGCGGTCCAGCTCGCGCTCGGCCCGCTGGGCCATCAGCTCCAGCTGCGCCAGGTCGAGCCGTTCCAGCACCATCACCTGCGCGCGGCTGAGTAGGGCCCGGTTCAGCTCGAAACTGGGGTTCTCGGTGGTCGCACCAACCAGAAGGATGGTCCCGTCCTCCATATGCGGCAGGAACCCGTCCTGCTGGGCCTTGTTGAAGCGGTGGATCTCGTCCACAAACAAGAGCGTGCCGCGGCCCTGGCTGCGGCGCAGCTTGGCGGCCTCGAACACTTTACGCAGGTCCGGCACGCCGGTGAAGATCGCGCTGATCTGCACGAAGGCCAGATCGGTCTCATCCGCCAGAAGCCGCGCGATGGTGGTTTTGCCAACGCCGGGCGGGCCCCAGAAGATGATGGAGCCAAGCGAGCCCGAGGCCAGCATCACGCCCAGCGGACCTTCGGGGCCAAGGATGTGGTCCTGACCGATCACGTCGGTCAACGCACGTGGTCGCAGACGGTCCGCAAGCGGACGCGGCGTGGCAGCGGCGCCTTGGTCGGGCGTGGCGGGGGTCTGATCAAAGAGGTCGGCCATGCGCCTTGTTTAGCCCAGTGTCGCTAGAGACGGAACCGCAACACGCCCAGTTGGTTGCCGCGCTGATAGCGGAAGGTCCAGGTGCGGCGGTCAGCGCTGGCGGCCTGGGCCACGTCGGCGGTGGTGTCGATCTGCTGGCCGTTGATGTTCAGCAGGATATCGCCAACCCGCAGCCCGCCGCGCCCGGCGGCCGGTCCGGGGGTGACAACCATCACGCCGCTTTCGACCCCGCGCAGGTTGAACTCGGCCGCGACGGCGGGGTTCACATTGGTGACCGAAAGCCCGGACAGCACGCGGCCATTGGCGATTTGCACCGGGTCGCGCGGCGGGGTTTCCGGGGCACGCATCATGGTGACGCTGGCCGCGATCAGGTCACCCGCGCGCAGGAATTCAACGGGCGCGGCGGCCCCGTTGGGTTCAGTGGCCATGCGGAAGTAAAGCTCTTGCGGGGTGTTTACGGCGACACCGCCAAAGGCCACGATCACGTCCCCCACACCAAGGCCTGCCGCACGGAAGGGGCTGTCAGAATGCAGGTCGGCGATCACGATGCCTTCGGGCCGGTCGAGGCCCAGCGCCTCGGCCATGGCGGCATCCAGCACCTGCGCCGTGATGCCCGCCCAGGGGCGCACAAAATTGGCGTGGCCTTCCAGCGCCTGATCGACATAGCGGCGCACCAGGTTGGCGGGGATGGCAAAGCCGATGCCGTTGGAGCCGCCCGAGCGGGTCAGGATCGCGGTGTTCACGCCCACCAGCCGCCCGTCCATATCCACCAGCGCGCCGCCCGAGTTTCCGGGGTTGATCGGCGCGTCGGTCTGGATGAAATAGCCGCGACCCGATCCAAACGACAGGCCCGACCGCGCCAGACCCGACACGATGCCCGACGACACGGTCTGCCCCACGCCAAAGGGGTTGCCGATGGCCAGCACCAGATCGCCAACCTCGACCGCGTCGCTGTCGCGGAACGCAAGCGCCGGCAGGTCCTGCGCGCCGCGCAGTTTCAGCACCGCAAGGTCGGCCTCTTTATCACCCAGCAGCACATCGGCGATGAACTCGCGCCGGTCGGCCAGCACCACGCGGATTTCGGTCGCCATGCCGACCACGTGATAGTTGGACACAACCATGCCTGCGGGCGTCACGATCACGCCGGAGCCCAGCGAGTTTTCCACCCGCGGCACCAACCGCCCCCGGTCGCGGAACATTTCCGAGAACATCGGGTCGTTGGCAAAGGGGCTGACGCGGCGTTCGACAATGCGCTTGGCATAGATGTTCACCACCGCAGGCGCGGCGGTTTTGACCACCGGGGCAAAGGAAAGCTGCAGCTGCGCGGATGATTGCGGCACCTGGCTGTCTGCCTGTGCAAAGGGCGCGGCGAGGGTCAGGGCAATGGCCAGAAAAAGTCGTTTCATTGGGGGGGCACCTCCGGCCGGCAGTAACCGACAGGAGGCACCCCAAGTCAATACGACCCCCCGGATCGTGATCAGTGCAAATGATCGCTGAGGTCCAGCGACACGCATTGATAGTCGCCATCATCGATAAAGACCTTGCGACCGATGGCCTTGGCCTTTAGCCCCACGCGTTTCATCCACAGGCCCCAATTGGCCGGTGTCAGGGCAATCACCTGTGTCGCGCCAAGCTCGCGCGAGGTTTTGGCCATGCCCCCGATCAACTCCAGGTAAATCTGGATACGTTGTTGCAGCGGGGTTTTTGATGCGACAAAGGCGCGGGTGCATTCCCACACATGGTCATCAACCGGGGCATCCATTTCCAGCAAATCCTTGGGAATGCTGTCCAGAAGGCCGCGCTGTGCGTCGCGGATCATGTAGGAATAGATGCCGCAGGTGGTCGTGGTGGGGGTCAGGCGCACACCGGCAAGGATCTGCCCGCCGTCGTGTACGGCAATCCAGCGACTGGCCGGGGTGTCATACTGATCATATTCCATCCCCATCGCCTCGGGCAGATCCCATTTTCGTTCGACGATGAAGCTTTCGCGTCTGGCGCGAAGAAGGTTCGCAAAAAGCTCGCCATGGCTGTGCAAATTGGCGAAACTGAGGGTGGTTGTTTGCATGGTCTTAGTCTCCACTGTGGTTGAGGAACTGAGGGTCCCTGCTCAGTCGGAGACTGCGTACCTTACAAAAGCCGGAAGTCTTTGGCGCGCTGGATAGCTTCGGCGGTGGTTCTGGCCATGAGTCTTCGGCGGGCCGATGACAGGCGAGCCTTCAGCGCGCTTTCAGATATTCCCAGCTTGGCCGCAGCGGCAGCGTGGCGGTCTCCTGCGGCGATGCATTGCAGGGCTTCGATCTGTGCGGTGGTCAGGCTTTCGGAAGGTTCCGTAAAGACGTGCAACCGCTGAATTATCTTTTCGGCGCTGTTGATCTCTTCATCGGTGAACTCGCGATCGTCGCGGGCAATCGAACCGATGGTGCGCGAGGTGATCTCGCCGAATGAAACCGTCGCGCCATAGCGTAGGCCGAACTGGGCAGCCTGATCCATAATACCAAACGGGTCGGGGATTCCCATTTCCGACCAACGCACACTGCCAACCTGCGAGAACCCCCAGGCGGTTGTAGGGTCACGCAGGGCAAAGGCCTGCTGCGTGTAGTGGTCCACCCAGTCACGGTCATACGTGTTAAACGTCATCAAGGGCGCTGCCACACGGATATGAACACCGATGTAGTAGCCTTTGGGGGATATTGCGCCGAGCATATCTAGAGCGCTGTCAATCGCTACCTGAATGGCCATGTCCTTTTAGACAAGTTGCTTGATTTTCAGTCAACCTTAAATTGAGGGGTGTGACTGTACTAGAATTAAGGATTTGGAGCCTGTTGTGAAGGAGATTCATCCCAGCCTGTTTACCAAGGTGATGCGGTTCCCCGAACCGGTACGCCGGGATGTGCTGGAATACCTGGGGGCAACCCCCGTCATTGACGATCGGCTGAGCCAGTTGATCAATGACATGTCGCGCGGTTTCGACGCGGCGCATAAGGCAGAACGCCGCCAATAAAAGACCTGCCAAAATGGCATGAAAAAACCCCGCCGGCTGGCGGGGTTTTTCGTTTCCGGGATTCGGAAATCTTATTCTTCAGCGGCCTCTTCGGCAGCAACACGTGCTTTGTCGGCTGCGCCTTTGGCGTCGATGTCGCGGTCAACGAACTCGATAATGGCCATCGGTGCCATGTCGCCATAGCGGAAACCGGCCTTCAGGACGCGGACATAACCACCCTGACGTTCGGCATAGCGCGGGCCCAGAACATCGAACAGTTTCGCAACGTGCTGATCCTGCTTCAGGCGGCTGGCGGCCAGGCGGCGTGCGTGCAGGTCACCCTTTTTGCCGAGGGTCACCAGTTTCTCGACCACGCGGCGCAGTTCCTTGGCCTTGGGCAGAGTGGTTTTGATCTGTTCGTGTTCAATCAGCGAGCCGGCCATGTTTGCGAACAGGGCTTTGCGGTGCTCGTGCGTGCGGTTTAGGCGACGATAGCCTTTCGCGTGACGCATATTTCTTCTCCTACTTCGTTTTGCTTTGTCCGGCGGCCCGTGCGTGCGGGCCGCTCACCTTGGGGCTTGCGCCCAAATAATCCCCGCCAGGTGCGGGCATTGCGGGTGGCCAAAGGCCACCCAGAAGTTCTTAGAACTGGTCCTCGAAACGTTTGGCCAGGTCTTCGATATTCTCAGGCGGCCATTCCTCGACATCCATGCCAAGGTGCAGGCCCATGCCCGACAGCACTTCCTTGATCTCGTTCAGCGACTTGCGGCCGAAGTTCGGGGTGCGCAGCATCTCGGCCTCGGTCTTTTGGATCAGGTCGCCGATATAGACGATGTTGTCGTTCTTCAGGCAGTTGGCCGAACGCACCGACAATTCCAGCTCGTCCACTTTCTTCAGCAGCAGCGGGTTGAACTCCAGACCATCGTCTTCGTCCTGACGTCCGGCGGCCTCGGGCTCGTCGAAGTTCACGAAGATCGACAGCTGATCCTGCAGAATGCGCGCGGCAAAGGCCACGGCATCTTCGGGGGTGATCGACCCGTCGGTTTCGATCTTCAGCGTCAGCTTGTCATAGTCCAGCACCTGACCTTCGCGGGTCGGCTGCACGTCATAGGCCACCTTTTTGACCGGCGAATAGATCGCATCGATCGGGATCAGACCGATGGGCGCATCTTCGGGGCGGTTCTTGTCAGCAGCGACATAGCCTTTGCCGGTGTTCACGGTCAGCTCCATGAACAGGTCGGCGCCGTCATCCAGGTGGCAGACCACGTGGTCTTTGTTCAAAACCTCGATGCCCGCGGATTCCGAGATGTCGCCGGCGGTCACAACACCGGGGCCCTTGGCGGCAATCGACACACGCTTGGGGCCTTCGACATCCATGCGGATGGCCACGCCCTTGAGGTTCAGAACGATGTCGGTGACGTCTTCGCGCACACCGGCAACCGACGAGAACTCGTGCAGAACGTTATCAATCTGAACGCTGGTGATCGCGGCGCCTTGCAGCGACGACAGCAATACGCGGCGCAGGGCGTTGCCCAGCGTAAGGCCAAAGCCCCGCTCCAGCGGTTCAGCGACAGCAGTTGCCTGACGCGCGGGGTCATTGCCCGGCTTTACGTCCAGCTGTGTCGGCTTGATGAGTTCTTGCCAGTTCTTGTGGATCATGCGTGTCTCCTCAATTCCTGTCTGCGGCCCATGTCCCTTGCCGCAAACGCCCGAGGTCAATCAAAAACGGAAAATCCAGGCCGCATCGGGGATGACGCGGCCCGGTTGGGTATCAAATTATACGCGGCGGCGCTTTGGCGGGCGGCAGCCGTTATGTGCAATCGGGGTCACGTCGCGGATCGATGTGATGTTGAAACCGATCGCGGCCAGCGCGCGCAGGGCGCTTTCGCGGCCCGAGCCGGGGCCTTGCACTTCAACTTCCAGCGTCTTAACGCCGTGTTCCTGTGCTTTCTTACCAGCATCCTCGGCCGCCATCTGTGCCGCATAGGGCGTCGATTTCCGCGAGCCTTTGAAGCCCATGGTGCCGGCCGACGACCACGAGATCGCATTGCCTTGCACGTCCGAGATCAGGATCTTGGTGTTGTTGAACGAGCTGTTCACATGCGCCACGCCTGCGGCGATGTTCTTACGCTCTTTACGCTTGGTGCGGGTCTTATCGCGTGCCATTCTTCCAGCCCCCTCTTATTTCTTCTTACCGGCAATGGCCTTTGCGGGGCCTTTGCGGGTGCGGGCGTTGGTGTGGGTGCGCTGACCGCGAACCGGCAGGTTGCGGCGATGACGCAGACCGCGATAGCAGCCCAGGTCCATCAGACGCTTGATGTTCATCTGAACTTCGCGGCGCAGGTCACCTTCTACGGTGACGTTGGCGTCGATATGTTCGCGGATGGCCAGAACCTCGGCATCCGACAGTTCGTTGACGCGACGGGTGACTTCGATGCCCACGGCCTCGCAGATTTCTGCAGCCTTGTGGTCGCCGATGCCATGAATGTAAGTCAGTGCGATGGGTACGCGCTTGGCGGTGGGGATGTTCACCCCGGCAATACGTGCCAAATTTCTCTTCCTTCGGTTGCGGTTCCGTAGCGCCGGAACCTTTTTTCACAACGGAAACCCGAAAGCTGAACGCCTCCGGGTCAATTCCTGCAAAACCCTTGCGAATCTTGCGATTCTCTTATCGAGTGGTCGTGCGTACGGCCATTTTACAGTTCCGTCAAGAGGGTATCTGGCTTAGCCCAGAATCCCCTTGATATCGGCCGCAACCTGGTCAATCTCGCCCAGCCCGTCGATGGACTTGAGATCGCCCTTGGCGTGGTAATACCCGATCAGCGGCGAGGTCTGCTTGTAATAGGCCATCAGGCGCACTTTCAGGCTTTCCTCGTTGTCGTCTGCACGCGCGGTGCCTCCGGCCGCAACGGCCTGGGCCGCGCGGTTCACGATGCGGTCGACCAGCACGTCGTCATTAACCTGCAGCTCGATCACCACGTCCAGCGTCTGCCCCATTTCGCTCAGCAATTCGCCCAGCGCGTCGGCCTGAGCCAGCGTGCGCGGAAAGCCGTCGAAGATGAACCCGCCATGGTCGGTGCCGGCTTCCAGCTTTTCGCGGATCAGCCCGATGACGATTTCGTCGGTGACCAGATCCCCCCGGTCCATCACCGCGGCAACCTTGTTGCCCATTTCCGTGCCCGATGTGCGGGCCTCGCGCAGCATATCTCCGGTTGATAGCTGCACCATGTTTCGCTCAGCCACAAGCTTGCCAGCCTGCGTTCCCTTCCCAGCCCCTGGAGGCCCGAGCAGAATAATGTTCATCGACGCGCTGTCCCTTTTTTACCGCGCTTCTTGCCGCGCAGGTTCGATTTCTCGATCAGCCCCTCATACTGATGCGCCAGCAGGTGGGACTGAACCTGATTGATCGTATCCATCGTGACCGAAACCACAATGAGTACAGATGTCCCACCAAAGTAGAAGGGGATTGACAGCTGCGCCCGGATGATCTCGGGCATCAGGACCACCAGCGCCAGATATCCCGAACCCAGCACCAGGATGCGCGTCACGACGTAATCCAGGTACTCTTCGGTCTTTTTGCCGGGGCGGATGCCGGGCACAAAGCCATTCTGGTTTTTCAGGTTGTCGGCAACGTCTTCGGTCTTGAACGCGACGTTGTAGGTATAAAAATACGTAAAGAACACCACCATCGCCGTCATGAACAGCAGATAGGCCGGTTGCCCCGGACCAAACCATGCCAGGATCGTCGACATCACCGGGCCGGTCTGGCCCTGCTGGCTGAAGGTTGAAATGGTGGTCGGCAGCAGCAACAGCGAGCTGGCGAAGATCGCCGGGATCACGCCGGCCGGGTTCACCTTGATCGGCAGGTGCGAGGTGCCGCCGTCATAGACCTTCATACCCACCTGTCGGCGCGGATACTGGATATGGATCTTGCGCAGGGCGCGTTCCATGAACACAACAAAGGCAATCACAGCGACCATCATGATCATGACGCCAACGATCACCGCAGGTG
This sequence comes from Actibacterium mucosum KCTC 23349, assembly GCF_000647975.1. Taxonomy (GTDB): domain Bacteria; phylum Pseudomonadota; class Alphaproteobacteria; order Rhodobacterales; family Rhodobacteraceae; genus Actibacterium; species Actibacterium mucosum. The sequence goes on from NZ_JFKE01000006.1 coordinate 206,494, forward strand.
AGATGGCGCCCGAGGCACCCGAGCTGAGGAATTGCGCCAGCGCCGCCGGAACCTCGGCGATGATGCCCACGAAGATGATCAGCGAGATGCCGTTGCCCACACCGCGCGCAGTGATCTGCTCGCCAAGCCACATCAGGAACATGGTGCCACCCACAAGGGTGATGACCGTCGAGGCAATGAAGAACAGCCCCGGATTGGTCACCAGGTTGCCCGATTGCAGGCTGACCGCCAGCCCGTAAGCCTGGAACGTGGCCAGAACCACCGTGCCATAGCGGGTGTACTGGTTGATCTTCTTGCGGCCCTGTTCCCCCTCTTTCTTCAGCTGCTCCATCGCCGGCACCATGGCCGTCAGAAGCTGCACGATGATCGAGGCCGAGATATACGGCATGATGCCCAGCGCAAAGATGCCCATCCGGCCCAGCGCGCCGCCGGTGAACATCGACAGGATGCCGCCCACGCCCTGTGCGGCCTGCTCCATGAAGTCGCGCAGCGCGGCGCCGTCGATCCCCGGAACCGGGATGAAGGTGCCCAAGCGATACACAATCAGAAGGCCGAGGGTGAAAAGGATCCGCTGCCGCAGCTCGGTCGCGCGCCCGAAGGCGCCCCAGCTCATGTTTGCGGCCATTTGCTCTGCTGCTGAAGCCATGTTGCCCTGTCTCTTTCATGACAGCGCCGCCGGACCGTTTTCCGGTCAGGCGGCGCTTGGAAAACTTGCGTTACGATGTATGCGCCCGAGGGGCTGCAAACAAGTTTATTCTGCCGCCGCGGCCGCGGTGGTCAGGCTGCCGCCTGCTTTTTCAACGGCGTCCACCGCCGATTTCGACGCGCCGGTGACGTTCAGGGTGATCTTCGAGGTGACCTCGCCCTTGGCCAGAACGCGGATCCCGTCCAGCTTGCGGCGCACCAGACCGGATGCGATCAAAGCGTCCTCGTTGATCTCGGCGCCGGCATCCAGCTTGTTGTCGTCGATGAATTTCTGGATCAGGCCCAGGTTCACGATGGCAAATTTCTTGCGGTTGGGTTTGTTGAAGCCACGCTTGGGCAGACGCTGATAAAGCGGCATCTGGCCGCCCTCATAGCCCTTGATGGCCACACCCGAACGCGATTTCTGACCTTTGATACCCCGGCCACCGGTCTTACCGGTGCCCGAACCCGGACCACGACCAATGCGTTTGCGGGGTTTGGTTGCGCCAGGATTGTCGCGCAGTTCATGCAGTTTCATATCGCTTCTCCTTTGCCGGATGTGACCCCCGAAGCGTAACGGGCCAACCACGGCGTTTCTTGATTTTGATTCTGCGGCAAAGACCGCCACCGGGCGCGTATACGCGGTGTGGAGGTTTGGTGCAAGGGGCCACCGCCTCTGGTCAGGCGGGTGCAGTGTTTTGGCGCGTTCCATTGCGCCGCCTTGCCGACCCAATCCGTGCAAAACACCACACCGTGACCCCCTCAAACAAGAGGAGCCGCAAAACACGATGGTTCACCAAGTTTTTAGGGCACTGAACCATGATCCGAGAACCCCGCTACTGCACCTAAAATGCCAAAGCGAGCGCCGCAAAACTGGCCAGTCAGTGCAAGCAGGCGGCGCGCGGTCAATGACTGTAATGCCGGACGAAGCCGCCATTCATCGACGGACGTTCAATGTCTGCAAATCACCAAAAGCGGTTCGAATGAACTTATTCGTCCGAAGGAGAACATGACGTCGAAACCTCCCAGCTGCTGCCCTTTCGTTTTTTTGTTTCGCTCCAAAGCACAAGCCCAGGACGAAGCCCATTGCGGGCACAAATTGCATCTGTCGCCAATACAGCTATCAGGAAGTTAGCGTGCTCAGAGAGTGTCGGCGCGTCGATCGCAATCCTCAAGTCTCCCGCAAATTCAGCTTCAACTACATTCCCGTCAAAGTCCTCACCAAGCAACTTTCCTGAAAAACCAGAAGCTTGCGCTCCAGACGAAAGAATGGGGAATACGATGTCAAAACCGGACATCAATTGTTCTACGTCCACACTACCATCAGGTAAAACTGGCACCTGAACCGTTTCTGCTTGCGCTGGTTGCGCAGCAAAAAAGCAGACGAAAAGAATGGGCTTGAGGCGCATGTGAAGGAACTCTGATGAACCACCGTAGGCACGCACAGTATCTATTGCATCGAACAATTATCAAGCTGGTGGGATCAAACAGTCATTCGCATTGAAGACATTTTGTGTTGGGTGCAGAAATTTGTAGGCTTGGGCTCTGTGCGGTCATTGGAGGGTTTTGTTCGGCTGGCCGGAGCAGCCCACTACAAACATTTATCTGAACGGCCTGTTGGCGGCTTTGCGGACAGAGCAGAGTTTGATGCCAAGGGCCCGCCCACCGGAGGCCAACGCCAGGCCCTGGGGTGGCGATCCTACTTGCGATGTAGGGCGCTTTATGGCTGCCACGTACTTACACAGAACGAGCCTCGCGCCTGCGTCCACCAAATCGCCAGCCCGGCAGAGGGGCTGGCGATGGCCGGGCCGCTGCGCGGCTGTTAACCGGCTGGGCGCGCTGCGGCGGCGTCCGCCTCAGGCGCCAAGCGGGCCATTGGAAGCCAGATGCGTGTCCGGAGCATAGGCCTCCAACAAGAAACGCCCCGCAGTTTCCTGCGGGGCGTATTCATGTCTGCAAATGGGTCAGTTCAACCGCGTTCTTCGATGATCTCGACGAGGTGCGGGATTTTGTTGACCATGCCGCGGATCGCCGGGGTGTCTTCCAGCTCGCGGGTTTTGTGCATTTTGTTCAGGCCCAGGCCGATCAGCGTCTGGCGCTGTTTGGCGGGGCGGCGGATCGGCGAGCCGATCTGTTTGACAACGATGGTTTTGGCCATGTCTCAGATCTCCTTAAGCTTCAGCCGATTCAGCTGCTTCGGCGGCGGGCGCCTCGGCAACTTCGGGCTTGCGCAGGATGTCGGCCACTTTCTTGCCGCGACGCTGTGCAACCTGACGGGGCGAGCCCTCTTTGCGCAGACCGTCCAGCGTGGCGCGGATCATGTTATAGGGGTTCTGCGAGCCGATCGACTTGGACACAACGTCCTTGACGCCCAGCATCTCGAACACGGCACGCATCGGACCACCGGCGATGATCCCGGTACCCTCTGGCGCGGTGCGCATGATCACCTTGCCGGCGCCGTGGCGGCCTTCCATGTCGTGGTGCAGGGTGCGGCCTTCGCGCAGCGGCACACGGATCAGCTGACGCTTGGCCTGTTCGGTGGCCTTGCGGATCGCCTCGGGCACCTCTTTGGCCTTGCCTTTACCAAAGCCCACGCGGCCTTTCTGGTCGCCAACAACAACCAGGGCGGCGAAGCCGAAGTTTTTACCACCCTTGGTGGTTTTCGACACGCGGTTGATCGCGACCAGACGGTCGGCGAATTCTGGGGTTTCTTCTTCGCGGTTGCGGCCGCGACCCCGACGGTTTTCACGTTCTGCCATGAGGCATCCCTTTATCTATGTGGCGCGATGCGCCTTGATCTGTCCAACCCTGGTGAGCCAATGGGCCCCCGGATCATCGGGGTGGCCTGCGGCGGCCACCCACACGTTGATTAGAACTTCAGCCCGCCTTCACGCGCGGCATCGGCCAGAGCCTTTACCTTGCCGTGAAACAGGAAGCCGCCGCGGTCGAAATAGCATTCTTCCACGCCCGCCTTCTTGGCACGCTCTGCAATAGCAGCGCCCACTTTGGCGGCTGCTTCGACGTTGTTCTTGCCCGCAACGCCCAGATCCTTCTCCAGAGAAGAAGCTGCGGCGATGGTGGTGCCGTTTACATCGTCGATCAGCTGAACGCTGATGTTCTTGTTCGAACGGTGCACCGACAGGCGCAGCCCGCCGACATTCCGTTTTTTCAGTTTGTTCCGGACGCGCAGGCGGCGCTTTAGGAACAGTTCCCGTTTGCTGTTTGCCATCTTGCTGGTCCTTACTTCTTCTTGCCTTCCTTACGGAAGATGAACTCGCCCTTGTAGCGGATGCCTTTGCCTTTATAGGGCTCGGGCTTGCGCCATTCGCGGATGTTCGCGGCGACCTGGCCAACCAGTTGCTGGTCGATGCCTTCGATCACAATTTCGGTTTGTTTCGGCGCGGTCACGGTGACCCCTTCCGGAACTTCGAAATCCACGTCATGCGACAGGCCCAGGTTCAGTTTCAGAACCTTGCCCTGCATCTGGGCACGATAACCAACGCCCTGGATCTCAAGCTCTTTCTTGAAACCCTCGGTCACGCCCTGCACCATGTTTTGCACCATGGTACGCGACATGCCCCATTGCTGGCGGGCACGCTTGGACGAACCGCGCGGGGTGATCGCCACTTTGCCATCTTCAACGGCCAGCGTCACATCGTCGGTTGCGGTGAAGTTGCGGGTACCCTTGGGGCCCTTCACTTCAATGGTCTGACCCGAAACGGATGCGGTGACACCCGAGGGAAGCCCGACCGGTTTCTTACCAATACGAGACATTGCAGACCTCCTTAGAAGACGGTGCAGAGCACTTCGCCGCCAACATTCTGGCTGCGAGCGTTTGCATCCGACATCACGCCCTTGGACGTGGAGACGATCGACACACCCAGACCCTGACGGACCTGCGGAATGTCACTGGAGCCGACATACACGCGGCGGCCGGGGGTCGATACGCGTTTGAGCTCGCGGATCACCGGTTCACCTTCGTAGTATTTCAGGCTGATTTCGATTTCGGGCAGACCACGGTCGCCTTGCGTCTTTTCGTAGCCGCGGATGTAGCCTTCGTCTTGCAGCACATCCAGAACCCAGGCGCGCAGTTTCGAGCCAGGGGTGCGCACGGTGGACTTGCCACGCATTTGCGCGTTGCGGATACGGGTGAGCATATCACCTACGGGATCGTTCACAGACATCTCTTCGTACCCTCCTTACCAGCTCGACTTAACCAGGCCAGGGATCTCGCCCTTGGAACCCAGTTCGCGCAGCATGATCCGGCTGACCTTGAGCTTACGGTAATAAGCGTGGGGACGACCGGTCAGCTGACAGCGGTTGTGCAGACGGGTGGCCGAGCTGTTGCGCGGCAGCTTCGCCAGTTTCAGACGCGCCTTGAAACGCTCTTCCATCGGCAGATCTTCGTTATTCGCGATCTCTTTCAGCGCAGCGCGCTTGGCAGCGTATTTGTCCACCAGCTTCTGACGCTTCTTCTCGCGTTCGACCATTGCTTTCTTAGCCATGTTCTCTCTCTCCCGCGGTTTATGCAGTGAAGGGCATGTTGAAATGCTTCAACAGCGCTTTTGCTTCCGCGTCGGTTTTCGCGGTGGTGGTGATGACGATGTCCATGCCCCAGGCTTCGTCGACTTTGTCGAAGTCAATCTCGGGGAAGACGATATGTTCCTTCAGGCCCATGGCGAAGTTGCCGCGGCCGTCAAACGAAGGCTTCACACCACGAAAGTCGCGGATACGCGGCATTGCGATGGTGATCAGGCGATCGAGGAATTCGTACATGCGGTCACCACGCAGCGTGGCCTTGGCGCCCATCGGCATACCTTCGCGAACGCGGAAGCCAGCGATGGAGTTCTTGGCGACGGTGGTCAGGGCCTTCTGGCCGGCAATCGCGGTCAGGTCGGCCTGCGCCGATTTCGCCTTCTTGCTGTCGCGCACGGCAGCACGGCCACAACCGATGTTCAGAACGATCTTCTCCAGCTTGGGGATCATCATGTCGTTCTTGTATTCGAACTCTTCCTTCAGCGCGCCGCGGATCGTGTCCTTGTACAGCACCTTCAGGCGCGGGGTGTAGGTTTCAGCATCCAGCATCAGACGGTCTCCCCGGTGGTCTTGGCAAAGCGGACCTTCTTGCCGTCTTCCTCGCGGAAGCCAACGCGGGTGGCTTTGCCGTTGCTGTCCAACAGTGCCAGGTTCGACAGGTCGATCGGCATGGCCTGAGGAACGCGGCCGCCCTGCGAGTTCTGCGATTGGCGGGTGTGGCGGATGGCGATGTTGATGCCGTCGACGATGGCTTTGCCAGTCTTGGGGCTGACCGAGGTGATCTCACCCTCTTTGCCCTTGTCCTTGCCGGCCAGAACGACGACCTTGTCGCCTTTTTTCAGTTTCGCAGCCATCAGAGCACCTCCGGAGCCAGCGAGATGATCTTCATGAAGTTCTTGGCGCGCAACTCGCGCACAACCGGGCCGAAGATACGGGTGCCGATCGGCTCCATGTTGTTGTTCAGGATGACGGCGGCGTTGCGATCAAAGCGGATCGCGGTGCCATCATCGCGGCGAACTTCTTTGGCGGTGCGTACGACGACGGCCTTGCGGACGTCACCTTTCTTTACGCGACCACGCGGGATGGCTTCCTTGACCGAGACAACGATGATGTCGCCGACGGATGCGTATTTGCGCTTGGAACCACCCAGGACCTTGATGCACTGAACACGGCGTGCGCCGCTGTTGTCAGCAACATCCAGATTGGTCTGCATCTGGATCATTTGGTTTCTCCCGACCTTTGGGGATTGCCCCCAGGGTTTCGATCATACCGAGATGTGCCTGCACAGCTTTTCCCACCCGCTCTTCGGTCCTTTCGGCCCTCATCGCTGTCGCCAGCGAAGAAAACCGCAAGGTTTGATGAGCGGCCGGGCGTTAGCTGGCAATCACCTCCCAGCGTTTGGTTTTCGAGATCGGTGCACATTCCTGAATACGGACCTGGTCACCAACCTTGAACTGGTCATTCGCGTCATGCGCCCGGTATTTCTTGGACTTACGAATGGTTTTCTTCAGAACCGGGTGCGTAAAGCGGCGCTCTACCGACACGGTTACAGTCTGGGCGTTCTGGTCGCTGGTCACGACACCTTGCAAAATGCGTTTGGGCATATCGTGATCCTCTTACTGGGCTGCCTGAGCGGCTTTTTCGTTCAGAACGGTCTTAACACGGGCCACGTCACGGCGAACCTGACGCATGCGCGCGGTGCTTTCCAGCTGGCCCGAGGCCTGCTGAAACCGCAGATTGAAGGCTTCTTTCTTCAGACCAGCCAGCTCATCGCGCAGCTGGTCAGGGGTTTTATCCCGCAATTCGTTGGCGTTCATCGCCTTTTCCTTTTCTCAAACACCGGACAGCCCCTGATCTGGCAGGGTGACTGGCATCCCGGTGGTTCAAATGACAAACCCGCGAATCCGTTGCCGGTTCACGAGATGCGCCTCTATAGGGTGGTGCGGGGGGTAAGGCAAGGGAAAGATTTCGGTTTTCGTGGATTAGACACCCACAACGTGCAACCCGGCGCAATCGCTTGGTTCTCGTCATTGTCATGCCCGTCCTGTAAGACGAACGCATGACCCAAATCACCTCGCTTTTCACCACCCGCCTGTACCGCGCCCATCTGTCCGCGTTTGAACCCGCCATCGACGCGCCCGAGATGGAGGCCAGTTGCTATGCCATCGCCGAAGATGACGCGGCGGGGCAGGATTGGTGCGCGGAAAACGCCTATCCCGGCTATACGTCCTATGCCTCGCTCACCGATCTGCCGTGGCGATTTCCGATCTTTTCCGATCTGGTCACGGTGCTGGACGCCCATGTGGCCGCCTTTGCCGAGGATCTGGAGTTCGACCTGGGCGGCGGCAAGCTGGTGCTGGAGGATCTGTGGATCAACATCCTGCCCGAGGGCGGCACCCATTCCAGCCATATCCACCCGCATTCGGTGATCTCGGGCACCACCTATGTGGCCATGCCCGATGGCACCAGCGCGCTGAAACTCGAAGACCCGCGCCACCCGATGATGATGGCCGCCCCACCGCGGCGCAAATCCGCCCGTGAAGAGTTGCAGCCCTTTATCTATGTCGCCCCAAAGGTGGGCGAGGTGGTGTTGTGGGAAAGCTGGCTGCGCCACGAAGTTCCGATGAACATGGCCGAGGAGGACCGGATCAGTGTCAGCTTCAACTACAAATGGCTCGACGCCTGAGCATATTGACCCCAAGGCGGTGGCCGCCGAGTGCAACAATGCCGCGTGGGGTCTGATCGAGACGCCCGAGTTGAGCGATGCGCAGGTGGCGCAACTGGTCTCGCTGGCGGCGACGGCCCGGCTTTTCTGGCGCAAGATCGGCACCGAGAACCAGATTGCCCATGCGGAATTGCTGTTTGGGTGGGCCATGGCGCGGGCCGGGTCAACGGCGGCACAGCATTCGGCGGAACTGGCCCTGGACGGCCTGAAAAACGGTGCCGATTGGGAGCGCGCCTTCGCCCACGCAGCCATGGCCGCCGCCAAGGCCGGGTATGATCCGGACGCGCATGCGATGCATTATGCCACGGCTGAACAGCTTGGGGCGACGCTGGCCGAGGGGGACGCGAAATACTTCACCCCCGCTTTTGCAACGGTGCCGAAACCTTAGCGCGCCGTGGCCAGGGCCAGCCCGTCCACCACGGCGGTAAACGCCTCTGAGCGCAGCAATTCGGCATTCGGGCAGAGCGCGGACATTTCGTCGGAAACGAACCCCATCAGGCTGGACCCGCCCACAAGGATCACGCGGCCCACCTGATCGGCATCCACCCCACCCTTGCGCAAGGTTTCGGCCGCAGCATCGCCCAGCGCATGGCGATTTCCCTGCAACGTTTTCTGCATCGCATCGGGTGACAGGGGCACCTTCAGGTCGGGCTCGATGAACTCCATCCGAATATGCCCGTCTGCACCGCCATTTGCGGCAATCTTTCCGCGTTCCACGGCAAAGGCCAGTTCGTGACCCAGCTCCATCTCGATCACCTCGGCAAACCGCGCAAGCTTTTGCGGCTCCAACGCCATACGGTGCATATCTTCGGCCAGTCGGCGGGTTTTGGCGGTGTACAGGAATGGGATCTTGGCCCAGGTCGACAGCTCGACATAGGGTGCGCGCGGGATTGGCACACGGCCCGGCCCCATCTCGCGCCGCAGCTCGCCGCCCAACCCCAGCTGGGGCATTGCAAAGGCCATGGACAGGCGATGGTCAAAATCCGTGCCGCCCAGCCGGATGCCGTGGCTGGCAAGGATTTCGGGGGTACCGTCGGCCGTTCTGAACAGAGTGAAATCCGACGTACCGCCGCCGATATCCACCACCAGACCCAGCGCGCCGGGGTGGCCCATGTTTTGGCAGGCAATGGCGGCGGCCTCGGGTTCGGGCAGGAAGTCGACGTGGCAGAACCCGGCGGCCAGATAGCAGGCGCGCAGATCTTCCAGCGCGCGGGCATCGCGGGTGGCATCGTTGGAATGAAAATGCACCGGGCGCCCGGACAAGGCGCGGCGCAGGGTCAGGCCGGTGGCGGCCTCGGCCCGTTCGCGCAGCAGGGTCAGAAATGCGGTGATGATATCGGCCAGCGACTGGCGGCGGCCACCAACTAGACGTTCCTCGTGCAATAGCCCCTGCCCCAGAACCGATTTCAGCGCCCGCATATAACGCCCTTCGGCCCCATCGATCAGCGCGTCATTGGCGACGGTTCCCACCTGCATGCCACCGCCGCGTGTTGGAAAGAACACGGCTGTTGGCAGGGTCTCGGCCCCCAACTCGATCGCGATGCGTTCAACCTTGCCGTCGCGCAGAATCGCGGCGGCCGAGTTCGAGGTTCCAAAGTCTATGGCAAGCGTATCGGCGGGCATGGCGGACTCGGGCTGCTGGAATGAGGGAGCGGCCATTTAGGCCAGCGCGTCGGATATGACAACCCTGTTTTCGCCCTGCCGAAACAGAAGTCAGCGTTTTGCCAGATCACGCCAAAGAAAAACCCCGCCAGTTTCCCGGCGGGGTCTTTAAGTCTTGAACCGGTGCGTGGCGTGCACGCTTTCCGGGTTACCAGTCTTCGCGCAGAACGACGCGCGATTTCACCGGCAGTTTCATCGCGGCAAGGCGCAGGGCCTCGCGGGCGGTTTCCTCGTCGACGCCGTCCAGTTCGAACATCACGCGACCGGGCTTGACTTTGCAGGCCCAGAAATCGACCGAACCTTTACCTTTACCCATCCGAACCTCGGTGGGTTTCGAGGTTACCGGGGTGTCCGGAAAGATGCGGATCCAAACACGGCCCTGACGTTTCATGTGACGCGTCATGGCACGACGTGCGGCTTCGATCTGACGGGCAGTCACGCGCTCGGGCGTGGTTGCCTTCAGGCCGAAGGTGCCGAAGTTCAGGGTCGAGCCGCCTTTGGCGTCGCCCTTGATCCGGCCTTTGTGCATCTTGCGGAATTTTGTACGCTTTGGCTGTAGCATGTCATGTACTCCTTAGCGACGACCGCCGCCGGCGCCACGGGGCGCGGGGCCTTCCTGAAGCTCCTGCTGACGACGATCACGGGCCGACGGGTCGTGCTCCATGATCTCACCTTTGAAGATCCAGACCTTGATGCCGATGATGCCATAAGGCGTTTCGGCTTCGGCGTGCGAATAGTCGATGTCAGCGCGCAGCGTGTGCAGAGGCACACGGCCCTCGCGGTACCATTCGGTCCGCGCGATCTCGGCACCACCCAGACGGCCGGCAACGTTCACGCGGATACCCTGGGCACCCATGCGCATGGCGTTCTGAACCGCGCGCTTCATGGCACGGCGGAACGACACACGACGCTCAAGCTGCTGCGCGATGCTTTCGGCCACCAGGGGGGCGTCCAGCTCGGGCTTGCGAACTTCAACGATGTTCAGGTGCAGCTCGCTGTCGGTCATCGCCGCCAGCTTGCGACGCAGACCTTCGATATCGGCGCCTTTTTTACCAATGATCACGCCAGGACGTGCGGTGTGCACGGTGACGCGGCATTTGCGGTGCGGGCGTTCGATGATGACGCGGCTGACGCCGGCCTGCTTGCACTCGGTCTTGATGAAATCGCGCAGGCGGATGTCTTCCAGCAGCAGATCACCAAAATCTTTGGTGTTTGCGTACCAGCGGCTGTCCCAGGTGCGGTTCACCTGCAGGCGCATGCCGATCGGATTTACCTTATGACCCATTAGGCTTGCTCCTCAACTTGACGCACCTTGATGGTGATCTCGGCAAACGGTTTCAGGATTTTGCCGAACCGGCCACGGGCCCGCGGACGACCGCGTTTCATGGTCAGGTTCTTGCCAACCCAGGCCTCGGCCACGATCAGCTCGTCCACATCCAGGTTATGGTTGTTTTCTGCGTTGGCGATGGCCGACTGCAGAACCTTTTTCACATCATCCGCGATGCGCTTTTTGCTGAAGGTCAGGTCAGACAGGGCCTGATCCACCTTCTTGCCGCGGATCATCTGGGCAACCAGGTTCAGCTTTTGCGGCGAGGTACGAAGCATGCGGGCCTTGGCCATCGCTTCGTTCTCGGCCACGCGGCGGGGATTTTTGTCCTTACCCATGGCTTACTTCCTCTTCGCTTTCTTGTCCGCCGCGTGCCCGTAATAGGTGCGCGTCGGGGCGTATTCGCCGAACTTCTGGCCGATCATGTCTTCGGACACGTTAACCGGAATGTGCTTTTGGCCGTTGTAAACGCCAAAGGTCAGGCCCACGAACTGGGGCAGAATTGTCGAACGACGCGACCAGATCTTGATCACTTCGTTGCGGCCGCTTTCGCGAGTCTTCTCGGCTTTTTTCAGCACGTAAGAGTCGACGAAGGGCCCTTTCCAAACAGAACGCGACATAGATTACCGGCCCTTTTTCTTGGCGTGACGCGAGCGGATGATCAGCTTTTGCGACGCCTTGTTCTTGTTGCGGGTGCGGGCACCCTTGGTGGGCTTGCCCCACGGGGTCACCGGATGGCGACCACCCGAGGTGCGGCCCTCACCACCACCATGGGGGTGGTCGATCGGGTTCATGACAACACCACGCACCGACGGGCGCACGCCCTTGTGGCGCATACGACCGGCTTTACCCATGTTCTGGTTCGAGTTGTCGGGGTTCGATACGGCACCAACGGTGGCCATGCATTCCTGACGCACCATGCGCAGCTCGCCCGACGACAGGCGGATCTGAGCATAGCCACCGTCACGGCCAACAAACTGAGCGTAGGTACCGGCGGCACGGGCGATCTGGCCGCCTTTGCCCGGTTTCAGCTCGATGTTGTGAACAATGGTGCCCAGCGGCATGCCCGAGAACGGCATCGCGTTGCCCGGCTTCACGTCGGCCTTGGCCGATGCGATCACGGTGTCACCCGCGCTCAGACGCTGCGGGGCCAGGATATAGGCCTGCTCGCCGTCTTCGTATTTGACCAGGGCGATAAAGGCGGTCCGGTTCGGGTCGTATTCGATCCGCTCGACGGTGGCCGCCACATCCATTTTGTTGCGCTTAAAATCAACGATCCGGTAGAGGCGTTTTGCCCCACCACCGCAGCGACGCGATGTGATCCGTCCGGTGTTGTTCCGGCCGCCCGACTTGGTCAAACCCTCGGTGAGGGATTTGACAGGACGTCCTTTCCAAAGCTCCGAACGGTCGATCAGCACCAGCCCGCGCTGGCCCGGCGTCGTCGGCTTGTACGACTTGAGTGCCATGCTTTCTGTCTTCCGTTTAGCTGTGCGAGGGCTTTGCGCCCCGCTATGTGTGGGCCTTTCGGCCGATGTGTAGGGCCCCGAAGGTCCCCAAATTCCAAATATCTAAGGCCCCGGAACGAATCCGAGGCCACAAGATTTGCGCAGTATAACGGGGATGGCGGGTGGTGTCTATAGCAGCCCCAACAATTGTTGAGCAAAGCCGCGCATCGACGACGCGCGCGGGGCGATCCAACATACGTGACCGCCCCTTTATCGCGCAGCTTCGGTAAACCCTGCCAACGGATCACCAAGCCTAGCCAATTCGCCGCCGCGTGGGGGCGCGTCGGCGATGCGCGGCGGCCTGCGGCCGCTGTTTCGCGCTGAAAGCTGGCCGATCACAAAACAGAAGCGTTAGATCTAAAGACCCTTCTCGCAATATCTGGCAGCAAACTCATCTAAGAGTTACTCCTTGAGTGCAGTCGTCCATTATCCACATCTCTGCCTTAACCTTTGGCACTTCTACGCTTTCGAAGAGCACCAGCGCGGAGTTTCCTCCACTATCTATAATGCTAATACTGATCAAACGGGCTCGAAACTCCAGATTGCGCCATTCAGGTTTAGAACGAACGTTATAATTGAACTCGCGTTCAGCAACCTTTAGCGCTTGCTCCGCTTTTTGAAACTTACAGCTATCGAAGTGACCCTCTTTCGCCGCAATAAAAAAAACTAGTAAAAGCATCGAGAGGAACCCCAAAGCGATAAGAAACACAAACAACCACTTGAAAAAATTCACGCTGTTTACCAACTTCCCGTCCGTGCTGCCCACCTAACTTGCGATAAGCCTAAGTTGCCCGTCGGTCCAGAAGTCTCTGCGCAACTCCACGAGTTCTTTTTGTGTCACTCTCCACCAACTGCGCAAATGGTGACCGCGGATCGGGAGTATCAATACCTGCCAAGGCGCAAGTGCATTTACGCGCCAAAGCATAGTTGTCGTCCCACTCCAAGCAAGGGGGACAATTCAGCGCTCTCGTTTCCAACGCGGACACTGCATCCTTGCAGCGGGCAAATCGAACTTACTCAAGTACGATGAGACGCCAATAATCTTGGGCAGAAAGAAGAAAACTGGCATTTCCTATCGTGGCGTAGGTGAGGATGTTTAAAACACCAATAACATAGAATAGGTATCGGCTTATTCCATTTGAGCGCGCACCGCACCAAAGGTTTGCGAGAAACATCCCCAGTGCAACAAACAGCACGATATAGCCACGGAAAGAGTTTTATGGGTCAAAGTAGATCCAGTACTTCAACAATCCCGGCAACCCAGCATTGATCGCGAGAAGGACGAACCAATCACTTTTCAAATACCGCAAATCACAGCTCACCAATGAAAAAGGCCCCGTGCAATTCTGCACGAGGCCTTCAGTTTTTCAAGCACGCAGGTGCGTCACAACCCGGTCGATACGTCGATCGTGTTGCCTTCTTCCAGCGTCACGTAAGCCTTCTTCACGTCTTTGCGTTTGCCCAGCTGGCCGCGGAAGCGTTTGGTTTTGCCTTTGGTGATGGTCGTGTTCACGGCCTTCACCTTGACGCCAAACAGCTCTTCCACCGCTTCCTTGATCTGCGGTTTGTTCGCGTCGATCGACACTTCGAACACCACGGCGCCGTTTTCGGACGCCATCGTGGCTTTCTCGGTGATGATCGGCTTGCGGATCACGTCGTAATGTTCTGCTTTCGCGGTCATTTCAAACGAGCCTCCAGTGCTTCGACACCTGCCTTGGTGATCACCAACGTGTCACGTTTCAGGATGTCATAGACGTTTGCACCCATCGTCGGCAGGATATCCAGACCTTCGATGTTGCGCGCCGCCTTCAGGAAGTCTTCGTTCACCGAAGCCCCGTCAATGACCAGCGCGCGTTTCCAGCCCAGGTTTTTCACCTGTTTGGCCAGGGCGGCGGTTTTGCCTTCGGCAGCAGCTTCTTCGATCACCACCAGTTCGCCGGCTTTCGCCTTGGCGCTTAGCGCGTGACGCAGGCCCAGCTTGCGAAACTTCTTCGGCAGTTCGTGGCCGTGGCTACGCGGGGTTGGACCCTTGTAGATACCACCTTTGCGGAAGATCGGCGCGTTGCGGTCACCGTGGCGGGCGCCGCCGGTGCCTTTCTGGCGATAGATCTTCTTGGTCGAATAGCTGGTTTCCGAGCGGGTCTTGACCTTGTGGGTACCGGCTTGCGCGTTGTTACGCTGCCAGCGGACCACGCGGTGCAGGATGTCGGCACGCGGTTCCAGACCGAACAGAGCGTCGTCCAGATCCACCGAGCCGGCCTTGCCGCCGTCCAGTTTGATCACGTCAAGTTTCATTCTGCGTCTCCTTCAGCCGGAGCCTCTGCTGCGGGGGCCGCAGCTTCTGCAGCTTTGATCGCCGCCGGATAGGCCAGACCATCAGGTGCGGCTTTCTTGACCGCATCCTTGATCGTCACCCAACCGCCTTTGGAGCCGGGCACAGCGCCCTTCACCATGATCAGGCCACGGTCGGCGTCGGTTTTGACAACCTGCAGGTTCTGCGTGGTCACCCGTGCAGCACCCATATGGCCGGCCATCTTCTTGCCTTTGAACACGCGGCCGGGGTCTTGACACTGACCGGTTGAACCGTGCGAACGGTGGCTGATCGACACACCGTGCGAGGCGCGCAGACCACCGAAGTTGTGGCGTTTCATGGCACCGGCAAACCCTTTACCGATCGAGGTGCCCGACACGTCGACGAACTGCCCTGCCAGGTAGTGGTCGGCCGAGATTTCGGCACCAACTTCGATCAGGTTTTCGGGCGCCACGCGGAACTCGGCCAGCTTGCGCTTGGGCTCTACCTTCGCCTGGGCGAAATAGCCGCGCATCGGGGCCGAAGTGCGTTTTGCCTTGGCGGCACCGGCACCCAGCTGAACGGCGGTATAGCCGTGCTGATCTGCGGTCCGCTGGGCCACAACCTGAAGATTGTCCAGCTGAAGAACGGTCACAGGGATCTGCTTGCCGTCTTCCATGAACAGGCGGGTCATGCCCACCTTTTTCGCGATTACACCAGAGCGCATCGTACTATGCCCTCCTTAAACCGAGATCTGGACGTCAACGCCAGCGGCCAGGTCGAGCTTCATCAGCGCGTCCACGGTCTGGGGCGTCGGGTCAATGATGTCGAGCAGACGCTTGTGGGTACGGATCTCCCACTGGTCGCGCGATTTTTTGTCCACGTGGGGGCCACGCAGAACGGTGAATTTCTCGATCTTGTTGGGCAACGGAATCGGGCCACGCACCTGAGCGCCAGTGCGCTTTGCGGTGTTCACGATCTCTTGGGTGCTGGCATCCAGCACGCGGAAATCGAAGGCCTTCAGCCGAATGCGGATGTTTTGGCTTTGGACTGCCATATTATCAGCCTTTCAACGGCGTTGGAGTTGATAGGTGGACCGCCGGCTCATTCCGGCGGCCCACGTCGAACCCGAAGGTTGTCTTGGTGTTACTCGATGATTTTCGAC
>NZ_JFKE01000007.1 GCF_000647975.1 Actibacterium mucosum KCTC 23349
CTCTCTAAGCGAAAAGCGTTTCATGCCGGCAACGGCACATGGCGCGGGATGGAGCAGCCCGGTAGCTCGTCAGGCTCATAACCTGAAGGTCGTAGGTTCAAATCCTACTCCCGCAACCAACTTATACGTACAGCCCTTGGGTACTTACCCCGGGGCTGTTTTCGTTTTGTGATATGCATGCGCCGCTCTCTTTCATTGTCATTCTCAACCGCGTGCTGTTGCGACTTTAATCTGTAGTTTGATGTCCGAGGGCAGGCCCTTGGCGGCCCGCTCAAACGCGGCAATACTTTGATCAAATGGGTAAGTCTCGGAGATCAGCGGTTTAAGGTCGACCTTGCCAGATCCAATCAGTTCCAGGGCGCGGTCAAAAACATTTGCATATCGAAACACCGTTTCAATGCGCACTTCCCGCGCGATGGCGGCGTTTACGTCAAAAGGCACCTCGCTTGGGGGCATGCCAATCAGAACGACGCAGCCTCCCGGCCGCAGGGCGCGAAGCGCGTCGTTCAATACCCCGGGTGCGCCGCTTGCTTCAAAGACAACATCTGCACCCCAGCCACCAGTATGCTCTTCAATCGCGGAACCAAGCGTGCGCTCGCTGACGTTAACGGGGAAGACGCCCGCGTATTGGCCTGCGGTTTTCAGCTTCGCGGCGCTGATGTCGGTGATGATGACCTTGCTGCATCCGCCTGCAAGCGCGGCAAGGGCGACCATGTTTCCAATTGTGCCGGCGCCGGTAACCACACCCACGTCGCCAGGTGTAATCCGCGCACGAGTGGCCGCTTGCATGCCGATGGCAAAGGGCTCCACCATTGCTCCCTCGGCGAAGGTTACGTTGTCGGGCAACCGATAGGTAAATGCGGCGGGATGCACGACCTCGGCCGTCAGGATGCCATGGTCGGGCGGGGTGGCCCAGAACGTGACGGCGGGGTCGACATTGTAAAGGCCCAGCTTCGAAGCCCGCGAAGTGGGGTCCGGCACGCCGGGCTCCATGCAAACACGGTCCCCAACTTTCAGGGTGGACACGGCTGTGCCAACCTCGATCACGGTTCCGGCGCCTTCATGGCCAAGAACCATCGGGGCCTTCACCTCAAAGTCGCCGATACGCCCATGGGTGTAATAGTGCACGTCACTGCCGCAAACGCCCACGGTGTCGATGGCGATCTTGACGTCATTTTCGCCGACATGCTCTGGCAGGGCGATGTCTCTGATTGCCAATTCACCGACACGTTCCAACACAAGAGCTTTCATCTCATGACCTCCTATTGATATCTTGGGGCGCCGCAAATCGGCCGCCAATGCGTTTGGATTTCGCGGCCGGCAGGATCAAAAATGTACGTATCGTGCGGGCCTGCCTTCGGCGCGTCCGGGCCGAGTATGGCTCAGAAACTCTTGGTCTTGATCGGGACAACCTGAGGTGCTGCCAGGGCGCGGATGACGCCCGTTTGCACGGTGTGTCTACATTTGGCCGCGAAAACCTTGTAAAATTGGGGCTTCGGATGCCACGCCGTTGCACTGAACGCTGATCATCTTTGTGAACTCCTCCCAGAATGTCGGCTGTTCCCGATCCTCCCAATCGGGGCTGGTTTCAGACATTGACGGCTGAACGGTGTTCAAGCTAGCGCTTGTCATGCGTAGTACCTGTACTATTTTGACATTCTGGAAAGCGGTGCTCCCGCAGCTTTGTGAGGGTTGGACATGAACACGGAAGCAATCAAACCCACAGAAACGCACGCGTTTTACGAACAGATCGATGTGCCGCCCGGGCACAGTTTTTTGTGGCGTGTCGACGATTACCCGTGGGAGCGCAACGTCTGGAACTATCATCCCGAGGTCGAGATACACTTGATTCGACACTCGTCCGGGCTGGCATATGTCGGTGATCACATTGGGCAGTTTCACGCGGGCCATCTGTACATGGTTGGCGCAGATCTGCCCCATAACTGGATCACACCCAATATCAGTGACCAAAGGCTTAGGGCGCGTGACGTTGTCCTTCAGTTCGACGCAGAGCTGTTTCGATGCCAAACGCAGAGTTTTCCCGAACTTGGCAGCCTAGAAAACCTGTTTGACCGTGCGAAACGAGGCCTCGAATTTCACGGCGAAACGCGGCAACAGGGGCGCCGCATTCTGGAAAGCATGGACGGGTCGGGCAGCCTGCCGGATCTGGCAAAGGTGATGGAATTACTTGGCCTCCTTTCGCGTTCGGACGAGGTGACCGTGCTGTCCTCGCAGGCCTTCGTTGCCGGGGATCACATCAAAGGGCGGAAAGAGCACGAACAGATCGAACGGGCCCTCGATTACCTGCAGCGTAATTTCCTGAGCGCGCCTTCGCTGAAGGACGTCGCGGAGGTTGTGAACATGTCAGAAAGCGCGTTTTCGCGTTTCTTCAAGAAGAAAACCGGCAATACGTTCACGGATCATATGGCGTCGCTGCGGCTGTGGATGGCGGGCAAGCTTTTGCTGGAAACCGACCAGGCGATCACCGACATCTGCTTTGAGGCGGGGTTTGGCAATATCGCCAACTTCAATCGGACGTTTCTGCGAAAGACGGGGATGACGCCGTCGGCCTACCGCAAAGCATCCCGCCAGCGAAACCTTTCGATAGCGCAAGGGATGAAGTTGTCAGCGGTTTAGCTTGTGAATTTTGCGTCTGGATTGCCGCATTTGTTCCAGAAAATCTTCGCCTGCTGCCAGCACGTGGTCGCGTGACGCTTGGCGCGCCAGCTCGACGTCGCCTTTGGCGATGGCCTCGATGATTGCGGCGTGTTCGACGATCCGCATGCGCGCGCGCCCTTCCGTCATTCGGTGCTGTGACCGGACGGCGTTGATCAGGTCACCATAGCGTTCGATCACCTGTATGCCTTCTTCGTTGGGTTCTTCTTCGATCATGATGGCGTGAAAATCGCGGTTGTGCCGGTCCATGGCATCTGTGTCGATAGGGTGCGTGCCCGCTTGGCGGAATTTTTCAGCGGCCTCTTTAAGCCGATCGATGTCTGCTGACGAGCATCGGCGACAAAAACGGCCGACAAACAGGGGTTCAATGACCGAGCGGATTTCAAAGATGTTCCGCACAAAATCATCGTCAACCACCCGAACGCTGGCCCCTTGGTTGGGCAAAAGAACAATGAAACCTTCCCCTTCAAGTCGCCATAACGCCTCTCGGACCGGGCTTGCGCTGACCGCGTAACGTTCTGTCAGAACTTCGGTTTTAAGCCGGGTACCTGGGGCAAAATAGCCGGAAATGATGTCGCGCCGGATATCGGCGGCAAGGCGGTGGGCAAGGCTTTTGGCGGGCGCGGCGGCCGGCGAGTTTTGTTTCATCCTGCCACTAAGCGATGCGCCGACACTGCTGTCAACATTGGGAATCTATGGACATTTGATATGATTCTATATAATGTTATTAATAATCTATACTAACGGGATGAAATTCTTGAACATTGTCAGGCTCGAAACCTTTCTGGTAGGGCGGGATTGGAACAATCTTTTGTTGGTCCGCCTGACAACGGACTCTGGCCTGACCGGTGTGGGCGAAGGCACCATGCAGTGGCAGGCCGCCTCGGTGCAGGCCGCAACAGCGGTGCTGTTCGAACGCTACGTCCATGGGGCAAACCCGTTTGAGATAGAGCGCCTGGTTCAGGCCATGTACCGCAATGAATACGCGCGCGGCGGGCCCGTGGTGAATTCCGCCATCGCCGGGATCGAGATGGCATTGTGGGACATTTGCGGCAAGGCCACGAACCTGCCTGTCCACAGCCTGCTTGGCGGACGCATGCGCGACAGCATCCCGGCCTATGCCAATGGCTGGTTTGGCAATCGGGTGGACGATGTCGTGCTGGCGCAGGATGCCCGCGCTGTGCGCCAAGCGGGATACACGGGCCTGAAGTTTGACCCCTTTGGCGGGGCGGGGCGCGATCCGTCGCAGGCCGAGATCAAAGACGGTTTGCGCAAGCTTGGCGTCGTGCGCGCGGCGGTGGGCGACACCATGCGCATCATGATTGACGGGCATGGGCGTTTCAGCGTCGGCACCGCCAGCTATATCGCCCATGGCTTGGCCGAGCATGATGTCTATTGGTTCGAAGAGCCGGTGGAGCCCGAAAATTTTCGCGCCCTGGGCGAGGTGGAACGCCCTAACGGGCTGCGCATCGCCACCGGTGAACGATGTTTTTCCCGCTATCAGTACCCGGCCTTGATCCAGGATGCGCGCCCCCATGTTCTGCAACCCGACCTGATACAGGTCGGTGGTTTGCTGGAAGGGCGCAAGATCGCATCGCTGGCCGAGACGCATTATTTGCCGGTCTCGTTCCACGTGCCGTTTGGCCCGATTGCAACGGCCGCCGCGCTGCAGCTGGACGCCGCCATTCCGAATTTTGTCTGCCAGGAATCGTTCTCGGCCTTCGATGTGCCGTGGCGCAAGGACCTGGTGACCAACTGCCCAATGCCAAAAAACGGCGCCTATCCCGTCAGCACGGCACCGGGACTGGGCATCGAGATCAACGACGAAGTTGCGCTGGCGCATCCGTACCGCGACGACGCCGTTTTGCCCATGTGGGGCGAGAACGGATCGATGACCGCGGGGTTGGAGGCTTCGATGCCAGCCTAGACCGGGATTTTGCCGCTCTGGAGGGGGCGGCGAAAGGGCCTGCATGGCAGGTTCGTGCGCAAAGGAGCGCACGCGTTCAATAGGTGCAAAAGGGGGGAGCCTCTTGCGCCACAAGGAGGAAACTATGTTACGCAAAGCACTCGTTGTAGGAGCATTCGCGGGCGTCGGCGCATTGTGCACGCCGGCATTGGCCGAGGGCGAACGGGCCGAGGTCATTCACATCTGGACGTCCGAGGGTGAATCAGCCGCCATCCGCGAAGTGGTCACACGCTTCGAAGCTGCCGGCGGCGTATGGCTCGATTCTGCCGTCGCAGGTGGCCAAAACCTTGGCCAAACCGTGTTCAACCGGATCGCTGCAGGCGACCCGCCAACCGCATATCAAGGCCTCGGCGGGCGGGCGTATGAAGACCTGCTGGCCGAAGGGTTGCTGAACGACGTCGACGCGACGGCAACGGCGGATGGTTGGCGCGACGTGCTGCCCGGCCCACTGGTGGATGTCATCACGAATGACGACGGCAAAATCTTCCTGATCCCGATCAATGTGCACGGACCGAACTGGATTTGGTACAGCAAGGACGTGCTTGAAAAAGCGGGCGTGACCGAGGTTCCGACCACTTACGACGAAACCTTCTTTGCGGCTGTCGAAAAGATCAATGACGCCGGAATGGTCGGGTTCGCGGTCGGCGGGCAAAGCTTTCAGGAACGCTTCCTGATGGAATCCGTCATGCTGGCCCTGGGTGGTCGCGATTATTGGAACAACGTGTGGCAGAACCGCGATGAAGCCGCCATTCGTTCCGCGACAACCACGAAAGTGTTCGAAACCTTCCGCCGGTTGTCGACCTATCGCGACGATGGTGCCGCAGGCCGGTCCTGGCCGCAAAACACCAATATGCTGATCACCGGGGCTGCTGGTTTCAACGTGATGGGCGATTGGGCCAAGGGTGAGTTCACCGCCGCCGGGCAGCAGGCCGAGGTGGACTATGGCTGTATCCTGCCGGGCGACAAGCCGTATTTCATCGTGCATGCCGATGTCATGGCCGTGCCCTCGGGCCGGGACAAGGGTCGCGTCGAAGCGCAGCAATTGCTGGCCCATGTTGCCATGAGCGCCGAGTCTCAGATCGAGTTCAACCTGCGCAAAGGCTCGTTGGCTGCGCGCACCGATGTTGACACCTCGCGCTATGACGCGTGTTCGCTGAAAGGTCTGGCCTCGTACTCGGACCCTGAGCTGGTGGTGCCAAGCGTGAATATGACGATGACCCCCGCCGCTGCCGGCCTTTGGGAAGACCTCGTGACCGAGTTCTTCAATGACGACTCCATCAGCATCGACACGGCAGTGGATCGCCTTGCCGATATCGTCGCCGGGTCCGACTGAGCCCGAACCCGCCAACCTGACAGAACCGTGGGACATTCAACGTGAACAAATGGATTGCAAGACTAGCACTTGCGCCAGCTGCCATTGTCGCATTTGGCGTATTCATAGGATGTCTGGCCTATACGTTGGCCTTGTCATTCACCTCATCAAGAATGCTTCCACGGTTCGAATGGGTTGGGTTCGAGCAATATGAAAAGCTGTTTGCCAGCTCGCGCTGGCAGGTATCGGTCGAGAACCTGTTCCTGTTTGGTACAGTGTATATCGTGGCGTGCCTGTTGCTTGGTTATGTGCTTGCGGTTCTGATCGACCAAAAGGTGCGCGGTGAAACCTTGCTGCGCACCATCTATCTCAGCCCCCACGCGCTGAGCCTTGTGGTGACCGGACTTGTCTGGTCATGGTTTCTGAACCCGCAATTCGGCCTGCAAGCCTTTGTCCAGGAGCTGGGGTTCGAAAACTTCCGTTTTGCGTGGCTGTCCGACCCAAAGATGGCCATTCATGCCGTGACTTTGACCGCCGTGTGGCGGGGCACCGGGATTGTGATGATCCTGATGCTGGCCGGCTTGCGTGGCGTGGATGCCGAAATGATCAAAAGCCTGCGTGTCGACGGGGTGCCGAAATGGCGGATCTACACGCAGGTCATTCCACCCATCCTGACACCGATGATCCTTACGTCACTGGTCTTGTTGGCCGCCGGTGTGATCAATTCTTATGACCTGGTCGTTGCGCTGACCCGCGGGGGGCCGGGGATCTCTACCCAGGTGCCCGCGCTTTTTGTGATGGAGCATTTCTTTGCCCGCGGCGACGTTGGCGTGGCGACGGCAGGGGCGGCCATCATGTTGCTGTCGCTGATCGTGGTTGCCGGGCCCTTGATCCTTTGGCGGCGCATCGCATCGCGGCGACAGGAGGCCGCGCAATGACGACACAATCCCGTCCCCAGCAATTCGAGGGGCCACACGGCCCCAGACCGCGGCGTGTGTCGCCCATGCGCGTGGTGACCTATGCCATCCTGATCGCGGCCGCCTTGTTCTTTCTTTTACCGGTCTACGTGATGATCATCACCTCGCTGAAACCGATGGAGGAAATCCGCACCGGTGCAATGTTGGCCCTGCCGCAAAACCCGTCGTTCGAGGCGTGGTCGATCGCGTGGAGCCAGGCCTGTTCCGGCGTGCGCTGCGAAGGGGTGGCGCCGGGGTTCTGGAACTCGGTCCAGATCACCATTCCATCCGTCATCGTATCAGTTCTGGCCGGGGCTTTGACCGGCTACACCATGTCGTTCTGGAAGTTCCGCGGCTCGAACCTGGTCTTTGCCATTCTGATTTTCGGGGCCTTTGTTCCTTATCAGATCCTGCTGTACCCGCTTGTCCGCGTTTACGCGTCTCTGGGGATTTTTGGCACCGTCGGCGGCTTGGTCATCGTGCATTCCATCTTTGGCCTGCCGTTGACCACGTTGATGTTTCGCAATTTCTTTGTTTCGATCCCGACAGAGCTGTTCAAGGCCGCGCGGGTTGATGGGGCAGGGTTCCTGCGTATCTTCTGGCAAATCGTGCTGCCCATGTCTGCGCCCATCATTGTGGTTACGGTGATCTGGCAGGCCACCGGCATCTGGAACGATTTCCTGATGGGGCTGGTCTTTGGCGGGCGCGAGGCCAAGCCGATGACCGCGTTGCTGAACAACATCATTCTCTCTGAATTTGGCGAGCGGCGCTACAATGTCGAGATGGCGGCGACCTTCCTGACCGCGCTTGTTCCCCTTGCAATCTACCTGTTGTCGGGCCGCTGGTTCGTGCGTGGCATCACGGCTGGCTCTGTGAAAGGATAAACTGTGGCTGATCTGGAAATCCGCGGCGTGTCAGTCGCTTACGGGGCTTTGACCGTACTGGAAGAGCTGAACCTGACCGTGCCGGATGAAGAGTTCCTGGTTTTGCTGGGGCCGTCGGGTTGCGGCAAGTCGACCTTGCTGAACGCCATTGCCGGCCTGCAGGATATCAGCACCGGCCAGGTGGTGATCGGCGGCAAGAACGTTACCTGGGCAGAACCCAGCGCGCGCGGTATCGCGATGGTGTTTCAGTCCTATGCGCTGTATCCGCGTATGAGCGTTTACCGAAACCTCGCCTATTCGTTGCAGGTGGCACGCCTGCCAAGGGCCGAGATCGAGGACCGCGTGCACCGCGCCGCCGAGATGTTGCAGATAACAGAGCTGCTTGAACGTAAACCGGCCATGCTGTCGGGTGGTCAACGACAGCGCGTGGCGATTGGGCGGGCGCTTGTGCGCGACGCCAGCGTGTTCCTTTTTGACGAGCCGTTGTCGAACCTCGACGCGCAGCTTCGGGTGGAATTGCGGGTCGAGATCAAGCGCCTTCACCGCGAGCTGAAACGTACCATGATCTATGTGACCCATGATCAGGTCGAGGCAATGACACTGGCCGACAAAATCGCCGTTCTGAAGGGCGGCGAGATTCAGCAACTGGGCACCCCGGACGCGATTTACGACACCCCCGCTAACCTCTTCGTGGCCGGATTTGTGGGTGCCCCTGCGATGAACTTCCTCTCGGGCACGGTGCAAAGCGCTGGGCCCGATTTGGTTGTGGATGTTCGGGGCACACAGCTGGCTTTGCCCAAATACGCGCGGACGGCTGCGCCGGTGGCGGGCCAAAAGGTGGTTCTGGGCATCCGGCCCGAACGGCTGAACCTCGATAACCGCCTTGTAGGTGCTGATTGCCGCCTGACCGTCGACGTGGATGTGCAAGAGAGCCTGGGATCGGAAAAGGTGATCTGGGCGCGCTACCAAGGTCAGCAGATCGCCATCAAAACCCCGGTTGACGCACCCGCCGTGACCGACGGCGCACCTCTGGAGCTGAATTTCTCGTCCGCAAATGTCTCGCTGTTCGATGCCGACACCGAGACCCGCCTTTAACCCCCAAACCATCGGCGCATTCCGCGCCCAAAGGAGTTTCCATGCCAATCAAACAACTGGCTCATGTCTGTATCTTCGCGCGTGATCTGGACGCAACGAAACAGTTTTATACCCAGGTTCTGGGGTTGGATATTGCCTTCAACTTCACCCGTGATGGCCGTGTGTTCGGCTTTTATCTGCATGCGGGCGGTCGCAGCCATATTGAGGTGTTCGAAAACGCCGAGGCCGAGTTCGACAAAACCAACCGGATCAACCACCTGTGCCTAGAGGTCACATCGCTGGACGAGATGATCGCCCAGATACGCGGGCAGGGTGTTGAAATCACCGACAAAAGCCTGGCCTGCGATGATACCTGGCAGGCGTGGACGGCAGACCCGAACGGCACACGGATCGAGCTGTTCGAATATACCGACAAGAGCGCGCAATTTGTTGGCGGTGATCGCGTCGCGAATTGGTAGCATGGCACCGGTTTCGGAGGACAGAGGATGACCGGCACGAAGATCGGGCTGTTGGGAACCGGCAATATCGCGCCGGTCTATATCAAGGCCGCACAGCATTTCCCGGTGCTGGACCTGCGGGCCATTGCCGGGCGCAATCCGCAGGTCACCAAGGCCCTTGCCGACGAGGCCGGGATCGCCGCGATGGACATCCCTACCATGCTGGCTGACCCCGAGATCGAGATCATCGTTAACCTGACCACGCCCGAGGCTCATTTCGATACCTCTATGGCGGTGCTTGAGGCCGGAAAGCACCTGTACAGCGAAAAACCCCTGGGCGTGGACGTGACCGAGGCGCAGACTCTGCTGCGCACCGCGGCGGCGCGCGGGTTGCAGGTTGGTGGTGCGCCGGACACGTTTCTGGGGCAGGCGGTGCAGACCGGGCGCGCCTATCTGGACACGGGCAAGCTGGGCACGGTGATGGGGGCGTCGCTGAACTTTCTGTCGCCGGGGCACGAGCGTTGGCACCCAAATCCGCACTTCTTTTATCAACCCGGCGGCGGGCCGCTTTATGACGTTGGCCCCTATTACATCAGTGCGCTGGTTGCGCTTTTGGGGCCGGTTGCCTCGGTCTCGGGGTTGCGGGCGCGGCCTCGGGCCAACCGGCCCTGGGCCAACCCCGCCACCGGACAGGCGCAGGATATCGAGGTGAATGTCGACACCCACATCACCGGCCTGCTTCAGATGGCCAGCGGCGCCATCGTCACCATGAGCATGAGCTTTGATGTCGCCAAGACCGGCAGCCGCGACATAGAAATCTATGGCACAGAAGGAACCTTGTCCCTGCCATCCCCCGGTGCGTTCGGTGGTGTGGTTGAAGTCAGCGGCCCGGATCGTGTCTGGCAACAACTGACGCCCCAACACGGGTTCGGTGACGAAAATTACCGGATCATCGGCGCGGCTGACATGGCGCAGGCACTGCGCGACAGGCGCCCAATGCGAACCAGCGGCGACTTGATGCACCATATTGTCGAGATCATGGATGGGGTGATGCATTCTGCGCAAACCGGGGCCCGTGTCAGCATGCAGACCGCACCAAAGCGCCCAGCGGCAGTGGACCCGACCGAAAGCTGGCACTGAACAGCGCCTTGTGTCGGCGAAGCGCTGCGTTACCGTGACGGGCTGAACAAAATGAGGGCGGCCAGTACAGCCGCCCCCGCTGATCAGGTTTGAACCCAATTACAGGTCCGTCACCGCGATGCTGCGGATCTCTTTCCAGTTGGTCTCGGCTTTCGAGATGGTGCCCGCCCGGTCCTTGTTGAACGCGTCAAAGATTTCGCGGTTCAGGAACACGTACAGTTTGTTGTCGATGACCGCATGGTATTCGGGATCGCCGTCGAACTTTTTGCCAACCGAAACACCATAGGTGCAGAAGCCGCCGTTCTGAGGCAGGAAGGCGGCGGGGTTGGCCTTGAACGCCTTCATGTTGTCTTGGGTGGCAAAATAGTAGGCAACACCGTCATGCACAGCAGTGTAGGCCGCACTGCCTTCAACCGGGTTTTCGGTGGCCAGGAATTCCACCGGGTCAACGCCGTGCAGGCCCAGCGGCGCGTTTACAGCTGTCAATCCGCGCGACACGTTGTACTCGTCGGCGGCAAAAGCAGCGGTGCCAGTGAAAGCCATTCCGGCCAAGATGGCAGACGTCAGAGCGATGGTTTTGATCATGATATGTCCTTTCAGGTTGCAACCAGCCCGGCCAACCTTGGCCCCGCTGGTGTGTGAAAGAAGATACTTTCGCTGAACGATAGGGCAATAAATTGGGCGTAATGGCGAATGATCGAATGTGTTTGCTGAACGATCTGCGTAAACCGGGCCGCTAAAGGCAAAAAGGGGCCGCCAATCTTTGACGGCCCGGTTGGATTTCTCTGCCTTCATGCCAGAACGCTGTTTTCCTCGGGCTTGTGCAGCCCAACAACGGCCAAAACGGTCAGGCCCAGCGCGAAGTAATACCAGAAGTCTAACCCGGCAAATCCCAGAACAAACGGAGCCGCGACAAAGACGACACCAACCAGTCCGTCCACAGTCAGGTGGACGCTGTAGGGCAACACGCGGAACAGGCCCAGGTGGTGGTCCGTCAAGACCGTCAGCAAGAACGCCGCGACGCCGGTTGCAATCGACAGCCACAGTGCCAAGGCATTGCCGCTGCCCAGGTCGAAAACTATGGGCATGACGATCAGGCCGAACGCCACAGGATAGTCCAGATAGGCATGGATGGTTTTGGTTACGAAACGGAGGGACATGGTTTCTCTTCCTTGTGTTAATGCAGCAAGCTGCGGGGTGGAAGAGATGTAACGCCCGACGACCGAACGCCCCATGCGCGGGCGTTCCTAAGTTTACGCAGATCGTTCAGGAATGCGCCGCATCTGCGCTGGCCAGCTTTCGGAAGCTGGCAGGGGACAGCCCGGTTTCTTTCTTGAACACGCGGGCAAAGGCGGAATCCGAGGCATAGCCAGCGCTTTCCGCAACCTCGGCCATGGCCACGGCCGGCTTGGCAAGCATCTGCTTGGCAACCTCTACCCGCCACGCCGTCACGTATTCCATCGGTGTCATCGCCATTTTCTTTTGGAACAGCACTGCAAAGCTGGTGCGCGACATGCCGGCCTCTTGTGCCAGTGCTTCTACCGTCCACGCACGATCTGGCGCTTTGTGAAACGCATCCAGTGCGCGGCACAGATGCTTGTCCGCGAAACCGGCAAGTCCCCACTCGGGCGCGTCATGGCTTTCGATGAAGCTGCGAATGGCTTGCGCCAGGATCGCCTCGGACATTTTCAAGGCAATAAGGTCTCCACCCATTTTCCGGCCGCCAGCCTCATCACCGATAACCCGCAAGGTGGCCTCCATCCAGCGCCCGGCGGCCTCGCCGTAGTTTCTGAGGTGGATATAGGGCGGCAGGCGTTCCATCAGGATGTGCCTGGCGTGCGGCTCGAACGAGAAATGGCCGCAGATCAACTGGGTCTCGCTGGCCGGTTCTTCGCCGCCAAACACCAAAACCCCGGACCCGTCATAGCCCGACTTCTCCAGCACGCGGTCCAACGGCATGACCGAATAGTTCTGGACATGACCCGACACCAGATCGTGCGACGCCCCATGGGGGATGATGATCAGATCGCCTTGCGCCAGATGCACCGGATCATCGACGCCATCCACGGCGACCAAACACGCGCCCCGATGGGCAAAATGAAACCGCGCAACATTTTCGTAGCTGGGTACCGCCACGCCCCATGGGCTGGTGAAGGATGTACGGAAATAGAGGGTCCCGCGTACCGACAAGGTGGTCAGGATGTCACTGAGCAGATCAAGCATGTGACAGAGATACCCGATTTGCGTTCCCTGTACAGGTTATCGAACGAACTGCGTTGTTTTCGGAAGGATCTGCGCGCTTGGAAGCCGGCTTTGCGCGTGCCAGGGGTGATCTGTCCCTTGTCTCTTTGGCAATCCACCGCATAATCGGCGCACGTCCCTTTGGACGGCAGTTGAAAGGACAACACGGTGGCCGATCTGGAAACGCTCATTGATGTCGCGGCGGGGCGACAGCCGGCCGATCTGGTGCTGCGGGGCGCGCAGGTTCTGGACGTTGTGACCGGAGCTTTGATGGATGGCGACGTGGCCATCTGCGACGGACGGATCGCCGGGATAGGGGCTTACGAGGGGCGCATGGTGCGCGACCTGACGGGCCTGACGCTGGTGCCCGGTTTTATCGACACGCATCTGCATATCGAAAGTTCGCTGGTTACCCCGTTTGAGTTTGACCGCTGCGTTCTGCCCCACGGTGTGACCACTGCAATTTGTGACCCGCACGAGATCGCAAACGTTGCAGGGGTGTCCGGCATTCAGTATTTCCTCGATGCCTCGCAGCTGACACTGATGGATATCAAGGTACAGCTGTCTTCCTGCGTACCGTCAACCGATATGGAAACCGCAGGCGCAAGGATCGAGGCCGAAGATCTGCTGCCATTTCGCGATCATCCGGCAGTGGTCGGTTTGGCCGAAGTGATGAACTATCCCGGTGTGATCCACAAGGATCCGGGCATCATGGCCAAGCTTAAGGCATTTGAAGGCGGCCATATCGATGGTCACGCGCCGCTTTTGTTGGGCCAGGATCTGAACGCCTATATCGCCGGAGGCATCCGGACGGAGCACGAGGCCACAACCGCCGAAGAAGCGTTGGAGAAGCTGCGAAAAGGGTTGCGTGTTTTGATACGCGAGGGCTCAGTTTCCAAAGACCTCAACGCGTTGCAGCCCATTCTTGATGTCGCAAGCAGCGCTTACATCTGCCTTTGCACCGATGATCGCAATCCGTTGGATATTGCCGATCAGGGGCATCTTGACCACATGATCCGCACCCTGATCGCCAAGGGAACAGACCCGCTTGCCGCCTATCGCGCCGCCAGCCTTTCAGCGGCCGAAGCGTTTGGGCTGAAGGATCGCGGCCAGATCGCGCCGGGCAAACGCGCCGATATCGTGGCCGTCGGCAGCCTTGTGGCATGCGATGTACAGACCGCGTTCTGCAGCGGGGTAGAGGCCACCGCAAGCACCTTTGCTGCGCGGGGGCATATTCCACCTGTTGCCCGCCACTCCGTCAAAGCCCCGCAGGTGGTGCCGGAAAGCTTCCGCAGCGGCGGAAATCGCGCCGAAACGGATGTAATCGGCATCGTTGAAGGCAAGATCATCACCGATCACCTGCACGAGGTGATCCCGGTCGTAGATGGCGACAAACAGCCGGATATCACCCGCGATCTGATCAAGATTGCAGTGATCGAAAGGCACGGCAAAAACGGCAATATCGCGACCGGCTTCGTTCGCGGCTTCGGTTTGCAAAAGGGGGCCATCGCCTCCACCGTATGCCATGATCACCACAATATCGCCGTTGTGGGATCGGACTATGACGACATGGCGCTGGCCGCCAATCGCCTGTCGCAGATCGAGGGCGGGTTTGTCGTGGCCGAGGGCGGGCAGGTATTGGCGGAACTGCCTTTGCCCGTCGCAGGGCTGATGAGCCTTGATCCCTATGAAAAGGTCGAAACCGATCTGCGCGCGCTGCGCGATGCTGCGATGTCGCTGGGCGTGAAATTGGAGGAACCTTTCCTTCAGCTTGCTTTCCTTGCATTGCCGGTGATCCCTGCGCTGAAAATCACCGATCGGGGCATGGTTGACGTTACGAAGTTCGAGATTATCGCCTGACCACCCTTGATTGCCGGGCGCTGCAAGGTCTGATACCGTATTCTGCACCCAGCAAAGGCACAGGCCATGACACAATCCGACAGCCCCTTTCCCCGTCGCCGCGCACCGCTTCCGGTGGAAGAATGTGGTGCGGCGCTGGCCTCGCGTCTGCTGTCAGATCGCTGGACATTGCTGATCGTGCGCGAGGGGTTTTATGGCGTCACCCGGTTCGACGATATGCGGGCTGATCTGGGTATCCCACGCTCGGTTTTGGCGGACCGGCTTGATAAACTGGTCGAGGCCGGAGTGTTCGCCCGGCAACCATATCGCGAAGAAGGGGCCCGAACCCGGCAGGCCTATGTACTGACCCGCGCGGGCTGGAAGCTGAGCCTGACAGTGCTGGCCCTGATGCAATGGGGCGATGAACACCTGCGGGGCGGAAAGAGCTCTCTTGATGTGACCGAAAAGGGCACTGGCAAGCCGCTGCGTGTGGCGCTGGTGCGCGATGGCGATGATTTTGTCCGTCTGTCGCAGGTCGACTACATGCCCAGAAACACCGGCGAAACTGGCAAGTAAAAAAACATGCAGAATTTTGCGCGGACCTGCTTGACGCGCTTGGCACTGGGGCATAATAACGCCCTCACGCCGGGCCAAGCCCGACGCAAGCAGAGCGGTTGTAGCTCAGATGGTTAGAGTACCGGCCTGTCACGCCGGGGGTCGCGGGTTCGAGCCCCGTCAACCGCGCCACTGCTTTCAAGACGCCCTCCGATCCGGGGGGCGTTTTGCGTTTTGGGGCCGCGATCAGACGGTGCCGGGATCCCTCAAAATCGCGATTGACGCCATCCCGACGCTCGGCTATCCAACGCCCCACGCGGTTGTAGCTCAGATGGTTAGAGTACCGGCCTGTCACGCCGGGGGTCGCGGGTTCGAGCCCCGTCAACCGCGCCATTGCATTCATGACGCCCTCCGACCCGGGGGCGTTTTGCGTTTCGGGCCGTGCGGCAACACGACAAACCCCACGCGACGCCACTTTGACGCCTAGGATGCACCGCGTCCCGCGATTGGAGCAGAGCAGGTCAACCGGCCTGAAGGTTACACGACTCCATCAACGGTGCCAGTGCCCCCGCAATCGGACAACGTATTCTTTTTTGGCTTTTGCGAAAAGTGTCAGAGAGTCAGTCGTGATTAACCTTGCGATAGACACAAGGTTAACTGTCCACATCAATAGTATCAAAGAACCCCGACCAGCCCTCGGGTTCGGGATAAGCCAAAACAAACGAGGCATATTCTTGCCTGTCGAGTGAACGCACCCAAGAATGGAACGCATGCCAGTAGTCCTCACCGACCCCCATCCTCCAGCCCATTGAAAACCTGTCCTATTTCGGGAAAGCGACCCACGGAGGTTGTTTATGATCTACCGCGTTCTTCTCCATGCTCTTTTTTGCGTCGAGCAGAAACTCCCTGAGTTCTGAAGACATTGAGCCGTCAGGTAACAAGTGTTCTTGGACTTTGATTCCGCGCTCGTGTTTTTTCATGTCTGGAACTGCGCCCTTCGTTTAACAAAACTGAACGGTCATTTGCCGTTTAAGCACACCAAGTTTGGTGGGGAGTCTAGGATTCGAACCTAGGTGGGTTGCCCCAACGGATTTACAGTCCGCCGCATTTGACCGCTCTGCCAACTCCCCAGAGTTGGTGCCTAAGTAACCGAAAAGCAACCGAACAATACGACCCAAACGTATTGCGCCGAATACCGAGTTACCAAGGCAGTCGTTGGGTCCAGCGGTGTATGTAGAGTATGAAACAATCAACCAGCACCCAACATTCGGGCACTTTCGCGCCCGTCAGATATAGTAGGTGTATTGATAGTTCATCTGTTTCATAGCAGCCGTGTAGCATGGCCCCAAAACCGAGGCAACGTCCCAACCGGACTTTTGATGAATTGCAGAAATCTCTTCACTTGGCTCAAAGCGCCGTAAAGCGCCAGGTCGCAGGAATGCCTGCGTTCTTTGGGGAAACACCGCCTGCCGCAACACAACGTCCATTTGTGTCCTGGGAGACGCTGGCATAGCTTTGCGAAGGTTAAGTCTGAACGGAATCGACCCATGATGACATTTGATGAGTGCGTTCGTCTTACCTATCTCGATTGGGAAAGCTGGCTCATATTGTTTGTGTCTTTGGCCATCTCCCTTGGTCTTTGGAAGATCGGAAAGACTGTACTTGCAATTGTGATCGGTTGTTTCGGCCTGCTCTTTGCAGGTTCGTGGGCATATTCTTTTTACGTACTAACCTGTGTAGAACTCATCGGTTTGTAGGGATCTGGGTTCAAAGCAAGGTTTGGCGGCTTGTGGCAGGCATGGTTGCTTCGGGTGAGGAAAATCCGGCTGCCTCGACAATATGGCCGTGCCGCCCCTTTACCTGTTCGTTTTTGGGCGCCTAAGGTTGCTGTTTTCACCCAGCCCGTGGCGCAAGCACCAATAGATCGCGCCCAGCGCCAGGATCAGCCACAGCCCGCCCCACAGCATCGTGGTGCCGCCGAATTCTTCGGCCAGCATGCGCGCGTCCGATTGCAGATTGGATCGCAGGATCGTGTCCGAGATGATGTCGTAAGGTACGTAGAACAGGCTGCTGATGCCGATGACGCGCAGGGTTACGTCGCTGACCGTGGCCGGCAGGAATCGCGCGGCGGCCAGCATTGCGATGCCGGCGCCCAGGGTAAACGCCAGTGCAAAGAGGTCGCGCAGGTACAAGAGCGCCACGGCCACCATTACCGCTCCCAGAACGCCCAGCACCGCTCGATCCAGCCGGCTGCGCGTTGCCGCCAGCAACAGCCCGATGCCGATCACCAGCGAACCCAAATAGCCCGCCGTCAGCGTCCAGAACCGTGCGCCACCGCGCATGATCACATGGCCGCCCTGCTGCGCGGACAGGCCCATATCCACAATGGTGGCGCCCGTGGCCAGCCCGACCAAGGCATGGGCCAGCTCGTGCAGAAACACGATCAGGATCTTCAGCGGCACCACCACCGGCGTCTGCCAAAGCCCAAAGACCACTGCGGCCAAAGCCAGCAATTGCCAATGGCCGCGCAACATCCGCATCAGAGGTCCGACTTGGGCCCGGCCGAGAACTTCTGAACCTTTGCATTGCGCAGGTCGAACCCAGCTAATGCCGCGCGGAAGGTTGCCATATGCGGCGTCTCACCATGGGCGGTCAGGGCCTCCTGATCCTCCCATTCCTCATAGACGCGGAACCGGCCCGGCGCCTCGACGTCTTCGTAGAACGCATAGGCGATACAGCCGTTTTCGCGTCGCGTGGCAACGGCCATTTCGGCGGCGGCGGCGCGCGCCGCTTCGATGTCGCTTTCGGCTACTTCAATCAATCCGGTGACAACCAGCATCAGTTTTCCTCCGCCAGAGCATTCAAAATCCGCGCCCAGCTGCGCATGCCTTTGTGGAAGCTCTCCACATCGTATTTCTCGTTCGGGCTGTGAAGCTGATCGTCGTCCTTGCCAAATCCGATCAACATCGCATCGACACCGAGAATGTCCTTGAAATAGCCAGCAATCGGGATCGAGCCGCCGCAACCCACATAGGCGGCCTCGACACCCCATTCTTCGGTCAGGGCACCGCGTGCGGCTTCGAACGCCGGGTCACCGATTTCCATCTGGCCCGCCGGGCTTGCACCGTGATCCGTGAACTCAACCGAGCAATCGGGTGGCAGCATCGATGTGACATACGCACGAAAGCTTTCGCGGATCGCCAGGGGGTCTTGTGTGCCCACCAGACGAAAGCTGATCTTGGCCGAGGCTTTGGACGGCAGAACGGTTTTGAACCCGTCACCCTCGTAACCGCCCGAGATCCCGTTGACCTCGCAGGTGGGGCGAGACCACAACATTTCCAGCGCGCTGCGGTTGGCTTCGCCGGCAGGTTGCGACAGGCCGACATCGCCAAGGAACGCAGAGTGGTCAAAGTTCAGCGCCTCCCAACCGGCGGCCACGTCGGTGGGCAATTCCGGCACGCCGTCATAGAAACCCGGCACCGTGATGCGGCCCTGATCGTCGTGCAGCCCTGCGATGATCTTGGACAGGACACGGATCGGGTTGATTGCCGCACCCCCGTACATGCCTGAGTGCAGATCCTTGTTGGGGCCGGTTATTGTGACCTCTTCGCCCAGCAGCCCACGCAGCATTGTCACGATGGTGGGTACCCGATCTGCAAACAGCCCCGTATCACAGATCAATGCCACGTCTGAACGCAGTTCATCTGCATTGTCCCGCATGAAGGGAACCAGCGACGGCGAGCCGGATTCCTCTTCGCCCTCAAAGAAAAAGGACAGGCGGCCCGGCAGGGTGCCATGCACGGCCTTCCAGGCGCGGCAGGCCTCGACAAAGGTCATCAGCTGGCCCTTGTCATCTGATGTGCCCCGCCCGCGTAGAACCTTGCCCTTGGGCGTATCCTCGATCTGCGGATCAAACGGGTCATTGTCCCACAGATCCAGCGGATCTACGGGCTGAACGTCGTAATGTCCATAAAACATCAGGTGCTTGCCGCTGTCGCCGGTATGGCCAACCACCATCGGATGGCCAGGCGTCTGGCGCTTGGACGCGTCGATTCCGATGGATTGCAGATCAGCCACCAGCCAGTCGGCAGCGGCATCGCAATCGCCCTTGTAGGCCGGGTCGGTCGAGATCGAGGGGATGCGCAACAGCTCTTGCAGGCGCGAGATGGCATGGGGCAAGTCCGCATCGAGGCGGGCAAGGACGGCGTCAAGGGACATGGGGCAGGGCTCCGACAATTGCAGAATTGGGCTGACCCTAACAGGTGCGTTGGGGGTGTCCAGTGGGCTGGATGTGCAGGCAAGCACAGGCTAGAATTCGGCACCAAATTTCAATGGGTGAGACATGCGAACGATTCTGGGTGTTATGGCGGCGATGGCCGCATTGGGGGGCGCGGCCACGGCCGATCCAGTGACGGGAAAAGAGGCGCGTAAGCTGGTCTTTTCGCCCAAAGGGGCCGAGGTCGAGGTTCTGGATGTCGAGTTTCTGACCGATCAGGACCGCGCTATCCTGCAGCAGGTCGGGCAGCAGCAAAGCTATTACGCGGCAATCGCGGCCTCGCCCAGCGAAGGGTTGATGTCGAACTCCTTGATCGCGGCGGCCAAGTACCATGACGTGGATACCGCTGCCGCCAAGGCGATCGAAGGCTGCAACGAACGGCGCAATGACGGCTCGGATAGCTGCGTTGTGGTGGCCTATGTGCGCCCCAAAGCGTGGGAGGCGCGAGACCTTCAGCTGTCCGTCGATGCCACGAATGGCTTGCGCAAGGAATACCGCAAAGGCAAAGGCCCCAAAGCATTGGCAATCGCACCCAGCACCGGCGAATGGGCCATTGCCAAGGGGGACGACGCGACAGAGGCCGCGCTGGCCGATTGCGCTGCCGGGTCGGGTGCGACGGACTGCGCAGTGGTTGTGGCGGACTGAATCCCCTATCTGTTTGATCAAGGTCAAAGCCGCGATTGTGGTTGCCGCCTAGGGTCTGATGACGGAATCGGGTTAATAATGCGTCAGGCCGTCCGCATTCGAACGCAAAGTTGATCAATTTTGCAGCAAATGTGCGGGACTTCGGGTCGCAGACCTTTTAAAACGACCCAGACGCTGCGCAGATGGGCAGCGAACGAGAATAGGAGAGTGCGGTGGACTACGTCGCGGGATTGGATAAAGCGTTGAATGCCCTTCATGAAGAAGGCCGCTATCGCACATTCATTGATATTGAACGCCGCAAAGGCGCCTTTCCGCACGCCGTATGGACCAAACCGGACGGGTCTGAACAGAACATCACCGTGTGGTGCGGCAACGACTATCTGGGTATGGGGCAACATCCGGTTGTGACCGCCGCCATGCACGAAGCCGTTGACGCCACCGGCGCCGGTTCGGGCGGTACGCGCAACATCTCGGGCACCACGGTTTATCACAAGCGGTTGGAGGCCGAACTGGCCGATCTGCACCGCAAAGAGGCAGCGCTGTTGTTCACCAGCGCCTATATCGCCAATGACGCGACGCTCAGCACGCTGCCCAAGCTGTTCCCGGGCCTGATCATTTACTCGGACGAGCTGAACCACGCCTCGATGATCGAAGGTATCCGCCGCAATGGCGGCGCCAAGCGGGTGTTCAAGCATAACGATCTGGACGATCTGCGCGCCAAGCTGGCCGCCGACGATCCCGCCGCGCCCAAGCTGATTGCCTTCGAGTCGATCTATTCGATGGATGGCGACATTGCCCCGATCGAAGCCATTTGCGACCTGGCCGACGAGTTTGGCGCGCTGACCTATATCGACGAGGTGCACGCGGTGGGCATGTACGGGCCCCGCGGCGCCGGTGTGGCCGAGCGCGACGGGCTGATGGGCCGCATCGACATCATCAACGGCACCCTGGCCAAGGCTTACGGGGTGATGGGCGGCTATATCGCCGCGTCGGCCAAGATGTGCGACGCGATCCGGTCCTATGCACCGGGTTTCATTTTCACCACCTCGCTGCCGCCCTCGGTGGCTGCCGGTGCTGCGGCGTCGGTTGCGCATCTGAAGACAGATCAGAATTTGCGCGACAAACACCAGACGCAGGCCCGCATTCTGAAGATGCGCCTGAAAGGCCTGGGCATGCCCATCATCGACCATGGCACACATATCGTGCCGGTGATTGTTGGCGATCCGGTGCACACCAAACAGCTCAGCGACATGCTGCTGGAAGGCTATGGCATCTACGTGCAACCGATCAACTTCCCAACCGTGCCGCGCGGGACCGAGCGTTTGCGCTTTACCCCGTCGCCGGTGCATGGCCCCAAAGAGATCGATGCCCTCGTTCGGGCAATGGATGAACTTTGGAGCCATTGCGCGCTGAATCGTGCCGAAATGTCTGCCTAAATTGCGCCGGTCGTGCAAATTTCATTGCAGTATGTTACAAATGCTCTAACAGATTGGCGAGACTAGGGAATCGCCGACAGTTGGGGAACATGCGGTGACAGGCATCGGGGACAAATCATGATCGGGTGGCGGCAGACACCTTCTGCCGATCCCGAAGAAGAGTCGATGAAGGGCTTCGACGACTTCGAGCTTCGGCTTGGTGACGTCATGCGCGGGGAACGCGCAACTCTCGGAAAATCTTTGTTGGACGTGCAGCGCGAGTTGAAAATTCGCGCCACGTATATCGCGGCCATCGAAAACGCGGATCCAACCGCCTTTGAGACGCCCGGCTTTGTTGCCGGTTATGTCCGGTCTTATGCGCGCTATCTTGGGCTGGACCCGGAATGGG
This sequence comes from Actibacterium mucosum KCTC 23349, assembly GCF_000647975.1. Taxonomy (GTDB): domain Bacteria; phylum Pseudomonadota; class Alphaproteobacteria; order Rhodobacterales; family Rhodobacteraceae; genus Actibacterium; species Actibacterium mucosum. Next base: position 21,847 of record NZ_JFKE01000007.1, read on the forward strand.
CCTTCAACACCTTCTGTGAAGAAGGAGAGTTCGAGGCCGTGCACGGCATGGATGCCGCCGCGTCGCCCCGGACTTTGCAAAAGCAGCGTGCCCAGGGCAAACAGGCCACCCCCCGTGATCCGCTGGACGCGCTGGGCGATCCCAACGCCATGTTCGTCCCCCGCAGCCCCGCAATCTGGTCGCGTATCGAACCCGGTGCGATTGGTTCGGTTCTGGTGCTGTGTCTGTTGGTGGCTGGTCTGGGCTTTGGTGGCTGGACCGTGTTGCAGCAGATCCAACGCGTGACCGTGACGCCGGTGGAACAGACACCTGATGTCTTTGCGCAGATCGACCCGCTGGCGGGCGCAACGATCGCACCCGAAGCTGATACCGCGATTTCCGACGCTGCAAATGAACAAGCGCTGAGCCGCCTTTACCGGCCACAGCCGCTGGACGTTCCGGTTCTGATTGCGCGCGACGGTCCGATCTCGACGCTGCAACCCGGTTCGCTGGGCGCGTTGGCGGACCTTGCGCCGACCGCTCCCGCGCTGGTGGAACGCGCACCTGCCGTGGCCGAGGCGGACCTGTCTGAAGACACACCGGTGAAAGTGATCGAAGACGCTTACCCCGCCGTGGCCGTTGCCGCGCTGCGCCCAGCCTGGGTTCGCATCACCGCGGCTGACGGCACGGTGTTGTTCGAAAAAATCCTTGATGCCGGCGAAAGCTATGACCTGCCGTCTACAGAAAACCCCGCACGCCTGCGCGCCGGGAATTCGGGTTCGGTCTATTTCGTTGTTGATGGCGAGGCTTATGGCCCCGCATCACCGGGTGCTGCCGTGGTCAAGAACATCTCGCTTGCTGCGTCCGACCTGAAAGACGGCTATGAATTGGTTGATCCGAGGCAGCACGCGGATGTCGCCACCATGGTGGCCGAATTGCGCTCGCGCTGGGAAGATGCCGAGATCACCGAATAGCGACATTTGACGCCGTTGCCTGTCGGGGGCAGGGCGACTATGTAAGCGGTGACAGTCCTCAATTCGGAACCCCGCCATGTCCGTGAACGAGATCCGCCCCTGGCGCAATATCTACCGCCGCAAATCCCGTCAGATCCATGTGGGCCCGGTGCCGGTTGGCGGCGATGCCCCGATCAGCGTGCAGACCATGACCAACACGGTCACCACCGATGTGGCCGGCACCATCGCCCAGGTTCAGGCCTGCGCCGAGGCCGGTGCCGATATCGTGCGCATCTCGGTCCCCGACGAGGACAGCGCCAAGGCGCTGAAAGAGATCGTGCGCGAAAGCCCGGTGCCCATCGTCGCCGATATCCACTTCCATTACCGCCGCGGCATCGAAGCGGCCGAGGCCGGCGCCGCCTGCCTGCGGATCAATCCCGGCAATATTGGCGATGAGAAGCGGGTGCGCGAGGTCATCAAGGCCGCCCGCGACCACAATTGCTCGATCCGCATCGGGGTGAATGCCGGATCGCTGGAAAAGCACCTGCTGGAAAAATACGGCGAGCCGTGCCCCGAGGCGATGATCGAAAGCGGCATGGATCACATCAAGATCCTGCAGGACAACGACTTTCACGAGTTCAAGATCAGCGTAAAGGCCTCCGACGTGTTCCTGGCCGCCGCCGCCTATCAGGGGCTGGCCGACGCCACCGACGCGCCGATCCATCTGGGCATCACCGAGGCCGGCGGCCTGACATCGGGCGCGATCAAATCGGCCATCGGACTGGGCAATCTTTTGTGGATGGGCATTGGCGACACGATCCGTGTGTCGCTGTCAGCGGACCCGGTCGAAGAGGTCAAGGTTGGCTTTGAAATCCTGAAATCGCTGGGCCTGCGCCATCGCGGTGTGAACATCATTTCCTGCCCGTCCTGCGCGCGGCAGGGGTTTGACGTGATCAAGACGGTCGAGACGCTGGAAAAGCGGCTGGAACACATCAAAACACCCATGAGCCTCAGCATCATTGGCTGCGTGGTGAACGGGCCGGGCGAGGCGCTGATGACCGATATCGGCTTTACCGGTGGCGGGGCAGGCAGCGGCATGGTCTACATGGCTGGCAAAGCCAGCCACAAGATGTCGAACGACCAAATGGTGGATCACATCGTCGAACAGGTGGAAACCCGCGCCGCCGCGATCGAGGCGGCGAAGGACGCTGCCGAGTAACGCTTAGCCCCGGGCGTCAGCCACCAGTTCCCGCATGCCGTCCAGCGGCACGTAACCGCGCAGCATGCTGTCATTCAGCACAAATGTCGGCGTGCCGTTGATCGACATGGCTTGCGCCAGCGCGTAGTTGGCCTGAATAACCTCAGTCACTTCCTGGCCGTTCATCCGTGCCAAAATCTCGGTGGCGTCCAGATTGAACTGCTCGGCCAGGCGGCGCAGCGCATTTTCGGAAACAGAGCCCCGGAAAGTGATCAGCGCATCATGCACCTGCTTGTACGCCGCATCACCAGCAACCTGGCGCGTTGCAATTGCAAAGCGCGATGACAGCACCGACTCTTCGCCGAGGATCGGGAATTCCTTGACGATCAGCTTGATGTTGCCATCGGTGCTGATCAACTCGGCCACTTCGTCATGCGCGCGGCGGCAATATGAGCAGCGATAGTCGACAAACTCGACCAGCGTGATGTCGCCGTCGGGGTTGCCGCCCTGCCACGAGTTTGTGTCGTTGAACAAGGCGTCCGAATAGGCCGCCACCAGGTTCAGATCCGCATTGGCTTGTTCTTCTGCTTCGCGCTGCTCCAGAACGGCAATAGCTTCGCGCAGAACTTGCGGGTTTTCAAGAAGATAGGCCCGAACCTGTGCGCCAAATGCCGCGCGTTCGGCATCGGTCATATTGGTCAGATCGGTTGCCTGCGCAGGCGATACAAGGGCAAGTGCCATGGTCAGGGCAAGGATACGGCGCATGGTGACTCCGGTCGGTGTTCAAATCGTGGTCAACTTGGCACGGCGCGGCCTTTTGGCCAAGCGGATTACGATCACTTTTTGCGGCTCGATGACGCAGCAACCGCCAAAATGTCCTGCGCCCGCAGCCAGCCACGTGACCCGCGCGGCAACAAACCCTCGGCGCGTTTGGCGTGCACCACGGCATCCTTCAGCCGCCCGGTCAGCGCGTATCGTTCCGCCGTAACCACCGACGCCATCCCGTTGTTTCCCGCCCGTGCATAGGCGACAGCAAGGTCGCGCAGCATGCGCGGGTCATACGGGTCGCGCCCACGGGCACTTTCCAGCGCGCTCAGCGCCTTGCGGTTGCCGTCGGCGGTGTTCAGGGCCAAAAGCGCGCGCCCATACCCCGCGCGGATCAGTGCCTCGTGCCCGGCAAGGTTCACCGCGCGGGCATACGCCGATACAGCGGCCTTGGCATTTCGCGATTCCAACAGGATCTGGCCGCGCAGCTCGTGCACATACGGGTCATTGGGGCGCTTGGCGACCAGCTTGTCGATCTCGCGCAGTGCCGCCTTGGCGTCCGGTCGCCGGTGATAAGCCACCGCTTTGCGGATCAGCGCAACGTCGGAATTGTCATTCTTTTTGACACGGCGCAACGTGTAGGAACTGCTGTTCAGAAAGGCGCTCAACTTGCCCTGCGCGCGCGCGAACCAGTAGTCCGAGCCATTGTCCTGCGGGACGACATCGTCTTCGTAAGCATTGGCAAACCCGATCACCGCACGCAGGCGATTGCGTGTCAAAGGGTGCGTCAAAACGTAAGGATCGACGCGCGACGACCCCGAAAGCGCTTCTTGTCCCCGGAACAATTCCAGCACTTCGACCATGGCGCGCGGCGGCACGCCCGCTGCGACCATGTACCGGGCGGCTGTTTGGTCGGCGGCGGCCTCTTCGGCTCTTGTGTGGGTCAAAAATGCGCGGGTCGAGGCGGATTCGGCCCCAACCGCAAGCCCCGCCGCGGCGGCGGTGTTGCCCGAAGCCCCCACTGCGATCGCAGCAACCAGACCCGCAATGGCAGATTGTCGGGCGTTGCGCAGGTTGCTGATGCGGCGGGTGATGTGGCCATTGGCGATATGCGCCAATTCATGGGCAAGAACCGCCTGTACCTGGTCTGCGGTTTTCAGCTTCAGCAGCAGCCCGGTGTGAATGAAAATCGTGCGGCCATCAGCGACAAATGCGTTCAGCGACCGGTCGTTCACCATGATCACCTTGATACGCCCATTTCCCAAACCCGCGGCATTTGCCAACGGGGCCAGTAACTGACCCAACGCATATTCGATCTCGGCATCCCGGATAAGGCCCTGTGCCCGCGCGGGCAGGGATGCCAATACCGTCAGGGCGAACCCCATTACCAATACACGCAGAAGCTTGGCCATTGACTGTCTCCACCCGGGCTGGAACAAAAGCCCACAACAGCAGTCTAGGAGCGCGAGCGTGCGAAGTTCAACCCGCAGTGATATTGATCCCTTCATCGTGATGGATGTCATGGAGGCCGCACGCAAGGCCGAGGCCGTCGGCCGTCACATCATCCACATGGAAGTTGGTCAGCCCGGCACACCCGCGCCGCAAACCGCACGCAATGCGGTGTCGGGCGCGCTGGACAGCTCGGCCATGGGGTATACCGTGGCGCTGGGTCTGATGGAGCTGCGGGAACGCATCGCAAGTCTTTATAAAGACTGGTATAATGTTGACCTTGACCCGGCCCGCGTTGTGGTCACATCCGGGTCGTCGGGCGGGTTTCTTCTGGCCTTCTCAGCGCTTTTTGATAGCGGCGACAAAGTGGGGATCGGGGCGCCCGGCTATCCGTCATACCGCCAAATCCTGACGGCGCTGGGCCTGGCCCCCGTGGTGATTGAAACGGCGGCGGAAAACCGCTTGCAACCCGTACCGGGGGATTTGCACACTGATCTGGCCGGTTTGCTGGTGGCCTCGCCGGCCAATCCAACCGGTACGATGCTGAACGCGGACAAGCTGGGTGCGTTGATAGCGGCCTGTGCGGAACAGGACACGGCCTTTATCTCAGATGAGATTTATCACGGCATCGAATACGAAGGTCGTGCGGTCAGCGCGCTGGAGCTGTCAGACGATGTCTATGTGATCAACTCGTTCTCCAAGTATTTCTCGATGACCGGCTGGCGCGTCGGCTGGATGGTGGTGCCCGAGGACCATATCCGGCGAGTAGAGCGTCTGGCGCAGAACATGTTTATCTGCCCGCCCCATGTCAGTCAGCTGGCCGCTTTGGGGGCGCTGGATGCCAAGGACGAACTGCAGGGCAATCTGGACGTATATCGGGCCAATCGCGCGCTGATGCTGCGGGAACTGCCGCAGGCCGGATTCACGCGGATCGCACCACCGGATGGCGCGTTTTATGTCTATGCTGACGTGTCCGACCTGACCGATGACAGCCGCGCCTTTGCGGCTGAAATCCTTGAACATGCGGGCGTGGCGGTGACGCCGGGACTGGATTTTGATCCGGCGCGTGGGCATCAGACGTTGCGTTTTTCCTATGCCGCTGCGACGGCGGATATTGCCGAGGGCCTGGAACGTCTGAAGACCTTCATGCAGGCACGAGGTGCCGTATGATCCGCGTGTTGGCCCTTGTTTTCCTGACTTTGTGGCCTCTCGCGACCGCAGCGCAGGAGCTGACGGCACTGGCCCGACCGCTTGACGGGGCAGCGCTGCGGAACGCGGGTGGCGGCGTTGCGTTGAACGTGCCGCTGAGCCAGGCCGTGCCGTTTCGTATTCGCCACCTGAACGATCCGCCGCGCCTTGTGATCGATTTTCGCGAGGTTGATTGGGCCGGGCTGGATCTGAACGCGTTCAACCAATCGGACCGCATCGCTGATTTACGGGCAGGGCAGTTGAGCCCCGGATGGTCACGTATGGTGCTTGACCTGCGCCTGCCAATGATCGTGGAAAGTGCCGCGATGACAACTGGTGACGTCGCGGGGTTCGCCCTTTTGCTGCGGTCCGCAACGGATGCGGAATTTGCCGAACAGGTGCGTGCCGTCACCCTGCCACAGGCCGAGACCGCCCAGGTGGAACTGCCAAAACTGGACCGCCAGGATGGCAGCCGCCCGGTGCGTGTTGTGTTGGACCCCGGCCATGGCGGGATTGATCCCGGTGCCCAGCGGGATGGCGTGGTCGAGGCGCACCTGATGCTGACCTTCGCCCGCGAATTGCGCGATCTTTTGCGCCGTGACGGGTTCGAGGTGACCCTGACCCGCGAGGCGGACGTGTTTGTCCCGCTTGAGGCGCGCATGACCCGCGCGCGCGCAGCGCAGGCCGATGTGTTCTTGTCATTGCACGCAGATGCGTTGCCGGAAGGTTACGCCACGGGGGCAACGATTTACACGCTGTCAGATGCGGCCTCGGGCGCAGCAGCGCAGCTTTTGGCCGAGCGCCACGACCGCGCCGACCTTCTGTCAGGTGTGGACCTGACCCGGCAGGATGACGTGATCGCAGGTGTATTGATGGATCTTGCGCGGCAAGACACCGCGCCGCGATCCGATGCGCTGGCCAGGGCCCTGGTTGCGGGACTGCGCGCCAATATCGACCGGTTGCACAAGAACCCGCATCAGTCCGCGGCGTTTTCAGTGCTGAAAGCACCCGACATTCCATCGGCCCTGATCGAGCTGGGCTTTTTGTCGTCAAAAAACGACCTGGAGAACCTGACCGATGCCGAATGGCGGCTGAAGGCCGCAGCAGGAATTCGCGATGCGTTGCAGGTCTGGGCGCGCGACGACGCGGCCAACGCGCAACTGCTTAGGCAGTGAAACGTGCCAGCCACACGGAATGCTGATTACAATCAGGGTCTTGCGGGGTGAACTTCAGAACGGTGAATCCCGCATCCTTTAGCAGACCCCGATAGTCATCCGGCGACAGCGAGCTGTGGTAAACCGCTGTGCCCTGCACACTGCCCATGGCCTCTCCGGCTTGGTGGCCCGTGGTGAACAACAACACCGCGCCCGGCGCGGCATGGGCGGCAAAGACGGGGAACATCGCCCGCTGATCGTCGGGCGCAAGGTGGAAAAAAGAATTCCACGCCACGACCACATCAAACTGACGGTTCAGCGCCAGATCACGCATATCGGCATGGATCGCCTCGGCCCCGGGCAACGTCTGTTGGAACAGCGCCACCATGGCGGCTGCACCGTCCACACCCGTCACCTCGGCCCGACGGTCCGACAGGTACCGCGCGATGGGATTGCCCGAACCGCAGCCCAGATCCAGCACCCGCCGACCAGGCGCATGCGCCAAAGCGCGATCCAGCCAGCCGCGTTCAAACAGCACTTTGGACCGGCTGCGTGCATAGCCAGCGGCGTGAAGTTCATAAGTTGTCAGTATGTCGTCAGGGCCCATGGCGCAGAGTTGGGGCAGGCCGGAACCACAAACAAGACGTTGCGGTAAATTCTTTGTATTTGCGCGCAAATTGGCCGACGCAGGCCGGACAGGTTTTGACCCGCCCCCCGCACGCGCGTATATCCTTGGGTCAGTGAAAAGAGGGGCAAGTGCCGTGATCCGTTTTGTGGCAAATTTTCTGGGTGCGATTTTCAGCTTCGCTACTGTGGGCACCGCGATGGGCGCGATCCTGATTGGTGGCGTCTTCTGGGCCTATGCGCGCGGGTTGCCGAACCACCAGGAATTGACGAACTATACGCCTAAGACCATCAGCCGGATTTACTCGGGCGAAGGGCAGCTGATCGACGAATTCGCCACCGAACGCCGCCTGTTCGCCCCCATCGAAGAAATCCCCGATCTGGTCAAAAACGCCTTCATTTCGGCCGAGGACAAGAATTTCTACACCCATCAGGGTTATGACCCGCGTGGTATTGCGGCGGCAATGTTCGAGGCCCTGCGCAGCCGCGGCGAAAGCCTGCGCGGCGCATCCACCATTCCGCAGCAGGTGGCCAAGATTTCGTTCCTCAGCTCGGAACGTCGGATCGAACGCAAGGTCAAAGAGATCATCCTGGCCAGCCGCATGGTGAACACGCTGGGGCGTGACAAGGTGCTGGAGATCTATCTGAACGATATTGACCTTGGCGTGCGCAGCTTTGGCGTGCGGGCGGCCGCGCAAAGCTATTTCAACAAGAACCTCGCCGATCTGGAACCGCACGAAGCCGCGTTTCTGGCCGTGCATCCAAAGGCGCCGTACAGCTATCGCCCACATAACGTCAACGAATACGACCGCGCGATGGACCGACGGAATTTCGTTCTGAAAGAGATGAACGAAAACGGCTATCTCAGCGATGCAGAATACGAAACGGCCCGCGCCACACCAATTGAAACGGTGCAGATGGGCAAGATGGCGTCGTTCAAGGAAAGCCTGCCGCCGCGCGACTATTTCACCGACGAGATCAGGCGACAGCTAAGCGCAAACTTTGGCCAGGACGAGTTTTTCGGTGGCGGTCTGACGATCCGTGCAACCGCGGACCCGGAATTGCAATCCGAGGCCGCGCTGGCCCTGCGCGACGGGCTGGAAAAATACGACCGCGCGCAGGGTGTCTGGCGCGGCACAGGCCTGAAAGTAGCCGAAACCGAATTGGGCACCGAAGAGGCCTGGCGCAAAGCGCTGGCTGCGGTCGAAACGCCACGCGACATTTGGGGCTGGTACCCGGCGGTTGTGCTGGAAGTGGGCAAAACCCACGCCCGTATCGGGATCGAGGACGTGGCCAATGACAGCGACGGTCATTGGATCCCGCCCGAGGATGTGAAATGGGCGCGCAAGCTGTTGGAAGATGGCGAACTGGGCCGCAAGGCCAGCCGGGCCAGCGACCTTTTGGAACTGGGCGACGTGGTGTACGTGCGTCAGATGACCAAGGACAGCGATGGCAGCTTCATCCGCTGGACCCTGCGCCAGATCCCCGAGGTGCAGGGCGGGTTCATGGCGATGGACGTGAACACCGGCCGGGTTTTGGCGATGCAGGGCGGGTTCTCGTACCAGCATTCGGTGTTCAACCGCGCCACGCAGGCCACGCGACAGCCGGGCTCCAGCTTCAAGCCGCTGGTCTATGCCACCGCGCTGGACAGCGGCTTTACGCCCGCCACGATCATCATTGACGCCCCCATTGAAATTGACACGGGTGCCGACATCTGGCGACCCAAGAATGCGTCGAACAAGTTCTACGGCCCCACGCCCCTGCGCACCGGGATCGAACGCTCGCGGAACCTGATGACCGTGCGGCTGGCGCAAGAGATCGGCATGCAGACGGTGGCAGGGTACGCCGAGCGGTTCGGCGTTTATGACCGGTTGGAACCGTTCCTTGCAAACTCGTTGGGGGCGCAGGAAACGACGCTGTTCAAGATGGTGTCGGCCTATGCGATGTTCGCCAATGGCGGCGAGCGGGTGGAACCCACGCTGGTGGACCGTGTGCAGGACCGGCAGGGCCGCACCATCTATCGCCACGACCCGCGCGATTGCCCCGATTGCAAGCTGGCCTCGATCGACCCGCTATTTGCCCCGCAGATCGTGTCGAACCGCGAACGCGTGATCAACGCGATTACCGCCTATCAGCTGACATCGATGATGCAGGGCGTGGTGCAGCGCGGCACGGCGGCGGGAAAGGTGAATCTGGGCGTGCCCACGGCGGGCAAAACCGGCACCACCAACGACGCGCGCGATGTGTGGTTCATCGGCTTTACCTCGAACATCGTGGCTGGGTGCTATATCGGCTACGATCAGCCCAAACCGCTGGGCCGTGGCGCCTCGGGCGGGGGAATGTGCGGGCCGGTCTTCAACCAGTTCATGACCAAGGCGACCGAGAAATACGGCGGCGGCTCGTTCAAGGTGCCCGAAGGGGGGCACTTCATCAAGATCGACCGGTTTTCGGGCGCGCGCCTTGCCGATGATGCCACGGGCGATTTCGTGGTGTCCGAATATTTCCGCGATGGTGAAGAGCCGATCTTTGGCCTTGGCGCGCTGATCGATGGCGGTTTTGCCATGGGGGCGAACCTGCCGCTGTTCTCGCCCGAGGAACTTGGACTGGACGAACAGGCCACGGTCAAAACATCTACCGGGAAAACGATCACAATTGGGCCCAAGGCCAATTTCGGGTCACTGGGGACCGGCGGGCTGTACTAGCAGGCTGAAATTGCTTGGGGCGGAGGCATTGCCCGCCGCCCCAATAGCCGCTATCACCGCAGTCCGAACCCAAGCTTGATGAGACCTGACCATGCGCGCCGAAACGCAGAATTTTGTTGAGGAAATCCGCAAATCCATCGCTCTGCTCGCGCAGCGGCTGGATTACGAGACCGCGCCGCACCGGTTGGAAGAGTTCAACGCCCGTGTCGAAGACCCGAACCTGTGGGATGATCCCGCCGCCGCGCAAAAGCTGATGCGCGAACGGCAGATGCTGGTGGATGCGCTGGGCACCCATGACGGTTTGAAGCAGGAGCTTGAGGACAACATCGAGCTGATCGAACTGGGCGAGATGGAAGACGATGCCGAGGTTGTCGCCGAGGCAGAGGCCGCCATTGCCGCGCTGGTCGAAAAGGCCGCCGAGAAAGAGCTGGAGGCGTTGCTGGATGGCGAGGCCGACAGCAATGACACGTTTCTTGAGATCAACTCGGGCGCCGGTGGCACCGAAAGCTGCGACTGGGCGTCGATGCTGGCGCGGATGTATATCCGTTGGGCCGAGAAAAAGGGTTACAAGGTCGAGCTTCAGTCCGAAACCGCCGGCGAAGAGGCGGGCATCAAATCCGCCGCTTACAAGATTTCGGGGCATAACGCCTATGGTTGGCTGAAATCGGAAAGCGGCGTGCACCGGCTGGTGCGCATCTCGCCCTATGATTCGGCGGCCAAGCGGCACACCTCGTTCAGTTCGGTCTGGGTTTATCCCGTTGTCGACGACAATATCGAGATCGAGGTAAACCCCGCCGATATCCGCATTGATACCTATCGGTCCTCAGGCGCGGGCGGTCAGCACGTGAACACCACCGACTCGGCTGTGCGGATCACCCACAACCCGACAGGCATCGTGGTGACGAGCTCCGAGAAATCGCAGCACCAGAACCGCGACATTGCCATGAAGGCGCTGAAATCGCGCCTTTACCAGTTGGAGCTGGACCGCCGCAACGCCGATATCAACGCCGCGCACGAGGCCAAGGGCGATGCCGGCTGGGGCAACCAGATCCGGTCTTACGTTCTTCAGCCCTATCAGATGGTCAAAGACCTGCGCACCAACCACGAAACGTCCGACACCAAGGGCGTTCTGGATGGCGATCTTGACCCGTTCATGGCGGCCACGCTGGCCATGGACGTGGCTGGTAAATCGCGGGCCGAGGCGCAGGCCGACGACTGATCCCGCGGGTCAGGTTCTCGGGACTATTCTTAAATTCGGTTACACGGCATCATCTCCCACATTTAAGGGAGAAATTTGATGCTACGCAATTTTGCGATTCTGGCCGCGTTGGCGGCTTCACCGGTAGTTGCTCAGGATATCTACGTCGCCCCGCGGGGGTCGGCGGCTTATGACGCGGCCAAGGCAATGGACGGCGTGAAGGTTGAACGCACGATCCACAAAGCGCTGGGCGGTGCTGCGACGCTGTTGCAAAGCTGCGGCGACTGCACCGTCACCATCCACATTGCAGGTGGAGATTATGACGGCAAGGCGGGTACGGGCCAATGGTTCCTGCCCGAGGTCAAGGCCCCCGGCGCGCGGCTGCGCATATTGGGGGGCTACAACGATGACTTCACCGCACGCACCCCGTTTGCAACCCCGACACGGATGATCACACCGCCCGAACGCTCGGCCACCGTCTTGCGGTTCGAGGGGAAGAAGCACGCCTTGGCCGAACTCGTCGTGTCGGGGCTGGCTTTCGATGTGTCGCCATCGAACAATTACGAACGCGAGACTAACTCGCTGATGTTTGGTGGCAGTTCCACCTGGGGTGTGCTGCAATTCGGGTATCTCGAGACCGACCTTCTGGTAATTGCCGACAACACCTTTCTAAATGCACCCGCCGGTGTGGGTGGCCCGGCCATTCGCGCGGCATCACCCGGCGCGGTGGTGCAGGTGTCGAACAACATCTTCATGAACAACGTTTTCACCTGGCAGGTCGAAGCCGGCGGCGGCAAGCACCTGCCCACCCACAAGATCGCGGGGAACTCTTTTGTTCTGAACTGGCCCCGCAACCCCGATCAGACCACGTCCAATCCCGGAACCTTGCAGATCGGGTCGAACTATTCCGGCGCCGGGGTCGAGATCACGGGCAATCTCTTTGCCTATAACGTCGGCGGCGCGATCTTCCCGCAATGGGACGAGGATCGTGGCCCGCCCATGACCATCACGGATAACCTGTTCTTCGGCAATGGCGCGCTGTTCGGGGCCGAGGATCCGGGGCAGGGTGCACTGGTCGGCAAGTTCAACGGTTCGGCCACGCATTCGATTTTTGATCATTGGGATCTGGAAGATGAGTTCGACTGGGACAGCGCCGACAATACCGATATTGATCCCGAGGTTGCGGTGCCTGTGCTGGAAATCGGTGCCCTGAAGATGACGCTGGATCGCGGCACACAGGAAAGCGAACCCAAGGCCGAGCCTGCCACGACCACCGATGACGATCTGGGCCTCGATCTGGACATGTTGGACACGGGCTTGGGCGAACTCAGCCTGGATATTGATTTCGACATGGACGACATGGCCGATGGCGACGGCATTCGTAATTTTGCCCCTGTCATCCCCTTCGACATTCGCGCGCTGCCTTTCCCGCGTAACCCGGCCGCCGAGGGCTATGGCGCCTCGCCCGATCGGATCTATGTTGCGGGGCAGGGCTGATGCGGTATCTGGTTGTTGCTTTGGCATTGCTGGCCACGCCGGGTCTTGCAGATGACAAGGATGTCGAAAATGCCATCGACGACGTTGGCGATTGCCTGCAGCAGGTCACGCGCGGTTTGCCCCGCGTGGCCGGTGGCGACGATGACGACGCCGAGGCGCTGCTGCGTCATGTCAAATGTGCGGAATCCGAACTGACTCAATTGTCCAAAGACGCGTCTCGCGACGAACGCTACATGGCCAACGAAGACCGGATCGAAGAATTCGTGAAGGTGCATCTGCGCAATATGGGCGCGTTGGAGAACGCCATCGAAACGCTTGCCCGGATGGAAGCGGCGCAGCAACAACTGGACGATCTGCCCGCCAAATGCACCAAGCTGGATGCACAGATGCAGGCCAAGATCGAAGACATTGCCGAAGAGGTCGAGGAGGGCGATGAAAGCGCCATTCGCAAGCTGTCGGGCATTGTCGCCGATCAGGTTGAAGATACGCTGGACGACGCCGAAAAGGCCGAGCGTGATCTCAAACGCCTGCTGGGCACCATCACCTCGGTCGCCTTCAAATCCTCGCGCGAGTACCCGCAGCGCTGGAACGCCGAGATCGACCGGGCGCTGGAACGCTCGGCCCGCGAGATCCTGGATTACTTCGAACGCGCACGAGACGCGGCCGAGGACGAGTGCGAACACCTGATGCGGCCCGAAAAGATCGACTATGTCGTTGCGGCACTGGAACGCACCGGGGCAACGCTGGACGCGGCCGATGCGTTTATCAAGACCGGCGAAGACTGGTTCGAGGGCACGCGCGAGATCTGGCGGCGCAATTGCCTGGCGATGGAGAACATCCGGTTCGCCTATTGCAGCGTCGATTGGAACGACACCGACAAAAGCGGCGGTTCGCGTGCAGCGGCGGCATCGATCATTGTCGCGGAACAGCGTGATATGATGAAGATGATCACCGTCATGGTCGAGGAATACAAAGAGATCTATCCGCGTGGACAATCCGTGGCTGAAGCAACCGGCGACCGACAGGTGGAACAACTGGTGCGCAACATGAATGCCCGTTACCGCGGGATCGAAAAGTTCCTTTCGGACAAGGACGCCGCCATGCTGGGCACGCGTTCGCCGTGGATCCAGGTCTGGCAGCGTTACGGCGTGGAGCAGCACAAGTCCCTTGGTGGCTCGTCCAATTGCGACGTGACCGAACGCGCCATCCCCACCGACAGCAGCAGCCGGCCCGACTGCTTTCGCGTGCCAAGCTGTACCGTGGTGGAGTTCAAGCCCAACAACGATGCCGAGATCCGCAAGGGCGAGGGGCAGCTGAAACGCTATAAGGCGTCGCTGGATAGCTATTACACCGATCTGCTACAGGACCTGTTAAAGCCCGATGATGTCAGTTTCGAGGATGTGCGCGAAGGCCGTGTCAAACCTTCGTCCAGCACCTATGGCGGCGCGGATGTATTCGTGGATATGGCCGATGGTTGCTTTGACGGCGAAGACAAGGTTGCGGTGAACACGATCAAACCCGTCACCTATGACCGCTGCGAAAAGGCGCAACCGATCTGTCCCAAGCCCGACTAAGGGCTTGCCGGGGCGCGCATTTCGCGAAACACTGAACCCGGAAACGCGCGGCTTCCAAGGGAGGAGACGCGCATGAGCGACGCAACACCGGCCCGCCCGGTGGTCCGGGCCATCGGTCCGGGCGATTTGAACGAGGCCCTTTCAAAAGGCTGGTCCGACTTTCGCCGGGCCCCGTTATGGGGCCTGTTCTTTGGTGGCTTTTACGTGGTGGCCGGGCTGATCATGGCCGTCGTTGTCTGGCTGACGGGGCAGGTTTACTGGCTGGCCATTCTGGTCTTTGGTTTTCCGCTGATCGGCTCGTTTGCCGCCGTGGGGCTTTACGAGGTCAGCCACCGGCTCAGCTTGGGCCAGCCGTTGGACCGTGGCATCCTGTCTGTGATCTGGGCGCAGAAAGACCGGCAATTGCCGTGGCTTTGCGCGATCATCATCTTCATTTTCCTCTTCTGGTCCTTCATCGGCCACATGATCTTTGCGTTGTTTCTGGGCCTGACGACGATGGTCAACATCTCAACCAGCTACGAGGTTTTCCTGACAACAAACGGTCTTGCCATGTTGGGATTTGGCTCGCTGGTGGGCGCGGCGCTGGCCGGTGTGATCTTTGCCATCACCGTTGTCGGGCTGCCGCTTTTGGTGGACCGCGAGATTGATTTTGTCACCGCTATGCTGCTGAGCATCGAGGCCGCGCGACGCAGCCCGTTCACCATGGCGCGCTGGGCGGTGACCATCGTGATCATGGTCATGATTGCCATGGTCCCCGCCTTCTTGGGGCTGCTGGTTGTACTGCCTATCCTTGGGCACGCCACATGGCACCTGTACAAACGCACCCTGCAATAAAAAACGCGGCCTCAAGGGGCCGCGTTCCAACGGTCTGGGTGAAGGCGTCGCGCCTTATTCGGCAGCTTCACCGGCTTGTGCAGCTTGGCGCGCCTGGCGCTTAGCGGCGCGGGCACCACCTTCGCCCGACAACGGATCGTCCTGACGCTGCACCGAGCCTTCGAAATGTGCACCGCTTTCGATCGCGATGGTCTTGTGGATGATGTCGCCTTCGACCTTGGCGGTCGAGGTCAGGCGCACCTTCAGGCCGCGCACGCGGCCCACAACGCGGCCATTCACGACAACGTCGTCGGCTACAACCTCGCCTTTGATGGTGGCGCCTTCGCCCACGGTCAGCAGATGCGCGCGGATGTCACCCTCGATGGTGCCCTCAACCTGAATGTCGCCCGTCGTGCGCAGGTTGCCGGTGATTGTCAGGTCGCTGGACAGGACCGACGCAGGCGGCTTGGGCTTGGGGGCGCTTGCCGGGCGTGCCTCGGTCGACGCGGCGGCCGCCGCGGGCGGTGTGGCCGGCTTGGCGGTTTCAGTGCTTGCCGGTGCCGAGCTTTCGCCAGGTTTTGCGCCGGGTTCGTTGATCCTGCTTTTAGAAAACATCTCTCGCTGCCTTAATGTAAGTCATCGGGTTGACGGGTTTGCCCCCCACGCGCACTTCATAGTGCAAATGTGTTCCAGTAGAACGTCCAGAGTTCCCCATATCACCGATCCGTTCACCGCGCGAGACCCTTTGCCCGACTTTCACGCGGATTTTCGCCAAATGGGCATAGCGAGTCTCGATTCCAAACTCGTGCTGGATGGTGATCAAACGCCCATAGCCCGATGCCCAATCCGCCTTCAGCACCACGCCGTCGGCGGTGGAGTAGACCGGCGAGCCATGCGCGCCGGCAAAGTCAGCGCCGTTGTGCATACGCCCCCAACGCGGGCCGAACCCGCTGGTAAATCGATAGGCCGACCGCAGCGGCATATCAAACGGGGTCTTCTCGGCGGCGATGCGGTACAGGTTCAAACGGTCCAGCTGTTCCACCAGCTCTTTGGCGCGCATGATATTGGGGTCCAATGCCTCGCCATCGCCCTTGGTCGAGATGACGATCGGCAGGGACGGGCCGCCCTGACCGGAATAGCCCTCGCGGACCTTGCCAATCAGTTGTTGTGAGTCGATGCCAACCTTGCGGAACATATCGTCCAGCGGCTGAACCGACACTGCCAATGCATCCTCAAGCTGGCTGAAAATGCGGTCGGTCCGGTCCTGATCCAACGCGCGCTGATAATCCATCTCTTTGACAAGGCCATAGGCCGCCGCGGCGTCGGCCGCGATCAGGTCGCGCTCGGCGGCGGTTTGGCCCAGCGTGTCGACCATCGCCTGCAGCAGAACCTCCATATCCTGCATCCGGGACAGATCGGTGACATCGCCATCAGCTTCGGCCTGCAATTGCCCGCGCAGGCCCTCGGTTTCGGTCCGGGCGGCGTCGCGTTCGGCCACGGTGCGCTGCAGCGTGCGCTGAATGACCGAGATACCGGTTTCCAGCTCTTTCACGCGGTCCTCGGCGTTCAGGAGCGCCGATTGCATCTTGGAAACTTCGTCCAGAGCCAGCGCATAGCGGTTTTGCGCGCTCGAGGCCTCTTCGGCCCGGTTGTCCCGCTCTTCGGCCATTTCCGACAAGCGCATCTCGTACAGCGCCTGCTCCCGCTCGGCCTGATCGCGCAGGTCGCCTGCGCCAACCGAATCCATCAGGATCATCGCGGCCGACAACAATGCCCACGCAACGACGATCACGCTGCCACTTACGGCCACGAATTGGGTTAGCGGGCTCAGCCGGATGAACCGTGTTTCCGTGTCGCTGCGAAGGAACAGACGTTGCTCGGGGATAAACCGCCCAAGCAGCATGTTCACGCGGTGCTCTATGCCCGCCATTTGACCGTTTTCCCCATCTTCTCCTCGCCTAACTGCGAAACCATCCCCAATGGTTTTCGTTTTCTTAAGACAACCATGCATTGGGGGGCAAGAATTTTGCGGGCTTCCAGGGCCCATGGCCAGGTGCGGGCGGGAATCTGCCTATTCTTCCGCCAATGGCCAGTAGAAATCGGGTGGCAAACCCGCCTCGGCCCGCTTTTCCTCGTTAAAGGGCGGCTTCAACGCCCCGTGGAAATATTTGCGAACAAGGCTGTGGAACACGTCCTTGGGGTCCAGCTCGTGGCGTCCGCACAAGAAATGAAACCATTTCGAGCCATAGGCGACATGGCCAACCTCTTCGGCATAGATCACGTTCAACGCTTCGACCGCCTGAACATCGTTCGCTTTGCTGAAAATCTCGATCATGCCCGGCGTGACGTCCAGCCCGCGCGCCTCCAGAACCATGGGCACAACGGCCAGGCGGCCCATCAGATCGTCCACCGTATCCTCGGCCGCGCGCCACATGCCGGCATGAGCCGGAAGATCGCCATAGAAGCTGTCGTTTGCTTCAAGGCAGTCGCACAAAAGATTGAAATGTTTGGATTCCTCGTCTGCGGCTTTGACCCAGTCATCGTAGAAACCGGCGGGCATCTTGGTGTCGGTGTACCGCGCGATAATGTCCCAATGCAGGTCCACCGCGTTCAGTTCGATATGCGCGATAGCGTGCAGCAGCGCGATACGGCCTGCTGGCGAACCCGGACGGCGGCGCGGCACGTCACGCGGGTTCAACAGCGCGGGCTTTTCGGGTCGCGCGGGGTGCAACGGCGGCTGCGCCTGCCCAATCGTGGGCAGCTCACCTTCGGCGCGTGCCGCAAACCAAGCCGCCGCGTATCCCCGCGACAGGGCGGTTTTTTCGCGCCCGTCGCCCGTTTCCAATACGTTGCAGGCCATTTCGGCCAGCGGCAGCAGGCTCATGCGGACAACTCGCGCAGGGCTTGCAACACTTCGTCGGCGTGACCGGGCACCTTCACCTTTGGCCAAACACGCGCGATGCGCCCGTCGCCATCGATCAGAACCGTGGTGCGCACGATGCCCATAAAGGTTTTGCCGTACATCTTCTTTTCCGCCCATACGCCATAGGACTCGCAGACCATGTCTTCGGCATCCGACAACAATGTGACCGTCAGATCGCGTTTCTCGCGGAATTTTTGGTGTTTGGCCTGCGTATCCTTGGATATGCCGTACACCATGGCACCGGCGTCGGCGAAGTCCCGGGCGAGGGCCGTGAAGTCTTGGGCCTCACGCGTGCAGCCGGATGTGTCGTCACGCGGATAAAAGAACAGAACAACCGGCGCTGGTTTGGCGGTGGACAGGCGGTGCAGGGCACCATCCTGATCGGGCAGTTCAAAGTCGGGGGCGATGTCACCTTGTGCGGTCATGTGGCGGGTCCTTGGAAACGCTGTTGCTTGGCTTTACCATCGCGGTTGCCCGATCGCAAAGGGCAAGGGAATCGAACAGGTTACGGATGATCCAATTCACCACCAACTTGGCACGCCATTGCCTTCGATGCGCCGTCTGGGGGCTGTCGGGGTTGGTGATGGCCGCCTTGGTGGTGTTGGCGGTGATCCTGATGCTGCCGGGGCGCACGGTCTCGGCCCCGGGATGGGTCACCACACATCTGGAACAGCAGCTTAATCAGGTCACCGGCCCGGTCCGCGTTGATCTTGGTGGGGCGGACCTGTTCTTTGAATCCATTTCCGCCCCCCGTCTGGCATTGAAAAACGTCTCGGTGATCGACGGCAATGCGCAGGTTTTGGCCGAGGTGCCATCGGTCGAGGTGGTGTTGGAAACGCAGGCGCTTTTGCGGCGCCAGATCGAGGTGCGGCGCCTGTCGCTGCAAGGGGCCGACGTGGTGCTTCGGCGAGCCCGAACCGGTGGGTTGCAGGTGGCGCTGGGTGAATCCGACCTGCCATCGCGCGGCATTGACGATCTATTGCTGCAGGTGGACCGCGTGCTGGAACAACCGGTCTTGCGCAGTTTGCAGTCGGTGACGGTCGAAGACCTGCGGCTCAGCTATACTGACACGCGCGCCGGTCGCCGCTGGGAAGTGCGCGATGGCCTGTTCGCCCTGACAACCGGGCGTCGCGAGCTGTCGGCGCAGCTGTTCTTTTCACTGACCAACGAGTTGGGCCTGCCATCCGAGGTGGCGATGAGCGTTGCAAAGGCCCGTGGCGACGCGTCGGCGCAGCTGTCGGTCAGTTTTTCTGATCTTCCCGCACGCGACATTGCCACGCAGTCGCCGGCGCTGGCGTTCCTTTCGGTGCTGGACGCGCCCATCTCGGGCGCTCTGCGTACGGGGCTGGCTACGGATGGCGCGGTGCTGCCCCTCAGTGCGTCACTGGATATCGGCTCTGGGTTTCTCAGCCCCGTTGCCGGCGCACAGCCGATCCGCTTTCGCAGCGGCAAAAGCAACTTTCGCTTTGACCCCGAGAAGTCTCAGCTGACTTTCTCTGCCTTGCAGGTGGACAGCGATATCTTGTCCCTGCGCGCAGATGGCCAGGCGTTCCTTGAGGATTTTGCAGAAGGGTGGCCCACGGCCCTTGTCGCGCAGACGCGGATCACGGGCCTGACGGTTGCCCCCGACGACATGTTCGAGGACGCGGTACAGTTTCCCAACGGTGTGATCGAGGCCAAGGTGACCCTGAACCCCTTCCATGTGCAGATCGGGCAGGTTCTTCTGACCGATCCGGAAGGCGCGCACAGCCGCATTTCGGGTCAGATTTCCGCGGATGCCGAAGGGTGGGCCGCGGGGCTGGACCTTGATGTTGATCACATTTCACAGGAACGTCTTCAGGCCCTCTGGCCGCCCAACGCGGTGCCGAAAACACGCCTGTGGGTGCGCGAGAACATCCTTGGCGGCACGTTTTTTGACCTGCGCGGGGCCATACGGTTGGAAGCCGGGCAAAAGCCCAAATTCTCGATCAGCCACGAATTCCGTGAGGCCAGCGTGAGGTATCTGCGAACATTGCCGCCCGTGCAGGACGGGTCGGGTTACCTCACGTTGACGAACAAGGACCTCAACGTCGTGGTCTATGACGGAGCGGTGACCTTGCCCAATGGGGACCGGGCCGATGTGTCGGGCTCGGTCTTTCATGTTCCCGATATTACCGTGAAGCCGGCCATGGGCGAGGTCCAGCTGAAGGTCAAGGCGCCGGTGCCGGGATTGATCCAGTTGCTGGACCTGCCACCAATCGAGGTGTTCAAAAAAGCGGGGCGCAGCACTGACATCGCCGATGGCATTGCCGAGGCGGACGTGGCGCTGAGGGTCAGTCTCGCCAAGGACGCCAAGGCCAAGGATGTCGAATACGCCGCCACGGCGGTTCTGCGGAATGTCCGGTCAGAAACCTTGGTGCCCAATCGTGTGCTCTCGGCGAACGAATTGCAGCTAAGCCTTGATGACCAAAAGCTGTTGATCAGCGGCAGCGCGCAATTGGACGGTATCCCGATCAACGGGGTCTGGAGTCAGGCCATAGGCCCGGACGCACCCAAAGGCAGCCGTGTCGACGGCCGCGTGGCCCTGTCCGAACGTGCCATCGACGTCTTCAATATCGGTTTGCCCGATGGCATGGTACGCGGCGAGGGATGGGGCGAGATCGCGCTGGACCTGCCACCCGGAGACGCACCCGCCCGCCTTCAGCTGACCTCGGACCTGAACCGCGTGGCGCTTTCCGTGCCATCGATCGGCTTCTTCAAACCGGCAAACTCCACCGGCCGGCTTTTGGTTCAGGCCACCTTGGGTCTCAAACCCGATGTTCCGGTTCTGGAAATCGAAGCCGGGGGATTGCAGGCCAAGGGATCCGTGACAGTGGCCGATGATGGCGGATTGCAGGTGGCGCGGTTTGACAATGTGCGGCTGGGGTCCTGGTTGAATGCCGGGGTCGTTCTGACCGGACGCGGCAAAGGCCGTCCGGCTGCCATCACCCTGCAGGGCGGGCGTCTGGACCTGCGCGGCAGTCCGATCCTCGAAGGATCGGGGCGGGGCGGCGCGCCGGTAACGCTGCGGCTGGACCGGCTTGCGGTGTCCGACGGGATCTTGCTGGCCGACGTGCGCGGAGACCTGACACCGGTCGGTGGATTGAATGGCAAGCTGACCGCGCAGGTGGCCGGTGGGGGTCCGATTGTGGCCACCCTGGCCCCCGCGACCCACGGCACCGCCATCCGTGTGCAATCCGACAATGCCGGGGCCGTTCTGCGTGGCGCGGGCATCTTCAAAAAGTCGCAAGGCGGTACGATGGATCTTGTCCTGACGCCACGCCCTGAGAAAGGCCAATTCGACGGCCGCCTACAGATACGCAACACCACCGTACAGGACGCCCCCGCGCTTGCCTCGCTGCTGAGTGCGATTTCGGTTGTCGGTATCCTGGAGCAGATGGCAGGGGGCGGCCTGATCTTTGGTGCGGTCAATGCCGAGTTTCGCTTGACGCCGAATGCGGTCCAGATAAAGACGGGCGCCGCCACGGGACCGTCCCTTGGTATCTCGCTGTCTGGCATCTATGACCTAAGAAAGAACACGGTGAACATGCGTGGTGTCGTCTCGCCTGTATATCTGCTGAACGCCATTGGCCGGGTGATCTCGCGCCCGGGCGAGGGGCTGTTTGGCTTTAACTATTCGCTCGTCGGTTCGGCGGAAAAGCCAACCGTGCGCGTGAACCCGCTGTCGATCCTGACGCCGGGTATGTTCCGCGAGATCTTTCGTGCGCCGCCGCCGGAGCTGGGCAATTGAAGCTGTCTGATTTCGATTTCGACCTGCCGGACAGCCTGATTGCCACCCGGCCTGTGCATCCGCGCCCTTCGGCCCGGCTTCTATTTGCCAAGGGGCAGGAGCCGCTGCAGGATTTGCAGGTCTATGATCTGCCCAACCTGCTGCAACCCGGCGACAGGATGATCCTGAACAACACCAAGGTGCTGCCCGCGCGCCTGTTTGGAACCCGCGCCCGTCAAACTGCGCAGGGCCTTGTGACCGCCAAGGTCGAGGTTACCCTGCTGGAACCGATGGACAATGCCGGCCTCTGGCGCGCGCTGGCCAAGCCGCTGCGCAAGATCAAACCGGGCGAGGTCGTCGAATTTGGCGCTGGGCTGAGGGCGCGTGTGGAAGCGGTCGCCGACGGCGAGGCGCATTTTCGGTTCGACCTGCAGGGCGACGCCTTCGAGGATGCGCTGGGACAGGCGGGCACCATGCCCCTGCCACCCTATATCGCCGCCAAACGCCCCGCCGACGCGCAGGATAACGAAGATTACCAAACCGTCTTTGCACGCGAACCCGGTGCCGTCGCGGCACCCACGGCGTCGCTGCATTTCGACGATGCCCTGCTGCAATCGCTGCGCGACAAGGGCGTGGATTTCACCGAGGTTACGCTGCATGTGGGCGCCGGCACCTTCCTTCCGGTCAAGGTAGACGACGTGACCACCCACCGCATGCATGCCGAACGGGGCGAAGTGACCGCTGCTGCGGCGGCCGAGATCAACCAGACCCGCGCAAGGGGCGGGCGTATCATCGCCGTGGGCACCACCGCGCTGCGGCTGATCGAAACCGCCGCCGCGCCCGATGGCACCATGCACCCCTGGCAGGGCGACACCGACATCTTCATTTATCCCGGCTATGACTTCCGTGTCACCGACGGTTTGATGACCAATTTCCACCTGCCGAAATCTACCTTGCTGATGCTGGTCTCGGCCCTTTTAGGGGCGGATCGCATCCGGCAGATCTATGACCACGCCGTGGCCCGCGAATACCGGTTCTTTTCATACGGCGACGCGTCGCTTTTGCTGCCCTAGCGGAGGGACCCATGATCAAAGTGTTGTCAGGTTCCTGGGCTCTGCTCTTGGGTATGTTCCTTCTGATGATCGGGAACGGTCTGCAAGGGTCGCTGGTGGGGGTGCGCGGCGGGATCGAAGGGTTCTCCACCGCCGAGTTGTCGGTCGTGATGTCGGGCTATTTCGCGGGGTTCCTTGGCGGGTCGCGTGCCACCCCGCACCTGATCCGGCGCGTAGGGCACGTGCGGGTCTTCGCCGCGCTGGGCTCGTTGATCTCGGCAGTGCTGATCCTTTATCCGACGTTGACGAACCCGGTTGCGTGGACGCTTCTGCGCGTGGTGATGGGGTTCTGTTTCTCGGGCGTCTACGTGGTGGCCGAAAGCTGGATGAATGACAGCGCCACGAACGAAACCCGCGGGCAGTCGTTGTCGCTTTACATGACGGTGCAGATGGCCGGCATCGTCGCAGCACAGGGGATTCTAACGCTGGGGGATCCGTCCGGCTTTGTGCTGTTCATCGTGCCGTCGGTCCTGGTTTCGATCGCTTTTGCGCCAATCCTGTTGACCGTTTCACCAACGCCCGCCTTTGAAACGTCCCAACCAATGGGCATCCGCCGCCTGTTCGCGTTATCCCCGCTCAGCTGCGTGGGGTGCTTTTTGCTGGGCGGGGTGTACTCGGCCACATTTGGTATGGCGGCGGTATATGGCTCGCGGGCGGGGCTCAGCATCGTGCAAATCTCGGCGTTTCTGGCGGCGATCTACCTGGGAGGGCTGATCCTGCAATTTCCCATCGGCTGGTTGTCGGACCGGCTGGACCGACGGATGCTGATTCTCAATGTCGCGTTGTTGGGTGGTGCCGCGGCCATCGTGGCAGCCCTGGCAGGCGGTGTGTTCTGGATGCTGCTGCTGGCATCTTTCGTGATCGGGGGCACCACGAACCCGCTTTACGCGCTGATGATCGCCCATACGAACGACTTTCTGGATACCGAGGACATGGCCGCGGCCTCGGGCGGCATGATCTTCCTGAACGGTGTGGGCGCGGTCGCGGGGCCGCTGGTCACCGCGCCGTTCATGGTCTGGGTGGGGCCGCCGGGCTTTTTCATCTTCATTCTCGTGTTGCTCAGCGCCATTGGGGCATATGCCGCTTATCGCACCACGCGCCGCGCCGCGCCCGACGTGGCCGATACCGGTCAGTTTGCGCCTGTTCTGCAATCATCCACCGCCGTGGCTGTTGAAACTGCGCGCGAAGTCTATCTGGAAGGTGTGGACGAGGTTGAGCCGGATACAACCTGAGGCTGCTTTATGATTAAAATTGTTGCAGCAAGAAATGATTTCTGATTGCGTGGTCTCAGGACCGAGCAGTTGGCACAGATAAGGAGGGCGCAATGACAAGCCCCAGCGATGTGATCGAGTTCTGGATAACGGAAGTGGGCGAGGCCCGCTGGTACGTCAATGACCCTGCGCTGGATGCGCAGATCCGCGACCAATTTCTCCCACTTTGGCAGCAGGCCGCAGATGGTGGCTTGCATGAATGGCTGACACAGCCGCAAGGTGCCTTGGCTTACCTGATCCTGACCGACCAGATGCCGCGCAACATGTTTCGTGGCGAAGGCCGGGCGTTTTCCACCGACGCACAGGCGCGTGCCGCGGCAAAGCACGCCATCGATCAGGGCTTTGACCTGAAAATTGACGGGCCGAAGCGGCAGTTCTTTTACATGCCCCTGATGCATTCGGAATGCCTGTCGGATCAGGATCGCTGCGTACGCCTTATGCACACGCGCATGGATGGCGGTGGCGGGCAGAACCTACGCCACGCACGCGCCCATCGCGAGGTGATCCGCGCCTTTGGGCGTTTCCCGGCCCGCAACGTGGCGCTGGACCGCGCCTCCACCGCGCGCGAGGCTGAGTATGTCAGCAATAACGGCTATGGTGCGATGCTCGACAAAGTCGATGCGATGCCCTGCAAAATGGCCAGCTGACCAAGGTGCATTGAAGCCCTCCACCAGATAGTTTAACATCAAACTATCTGGCAGCGCAGGGGGAACAGATGGCGTCGAAAAGTTTTGATCTTGTGGTGATCGGCGCCGGGCCGGGCGGTTATGTGGCCGCGATCCGTGCCGCGCAGAACGGTCTGAACGTGGCCGTGGTCGAGCGGGAGCATCTGGGCGGGATCTGCCTGAACTGGGGCTGTATTCCTACCAAGGCGCTGCTGCGGTCCTCGGAAGTGTTCCACCTGATGCACCGGGCCAAGGAATTTGGCCTGAGTGCCGACAAGATCGACTATGACATTGATGCAGTTGTGGCGCGCTCGCGCGGGGTGGCCAAACAGCTGTCGGGCGGTGTGGGGCATTTGCTGAAAAAGCACAAGGTGACCGTTGTGATGGGCGCTGCCACCATCCCCGCAAAGGGCAAGGTTGCGGTGAAAACCGACAAGGGCACCGAAGAGCTGACCGCCAAGAACATCATCCTGGCCACCGGCGCGCGGGCGCGCGAATTGCCGGGGCTGGAGGCCGATGGCGATCTGGTCTGGACCTATAAACACGCGCTGCAGCCGCCGCGGATGCCGAAAAAACTGCTGGTGATTGGCTCGGGCGCAATTGGCATTGAATTTGCCAGCTTTTACAACACGTTGGGCGCTGACACGACGGTGGTTGAGGTGATGGATCGCGTGCTGCCAGTGGAAGATGCCGAGGTGTCGGCCTTTGCCAAGAAAGCCTTCACCAAGCAGGGTATGAAGATCATGGAGAAATCCATGGTCAAACAGCTGGACCGGGCCAAGGGCAAGGTCACCGCGCATATCGAGGCGGGCGGCAAGGTGCAAAAGCTGGAGTTTGACACGGTGATCTCGGCCGTGGGCATCGTTGGTAATGTCGAAGGGCTGGGGCTGGACGCGTTGGGCGTCAAGATCGACCGCACCCATGTGGTTACGGATGCATTCTGCCGCACCGGTGTCGACGGGCTTTACGCCATTGGCGACATTGCTGGCGCGCCATGGTTGGCGCACAAGGCCAGCCACGAGGGGGTAATGGTCGCCGATCTGATCGCCGGCAAGCACGCGCATCCGGTGAAACCCGAAAGCATTGCGGGCTGCACCTATTGCCATCCGCAGGTGGCCAGCGTGGGTTATACCGAGGCGAAGGCCAAAGAGCTGGGCCATGACGTGAAGGTGGGCAAGTTCCCCTTCATCGGCAATGGCAAGGCGATCGCGCTAGGTGAGCCCGAGGGGTTCATCAAGACGGTGTTCGACGCCAGAACGGGTGAGTTGCTGGGCGCGCATATGATCGGCGCGGAGGTGACCGAGCTGATCCAGGGTTACGTGGTGGGCCGCCAGTTGGAGACCACCGAAGAGGACCTTATGCACACGGTTTTCCCGCACCCGACCTTGTCAGAAATGATGCACGAGGCTGTGTTGGACGCCTATGGCGCTGCCATTCATTTCTGAAGGCTGTTAAAAGGCGCGGCCTTGCGGCCGCAAGACATGTCCCCGGCCCGGATGGGCCGGGCGTGCGGGCGCCCGGCCGGTGGGTTTTCTGTTACAGGATGGCGTGCGCCAGGATCATGACGACGCCACAGCCCAGCGCATAACCGGCATCAACCGTGACGGCGAAGCGGCTCTTTTGCGCCCAGACACCAACCGAGACGGTTTGCGCGATGACCGCAAGAATTGCCACCAGCGCGGTATTCAGCGCTTGCGTGGTTTCGGTCATCGCGATGACCAGCGCCAGCAGCGCCAGCG
Source organism: Actibacterium mucosum KCTC 23349 (assembly GCF_000647975.1). Lineage (GTDB taxonomy): Bacteria > Pseudomonadota > Alphaproteobacteria > Rhodobacterales > Rhodobacteraceae > Actibacterium > Actibacterium mucosum. The sequence continues at coordinate 48,399 of NZ_JFKE01000007.1, forward strand.
CGGTGATTTGCGCGGCCATGGGGGCAAGCGGGGGCGAGGCGGGCGGCTCGGGGTTGATGCGCGTGCCCTCGGCCCAGCGGCGTTGCAGGCCCAGGAACGGCCCGTAGACGATATATCCCAGGATGAACGCGCCCACCACGCCGGCGCCAAATGCGGCCCAGTTGATCATGCCAGCGCGCCTTCCAGCGCTTCTAGGATCAGCGTCCAGCCGCCCTGGTGGTTGTTGCGGCTTTCCTCATCCGGGAAGCGCACATGGGTCAGCCGCAGCATCGTGCCGTCACCGTCCGGCGTCAGGTTCAGCGTGACGGTGCTGTCATCCTGGCTGAAGGGCGAGTTCCAGGTGAATTGCAGCCGGCTGGCGCGATCAATTTCCAGGTATTCGCCTTCATGCGGCAGGTCGTTGGCATCGGGCGTGCGCATGATGATGCGGAACCGGCCGCCCACCTTGGCCTCGGACTGTGCCTCGGGCACCGACATGCCGGGGCCGGGCACCATGAATTTGGCCAGCATGGCCGGGTCCAGCCAGGCGTCGAACACGCGTTCGGGCGGGTAGGGAAGGGACCGGGTCACCTCCAGCGAAAGTTCAGTCATCGTTGTCCTCCTTCAAGGCAGCTTCGAGGGCATCCAGCCGCAGCGCCCAGATCGAGCGCAGGTCGGCAAACCAGGTGTCGATGGTTTTCAGAGGGGTCATCTGCACCTCGATCAGGTGCTCGCGCCATTCGGTGCGGCGACTGGCAAGACCCGCGTTTTCCAGCACCTTGATGTGCTTGGAGACGGAATTCAGGCTCATCTCGAAATGCCGGGCGATGTCGGTCACACGCATCGGGCCTTGCTGAGCGAGCAGCGTCAGGATGGCCCGCCGCGTGGGGTCGGCGGCGGCTTTCAGGATGGCGCTGAGGGTTTGATCCTCTCGTTCAACCATATGGATGAATAACACCGCGAATATTATCAGTCAACCCAAAAGGTGAATGACAGGCCGCTTGCACCAAAACCCGATTGCGCCGAAGGTGGCCGCCATGGGGCAGACGGCTCAACCACGCGCGTTTTTCAGCGTCTTTGTCATCTGGCTGGGCGGGCTGGGTGCGGCGGCGCAATGGGCGAAGGTCAGCGTGATATTCGACCAATTATCCGGGGTCTATCCTGGGGCCGGATTGATGCTGGGCTGGGCGCTGACGCTGATTGGCGTCACGGGGATCTTGCTGGGCGTGGTGGCGGGTCTGCTGGCCACGCGGCTGGGGCTGCGGCGCGTGTTTCTGGGCGGCATGGTTTTGGGCGCGCTTGTGTCAGCTGCGCAGGCTATGGGGTTGAGTTTTAATCTTTTTCTTGCCTCGCGTGTTGTGGAGGGCTTTGCCCATCTGGCCATTGTCGTGGCCGCGCCGACCCTGATCGCGCAGGCAACGCCGGCCCGCTACCGGCCCTTTGCGCTGACGTTGTGGGGCACGTTTTTTGGTGTGGCCTTTGCCGTTGTCGCATGGGTTGGGCAACCCTTGGCAGTGGTGCAGGGCCCCGAGGCGCTCTATGCTGCTCACGCGGTGTGGATGGCGGTGATGGCGGGGCTGGCATGGGGCGTTTTGCCGGCATCCGCACCTACGTCCGGGCCCGGCCTGTCCGCGCGGAGCATCCTTCGACAGCATGTGGCGATCTATCGCTCGCCCTTCGTGTCGGCCCCGGCCGTGGCCTGGTTGTTCTATACGTTCTGTTTTGTCAGCATGATCACCTTGTTGCCGCCCTTTTTGCCTGAAGGCAGCCGGGCCCTTGTTGTGGGCATGATCCCGCTGGCGACGCTGGTAACCTCCATGACCATCGGCAACTTTTTGCTGCGGTCGATCAGCGCCATATCGGTGATCCAGCTGAGTTTTTTTGGCACGATGTTATCGCTGCTTGGGCTGTTGATCTGGCCGGGCGCCCCCGTGGTGGCTATTATCTGGGCCGGATGCCTTGGCCTGGCGCAGGGGGCGGGTTTTGCCGCGGTGCCGGAGCTGAACGCCGATGTCGCCAGCCAGTCGCAGGCCAATGGCGCGATGGCGCAGACCGGTAATCTGGGCAACACGATCGGCACGCCTTTGCTTTTGCTGGCTCTTTCGGGGGCGGGCTATGCCGGGATGATGGTGGCGTCGATTCTCGTGCTGGCGATTGGGCTGTTTCTGCAATGGCTGCTGGTGCGGGCACGGCGGGCGCAGATGGTGCATTCCTGACAACCTCCTGTCAGGGGCGCGTCAGTTGTTCATGGAATGTTCTGACTTTTTGATTGGAGACTCGGCCGCCATCCACTATCTATTAGGAATTGTGTCCGAGGTGGGTTGATGGCCGAGCTGAAGAAGATCGAAGTGCGCGGCGCGCGCGAGCATAATCTGCAAAATGTCGACGTGGATATTCCCCGGGACGAGCTTGTGGTGATCACCGGTCTGTCGGGTTCGGGCAAGTCCTCGCTGGCCTTTGACACGATCTATGCCGAGGGGCAGCGGCGCTATGTCGAAAGCCTCAGCGCCTATGCCCGGCAGTTCCTTGATATGATGGAAAAGCCGGATGTGGACCACATCAGCGGGCTCAGCCCGGCGATTTCCATCGAACAGAAAACCACGTCGAAGAACCCGCGTTCTACCGTTGGCACGGTGACCGAGATCTATGACTATATGCGGCTTCTGTTTGCCCGCGTCGGCACGCCTTATTCGCCGGCCACCGGCCTGCCGATCGAGGCGCAGCAGGTCCAGGATATGGTGGACCGCGTGATGGCGATGGACGAGGGCACGCGTGCCTATCTACTGGCTCCCATCGTGCGGGATCGCAAAGGCGAATATCGCAAGGAATTCATCGAGTTACGAAAGCAGGGCTTTCAACGCGTCAAGGTGGATGGCGAATTTCACGAACTGGAAACCCCACCCGAGCTGGACAAGAAATACCGCCACGATATCGACGTGGTGGTGGACCGGATTGTGGTGCGCGAAGGTCTGGAAACGCGCCTTGCTGACAGCCTGCGCACCGCGCTGGACCTGGCCGACGGTATCGCCATTCTCGAAACCGTGCCGCGGGCGGGCTCATCGGACGCTGACGCGCCCTCTTCGCCGGGCGAGAAGGGCCCGCAAGGGTCCGACGAGCCATTCCGCATCACCTTCAGCGAAAATTTCGCCTGCCCGGTCAGCGGTTTCACCATCCCCGAGATCGAACCCCGCCTGTTCTCGTTCAACGCGCCCTTCGGCGCTTGCCCGGCCTGCGACGGGCTGGGCAAAGAGCTGTTCTTTGACGAACGCCTCGTCGTCCCTGACGCCACCATCACCATCTATGACGGTGCGCTGGCCCCCTGGCGCAAGGGCAAATCGCCCTATTTCAAACAAACCATCGAGGCCATGGCCCGCCATTACGAATTCGACAAGAACACCCCGTGGAAAGACCTTCCTGCCCACGTCCAACAGGTGTTCCTGCACGGTACCGGCGATGAAGAGATCAAGTTCCGCTATGACGAAGGCGGCCGCGTTTACGAGGTGACCCGCCCCTTCGAAGGCGTCATTCCCAACATGGAACGCCGCTATCGCGAAACCGACAGCAACTGGGTGCGCGAGGAGTTCGAACGCTATCAGAACAACCGCCCCTGCGGCACCTGCGACGGCTACCGCCTGCGGCCAGAGGCACTGGCGGTGAAAATCGCCGGGTTGCATGTGGGGCAGGTGGTCGAGATGTCGATCCGCGATGCGCTGGCCTGGTGCGACACCGTCCCCGACAGCCTGACCGCCCAGAAAAACGAAATCGCCCGCGCCATCCTGAAAGAGATCCGCGAGCGTTTGGGCTTTCTCAACAATGTCGGCCTCGAATACCTGACCCTGTCGCGCTCCTCGGGCACGCTATCGGGCGGCGAAAGCCAGCGAATCCGGCTGGCCAGCCAGATCGGCAGCGGCCTGACCGGTGTGCTCTACGTGCTCGACGAACCGTCAATCGGGCTGCACCAGCGCGACAATGGCCGCCTGCTGACCACGCTGAAAAACCTGCGCGATCAGGGCAATACGGTGATTGTCGTGGAACATGACGAGGAAGCCATCCGCGAGGCCGATTATGTCTTTGACCTTGGCCCCGGCGCCGGGGTGCATGGCGGCAAAGTTGTCTCGCAGGGCACACCCGCGCAGGTGGCCGCCGATGCGGGCTCGGTCACCGGGCAATACCTGTCGGGCACGCGCGAAATCGCGGTGCCCGCCGAGCGCCGTCCGGGCAAGGGCAAAGCTGTGCGCGTGGTCAAGGCCAGCGGCAACAACCTGCAGGACGTGACCGTCGATTTCCCGCTGGGGCAGTTTGTCTGCGTGACCGGCGTGTCAGGCGGCGGCAAGTCGACGCTGACCATTGAAACCTTGTTCAAAACCGCCTCGATGCGGCTGAACGGCGCGCGGCAGACGCCTGCGCCCTGCGAAACCATCGAAGGGTTGGAGCATCTGGACAAGGTCATCGATATCGACCAGCGGCCCATCGGCCGCACGCCGCGCTCGAACCCGGCCACCTATACCGGCGCCTTCACGCCGATCCGCGAATGGTTCGCCAACCTGCCCGAGGCCAAGACCCGCGGCTATAAACCCGGCCGGTTCAGTTTCAACGTCAAAGGTGGCCGGTGCGAGGCCTGCCAGGGTGACGGCGTGCTGAAGGTCGAGATGCACTTTCTGCCCGACGTCTATGTCACCTGCGAAACCTGCAACGGCGCGCGGTATAACCGCGAAACGATGGAGATTCGGTTCAAGGGCAAATCCATCGCCGACGTTCTGGATATGACCGTGGAAGACGCGCAGGAGTTCTTTAAGGCCGTGCCGTCCATTCGCGAAAAAATGGATGCGCTGATGCGGGTCGGTCTGGGCTATATCAAGGTCGGGCAGCAGGCAACGACCCTGTCGGGCGGCGAGGCGCAGCGGGTGAAACTGTCCAAGGAACTCAGCCGCCGCTCCACCGGTCGCACGCTTTACATCTTGGACGAGCCGACGACGGGCCTGCATTTCGAAGACGTGCGCAAACTGCTCGAAGTGCTGCACGAGCTGGTGGACCAGGGCAACACCGTGGTGGTGATTGAACACAATCTCGACGTGATCAAAACCGCCGACCACATCATCGATATCGGTCCCGAGGGCGGCGATGGCGGCGGCACCGTGGTGGCCACCGGCACGCCCGAAGAAGTGGCCGAGGTCGCCGCCAGCCACACCGGGCGCTATCTCAAAGAGATCCTTGCTACCGCCAAATCCAGGGTCGCGGCAGAGTAGGGGCACACCCTTTCTCAACCCGACATGTTGGCCAGCCACGTGCGTGCAGTTGTCGCCGGGAAATCTGTGGCTTCTAAACCTTTGCTGCCGCTGAAAAGTTTAAAATTCGGCGACGATGATCTGGCGAAAGTTTAAAAACCACTTGAATGTAAATGCGTGTTACATATGTAATGAGTATTAACATAACTGATTCACGAGGACAGCATGACACGCGACATTTTCGCCCTGATGGGGGCCCTGGTCGTTGGCACAACCGCGCCGTTGGTGGCGTCTGATCGCCACTTGGACATCAAGGATTTCACCGAGGTTTCGGTTCGCGGCGGGGTCGCCGTCGACATTGTCGCAGGCGATGAATTCCACATTGACGTTGACGTTTCGCGGCGCAGCCTTGCCCGGAACCTGAACATCCGCAAACGCGGTGACACGCTGATTATCGAACGCGAACGGGGCTGGAGCCTGTTCATGCTGGGTATGACCGATCGCTACCATGTCACTGTTTCCATGCCGGAACTGGCCGGCATCAATGCCGGTGCCGGGTCCGACGTGGATGTGCGCGCAACCTACGCCGACACCGTGGAAATCAGCGCGTCGAGCGGGGCCTATGTCGATCTGGCCGCCGTCATCGCGCAGGACGTGGCGCTGCGCGCGTCGTCGGGGGCAAATATTGACGTTGCCGGGACCTGCACCCACGTTTCGGCCCGCGCGTCGAGCGGCGCGAATATCGATGCCGAAGAGCTGCGATGCCAAACCGCATCGGCCCGCGTGTCCAGCGGTGCGGATATCGACCTTTATGCCAGCGAAACAGCCGAGGGGCGCGCCTCGAGCGGCGGCGATATCGACATCCACGGGCCGGCGCGTCTGCTGGATGTGTCGGAAAGCTCGGGCGGCGACGTGTCGACCCGCGGCTAACCGCGCCCGCGCTTTTCGAACCGGGGCAGCATGGCACTGAAATCGGTGCCGGCCCCGTTCTCGGCCTCGACGAATTGCTGGTATAGCGCGGTGGCCAACTGGCCCATCGGCGTATCGGCATCGGCGCTGTCTGCCGCTTGCTGTGACAGGCGCAAATCCTTCAGCATCAGGTCCGACGCAAAGCCCGGCGCATAGCCATTATCGGCGGGCGATTGCGGGCCCACGCCCGGGGCGGGGCAATAGGCGTTCATCGTCCAGCTGTAACCCGACGAGGTGCTGACCACGTCGAACATCTTTTGCCGGTCCAGCCCCAATTTGTCAGCCAAAGCAAAGGCTTCGCAGGTGGCGATCATGGTGACGCCCAGGATCATGTTGTTACAGATCTTGGCGGCCTGGCCGGCGCCGCTGTCACCACAATGCACGGCTTTCTGGCCCATGATGTCAAAAAGCGGCTCGGCCGTGGCAAAGGCATCCGCCGTACCGCCCACCATAAAGGTCAGCGTACCCGCCGCCGCGCCGCCAACGCCGCCCGATACCGGCGCATCCAGCGCGCCCAGCCCGGCCGCCGCAGCCTGTTCGGCCACCGCACGCGCGCTGTCCACATCCACGGTCGAGCAATCGCACAGCACCGCGCCCGGCCCCATGGCCGGAAGGATGTCGGCGGCCACGGCGCGCAGGATGGCGCCATTGGGCAGCATGGTAATCACCACCTCGGCCCCGGTCGCGGCCTCGGCCGCGCTGGCAGCCTGCGCCACGCCTTCGGGCATTGGCGCGGCCAGGTCAAACCCGGCAACCGCGTGCCCGGCAGCGGCCAGATTGGCGGCCATCGGCCCGCCCATATTGCCCAACCCGATAAACCCGATCTTCATTGCGCGTCCTCCCATACCAGTTCATTGGCGCCCAGCGGCATCAGCATCGTTGTGACCAGCATGCCGGGCACAGCCGATGCATCGCTGTGCGACCATTTCGGTGCGCGGTCTTTGTCGATAATGGCCGCACGCACACCTTCCAGAAAGTCCGATTTCTCCAGCGCACGATAGGTGAACCGGAACTCCTGACTTAATGCAGCCTGAATCGTGTCGATCCCGCGCAGGCGGTGCAGCATCTCGACCGTGCAGGCCATCGACAGGGGGCTGCCTTTCGCCAATTGGTCACGGGCCAGCGCGGCAACATCCGAGGTATCATGGGCCAGTGCCCGCAGGATATCGGCAATCGTTTCGCCACCAAAATTGCGGTCGATATCGGCCTGCATGGCGGCCAGTTTCCCATCGGGCGGCGCCGTGGCGGCGCGGTCTACCGCCTGCCAATCGCCGGTTTCTTCCAGCGTGGCGATCAGTGCCGGCCAGTTGTCTTTGGGCACGTAATAGTCAGCAAAGCCCGCCAAAATGGCGTCCGCAGGCCCCATGCGGAATCCGGTGGTGCCCAGGTATTCGCCCAACCGCCCCGGCGCGCGCGACAACAGCAACGTGCCGCCCACATCGGGGATCAGGCCGATGCCGCATTCGGGCATCGACAGGCGCGAGCTGTCGCAGACCACACGGTGGCTGCCATGGCACCCGATGCCAACCCCGCCGCCCATGGTAAAGCCCTGCATCAGGCTGACCACCGGTTTGGGAAAGGTGAACATCTTGGCGTTCATCCGGTATTCGTCGCGCCAGAACCGGCGGCCATAGTCATAGTCGCCGGCCGTGCCGGTTTTATAGATCTCCGCGATATCACCGCCGGCACAAAACGCCTTGTCGCCCTCGGCATCCATGACGATCAGTTTCACGCGGTCATCGCCGGCCCAGGCGTCCAGAGCGGCCTCGATCGCCATCGCCATGTCATAGCTCAGCGCGTTCAGCGCCTTGGGGCGGGTCAGGGTGATCCGGCCCGCATGGCCGGTGATGCGGATGTCGATATCGCTCATGCGCGGTCGGCCAGCAGCGCGCGGCTGATGATCAGGCGCATGATTTCATTGGTGCCTTCCAGGATCTGGTGCACGCGCAGGTCGCGCACGATCTTCTCGATCCCGTAATCGGCCAGATAGCCATAGCCGCCATGCAGTTGCAGGCAGTCATTGGCCACCTCGAATGCGCGGTCGGTCACGTAAAGCTTGGCCATGGCGCAGAATTTCGACGCATCCGGAGCCTTGGTGTCATATTTCCACGCCGCCTGCCGCAGAAAAATGCGCGCGGTCTGCAGCTTGACCTCGTTATCGGCCAGCCGGAATTGCAGCGCCTGGAACTGGTCGATGGGCCGGCCAAAGGCCTTGCGTTCGCCCATATAGGTCAGCGTCGCGTCCAGCGCCGCCTGCGCGCCGCCAAGGGCGCTGGCGGCAATGTTCAGCCGCCCGCCATCCAGACCCGCCATTGCATAGGTGAACCCCTGGCCCTCTTCCCCCAGCAGGTTGTCGGCAGGGATGCGGCAATCATCCATCTGAACCTGGCTGGTGGGCTGCGCGCGCCAACCCATCTTGGCCTCCAGCGCGCCAAAACTCAGCCCCGGCGTGCCGTCCTCGACAATTACGGTGGAAATTCCCTTGGGCCCGTCCTGGCCTGTCCGGCACATCACCACATAGGCGTCCGAATAGGACCCGCCCGAGATGAACGCCTTGGTCCCGTTCAGCGTATAGCCATCATTGGTGCGTTCGGCGCGGGTGCGCAGGGCGGCGGCGTCTGATCCCGACCCGGGTTCGGTCAGGCAATAGGAATACACTTTCTGCATGCTGCACAGATCGGGCAGCCATTTCGCCTTGTTCTCGGGCGTGCCAAACGTGTCGATCATGCCGCCGCACATATTGTGGATCGACAGAAACGACCCGACAGCGGGGCAGGACATCGCCAAGGCCTCAAAAATCAGCGTCGCGTCCGTTCGCGATAGGCCGGTGCCGCCATGCTCTTCCGAGACATACAGCCCGCCCAGCCCAAGTTCGGCCAATTTAGGCCAAAGGTCGCGCGGGATGGTGCCCTGGCGTTCCCATTCGGCGGCGTGCGGGGCAATCTCGTCGGCGCCAAAGGCGCGCGCCATGTCGAAGATTGCCGATTGCTCTTCGGACAGTGCAAAATCCATGGGCGGCCCTCCCAGCCGATCAGAATTGAACGCGTGTTAAATTCCGACGGATAGGGGCAATATGCAAGCCCGGATTTTGCAAGCCCGCTTTGCGCGATCAGATCAGGCGTACCTGCGTTCCGATGGGAACAAGCGCAAACAGCTCTTCGATCTTCTCGTTGTAAAGGCCGATACAGCCCGACGACGACCGCCGCCCGATTTTACGCGTGTCATGGGTGCCGTGGATCAGATAGGCGGGCCATCCAAGGTACATTGCATGGGTGCCCAGTGGGTTGCCCGGCCCGGGTTCCATGAAGGTGGGCAAGGTGGGGTCCTCGGCGCGCATGCTGGGGGTGGGGGTCCAGCTGGGTCCAACCTTTTTGCGCACCACCTCGGTATAGCCCCGTTTGGTCAGATCTTCGGTCCGTGGCACCGATGTTGGGTAAAGGCGGTAGTCGGCGCCGTCGCCGCTCCAGAAATGCAGCGCACGCGAGATCGTGTCGGCCACAATCGTCGCCTTGCCCAAAGTGTCAAAATGATCGCGCCAGTCAACCGGCTTAAAGCCCGAGATGTTGTGGCGTGCAGTGGCAGGTGCGGTTTGTGCGCGCGTGGTGGCGGGCAGGACCAGACCTGCGGCAGCGACGGCCACAAAGGCGCGGCGGGTCAGGGGGGAACGGGTCATGGGGGCTCTTCCTCACAGGGTTTTGCCAATTCTCTGCGCGTTTCGGCCTGTTCTGACCAGACCTGTCGCCTTCACGATCCCGTGCGTCACATTCGCGTGAACGAAAACGGCCGGGCACAAGGCCCAGCCGCTGCGAAAGACTGTGGAGGATCAGTCCATCTGTTTGAAGTTGAACTCTCCACCTTCCTTGATGCCCGAGGGCCAGCGCGAGGTGACGGTTTTGGTACGCGTATAGAACCGGAAGGCGTCAGGCCCGTGCTGGTTCAGATCGCCAAAGCCCGATTTCTTCCAACCGCCAAAGGTGTGATAGGCCAGCGGCACGGGGATCGGCACGTTCACGCCAACCATGCCGATATTGATCCGGCTGGCAAAGTCACGCGCGGTGTCGCCGTCGCGGGTGTAGATCGCGGTGCCGTTGCCATATTCGTGGTCCATGGCCAGCCCGATCGCTTCTTCGTATGAACCCGCGCGCACCTGGCTGAGGACGGGGCCAAAGATCTCGGTCTTGTAGATGTCCATGTCGGGCGTCACGCGGTCAAACAGGTGCGGGCCAACAAAGAACCCATCCTCGTAGCCTTGCAGGCTGAAATCGCGGCCATCGACCACAAGGTCGGCGCCCTGATCCACGCCCGACTGCACCAGCCGCAGGATGTTCTCTTTGGCGGCGCCGGTGACAACTGGGCCGTAATCCACGTCATTGCCGGCGGTATAGGGGCCAACCTTCAGCTTTTCGATGCGCGGGATCAGTTTTTCAACCAGCGCATCGGCGGTTTCCTCGCCCACGGGCACGGCGACCGAGATCGCCATGCAGCGTTCGCCCGCCGCACCATACCCGGCACCAACCAGCGCATCGGCGGCTTGGTCCAGATCGGCATCGGGCATGATGATCATGTGGTTCTTGGCGCCGCCAAAGCACTGGCAGCGTTTGCCGTTCGCTGTTGAGCGGCTGTAGATATATTGCGCGATGGGGGTGGAGCCGACAAAGCCCACCGCCTGAATGGTGTCATTGTCCAGGATGGCGTCGACGGCTTCCTTGTCGCCATTGACCACCTGCAGGATGCCATCGGGCAGACCGGCCTCTTTCATCAACTCGGCCAGCATCAGCGGCACCGAGGGGTCGCGTTCGCTGGGCTTCAGGATGAAGGCGTTGCCGCAGGCAATCGCGGGGGCAAATTTCCACATCGGGATCATGGCGGGGAAGTTGAACGGCGTGATGCCGGCCACAACACCCAGCGGCTGACGCATCGAATACATGTCGATGCCGGGGCCGGCGCTGTCGGTGAATTCCCCTTTCAGCAGGTGCGGCGCGCCGATGCAGAACTCGGCCACTTCCAGCCCGCGCTGAACATCGCCCTTGGCGTCGGGGATGGTTTTGCCGTGCTCGCGGCTCAGTGCCTCGGCCAGCTTGTCCATGTCGCGGTTCAGCAGATCGACAAACCGCATCAACACGCGGGCGCGGCGCTGCGGGTTGGTGGCGGCCCATTTGGGTTGTGCCGCGGCGGCCTTGGCGATGATCGCGTCGACCTCGTCCTTGCTGGCCAGCGGTACACGCGCCTGCACCTCACCGGTGGCGGGGTTAAAGACGTCGGCGAAGCGGCCCGAAACGCCAGCAACCAATTCGCCGTCCACGTAATGCGTCAGTTCTTGCATCGTATCCTCCACGAAACTCGAGTTCGCAGTCAGAATACTCTTGCATTTTTGCCCTGAACAGAAGCAGTTTAGAAAAAACGCTTTGCAAAAATACAGGGGGAGAGCAGGGGTGCCGAACTGGGATGATTTGCGCGTGTTTCTGGCCGTGGCGCGGGCGCAAAGCCTGTCAGGTGCGGGTCGGGGGCTGAAAATGGATCCGGCGACCGTGGGGCGGCGCATACAGCGGCTGGAAGAGGACGTGAACGCGGTTCTTTTCACAAAGTCCCCGCAAGGCTACAACCTGACAGCTGATGGCGAGCAATTCCTTGTGCGCACCGAACAGGCCGAGCAGGCCATCACCCTCGCAACCGAAGAAAGCCGCGATGAACGGGGCAAACTGTCGGGCACGGTGCGGATCGGTGCCACGGATGGCTGTGCCAATTTCTTGCTGCCTAAGGTGGTAACCGAAATCTGTGACCGAAATCCGGGGTTGGACGTCCAAATCGTTGTGCAGCCCCGCGTGGTGAACCTGAACAAGCGCGAGGCCGATATGGCCATCGCCGTCAGCCCGCCAGAAACCGGGCGCCTGACGGTGCAAAAGATTACCGACTACAAGCTTCACCTCGCGGCATCTCGCAGATACCTGAAACTAAACCCCGAGATTGAGACGCTTGAGGACCTAAAGGGCCACAAGATTGTCGGATACATCCCTGACATGATATTTGACAAAGAACTGAACTATGCGGCGGCCACAGGCGTGGACGAGCCCGAGTTTGCCTCGAACTCGGTTGCGGTGCAGTTGAACTTTCTGCGGCAGAATGCAGGGGTTGGCGTGCTGCATGATTTTATCTGGCCTTACGCACCGAACCTGCGTCGCATCCTGCCGGATACGTTTGAACTGACGCGCAGTTTCTTTCTTGTCCGCCATGCCGATGACCGCCGGGTCGAACGGCTGACCCGGTTCGCGGGTGAGCTGGTGGAAGGGCTGCGTGCAGAAGTCGCGCGATTGGAGGCGCACCAGACTTGACACAAACCCGTGATCGGCGCGACGCTGGAGTGACCGACTAAAAAGGAATAACAACCACGGAGGATGCCCCATGAAAGTTCAGCAGATCCTGAAGGATAAACCTTCGGAAGGGATTGTGAGCGTTGCCCCAACCGACAGCGTGAAGGCGGCGGCAGAGCTTTTATCGGCGCATCGAATAGGCTGCGTGGTGGTATCGGGTGATGGACAGGCCCTGGATGGGATCCTGTCCGAGCGCGATATTGTGCGCGAACTGGGCCGGGTTGGCGAAAGCTGCCTGGATCAGGAAGTGTCCACGCTAATGACGGCCAAGGTCGTGGGCTGCGCGCCCGGAGACACGACAGACGAGATTCTGCAAAAAATGACCGACGGGCGTTTCCGCCACATGCCGGTGCTGGAAGATGGGCAAATGCTGGGCCTGATCTCGATCGGGGATGTGGTCAAGGCCCGCCTTTCCGAACTGTCGATGGAAAAAGACGCGCTGCAGGGCATGATCATGGGTCACTAGGCCCAAATGGCCCTTGCAAAACCCGGCGCAATAATGTTGCTGTGCCTCTGAATACGGAGGCACAATCATGCGCATCGGCTTATATCCCGGCACCTTCGATCCCGTCACACGGGGCCACACAGATATCATTCAGCGTGCGTCCAGTCTGGTGGACCAACTGGTGATCGGCGTGGCGATCAACCGCGACAAGGGTCCGTTGTTTTCGTTGGAAGAACGTGTGGCCATGGTCGAGGCAGAATGCGAAGCAATGTCGACCCGCACCAGTTGTTCCTTCGTGGTCCATCCGTTCGAGAACCTGCTGATCGACTGTGCCCGCGATGTCGGTGCTTCGGTCATTGTGCGCGGTCTTCGCGCCGTGGCCGATTTCGAATATGAATTTCAGATGGTTGGCATGAATCGCGTGCTGAACAGTGACGTGGAAACTGTTTTCCTGATGGCGGACACCAAGCATCAGGCCATTGCATCGAAGCTGGTCAAGGAAATCGCGCGTTTGGGCGGGGACGTGTCGGAATTTGTGTCACCGGATGTGCAATCGGCCTTGTTGCGCAAGCTGGGCCGTTGAACGGTCTGCAGCAACTGTCAGCCAGCAGTACAAATGTACCGGATACGCTAAGGCTGATCCGCGACAGCTTTGCCTTCATGGATGGCCGCGTCGACCCGCCATCCTCTGCCCATCTTCTAACGCTGGAAACCCTGCGCCAACAATGCATCAAGGCCGAGGTTTGGGTGACAGGTGACCCGGTGATTGGCTGTATGTTCCTGACACCGCGGGCACAGGTCCTTTACCTCGGGAAACTGGCGGTCGCGCAAATTGCGCGCGGACAGGGCATTGCGCATGCATTGGTGGACCACGCAGTGTACCGCGCGGCGCAAATGAAATTGCCCGCCGTCGAACTGCAGACGCGGATCGAGCTGGTTGAAAACCATCGGACCTTTGCCCGAATGGGGTTCGTGAAAACAGGGGAAACCAGCCACGCAGGTTATGACCGCGTCACCTCGATCACCATGCAAAGGGCCGTGGCTTAGCGCCAGAATTTCAGCCAATCCACCAGTTCGACAAACTTGCGGGCCAGAAAGAGGCTGTAGACGCCCTCGTTCAGCACAAGATCAGCGCCGATCAATCCGGCAATGACAAGAAAGAAGATCGCGGCGGTGCGGTTGCTCATCTGCTCTATCCTGTTTTCCCAACAGGTCTAAGGCAGAACGCCCCGCACCACCAGCAACAATCAGTGCAGCAAACGGCCCATCGTGGCGGCAACATCGGCCATGCGGCACGAGAAACCCCATTCATTGTCATACCAAGCCAGCACGCGCACGGTGCGCCCACCAATCACCTTGGTCTGATCCGGCGCAAAGATGGAGCTGTGCGGGGTGTGGTTGAAATCGATCGAGACCTTGGGCTCGGGATCATATGCCATGACCATACCCATGTGACCGGCGGCGGCTTCGCGGACCACCTCGTTCACGTCGTCGACGGTGACATCCTTGCCGGCCTCAAATGTCAGATCCACGGCCGAGACATTCGGTGTCGGCACGCGCAGCGCTGTGCCGTCCAGCTTGCCCGACAGCTCCGGCAGCACTTCACCCAGGGCCTTGGCCGCCCCGGTCGAGGTTGGGATCATCGCCATGGCCGCGGCGCGTGCGCGGTACAGGTCCTTGTGGCGGCGGTCCAGTGTCGGCTGATCTCCGGTGTACGAATGCACCGTGGTCATGATGCCGCGTTCGATGCCGATGGCTTCGTTCAGCACTTTGGCAAGCGGTGCCAGGCAGTTGGTGGTGCACGACCCGTTCGACACCATCGTTTCACCGGCAATCAGATCGCGGTGGTTCACGCCGTAAACAACCGTGCGGTCTACGTTTTTCGCCGGAGCCGAGATAAGGACCGATTTCGCGCCCTGTTCCAGATGTACCTTCGACTTTTCGCCGTCATTGAACTTGCCGGTGCATTCCAGCACGACGTCGCAACCTGACCAGTCCAGCTCGGTTGGGTCGTAGGTCGAGAAAACCTCCATCGGGCCACGGCCCAGATCCAAGGAGTTGCCATCAACTTTGACGTCGCCGGCAAACCGACCGTGCACACTGTCGTAGCGCAGCAAATGCGCATTGGTTTCAATGGGGCCGGTGGCGTTGATTTTGACAACCTGCACGTCATTGCGCGCCGCCTCGGCGATATGCGCCAACGTGCAGCGCCCGATCCGACCAAAGCCGTTGATGCCCAAGGTAACCGTCATGCCCGCCGCTCCTGTTTCTGCGCCTGCGAATTAGCGCTTTGATACGGGGGTGACGGCTGCGGGGGAAGGGAAAAGGTGCTACGAATCAGTATGTTAACGCCAACTGATAACGCTAAACGCAGCTGTTCGCGGCTGCTTGCGCTAACGCGAAACACCGTTAGCGCCGGACATGTCCCGCGGCGAATTGGGGTCGATCCCGGGGGGATTCGCCGATATGCAGTGGCGATGAACGATGACGTGATGGAAGTGTTCCTGGCCTGTGCGCCCGGATTGGAGGCGACCCTTGCCGATGAGGCGCGCGCAGCAGGCTTTGTATCACCCAAGGCTGTGGCTGGCGGGGTCGAAACGCGCGGCAACTGGCCCGAGGTTTGGCGCGCAAACCTGACCTTGCGCGGCGCGGCGCGGGTGATCGTGCGCATTGGTGGTTTTCCGGTATTCCATCTGGCTCAACTGGACAAGCGGTCGCACAAGTTTCCGTGGGCGGACCACCTGCGCCGTGAGGTTCCGGTAAAGGTCGAGGTGACATGCCGCAAATCCAAAATCTATCACGCCGGCGCTGCCGCCCAGCGAATTGAAACCGCGCTAAAAGACACCCTCGGTGCAGAGATAAGCGCCGAGGCGCCTGTCCGATTGCTCGCCCGGATCGAAGCAAACTATTGCACGTTCAGTCTGGACAGTTCCGGCGAGCCACTCCATCGGCGTGGCCACAAGGTGGCTGTGAACAAAGCCCCGATGCGCGAAACAATGGCGGCAATGTTCCTGCGCGAATGTGGGTTCCGTGGCGACGAGCCGGTGCTGGACCCGATGTGCGGATCGGGCACTTTTGTGCTGGAGGCTGCCGAGATTGCCGCAGGGCTCGATCCCGGACGCAGCCGTGACTTTGGGTTTCAGAAGCTTGCAGGTTTTGACGATGTCGCGTGGCAATCCATGCGCGTGGCAAATCCCCATGACACGCCATTCCGGTTTTTCGGATCAGATCGTGACCAGGGCGCGGTGCAGATGGCGCAGAAGAATGCGGAACGCGCTGCCGTTTCCACCTTGTGTGATTTTCAAACCCGACCCATCAGCGAGATTGCGCCGCCAACTGACCAGCGTGGCCTTGTCATCGTGAATCCACCTTACGGCGGGCGCATTGGCAACAAGAACCAGCTTTTTTCTCTATATGGGGCATTGGGCAAGGTGCTGCGCGAGCGGTTTTCCGGCTGGCGCGTGGGAATTGTGACGGCCGAGGCAGGATTGGCGCGTGCGACGGGGTTGAACCTTTCGTCGGGACCGTTCGTGGCACATGGAAGCCTGAAAGTGAAACTGCATCAATCAGGCCCATTGTGAAAAGCCCCACACAATGTGCGGGGCTTTTTGCAAGGCTTTGATGGGCTGGCTTACAGCAACGCCTCGGCTTTTTCAGCCACGGCTTCGGCGGTGATGCCAAATTTCTCGTATAGCTCGCTGGCCGGTGCCGAAGCGCCGAAACTGTCCATGCCGACGAAGGCGGCCTTGGTCTCGCGACCCCGCTCGCCCAACAGCCATTGGTCCCAGCCCTGACGTACACCGGCCTCGACCCCGACGCGCACGGCGCCCGATGGCAGAATGCGCTTGCGATAGGCTTCGTCCTGCGCGGCGAACAGCTCCATGCAGGGCATGGAAACCACGCGTGTGCCAATCTCTTTGGCTTGCAGGATGTCGCGGGCCTTCAGAGCGATCTCAACCTCGGAGCCTGTGGCAATCAGAATCACGCGGCGTTTGCCCTCGGCCTCGGCCAGGGTATAAGCGCCAAACGCGGTCAGGTTCTTGGTCTTGTGCTCGGTCCGCACGGTCGGCAGGCCCTGACGCGACAGGGCCATGACGGCAGGGGTGCTGGTTGACGACATGGCCAGTTCCCACGCCTCAGCCGTCTCAACCGCATCCGCAGGGCGGAAGACATGGGTGTTTGGCGTCGAACGGCTGATGGCCAGATGCTCGACCGGCTGGTGGGTCGGGCCGTCTTCGCCCAGACCAATCGAGTCATGTGTCATCACATAGGTCACCGGCACACCCATCAGCGCCGACAGACGCATCGACGGGCGGGCATAATCGGTAAAGCACATGAAGGTGCCGCCATAAGGGCGAACGCCACCGTGCAAGGCCATACCGTTCATGGCCGCGGCCATGCCGTGTTCACGAATGCCATAATAGACGTAACGCCCTTTGCGGTTTTCCGGCTCGAACGTGCCCAGATCGGCGGTTTTGGTGTTGTTCGATCCGGTCAAGTCGGCCGAGCCGCCCACGGTTTCGCCAAGCACGGGGTTGATCACGGCCAGCGCCATTTCGCTGGCCTTGCGGGTGGCCACCTTGGGCTGATCCTCGGAGATCTGCTTTTTCAGCGCCCGCACTTTCGAGGCCAGGTTCTTCGGCGTTTCCTTGGCATAGGCGCGCAGGAAATCCTTTTGCTTGCCGGCGGGCAGGGTGGCGAAGCGTGCCTCCCAATCGGCCCGTTCGGCTGAGCCGCGGGCGCCGATGGCCTCCCACGCCGCTTTCACATCTGCCGGGATTTCGAACGCTGCGTGATCCCAGCCATAGGCGGCCTTGGTGTCGGCCACCACTTGCGGGTCCGTCAGCGCGCCGTGGCCCTTGGAGGTGTCCTGCGCGGCAGAGCCCAAAGCGATATGCGTGCGGCAGGCCACCATGGCCGGTTTGCGGGACCGCTTGGCCTCGGTGATGGCGCGGTCGATATCCTCGGGGTCGTGGCCGTCGCATTCGCAGACATACCAGCCCGACGCCTTGAAACGGGCCACCTGATCGGTGCGGTCGGCAATGTCGACCGTGCCGTCGATGGTGATACCGTTATTGTCCCACAACACGATCAGGCGCGACAATTCCTGCCGTCCGGCCAGCGCGATGGCCTCTTGGCTGACACCCTCCATCAGGCAACCGTCGCCGGCGATGACGTAGGTGTGGTGATCCACAACCTTGCGGCCGAACCGGGCGCGCTGGATCTCTTCGGCCATGGCGAATCCCACGGCGTTGGCGATGCCTTGGCCAAGGGGGCCTGTGGTGGTCTCGATCCCTTTGGCGTGGCCGTATTCGGGGTGCCCGGCGGTGATCGCGCCCCATTGGCGGAAGTTCTTGATCTGCTCGATCGTCATGTCTTCATAGCCGGTCAGATGCAGCAGCGAATACAACAACATCGACCCATGGCCTGCCGACAGGATGAACCGGTCGCGGTCGGCCCAATCGGGTGCTGAGGCGTCAAACTTCAGGTGTTTCTCGAACAGAACGGTGGCCACGTCGGCCATACCCATCGGCATGCCGGAATGGCCAGAATTGGCGGCGGCAACGGCGTCCAGCGTCAGTGTGCGGATGGCGCAGGCCTTGGCCCAATGTTCAGGGTTTGCCTTGGCAAGTTCGGTGAGTGTCACGGGGCATGGTCCTTCTAGTTCGGGTCACCGGGGTGATAGGCAGCGCTTGACCCAAGATCAAGCAGGGGTGCACCGCTAATCCGGGGAAAAGGTGGGCAATTCGCCACGGGCTTGGGTAATATCGCTTTTAGAACAGGGAATTTCCCGATTCGCGGCCTTACAAGGCAAAGAATGAAAAGATCGGAACGGGCAGACGTATGAGCGATATTTCTGAGTTTGAGCAGCGGATCACGGCAGCGTTAAAGCGCATCGGGCAGGGCATGGACGCGCTGAGCGCTGCGCCGGAAACGCCCGAAACGGCCGAGGTTGACACCGATGCCCTGGCGGCTGCGCAAGAGGCGTTGGAAGCTGAAAAGATGGCCAACGCCCAGCTGGAAGAACGCGTCAAAGCGATCCGCGAGAAACAAGACAGCCAGGTGGCGAACCTCGAACGCGAAGTTGCCCACCTGCGCGTGCGTAACGACGAGGTCGAGGCCGAAATTGCCGGCCTGAAAGCGGTCACCGCCAAACTGCGTCGCCTGAACCAGGCCCTGCGCGCCGCCAATGCCGAAGGTGTCGGTGATGCCGAGCTAATCAACCAGTCGCTGCAGACCGAACTGGACGCGCTGGCCACGCTGCGTGACGGTGACCGTGCCGAGATCGACGCGGTGCTGGCCACAATCGAACCGTTGGCCCAAGGAGAGCAGAATGCCTGAGGTACAAATCACCATTGGCGGTCGCAGCTTTGAAGTGGCCTGTCAGGAGGGCGAAGAAAGCTTTCTGCAAGCGGCGGCATCGTTGCTGGACGCCGAAGCGTCTGTACTGGTCGACCAGATTGGCCGATTGCCCGAGAGCCGCTTGTTGCTGATGTCAGGGCTGATGCTGGCCGACAAGACGGCCGGGTTGGAAGAACGCCTGCGCGCGGTTCAAAACGAACTGGAAAACACAAAATCCGATCTGGCCGCTTTGCGCGATCAGCCCGCGCCGGAACCGGAACGGGTCGAGGTTCCGGTCATTCCGCAAAGCGTCTTCGACAGTATGGCCGAGCTTGCCGCGCGCAGCGAAGCCCTGGCCGAAGCCATGGAAGAGCAGGTCGCAAGCTAAGCAATGCTTTAGAAAACCAAAGCCCCGCTCTGTCGAGAACAGGGCGGGGCTTTGCATCTTGGTGTGTCGAAAAAAATCAGGCGTTGGCTTCGCGGATCTTGTCTGCGGCTTCCTTGTCATAGGCCACCTCGTTCTGGTCAAACAGTTGATCCAGCTCGCCCGACAGCGTCATCTCGGTCACGATATCGCAGCCGCCCACGAACTCGCCATTCACGTAAAGCTGCGGGATGGTCGGCCAGTCGCTGAAATCCTTGATGCCCTGACGGATGGCGTCATCGGCCAGAACGTTCACATCGGCAAACTCGACCCCCATAAAGTTCAGAACGCCGGCCACGCGCTGCGAGAACCCGCATTGCGGCATGTCCTTGGTGCCTTTCATGAAAAGCACAACGTTGTTGGCGGCGATGGTCTCGCTGATTTGGGTCGGGGCGTCAGTCATATCATTCTCCGTTTCCACGCACGGCGGCGAAGCTTTCGTTCAACCCGCCAGAACCGCGGGCCATATTTCATCAGTTTTCGCGTTTCGCAAACCACGACCGCGAAAAAGTGGCAAACATCCACGGCCAGGTTGATCAGCTTTTACAGCACCCAACCAACCGGCTCGTCCATCTATTCGGGCGCCTTGGTTGTCAGAGCCAGCGCATGAAGGGCGCCATTGCTACCGGCTAGTTCTTCTTTCAGCGCGGCGTAGACGGCGCGCTGTTGCTGGACGCGGTTCATCCCGCGAAAGGCCTCGTCCACCACCTCGGCGGCCCAGTGGTTACCGTCGCCAGCCAGATCGGTGATCGTGATCTTGGCGTCGGGAAAGGCCGCGCGGATGCGGTCTTCGATGTCCTGGGCTTGCATTGGCATGAGGGGTTCCTTGTCCTGTCTGCCTGAATTTATGTGGCCTGCGCGTCGGCTGCAAGCGTCTGTGCGACATCCGGGGGCAGGTTTTTTGCCAACCCTCTGAGCCAGATGCGCGCCTTTTCGGGGCGCAGGTGGGGCAAGGCCGCGCGCGCTTTCACGGCATCAGCGGGCAGGGTCAGGGCCGTCAGCAGGTCTTGCCGCCGCTGTTCCTCGGCTGCGGGCAGGGGCAGATTTTCGGCGGTTTTCAGCAACAGAAGCGCCTCATGCACCCGTAGCATCAGCCCAAAGGCGCGTGTCATGTCGTTCATGACCTGCGCGCCGGCCCGCCAATCTTCGTCGAAGAGCCCCGTCACACGTTGACCCGCGCCGTGGCAATCAAACCGCACACAACCCTCGTAACCCTTCTGTGAAAGGTCATGGTGGATGGTGCACAGATTGTCATCACCCAGATGACGGCAAGGCCGCCCGGCGGGTTTGTCTTCGGCAAAATACGCGCCTTTGTCGAAATGCAAAGCCACGCAGCACAGACCGACGCAGCGGGTGCAATCCGCGGTCAGGCTGGGCAGGTCGTCAGCCAATGGCGGTCTCGAACGCGGTACGGTAAAGCGCAGACAGTTCCGCCAGCGGGGCGGCTGCGTCGCCCAGTTGCACCGCGTCGCCGCCAAAACGGCCAACGGTGACAATGGGAACGTCGGCCTGACCCGCTGCGACCATCAGGGCTTCGGCCTGATCAAAGCTGCACGCCACCAGATAACGCGCCTGATCCTCGCCAAAGAGCGCCTCCATCGTGCCATCGTCCAGATGAACGCCAATCCCGGCGGCCCCGGCCATTTCAAATGCTGCCAGCGCCAGACCGCCATCCGCCAGATCGCTGCACGCGCCGATCAGCGCGCGATTGTCTCGGATAAACGTGCCGTTGCGCAGTTCGTGATCCAGGTTCACCGCCGGCGCATCGCCGTCTTCGCGGTTGAAAACCTCGGCCAACAAGGCGGATTGGCCCAGATGGGTACCAACCTCGCCCACCAGAATGGCAACGTCGCCGTCTTTGGGCAGGCCGCTGATAGAATCTTCGAGGTTCGACAGCAGGCCAACCGCACCAATTGTTGGGGTTGGCAGGATCGCCTCGCCATCAGTTTCGTTGTACAGCGACACGTTGCCCGACACGATGGGCACGTCCAATGCCGCAACTGCGGCGCCGATACCTTGGATCGCGCCGACGAATTGGCCCATGATCTGCGGCTTCTCCGGGTTGCCGAAATTCAGGTTGTCGGTCGTGGCAAGCGGCAGGGCACCGACGGCAGACAGGTTGCGATACGCCTCGGCCACGGCTTGCTTGCCGCCCTCAACAGGGTTGGCTTTCACGTATCGGGGCGTAACGTCCGAGGTAAAGGCCAATGCCTTGTCGGTGCCATGAACGCGCACAATGCCCGCACCCAGACCAGGGGTGCGCACCGTGTCGCCCATCACCTGGCTGTCATATTGTTCGTAAACCCATTGTTTTGCGGCATAGCTGGGCGAGGACAACAGCGCCTTCAACCCGTCAATCGGATCAACCGCCGGGACGTCGGCAAGAGGTTCCGCAGCAGGTGTTGCGACCCAAGGGCGGTCATATTCCGGCGCGGTAGAGCTGAGTTTTGACAGAGGCAGATCCGCCATGATCGCGCCGTTATGTTCGATCAGGAACCGGTCTTCGGCGATGGTCTCGCCGACAATGGCAAAGTCGAGGTCCCATTTCTGAAACACGGCGCGGGCTTCGGCCTCTTTCTCGGGGCGCAGGACCATCAGCATGCGTTCCTGGCTTTCCGACAGCATCATTTCATAGGCGGTCATGTTGGTTTCGCGCTGCGGCACGTTTTCCAGCACCAGCTTGACGCCCAGCCCGCCCTTGTCGCCCATTTCCACCGCAGAACAGGTCAGCCCGGCTGCCCCCATATCCTGAATGGAAATCACCGCGCCGGTCGCCATCAGCTCCAGCGTCGCCTCCATCAGGCGCTTTTCGGTGAAGGGGTCGCCAACCTGCACGGTGGGGCGTTTTTCTTCAATGGTATCATCGAATTCGGCGCTGGCCATGGTGGCGCCGCCGACACCGTCACGGCCGGTTTTGGCGCCCAAGTAGACCACGGGCATGCCCACGCCAGAGGCGGCGGAGTAAAAGATCTTGTCGGTATCGGCCAGTCCGGCTGCAAAGGCGTTCACAAGACAGTTGCCGTTGTAGGCGGGATGGAACCGAACCTCGCCGCCCACGGTGGGCACGCCGAAACAGTTGCCATAGCCGCCAACGCCTTCGACCACACCGTTGACCAATTGCCGGGTTTTGGGATGATCGGGGGCGCCAAAGCTGAGCGCGTTCATCGCCGCGATGGGACGCGCCCCCATGGTAAAGACGTCGCGCAGGATGCCGCCCACACCGGTCGCCGCGCCCTGATAGGGCTCGATATAGCTGGGGTGGTTGTGGCTTTCCATTTTGAAAACAACGGCTTGGCCGTCGCCAATGTCGACGATGCCAGCGTTTTCACCGGGGCCGCAGATTACTTGCGGGCCGTCGGTGGGAAGAGTGCGCAGCCATTTCTTCGACGATTTGTAGGAACAATGTTCGTTCCACATCGCCGAGAAGATGCCCAGTTCGGTAAAGGTCGGTTCGCGGTTCAGCAGGCGCAGGATCTCTTGATATTCTTCAGCGTTCAGCCCGTGTGCTTCGATCAGCGCTTCGTCGATCTGCGGTTCCTGCATGCCGTTCCCCCGAAATTGCGTTGCGCGCCTTCTATGGGATGCGGGCAGCAAGGAAAAGGCCTTTGTTAGAACCGTAGGAACAAAGGTCAATATGCGGGTTTTTGGGTAGTCGAATTGGACAAGGTTGACACGGTTTGCCCCGGCGATAACCGCCACAGCCGAATGTTTAAGGTCTTTTTACAAGTTTCCGCTACGTCACCCGTATCAATTTTAAACTTTTTGGTTAGTTTTTGCGGAAGCCAAAAAAAAGGCCGAGACAAAGCTCGGCCGAAGTCCAACAGGGAGGTAAAGAGGCGAACACGTCGCCGTCTTCACCTTGTCACTTATTTGTGCAGACGCGCTGTTTCAAGAAAAATCGGCGACATTTGAGTCATAGCCGGTATGATTGTTGCGCATAGCTCACACGTCGCGCTGTGCTTTCATGCGGCGGCGATGTTCAAAAATCTCTTCGGTTACAAAGTCGCGAAAGGCCGCGACACGCTTGGATTGGCGCAACTCTTCGGGGTAGGCGAGGAAGGCCGGCACCTCGTTGCTTTCGACCTCGGGCAGGACGCGGACGAGGTTGGGGAAGTCTTCGGTCAGGTAGTCGGGCAGCACGCCGATCCCCAGATCATGAAGAACACCTTGCAGCACCCCAAAGTAGTTGTTCACCGTCAGGGTCGAGGCCACGTCATGCGTCAGCAACTCCTGAACCAGCGCGGCGCCGGCGTTGACCTGGGCCGATGTGGTGTTCTGACAGATCAGGCGGTGATCATGCAGATCAGGCATGGTTTCCGGTGTTCCCGCGGCCTCCAGATAAGCCTGCGTTGCATAGAGGCGCATGCGCACCGTCATCAGTCGGCGGCGGACAAGATCGGCCTGGCTGGGCTCTTTCAGGCGGATGGCCACGTCAGCCTCGCGCATGGGCAAGTCCAGCACGCGTTCCTCAAGCATCAGGTCGATCTTGAGGTTGGGGTATTTCTCGTAAAGCTTGGGCAGGCGCGGGGCCAGCCACAGCGTGCCAAAGCCGAAGGTGGTGGTGACGCGAAGTTGGCCGAACACCTCTTCCTCGCTGTCGCGAATACGCGCGGCGGCGGTGTCGAGGCGTTTGACCATGGCCGAGGTGGCGTCAAACAGCAACTCGCCCTGTTCGGTCAGAATCAGGCCGCGGGCGTGACGGTGGAACAGGGTTGTATCAAGGCTTTCTTCCAAGGCGCGAATCTGCCGAGACACCGCCGATTGTGACAGATGCAGCACGTCACCGGCATGTGTCAGGCTGCCCGCGTCGGCGACAGCGTGAAATATTCTTAGCTTATCCCAGTCCATTTCGTTTTCCAAAATTGCATATCAGCCTTGTTATGGCAACATAGCTGCTATCTTTGAATTTACTGTTCACAAAAGCTCTTGTGGGCTTTGTAGGTCATAAGTTGTGACCTATTATGGGGGCCAGATATCGACAGGGGAGGTCCAGATGACTCGGCAGGATGTGACACTTCATGATCGCTTTGACCTGGCAAAAGAGAACGTGCTGTTGAACGGCACGCAGGCGCTTGTGCGCCTTATGCTGATGCAGGCCGCGCGCGACAAGGCCGCAGGGCACAATACGGCCGGTTACGTGACAGGATATCGCGGCTCGCCGCTGGGTGCGGTCGATTTGCAGATGAGCCGCGCAAAAAATGAGCTGTCGGCGTCTGACATCACCTTTCAGCCGGGCCTGAACGAGGATCTGGCCGCCACCGCAGTTTGGGGCACGCAGCAGGCCGGGCTGCGCGGGGATGGCAAGTTCGATGGCGTGTTTTCGTTGTGGTACGGCAAAGGGCCGGGTGTGGACCGGTCGGGCGACGTGATGCGCCATGCCAATATGGCCGGCACCGCGCCGTTGGGCGGGGTTCTGATGGCGATGGGGGATGACCATGTGGGCGAAAGCTCCACCACCTGTCACCAATCCGACTGGGCGCTGGTGGATGCCTATATGCCGATCGTCTCGCCCGCCGGGGTGCAGGAAATTTTGGATTTTGGCCTCTATGGCTGGGCGCTGAGCCGGTTTGCCGGGGTCTGGTGCGGGCTG
Source organism: Actibacterium mucosum KCTC 23349 (assembly GCF_000647975.1). GTDB lineage: Bacteria > Pseudomonadota > Alphaproteobacteria > Rhodobacterales > Rhodobacteraceae > Actibacterium > Actibacterium mucosum. The sequence goes on from NZ_JFKE01000007.1 coordinate 73,741, forward strand.
AAGACGATGAAGGACACGGTCGAGGCGACGGCGGTGGTTGATGGCCGCATCGACCGGATGCAGTTCGTGACGCCCGCCTTCGACATGCCCGATGGCGGGTTGAACATACGGCTGATCGACCATTGGGTGCCGCAGGAACAGCGGATGATCGATTACAAGCGGTTCGCGGCCGAGGCGTTCAGCCATGCCAACAAGATGGACAAGCGCATTTGGGGCAAGCCGGGGGCCAAGATCGGGTTCGTTGCGGCGGGCAAGAACTGGCTGGATCTGACCCATGCGCTGAGCCTGCTGAATATCGACGCGTCCGAGGCCGAGCGGCTGGGCATCACCACCTATAAGGTTGGGCAGGTCTGGCCGCTGGATATGAAAGGGTTTCACGATTGGGCCGAGGGGCTGGACCTGATTGTGGTGGTCGAGGAAAAGCGCAAGCTGATCGAGGTGCAGGTGAAAGAAAGCATCTTTGATGACCGGCGTGGGCGGCGGGTCTATGGCTGGTACCGCGAGGACGAGGAACTGTTCCCGACCCGCGGCGCGCTGGACCCGATCATGGTGGCCCAGAAGCTGGGCGCGATCCTGATCGACGAGGGCCGCGCCACAGACGGCATCAAGGCCGGAATGGCCGCCGTGGCCGAGGCGCAGCGGGCCGATAATGCCGAAGATATCGCCAGCCGTGTGCCCTATTTCTGCTCGGGCTGCCCGCATAACAGCTCGACCAAGCTGCCCGAAGGCAGCCGCGCCTATGCCGGGATCGGCTGTCATATCATGGCCACGTGGATGGATCGCGAAACCATCGGGTTCACCCATATGGGCGGCGAGGGCGCAAACTGGGTGGGCGAGGCGCCGTTTTCAACCACCGACCACGTGTTTCAGAACCTCGGCGATGGCACCTATAACCACTCGGGCCTGTTGGCGATCCGCGCGGCTTTGGCCGCAGGCACGAACATCACCTACAAGATCCTTTACAACGATGCCGTGGCCATGACCGGCGGGCAAACCAACGAGGGCGACCTGTCGCCCCAGCGCATCGCGGCCGAACTGCTGGCGATGGGGGTGGGCGAGGTGCATCTGGTGCACGACCCCAAGGAAGAGCTGGACCTGTCCAGTTTCCCCGCCGGTGTCATCAAACATGTGCGCGACGACCTGCCCCGCGTTCAGGAAGACATCCGCAAGGTCAAAGGTGTGTCGGCCATCATTTACGTGCAGACCTGTGCCGCCGAAAAACGCCGCCGGCGCAAGCGCGGCAATTTCCCCGACCCTGACCGGCGGGTCTTTATCAACACCGATATCTGCGAGGGCTGCGGCGATTGCGGGGTACAGTCGAACTGTGTGTCGATTGTCCCGGTGGAAACCGAACTGGGCCGCAAACGCGCGATTGATCAATCCAGCTGCAACAAGGATTTCAGCTGTCTCAAAGGGTTCTGCCCCTCCTTTGTCACGGTCGAGGGCGGGCAGATCCGCAAACCGGCGCCCGCGGCGCTGGATATCCCGGACCTGCCGCAGCCAACCCTGCCCACGATCACCGGCACCCACAACGTGGTGATCACCGGGGTGGGCGGCACCGGCGTGGTGACCATCGGTGCGGTGCTGGCGATGGCGGCGCATCTGGATGGCAAAGGCGCCGGCCTGATGGAGATGGCCGGGCTGGCGCAAAAAGGCGGCGCGGTGCATATCCATTGCCGCATCGCCAATGATCCGGCCGATATCTCGGCCATCCGCGTGGCAACCGGCGAGGCACATGCGGTGATCGGCGGCGATCTGGTGGTGACGGCGGGCGCCAAGACGCTGGGCCTGATGACCACGGGCGCCACCGGCGCGGTGGTCAACAGCCACGAGATCATCACCGGCGCCTTCACCCGCAATACCGAGTTCCGCATCCCCAGCGACCGGCTGCAGCTGCAATTGCAGGCCCGGCTGGGCGAGGGGCTGTCGATGTTCGATGCCTCGGAACTGGCGCGGGCGCTGATGGGCGACTCGATTTATTCCAACACGATGTTGATGGGCGCGGCCTGGCAGATGGGCCTGATCCCCCTGACCGAAGACGCGATCCTGCGCGCCATCGAATTGAACGGCGCGGCAGTGGACCGCAACCAACGCGCCTTTCAACTGGGGCGATGGGCCGCCGTATATCCCGGCGAGGCGAAGAAGGCCGCAAGGACTGATGAGCCGTCGAGCAAAGTGGGACCTGCCCTAACCGAAAGCGACCTTGAGCAGAAGATTGCCTATCGCGCCGACCGGCTGGTGGCCTACCAAAACGCCGCGCTATCCATGAAATTCCGCGCCCTTGTGGACCCGATTACCGACAAAGACCTGAAACTGGCCGTGGCCGAGGGGTATTACAAACTGCTGGCCTACAAGGACGAATACGAGGTGGCGCGCCTGCATCTGGATACGCGCGCCAAGGCCGAAGAGATGTTCGAGGGCGACCTGACGCTGAAGGCGCAACTGGCCCCGCCGATGCTGGGCGGCACCGACGCCAACGGCCGCCCGAAAAAACGCGAATTTGGACCGTGGGTCTGGACTTTGTTCAAATTTCTGTCGCGAATGAAGGGGTTACGGGGCACGGCGTTTGACCCGTTCGGGCGCACGCAAGAACGGCGAATGGAACGTGCCCTGATTGCGCAGTTCGAAGGTGACATGGCGCGCCTGTTGCCGACGATCACCCCGAACACACGCGACACGATGATCGAACTGGCCCGCCTGCCGCTTTCGATCCGGGGCTATGGCCCGGTGAAGGCCGCGAACGAGGCAAAGGCAGCCAAAACCCGCGAAGCGTTGCTGTCCACGATCGCGGCAGGCGGTCCACCGGTGCAACACGCGGCTGAATGACCCCTCGCACGGGGCGGCTGCATCTGGCATACTGGCTTTCCACCGGCCACGCTTTGCTGTAAGGCGCGGCCAATTGAGATGTAAGTACAGGCAGTCCGGGAATGGGGCACCGCGAAGCCACGCGCGATATCAGCTATGCCAGCTCGGCCAGCTCAAAAAGCGGCCGGGCCCTCATTCGTGTGGTCGAGAACGCCACCGGACGTCTGCGGCTGATCAAACGCGCCGAAGGGTACGAAAACGAGGTGGCGCTAGGGCGTGACTTTTGGGACATCATGGTGGAACGCTATGGGCTGAGCCTGGAGGTGATTGCCGGGTCGATGTCCAACATCCCTGCCAATGGCCCGCTGATCCTGATCGCAAACCATCCGTACGGCATTCTGGACGGCCTGATCATGGGCCATATCCTGAAAAAGATACGCGGCGATTTCCGCATCATGGCCCATCACGTGTTCCGCAAGGCTGAAGAGCTGAACAGGATCATCCTGCCGATCAGCTTTGACGAAACGCGCGAGGCGATGCAGCTGAATATCGATACCCGGAAAACCGCGCTGAGCTATCTGGCACAGGGCGGGGCGATCGGGATTTTCCCCGGCGGCACCGTGTCCACGTCGCAAAAGCTGTTCTCAACCCCGATGGACCCCGGCTGGCGCAGTTTCACGGCGCGGATGGTGGCGAAATCAAAGGCCACGGTGGTTCCGATCTATTTCGAAGGGCATAACTCGCGCCTGTTCCAACTGGCCAGCCATCTGCATTCGACATTACGGGTGGCGCTTCTGATCAAAGAGTTCAAATCGCGGGTGGACGAGCCGGTGCGCATCGCAATTGGCGAACCGATCCCGCAGGGCGAGCTGAACAAACATGCCGGTGACGCGAAAGCAATGATGGATTTCCTGCGCAAAGCGACGTATGACCTGTCGCCAACCCCCCTGAATTCCCACGATTACGGGTTCGAGTTCGAAGAGAAGCACCGCGTCTGATGGCAGTTGGCATTTTTGATTCCGGTTTGGGCGGCCTGACCGTCTGGGACGCGGCAAGCAAGCGCTTGCCGGATGTGCCGTTTGTCTATTACGGCGACAATTCGCACACGCCGTATGGGGTGCGCGACCCCGAAGATATCTTTCAACTGACCACTCAAGGGGTGGAGCGCCTGTGGGAAGCCGGATGCGACTTGGTGATCTTGGCGTGCAACACCGCCTCGGCCGCGGCGCTGAAACGCATGCAGGATGGCTGGATCCCCGAGGAAAAGCGGGTGCTGGGGGTGTTCGTGCCGCTGATCGAGGCGCTGACCGAGCGGCAATGGGGCGATAACAGCCCCCCGCGCGAGGTTGCGGTGAAACATGTGGCCCTGTTTGCCACACCCGCCACCGTGTCCAGCCGGGCTTTTCAGCGCGAGCTGGCGTTCCGCGCCGTGGGCGTGGATGTCGAGGCGCAGCCCTGCGGCGGTCTGGTGGACGCCATTGAAGATGGTGACGAGATCCTGGCCGAAGCTTTGGTGCGCAGCCATGTCGAGGCCCTGATGCGGCGCATGCCCGAGCCCGAGGCCGCGATCCTGGGCTGTACTCATTACCCGCTGATGGAGGAAAAGTTCCAGACCGCGCTGGGTGAGGGCGTCAAGGTCTATAGCCAGGCATCGCTGGTGGCTGAAAGCCTGGCCGATTACCTGGACCGTCACCCCGATATGGTGGGCGATGGCAAGGTGCGGCTGAACCTGACCACCGGTGATCCGGCCCGCGTGTCGGACAAGGCCACGCAGTTCTTGCGACGACGAATCGAGTTCCACGCGGCCTGATGCCGACCCCATCGATTCCACGGATTTCCCTGTCAGAACAGGACATTAGACATGAGCTTTAATATCGCCATCCTTGGCGCCTCGGGCTATACCGGGGCCGAGCTGATCCGGCTGATCGCCGGACATCCCGACATGAATATCGCCGCGCTGGCCGCCGAACGTAAGGCCGGTATGGAGATGGCGCAGGTGTTTCCGCATCTGCGGCATCTGGACCTGCCGACGCTGGTCAAGATCGATCAGATCGATTTCTCGACTATCGACCTGACCTTTTGCGCGCTGCCGCATGTGACCAGCCAGCAGGTGATCCCGAACCTGCCTGCGGATATGAAAATCGTCGATCTGAGCGCCGATTTCCGGCTGCGCGACCCGGCGGCTTATGAGAAATGGTACGGCAAGCCCCATGACGCGGTGGAGCTGCAGAAAGAGGCCGTTTACGGGCTGACCGAGTTCTATCGCGATGACATCAAGGCGGCACGGTTTGTCGCCGGCACAGGCTGCAACGCGGCCACGGGGCAATATGCGCTGGTGCCGCTGATCAAGGCGGGGGTCATTGATCTGGACGAGATCGTGATTGACCTGAAGGCCGCCGTGTCAGGCGCGGGGCGGTCGTTGAAGGAAAACCTGCTGCATGCGGAGCTGTCCGAGGGGTATCACGCCTATGCGGTGGGCGGCACGCATCGGCATCTGGGTGAGTTCGATCAGGAATTCTCGGCCCTTGCCGGGCGGCCCGTACAGGTGCAGTTCACCCCGCATCTGATCCCTGCCAACCGGGGCATTCTGGCCACGGTTTATGTGCGCGGCGAGGCCGAAGAAATTCACAAGACCCTTGCGCAAGCCTATGAAAACGAAGCTTTCCTTGAGGTTCTACCCTTTGGTGAAGTGCCCAGCACACGGCACATCCGCGGCTCGAACTTTTGCCATATCGGCGTGGTTGGCGACCGGATCGCCGGCCGGGCCATGGTGGTGGCGGTGCTGGACAATCTGACCAAGGGTTCATCTGGTCAGGCGTTGCAGAATGCCAACCTGATGCTGGGCCTGCCCGAGGATGCGGGCCTGATGCTGGCGCCAGTCTTTCCGTAAAACCTGCGTCATTTCCGCCGTGTCCCCTCGTCGGGGCCGGCGGATCGGGTTATATGGGGAAAATCAGGGGGTGATTGATGCGCGGACTAAAGAAACAACGTCGGATGCAAATCGTGGGGCTGGCCTTGGCCTCGGTCGTGGCGGTGATGGCATTGCTGGCTTTTCTGCCGGATGACGCGTTTCAGCTGTTCCGGTCGCCCAGCGAACTGACCGAGAAACCGCCGCGCCCGGGTGAAGTGTTCAAGCTGGGCGGGTTGGTGGCCGAAGGCTCGGTTGTGCCGGGGCAAGGCAACCACTTCTCGTTTGTCATCACCGATGGCGGGGCCGAGGTCGCGGTGAACTATGTCGGCAACGACGTGCGGCCGAACCTGTTTTCTGAGGGGCAAGGTACAATCGCCACCGGAAAATACGTGAACGGTGTATTTGAAGCCACTGAAATTCTTGCGAAACATGACGAAGAGTACATGCCCCGCGAGGTGGTGGACGCGCTGAAGGAGCGTGGCGTGTTCAAGGAAGCGGACGGTAGCTGAAGCCACCATTAACGGGTTCTGAACCACCCTTTCCCTAGCAGGCAAAGCCGCAGGCGCGGCGCAGCAAGGGAAAAGGTTCGATGAAATCTGTCCAGGAAATTGCCAGGGAAATTGTCGCCCGCGAGGGCGGCTATGTGAACGATCCCGATGACCCCGGCGGGCCAACGAAACATGGCGTGACCTTGGGAACGGTTCGGCGACTGGGTGTGGATGTCACCGGCGATGGCCGGTCCGATCTGGCGGATGTCAAAGCTCTGACCCGCCGGCAGGCCGCCGAGATTTACGTAAAACACTATTTCCACGATCCCAAGATCGACCAGCTGCCAAAAGCGCTGCAAGCGTCGGTTTTTGACATGTATGTCAATGCCGGCGCAAACGCAGTGCGGATTTTACAGCGCCTTCTCAATGATATGGGGCATCTTGTTGATGTTGACGGGGTGATTGGTCCGAAAACCGCGATGGCGGCCGAAGCCGCGGCATTGGCCGCACCGGATCACCTTGCCGACGCTTATGGGATCGCGCGGCGCAATTATTACTATCGTATTGCGGACAGTCGCCCGGCCAGCCGCAAATACGCCCGCCGACGGGACGGCGGCAAAGGGGGATGGATCAAACGGGCCGAAGAGTTCATCTCGGTACGCTATCACCTGTCCGAGGCCGAACATGCAGCACGGGTGGCGGCATGGGGATGATCGAACGGGTTTTCGGGTTTCTGTTCGGCAGCGGCGGAAACGTAATCAAGGACACCGCCGAAGTTTTCTTCGAGAATGCCGAGGCCGGGGCGGCGCGCGATGCGCAGATAAAGCAAGCGGTGATGGCGCAATTCGCGGCCGAGTTCAGTGCCGCAACCAAGCCCGGCCTGTTTGACCGTTTGATCGACGCGTTGAACCGGTTGCCGCGTCCGGCGCTGGCTTTGGGGACGCTGGGATTGTTCGTTTCGGCCATGACCGACCCGATCTGGTTCGCCGAGCGCATGCAGGGCATCGCCTTGGTGCCAGAGCCACTGTGGTGGCTGATGGGGGCCATTATCTCGTTCTATTTCGGTGCGCGGCATCAGGCGAAAAGCCAAGCGTTTCAACGCTCTATCGCCGAGACCGTGGCCCGCACACCTGTCGTGGCCAACAATCTGCACGCGTTGAATGCGCTGGAGGAAGGCGCGGCGCAGATTGAGGGCACCACCGGCGATAATCCGGCTTTGGAAGACTGGAGGAACGGCGCATGATCGGATTGGCAATCTTCCCGTTGCTGGCAGCGCTGACGGCCGGATTGTCGGCGGTCACTCTTTGGCACGAAGGATACAGCCGGGACAAACCCGAGATGATCGGATTGGCGGTTCTGGCCTCGGCCACGTTGTTGCAATGCATCCTGCAACCGCCGCTCATTTAATCACGCAACTGTGGCCCCGCGCCGCAGTGGATCGGCGTTGGCCTGCGCGGCGAAAGCCCGTAGAGTGCACGCATGATTACAGAACTTGGCCACTTTGCCCTGATCCTCGCCTTCGCTGTTTCCATTGTGCAGGCCATCGTGCCGCTGGTGGGGGCGCATATGCGCTGGCCCGCGGCGATGGCCGTGGCCGAGCCTGCCGCAACGGCGCAGTTCCTGCTGACACTCGCATCCTTCGGCGCCTTGACCTATGCCTTCGTCGTCTCGGATTTCTCGTTGGTTCTGGTCACGCAGAACTCGCACACGCTGAAACCGATGCTGTACAAGATTTCCGGCGTTTGGGGGAACCATGAGGGGTCCCTTCTGCTGTGGGTGCTGATCCTGACCTTGTTTGGGGCGCTGGCTGCGTGGTTCGGCGGCGGGTTGCCAACCACATTGCGGGCGCGGGTGCTGGCGGTGCAATCGGCGATCTCGGTGGCGTTTTTTGCCTTTCTGCTGTTCACCTCGAACCCGTTTTTGCGCATGGAGGTGCCACCCTATGACGGGCAGGGCCTGAACCCGCTGCTGCAGGACCCCGGCCTGGCCTTTCATCCACCATTTCTGTACGTGGGCTATGTGGGCCTTTCGATCTGTTTCTCGTTCGCCGTGGCTGCGTTGATCGAGGGGCGGGTGGATGCTGCATGGGGCCGCTGGGTGCGGCCGTGGACCCTGCTGAGCTGGCTGAACCTGTCGGTGGGCATCGGGCTGGGCAGCTGGTGGGCCTATTACGAGCTGGGCTGGGGTGGGTTCTGGTTCTGGGACCCGGTTGAAAATGCGTCGTTCATGCCGTGGCTTCTGGCCGCCGCCTTGCTGCATTCAGCCATCGTGGTGGAAAAGCGCGAGGCGTTGAAGAACTGGACCATCCTGTTGGCGATCCTTGCATTTGGCTTCTCGCTGATCGGTACGTTCATCGTGCGGTCAGGCGTTATCACCTCGGTCCATGCTTTCACCAATGACCCGACACGGGGCACGTTCATCCTTGCCATTCTGGCGTTTTTCCTTGGGGGGGCGCTGACGCTTTATGCCGCGCGCGCCAACTCGATGGAGGCGAAGGGCGTTTTTGGCGTGGTTTCGCGCGAGAGCTTCCTTGTGCTGAACAATATCCTGCTGGCGGTTGCAGCATTGGTGGTGTTTGTGGGCACGGTCTGGCCCTTGGTGGCCGAGCTGCTGTTTGATCGCAAACTGTCCGTCGGGCCGCCATTCTTCAATCTGGCCTTCACACCGTTCTTTGTGTTGCTGGCTTTGCTGTTGCCAATTGGTGCGATCCTGCCATGGAAGCGGGCGCAGCTGGCGCGGGCCTCCAAAGGGTTGCGCGTGGCGTTTGCGCTGGCTGTGGCTATGGCCGCGCTGGTTTGGGCCATGCAGAGCGGCCGGTCGGCCATGGGGCCGCTGGGCCTGTTCCTGGGCACTTGGCTGGTGGCCGGTGCGGCAACGGACCTGTTGCTGCGCACCGGGCGCGGTGGGTGGTCGTCGCGTTTGGGGCGTCTGGGCCGGCTGCCGCGCGCCGATTGGGGCAAGGCAATTGCCCATGCGGGGTTGGGTATCACGATCTTTGGCATTGCCGGGCTGCTGGCCTGGGAGATCGAGGATATTCGCGTTGCGCAGCCGGGCGCACCTTACGAGGTTGGCCGCTGGACCGTAGAGCTGGTGGGGGTCGAAAACGCCCGTGGGCCCAACTATTTCGCCGAACGCGCCACGCTGAATGTGCGGGACGGAGAGGCGCTGGTTGCGACGCTGCATCCGGAGACCCGGAATTACCCGGTGGCAGGTATGCCGACCGTCGAAGCAGGGATCGCCAACGGGTTCTGGCGGGACATCTACCTGGTCGTGGGCGAACAGCAGGCTGATGGCGGCTGGGTTGTGCGGACCTATATCAAGCCGCTGGCCAACTGGATTTGGACGGGGGCCATCATCATGGCGCTTGGCGGGGTTCTGAGCCTGACCGACCGACGCTACCGTGTCGCGGCAGGGGCACAGCGCGCCGCCAGAAACGCGGTTCCGGCGGAGTAGGCGTGATGCGGAAACTGATCCTTGCCCTTGCGATCGCCCTTTTTGCCCCGATGGCCGGTGCCGTTCAGCCCGACGAGGTGTTGGACGATCCGGTGCTGGAAGCCCGCGCGCGCGAGCTGTCAAAGGGGCTGCGTTGCCTCGTGTGCCGGAACGAAAATATCGACGAATCCAATGCCGAACTGGCACGGGATCTGCGCCTGTTTGTGCGCGAACGGCTGGTGGCGGGCGATACAGATGCACAGGTGCTGGCTGCGGTCGTTGACAGCTATGGCGAGTTTGCGCTGCTGAACCCGCGTGCAACGGGGGCCAACCTTTTGCTGTGGATTGCCGGGCCCGCGATGTTCCTGATTGCGCTTGGCGTGGGTGGCGCCTTTGTTCTGGGGCGCAAACGTGCCGCGGCCAACGCACCTGAGGGCCTGAGTGACGCGGAAGAGGCGCGGCTGAAGGAAATTCTGGGCCCGTGACCGGGCGTTACGCTTCCTTTTTGGGTGGCGGCTCTTATCTTTGTGTCAAAGCATAACAGGGACTGCCGCCATGGATTATCAAACCATCTTGCTGGATATCACCGACGACGTAGCGGTGATCACCATGAACCGTGCCGACGTGATGAACGCGCTGAACGCGCAGATGCGGGCCGAACTGTCCCACGCGTTCCGTTTTGCCGCCGAAGAGGCGCGGGTGGTGGTTCTGACCGGTACCGGAAAGGCCTTTTGTGCCGGGCAGGATCTGGGCGACGGGCGCAACGCCGCGCAGCTGGATCTGGAACGAACCCTGCGTGACGAGTATGAGCCATTGCTGCGGCAGATCTTTGATTGCCCGGTGCCGACCATTGCCGCGGTAAACGGGGCCGCCGCCGGGGCAGGGGCCAACCTTGCGCTGGCCGCCGATGTTGTCATCGCCACCGAAAGCGCCAGTTTCGTGCAGGCTTTTACCCGCATCGGCCTGATCCCGGATGCCGGCGGCACCTACTGGCTGCCACGCCAGGTCGGATTCGCCCGCGCCATGGGTGCGGCGCTGTTCGCCGATTCCATCCCGGCCAAACAGGCGGCCGACTGGGGCATGATCTGGGAAGCCATCGCCGACGAGGATTTCGAGGCCACGTGGAAGGCCCGCGCGGCCCATCTGGCATCGGGTCCAACCGCCGCGTATGGCTATGTCAAACAAGCGCTGCGTGGCAGCTTTGGCAACGGTCTTGACGAACAACTCGCGCTGGAGGCCAACCTGCAGGGCAAGGCCGGCAAGACACGGGATTTCAGCGAGGGTGTGATCTCGTTCCTTGAAAAACGCCGGCCGATCTTCGAAGGGCGTTAAGCGGCGCGTTTGTTTTCGATCGACTGGGCCACGGATTCTGCCGCATCGATGATGTCGGCACAGTTCAGCGTCATCGAACACAGAACGCGTAGGCCAAAAACCTGCATCTGATACCACTGCGCCAACGCAGCGGGGTCAGTATCGGCAGGAAGTTCCCCGGCATCGATGGCATGTTGGAAAGTGTCGCGAAACGCCGACTGCACCTCGCGCGCCAGGGTCTGGGCACGGTCGCGGATCGTGTCCTGTTCCGGTGTAACCTCAAGCAAGGTATTCACAAGAAAACAGCCCCCAAACTCCTCTGCCGCCCATTCCGCCGCGATGGCGCGAATATGGGCCTGCACGATTTGCAGAGCTTCCTGACCCTCTTCCAGCTGGCACGCCAAGGATGCCTGCTCTTTTCTCGCATAGCGGTCCAGCGCCAGCAGGAACAGGTTCTCTTTGCTTTTGAACGCTGCATAGATGCTGCCCGGGCGCATGTTCAGCGCCACCTCGAGGTCCTTCAGCGAGGTCGCGTGATAGCCTTTGTGCCGAAACAGGGTCTCGGCAGCTTCCAGCGCGGTGTCGCGATCATATGGCGGGTTTCGTGTCATCGAGCCAAGTATATGTGCGCTGACAGGGGGGTGCAAAGGAAAGCGAAACCTCACATTTGAGTGATCGCTCAATTTGATGCATTGAGTGAACGCTCAAAGTGACCAAGTTGGGTGCATCGCAACTCAAACCAAAGGTTGGAAAATGACCGACTTCACATTGCATACTGCCGAAACTGCCCCTGCTGCCGCCAAGCCGCTGCTGGAAAAATCGGTGAAAGATTTCGGCTTTGTGCCGAACCTGCACGCCGCAATGGCGGATTCGCCTCAACTGTTGCAGGCCTATCAGCAGGTGCACGAACTGTTCCTTGCTTCGTCCTTTGACGCCGAAGAAAAGACCGTGGTATGGCAGACGATCAATGTCGAGCACAACTGCCATTACTGTGTGCCGGCCCATACCGGTGTGGCCCATTCCATGAAGGTGGATGCCGCGTTGACCGACGCCCTGCGCGACAACGCACCGCTGGGCAATGCGCGTCTGGAAGCGCTGCGCAGCTTCACCCTGAAAGTTGTTCGTGAACGCGGTGTCGTGTCGGACGCTGACGTGGCAGAGTTCCTTGCCGCCGGCTTCACCAAGGCCAACGTTCTGGACGTTGTTCTGGGTCTGTCGCAGAAGGTGATGAGCAACTATGTGAACCACCTGGCCCACACACCGGTGGACAAGGTGTTCGAAAAATTTGCTTGGGAAAAGAAGGTCGCTGAACCCGCATAAGCGGCTGATTTTCAACAAAAAAGCCGCCCAGACCCGGGCGGCTTTTGCTATTGACGATGTGGATCGATCAGCGGTTTTCGACATCCACATAATCGCGCTGCGACTCGCCGGTATACAGCTGACGCGGGCGACCGATTTTCAGCTTTGGATCGGCGATCATCTCTTTCCACTGGCTGACCCAGCCAATGGTGCGGCTGAGCGCGAAGATCGGCGTGAACATCGAGGTCGGGAAGCCCATCGCCTCGAGAATGATGCCCGAGTAGAAATCGACATTCGGGAACAGCTTTTTCTCGGCGAAATAGGGATCGGCCAGCGCGGCCTTCTCCAGTTCCTTGGCCACCTGCAGCGTGGGGTTATCTTCAACACCCAGCAGGTCCAGCACCTCGTCGGCCGACTGTTTCATCACGGTCGCGCGCGGGTCGAAGTTCTTGTACACGCGGTGGCCAAAGCCCATCAGGCGGAACGGGTCGTTCTTGTCCTTGGCACGGGCGATGAACTCGGGGATGCGGTCGACGGTGCCGATCTCGCGCAGCATTTCCAGGCAAGCCTGGTTGGCGCCGCCGTGGGACGGGCCCCACAGGCAGGCGATGCCGGCGGCGATACAGGCAAACGGGTTGGCGCCCGAGGACGAGGCCAGACGCACGGTCGAGGTCGACGCGTTCTGCTCGTGATCGGCGTGCAGGGTAAAGATCCGGTCCATGGCGCGGCTGAGGATCGGATCCACCTCGTAATCTTCGGCGGGCACAGCAAAGCACATGCGCAGGAAGTTCGACGCATAGTCCAGATCGTTGCGCGGATACACGAAGGGCTGACCGATATGGTACTTGTAGGCCCAGGCGGCGATGGTCGGCATCTTGGCGATCAGGCGGATCGAGGCAACTTCGCGCTGCCACGGGTCGTTGATATCGGTCGAGTCGTGATAGAAGGCCGACATCGCGCCCACAACACCCACCATGATGGCCATCGGATGCGCGTCACGGCGGAAGCCGCGGAAGAAGTTCACCATCTGCTCGTGCAGCATGGTGTGGCGGGTTACGCGGGTTTCAAAGTCTTCCAGCTGCGCGGCCGAAGGCAGTTCACCGTAAAGCAGCAGATAGCAAACTTCGAGGAAATGCGATTTCTCGGCCAGTTGCCCAATCGGATAGCCGCGGTGCAGCAGCACGCCCTCGGCGCCATCGATGAAGGTGATGGTCGATTCGCAGGACGAGGTCGAGGTGAAACCGGGGTCGTGGGTGAACACGTCGCCTTGCGCATAAAGCTTCGAGATGTCGATGACATCGGGCCCTTCGGTGGGCGAAAACATCGGCAGTTCGAGCGTCTTGTCATCAAAGCTGAGTGTTGCAGTCTTGGTGCTTTCGGCCATGGTGTTCCCTTTCTCAAGAGACCAGTGCGTGGCCGCACCGGTCCGTCATGTTCAAGTTGGAGCGGAGGGCTCCTCAAAGGCGATGGCATCGGCGATCCGGGCAATCGTTTCGTCCCGTCCGATGACCAGCATCATGTCAAACACGCTTGGCGTGGCTGTGCGGCCTGCCAGCGCGGCACGAAGGGGGGCAGCGATCTTGCCAAGCCCGATCTCGTGGGCCTCGGCAACCGCAGTGGCTGCCGCCTCCAGCGCGTCTCGGTTCCAGCTAACATTTTGCAGATGCGGCGTCAATTCTGACAGTATACCACGGGATACATTATTTAGCGCCTTGGCGGATTTGGGTTCATAGCTCAAAGGCCGCTCGGCAAAGATAAACCAAGATTTTTCAGTAAGTTGTTCGAATGTCTTCGCGCTTTGCTTGAGAAAGCACATGGCCTGTGCCAATTGCGCCTCTTTGTCAGCGTTCGGCAAATTTTGACCAAGACCTGCAAGATATTCCTTGTATTCATGCAGCAGCGCAGCATCATCTGCCGCCGCCATATGCTGTCCCGAGATATTGTTCAGCTTTTTCATGTCCAGCCGCGCAGGCGCTTTGCCGATGCCCGACAGGTCAAACCATGCGCGTGCCTGTTCGTCCGAAAAGAATTCGTCGTCGCCATGGCTCCAACCCAGACGGGTCAGATAGTTGCGCATCGCGGCTGCCGGATAACCCATGTCCCGGTATTCCTCGACACCCGTGGCACCGTGGCGTTTGCTGAGCTTTTTGCCATCATCGCCATGCACCAGAGGCATATGGGCGTAGACCGGCAGCGGCCAACTCATGGCATTGTAGATCTGAATCTGACGTGCGGCGTTGTTCAGGTGGTCGTCGCCCCTGATCACGTGGGTCACACCCATATCATGGTCATCCACAACGACGGCCAACATGTAGGTCGGTGTACCGTCCGAGCGTAACAGCACCATGTCATCCAGATTGGCATTCTGAAAGGTGACCTCGCCCTGAATCTCGTCGTTGACAACCGTCGCGCCGTCGCGGGGGGCGCGCAAGCGGACCACGTAGGGCGCATCGGGATGGGTCGTGGCATCCGCGTCACGCCACGGGCTTTGGAAAAGGGTGGATTTCCCTTCGGCTCGGGCGGCTTCACGAAAGGCCTGAATCTCTTCCTGGGTTGAAAAGCACTTGTAGGCGGCGCCGGATGCCAGCATTTCATTGGCAATATCGGCGTGACGATCTGCGCGGGCGAACTGGCTTACGGCATCGCCATCCCAGTCCAAACCCAGCCATGTCAGGCCGTTCAGGATCGCCTGCGTGGCTTCGTCGGTGGAACGTTCGCGGTCGGTATCTTCGATCCGCAGCAGGAACTTGCCACCGCGGCCACGCGCGTAGAGCCAGTTGAACAGCGCCGCGCGGGCGGTACCGATATGCATGAAGCCCGTGGGCGAGGGGGCAATCCGGGTGACGATCTGGGCCGCGGTCATAGGTGTTAACCTTCTGGAAACCATTGAGGGAATAGCGTTGTCGTCTGATTAAGCAATCGGGCGAAAGAGGACAACCCATGCTCACCGCGCTGCTGGAACGGCGGCAAGAGTTGTTTCCGTGGGTTCCGGTGCTGTTTGGCATCGGGATCGGGGTGTATTTCGCCCTGCCGGCAGAGCCGGGGCCGGTTGCCTTGACGGCCATTTTGGCCCTCGCGACCCTCTGTGGGCTGGGCTTTTTGCGGGCACCCTTTCTTTGGCGGCCTGTCTTTGCGGTGGTGTTTCTGATGACACTGGGGGTCGGCTGGGCGCAAATCCGGACCTTAACCGTTGCGGCACCCGTTTTGGAGTATCGCGCCTTTGGACCGCTGGAAGGGCGTGTGCGAATTGTGGATCGGTCCGGCTCGGGCGCGCCGCGGGTCACGTTGGACGAGGTCTGGATGGCTGATTTGCGCCGGGAAGAAACCCCGCGCCGCGTACGCATCAGCCTCGTTTCGCCGTATCAGGGTGACGTGCCGGAACCGGGGCAGCGCATCGCGGTCACAGCAAATATGTCCGGTCCCGCAGCCCCGGCCGAACCGGGCGGTTTCAATTTTCAGAGACAGGCGTGGTTCAAGGGCATCGGCGCGGTTGGCTATACCCGCGACCCCTCTGTTCTGCTTGCCCCGGCGCAGGGCTGGTCCGTTATTGTTGGTCGTATCCGGGCGCGTTTGTCCGCCGGTATTCAGGCGCGGGTGGCTGGGGATAACGGCGCGTTTGCCGCTGCCATCCTGACAGGTGACAGATCGGCCATGTCGCCGGATACCGTCGAAGCGTTGCGTGACGCGAACATGGCCCATCTGCTGGCTATTTCAGGCCTGCATATGGGATTGCTGACCGGTTTCATCTTTGCGGCATTGCGATATGGCATGGCATTGATCCCACCGGCAGCGTTGCGCATTCCGGCCAAGAAGTGGGCCGCGTTCCTGGCGCTTTTGGCGGCGGCGTTCTATTTGGCACTGTCCGGCGGGATCGTTGCCACGCAACGGGCCTTCATCATGGTGCTGGTGATGTTGGTGGCGATCATGCTGGACCGGCGCGCCCTAACTTTACGCGCCGTGGCTTTGGCCGCGATGATCGTGTTGATCCTGCGCCCGGAATCGCTGACGGAACCGGGGTTTCAGATGTCATTTGCCGCGACAACGGCGTTGGTTGTGGTCTTTGGACTGTTGCGGGATCTGCCTGAAACCGCGTGGCGCCCGCCGGCATGGACGCGTCCGGTCTTGGCGGTGTTCCTGTCATCGCTGGTGGCCGGTTTGGCAACGGCACCATTTGCAGCGGCCCATTTCAACCAGGTGGCGCAATACGGGCTGTTGGCCAATGTCCTCAGCGTGCCATTGGTCGGAACGATCGTCATCCCGGCGGCCGTATTGGGCGGTGTCCTGGCGCCCTTTGGGTTGGAGGCCCCGGCGCTGTGGGTGATGGAGTTGGGCATCCGGTGGGTGTTGGGCGTAGCGCATTTCGTGGCAGGGCTGGAGGGCAGCACCTGGCCGGTCGTTTCGCCGCCCCAGACGGTCTTGCCGTTGGTTGCTTTGGGGATGCTGTGGCTGATGCTGTGGCCAAACCGGGCGCGGGTGGCGGCGGTGGCACCGCTATGCGCGGGGTTGATCCTGTGGTCACAGGCGTCGCGTCCAGATGTCCTGATCACGGAAAGTGGCGCTTTGGTGGGGGTGATGACCGAAGCCGGGCGGGTCTTGAGCAAAGAGCGGTCCGAGCAGTTCGCCGCACGCAGTTGGTTGGAAAACGATGGCGACGCGGCGGTGCAGGCTGGCGCCCATTCCCGTGACGGGTTCGCGCATTTTCGTGGCGGTTCGCGCATCATCGTGGGGGGAGTTGTTATTACGCAGTTGCACGGCAGAGGGTGGCAGGATGTATTGCCGGGGGCGTGCGCTGACGGTTTGGTCATCGCCGCACGCGTCATCGAAGATGCGCCGCAGACATGCAATTTGCTGGACCAGCGCAGCCTGCGCCGGACAGGGGCCTTGGCGATAACCGTGCAGGATGGAAAGGTGCAAGTGACCTCGGCCAAAGACCGGTCTGGTGACCGGCCTTGGACACGTTAGCGTTTAGTAGCTGCGGATCAGGCCCACGAGGCGGCCTTGCACCTTGACCTGACCCTTGGGGAAAACACGGGTCTCGTAGGCGGGGTTCGCGGCCTCAAGCGCGATCATGTCACCCTTCTTGCGGAACCGTTTCAGCGTTGCCTCATGACCTTCAACCAAGGCCACGACAATTTCGCCGTTCTCGGCAGTGCCTTGTTCACGGATCACCACGACATCGCCGTTGTTGATCCCGGCCTCGATCATCGAATCGCCTTTGACTTCAAGCGCATAGTGGTGGCCAGAACCGGCGATCATGGAGCCCGGAACCGCGACGGTATGGGAAACTTCGCTGATCGCCTCGATCGGTGTACCTGCGGCGATACGGCCCATGACCGGCAGTTCCAGCGCATGCACAGCTTCAACCGGCATGGCCGCACGCGGTGCAGGTGGCGGGGCGTCGCCCTCGATGACGCGTGGTGTGAAACCCGATTGGTCCATCGAGTCCGGCAGCTTTACAATCTCGATCGCGCGGGCCCGATGTGCGAGGCGGCGAATAAAGCCGCGTTCCTCAAGCGCCGTGATCAAACGGTGGATGCCGGACTTGGAGCGCAGGTCCAACGCCTCCTTCATCTCGTCAAACGATGGGGGCACCCCGTCACGCTGAACGCGCTTGTGAATGAATTCCAGTAGTTCCAATTGCTTGCGGGTCAGCATGCTCGCCTCCAACCGTCGCCATACCCCGTTTATCCACAGGGTTTCGTTCACTACTGTTCTACGCTTGTTCTCGTTTTGTGTCAACACCCGCTAAAGGGGCATATAGCTGACATCCTCGCCCGCGTCGCGCGCGCCGTCATGCGGCGGGCGGATCACCAGCGCGTTGGCCGCGCCCAAAACCGACAAAAGCGAGCTGTCCTGCCGGTCAAACACCATCAGCCCGTCCAGCCCCAGCGTCGCCCGCATGTAATGCTGTCTTGGGCCATTGGTTCCGATGGCCGCCGCCAGCGGCGCCTGACGTGTCAGGTCTGGCTGCGGCAGACCCATCATCGCGCGCAGCGTGGGCAGAACAAAAACATGGCCACAGACCATGGCCGAAACCGGGTTTCCGGGCAGGCCGATCATCGCCGCATCACCCATTCGGCCCGCCATCAGTGGTTTGCCCGGACGCATGGCGATCTTGTAAAACGCCTGCTGCATCCCCAGTTCGGCCGCCACGGGTGCAACAAGATCATGATCGCCGACGGACGCCCCGCCGATGGTGATCACAAGGTCCGCGCCTTTGGCCAGATCGAACACAGCGCGCAGCGAGGCCGTGGTGTCACGGGCGATCGGCAGCATGCGCACCTCGGCGCCCGCGCTTTCCAACAGCGCCTGCAGCCCGAAAGAGTTTGAGGCGATGATTTGATCCGGGCCGGGTGTTTCGCCGGGCATCACCAGTTCGTTTCCGGTGGCTATCAGCGCCACGCGCGGTTTGCGGCGCACGGTCAGGTGGGGCACGTTCATCGCAGCGGCCAGTGCGATGTCATTGGGGCCAAGGCGACATGGCGCAGACAGGCGTGCGCCTTCGAAGAAATCCCCCCCGGCGGGCCGGATATGGGTGCCATCGCCAAGCTCGGGAAGCAGGGTGATCACGTCGCCACTGCGGCTGGTATCTTCTTGAATAACAATGCAATCTGCACCATCGGGCACCGGGGCACCGGTGAAGATACGCACGGCTTCGCCGGCCTTTATGACGCCGTCAAAGGCCTTGCCCGCCGCCGCCTCGCCGACGACACGGAACATGGCGGCGGGTTCCACTTCGGCCGCCTTCACAGCATAGCCATCCATGGCCGAGGCATCAAAAGGTGGTTGCGTGCGCCGCGCGACGATATCTGCAGCCAAGGCGCGACCATTGGCCTGCGCCAAGGGCACGTCCTCGGTCGGCAACACATCGACCAGCTCCAGCAACCGGTCCAACGCCTCGGCGACCGAGATCATTTGCGACCCTCGTAGAGGCCGGACTTGCCACCGTCTTTCAGAACGACACGGATATCGGTGATCTCCATCGCTTTGTCGGCGGCTTTGACCATGTCATAGACGGTCAGCGCGGCGGTGGCGACAGCGGTCAGCGCCTCCATCTCCACGCCCGTCTGGCCGGTGGTTTTGACAGTCGCCTCGATCTGCACGCCGGGCAGGTCGGCATCGGCGGTCAGCTCGACCGCGACCTTGGTGATCGGCAGAGGATGGCACAGCGGGATGAGGTCGGGCGTTTTCTTAGCCCCCATGATGCCCGCCAGCCGCGCCACCGACAGCACATCGCCTTTCTTGGCGCGGCCTTCGGTGATCAGGTCATAGGTGGCGCGCGCCATTTTCACCGCACCGGCGGCCACGGCGATGCGCGACGTGACGTCCTTTTCGGACACATCCACCATATGCGCCTGACCGGCGGCGTCGAAATGGGTCAGCTCAGGCATCGGTCACCTCGCGCGTCAGCAGGGCCTTGGTGGCGGCGGTCACATCGTCTTGCCGCATCAGGCTTTCGCCGATCAAGAAGCTGCGGGCGCCAACCTCGGCCATGGCGGCCAGATCGGCGGGGGTGAAGAGGCCACTTTCCGAAATCAGCAGCCGGTCATCTCCAACCATCGGCGCCAGCGCGCGTGTGGTATCCAGCGTCGTCTCGAACGTGTTCAGGTTGCGGTTGTTGATGCCGATCAGCGGCGATTTCAGGCGCAACGCGCGGTCCATCTCGGCCGCATCATGGGTTTCGATCAGCGCGTCCATACCCCAGCTTGTGGCGGCGTCTTCCAGCTCGGCCGCTTGCACGTCGGATACGCTGGCCATGATGATCAGGATGCAATCGGCGCCCAGCGCGCGCGCCTCGGCCACCTGATAGGTGTCGTACATGAAATCCTTGCGCAGGCAGGGCAGCGCGGTGGCATTGTGCGCGGCGGTCAGAAAGGATTTCTGGCCCTGAAACGACGGCGTATCGGTCAGCACCGAAAGGCAGGTTGCGCCGCCGGCCTCGTACGCTTGCGCCAGCGCGGGCGGGTTGAAATCGGCGCGGATCAGGCCCTTGGAGGGGCTGGCCTTTTTGATCTCGGCAATCAGGCCATACCCGGTTTCCTGCGCGCGCCGCAGTGCGGTGGCAAAGCCGCGCGGGGCCTCGGCAGCGCGGGCGGCGTTTTCGACCGTGCTCAGCGGCGTGGCGGCCTTGTCGGCGGCGATTTCGTCCAACTTATAGGCTTTGATCTTGTCGAGAATGGTGCTCATGGTCCCTCCGGTCGGGTCCAGTTGATAATAGGTTCGCCGCGCGCCGCCAACCAGTCATTGATGCGCGAAAAGGGTGCCGAGCCAAAGAAGCCGCGCCGGGCCGACAGGGGCGAGGGGTGGGCGGTTTCGATCTTCAGATGCTGGGTGCCGGTGATCTGTGCGCCGATCTTTTGCGCAGGCTTGCCCCAAAGAAGATACGCGGTGGGGGTCTGGGCCGTGCGCGCCACCACCTGTTCGGTCAGCGCGCGCCAGCCCAGTTTCAGATGCCCGCCCGCCTCACCGGCTGGCACGCTAAGCGCGGTGTTCAGCAGCAACACCCCTTGACGCGCCCAAAATCGCAGATCGCCGGTCAGGGGTGCCGTGCCAAGATCGTCAGCCAACTCTTTGTAAATATTGCCCAAAGACCGGGGCAGGGGCGTCACGTCGGGTTCAACCGAAAAGGCCAGCCCGTGGGCGTGGCCGGGCGTTGGATAGGGATCCTGGCCCAGGATCACCACGCGCGTGGCCTCGGGCGGGGTCAGTTCCAGCGCGGCAAACCGTTGCGTTTCGGGCGGAAGGATGGGGCGCGTTTCCGCTTGCAAAGCAGCGCTGACGGCGGGCCAGTCCGTGGCAAAAAATGGCAGTTCTGCCCAGCCGCCCAGCCGCGACAGGTCGGTCATTCGGCCGCCGAGGTCAGGGTGGCCAGCGCGGCGATCTTGTCCATCGCGCGGCCGCTGTCGATGGCCTCGGCGATCCTTTCGACGCCTTCGGCCCAATCCGCCACCTTGTCGGCCACAATCAGCGCTGCGGCGCCATTGAACAGGACCGAGTCGCGATAAGCGCCGGGCTGTCCCGACAGCACGGCGCGAAGAGCGGCGCCGTTTTCTTCGGGCGTGCCGCCGGTGATCGCCTCGATCGGGTGCACGGGCAGGCCGGCCACCTCGGGGTGCAGCTCGCGGTCTTCGACGGCACCGTTTTCAAGCGCGGCCACGTAGGACGTGCCGGTGATCGTCAGCTCGTCCGTGCCGTCCGAGCCATGCACAAGCCACGCCTTTTCGGACCCCAGTGCCAAAAGCGTTTCCGCCATCGGACGCACCATCGCGCGCGAAAACGTGCCGGTTAGCTGGCGTTTGACACCGGCTGGGTTGGTCAGTGGCCCAAGGATGTTGAAGATCGTGCGCGTGCCCAGCTCCATCCGTGTTGGCATCACGTGGCGGATCGCGGGGTGGTGCATGGGGGCCATCATGAAGGCGATCCCGATTTGTGACAGGGCCGTTTCCACGATCTCAGGGCCAACCATCACGTTGACGCCCATCTGGCCCAAGGCATCTGCCGCACCGGACTTGGAGCTTGCGGCCTTGTTGCCATGTTTGGCCACGGCCACGCCGCACGCGGCCACCGCGAAACAGGTCGCGGTAGAGATGTTCAGGGTTTTCATGCCCGAGCCACCGGTGCCAACAATGTCGATTGCCCCGGCGGGCGCGGCCACCGGGTTGCATTTGGCGCGCATTGTGGCGGCGGCCCCGGCGATCTCGTCCACGGTTTCGCCGCGCGTGCGCAGAGCCATCAGCAGCCCGCCGATCTGGCTGGGCGTGGCCTCGCCAGTGAACAGCACGTCAAAGGCTGCCTCGGCCTCGGCGCGGGTCAGCGGGCGGTCGGCAGCGGCCGCGATCAGCGGCTTCAACGCGTCGCTCATGCTGGGACCTTCATCGTATTCAGGAAGTTTTGCAGCATCTGGTGGCCGTGTTCGGACCGGATAGATTCGGGGTGGAACTGAACCCCGTGGATCGGCAGCGTTTTGTGGCGCAGCCCCATGATGGTGCCATCCTCAAGCCAGGCATTGACCTCCAGGCAATCCGGCAGGCTGTCGCGGTCCACGGTCAACGAATGATACCGCGTGCCTTGCAGTGGCGAGGGCAGACCCGCGAAGACGCCCGTTCCGTCGTGGTGGATCGTGCCCATCTTGCCATGCACAATCTCGCCGGCACGCACCACTTTGCCGCCAAAGGCCTGCCCGATGGACTGATGCCCCAGGCATACACCCATCAGGGGCAGGCCGGTTTCGGCAGCCGCCCCGACCATGGCAAGGCAAATTCCTGCCTGATCGGGGTCACACGGGCCGGGTGACAGCAACACTGCTTCGGGGCGCAGGGCCATCGCCTGTTGCACATCCAGGGCGTCGTTACGTTCTACCCGGACATCGGCCCCCAACTCGCCCAGATAATGGACAAGGTTATAGGTGAAACTGTCATAATTATCGATCAACAGCAGCATGGGCCTGGCTTTCGTCAAATGGGGGTGAACCTGATGGCGGGTCGCGCTATACATGTTCAGAGCCACGCGCCGGGGTCAAGAGCAAGCGCCAAGAACGCGCGTCCGGTGGCAAGTGGCAGAGGACGGCAAGGAGACGAGCGCGATGGCTGGAATGTTGCGGGGGCTGGTATTGGGCGGTGTAACGGCCACGGTTGGCCTTGTTGTGGCGTCACAAATGTCGCCATTGCCCGAGCCCGTTAACACCGGATCGGCAAACACGGCGCCCGCGCTGGATCAGGCGTCGGCTGCCGACAATGTGCCGCAAAACCGGCCCGAGCGGCCCGCCACCGATGGTCAGGGGCCCGCTGCAGGCACACTGGAAGTGCCCGCCGGGTCCGAATTTAACCGCCCCCCGGCCGAAGGCGAGGCGCGTCTGCCCAGTGGAAATGACCCGTCGGTGGCGCAAACCGCCCCGGGATTGTCTGCCGGTGGCGATGCCGGCTCCCTGCCATCCGACACCAGCTCTGGCACCGCGCCGGCAACGGAAACCGGTGCTTTGGCCGCTTTGACGCCGCCATCGGAAAGCTCTGGTGACGTGTCCCTGCCGCAGGCCGGCAGCCCGGTGAGCACCGATCAGGCCAGCGCACCGGCAGAGCCTTCTGCCGAAAGCCTGCCGCAAGCCCCGGCGCAGGCAGAAACGCCCGCAGTGGTAATCCCCGACCAGACCGCGCCCGCCGCCGATGCAAGCCCGGCCGCCCCCGGGGCCGAACAGGCCGCCCCGTCGCTGGGCACTGCGCCCGAAGCTGGCCCACAATCCGGCGCACCGGGCCAGGCGCCAACGGCAGACACGGCATCAACACCGGGTCCCATTGCGGCCGATCAGGCCGGGGCGGGCACGGCACCGTCAACAGGAACGGCACCAACCGCGCCCGCGCCCACCGAAACCGCGCCGCAACCCGCACCCGAAGTTGCCGTTGTCACCCGCCCGGGTCGCGACACGCCCTTGCCAGAGGTTGAAAACCCCCAGGCGCCCGAAACTGAAGACACTGCTGCCGCACCCTCAGGGGCTTTGCGTGTTCCGGTCCCAGGGCGCGAGATCAGCACACCTGCCGTTCGAATCGGCCGCCTGCCAACCATCGGCGGGGACACGCCAACCGAAACAGCGGTTGAGGCCCCCAGCGCCGAGGAAGAGGTGGACCTTGCCACACTCGGGGCGCTCAGCCGGTATGCCGCACCGTTTGAGCGGCAGGGTGACAGTCCGCTTTTCGCGATCGTGCTGATTGACGAGGGGCAGGCCGGACTGGACCGCGCCACGCTGTCGACCTTCAGCTTCCCGGTGACCTTTGCCATTGACCCCACGCGCCCCGATGCCGTTGAGGCCATGCGGGCCTATCGGTCTGCCGGGTTCGAGGTGGTCCTTCTGGCCCGTGGGTTGCCCGAAGGCGCAAGCCCGTCGGACCTTGAGGTTACTTTGGGCACGTACCTGTCCGAACTGCCGGAAACCATCGCCATCATGGCACCTGCGCAAAGCGAGCTGCAATCCAGCCGCCCATTGTTGCAACAGTTGATGGCGATCAGCAAAGACACCGGACATGGCGTGCTGACCTTCGACAGGGGCCTGAACGCGGCCGAGCAGATCGCGCGCTCTGCCGATGTCCCCGCTGCCAAGGCATTCCGGCAGCTGGATGCCGATCAGGAATCGGCCGCCACGATCCGCCGTTACCTGTCGCGCGCCGTTTTCAAGGCCGGGCAGGACGGGCAGGTGGTCATGGTTGGGCGCAGCTATGCCGATACCGTTACGGCCCTGTTTGCATGGGCATTGGAAAGCGAAGGGGACGTGACCATCGCGCCCCTGTCAGCAATCCTTCGCGGGCAGTAAGCGCGGCAGCAGTCAAACAGTTCTGAGACTTAGTTCTTGCCACCGGGGCCGCTGAACGCACCGGCCCCTTCGGCGGCACGGCGCAGCGCCTTGGCCTTGTTCACGGTTTCCTGAAACTCGGCCTCGGGGTCGCTGTCATAAACCACGCCGCCGCCGGCCTGCGTATAAAGCGTCTGATCTTTCAGAACCGCGGTGCGCAGCGCGATGCAGATATCCATATCGCCATCGGCCGAGAAATAGCCCACACCGCCGCCATAGACGCCGCGTTTCTCAGGCTCCAGCTCGTCGATGATCTCCATCGCGCGGACTTTGGGCGCGCCCGACACGGTGCCCGCTGGCAGACCAGCCAGCAGCGCCGACAGCGCATCGTGGCCATCGGCGATCTCGCCCACCACGTTCGACACGATATGCATCACGTGGCTGTAGCGTTCGATGATGAACTCTTCGGTGGGGCGCACCGTGCCGATCTTGGCCACGCGGCCCACATCGTTACGGCCCAGATCCAGAAGCATCAGATGCTCGGCCAGTTCCTTTTTGTCCGACAGCAGGTCGGCCTCCAGCGCGCGGTCCTCGGCCTCGGTCGCGCCGCGCGGCCGGGTGCCGGCGATGGGGCGGATCGTAACCTCGTCATCGCGCAGACGCACCAGGATCTCGGGGCTGGCGCCCACCACCTGAAAGCCGCCAAAGTTGAAGAAGAACATGAAAGGCGACGGGTTGGTGCGCCTGAGCGAACGATACAGCGCGAAAGGAGGTGCCGTGAATTCCTGCCGCCAGCGTTGGGCGGGCACCACCTGGAAGATGTCGCCGGCGCGGATGTATTCCTTGGCTTTTTCCACTGCGGCCAGATAATCGGCCTTGGCAAAATTCGAAATGGCCTCGCCCACGGGTGCCGCGTCGCCCAATTCGCGGGTGCTGTCGGCCAATGGCCGGTCCAGCGTGCGCACCGCATCCATGACACGTTCCGCCGCCTGCGCATAGGCCGCCTTGGCTGATTGGCCCGGCGTGACCCACGCGGGCGACACAATCGTCACCTCGCCCTTCACCCCATCCAGCACCGCCACCACCGTGGGCCGCATCAGCACCGCATCGGGCAGGCCCAGCGGGTCGGGATTGACGTTGGGAAGGTGTTCCACCAGCCGGATCATGTCGTAACCCAGATAGCCAAACAGCCCGGCCGAGATCGGCGGCATGTCAGCGGGCAGGTCAATCCGGCTTTCGGCCAGCAACGCCCGCAGATTGGTCAACGGATCGCCATCCTGATCGGTGAAGGCCGTGTCATCGAAACGGGCCTGCCGGTTGATGCGGCTTTGGGTGCCGTGGCATTGCCAGATGACGTCGGGCTTCATGCCCACGACCGAGTATCGCCCACGGACCTCGCCGCCGGTCACCGATTCCAGCATGAACGTGTCGCGCCCGGCCGCGCCCAGTTTCAGCATCAGGCTGACCGGCGTGTCCAGGTCCGCAGCCAGCCGGGCTGACACAACCTGTGCCTTGCCCGCGTCATAGGCCGCGGCGAAGCTTTCGAAAGACGGCGTGACCGCGTGCATGTTGTGCCTCTGCCTTACTGATGGAACTGGGCGTGCACGGCCGCAATGGCCGCCTGATCCAGTTCCAGCCCCGCCTCGGCCAGCAAGGCCTGGCTGAGCTGTGTATAGATATCCTGCGAAATGCCCTGCGACAGTTGCGAGGCAAGGAACGTGCTTTGCAGAACGACCTGCGCGTCCGCCATATCGGCGGCCTGAACTTCGTTCAGAACGGCCAGAATGGCCGTATCACCCTGTTGCAGGGTGACGGTGTCGCCGGCCTCGGCCAGGGCAAAGACGGCGTCCGACAGCGCGTCGGGCGTGACAGCGTCGCGGGTCAGGCTTTCGGTTAATTCAACCGTGTAGCCCAACGTGTCGATGGCGGCCCCGCCGGTGATCTTGGCGGCCAATTCGTCGGCTTGCGCCAGAAGTTGCGCGCGGGTTTCCTCGGCTTGCCACAACGTTGTCGCTGCGTCCCGAACGTCGTTCAGGGGTTGCAGCGTGGGTTCGGTTATCCCGTCAAGGCGCAGTGCAAACAGGCCACCATCGTCCAGATCGGCCAGCTCGGGGAAATCGCTTTCCAGCACAGCCGCAGCGGAGGCGCGAAAGGCGGCATAACCTGCGATGCCTTCGTCTTGCCCGTCGAAATACGAGATCTGGCCCAGCTGCATATCAGTCTCGGCTGTCAGCTCTTCCAGAGTCGCGCCAGCGGCCAGTTGGTCATCGAAATCGCCAAGCTGATCCGCGATTGCGCGCACGGCGGCGTCCCGGGCAAGCTCCACCTGCAATGCTTCGCGTGCTTCGTCGAAAGTGGTGTTCTGTGCGGCCAGAATGGCGTTCATGCGGAAAAAGGCGGGACCCAAATCCGTATCAACCGGACCAACCACACCGGGTTCGGTCAAGGCAAAGACGGCCTCGGCCGCAGCGCCCCCCAGCGATTGCGCCGTCACATCGCCCAGATCGATATCGGTCAGGTCCAGCCCGCGAGCTTGTACAAGGCCTTCGAAATCTGCGTCGCCGCTGTCCAGCTGTGCACGGGCCGCGTCTGCAGCAGCCTGATCCGGATAGATCAAACGCTCGACAAGGCGGCGTTCCGGACGGTTATAGAAATCGCTGCGCTCTTCATATGTTTCGCGCAGGCGGGCCTCGTCGACCTGCATTTCGTCGATGATCATGTCGGGCGTCAGCCAAGCATAGGTGATCTGGCGCGATTGGGGCAGGGTGAAGGCGTCCGGGTTGGCATCATAGAACGCTTGCAGTGCGGCGGCGTCCGGGGCCTCCACGGCCTCGGCCAAATCATCAACGGACAGCGTGATGGTGGCAAAGCTGCGCGTTTCGGCGACATAGTTCATCAGCGTGTTGGCGTGGCTTTGCGGCGAGACGATACCAGCCACGATTGCGCTTTGCAGAATGCCGCGCGCCGCGTCCTGGCGCAGCGATGCCTCGAACTCGCGTTCGGTCATGCCGTTTTGCTCCAGCGCAAAGCGATAACCTTCGCGATCAAACTCTCCGTCCAGCCCGGTGAAGCCCGGCGTGTTCAGGATCTGTCGACGTACTTCTTCATCGCCGACCGACACGCCCAGGATCGCGGCCGTATTGTCCAGCGTCGCGTCCGAGATTACCTGTTCGCGCGACTGGGCCACAACACCAAATGCTTCGGCCTGCGGCAACGAAAGGCGCGTGTTGAACTGCGCCGACACCGCGCTGATATTCTGTTGCAAGGTGCGGAAATAGTCATTCACGGTGATGGGCGTGTTGCCCACTTTCCCGATGCTTTGAACATTGCCGCCAAAATTCGTTGCACCAAACCCGACAAGGCCCACAACCAGCAGGACCAGAATGGCCCAAACTGCAACATCACCCGCTTTTTTCGCCGCGCTCATCGCCAAGGTCCCCTGTCGTCGCTTGTTACGCTTTCGGGATGTGTAAGCGCTGGTGCGGATGGCTGCAAGCGGCTAGGGCGTCCATGCGGCCAGACGCGCAAACATCTGTGTGATCCCGGCGGTGTCGGCATTGGCAAAGGCGATGCGCATCTGCCTGGTGCCGGCCGGGTCATCGGCGGGCATGAACATCGTGCCGGGCAGCGCCAGAATGCCCGCTTCGGCAACCAAACGCTGCGCCAACTGGTCCGACGGGATATCGAATGGATGCTCGAAATAGGCAAAATAGGCCCCGCATTGCAGCAAGCGCCAGCCGGGCAGGGCACCGGCACCCGCCTCGATCGCGGCACGGCGGGTTAGGATCTCGTCGCGCTCGCCAGCCAGCCATTGGCGCAGGTTGCGCATCCCCCACAATGCCGCGATCTGGCCCAACTGATTGGGGCAGATGGCGGCGGTATCGAGGTATTTTTCCACCTCGGACAACCGCGCGGCCGAAGTGACCAACGCCCCCACCCGGTGCCCGGTCAGCCTGTAAGCCTTTGAAAAGCTGTACAGGTGGATCAGCGTGTCGTCCCAACCGTCCTGTGCAAACAGATCATGCGGGGGCGTGCTGCGACTGTCGAAATCGCGATAAGTCTCGTCCACGATCAACGCCAACCCATGCGCGCGCGCCACAGCGAAGAACGCCCGAACCACACCCTCAGGATATTCGGCCCCGGTGGGGTTGTTGGGTGTGACCAGAACAATGGCGCGGGTAGAGGGCGTGATGAGCGTCTCGGCCAGGGCCGGATCGGGCACCATGTCGGGCCCACAGGCCAGCGGAACCGCCTCGATCCCCATCATGTCCAGCCACATCTTGTGGTTAAAATAATAAGGCACCGGCAGGATCACCTGGTCGCCTTGCTGCGCCAGCGTCGTCACCGCGGCGCAAAACGCCTGGTTGCACCCCGAGGTGATGGCCACCTGATCCGCCGAAATCTCGCCGCCATACGCCTCCGACCAGTCTCCAGCCACCTGCGCGCGCAAGTCGGGCAGGCCCAGAACCGGCCCATAAAGATGCGCCTGCGGCACGTTCATCGCGGCCTCGGCGATTGCCGCGCGCAGCCCTTCGGGCGGCGGATCGGCGGGCGCGGCCTGGCTGACATTGATCAATGGGCGGTCGGGCGGAAATTCCACCCCCTCCAACCAACGCCGCGCCTCCATCACCGGCGGCGCAAAGGTGCCGGTCAGGTTGGGGTTGAACATCGGATCAGTCCGTGCCGCGATAGGGTTCGACATATTGCAATGCCATGTCCCACGGGAAGAAAATCCACGTGTCCTGGCTCACACCGGTGATGAACGTATCCACCTGTGGCTCACCCTGCGGCTTGGCATAGACGGTGGCAAAATGCGCCTTGGGGTACAGCTGTCGCACCAGTTCCAGCGTTTTGCCACTGTCAACCAGATCGTCGACGATCAGAATGCCGGTGCCATCGCCCATTATCTCGGCGTCGGGGGCTTTCAGCACCTCGGCCTCGCGCCGCTGATCGGCCTTGCCGCCGCCCGAATGGTAAGATTTGACCGAGATCGTATCAACCGTGCGCACATCCAGCTCGCGCGCCACGATCATCGCCGGCGCCATGCCACCGCGGGTGATCGCCACAATCGCCCGCCAGGCGCCATCATCGGGGCCCCGCCCATCCAGCCGCCACGCCAGCGCCCGGCTGTCGCGGTGAATCTGGTCCCAACTGACATGAAACCCTTTTTCGTGGGGCAATCGATCGCTCATCACCTTCAGTCCCGGCTGTTTTTGGTATCCGCCGGTGATACAATGCAGCGGCGCTTTGGAAAAGAGTGTTTTGGCGGTGGATCGGGTACGAGGGCAAAATGGTCATGCGCGGGTTTCTTGTGGTTGTGGTCCTCGCTGTGGGTGCAGCGGTTGTCCTTTGGCACCGTCCGGGCCTGTTGCCATCGGCAATCCAGCGGGATTTGGGCCAGAAACGTGACATTTCCGAGATCCGCGCCCGGCAAATTCCGGAATTGACCCGCGCCTTCGCCGCACAGGGCCTTGCCTTTGGCAACCCGGTTTACCTTCGCATCTTCAAAGAAGAGGCTGAATTGGAGCTGTGGGTGCAGACGGGCGAGACATTCCAATTGTTCCGCACCTACCCGATCTGCAATTTCTCAGGTGACTTGGGCCCAAAACTTGCCGAAGGTGACCGCCAGTCGCCCGAAGGTTTCTATCGCGTTGGCAGATCGGCATTGAACCCGAATTCGCGCTACCACCTGTCGTTCAACCTTGGTTTTCCCAACAGTTTTGACCGCGCCAACGACCGCACCGGCAGCTATTTGATGGTGCATGGCGATTGCCTGTCTGTTGGCTGCTACGCGATGACGGACCCGGCGATCGAGGAAATCTATGTCGCGCTGGAGGCTGCGTTGCGCAAGGGCCAATCCCTTGTGGACGTCCACGCCTTTCCTTTTCGTATGACAGCCCACCGCTTGGCGCAGGCCAAGGGCACAAAGTGGCATGGTTTCTGGACGCAGCTGCAACCCGCCTACAACCTGTTCGAGGACCAGCGCCGGGTGCCGGGCATCACTGTCACCGCCGGCACGTATCGGGTGGCGATGAATTGAGACCTGTTTCCGGCCCACAACCGCGTCGATCTCCGGGGCGACGGCGGCATTCATGCCACCCGGACCTGCCAAAACCCATTCCCCATTCGCCCCCCCGGCTTCGCCTAATTGTTGACAGGTTACGGCAAAACTCGCCTAGACTTGGTCAACGCGGGCGCTTTTGTCGGGGCGAAAGGGGAGTGATATGACGTTTTCGCGGGGGGTTTGGGTGTTGGTACTGGCCGTGTCCTGCCAGTTCTTGCCGGCGCAATCGGCGATTGCGGATACGCCCATCGGGCCAAAATTCTTTATCGCCAACAGCCTTGGGCCCGGCTGCACGCGCGATGCAAAAGGGCGCGGGCCAAGGGTGTCCGCGGTCAACCGGGCCATGGGCAACCTTTACAAAAACAGCCAAGCCTATGTGAACGAGCTTAATCGTTCGACCTCGCTTACGGCCAAGAAAGACGCTTATGTCGCCAATTGGCAACCGATCCTGTTCAACGCTTATGCCGCTGCGGCCAAGGGTGACACCAGGCTGGCCAGAGCCATCATCGACGGGCTGCGGCGCATGGCTGCTTCGGGTTTGTACCTGAACGAGAAAGGCTTGCTGACGCGCAAAGCGGCGCTAAAGGTTCAATGCTACAAGAACGGCCCCAATTCACCATGCCCGTCGCACACGCCCAGATTCGTGGCCCGCATGTATGCCAACCTGTTCATCGCGGCAGCCGTGCTCCAGCCTTTCATGACCGACGAGGACCGCAAGATCATCCTGCCGTGGTTCAAGGCCGCCCACAAAAAGTTTGTCCTGCCCGAGGTGAACGCGAAGTCCGATGGCATTTATGACTTTGCCAATAATGGGCTGACCCAGTGGGCCTATGCGGCGCTGACCGGCGACAAACGCCTGGCCATGCGCGAATTGGCAGCAAGAAAGCGCGAGTTTACCAAGGTCATCCAGACGTCGGGATATATCAAAGACAATTCCTGTCGCGGCGTGCGGGCGCTTTGGTATCACACCTACGGTCTGGACCCCGCGCTCAGCTATGCGCTGGTGGCTCGCGAATGGGGGGTGGACATGTTTCGCGATGCCAAATTGGGCCCGCGGTTGCAGGCCGCTGTCCAAAAAACGGCTCTGGGGGTCACCGATTACGCCGCGTTCCGGTCAGTTGGAAACCGCGGAGACTCGTATAGCACCAACCCTAAGGATGCCCAAAAGCACATCCATCAACTGGCCCTGAACCTGCCCCTGATCGCCAAGCGGGAATTCGGCATCACCCTGCCGTCAGACCGAAGGTATCTGGAGTTGCGCAGATACGAGGCCTATTCGTCCACCTCGGGGTTATTGGCATCTTGCTATTACAGCGGACGCTAAGATGCCCGCACAACCCGCCTGACATCCCCCCCGGCCTTCAGAACCCGCGCGCAGCATAGGCGCGCAAGCCAGGGGGGTGCATCCGCAGGGGCTATTCGGCTGCCGGTTTCCGGCCCACAACCGCGTCGATATCCGGGGCGTCGACGGCTTTCATACCGACCACATGGTACCCGGCATCCACATGCAGGTTCTCGCCCGTCACGCCGGACCCAAGATCCGACAGCAGGTACAGCGCCGATTTGCCCACTTCTTCCTGCGTCACGTTGCGCCGCAGGGGCGAGTTCAGCTCGTTCCATTTCAGGATATAGCGGAAATCGCCAATGCCGCTGGCTGCAAGCGTCTTGATCGGGCCGGCCGAGATCGCGTTCACGCGGATGGCGTGTTTGCCCAGATCCTCGGCAAGGTATTTCACCGAAGCCTCCAGCGCTGCCTTGGCCACGCCCATCACGTTATAATGCGGCATCACCTGCTCGGCGCCGTAATAGGTCAGCGTTAGGCACGAGCCGCCGTCTTTCATCAGCTTTTCAGCCCGGCGCACCACGGCGGTGAAGGAATAGACCGAAATATCCATCGTCATCCGGAAATTCGCCGCCGACGTGTCCACATATCGCCCGCGCAGCTCGTTCTTGTCGGAAAACCCGATGGCGTGCACGATAAAGTCCAGCTTGCCCCAGCGTTTCTCGATCGCGTCAAACAGCGCGTCGATCGACGCCTCGTCGGACACGTCACATTCCGCTAGAAAATCCGAGCCAACCTGCGCGGCCAAAGGCGCGACGCGTTTCTTCAGCGCCTCGCCCTGATACGAAAAAGCCAGGTCCGCACCCTGGTCGGAAAGGGCCTTTGCAATACCCCACGCGATGGACTTGTCATTGGCAAGCCCCATGATCAGGCCGCGCTTGCCCTGCATAAGTTGTGTTGACATTCGCTGCCCCTCGCTACCTCTGTGGAGTAGGACCGGTTTAGGGGAAAGAAATCGCCGCTTCAAGGCCACCGCAGATTGTATAGCGGGACGGGGCGGTGTGGGAAAAGGTGCACATGGCAGACCGTACTGGAATTTTTGCGGGCGACGATCCGTTTATCATTGCAAAGAACTGGCTGGCCGAGGCGACTGAGGTGGAGCCAAACGATCCAAGCGCCATGGCGCTGTCCACCGTGGATGCGCGGGGTATGCCCAATGTGCGCATGGTGCTGCTGAAAGACATCGAAGATGACGCGTTCGTCTTTTACACGAACTACGGCAGTGCCAAAGCCGCCGAGATTGAGGCAAGCCAAACGGCGGCATTTGTGCTACACTGGAAGTCTCTTCGCAGGCAGATACGGGTGCGTGGCACCGTTGAGCGGGAAGATGGCGCAAAGGCGGATGCATATTTCGCTTCGCGTTCGCAAAAGAGCCGTCTGGGGGCTTGGGCATCGCGCCAATCACAACCGCTCAATTCACGCGGGACGCTTGTGGCGGAAGTGGCGCGCATGGCCGCACAACACGGCACGGCAAAGCAACGACCGGAGTTTTGGGGCGGCTACCGGATCACTCCGGTCGAGATCGAGTTTTGGGCAGATGGCGCCTTTCGGTTGCATGACCGGTTTAGGTGGGTGCGTGAAAACGGGGGTGAAAAGTGGGAAATTTCGCGCCTAAATCCGTGACATTCACGGTTCGCGAATGGTATGTGATTGAAAATGAACGGAAAAATAGCCCTTGAAACCTGTTCACGTTCTGTCACAAACAGTAGTGGGGAAGACGGAACTAACGACGCGAAAGAATGAACGAACAGGAAGACAATACGCCACGCAGGGTTGTGGGCCGTGTAAAATGGTTTGATCCTGCAAAAGGCTTCGGATTTGTGGTCGCCGATGAGGGTGGACCCGATATCCTTCTGCACGCCAATGTTTTGCGAAATTTCGGGCAAAGCTCGGTTGCAGATTCTGCGGGTATCGAGGTTGAGACTTTGGCAACCGATCGGGGGATACAGGCCACGCAGGTGTTGCGTATCGATCCGCCGGAACCAACGGAGGAGAACGCGTTTCAGGACCTCGACGAGGCTGATTCAGACCTGATTGCCGATACCGAACTGGAACCCGCGCGGGTGAAGTGGTTCGACAAGGGCAAAGGCTTTGGTTTTGCCAATGTCTTTGGCAGCGATGATGACGTTTTCGTGCATATTGAGGTTCTGCGGCGTTCAGGTCTTGCCGACCTGCAGCCGGGTGAGGCAGTGTCACTGCGCGTTGTCGATGGCAAACGCGGACGGATGGCATTGATGGTTGGCACATGGGAAAGCGCCGTAGGCTCCTTCGAGGACTAAGTATAGCCGCCGCCAGCATTCTGGCGGCTGCACAGGCATTTGCCGAATGCGCACCGAACCACGTGGATCTGCGCGGCGGATTTGGTCAGGCGCGATTCACAGTCGAGCTTGCCGATACAGACGCGACACGCGCCCAAGGGCTGATGCATCGCGCGTCGATGCCGCAAAGCCACGGGATGCTGTTTGTCTATCCCGCCCCGCATAGCGCTTTTTTCTGGATGCGTAACACTCTGATTCCATTGGACATGATCTTCGTTGGTGAAGATGGCGAGGTGCTGCGAATCCACCAAAACGCGATTCCCCTGGACGAGTCCCTGATCAAAGGCGGCCCAAACGTTTTGCTGGTGCTGGAGTTGAATGGCGGCGTTTCCGAGCGACTTGGCCTGCAGGAAGGCGATGTTCTGCGCCATCCATCGCTGGGGAATGACGCCTTGTGGCCCTGTGATGGCGGTTAGGTCTTTTCATTCCGGAAACCGGCGTTTATGAAGCCCGAGTTCGGGGCGTAGCGCAGCCTGGTAGCGCGACGGTTTTGGGTACCGTAGGTCGCAAGTTCGAATCTTGCCGTCCCGACCAACAAAATCAATGACTTACATGGTGAATTTTGGAAGCCCGACGCGGTGGTTTACAGTTTGGTTTACGGAACAACAAACGGTAGTGTCACTCTGGTTTTGACAACGGCGCCAAAAATACCGATCCTGCGATCGGTACTTTTTTAGTTGGAGGGCCACTATGTTTGGCTACGAGGCAAGTTTTTCGCTGAGTTTGATGACTAAGTGGCCGAGGTTCATCGTTCAAGGCGAAACACGCGTTACTCGAAATCAGTATGGAGAGATCACGAGGGTTTACGTACCGATTACGCATAGTGAACTGAAACTCTTCAAGGAAATCAGCGGGGCCGACGAATACACTCTTCAGAAGAAGCTTGATCAGCTCTTAGTAGGCTGGGACAAAAAGTACCAAGCGCATCTGAACAAGCTAAATGTTGAAAGCGGGAAGGAATCCGCGGGGGCACTTGTTGATGATGCGAATGCCCGAATTCATGAGCTAGAGCGGATTCTGCAGGCGACATTAGGTGTCGATGACAGCGTCGATTGGGAAAACCTGATAGCGACCCATTCATTTAAACCGTCACAATTTGACAAGCCGAAACCGGCAGCGCCAACTGTACCGCCAGAGCCGGAGCTTTTGATTCCGGATTTCGACGCCCCCGAGTATAGGGTGCCGAGTTTTGCTGAGCTTCGTATCACCTTCGTTCAGTGGCTCTTAGGGCAAGCCCAGAAAAAGCGTCAGGAAGCTAAGGCGCTGCACGACGAAGAAGTGAAGCGTCGCCAAGAAGAACATGAGGCCCAGGCGGCAAACCTGAAGGCAAGCCACCGAGCAGAAGTCGAGGAACACCGGGAAGAGCGAGAGAGGCTCCAAGCGGCCCATCGTCGCCGGGTCGAAAAGTGGCAGGATGAAAGGGCCGCGTGGGAAGAGGAGCAAAAAATACTGGAAACGCAGGAACTTGACCGTGTCCATGCTCACAACCAGCAAATCTATTCCCTCAAAGAACAATGGCTTCAAGGAGAAACCCAGGCTGTAGTTGAACACGCGTGTTTGGTCTTGGATGCTTCCCATTATCCGGAATGGTTCCAAGGCAGTTATAGATTCAACTACGACCCGTCTGCCAAGCTCGGCATGGTGGAGTTTCTTCTTCCCGATCCCACGGTGGTCGAGCTCCCGAAGAGTGCCCGATTTCTTCCCAAGACAGGCGAGATAACCACAACCAACATCGCCAAGACTGAACAGAAACGGCTCTACGATGAGCTTTGCTATCAGGTTGCCTTACGGACGGTACACGAACTTTTTGAGGCCGACGCACCAGAGAACCTGAAGTCCATCCTGTTCAACGGGGTTGTCGATCAGATCAACCCTGCAACCGGCAAAGAGGAAAGACCAACAATTCTGTCTGGCATGTTTGAAAGAGATGCATTCCTGGATGTTGATCTGTCGAGGGTAGAGCCAAAGGCATGCTTTAAGAGTTTTAAGGGCGTTTCTGCAGCTTCGCTCATCGGCCTGGCTCCTGTGGCTCCCATCATGGAGATATCCAGAGAAGATCAGCGTTTCATTGAGGGGCGCGACATCGCGAGCGATGTTGGCGCCCAAATGAACCTGGCCGCTATGGATTGGGACGAATTTGAACATCTTGTCCGTGAAATTTTTGGAAAGGAGTTTGAGGTTCGGGGTGGGGAAGTCAAAGTCACACAGTCCAGCTCTGATGGTGGCGTCGACGCTATAGCCTTCGACCCAGACCCGATCAGCGGAGGCAAGATCGTTATCCAAGCCAAGCGGTATACTCGGACTGTTGGGGTTTCTGCAGTTCGGGATCTCTACGGGACAGTAATGAACGAAGGGGCAGGCAAAGGTATTCTTGTCACCACGGCTGACTACGGCCCAGACGCGTACAAGTTTGCCGCAGACAAACCGCTTACGCTCCTCAACGGCGCCAACCTGTTGTTCATGCTTGAGAAACATGGTGTGAGCGCAAGTATCGACATCGCCGCTGCCCGCAAAGAATTGGGACTAGGTGCTAATCCCTGAATAGGTCAGGTTCACGAAGGTTATCGAGATCGAGGCCCTGCACCAATAGAAAAAACCCAGTATCGCACCTGTTACAGCTGCCTCGACTTTCGGTTTTTCTTAAAGGTGGGCAAATTTAAAACCTACTCAGCAACTTGGTAATACTTCTGCATTTTTGGCAATTGGTGTGGTTCTAGGCCCTCCCGACAAAGTAGGGCCTGCAGGGTGCATGCATGTCATGCGCGCCTGGCCGCCGCTCCTCGCACCCAGAATGCCGCGCGATCCGTGTCAGCGCCTCTGGCAACGGCGTGTCAGGATCAACGATTTCTGCGAACCGCTCGCGCGCATAGCGGCCGTGGCGGCCGCATGTATCGCAACGGATCTCGACAATCGGTGGTTCGTAGGTGGCGACGGTTCGCGTGATCATGGCTTGAAATCTAGTTTACAAATGACCTGTAAGCCATTGTTTTCATTATCGCCGTATTGGGCAAAGTTTACAAAAATACCTTTCTTTTTCAGCGACATGAACCGGTTTTGGGTACCGTAGGTCGCAAGTTCGAATCTTGCCGTCCCGACCATTCTTCCAACTTGTCTTTAAACTTTGTACCGCGTCTTTTGGCGAAGTTTAAACTTTGACCCCGCTGCCGGCGCCCGGATCAGCGGCAGTTTCCGAACAACAACCGCCGACTTGGTGATCCCATCGCCGGGCACGCCCGATCGGCAGCGACGGCCGCCTTGATTCTAAATCTGGTATGTTATTCTTCGCGCCACACCGCCAGGCGACCGGATGCGAAATTGATATGTCGCCAGAGTTGCCCGGTTCAGCGATGCAGAATCCGCACACAGTTTTAAGCTTTGTTACCAAGGGGCGCAGATTTCGGGTGACGCTGTTTTGAAAGGACAGAGATTTTGCCCCAAATTCCGTATCTACCATATATGGTTGGCGCTGCGCCCGACCATTCCACATATTGTTAACGCGTTTGTCGCAAAAATGAATCAATGCTCTGCGAACGATGTTCGAAAGAGAGGCCCGGTCAACCTAAAAATTCGCAAATTATCGTAGTTTTTTCCGTTGACCTGTCCCCTATATCTACGCCAATTTGTATGAGCCGGGCGTCGCAACACAACATTTAGTGTCGCTGGGCAGGGACGGGGTCACACCTTCTGAAATGCGAAAACCGGCGCTTTGCCGGCCAGCTTCGTTGAGCGATTTCAACGATGTAGGCGCGTTTTTCCCTGCACGCCCGGCACGAAATTCGAATGCGGGCTGCCAATGGCCTGCTGGACATTCAAAAGAATTGCGACGGGGCAGACAATGAAGATCGAACGCAAATTCACGACAGATTCCAAAGGCGCATATGGTGGACTGGAATTCACCAATACGTCCTCTGAGATTCGCAACCCGGACGGCACCATCGTCTTCTCGCTGGAGAATGTTGAAGTGCCGGCCAGCTGGAGCCAGGTGGCAAGCGACGTCATCGCGCAGAAGTATTTTCGCAAGGCCGGTGTGCCCGCGCGCCTGAAAAAGGTGCGTGAAAAGGACGTGCCCGAGTTCCTGTGGCGCTCGGTTCCCGACGAGAAGGCGCTGGCGGACTTGCCCGAAGACGATCGTTTTGGCGGCGAGACCTCTTCCAAGCAGGTGTTTGATCGTCTGGCGGGTGCCTGGGCCTATTGGGGCTGGAAGGGTGGTTACTTCACCACCGAGGCCGACGCGCGTGCCTATTTCGACGAGATGCGCCACATGCTGGCCACCCAGCGCGCCGCGCCCAACAGCCCGCAGTGGTTCAACACCGGCCTGCACTGGGCCTATGGCATCGATGGACCTGGGCAGGGGCATTATTATGTGGACTACAAGTCGGGCAAGCTGACCAAGTCGAAATCGGCCTATGAACACCCGCAGCCACATGCCTGTTTCATTCAGTCCGTCGCCGACGATCTGGTCAGCGAAGGCGGCATCATGGATCTGTGGGTGCGCGAAGCGCGCCTGTTCAAATACGGCTCGGGCACGGGCACCAATTTCTCGTCGCTGCGCGCCGAAGGCGAGGCGCTTTCGGGTGGCGGTAAATCGAGCGGCCTGATGGGCTTTCTGCGGATCGGTGACCGGGCCGCGGGCGCGATCAAATCGGGCGGCACCACGCGCCGCGCCGCCAAGATGGTAATCTGCGACGCTGACCACCCGGATGTTGAGGAATTCATCAACTGGAAGGTCAAGGAAGAGCAGAAAGTGGCCAGCCTTGTGGCCGGGTCCAAGGTGCACGAGGCGCATCTGAACGACATCTTCGCGGCTATTGGCGGCTGGGACGGCAAAGAAGAAGATGCCTATGATCCCAAGGCCAACGCGCAGCTGAAAACCGCCATTCGCAAGGCGAAAAAGGTATCCATCCCCGAGACTTACGTGAAACGTGTGCTGGACTATGCGCGTCAGGGGTACAGCAGCATCGAGTTCCCGACCTATGACACGGATTGGGACAGCGAGGCCTATGCCACCGTGTCGGGCCAGAACTCGAACAACTCGATCCGGGTGACCGACGCCTTCCTGAAGGCGGTCGAGGACGACGCCGACTGGGAGCTGGTGCGCCGCACCGATGGCAAGGTGGCCAAGACGATCAAAGCCCGCGATCTGTGGGAACAGGTTGGCCACGCCGCCTGGGCCTGCGCGGATCCGGGCATCCAGTATCACGACACGGTCAACGCTTGGCATACCTGCCCGGAAGACGGCGAGATCCGCGGGTCGAACCCTTGTTCGGAATACATGTTCCTGGACGACACGGCCTGTAACCTGGCGTCGATGAACCTGCTGACCTTCTTCAAGGATGGCAAGTTCGCGGCCGAGGATTACATGCACGCCTCGCGCCTGTGGACGGTGACGCTGGAAATCAGCGTGATGATGGCGCAGTTCCCGTCGAAAGAGATTGCGCAGCTGAGCTATGATTTCCGCACGCTGGGGCTGGGCTATGCCAATATCGGCGGTCTGCTGATGAATATGGGCCTGAGCTATGACAGCGACGAGGGCCGGGCGCTGTGTGGCGCGCTGACCGCGCTGATGACCGGTGTGAGCTATGCGACCTCGGCCGAGATTGCGGGCGAGCTGGGCCCGTTCCCGGGTTATAAACGCAACGCCAAGCACATGCTGCGGGTGATGCGTAACCATCGCAACGCCGCATATGGCAAAACCGATGGCTACGAAGACCTGCAGGTGAAGCCGGTGCCGCTGGACCACAAGAACTGCCCTGACAGCGACCTGGTTGGGTTGGCCAAGTCGGCTTGGGACGAGGTGCTGAAGCTGGGTGAAAAGAACGGGTTCCGCAACGCGCAATCCACCGTGATCGCGCCCACGGGCACCATTGGTCTGGTGATGGATTGCGATACCACCGGGATCGAGCCCGACTTTGCGCTGGTGAAGTTCAAGAAGCTGGCCGGTGGCGGTTACTTCAAGATCATCAACCGGTCTGTGCCGTCTGCGCTGGAAACGCTGGGCTATGGCAGTGCGCAGATCGAAGAGATTGTCAGCTATGCGGTGGGGCACGGCACGCTGGGCAACGCCCCGCGCATCAACCACACCGCGCTGATCGGGCACGGCTTTGGCCAGAACGAGCTGGACAAGATCGAAGCCGCGCTGCCGTCAGCCTTCGACATCCGGTTCGTGTTCAACCAATGGACGCTGGGCGAGGAGTTCTGCACCGGCGCGCTGGGGATCCCGGCGGACAAGCTGAATGATCCGACCTTTGACCTGCTGGCGCATCTGGGCTTTTCCAAGGCTGATATCGAGGCCGCAAACGACCATGTCTGCGGGACGATGACGCTGGAAGGCGCGCCGCATCTGAGCCCGGCCCATTACGCCGTGTTCGACTGTGCCAACCCGTGCGGAAAGAAGGGCAAACGGTTCCTGAGCGTGAACAGCCACATCACCATGATGGCCGCCGCGCAATCGTTTATCTCGGGCGCGATCTCGAAGACGATCAACATGCCCAATGACGCGACGATCGAGGATTGCCAGAAGGCGTATGAGCTGAGCTGGTCGCTGGGTGTGAAGGCCAATGCGCTGTATCGCGACGGCTCGAAGCTGAGCCAACCTCTCGCGGCCGCGCTGGTGGAGGATGACGACGAGGCTGCCGAGATCCTGGAAACGGGGGCTCCGCAGGAAAAAGCCGCGGTGTTGGCCGAAAAAATTGTCGAGAAGATCGTGGTCAAGGAAGTCGCCCGGGGCCGTGAAAAGATGCCGTCGCGCCGCAAAGGATATGCGCAGAAGGCGGTTGTGGGGGGGCACAAAGTGTACCTGCATACCGGCGAATACGAGGACGGGTCGCTGGGCGAAATCTTCATCGACATGCACAAGGAGGGCGCGGGTTTCCGGGCGATGATGAACAACTTCGCCATCGCGGTGTCGGTGGGGCTGCAATACGGCGTGCCGCTGGAAGAGTTCGTGGATGCCTTCACCTTCACCAAGTTTGAACCCGCCGGCATGGTGCAGGGCAACGACAACATCAAGAACGCCACGTCGATCCTGGATTACATCTTCCGCGAATTGGCTGTCAGCTATCTGGACCGGACCGACCTGGCCCATGTCAAACCCGAAGGCGCGTCCTTTGACGACATCGGCCGCGGCGAGGAAGAAGGTGTGAGCAATATCAAGGAGTTGTCGGACAATGGTGCCAGCAAGTCGTTGGAAGTTCTCAAACAGATCAGCTCGACCGGGTATCTGCGCAAGCGCATGCCGCAGGAGCTGGTGGTGCTGCAGGGCGGCGGCTCGGCCGGGGCGACGGCGCTGAGCGGGACTGCGGATCCGGTGAGCGCGCTGCAAACGCTGGTGCCCGAAACCGGCGATCCAACCAGCGTTGCGGCCAGCACCATATCGATGGATGCACGTACGAAAGCGAAGATGCAGGGATACGAGGGTGAGGCATGCGGCGATTGCGGCAACTACACCTTGGTGCGCAACGGCACCTGCATGAAATGTAATACCTGCGGGGCAACGTCGGGTTGTTCCTAAGGGCTTCTGGGGCGGGTGCGCTCGCCCCTGATGCGGATCAGGCCGCAGGCAAATAAACCGGGCGGTACCAACGATGAGCCTGATCAGCTAGACTGGGGCACCTTCGGGTGCCCCATTTTCTTTGCGTAATTTCAAATGCTTGCGAAGCGCTGTACCAGATGTGCCATACGGCAGGTCAGCTCGGTCAGGTTGGCCTCGGTCGAAACGGTGTTCTGGATGCAATAGGCGTGGTTGACGGCCTCCTGCGCGTTGTCGGCAAGGCGCGAGGCATGGTCGGCGGCAGGGCCTTCATCGGCCATACCGGTCAGCGCGTGGGTTTGGATGTCGGCCAGGATCTGATCGATGTTCCGCGAAAAACTCAGCGCCGCGGAAGACCCCGGCGGCGCGGCGTTCAGGGCGGCAAGGTTCAGCCCCAAAGCGGTAAAAAGGATGTCGCGGGTTTGTTGCCAGGCAGCATCGAATGCGTGCGGTAACATGGGATGTCCTTGAGAGAATAATGTTGCCAAAAAAATCACTGTATAGTCGGAGTTCAAAAAATGCGGCGGCCATATCACGGGGGCAACATGGCCGCCTGTCTGCTCGTCAGGTTCTGCCTTGCCGGTGCCTCAACTTGCGACAACAGCAGGGGGTAGGGGCGCGCGCCGTTCCAGCCCGTCCGGGGTGCGCGAAAAATAGGCGGGGCCAACAGTGCGGCCCCCGCCAAGTTTGGGTTTGCCGTCACCGGGATTGGACGGGTCATAAGCCGCGGTAAACGGATTTGGGCCGTTCTCTGTGGCTGTGGCGGCTTGGCCCAGCACTTCGGCCGCGGACAGGTTGCGGCTGGTCGGCTGTGTCAGCCATGTCTCGGCCACAAGGCGCGTGGCCTTGGATGAGGCAAAGCTGGTGCCGCGCATCGCCACGCGGCTGCCATCCGCGGACCCGGCCG
Organism: Actibacterium mucosum KCTC 23349; assembly: GCF_000647975.1. Taxonomy (GTDB): domain Bacteria; phylum Pseudomonadota; class Alphaproteobacteria; order Rhodobacterales; family Rhodobacteraceae; genus Actibacterium; species Actibacterium mucosum. The sequence goes on from NZ_JFKE01000007.1 coordinate 116,423, forward strand.
ACAGGGTGCCGGCCATGGCCACGGAATCGTCGGTAGGCATCAGGGCCGTGGGGGCCTCGCGCCCATTGTCATACAGCGCATCGGCGCCGGTTGCGGAATAGGCGGCGGGTTTGCCGTCCGAGGCGCGATAACCGCCGACCACGGCGCTGTAGTTCTGGCTGGCAGCGGCGTTGATCGTGCCGCGTCGACGGGTGCCGGTGGAATTGTCGGTCAGCTGCCATCCGGTGGTCCGATCATGGCGCACCGAATCCACCGCGCGTCCTTCGTCATCGAACAGGCGGTAGGTCGGGTCATCCAGATATGAGCGCCCCGAGACATTGGCCACAGGCATCACGGACTGATCGGTTTGCACGGACAGGTTGACCTGAATCGCATGCTGACCCGGGTTTTGCAGCATCACCTTCCACCGCCCCGGCGGTACGGTGGCCAGGCTGTCATTGCGCGGGTCGGTGGGGCCGGCGGCAAAGAGGTAACCGCAGATGCTGTCGATCGGTGGCGCGCCCGGACGGCGGGGGTTCAGGCGATAGACCCGCGCGCCGACCTTGCCTTGGTCCGAGAAGGCGTCAAAATACTGACCCCGCGCCGGCAGGTGGTGCGCCGCGCTGTCCGGAGCGCCAAAGGGCACAAGGTTCACCGCAAAGACCGGCGTGGTCCCGGAGGTCAGCGGTTCGGCCCATGCCTCCAGATAGTTGTCGGACTGATCGCCCGGCATCATGCGCCAATCAACCTGCATGCTTTCGCCCGGTTGCAAAACGTGGCGCGCGGTGACGCGGTCCAGATTGTCGTTGCCGACCGGCAGGATCAGATCAAACCGCGCATCGTCGCCGCCTTGGCGGTTGGCCAGATGTTCCAACAACCATGCGAAGGGATCATAGTCATACCGCTTGGCGCCGGCCTGTCGGCCAAAGGCCATGCTGGCGACGCAGGGCAGGGGCTTCACCTGATTTGAGTGACGACGACGCAACGCGCGCAGCACCTGGTACAACCGCACGACAGCACGCAGCATGAAGGCATCCAGAAACTCGCCCCCTTCGCCAAATTGCCAGCGCGACGGCATGTTGATCGTGATTATCCCAACCTTTTGTTCAAACAGCCCCGGGTTTTGCGGGGACTGTGGCGTGCCCGCGACCGTGTCCAGCATATGCGCGCCATGCGCGTGCCGCATAGACAGGGCACGATTGCCAACCAGTCGCCCAAGATCCAGCGCACCGAGGTCGCGGTTGAACGCGTCCTCGTCCAGCGCCTGCAACGGATCATTGTTGTCGCTGTGGCGGTTCAGCATGTCGTCGATCTGTGACTGCACAAACTCGCGCCCCATCAGGCGGGGGCCGGGTTGGGTGACCTGCGCGCCCATCTCCCAATGGTAAAGAATGCGCGACCGCCCGGTGGTGCTGTGGCGAAGCGACCGGTGGCCAAGCGGCATGTCCGTGTCGATCACCGCAACGATCATGTCCAGATCAGACGTGTCGGGCAGGTTGGCGAAATGGCCGGGCAGGGGCGCAATGTCGGACAATGCGGCGTCTACGCTTTGGGCATCGGACAGCGCCTTGGCATCCTGATCTGCCAGCGCTTCGAAACGCTGCAGAAAATCTAATGTGCCGGACAAAAGCGTGCAGGGCACGTCTTCAAGGCTGCGATCCGGTTGATCGTCCCGATTTGCCCGGCGAAACCAGTGACGGTATTCGCTGAGCGTGTCGGGCGTGTCATGGAAAACGGGCGATTCGTTCATCAGTTGCCCCCGCTTGGGGCCAAGGGCCATTCGGCAACGGCATCGGCATAGAAGGCGGCGAACATGTCCACCACGTCCGCCGGAGTGCCGGTGCCTTGCGCAGTCGGTTGGTTGGCGTTCCACCACGCGCGGGTGAAATCGGTTCCGGCATCCAGCCAAACACTGCCCTGCGCATATTCGGCATCATGCACCTCGGAGCCGGTTGCCGTGGCGATCAGCGCTTTGCCGATCTGCGAACCCAGCAATGCACCGGCGGCGTTATCAACCGGAAAATGCACCCCGGCGACGATACGGTTGGCGGCAATACGGTGGGCCAGCTTTTGAACCGGGCCAAGATCCATGCCTTGCGGCGCCATCAACGCGGTCAGGACCTCGGCAAGAGCAAATGCCTCGACCGCGTGACCCGATGGGAAGCTGGAGTGATCCGGTGTCTGGATTGTCGGCTGCACGCGCGTGTCATAGTCAGACGGACGTGCAACGCGGCACAGGTGCTTGACCTGCTGTTCAACAATGGCAGCCACCGATTGCGTCAAATGCAGCAGTTCGACAGTATATTTGCGGCGCGATCCGTTCAGGTTGGCGAAGGCGGCATAGAACGAGATGATGTCGCTCATCTGAACGGTGATTTCGGCCTGACGATCGCTGCGCAGATCGGCATAGGTGCGTACAAAGGCCAATTGTTGCTGAAACAATGCCTGATCCGGGCGGGTCAGCGCCGCGATCCGGGTGTTCCCCAGCTTGACCGATGCACCATTGGTCAGCGGCTCGACCGAAAAGCGCGACATCAGAGCGCCAATCAGGACCTGGCTGCGGCGGGCCGAGGACAGGTATTTCAGGCTGTCATTGTCGTGGTTCAGGGTCACGGGCTGTGTGGTGGAGCCATCCCAATAGCCCACCGTTGCGTCATGACTGTTGATCAGCGCAAGGCTGAGAAGGCTGCTGGATGGTCCCCCAGCATGCGCGCCATGTGCCCCGCCATGTGCGCCCCCGTGCGCGCCACCGTGGGCTCCGCCATGCGCACCCCCATGCGCACCGCCGTGGGCCCCACCATGGGCACCGCCATGTGCACCACCATGCGCGCCACCATGGGCGCCGCCGATAAAGAACCCGTTTGTCATGCTGTTTCCCCTTCGCAAGAACAATTCGCTCAAAGCGTGCACGAATACTGGGCAACAACAAAACTCAGTTTCGAAAAAATTAACGATGCAATAATGCAAACGCAAAAATCGTGTATAGTTTGACCCAGGGGAAGATGGTACGGGATTAGACCGTGAGTACACGGGTTTACACGGTGAAAGTTGGTGGTCGGTTCGAGCTTGTCGCGCCGGATGGCACCGAATTGGTTGTGCCCAGCCAAAAAGTTCAAGCTCTGATTGCTATGCTTGCGGTTGACCCGCGCATGACCCGACAGCGCGCGTGGCTGCAAGACAAGTTGTGGAGCGACCGCACCGCCGAAAAAGGGGCCAACAGCCTGCGGCAGGCGCTGTACAAGGTGCGTCAGGCCTTTGGTGACGACAGCGATATCGTGTCGGCCAACCGCAGCACCGTGTCGCTGGACGCCAATCGGGTGCTGGTGGATCCGGGAACCACGGGCCTGTTCCTTGAGGGCATGGATGTCGGCGATCAGGAATTCGAACACTGGCTGAGCGCCGAACGGGTGGCCCGTATTTCGGGAAGCCCGCCGGCGGATGAAACCCACCTTGTCAGCGGCCCTGCCGTGCAACGGCTGCGTCAGAAGATCAGGCGCGGGTTGGTCGTGGAGTTTTCGAATGACCGCGGGACGATCCTTGGCCGACAAGAGCAGATGTTTGGCGACATCGTGCAGCGGTCGGTTTGCGAGATGCTGGATATCGAGCCGGTGACCCGCAGCGAGGCCGCGGAACGTGGCGGCGATCTGTTGGTGTTGGAGCTTCAGGCAACCAGCGGGCGCGGGGACCAGACCGGATTGCGGGTGGCGGTGTACCAGGGACTGGGTGGTGCCGACTTGTGGTCGGCCTCGACCGTTGCGCGTTTCCCGGAACCGGGCGCGCCTTTTGAGGCGGCCCTGCTGAACTTGTCGCATCGCACCAGCGCGGCGTTAACGGATCTTTTGTGCCGCCCAACGCCCATGCTAACCCTTGAAAACGATCCCAACTATTTCGCCGGGGCCGGGTTGCGGCGGATGTATTCGATGCTGCCGGGCAGCGTGCAAGAGGCGCGCCAGATGTTCGAAGCCGCATATGATCTGCGCCCGCGCGGTCTGTACCTTGCGATGGGCGCACAGCTGGCCGTGATCGATTTCGTCGAATCGGGCGGCAAGAACCGGGCGGACCTGTCTGCACAGGCGGACGAGCTGTGTGCCAAGGCGATGGTCGAGGAAAGCACGAACTCGATGGTTCTGTCCTCGGTCGCGCATGCGCGCATGGTTTTCGACGATGATTTGGTCACCGCCGGCGAGCTGTCGCGGATGGGCGTTCTGGCGAACCCTTCCAACCCCATGGCATGGAGCGCGCTGGCCAATGTCATGCTGAATTGCGAACGCTTCGACGAAGCTGCGCAGGCTGCAAAGACGGCGATAAGCCTTTCAAAAGAAACGTTCTTTCGGTATTGGACCGAGTTTCAGTTCGCGACAACCGCCGTGTCGCTGAACCAAAACGACCTTGCCATCCGGCACGCCGAACGGGCCCGCGCGCTGAACCCGAAATACCGGCCGGCGCTGCGGTACCTGATCGGCCTGCATGCCAGCAAAGACAGTTTTGACGAAGCGCGCCGTGCGGTGACCCGGTTGCAACGTCTGGAGGCCGACACCAGCCCGGACCGGTTCGTGAATGACGACAAGTACCCGGTGCGCATGATGCGCCGGGCTGGGTTGATCGATCCCACCCGATTCCAAGAGCTTTAACGAACTGTCCGGCAATAACGCTGCGATAACGGGGCCATGGCACCAATAGGGCATCGCGTTTTTGTCCTGCTGGGGAGAACTTCATGTTTGGCGTTTGTCGTTATTTCGCGTCGCGTTGCCTGACGGTGGTTCACACGGTTCTCCATAGCCAAAAGCACTCCCCCGATGGGACGGCTCGCGATGTTGGAACAATTGATGTTCCTGTGAGTGGTGTTTTCCCCAACGAAAGCATTTTTACACAATCCCTGAAGAAAGCAGCCCGTTCCCGGCTGGTTTTTGATTAGGATGTCAGGGAGATTATGCCCGTCGCCGTAACACCTGCCATTTCAGGTTGCACCTAGCCTGATTGGTTCCCTTCTCTAGGAGCGGCGGCGGGCAATTTATCTTTTTATAACAATCAGCTACATTTCGTTATTATATTGGATCACGTTGAACCCTTCCTTGGGTTCAGGCGGCACAAAATGTTTGGAAAACCGATGAAACTGCGCCTCGGTCGCGGCAAAGGGATGGTCACCCTGCGCGTTGCGTGCGTGCATGCGGGCGATGCAAACTTCGTCCGGCGGGGTCAGCACATGCAATTCATGGTTGGCTTCGGTCTTTTCAAGAATGCCCCGCATCCAGTTGCGGTTTTCCACCGTATTGGCGGGGAAATCCAGCACAACAGACATGTTTGAATTCAACAACGTGGCGACATGCGGCCCCATTGCCGCGCGCAGTTTGGCCGCGCAGGCCACATAGTCGGCCGGGCTGGTCATCTGGTCGCCAAACAGGGGGTCGAGCCAGTCATCTTCCGACACAAGCACGGTGTTCGGTGCGGTTGCCAGCTTGGTGGCCAAGGTGGATTTTCCAGCGGCAATTTTGCCGCAAAGCATGTGCAGGGTGGCAGTTGTCATGGGGCTTGCACCTCGGTTGGATCGTCAAACCTGTAATGGCACGTGGCCATGGGCCGGTCCATCGCGTTCACGTACGATCACATGTTTCAAGTTCCTGACAGCGGCTGACACACAGTCACGGGGCCGTTGACGGTGGTTGTGGTTTTCAGCGCGTGCCCGCACCTGTTCCCATGAAAGTTATACCGTTTAAAGGCGCAGACCATGACCGATACATCGCAAATCCAACCCGCGCAGGCGGGCAAAACCATCCTGATTGCGGGGGCGTTTGCCCTTTTGGCCTTTGATTTCTTTGGTCAGGCGCTGAGCCCGGCATTGGGTTATGCCAAACTGGCGCCGGTGGGGCTGGCAAATTCGTCCATCAAGGCCGTGTTCGGGGCCACGTGGCGGCCGGGTGGCGAGTTGTTGCACTATTTCGCCGGGTTAATTGCTTATCCGCTGGGTGCCTACATTGTTGAACTGCTGCGCCGACAGTTCCTGCCGCAGGTGCCGTGGCTGGCGACGTCGGCGGTTTACGGTGTGGTTTTGTGGGTGTTTGCCCTGTACGGCACGGCGCATCTGATCGCCGGTATGAAGCCGTTCCTTGGCTTTACCGGCATCACATGGGTCGCATTCTGGGGGCATGTTCTGTTCGGTGTGGTCGCGACCTGGGTGATCCAGATGCGCGACCGATAACCGGGCAGGGGCGCTTAGCTGGCGCCCCGCGCCACCGCCGCCACGCCGGTGCGGGCGGTTTCCACCAGGCCCAGCGGGCGCATCAGCTCGGCGAAGGCGTCGATTTTCTCGGACGTGCCGGTCATCTCGAACACGAAGCTTTCCAGCGTGCTGTCGACGACATTGGCGCGAAAGATCTCGGCCAGGCGCAGGGCTTCGATGCGTTTGTCGCCCGACCCGGTGACTTTGAACAGCGCCAGTTCGCGTTCGACCGAGCTGCCTTCAACCGTCAGGTCATGCACCTCGTGCACGGGGACGATGCGGCCCAGCTGCGCCTTGATCTGTTCGATCACGGCGGGCGTGCCGGTGGTGACCACGGTGATGCGGCTGAGATGGCCCAGATGGTCCACCTCGGCCACGGTGAGGCTTTCGATATTGTAGCCACGACCGGAGAACAGGCCGATCACTCGGGCCAGAACGCCGGCCTCGTTATCGACCAGAACGGTCAGGGTGTGGCTTTCCATGACCTCGGCATTGGGATCGCGCAGATCATAGGCGGAATGCTTGGACGTGCCTTTTTTGATACGTAGTGCAGACATTTATCAGACTTTCTTAAACCAAAACCGCGCCCGAGGACCCGATGGCGTCTTGCGTGCTGGCGTCGCCCAGCAGCATTTCGTTATGCGGTGCGCCCGAGGGGATCATGGGGAAGCAGTTTTCGTGCTTTTCCACCAGGCAATCAAAGATCACCGGGCCGTCATAGTTGATCATCTCCATGATCGCGTCGTCCAGATCGGCAGGGTTGTCGCAATAGATGCCCTTGGCGCCAAAGGCCTCGGCCAGTTTGACGAAATCGGGCAGGGCCTCGGACCACGAATGGCTGTAGCGCTCGCCATGCAGCAGTTCCTGCCACTGGCGCACCATGCCCAGGCGTTCATTGTTCAGGATGAACTGTTTCACCGGCAGGCGGAACTGGATCGCGGTGCCCATTTCCTGCATGTTCATCAGCCAGCTGGCCTCGCCCGCGATGTTGATCACAAGGCTTTCGGGATGCGCCAGCTGCACGCCGATCGAGGCCGGGAAGCCATAGCCCATGGTGCCCAGACCGCCCGAGGTCATCCAGCGGTTGGGGTCTTCGAAGCCCAGATACTGCGCCGCCCACATCTGATGCTGGCCCACCTCGGTGGTGATGTAACGGTCATGGCCTTTGGTCAGCGCCTCAAGCCGTTCCAGCGCGTATTGAGGTTTGATGATCTTGTCGGAATTGGTGTAGCCGAGGCATTTGACGCCACGCCACTCGTTGATCTGCGCCCACCATTTGGCCAAACCTTCCTTGTTCACCTTGCGCCCGCGCGATTTCCAGACGCGCAGCACGTCTTCCAGCACATGCGCAATGTCGCCGATGATCGGCATATCCACATGGATCACCTTGTTGATCGATGAGGGGTCGATATCCACATGCGCCTTGGTGGAGTTCGGGCTGAAATCGGCGGTGCGCCCGGTGATGCGGTCGTCGAACCGCGCGCCCAGATTGATCATCAGGTCGCAGCCATGCATGGCCAGGTTGGCCTCGTACAGGCCATGCATGCCCAGCATGCCCAGCCATTTGTCTCCCGACGCAGGATAGCAGCCCAGTCCCATCAGGGTGGAGGTGATTGGGAAGCCCGTGGCTTCGACCAGTTCACGCAGCAATTGGGTGGCCATGTCGCCCGAGTTGATCACGCCGCCGCCGGTATAGAACACGGGGCGCTCGGCGGTTTCCATCGCCTCGACCAACTGCGTGATCGTGTCAATGTCGCCTTTGACGCGGGGCTGATAGTGGCGCGTGTCGGCCTCGTGCGCCTCGGTATAGCTGCCGGATGCGAATTGCACGTCTTTGGGAATATCAACCAGAACCGGGCCGGGGCGGCCGGACCGGGCCACGTGGAACGCCTCGTGGATCACACCCGACAGCCGGTCGGTGTCTTTGACCAGCCAGTTATGCTTGGTGCAGGGGCGCGTGATGCCCACGGTATCGGCCTCTTGAAAGCCATCGGTGCCAATCATGAAGGTGGGCACCTGGCCGGTCAGCACCACCAGAGGGATCGAATCCAGCAACGCATCGGTCAGGCCGGTCACCGCGTTAGTGGCGCCGGGCCCCGAGGTTACAAGAACAACGCCCACCTTGCCGGTCGACCGCGCATAGCCCTCGGCGGCATGCACCGCGGCCTGTTCGTGGCGCACCAGGATGTGGCGGATGTCGTTTTGCTGAAAGATTTCGTCATAGATCGGCAGGACGGCACCGCCGGGGTAGCCAAAGACCACCTCGACCCCCTGATCCTTCAGGGCCTGAACCACCATCTTCGCGCCGGTTATCGACTTGGTCATCTCTCTCTTGCGTCCTTCACGTGTTTTCCGCGTCTGCCTTGCGATACAAAAAAGCCCCCGGAGATTTCCGAGGGCGCATGGGGTACCAATATGGTGTCCGGTTACCGGCCCATGCGCCAAAATCCCACGACGACTAGAATCTGTGTCATTACTTCGCTTCCTTCGTATCGCGGGCGACATTATGTGCCTGCAATCGGGGCGTCAACAGGGAAAGCTGTGAATAATCTGTCGCCGGGTGGTATTTTTCTTTGCGAAAGTTGCCGATTTGCCCGGATTTGGTGAAACGAAAGTCAAATTGGACCCAGCGATGGGGCCTGGGCAAACAAAAAGGCCCGCAACCCCTGCAAGGGTCGCGGGCCTGTTTTTGGTTGGCAGGGGCTTAGATCATGCCCCAAAGGTCTGCCTCGTGGATCAGGGCGTCGCTGGTGATACCGGCCAGATCGGCGCGGCTGTCCAGCAGGATGATCTCTTCGATGCTGGTCAGGTCCAGCCCCAGCGAGCTTGCCAGCGCCGCCAGGTCACCATTGCCATTCACGTCGTATTCCAGGCGTGTATTGCCATCCAGCACGAGGTACAGCGTATCGTGACCGGCGCCGCCATCGATGGTGTTCACGCCCGAGTTGTCGCCGCCGATCAGCGTGCCCTGGGTAAACAGGAACTGGTCGTCGCCGCCATCGCCGAACATCTGGTTGTTGCCCAGACCGCCGATCAGCACGTCCTGACCTTCGCCGCCGCGCAGGATATCGTCGCCATCGGCACCCGCAAGAACGTCGGCATCTGCGCCGCCTTCCAGCTCGTCATCGCCGGCGCCACCATTGATCAGATCGCGACCCGCACCGCCGTTGGCAGTGTCGTTGCCCAGACCGCCAAGCGCCACGTCGTCGCCATCATTGAGGATGATGTTGTCGTGGCCTTCCTTGGCGAGAACAAGGTCATCTTCATCCGTGCCGATGATGTTGCTGTTGGCGTCGTCGTCGATGGTGACATGCGCGGTCAGCGCCTTCGCCTCGAACGCGCCTACAACACCATGATAGGCTGTGGTGCCATGCGTGGCGTCGTAATAGGCCACCTGGTCGTCATCGAACCCTTCGATGTTCTGTGACAGGGCCTCGCCGGTATTGTCATGCACCGTGTACAGGTCCAGCGGCGCGATGAACCCGAAGGCCGAGGCGTCGTCATAGATCTCTTCCATGATGGCGTGGATATCCACCACAACCACGTTATGGCCAGCGGCCGTAAGGTCGGCGGCAATGGTTTCCAGCTCGGTGTTGTGTTTCTTGACGATCCAGTCGAACAGGCTTTTCTGACCTTCCGTCATGCCGTCACCACGCGGCATGAACTTGGGATTGGTCATCGAGTTCAGGACAATGGTGCCCACGCCGGCGTCGGCAAGGGCCTGCGCACTGGTGCGGAGCTCGTCTGTGACAAGCTTCATCACGATGAACATTTCCAAAACCGGATTTTCCGTCGACACGTTCTGGTAACGTGCGTAGTCCAGCACGCCGATGTCCAGAACCGTCATGGTGTCAGACAGGTCCACGCCGTCATTATCCGACAGGAAACGGCCCACCTGCGCGCCGAGGTTGATGTCATAGTTCAGCAGATCGATATTCGCATTCCACTTCAGCGAATCGACCACGTTGCTTTCGATCAGGAACCACAGCAAAGGGTATTTCCCATAGGCACGTGCACCCGACACAGCATAGTTGTCGAAGCTGGTGATGCCCCACAAGTCCAGGCTGTATTCGATAGACACATCGCCATTCGTATGGGATTGCTGATAGCCCAAATCGTCAGCCGGGATCGGAACCCACAGAAGCTGTCCGGTCAGGTCGTAAAGGTTACCTGTATCCGTGTTTGATGCGCCGAACGCGGCGACCCGCGATACATTCGTCAAGTCGATCATTGTCGTCTTCTCCATTTCTCATCCGACAATCACGACCCGCGTTTGGCACGCGTTGTTAAAGTGCGTCTGGCGGGGCCAGGTCGCACCGGACTGCGCGAAATTGCGGAAACAATGCCTTAGGAATTGGTACGACATTGTGACCGACCTGCGACGAACCTGCGACGAGATTGGGCAATTTGAGCAAACCGCAGGCGGTAACCTGCCACATTGCATCCTTAAGTTGCGCGCAATTGTAATCAATCGGACAAACAGGAGAGCGGGCGATCAGATATCGTGCACATCCCGGCTGTCTTCCGGCACATCACCTCGAATCGCGTGGCCGTAATCGCGCAGCACCTGCGCCACGCGCAGACGATATCCCGCCAGAACACCGCCGCGGGCGGCCGATTGTGCGGCGCGGTGTTCGGCCGTGTTGCGCCATGCGATCACGGCCTCTTCGCTTTCCCAAAAGGACAGCGACAGCAGTTTTTCCGGGGTTGTCAGGCTTTGAAAACGCTCGACAGAGATAAAGCCGGGGACCTTTTCAAGCAGTGGCTTCAGATCGGCGGCATGGCCAAGATAGGCGTCTTTCTGGCCTTCGCCGGGGGTGAGTTCGAAGATGACGGTGATCATGGTTCCTGTGTTCCGGAGATGCGTTTCAGAAAGATGCGGTCCTCGCGCTGAATGAACCGTTCTTTGCGGGCGAATGCAAAGTTTTCCTTGCCCAGCGGATCGTTGGCAAGCCGGGCGCGGTACGCCTCGTATTCCGCCAGCGAAGGGATGTTGTAGAGGCCATAGGCGGTGGTGGCCGAGCCTTCGTGCGGGCCGAAATAGCCGATAAGGTCTGCCCCGTTGCGCGGGATGCAGGCGTTCCAGTTTCGGGCGTATTCGGCGAAGGCCTCGGGTCTGGCGGGGTCGATCTGGTAGCGGATGAAGCATGTAATCATGGAAGATCTCCTTTCATCGCCGTTGTAACGCGGTCGTCGCCGGGGATGTTTCGGTGGCGACCAAAGTGTTTGTGTTTGACGGGCGTGAAGGCAAGGCGCAGGCTGACGCCATGAAAGAAGGACCGGATATTTCGCGCCTCAGTGCGCTGATCGGCGACCCGGCGCGGGCCAATATGCTGAGCGCGTTGATGGCGGGCAAGGCGTTGACGGCGGGCGAGCTGGCGTATGAGGCCGGGGTCAGCGCGGCCACCGCCTCGGGCCATTTGCGGCAGATGGCCGAGGCCGGGTTGATCGAAGGTGTCAGCCAGGGGCGGCATCGCTATTTCCGGCTGGCCGATGAGCATGTGCAGCGCGCGTTGGAGGCGTTGATGAGCCTGGCGGCCCAAAAGGGTCATCTGCGCAGCCGCACCGGCCCGCGCGATCCGGCGCTGCGGGCGGCGCGGGTGTGTTATGACCACCTGGCCGGCGCGCAGGCGGTGGAGATTTACGAGGTTCTGACCGCGCGCGGGTTGTTTGCGGCGTCGTCGCAGGGCATTGCGCTCAGCACGCCCGGACGGGCGTTTTTCGCGCAGGCGGGGTTCGATGTGGCAGCGATGGAAAGGGCCCGCCGGCCCACCTGCCGGGCCTGTCTGGACTGGTCCGAGCGCCGGTACCACCTGGCCGGCAGCCTGGGTGCGGCGCTGTTGCAGCGGGTACTGGACGAGGGCTGGGCCATCCGCGCGCCCGACAGCCGGGTGGTCACGTTCCGCGAGGGCGGGCAGGGGGCGTTGGCGGCGTTATTGCAGCTGGGCTAGACGTCGGCGCCTGTACCTTGCAGCACCCCGTGTTCCAGCGCATAGCGCGTCAGCCCGGCGGTGGAGGATATGCCCAGCTTGCGCTTGATGTTCTTGCGGTGGGTTTCAACCGTGCGCACCGAAATATCCAGCGCCAGCGCCACCTCTTTGTTCGACAGCCCCTGCGCCAGCTGCAACAGAATCGTCTGTTCGCGGTTGGTCAGCGGCTCGCGCCCATCGGCGGTGCGCGGAGCCAGCGCCGCGGTGGCGCCTGTGCACAGGTATTGGCGGCCGGCCATCACCTCGTCGATGGCCAGTTTGATCTCTTCGGTGGGGACGTCTTTCAGGACATAGCCCAAGGCGCCGTAGTTCAGCGCAGTGCCGATATATTCGGAGCTGTCATGCATCGACAGGATCAGGATGCGGGTGCCGGGGCGGCGTTCGAGGATGATTTCGGTCGCGGCAAGGCCGTTCACTTGTGGCATGTTCAGATCCAGCAGCACCACGTCGGGGGCCAGGTCATCGATCTGGTCAACCAGTTCCTGCCCGTTGGTCAGCGTCGCGATCACCGAGATATCGTCATAAGATTCCAGCAGCGCCTGAATCCCCTCGGCAACCATCGGGTGGTCGTCCACCACGATCACGCGCACCTTTTCCGTCATCCCGTTCCCCCCTTCGTCGTTTTCTGCATCGGCGGCAACATGTGGCTGAGAGGCATTTGCGCCTCGATCACCGTACCGCCACCACCGCGCGTGCTGAGCACGCGTAGCGTCCCGTTCAACTGTTCCGCACGCTCCTGCATGTTGCGCAGGCCCAGGCCGGAATTTGTCCGGTCGTTGCGCCAGTCGATCCCCTTGCCATTATCCGTGATCCGCAGCGTCGCGCCACCCCGGTGGCCAAAAACCTTGATGTCCACCTTGGTTGCGCCGGCGTGGCGTTCGATATTGGTCAGGGCTTCTTGTGCAATCCGGTAAAGCGCGATCTTGGCGTCTTTGTCCAGTCGGTTCGAGAACACAACTGTTTCCAATTGCGTGTCGATGCCCGTGCGTTGGCCAAAATCATGTGCCAAAGTCTTCAATGCAGGCGCAAGGCCCAGATCGTCCAGAACGCCGGGGCGCAGGTCGCGGCTGATGCGTCGAACCTCCTGGATGGCACCGTTCAGGGTGCCAACACCCTTGTCCACGCTTTCCGAGGCACGATCATCCCCGGCATTGAGCCGACGCTGGGCCAGTTCCAGCGCATAGCGGACGCTGACAAGGATCTGGCTGATACTGTCATGCAATTCGCGGGCGACGCGGCTGCGTTCCTCTTCCTGGGTGTCGAACACGCGCTGGGTCAGGCGTTTCAGCTTGGCATCGGCCAGCCGGCGTTCGCGGATGTTGATGAACATGCCGGACATGAAGACCATCAATAGCGCCCCCATGGTGATCCCGCCGATATAAAGGAAGGTGCGCTGCACGCGCGCCTCCACCTCGGCCTCGGCGGCGGCAACGGTTTCCAGCACGTCGTCGATAAAGATGCCAGTTCCCACGGCCCATCGCCAATCCTGCAGGCCGATTACATAGGCGACCATGCGCGCGGTTTCGGTTGTCGATGGTTTGATCCAGTCGAACGAATGATAGCCACTGCCGGTCCGGGCGATGCGGATCAGTTCGTCGGTGACCGGCACGCCGTTCAGGTCGTTCAGACCGGTCCAGTTCTTGCCGATCAGATAGGTCTGGCGCGGGCTGACAAGGTTGTTGCCGTCATAGTCGAAGACAAAGAAATACCCGTCTTGCCCGTAGAGCATCGACGACAGGATTTGCGTGACCTCCAGCTTGGCGGCCTCGTCGTCGGGGGCGGCGCGTCCATAGATGTTCACAAAGGCTGTTCGGGCGAGTGACAAATAGTTCTGCAGCTCGGCCCGCTTGGCCTCGATCAGTTGGTTTTCAAGGGTCCGGATCTCGCGCTCGGCCAATTGGCGCGACTGGTGTGCAACCAGAACGGAAATAGCCGCCGCCGCCAGGATCAGCGGCAGCGTGGCCAGCACAAACAGCTTTTGCCCATAGGTCAGGCGGAAATTGGATAAAGCACGCCACATCCTCGAATCGATACGGTGTTTTGGCGGCCATTGGTAGATTCGATTTGCCAATTATATGCCGCTGTTGGCGCCAACTACGTAGAAATACGGATGAAAATTGTCGCAATTTTTTGACGCTAAATCCGTTTCTACGCGGTAGTGGGTATTCCCCTTTACGCATGGGCCTCGCTAGGCTGGCGCCACTGCAAACGATCCGCCCGGGCGTGGCATACACGCTATGCGGGCATCTTGATTCTGGGAGGAATAAAATAATGGATCGTCGTTCTTTTCTAAAAACTTCTGCACTGGGCGGTTCGGCCGCTGCTGCAACCACTCTGGCTGCGCCGGCCTATGCCCAAGGCAAGCGCACCCTGACCATGGTTACCTCGTGGGGGCGTGGTCTGGCTGGTGTGTTTGACGCTGCACAAAAAAGTGCCGACAACATCAACGCCATCACCGACGGTTCGCTGACCGTTGAAGTGAAAGCCGCAGGCGAGCTGGTGGGTGCATTCGAGGTGTTTGACGCTGTGACCGCTGGTCAGGCCGACATGTACCACGCTGCTGACTACTACTTCATCAACCAGCATCCGGGCTTTGCCTTCTTCGCCGGTGTGCCTTTCGGCATGACCGCGACCGAGCTGAACAACTGGTACTACCACGGCAATGGTATGGCCCTGCACGACGAGCTGGGCGAGATCTTTGGCCTGAAATCGTTCCTGGCTGGTAACACCGGTACGCAGGCTGGTGGCTGGTTCCGCAAGGAAATCACTGGCCCCGAAGATTTCAACGGCCTGAAGTTCCGCATGCCCGGCCTGGGCGGCCGCGTGATCGGCAACATGGGTGCTTCGGTACAGAACCTGCCGGGCGCAGAAGTGTACCAGGCGCTGGCATCGGGCGCCATCGACGGCACCGAGTGGATCGGCCCGTGGGCGGACGAAAAGGCTGGTTTCCAGGAAATCACCAAGTTCTACTACACTGCTGGTATGCACGAGCCGGCTGCTGGTCTGACCCTGGCCACCAACCGCGAAGTGTTCGAAAGCCTGACCCCGTCGCAGCAAGCTGCGATCGAGATCTCGGCCGGTCACGCCAACGTTTGGAACCTGAGCCAGTACCTGAACAACAACGGTGCGGCGCTGGAGCGTCTGAAAGCGGGTGGCGTGAAGGTTCTGGAATTCCCCGACAGCGTTTGGGATGCCATGGCCGACGCGTCGAAAGCGGTTTACGAGGAGTTCCTGGGCGACGAGCTGTTCGCCAAGATCTACGCCGATTACCAGGCTTCGATGAAGTCGTCGTCGGGCTGGTTGACCCAGTCGATCGGCGCTTATCGCGCACAGCGCGACCGCGTTCTGGGCTAAGCCACGCGGGCTTGGATCATCAGACCCCCCGGCCAGCGTTCGGGGGGTCTTTTCCCATAATTTGGCGGGATGGGCCGCCACTCATAACAAGATGGATGTGGGGTCATGCTGGACGCAATTGTCTGGTTTTTTAAGAACATCGCACTTGCCTTTTCCAACTTTTTTTACGCGGTAACACACCCTGCGGAATGGTTGGCCTGGGTTGGTGAAATCAACGTGTCGTCGATCAGCACGGTCGAAGTGAAACAGGCGCTGATGCGCTTTATCTACTATGGCGGCTCGATCGAGTTCTTCTTTTTCGTTTTCACCGTGGTTTTGCTGGTCACAATCGCGGGTCTCATCCGGCGGCAATTCATGTGGAATTGCGTCATCGGGTTAGAGGCCGTTGCCAACTTCATTGGCCGCCTGGCTGCGTGGGCGGGCCTGTTGATGGTTCTGCAGCAGATCATGATCGTCTTCATGCAGCGGATCTTTACGGCCGCGCAAATCTCCATCGGTTTTGGATCGCCGCTGACACGTGATGTCAGCTGGTGGGCCGAGGAGTTGAAACTTTTTAACGCCATTATCGTTTGCCTCTGCGTCACCTACACCTTTGTGCAGGGCGGCCATGTGCGCGTTGATCTGGTCTATTCGGCGGTCAGCTATCGCACCAAGAAGGTGATCGACATGTTCGGCGCGCTGGTCTTCATGATGCCCGGCGCGGTTCTGACATGGATGTATGGCTGGTACTTCATGTGGCGCCACCTGGTCACGCCCAAACCGTCCGCCTCGGACAGCCTGGACAAACTGCTGACCAAATCGCGTGCTCTGCGCTGGAACGTGGAAACCATCGGCTTCTCGCCAAACGGTTTTGACGCATATTTCCTGTTCAAGATCCTGTTGGTGATCTTTGCCGCCTTGGTGTTCCTGCACTCTGTTGCTTTCTTCTATCGCTCGTTCCTGGAATTCGTCGAGGGGCCGGAAAGCGAAGGGAAGTATCTGGATCGCGACAGCCTTGGCGACGGCGAAGAAGCCTATGAAGGCACACATTGAGGTAAGGAACTAAGACAATGCTATTGGGACTTGATGGGGTCGAAATCGGCCTGCTAATCGTCTTCCTTTGCCTCTTTGGAGGCATTCTATCGGGCTTTCCCGTGGCCTTTGCCATCGGTGGTGCGGGGGTCATCTCTTTCGGGATCATCGCGGGGCTGGACAGTGCCGGATTGTTGATCCACCAGGCCATCGACACCGGGTCAGAGGCTTATGGCGCACTGATCGCCGAGGGTGTGCGGCCTGAAAAGATCAGTATCTTCCGATACCCCGACCTGCCAAGGGTCGCCGAGGCGGTGTTCCCGTCGGGTTGGGAAACGGCGCTGGACCGCAACGTGTCCTTCATCGTGAACCGGATGAACGAACGGGTGCTGGCCGGTCAGTCGATCGAAACGCTGCTGGCGGTGCTGATGTTCGTGCTGATGGGCATCACGCTGGAACGCTCGAAGATCGCCAACGACTTGCTGACCACCATGGCGCGCGTCTTTGGCCCGCTGCCGGGTGGCCTGGCCGTATCGGTTGTGGTTGTGGGCGCGTTCCTGGCGGCGTCAACCGGGATCGTGGGCGCCACCGTGGTGACGATGGGTCTGCTGAGCCTGCCGACCATGTTGCGCAACAACTACTCCAAGGAGCTGGCGACCGGTGTGATCGCTGCCTCTGGCACGTTGGGGCAGATCATCCCGCCGTCGATCGTGATCGTTCTGTTGGGTACGCTGGCCGGTGACCTGTATTCGGCCGCGCAAGAAACCCGCGCGCAAGAGGCCGGGTGTTCCGACGCGTTGACCTATCTGGGTGAGCCGGCGGTGGTGTCGGTGGGCACGCTCTTTCAGGCGGCGTTGCTGCCGGGGATCATGCTGGCGCTGCTTTATGGCCTCTATGCCTTTGGCTATGCGATGTTCAACCCGTCCAAGGCACCCGCGGTGCAAATGGACGGCAGCGGCGGCGAGGTCATCACCCGTAACGAGGCACTGACGTGGTTCGTGGGTATTCCGGGTGCGCTAATCATCGGGGTGATTGCCTTGTCCAGCGCCGGTGTTATCGGCAACCAGAACATCATCGTCGACAGTTTCTCGGACGCAGGTAAAACGGCTTCGCTGCGCACCTCGGTCCCTGAACAGTGCCAGATCTCGATGATCGAGCTGCACGGGCAGGAAGCCTGGGACACGGCGCTGGCCGAGCAGAAGGCGATTGACGATGCCGGTGGCGTTGCCGAAGCGCGGGAACTGAGCGCGGAAGAGCGTGAAGCCGTGTTTGCCGAGCGCGTGGCCGCGGCTGCGCCCATCGGTTCGGGTGTTGCGACGGCGTTCCTGCTGCTTGCTCTGATCATCACCACGGCACGCGGTGTGGCCCCGTCGGCCGATACCCGTCCGTTGCTGATCGGGGGCGCCGGTGTTGTATTGGCGGTCTTGGTGGACATCTTGTTCATCTCGCCCACGACAACGCCGGGTGGCGCGTTTATCCGGTTGGCAATCCCGCTGGCGATGACGCTGTATGGCTGTCGCTATGCGGCCGGGCTGTTGGGACGTAACGAGCTGTTGCGCGTTGTTTTCCCGCCGCTGGTTCTGATCGTGGCTGTGCTTGGGTCGATCCTTGGTGGGATCACCAACCCGACACCAGCCGCGGCGTTGGGTGCGGGCGGGGCGATCCTGCTGGCAGCGTTCCGTAAGTTGCAGGACGAGCAGAAATCGGGCCGGTTGATCATCATGGCGACCTTCTCGATCCTGGTTATGATCTTGATCGGGGTCAACTTCGACCTGCGGATGAACCAGGAGAATGTGCTGGCGCAGAACGTGGTGGCGTTTGTCTTTGCCAAGTCGGCCTATCTGTTCGCGATGTTCGGCATCTTCTATGCCTGCTGGGTGCTGTTCAAAGGCGCGGTTCTGAGCCCGATCGTGCGCGAGACGGCGAAGGTGACATCGATGGTGTTCACCATCCTGATCGGCTCGCAACTGCTGAACCTTGTGGTGATCTCGTTTGGCGGTGAACACTACATCCAGGACTTCCTGAAGAGCTATGACAACGAGTTCACGGCCTTTCTGATCGTGATGCTGGTGCTGTTCATCCTGGGCTTTGTGCTGGACTTCCTCGAGATCATCTACATCGTGATCCCGATTGTAGGGCCGGTGATCTATGGTGGGGATTTTGACCCGAAATGGGTGACAATCATGATCGCGGTGAACCTGCAGACGTCGTTCCTGACCCCGCCATTTGGCTTTGCGCTGTTTTATCTGCGCGGGGTGGCACCGCCCGAGGTGACCACCGGCCATATCTATCGCGGGGTCATACCTTTCGTGTTGATCCAGGTGGTGGGGCTGGCGATCCTGTGGCTGTTCCCGTCGATTGTGACGATCATGCCGAACCTCTTTGCGGGGTAGCGTAACGAGGTCGTTGTTAAAAGGTAAAGCCGCCCCTTGGGGCGGCTTTGCTGCTTTTGTGTCGCGCCTTTGGGGCGCTCCGGTGGGCGTCAGGTTGCTGTCGGTTCGATTAGGTCCCAGCCGTTGCCCCATGGGTCGCGCCAGACGGCGACCACGCCGTAGGGTTCGTGGCGCGGTTCTTCGTCGAATTGGACACCCGCAGCCCGCATCGCCGCGTGGTCACGGGCGAAATTGTCCGTATGCAGGAAGAAGCCGATGCGCCCGCCGGTTTGGTTTCCCAGCGCGGCCTGTTGTCGTTCGGATGTGGGTTCCGCCAGTACGATCCGCGTTTCGGTCGCGCCGGGCGGTGCGATCGTCACCCAGCGCTTTCCGGGTTGCGGCAGGTCCTGGAGCAGGTTGAAACCAAGCTTGCCGCAATAAAACGCGATCCCGGCATCGTAGCTGGGCACGAGGATCGTGAACGCGCCAATATGCGGCATTTGTCAGCTTTTGTCGGCCGCGGGCAGGCTGTCCGGAAGGGTCAGGTGCGCCACCTGTTCGGCGATAGGTTCGACGGACAGGGGGTGGATCTCTTCCTCGTGGGCATTGGGATCGCCCATCGGTTGCCAACGGCCGCCCTTGTAGATCTCGACCCCGGCGAAGTTGGCCTTGTAGCCCATCTTGGGGCTGCCCGGCACCCAGTAGCCGAGATAGACAAATTCCAACCCGGCCTCGCGCGCAATGTCGATATGGTCGAGAATGATGTAGGTGCCCAACGAGCGCTTGGTCAGGTCGGCGTCGTAGAACGAATAGACCATTGACAGCCCGTCATCCAACACGTCGGTCAGGCACACAGCCGCCAATTCGCGCCCCGCACCTTCGGGGCGGGCGTATTCGATGATGCGCGAACGGATCGGCGTTTCCTCGATCATCGCGGCAAACTCGAAAATATCCATGTCGGCCATTCCGCCCTCGGCATGGCGCGCTTCGAGGTATTTGCGGAACAGGGCGTATTGTTCCTCGGTCGCCCAGGGGCTGGAGGCGTTGCGGCGCATGTCTGCATTTCGGTTGATGCATTTGCGTTGTGAGCGGTTCGGCTGAAACGCTGAAACGCGGATACGGGCCGACAGGCAAGCGGTGCAGTCCGAACATGACGGGCGATACAACACGTTTTGCGACCGGCGAAAGCCCTGTTTGGACAAGGAATTGTTCAGCTTTTCCGACGTCTCGCCCTGCAATGCCGTGAACAATTTTCGCTCCATCCGCCCTTCGAGATAGGGGCAGGGTTGAGGAGCGGTCACGTAAAACTGTGGTGCAATAGGGAGCGTGTGGCGCATATAATCCGGTCGCTTAAACTGCGTTTCACTGAAACGCTAGCAAAGCGAACCGGAAAGGCCAAGGGATTACACGCGATAACGTGCAGCCTTGTTTAACGCGGTGGTGCCCAGGATCAGGTCATGCAGGCCTTGCGCACGTTCGGTGGTCAGTGTTGTTGCGATCGAGATGATCTGCAAAACAACGCTGCCAAACATCACGAAATGCAGGAATGTGTGCAAAGCAGCCTCGGGGAACGACAAACGCTGACCTTCGCGGTTGCGCAGTTCGATGGCCATCATCCGCATGCCAAATGTTGCAGAGCCGGCCGAGATTGTTGCCACGCGGTACACAAAACTTGTCACCGTCACGACCAGCGGCAGCAGGAAGAGGGCGATTCCAAAGGTCGAGACCAATACCAACAGCACCAGCGCAAGGATGATCACAAGGTCGATGATCCATGCAAAGAACCGCTTGGACGGGATATCGGCGTAAAACTCGGGTTGCAGTTGGGGGTCGGGCAGGGCGTTCATGGCAATCAATCTATCATAAAGGGAAGGCGCCCTGCAGGGGAAACAGGGCGCCTTGGGGGACGAGGTGAAGCTTAGGCTTCGATGGGCTCGTCATCTTTGCTCGAGGTTTCACGGGCTTTCTTGGCGCGTTCGTCCATGAAGGCGTCAAACTCGGACTTGTCCTTGGCTTCGCGCAAACGTTGCAGGAAGGATTCAAAGCTGTCCTGCTCTTCTTCCAGGCGGCGCAGCGTTTCGGACTTGTAGGCGTCAAAGGCAGTGTTGCCCGACGATTTGAAACCATAGTGGCGCGAGTGGGTGCGTTTGCTGCAACGGCTGAACATGCGTTTACTCCAGATCATGTAGGCCAGAAGGGCCAGTCCGACGGGCCAGAAGAAAATGAAACCAAGCACCATGGCCGCAATCCAGGCGCCTTTCCCGCGCTGGTCGAGCCAGGTTTCTGCTTGTGTGGGCCATGTGGCGACGGAACTCATTTTGTACTCCTTGGGTCAAAGTTGGATGTGAATGTCTTTCACATTACCCAAGATTGGTATTGAGGCCGCGCCGGTCAAGGGGGAATGTAAAACAAATTCACATTTTCTGACAGACGGTGAATTCAGCCAGTTCCGCACCGGTCAGGTTCAACAGGATCTGCGGGTCAATCGGAAAAATATGACGCGGAGTACCAGCGGCGGCCCAAACCACGTCGAAATTCAGCAGGCGCGGATCGAACCACGCGCGTATGGGGGACAGGTGTCCGATCGGGGACACGCCGCCAATGGCAAAACCGGTCTGGGTGCGGATCAGGGCTGCATCCGCCTTGCCCAGTTTGGTGCCCGCAATCGTACCGGCCCGGTCGCCATCCACGCGATTGCCGCCCGCTGTCAGGAAGAGGACGGCCTGGCCCGTATCCTCGGCCCCGAAAATGATCGACTTGGCAATTTGGTCCAGATGACAGCCCGCAGCCTCGGCCGCCTCGGCAGCGGTGCGGGCCTGACCCACCTCAAGCACCTCATCGGGCAAGCCGGCATCGCGCAGTGCTGTCTTCACGCGTTTCAAACTCTTGCTCATGGGGGGCACCATTGCGCAGGGTCGAATGGATCGCAAGCCGTTGACGCCGCTTTTCCAGCGGCGCAAAACAGGCCTATGCGTTTTGCCACCGACATCACCCGCACGCCTTTGCCCTATGACATCGCACGCGCCGACGAGGTGCGTTCTGCGTTTGGCGAACAGCCCGCCGCCATTGTGGACTTGCTGGCCGGAACCGCCGGTTGCAGCCCCTATTTGGGCGGTCTTGTTCTGCGCGAGGGCGACTGGCTGCGCAGCGTTTTGACGCAAGACGTGGATGCGGTGCAGGCCGCGCTGTTGCAGGAGGTCGCCGCCTTGCCTCAGGCCGGGTTAAGCGCTGCGTTGCGCGTGGCGAAACGGCGCGTGGCCTTGTGGGCAGGCTTGGCCGATCTGGCCGGGATCTGGCCGTTGGAGGCCGTGACGCAAGCGCTCACAGATTTCGCCGATGCGGCCTTGCAAGTGGGGCTGACCCATTTGGTGACGGCCGAAATCGCGCGTGGCAAATTGCCGGGACAAACGGTTGATGATGCTGTGACCGGGGCCGGCATGGTTGTGATGGCACTGGGCAAGATGGGGGCGGGCGAGTTGAACTATTCGTCTGATATCGACCTGATCTGCCTGTTTGACCAAGATCGCTATGACCGTGACGATTACCACGATGTGCGGGCCGCGTTTGTGCGGATCACGCGCAAACTTGCGACGTTGATGTCCGACAATACCGCCGAGGGCTATGTGTTTCGCACCGACCTGCGGCTGCGCCCGGATGCCTCGGTGACCCCGGTCTGCATCGCGATGGAAGCGGCCGAACGGTACTATGAAAGCGTTGGGCGGACATGGGAACGCGCCGCCCATATCAAAGCACGGCCTTGCGCCGGGGACATTGCCGCGGGCGAGGCTTACCTGGCTCGTCTGGCCCCCTTTGTGTGGCGCAAGCACCTGGATTTTGCCGCCATCCAGGACGCCCACGATATGCGTCTGAAAATACGCGATCACAAAGGCTTGCACGGCGAACTTGACCTGAATGGTCACAATATGAAGCTGGGGCGGGGTGGCATACGTGAGATCGAGTTCTTCACGCAGACACGCCAGTTGATCGCGGGCGGTCGCGACCCGGGGCTGCGGTCACGGCAGACCGTTGAAGGTTTGTCGCAATTGGCCGCGGCTGGCTGGATACCGGCAGAGGTCAGTGATGCGTTGATCACGCATTACCGCGCCCACCGCGAAGTGGAGCATCGCCTGCAGATGATCAACGATGCGCAAACCCATGATTTGCCAGCAAATCCTGATGGGTTCGACCGGCTGGCGCGGTTCTGTGGCCATGCCGAAACAGAGGCGTTTCAGGCGGAGTTGCACACGAAACTGGAGGCGGTGCACGATCTTTGCGAAGGGTTCTTTGCCCCTGATACGCAAGAACAATCCGCCGTCCCCCCGTGGGCCGAGGCAACAATTGACCGTTGGGCGTCTTATCCGGCGCTGCGGTCTACCCGCGCGCAGGAGCTTTTTGCCCGGCTACGGCCGGGATTGTTGGACCGGATGGAGGCGTCGGGTCGCCCCGAAGAGACATTGCGGGCCTTTGATGGATTTCTTGCCGGGCTGCCGGCCGGCGTACAGCTGTTCTCGTTGTTTAACTCCAACCCGCAGCTTATTGATCTTGTTATAGATATTGCGGCTACTGCGCCGGATCTTGCCGTGTATCTGTCGCAAAATGCAGCGGTATTTGATGCGGTAATTGGCGGCGACTTCTTTGCCCCTTGGCCGGGTGGGCCCGCTCTGCGCAATATGCTGGCTGATCATCTGGCCGGGATCGAAGACTATGAAAGTCAGCTGGACGCCGCGCGCCGCTGGACCAAGGAATGGCATTTCCGCACCGGCGTACATTTGTTGCGTGCGCTGATCGGCACGGACGAGGCCGCGGCGCAATATGCCGACCTGGCACAGGCCGTTGTGGCGGCGTTGTGGCCGGTGGTGATTGAAAACTTCGCGCGCCGCCACGGACCGCCGCCGGGTCGCGGGGGGATCGTTCTGGGTATGGGTTCGCTGGGTGCGGGGCGGCTGGGACCGCGATCGGATTTGGACCTGATCGTGTTGTATGACGCGGAAGGTGTTGAAAGCTCGGTCGGCGAAAAACCTTTGGTAACAAGGGTGTATTATGCGCGCCTCACGAAGGCGATGATCACGGCACTGACGGTGCCGATGGCCGAAGGAAAGTTGTACGAGGTGGATATGCGCCTGCGCCCGTCGGGCAATCAGGGGCCGGTGGCAACGTCGTGGCAGGCGTTCCAAACCTATCAACGCGCCGAGGCGTGGACCTGGGAGCATTTGGCCCTGACCCGCGCCCGGGCGGTGGCTGGAACACCCAGCCTTGCCGTGGATTTCGAGGGGTTCCGACGCGGCCTTTTGCAGGACAATGCGGACCTGCCCAAAATTGCCCACGCTGTCACCGATATGCGGCGCCGTCTTGCCGAAGCCAAACCGGCCAGGTCCGCGTGGGAGGCCAAGCTGGGCCCGGGTCGTGCGCAGGATATCGAACTGGTGGCGCAAGCCGCAGCCTTGTCAGCCGGAGCGCCGAGTATACGGAATCAGGCGCAGATTCAGGCCGGGCGCCGGTCGGGTCTGTTTACGGACAGCGAGGCGAATGCGCTGCGTATTGCCTATGATCTTTTCCGGCGGATGGAAATTGCTGGCAAATTGTTGACCGATGCGCCCTTGGCGCCGGATGTGCTCAGCACACGCGGGCTGGCCTTTGTGCTGCGCGCAGTGGGCGAACGGGATGCCGCGGCATTGAACCGAACCATTGCCGAACGGCAAAGCGATGCGGCAAAGGCCATCGATGCGGCACTGGGCCGCGCGGGAGGCAACCATGACTGATCCGGATCCGCGTGGCCTGATCGCCGAGGCTTATGCCATCGACGACATCACCGAAGCGCAATGCCGCACTATCTTTTTGAACTGGGCGGTGACCGCAGGGGATACAGGCGCATCGGCAATTCAGGCGCTATTGGATCGCCACACGACGCCAGACCACCCCATGTCCCGCATATTGCGCGAGGCAGCGCAGACCGGCGTGGTGCCGCGCCGCCGCGGTGGTCGCGCGGCACGGCTGGATGGTTAGTTAGCGGGGCAGGGCGGCAGCCTCGGCCGCCAATTTGGTGATACCGTCCCAATCCCCGGCTTTGACCAGGTTGGCCGGGGCAACCCAGCTGCCGCCGACGCACAGTGTGTTGGGCAGCGACAGGTAATCGGTTGCGTTGGACAGGCTGACGCCCCCCGTTGGGCAGAAGCGGATTTGCGGAAGAGGCGAGGCCAGCGATTTCAGCAGCTTTGCACCGCCTGCCGCCTCGGCCGGAAAAAACTTCTGCACGGTATAGCCGCGCTCCAACAGCGCCATCGCTTCGGTCGCCGAGGCTGCACCTGGCAACGTGGGCAGGTCGTTGGCTTCGCAGGCATCCATCAGACGCGGGGTAGAGCCCGGCGACACACCGAATGTCGCGCCAGCTGCCTTGGCTTTTTCCACGTCGTCCGAGGTCAAAAGGGTACCTGCGCCGACAACACCACCATCCACCTTAGCCATCTCGGCGATCACCTCCAGCGCAGCGTCGGTGCGCAGGGTCACTTCCAGAACTGGCAGGCCACCCTTTACCAGGGCTTCGGCCAGTGGCCGCGCGGTTGCGGGGTCTTCAACCACCAACACCGGGATGACCGGTGCCAGGTCACAGACGGCTTTGGTTTTGACGGATGCTTCGGCGGGGGTCATGACACGTTCTCCGGCTAAGTTCGTTAGCGCTCACATACACGCAGAACCCACCGCCGTACAGGGGCAAATGGCCTCAGGCCAGCACCCCCTCGGCGGTGATCTGCGCCTTGCCACCCAGATAGGGGTGCAGAACCTCGGGCAGGGTAACCGAGCCATCGGCCTGCTGCCCGTTTTCCAGCACCGCGATCAGGCAGCGCCCCACCGCCAGGCCCGAGCCGTTCAGCGTGTGCACAAATTCCGGCTTGCCCCCTTCGGCCGGGCGGAACCGGGCGTTCATGCGGCGGGCCTGAAAATCGCCGGTGGTGGAAACCGAGCTGATCTCGCGATAGGTGTCCTGGCCGGGCAGCCAGGCCTCGATGTCATAGGTGCGCCGCGCGCCGAACCCCATATCGCCGGTGCACAGCACCACGGTGCGATAAGGCACGCCCAGCCGCTCCAACAGATCCTCGGCACAGCGCAGCATGCGCTTTTGTTCGTCATCCGAGGCATCGGGATGGGTGATCGACACCATCTCGACCTTCTCGAACTGGTGCTGGCGCAGCATGCCGGAAGTGTCGCGGCCGGCGCTGCCGGCCTCGGACCGGAAACACAGGGTGTGGGCGGTCAGCCGGATCGGCAGCGCGGCTTCGTCCAGCACGTCACCGGCCACCGAATAGGTCAGCGGCACCTCAGACGTCGGCACCAGCCACGCGCCCTCGGTTGTCTGGTAGCTGTCCTCGCCAAATTTCGGCAGCTTGTCGGTGCCGTACATCGCCTCGTCGCGCACCAGCACGGGTGAGTTCGTCTCGGTCAGCCCGTTTTCGGTCACATGGGTGTCCAGCATGAACTGCGCCAACGCCCGGTGCACCCGCGCCACGGCGCCTTGCAGCAGAACGAAGCGGCTGCCGGAAATCTTGGCCGCCGTCTCAAAATCCATGCCTGGAATAACCCCGGCAATCTCGAAATGCTCCTTGGGGGCAAAGTCGAATTCGCGCGGGGTGCCCCAGCGGGTGACCTCGACATTGTCGTCCTCGTCGGCGCCATCGGGCACGTCGTCATAAGGCAGGTTCGGGATCTCGGCCAACAGCGCGGTCAGGCGCGTATCCTCGGCCTGCGCCTCGTCCTTCAGACGCGCAACCTCGGCCTTTTTGTCGGCCACCAGCGCGCGCAGGCGCTGAAACTCATCCTCATCCCCGCGGGCTTTGGCGGCGCCCACCTCTTTGGAGGCCTTGTTCTGTTCGGCCTGCGCGGCCTCGGCGGCAGTGATCTTTTCGCGCCGCGCCGCGTCGATGGCCAGCACCGCGCCCGAGACCCCATCCCCCCCACGACGCGAAAGCGCCGCGTCAAAGGCAGCAGGGTTCTCGCGGATGGCTTTGATGTCATGCATGGGGTCAGGTCCGTTGGTGATTCACTCGTTCGGAGGCTTTAGCGTAAATGTCGTGCGATCGAAACCGATCTTGTCCTGCCAGGCGCGCCAGGCTTTCTGGAATTCGTCGAGCTTAAGTGCCTCTTTGGGCCAAAGCTCGGGCCAATCTTGATCATTTGGGCCCTTTCCACCCGGCAAAGTGACTGTACCGTCGCAAAAAACTTTACGATCAGACAGATCGTCAATCTGGTTGATTGACAGAATTTGCCCCGCCAATGCAGCACCTACCAAGTCAATAGACCTTAGTTCCGTTTCCTGGATCTGCGCGCCATAGAGGTTGGCACCCCGCAAATCGGCAAAAGCGATTTCGGCATGCCGCAGTTCCACTTCATTAAGGCAGGCGCTTCTTAGGTCAGCCCCATGAAGGGATACGCCACTAAAGTCTGCACGACTCAAATCCACGCCTATCATGTTCGCATCTCTTAGAGACGCGTTGTTTACTTTGGCAAAATAGAAATCGGCACCCTGCATTTGCGCAGTGTTGAGGGTTGCCTTTTGCATCTTCGCCCGTCCGAAGTTTGCTCCATTCATCTTCGCCGCGGTGAGGTCTGCCTCCCGCATCTCGGCCTTGCTGAAATCTGCTGCCTGCATCTCCGCCCAGCGGAGGTCCGCCCCCTGCATCTCCGCCCAGCGGAGGTCCGCCCCCTGCAACTGGGTCAACCGTAAGTTGGCCCCGGCGAAATCCCGTTTCGACAGGTTCAAACCCCGAAAATCGGCGTATTCGAAATTCAGGTGGAATTCGGCGTTTGTTTCGATGGCCCGCAGGTTTGGGCCGCGCCGGTCGATGATGTCGAAGGCCATCAACAAGTCATCGCGCAGGGTTCGTGCATCGCCCTCAAGCTTGCCATCCGCGTCAAACGACACCTCGGCCGCCACCTGTGCCCGCGCGTTTTCGCGGATATAGGCGCAGAGGATTTGCATGATCTGGATATGGTCATCGGGGCTGTTCTTGCTGATCCGTTCCAACGCCAGCAACCCGCCGATGCGCACCTCGATATTTGGTTGCGTGGTGATTTTATCGCCGTCGCGCACATCCCGCATAGCGCCAAGATTCTCAACCGCCTTGTTGATCTGGTCGGTGATGTGGCCCTGTTCGGCGACATCCGTTTGTCGCTGGGTGTAGATTGTTCGGAGGATAGTAAAAGGAAAGACAACGACAGCGGCAAGCGAAGCGGTCAACGCTGTGATGCCAAAGAAATAGAGGCTCGGGTTTAGGGGCGGATTTTCAGATGCAATGTTCGCGAAGTGTCCAGGAATACCCACGATCATCCAGATCAGAGTTCCCACAAGCGTGATCAAAACCACGGCGTAAACCATAAGGGCCAATACGCCCAACAGGCTGCCTAGCCAAGTGGCTTTAGAAAAATCGGGATCAGGTCGGAATCCCAGCCAAGTCGTTAGCGTATGTTTTGTATCGGCCATCGCCCCGCACCCCCGCAACTCTTACGCGATCAACTTAGCCAAAACGGCACCTATTGGTAGCCCCCGATTGACCCGGCGAAATGGCACCCCATATCGGGTGGAAGTCGCCTTGCCATCCTTGGGGCGCGCCTCTACTGTGCGCGCCAATTCAGGCGGGGTGCAAGGCCCCCCACGGGGACAAAAACGAGAGGGGACACTCATGTTCGCAACACCCGCATATGCACAGGCCGCCGGTGGTGGTGCCGGGGCCATTGGCCAGTTTCTGCCACTGATCCTGATCTTTGCCATCATGTATTTCCTGCTGATCCGTCCGCAGCAGAAAAAGGTGAAAGAGCATCGCGCCATGGTCGAGGCGCTGCGTCGCGGTGACCAGGTGGTCACGCAAGGCGGGCTGATCGGCAAGGTGACCAAGGTCAAGGATGAGAACGAGGTTGAGGTTGAGCTGGCTGAGGGTGTGAAGGTGCGCGTTGTGCAATCGACCATCGCGCAGGTCCTGTCAAAAACCGAGCCTGCCGAGAAAGCTTGATTTCATGCTGAATATCCCTCTTTGGCGGCGGCTGTTGATTGCCGCGGTTCTGTTGTTCGGGCTGCTGTTTGCCATGCCCAACCTGTTCTATGAGCGGGTCGAGGCGCATAACGACGCCGTTACAGCCATTGAGGTGTTTGGCGACTCGCCCGAGCGGGCCGCGGCGCGCGATGGCTGGCCCGGCTGGCTGCCATCGTCGCTGGTCAATCTGGGGCTGGACCTGCGGGGCGGGGCGCATCTGCTGGCCGAGGTGCATCTGAGCGATGTGTACGGCACCCGCATCGACACGATGTGGACCGATGTGCGCGACGCGCTGCGCGAAGAGCGCGCCACCGTTGGCACGATCCGCCGCCAGGACGGGCCCGACGACGAGCTGCGGGTGCGGATCTCGCAGCCTGAGGGCATGTCGACGGCATTACAGGCAGTCCGCGGCCTGGCCCAACCCATCGTGTCGCTGACCGGGGTGGGGGCCAACGATATCGAGGTGCGCGCCGATGGTGACGTGCTGATCGTGACATTGTCGGAGGCCGAGCGCATCGCCACCGACGACCGCACAATGCAGCAATCGCTGGAGATCATTCGCCGCCGCGTCGACGAGGCCGGCACGCGCGAGCCCACCATTCAGCGCCAGGGGGCCGACCGCATTCTGATCCAGGTGCCGGGCATTGGCTCAGCCCAGGAGTTGAAAGACATTATCGGCACCACGGCGCAGCTGACGTTTAACCACGTGGTGGGCCGCACGTCGAACCCGAACGAGGCACCGGGTGCACGCAACGTGCTTTACCCTGCGCTGGACGAGCCCGACACCTATTACATCGTCAACAAATCGGCTGTGGTCACCGGTGAGGATCTGGTAGATGCACAGCCCGCTTTTGATCAAAACGGTCTGCCGGTGGTGACCTTCCGATTCAACACCTCGGGCGCGCGTAAATTTGGCGATTACACGGCCGAGAATATCGGCAACCCCTTCGCCATCGTGCTGGATGAGGAGGTGGTTTCGGCCCCGGTGATCCGCGACGCGATCCGGGGCGGATCGGGGCAGATTTCCGGGCAGTTCACCATCGAATCCACCACGCAGCTGGCGATTTTGCTGCGGGCGGGTGCGTTGCCGGCGGAGCTGACCTTCCTTGAGGAACGCACCATCGGCCCCGAGCTGGGCGCAGACAGTATCGAGGCCGGGCGCATTGCCACCATGGTCGCCTTTGCGGCGGTTCTGGTGTTCATGGGGCTGAGCTATGGGCTGTTTGGGCTCTTTGCCAATGTGGCGCTGGTGCTAAACGTGGCGCTGATCTTTGCGGTGCTGTCGACCATCGGGGCGACGCTGACCCTGCCGGGGATCGCGGGGATCGTGCTGACCATCGGGATGGCGGTGGACGCCAATGTGCTGGTGTTTGAGCGCATCCGCGAAGAACTGAAGACGGCCAAAGGGCCGGCGCGCGCCATCGAGCTGGGCTATGAAAAAGCGCTGAGCGCGATTATCGACGCCAATATCACCACGCTGATTGCGGCGGTGATCTTGTTCTTGATGGGCTCGGGCCCGGTGCGCGGGTTCGCGGTGACGCTGGGCGTTGGCATCCTGACCTCGATCTTCACGGCGATCTTTGTGACGCGTCTGTTCGTGGTCATCTGGATGGAACGCCGCCGACCCAAGACAATTACGGTGTAAGGAGGGACCTATGCGCCTGAAACTTGTTCCCGAAAACACCAAATGGGATTTCTTCCGCTTTGCACGCGCCACATTCGGCGCGTCGATTGCGGCGGTGATCGCCTCGATTGCCGTCTTTGCGCTGATCGGGCTGAATTTTGGCATCGATTTCCGGGGCGGCACCACGATCCGCACCGAAAGCAGCACACCGGTCGACGTGGCCGCCTATCGCGCCGCGCTGGCGCCGCTGAACCTGGGGGATGTGACCATTACCGAGGTGTTCGATGTCAACTTTGACGAAGATCAGCATGTCAGCCAGATCCGCATTCAGGCGCAGGACGACCAAGAGTCGATCTCGGCCGGAACGGTCGCGTCGGTCGAGGCTGCCTTGCAAGCTTTGGACCCTGCGATCACCTTCCCGTCGGTTGAATCCGTTGGGCCAAAGGTGTCGGGCGAGCTGGTGATGACAGCGATTTACGCGGTTCTGGCGGCCATCGGGGCGGTGCTGGTCTATATCTGGCTGCGGTTCGAATGGCAGTTTGCCCTGGGGGCTGTGGCCGCGCTGGTGCATGATGTGCTGATCACGATCGGCATCTTCTCGGTCCTGCAGATCAAGTTTGATCTGGCCATTATCGCGGCCCTGCTGACGATCGTCGGCTATTCGCTGAACGACACTGTGGTGGTCTTTGACCGGGTGCGCGAGAACCTGCGGCGGTACAAGAAACTGGCCCTGGGCGAGGTGCTGAACCTGTCGATCAACGAAACCCTCAGCCGGACGGTCATGACCTCGGTCACCACGCTGATCGCGCTGATTTCGCTGATCGTGCTGGGCGGCGACGTGATCCGCGGCTTTGTCTTTGCAATGATCCTGGGCGTGGTGATCGGCACCTATTCGTCGGTCTTCGTGGCTTCGAACATCCTGCTGATGCTGGGGGTCAAACGCGACTGGACGAAACAGGATCCGTCCGCCGGCACGCAGTTCGGCAACGCCGATGCCTGAGGGGCTGGCACTGGCCCTTGCGACGCAGGGGCTGGTGCTGATCATGGCTGTCAAGTTTCTGGCCGGGCTGACCTACGGTTTCGCCGGTTTCGGCGCGGCCCTCATCTTTATCCCGCTGAGCTCGCTTTTTGTGCCACCACAGGTTGCTGTGGGGGTGATGGCCGTGTCGTCTGTGGGATCCCTGTTCACCGTATTCCGCCCCGCCTGGGCCGAGGCCGACAGGACCCGCGTCATGTGGATGCTGATCCCGGCCTTCGTTACGTTGACGCCCGGTGTTTGGCTGCTGGGAACGCTTGATGTGACAGCGTTGCGGTGGATCATCTCGGCGGTGATCGGGGTCAGCCTTGTGGCGATGATCACCGGGTATCGTCGGGCTGTTGCGCCTTCGAATGCGATGTTGGCCGGGATTGGCGGCGGCGCCGGGTTGGTGGGGGGATTGACCGGGCTTACTGGCCCGGTGGTGATCCTGTTCAACCTTTCAGGACGCGAAGATGCGCGGATCATGCGGGCAAACACGCTGTGCTTCCTGACGCTGTTGGGTACGTTGATGATCCCGCAACTCACGCTGCAAGGTCTTTTCACAGCGCAGGTGCTGTGGCTGGGGCTGATCATGTTGCCGGTCTACATAGTGGCCACGTGGCTGGGACGGCGTCTTTTTGATCCGCGCCGCCAAGGCCTTTATCGCGGGCTTGGATATGCCGTGATTGCGGGTGCGGTGCTTGTTGGCTTGCCGCTTTGGGATTAGAGATAGCTCATGCAGATGAAAGAACTGGAATTCAGCGACGCACTGCCAATTGACGGCTATGGCCCCGGCTTCTTCCGCATTGGTGGCGAAGTGATCGAAGGGGGCGTTCTGGTGCATGCCGGCGGGGCCTTGAAATGGGACGGGATGGACGATGCCGCGCCCTTGATGGCCCTGGTTGGCACCATCGACGTGCTGTTCCTGGGCACCGGGGCCGAGATTGCGCACCCCCCCACGGCTCTGCGTAAGGCGCTGGAAGAGGCCGGGATCGGTGTCGAAGCGATGGCCAGCCCTGCCGCTGCGCGCACCTACAATGTATTGCTGTCCGAAGGCCGACGAATTGCCGCAGCCCTGTTGCCGGTTGGTGCATGAGCCTGCGCGCCGTTGACCTGACCTGCACCCGCGGCGGCATCGAGGTGTTGCAAGGGGTGAACCTGTCGGTGGAGGCGGGCCGGGCGCTGTTCCTGCGCGGGCCAAACGGCAGCGGTAAAACCACGTTGTTGCGGACACTTGCCGGGCTGCAACCGCCGCGCGCCGGCCGGGTTGAGGCCGCGCCCGAAAGCCTGACCTATGCCGCCCATGCGGATGGGGTGAAGGCGACCCTGAGCGTCGAGGAGAACCTGCGGTTCTGGGCGCAGGTGAACGGCACCGGCGGGATCGAGGCGGCGCTGCAGGCGTTTGATCTTGACGCCCTGCGCCATCGCCCGGCGGGCGGGTTGTCGGCGGGACAGAAACGGCGGCTTGGACTGGCGCGGCTGATAACGGCAGGGCGGCCGGTCTGGTTGCTGGACGAACCCACGGTATCGTTGGACCGCAACGCGGTTGCGCTGTTCGAAGCAACCCTGCGCCGCCATTGCGAAAGCCGGGGCAGCGCGGTGATCGCCACCCATATCGACATTGACATTCCGGCCGACATTCTGGACCTGGCGCCATTCCGCGCTCGGCCCAGGGCCGATGCAGCGTTTGACGAGGCCTTTCTGTGATTGCCGTTCTGCTGCGCGATTTGAAGCTGGCCATCCGCGCGGGCGGTGGGTTTGGGCTGGGTCTGGCGTTCTTTCTGATTGTCGTCGTGCTGGTCCCGCTGGCGGTTGGGCCAGAAACCGCAACACTTTCGCTGATTGCGCCGGGTATCCTGTGGATCGGGGCGTTGCTGGCCTGCCTGTTGTCGCTGGACCGCATTTTTGCGCTGGATTTCGAGGATGGCTCGCTGGACCTGATGGCCACGTCGCCCCTGCCTTTGGAAGGCGTGGTGGTGATGAAGGCGCTGGCCCATTGGATTACGACGGGCCTGCCGCTGACGCTGGCCGCGCCGGTGCTGGCGATTTTGCTGAACCTGCCGACGCAGGCTTTTGGTTGGCTCATGATCTCGTTGGTCCTCGGCACCCCGGCGCTGAGCATGATCGGCGCCTTTGGTGCGGCGCTGACGGTGGGGTTGAAACGCGGTGGGCTGTTGCTGAGTTTGCTTGTGCTGCCGCTCTATGTCCCAACCCTTATCTTCGGGACCGAGCTGATCCGCCGCGGGGCAGGGGACATGGCCACGACCACCCCGCTGATTCTGCTGGCGGTCATCACGTTGGGCACCTTGGCCGTGCTGCCATTTGCCGCCGCCGCGGCGTTAAGGATCAACTTGCGCTGACCTGATCACAGGCTTTTTATGGCAGCGCACGACCAAAGGACCTAAACCATGGCCATGAATTCGATCTGGCAATACGCAAACCCCAAACGGTTCATGACCGTCAGCGGTTACGCCTTGCCCCCATTGGCGGTGGCCTCGGCGGCGTTTCTGATCGCCGGGCTCTATTGGGGTTTCTTCCTGACGCCAGAGGATTTCAAGCAAGGCACATCGGTAAAGATCATGTTCGTACATGTGCCGTCGGTCATCATGGCGACGGGAACGTGGTTCATGATGCTGATCGCCTCGTTGATCTGGTACGTGCGGCGCCACCACGTGTCGGCCCTTGCAGCCAAGGCGGCGGCGCCCATTGGCATGACCTTTACCCTGATGGGCCTTGCAACGGGCGCAATCTGGGGGCAGCCAACCTGGGGCACGTGGTGGGAATGGGATCCGCAGCTGACCTCGTTCCTGATCCTGTTCCTGTTTTACCTGGGCTACATGGCCTTGTGGGAGGCGATCGAAGAGCCCGACACAGCCGCCGATCTGACGGCGGTTCTATGTGTCGTGGGGTCCATCTTTGCGCTGCTCAGCCGCTATGCGGTGCTGTTCTGGAGCCAGGGCATCCATCAGGCGGCGTCCTTCTCGTTGGACAAGGAAGAAAACGTGGACAATGCTTATGCGCTGCCTCTGCTGATCTGTTTCATTGGGTTCATGTTGCTCTTTATCACCCTGCTTCTGCTGCGCACCCGGGCCGAAATTCGCCTGCGCCGGGTGGCAGCATTGGAAGCCCGCGAAAGGATGTCGGATGCCTGATCTGGGTTTTTACGCGACGGCTGTTCTGTCGGCCTATGGAATCAGTCTTGTGTCGTTGGCGGCAATCATCTTGGCCTCGATCCGTCGCGGGGCCATGGCCCGGCGTCGTTTGGCCGAGGCTGAGGCGCGCGAGGCCGCCAAATGAGCAAACGCAAGCTGTCACCGCTGGTCTTTCTGCCACCTTTGGTCTTCTTTGGATTGGCTGCGCTGTTCCTGATCGGGATGCAGCGCGACAACCCTGATGCCTTACCCTCGACACGTGTGGGCGGGGCCGCCCCTGTGCTTGAAGGCGCGGCGTTGGGCAGCAACCCGCAGTTGACCGACGCGCTGTTGGCCGAACCGGGGGTCAAACTGGTGAACTTCTGGGCCAGCTGGTGCGCGCCCTGCCGGTTGGAGCATCCGATCCTCGAGGCATTGGCGGACGAGGGTGTGACGATCTATGGCATCAATTACAAAGACGATCCCGGCAACGCCCAAGGCTTTCTGGATGAGCTTGGCAACCCTTATACCGCGATCATGACCGATGAAGGCCGCACCGCGATCAAATGGGGGGTCTATGGCGTGCCGGAAACATTCGTGGTGGATGGCAACGGTCAGGTCACGTTGCGCTTTGCCGGGCCGATCACCCAAGAGATATTGGCCCATACAATACGCCCGGCGCTGCAAGCAGCCGCCGGGCAATAATCGTTACGCTGGTACACTCTTATCCAGCGCCGTGCAGGAGAAGGATATAGGCAGACACTGCCATTATCTCCAGCATCGGCGTGGCTGTTAACACACGCAAAATGCTCATTACTTTCCCCCGTAGTCCCAGTGCCAATTGTTATCTCATGCCGTCTGCAATCCATACAAGCCGCTGCGAGCGAACCTGTCTATTTAGATAGGTCTGCACCCGAATCTGGGTCGAAATGGGGAAACAGTCGGCGGAAGTCCCGAAAAGTGTTTCGGATTTTATGAGAATCAACGGAAACGTGCAGATTCGCCCCGCTTTGGCCGCCCAGTAAAGGGCGACCAGTTTTTGCAGCGGTCAGCCCTCTTTGGCCAGATTGCGGAGCACATAGTGCAGAACGCCGCCGTTTTCGATGTATTCGATCTCGACCGCCGTATCGATCCGGCATTTCAGCGTGATATCCTTTACCGTACCATCGGCCATGGTGATGGTGCAGGGCACCTCGGCCAGCGGGGTAACCGTGTCGAGCCCAGAGATCGAGACGGTTTCGTCGCCCGTCAGACCCAGCGTTTTGCGCGTGTCGCCGCCGGTGAACTCCAGCGGGATCACGCCCATGCCCACAAGGTTTGAGCGGTGAATACGCTCAAAGCTTTCGGCGATCACCGCCTTCACACCCAACAGTGCCGTGCCTTTGGCCGCCCAGTCGCGGCTGGAGCCGGCGCCGTATTGCTCGCCCCCGAACACCACCAGCGGGGTGCCGTTGGCCTGATGCGCCATCGCGGCGTCATAGATCGAGCTCTGCGCGCCGTCCGGGCCTTTGGTGTATCCCCCCTCGACCCCGTCCAGCATCTCGTTCTTGATGCGGATATTGGCGAAGGTGCCGCGCATCATCACCTCGTGATTGCCGCGGCGCGAGCCATAGCTGTTAAACTCGCGCGGGGCCACCTGATGGTCGGTCAGATAGCGGCCGGCCGGGGTGGTTTCCTTGAATGACCCGGCGGGGCTGATGTGGTCGGTGGTGATCATGTCACCCAGCACCGCCAGAACCCGCGCACCGTCAATGTTCTCGATGGGATTGGTATCCATGGTCATGCCCTGGAAATAGGGCGGGTTGCGCACATAGGTCGACGTTGCAGGCCAGTCATAGGTCAGGCTGTCGGTGGTCTCGACGCTGCGCCACTTATCGTCGCCCTTGAAGACATCGGCATATTTCGACTGAAACGCGTCACGGGTCACCGTGGCCTCGACCAGTTCGGCAATCTCGGCCTGATCGGGCCAGATGTCTTTCAGGTACACGTCTTGGCCGTCGGGCGTCTGGGCGATGGGGTCATTAGCCAGATCGATATCCATCGTACCGGCCAGCGCATAGGCCACCACCAAGGGGGGCGAGGCCAGGTAATTGGCGCGCACATCGGGGCTGATCCGGCCCTCGAAATTGCGGTTGCCCGACAGCACCGAGGTGGCGACCAGATCACCCTCGGCAATTGCCTCGGACAGTTCTTTCTGGATAGGGCCCGAGTTGCCGATGCAGGTGGTGCAGCCATAGCCGACAAGGTTGAACCCGATGGCGTCCAGATCGTCCTGCAGTCCCGCGGCCTCCAGATAGGCGGATACGACCTGGCTGCCGGGGGCCAGCGAGGTTTTGACCCATGGCTTGCGGTTCAGGCCCAGCTGCGCCGCCTTGCGCGCCACCAGACCGGCGCCGATCATCACGTAAGGGTTTGACGTGTTGGTGCACGAGGTGATCGAGGCGATCACGACGTCACCCGAAGAAAGCGTGTAATCCTCGCCCTTTACCGGCACTTCCTTATCCATCGGGCGCTTGAACGTCTCGGCCATTTCACGCTGAAACGCGGTTTTGGCATCGGTCAGCGCCACGTAATCCTGCGGCCGTTTCGGGCCCGAAATCGCGGGCACAATCGTGCCCATATCCAGATGCAGCGTGTCGGTATAGATCGGCGCGTAATCGTCGCCGCGCCAGAACCCGTTTTCCTTGGCATAAGCCTCGACAAGGGCGATGCGGTCCTCATCCCGGCCGGTATTGCGCAGATAGCGCAGGGTTTCGCCGTCAATGGGGAAGAAGCCGCAGGTCGCGCCGTATTCGGGCGCCATATTGGCGATGGTGGCGCGGTCGGCCAGCGGCAGACGGTTCAGGCCCGCGCCGTAAAACTCCACAAACTTGCCGACAACGCCCTTGGCGCGCAGCATCTCGACCACTTTCAGAACCAGATCGGTGCCGGTTGTACCCTCGACCATCGCGCCGGTCAGTTCAAAGCCGATCACCTCGGGGATCAGCATCGAGATGGGTTGGCCCAGCATCGCGGCCTCGGCTTCGATCCCGCCAACGCCCCAGCCCAGAACCGCGGCGCCGTTGACCATTGTGGTGTGGCTGTCGGTGCCCACCAGCGTGTCGGGATAGGCGACCATTTCGCCGTTCTGATCCATGTCGGTCCAGACCGTCTGTGACAGGTATTCCAGGTTCACCTGATGGCAGATGCCGGTGCCAGGCGGCACCACGCGAAAATTGTTGAACGCCGACTGGCCCCATTTCAGGAAGGTATAGCGCTCCAGGTTGCGCTCATATTCGCGATCCACGTTCATCTGGAACGCGCGCGGGTTGCCGAACGCGTCAATCATCACCGAATGGTCGATGACCAGATCCACCGGGTTCAGCGGGTTGATCTTTTCGGGATCGCCCCCCAGCGCCACAATCCCGTCGCGCATCGCGGCAAGGTCCACTACCGCTGGCACGCCGGTGAAATCCTGCATCAAGACGCGGGCCGGGCGATAGGCGATCTCGCGCGGGTTCTTGCCGCCCTTTGACGCCCATTCGGCGAAGGCCTTGATGTCTTCGAGGTCAACGGTCTTTCCGTCCTCAAACCGCAGCATATTTTCCAACACCACCTTCAGGGCCGCTGGAAGGCGTGAGAAATCGCCCAGCCCGGCTTCGGTCGCGGCGGTGATCGAGTAATAGGCAACACTGGCACCCCCAGCGGTCAGGGTTCGGCGGGTTTGCGCACTGTCGTGGCCAACGGTAATGGGCATATCGGGCTTCCTTTAAGGTGGCGTCCACCTATGATTTGCCCATTGCAGCCCGCCAATCAAGGGCAGGGCTCTTTCCAAAACGGGTTCACTGTCCATTCAATGTTTCGAGACACTCGCAAAACGTTGATTGGCTGGCGAGCGGCCAGTGGTCTAGGTAAAGTACAACCGAAACGTATTGAGGATTGTTGATGTCGCGTCTGACAAACGCCATTGCCGCATTGGGGCTGAGCCTTGCCGGTGCAATTGCTGCCCAGGCAGAGCAGGTTATTGTGGTGGAGCTGTTCACTTCGCAGGGCTGTTCCTCATGCCCACCTGCGGACGAGTTGATGGTGGAACTGGCCGGTCGCAATGACGTGGTCGCTCTGGCGCTGCATGTCGACTATTGGGACTATATCGGTTGGAAGGACGAGTTTGCCGATCCGGCCTATACCCAGCGGCAAAAGCTCTATGCGCGTGCTGCGGGCAGCCGGTCAATCTATACCCCGCAATTCGTGGTGCAGGGGGTCGACCACGTGGTTGGCTATCGCCCCATGGATTTGGCGCAGGTGATCACGCAGCACTATATGCAACAGCAGAAAAGTGAGATTGCCCTGACGGTGGATGTGCAGGATGGCGTGGTGTCCGTTGATCCGTCGGGCGCCGTTCCCGAAGGGGCTGTATTGCAGATCGTGACCTATAAGCCAGAAGAATCCGTGTCGATCCGACGTGGCGAAAATGCAGGCCGTACAATCACTTATGCCAATATCGTGACGTCCTGGTCGCTTGTTGACAGCTGGGTGGGTGACGCGGTTTCTGTCCCATTGACGCCTGCGCCGGGTGATCAGGTCGTCGCAATCATGCAAAGCGCACAGATGGGCCGCATTCTGGCAGCAGCGCGCCCTTAGGAACTGAGGCGCCGTTCGGGTTTCCAGCGGCGATGGATCCAGAACCACTGATCCATATTTTCGCGCACACGCGCCTCAAGGCTGTCATTGAGGGCCTGAGTCATCTCGCGCGCATTGGTGTGTGGGATGGGTGCTTCGGCCACAATGTCAAAGTTCAACCCATCCGGCCGCCGGATACCGTAGATGGGCATGATCAGCGCGTCATACTTGAGCGCCATCTCGGCCGCAGACAGGGCTGTGGGCGCAGGTTTGCCAAAGAAGTCCAACAGTTCGCCATGTTCCATGTGCTGATCGATCAGAATGCCAATCTTGTTGCCGGCCTTCAGGTGTTTCAGCATCCGCGCATAGCCGCTGCGCCCCCGTGGGAACATCGGCGCGCCGATCTGTGACATGCGCGCTATATACCTGTCATTAAAATATTTGTTTTTCAGTGGATTGTAGAGTGAACCTAACTCAATTCCGCGCCCCTTGAGGGCGGCGCGGATGACATTGAAATTGCCAAAATGCGCCGTGACCAACACAACGGGGCGGCCCGCAGCGTGGGCTTCTTCCAAGGCGTCGACACCTTCGCCCTGCAGCGGATCATTTGCATAGCGTTGCAGGAATTCGTCGGTCGAGAACAGCTCCATCACCAGACGCCCGATATTGTCAGGCACGCTGCGGGTCAGCTTTTTAACCTCGTCCTCGGGCAAATTTGGGCAAACATAAGCAAGGTTGTCGCGGATGCGCTTGTCATATCCGGCCAAAGGCGCAACGACCCGCGCCATGAAGCCGCCCATCAACCTGACACGCAGACCGTATGGAAGCCGCATGAGCAGCCATGTGAGGCCTCGAACCACCCCGTCGACCATCCGGTCGCCCAGCACCGAGCCCGTATCGGTGCGCTGTTTCGGTTGTGCCGCCATCTGCCGTCCATTTCACATCCGCCGCGTTCGGCGGTTGGCAACAGATAGACCTACGTGGCCGCAATCTCAACCGGCTGCATTGCGCGGCGACAACGAGATCTCGCCATCGGCGTCCAACTGCCGCAGGGCAAGCACAATATCGGTTTGCGCAGCCTCGAGTTCCTCTGCGGTGACCTCACCACGGTCCTGGATGGCTTCGCGCAGTTGGTCGGCGATGCGGCGTGAAATGTTGGACAGGATGTATTCGGTTGCCGGGTGATCCGGCGCCCCGGCGAAGGCCGTTGTCAAAACCTCGGGCGCGATACTGCGGGTCAAGACCGGCGCATCCGTGGCGCGCAGTTGCGTTGCCACGTGATCAATGGTGAAAATGGCCTTGCGAACACGGTCGGCAAAGTCGCTGTCATCGGCCTGCAGCCCGTTCAGAACCTTGTCACGCGTGCTGGCCCCGGACAGGTTCAGAATGGCGCCAAACCGCGTATCCGCCCCATCGCTGAAGGCGGGGGCGGGTTTGGCGCGAATTTGCTCCAATATCGTTTCGCCAATCCCATCCACCGTATCCGGATCGACATGCGCGGTTTGTGAGACAGACACTGCAATGGATCGCGCCACGTCGCCGGGCAACAACCCCAGGATCTTGGCGGCGTCAGCCGTGGGCAGTTTGGACAGCAAGACTGCCGCCACAAGCGGGCTTTCACCGCTGAGCACATCAACCATCATGTCATGCGGGACATTGGCCAGTTCTTCCCACAAATCGGGCGC
Source organism: Actibacterium mucosum KCTC 23349 (assembly GCF_000647975.1). Taxonomy (GTDB): domain Bacteria; phylum Pseudomonadota; class Alphaproteobacteria; order Rhodobacterales; family Rhodobacteraceae; genus Actibacterium; species Actibacterium mucosum. The sequence goes on from NZ_JFKE01000007.1 coordinate 157,422, forward strand.
GTCACCGTGCCCCTGGCGCAATCGGCTGGCAAGGTCTTCGCTGATATGGCCATCCAGCATTGTCAGCGCCGCCTCGATCCCGCCAGGAAAGGTTAGGCCAACCTGTTCCATCGCCTCGAGGAACTCGCCAACCACCACGCGCAGGGTCGGGGCATCAATGTACCGCATCGCGCCCAGTTCGGAGGTCAGGGCCGATTGCAGGTCAGCCGGCAAGTCAGCGATTGGAAGATTTACCCCTTCGCTCAACAAAAGGCGCACGATGATGGCGGCCTTACGGCGTTTGCTGAGGTGGGGAATAACGGGAGGCTGCGGGGCAGGGGTGGCAGAGAGTGCGGTCGTCAAATTGGTCCCTCCTGAGACATGGTTTCAACCTGCCTCAGGAAGGGTTAACAGTCGCCTAGCGCGGGCTCAGTAATTATACGTCACGCCGGTCTTGATGGCGTCAGCCAACGCGATTTCGGCCCATGTATCCGCGCCGCCACGGGCACGAATCTCGGACAATTGAATGCGCGCTGCGGGCATGTTGCCGGCTTTGGCCAGGCCTTGACCCATATAGGACCGCGCCAAGAGGTTGTCTGGGTTTTTGGTCAGCGCGGCCGAGTAATACTGCATGGCCAGTTCAGTGTTGCCCAACTTGCGGTTCACAAAGCCCCGATAGGTCAGCACGCGATCGTCCTGTTGGTTCGACATGGCGTCCATTGCGCGTTTGGCCGCATCATACTGACCGGCATAGGCAAACTCGCGCACGGCTTGGTACAGAACATCGTCGCCAAGGCTGCTTTCCTTGGCATCCACACAGGTCTTGGTGGTCTCGTCATAGATCTGGCCGTCGGTGCATTCGGTGGTCGTTTCGGTGGTTTTGGGCGGCTTGAAATCGTCACTGCCAACCGCCAGAGCAAATGTCGGAGCGGTCAATGCAAGTGCAAGAAACGTGGAACGGATCATCTTGGGTACCTCTGAGTAAACGGGTTAGGCGAACCATGGGTGGCTTGCTGCAGTGTAAACGCATCATGCAACGTTTTATTCCCTGACCCGTAATTTTTTACCTGTGCGGATTTAAAAGCCCCCCTGTGCAAGCCCCCCAGTTGAAAGCATGGGGTGATCTTCCTCTAGGCAGGACGCTAATTGTTTCAAGTTTGCTTCGGTTTTGCGTCACCCTCATGTGATAGCAGAAGGTCACCAACGTGGGATTTGCGCCGAATGTCACGTGGTGGTGATTTTTTGCACGGCAAATCGTGCTTGGTCATTCGGTATCGGATCGGCCCGTCAAGTTCAGGAAAAAACAACTTAAAAACAGAAGTTTAGGTGCGCTTCGCCATTGCCGCACTGCAGCGAATATGCACCTGGTTTCACGTTTTCTCGACATGCTTTGAGCGATTGCCCAAATGCAGATCCCCTCACGTTTTGTTCAGGTGTGTCCAGCCCGATGATGCGGCATCGAGTGGCCACGTACTTCAAAACGGATCACGAAAATGACCAAAAAATCTATCGTCAGCCTTAGCGCGCTGGCGGCGGCACTGTCCGCAACGATGGTCGCTCCCGCGTTTGCCGAGGGCACATCGATCAAGTCCAAAACAGGCAAGTCCGAGGTCGTATTCTACGGCCAGATCAACCGCGGTATCCTGTTCGCCGACAACGGCACCGAAGACGAAGTGTTCTTTGTCGACAACGACAACAGCTCGACCCGTTTCGGGTTCGAGGCCAAACACTCGGCCGGAGCATTGTCTTTCGGTGCCAAGCTGGAGCTGCAGGTTGAATCGAACTCGACCGGTGGCGGTATCGACTTCGGCAACACCAATGGCAGCTTGGGCATCTCGGAACGTGTTGCCGACCTGTATGTCAGCGGCGCATTCGGTAAAATCTTCCTGGGTCAGGGCAGCTCGGCCTCGGACGGCTCTTCCGAGGCTGACCTCTCGGGCACCGGCGTTGTGGCCTATTCCGGTATCGGCGATCTGGCCGGCACGCTGAGCTTCAACAACTCGGGCGGTTTTGGCGTCACTGTTGGCGACGTGTTCTCGAACTTTGACGGTTTGGGCCGCAATGACCGCCTGCGCTACGAGTCCCCCTCGTTTGGCGGCTTCACCTTCGGCGCGTCGATTGCGTCTGATGACGCGTTTGACATCGCTGCAAACTGGGCTGGCGAGTTCGACGGCTTCGAAGTTGCCGCCGCGGCCAGCTATGTCGACCCGGGCGATGCTTCGGGCGTCGACGAGCAGTACAGCGCCTCGGCCTCGATCCTGCTGGATAACGGTCTGAACTTTACCGTTGCCGGGGGCGAGCAAGAGCTTGCTGCCGGTGGTCCGAACCCGACCTTTGGCTATGTCAAAGCCGGTTATCAGGCGGACATCTTCTCGGTCGGGAAAACCGCGTTCTCGGTTGACTACTACGAAGGTGACGACGTTGGTTTCGCCGGTACGGAATCGACCTCGTACGGTATCGCTGCTGTTCAGAAATTCGACGATCTGGGGCTGGAGGCATACGCTGCTTTCCGCAACTACGAGTTCGACAGCGCAGCGAATGACGATGATCTGACAGCAGTTCTGCTTGGTGCACGGCTGAAATTCTGATGTCAGTACGTACCTTTCCCAAGGTGCGTGGTGCGGTAAGGGGTTTGCCCCTTGCCGCGCTTGCACTGCTTGCCGCCTGCGACGGATATGAGCCCAAGGCCTTTGTGGTGAATTCCGAGATCGATCCCAATGCACCGGGGTTCTTTTCCGGCTCTCAAGGCGCTGTAACGGTGTTTGACAGCACATCCGCCGGAACCGGAACCGGTCTTGCATTGGGTGCCGCAAACGGAGGCGTCACCGAAGAGCGGATCTTGCTGCCAGACGGACGCATCAAGATCAGACGCATCATTGTCGAAGAAGAAATTGTAAAGCCCGGCGCATAAAGCACCGGGCTTTGCTCATGTCACAGTGGGGCGTTCGACTACGCGCCGAACACCCGCGCAAAGATCGCGTCGACATTCTTGGTATGATAGCCAAGGTCGAATTTTTCGTTGATCTCCTCTTCGGACAACGCGGCGCGAACCTCGTCATCGGCCAGAAGCTCCTCGCGGAAATCGGTGCGGTGATCCCAGACCTTCATCGCGTTGCGCTGCACAAGCCGATAGGCATCCTCGCGGCTGACACCAGCCTGGGTCAGCGCCAGCAGCACCCGCTGGCTCATCACAAGACCGGGGAATTTGTTCATGTTTTCCAACATGTTTTCGGGATAGACCAGCAGCTTGTCGATTACGCCGGTAAGGCGGGCAAGGGCGAAATCCAGCGTGATGGTGGTGTCGGGACCGATATTACGTTCCACCGACGAATGGCTGATGTCGCGTTCGTGCCAAAGCGCGACGTTTTCCATCGCCGGAACCACGGCCATGCGCACCAATCGCGCGAGGCCGGTCAGGTTTTCGGTCAGCACCGGGTTTTTCTTATGCGGCATGGCTGAGGAGCCTTTTTGGCCCATCGAGAAAAACTCTGCCGCTTCCAATACTTCGGTGCGCTGCATATGGCGTATCTCGACCGCGATGTTTTCGACCGAACTGGCGACCACACCGAGGGCCGCGAAAAACGCGGCATGGCGGTCGCGGGGGATCACCTGTGTGGAGATCGGTTCGGGTTTCAGGCCCAGTTGCGCGCACACATGCTCTTCGACCTTGGGGTCGATATTGGCGAACGTGCCAACAGCACCCGAAATCGCCCCGGTTGCAACCTCGTCGCGTGCCACGCGCAGACGGGCCAGGTTACGATCCATCTCGGCGTAGAAGCGCGCAAAGGTCAGCCCCATGGTGGTGGGCTCGGCATGAATGCCGTGGCTGCGGCCGATGCGGATCGTGTCCTTATGCTCCAGCGCGCGGCGTTTCAGGGCGGCCAGCAGGCCTTCCATATCGGTGATCAGGATGTCGGCGGCACGCACCAATTGCACGTTAAAGCAGGTGTCCAGAACGTCCGAACTTGTCATGCCCTGATGAACGAAGCGCGCCTCGTCATTGCCGATGATCTCGGCCAGGTGGGTCAGGAAAGCGATAACGTCATGCTTGGTGACGGCTTCGATCTCGTCAATGCGGGCGACGTCGAACTCAACGTCCTTTGCTTTCCAGACAGCTTGGGCATTTTCCTTGGGGATCACGCCCAGTTCTGCCTGTGCGTCGCAGGCATGGGCCTCGATCTCGTACCAGATGCGGAACTTGGTTTCGGGGCTCCAGATGGCCACCATTTCTGGGCGGGAGTAACGAGGGATCATGCAGCAGACCTTGGGGTTTTTGAGAATACGCGCGCTTTCTAGCGGGGCCGGACCCAAAAGGAAAGCCGCCCCGGGGGGCGGCTTGCGGCTTTGACGCTCGGGGGCGGGGCCCCGAGCGGTGGGGGCGCGTCGATGGATGGGGTTACCCCACCAGCCGGGTTTCGACCTGCGAGGATTTCTCCAACGTTTGGTGGACCGGGCAACGGTCGGCGATTTCCATCAGGCGGGCGCGTTGGGTTTCGTCCAGCGGACCGGCCAGGCAGATTTCACGAACGAAGCGGTCGATCTTGTTTGACCCGTGCTCGGCATCCTGCGCGTGCACCTTGTCGTGGTTCACGTCGACGCGCACATTGGTCAGGGGCCAACCTTTGCGGCGGGCATACATGCGGATTGTCATTGATGTGCACGTGCCAAGCCCGGCCGCGAGGAACCCATAGGGCGACATGCCCTTGTTGGTGCCGCCATAGGCCAGGGGCTCGTCCGCCAGAAGGTGGTGATATGGGCCGTTTTGCACGTCCTGCAGGAAGCCCGCGGCGTCAGCCTCGGTCACGCGCACGATGCCTTCGGGCGCCCCGGGGGGCGGCGAAGGCGGCGAGAGGTCGAGATACCGTCCGGCCCAGGCCGCGATCACATTGGCAGCGTATTCTGCATCCTCGGGGCGGCTGACCAGATGGTCTGCATCGTCAAGCGTGACAAAGCTTTTGGGATGACGGGCCGCCGCGAAGATCTGCGTGGCGTTTTCGATCCCGACAATGGTGTCGCGCGGGGCGTGCAGAACCAGCAGCGCGGCTTTCAGCCCGGCAATGTCGCCATCGAGATTCGCGGCCGAGACGTCTTCGAGAAATCCTTTGCCAATGCGCAGCGGTTTTCCGGCCAGCGTTACATTCAGCGTACCATCTGGTTGCAATTGCGGATCAGAAAAATTGTGGGTGACATGTTCGGGGTCATAGGGGGCGCCGATCGTTACAACAGCCCCGACACCCTCAATCCGCCGCGCGGCTGCCAGCACCGCCGCACCGCCCAGAGAATGGCCGATCAAGAGGCCCGGCGCCATGCCACGGCTGGTCAGAAAGGCGGCTGCGGCCTCCAGGTCCTGAACGTTGCTGGTAAAAGTCGTGTTCTCGAACTCGCCACCCGAATGGCCCAGCCCGGTAAAATCGAACCGCAGAACGGCGATGCCCATTGCGGACAAACGTTGTGCGATCCGGCGCGCGGCCTGAATATCTTTGCCGCAGGTAAAGCAATGGGCAAACAGCGCCGTTGCGATATGGGGGGCGGTGGGCATGTCCAGCCGTGCGGCCAGTTTCTCGCCTGAATGCCCGGGGAAAGTTACTTTTTGCGTGCTCATGCCCGTTGTCCTGCAATCATTCTTGTCCGATGGTGAGCATTCGAACCCCGCGTCGCAAGGTGCAGGGCCCCGAGTTAACGCGTTGGTGATGTGGCGCGACGGTTTCGTGCAGAGGCAGGCAAAGCAGGATGTGGCAACTAATCGTGCGGACAGGGTTGATCCTTGTCTTGATGGCAATTGGCGGAGGGTTCCTTGGCGCGGTTCACCCTGTGGGGGACTCGCTTGCTGCCTTTCGGATGCCGTTATGTGTGACCGCGGGGGTGCTGCTTCTGCTGACATGCCGCAGGGTCTGGATCCTGCGCATAGGCGTGCCGCTGAGCGTTGCGTGCGCTTGGTCTGCTTTGCCTTATTTCGCCGGCGCAAGCCTTATGGGGCAGCCGGTTTTGCGAATTTACCAGAAGAACATGCTGTGGAACGCCCAAGACCGCAGCGCGTTGTTCGCAGATTTTGTGTCCAGCGGTGCCGATGTGTTGACATTACAAGAGGTTAACGCGCGAAACCTCGCGTCGCTAGAGGTGCTGAAAGATCGGTTTCCGCATCAGCTGCACTGCGATTTTCGATTTGTCGGTGGTACGATGGTGATGTCGCGTTTGCCCATTGTGCAAACATTGCCGTGCAGTGACGGCATGTCCGCCGCGCAGGTGCAAACACCGGCCGGGCCGGTTTGGGTAATCGCCCTGCATGTCAGTTGGCCCTATCCGCATCCGCAACAAGCTCACGTATTGCGTTTGATGTCCGCTGTTGCACAGGTCGAAGGGCCGGTTGTGGTGGCAGGTGACTTTAACATGGCCCCATGGGGGCGTCAGATTGGGCGGTTATTTCAACAACTGAATGTCAGCCGCATAACCCCCGCACGCGGAACCTATGCGTTGTTCGGGTTTGTTCCGTTGCCGTTGGATCATGTCCACAGCACATTGTCGGGTGAATTGGTCTCGGTCAGGCCGAAAATGGGGGCAGATCATCGCGGTCTGCTGGTGGACATCGGACAATGACCGAAAACACGCCCAATTGGTTGAACACGCAGTTGCCCGAGCTTCCATGGGCTGCAAAGTTGCCGGGAACGCGGCTGGTGGCCGATCGGGATTGGCTGAGGGTTTCTGACAGTTTCGCGGCGCAGTTGGCAGAAAAAGAGCGTCTGTTGCAGGATGTTCCAGAGCGTGTCACTGCCATGACTTCTGCGGCCCGGGCTGCATGCGGCGAACTGTTGGATACCGTTCTGCGCACGCTTGAATACGCCGACGACTATACCGTCTCGCTGCCGACCGTTTCGCGCCCCGATGGCGGGGTAGTTCAGATTAATCGGGATGCGCCGATGGAAACGTTGGCCCGGCTTTGCCAAGAGGATTTCTGCATTCTTCAACGTGGTCCGGATCAAGATCAATACCATCTCGTCGCGGCATCGCTTTGCTTTCCCGCCGGATGGCGACTGGAAGAGAAATTGGGGCAACCTCTGCAAACAATCCACGCGCCGGTGTCATCCTATACCGGCGACGTTGCACGCCGTGTTGGGCGGCTGTTTGACGGTGTGCAAGACGGTAAAATGATGGAGCGGGCAAACCTGTTGCCCTATGCAGATCCGTCCCTGTTCCATCCGGAAAAAATAGCGGGGGACGCACGCTTCCTACGCTGCGAGCGTCAGGTGATCCGGCGGCTCCCGCAATCGGGTGCGGTGGTGTTTTCCATTCATACCTATCTTGTTCGTCAAGACGATCTGAGCCAAGACATGCAAACACGACTTGCGGATTATCTGAGGGACAAGCGAGAATGAACAAGGTGCAGGATCAGTACGAGGCCTACCCTTACCCGGCGCGCGACCCCAGGGACGAGGCACAGCGGTTGATCACCGGATCGCCATCGCATCCGTTAGAGCTGGATCACTTCTTATTCGCTGGAAAACGGGACTGGTCCAAGCCGTTGCGGATTCTATCTGCGGGCGGCGGCACGGGCGATGGGCTGATTCAATTGACCACGCTTTTGCAAGCTGCCGGGCGCCCGTATCAGGCCACCTATGTCGACCTGTCCACGGCCGCCCGCGAGATCGCCGAGGCGCGTGCCGCAGTCCGTAAGCTGGACAATATCACCTTTGTAACGGGCAGCCTGTTGGATGCGCCGTCGTTAGGACAATTTGACTATATTGACTGCTGTGGTGTGTTGCACCACTTGCCCGAACCGCAAGCTGGATTTGATGCGTTGTCGGCCGCGTTGGCGCCTGACGGAGGCATGGGGTTGATGGTTTACGCGCCTTATGGGCGCAGCGGCGTGTATCCGTTGCAGCAAGGGTTTGCGGCGCTTTGGCCCGATGACACCCCGTCTGATCGCTTGCGCGCGGCGAAAGAGGTTATGTCGGCATTGCCCAATGGCCATCCGTTTAAGTGCAACCCGCATCTGGTGGACCATCTGCAAAGCGATGCAGGGTTCTATGATCTTCTTTTGCACAGCCAGGACCGGTCCTATTCGGTGACCGAGCTTGACCAAACTTTGCAGGCGGCGGGTCTGAGACTGATCAATTTCACGCAACCGGCGCTTTACGATTTGGCGCGACTGGTGCCGGGCCCGCAAGCAGAGGGATTGTCACAGGTGGATCGCTGGTCAATCGCTGAGAAACTGCGCGGTACAATCAAAACCCATGTGGCCTATGTGACCCTTGCCAACGGACCAGCCACACAGGCACGACCCAGTGATCGGTCGCTGGTGCCGCATCTGAAAGGTGTTCCGGCAAGCAAGCTGGCAGCGCGGGTGACACAGGCCGGTTCCGTACCGATCACGCTTGGGGCCGATAAGGTGGTTGAACCATTGGACCGGGCCGCCGCGCCGCTGATTGCGGCCATAGACGGGCGTCGGTCACTGGCCAGCATTGCGCAGGCCACCGGCGTTGACCCGATCCGGTTTGGCGCGCTTTGGGCCAAGATCGATCACGCTCTTGGCGATTGGGGCCTGTTGCTTTATGCGCGGCCGATGGTTGAACGCAAATAACCCCGCCGCGCCCAAGATGGAACGCGACGGGGCCGACAGAGAAGTCGTAGATATCAGGCCAGGAAGGCCAGCGCCTGTATCAATTCGGGGTTCTGCGTGATGCCAAAGCCAACACCGGTCAGGGCCGTGGCGCGTGCGCTGAGGTTTAGGTCCTCGCCGCGAACCAGGTTATAGACCAGCATGACGAAGCCAATGGGGAAGGACATCAGCAGCACGACGGTGGTCATCAGGTAGACCACCAACTGCTGACCCGCCCCGATCCGTTCAATCGGTGCTTCGCGCGAAGGTTCGCTGCCTTCGATCAGGTCGCCGGCAAAGATGCGGCGACGTGCGCGGCGCAGATCTTCTTCGCCGCGTTCGGGATCGATCATGGCCTGGATCATGTCCTGCGTTTCCAGCGGGGCGGGATCCATGCGAACAACGTTCATCATCTCGGCATCCAGACGCTCATGCGTGTCGGCCACCTCAAGGTGACTGGCCGCAAAGGCTTCGTTTGTTGCCGGCAGTTTGAATTCGTCCGATGCAAACAACGTGTCGCTTGCGTGCCAATGCACAAGGCTTGCTTCTTCGGCATTCAACAGGTGACGCGTCGCGGCATAGCACAGGTCGGTTTTTGCCGCCTGGTTCAGCGAACCGCCGGGGCCATCTTCAACCGTAACCGTCATTACGTCCTGTACGTCTTCCAGCAGAGCCTCGACCAGTTCTTTGCTGTAGCGCGAACGCGGGGGCCGCGACGCGCGTTCTGCGCGTGCGATTTGTTGTTGTGACACACCAACGCGCACGACAACGTCTTCAAGCAGGAAAACAGCGCAGGTATCCGGGGCCAGAGCTGTCTGCTCGAACTCCACATCCATTTCGCCAAACACGTCCTGCAACTCGTTAATCAGATCAACATAGTCGACATCCAGCAGGTCATCATACATGACCGTTGCTTGGATCGCTTTTTTAGGATCTGACATTATCTCTCTCCGTCGTTCGGATTTCACCCGATAAGTGAACAATCCTTTACGATTCTGGCGGGATATAGGTCAGGAATAAGGTAATTTTGCGCGGTTTGGCCGGAGTTTTGCCTTAATCCGGACGAAAAAGGGCGCCAACGGGGCGCCCTTTTAAGAGTTTTATGACAATCGCCTACAATCAGACGCTGTAGTACAGTTTGAATTCCATGGGGTGCGGGGTGTGCTCGTAGGCATAGACCTCTTCCCATTTCAGTTCCGCATAGCCTTCCAGCTGATCTTTGGTGAACACGTCACCGGCCAGCAGGAACTCGTTGTCTTCTTCCAGCGCTTCCAGAGCTTCGCGCAGCGAGGCGCAAACGGTCGGGATACCGGCCAGCTCTTCGGGCGGCAGATCGTACAGGTCTTTGTCCGAAGCCTCGCCCGGATCGATCTTGTTTTTGATGCCGTCCAGACCAGCCATCAGCAGTGCTGCAAAGCACAGGTAGGGGTTGGCCGAGGGATCGGGGAAGCGGGCCTCGACACGCTTGGCTTTCGGCGATTCCGCCCACGGGATACGCACACAGCCCGACCGGTTGCGGGCCGAGTAGGCGCGCAGAACCGGAGCTTCAAAACCCGGGATCAGGCGCTTGTAGCTGTTGGTCGATGGGTTGGTGAAAGCGTTCAGCGCTTTGGCGTGCTTCAGGATGCCACCGATGAACCACAGGGCTTCGTCAGACAGATCAGCATACTTGTCGCCAGCGAACAGAGGCTTGCCGTCTTTCCAGATCGACATGTTCACGTGCATACCAGTGCCGTTGTCGCCCGCGATGGGCTTGGGCATGAAGGTTGCCGATTTGCCATAAGCGTGGGCCACGTTGTGGATCACGTATTTGTACTTCTGCAGCTCGTCGGCCTGTTTGGTCAGGCTGTCGAAGATCAGGCCCAGCTCGTGCTGACAGCTGGCCACCTCGTGGTGGTGCTTGTCAACTTTCATGCCGATGCGCTTCATGGTCGACAGCATTTCCGAACGCAGGTCTTGCGCATCGTCAACGGGGTTGACCGGGAAGTAACCACCCTTGACGCCCGGACGATGGCCCATGTTGCCCATCTCGTATTCGGTGTCGGTGTTCCACGAGGCGTCCTGTGCGTCGACGGCGTAGGAAACCTTGTTCATCTCAACCGAGAAACGAACGTCGTCGAACAGGAAGAATTCAGCTTCCGGACCCATATAGGCCGTGTCGCCGATGCCCGATGCTTTCAGGTAGGCTTCGGCCTTTTCTGCGGTGCCACGCGGGTCACGCGCATAGGCTTCGCCGGTGTCCGGTTCGCAAACCGAACAGTGGATGCAAAGCGTTTTTTCCGCATAGAACGGATCGATATAGGCGCTTTCGGTGTCGGGCATCAGTTTCATGTCCGACTCGTCGATCGATTTCCAACCGGCGATGGACGAACCGTCAAACATGAAGCCTTCTTCCAGGAAGTCTTCGTCGACCTGATCGGCCATCACGGTCACGTGCTGCAGCTTGCCGCGCGGGTCGGTGAAACGGATATCGACATATTCGATACCCTCATCGGCGATGGTCTTGAGAACCGTCTCTTTGCTCATACTACGTATGTTCCCTCTGCTTGAATGTTTCGACTGCCCGCACCGGGCAGGGATGAATTACAGCGCGTCTTCGCCGGCTTCGCCGGTCCGAATACGGATGGCTTGCTCGACGGGTGACACGAAGATTTTGCCGTCGCCGATCTTGTCGGTCTTGGCGGCGTTGATGATGGCCTCGACAGCGGCGTCAACCTGGTCATCGGCCAGAACCACTTCGATTTTCACTTTGGGCAGGAAGTCCACCACATACTCCGCGCCGCGATACAGCTCGGTGTGGCCTTTCTGGCGGCCAAATCCCTTCACCTCGATGACACTAAGGCCTTGTACGCCGATCTCTTGCAGCGCTTCCTTAACTTCATCCAGCTTGAAGGGTTTGATGATTGCCTCGATCTTCTTCACGGGTCTCAACTCCCTTGGGTTACTCGGTTTTGAATGGTTTCAGACCACTTTCCCCGGCCATGAACAATCAGCTAGGATAAGAGGGCGGGCAGGCCTGATCGGATTCTCAGGGGTGTGATTAAAATTTGTGCAACTTGCTGTCAATCGGGGCAGTTAGCAAACTTTTGAGGCAGGGCCTATGACCGAATTGTTAACTTCTGCACAAATGCGCGCCATTGAGCGGGCCGCCATCGACTCCGGTAAGGTCACAGGGCTGGAACTGATGGAACGCGCCGGGGCAGGGGTGGTTGAGGCAGTGTTCGAAGAATGGCCCGAGTTGCAGAAAGCGCCGCACCGCGCCGTTGTGCTCTGTGGCCCCGGCAATAACGGTGGCGACGGTTTCGTGGTGGCGCGGTTGCTGAAGGAATGGGGCTGGCAGGTGAGGGTCTACCTTTATGGCGATCCGGAAAAGCTGCCGCCGGATGCAAGGGTGAACTTTGATCGATGGAAAGTTTTGGGCAAGGTTGGGACTTGGGACAACTTTGAAAAACTAAAAACATGGCGCTGCGATCTGGTGATCGATGCTTTGTTCGGGACCGGTCTAAAGCGCGGCCTTGAACCTCTTAGCGAATTTTTCTGGGATATGGAGGACATCGTCGACTATTGTCCGGTCGAACCCGGCCACAAAACTGGTCGGCCGGCAATTGTGTCGGTTGATATTCCAAGTGGGATTTGTTCGGACAGCGGAAAATACTTTCCCCACGAAAAGAACTATAACCGGTTTGCGGCAACCGCTCATCTGACAGTTTCGTTTCATCGCGCAAAGCTTGGACACTACTTATCCGAAGGCCCAAAAAATAGCGGAAAGACGGTTGTCAAATCGATCGGCCTTGAAGGTGGGCCTGCGGTGCAGCCAGATGAGATCGTGCGACTGGTTGAACCTCCGTTTCTTGGGCTGCCAAAGCTGGGTGACCACAAGTATAGCCACGGCCATGTCCTGATCCTTTCGGGCGATGTTGGTAAAACCGGTGCGGCGCGACTGGCGGCGCGGGGGGCGCTGAGAGCCGGTGCGGGGCTGGTGACGGTTGGGGCGCCTGCGACGGTAATGCCCGAATGCGCCGCGCAGCTGACGGCGATCATGCTGCGGCAGGTCGGTACAGCCGCGGAATTGAACGCCGTTCTCGGCGACACACGGATCAACGCACTGTGCATTGGGCCGGGGTTGGGCCTGAGCGATGAAAGCTCGCAGCGATTAGCGGAGGGCTTGAAGAGCGGGCGTGCGGTGGTGCTGGACGCGGACGCGTTAACGCTCATCGGCCGCGATGCGGCACTCTTCGCGATGTTGCACGACCGATGCATATTGACCCCGCATGGGGGCGAGTTTGCGCGGCTTTTTCCAGACATAGCCGAACGGCTTTCTGCTCCGGCAGTGCGCGGTCCAGCCTATTCCAAGATTAACGCGGTGCGTGCGGCCGCGGCACGCGCGGGCTGTGTTGTGCTGTTCAAGGGTCCCGATACCGTGATCGCCGCGCCGGATGGGCGGTGTTCGATCAACGCGGCCGTTTATGACCGGGCCGCGCCTTGGCTTGCAACGGCGGGATCGGGTGATGTGTTGGCGGGCTTCCTCACCGGGCTGCTGGCGCGCGGGTTTTCGCCAATGGAGGCCGCCGAAACCGGGGCGTGGCTGCATGTGGAATGCGCGCGGAAATTTGGCCCCGGCGTGATTGCCGAGGACCTGCCGGAGATGCTGCCTGCGGTGTTTCGTGATCTAGGGCTTTAGGCGCTGACGTTCTGCTGGGCAGGCATGGCCACTTCCATACCGCCGGCATAGATCACCTCATCCTCGTCGAACTGCAGGTGATAGCACCGGGTCGCAGCCTCGACCTGCGAGATATACACACCATCGGCCAGACGTTCCACGGCGACCAACGCACGTTCTGCGCCAAACAACGCTTGCGCACGCCAGTCACGCAGCAGCATCATCTGACCTGCGGGTACCAGTGTGTCTTCCCCCGGTTGATCTTCGCCCAATGCGCCGGGGCGGACCAGGTACATCTCTGTTTCTGCCTCGCGCACTGTCACGGAACGCAGAACCCGCATCCCGGCACGTGTGATCACACGGTCGCCGGCATTCAGGAATTCCACGGGAAGGGCGCCGTCCAGGGTCAGCACCTCGGTACCGGCGGCTATGCCGCCCGTGTTCGATTCCGCAATGGACGTCGCGCCACGCAAAGCGCGGCGGTCTACTGCCTTGGTCATGGAAGGCCTCGCTCGATTGCTGCCTTATTGTTTTGTCAAACATTAGGGCAAAAATGTGTTAACGGCGAGAGGTTTTTACGACCAATTTTCCACTCGCATCCCGGTGGAGCCTTTGCTAGAAGGCCACGACACGCGGACAACGATCCGGCGTGGATGCGGGTGTGGCGAAATTGGTAGACGCACCAGATTTAGGTTCTGGCGCCGCAAGGCGTGGGGGTTCAAGTCCCTCCACCCGCACCAAAACAGATATTCAGGTTAGCGATTAACGTTGGGGCCAAGATACCTTGCGCTGCCCCGGTGTTCCTGGGCGAAGCCAGGAGCGTTGTCATGTGCCCAACACCTGGCCCGGTTGATGCGAATTAAAACGCCAGTCGCGGTCGATGTGCCGCCCTTCAAGGTCCTCGGTGTGCACGTATTTTGATCCACCAAACGACAAGGTGGCTGTTCCGGGATGGCACTGTGTCGCACTTGTTGACATCACTCAGCGTTTGATCGCAAGAACCTTAACTACGCATACTGCGTGCAGATCGTAGAACACATTGCGGGTTTAACCCGAACGACGCATTACCTCAGCCAAGCCACCTTGCTCTGAAATTTTAGGCTCCCGTTATGAACCCCAATCTCAACGCGTTTCGCGGCATTTCGATCCTGATCGTAGCCCTTTATCACTACACATCCCGGCTACCGCCTGACGCCTTTCTGCCCAACGGTCAGGAATTGGGGCACTTCTTTCGTTTCGGATGGATTGGCGTCTATGTTTTCTTTGCGATCAGCGGGTATTGCATATTGGGCTCATACCTGCGGTCGGCAGATAGTTGGGAGTTCTTCGCAAAGCGCGTCGCAAGAATTTACCCTCTGTTCGTCGTTTCGTCGACGGTTGTCTTCTTGTACATAACGCTTTTTCACGTTCCATCGTTTTCACGGGATGGGTGGTCGTTCAATGCGCAAGACGTTTCCGTACAAGACTATGTCTTCACAACGTTTTTTCTGGCAAACGATCTTGGCTTCACTTGGGTTGATGGGGCTTACTGGACGCTGCTTGTCGAGGTGAAGTTCTACTTCATCATCGCGTTGGTGTTTGGGCTCATAGCGCGACATGCGCTTCACATTTCCGAGTACATTTTTGGCTTTGCGCTGCCACTTGCCTGGGTATTCAGCATCTACGCAGATATCGGCCCCGCAGAGAAAATATTGCGGAATATCTTTCTCGCACCTTACTTTCCTTTCTTTGTCATCGGGATGCGGGCGGCGGTTGACGAAAAACTGTCGTGGCGATTGGGGGTGCATCTCGCGGTTTCTGCTGTCGTTATGTACCATATCTCGGCCGGAAAATCGTCGTTCTATGAAGAAACGTGGGTAACGATGATTGCATACGCGACCCTAATTGGCTTGCTTGTGGTCGCGTTCTTCAAGCCCACAGTAAACATGTTCCCGAAGGCGGTTCAGCCACTGGCCAAACTGCTGGGTTGGATCGGTGTCTACAGCTATGCATGGTATCTGGTTCACCAAAAAATCGGGCTTTCGGTTGTTGCGATGTCTGCGCCTGTGGTTGGGGGATTTGTTGCTGTGCTTCTGGCGATCCTCTTTACCATTGCTCTGGCCTATCTGCTGTCCTGGCTCGTAGAGAATCGGTACAGGAAACACGTTCAGCAGATCGTTCTGAAGGTGTTCGGCGCTGTAAGACCACAGCCCGCTAACAAGGCGTGATGCAAGTCATGCCGCTCAATCGAAGAGTGGATGACAAGCTACGATTGTGTGTTCGCCAGCGGCATTGTTGCCAGGCCCGCAAGTGCGGGGCAGAATCTGTTCTCAGATGCATTGAAGTCTCATGATAATGCCCGAAACCACGCTTAAGATTTCATCGTTTGATGAATTGCAGACCAATTTGCGGGCGCGGTCCTCTTGCATTGGTCGGGAACATATGAAACTCAACTCTCGGAGTTTTGAACGAAAGTCACGCATCTGACACAGAGTTTTTTTAGGACGCAGCTTTAGCAGGTCAGCACAGCTTCTGTTGTTTGGGTCGGATTGGGAATGCCCCCGGAAAACCGGCCCTTAGGGGCAACTGGCACGCGTGGGGACAGCACGTTGTTGAAGTGCGGACGGCCGTTAAAAGGAAGATAGATTCATGAAAATTGCAGTTGCCGGGATCGGCTATGTCGGGCTTTCAAACGCGACGCTCTTGGCCCAGAACCATGACGTCGTGGCCGTCGACGTGTCGCAGGACCGTGTCGATATGGTCAATGCACGCAAGAGCCCGATTGTGGACGCCGAGTTGGAAGAGTTCCTTGCCGAAAAGGAGCTGTCGCTGACGGCAACCACAGATGCCGAGGCCGCGTATCGGGACGCAGACTTTGTGTTGGTCGCCACTCCGACGAACTATGACCCCAAATCGAACTATTTTGATACGTCCAGCGTCGAGCAGGTCATCCTCAAGGTTCTCGAAGTGAATGACAAAGCCGCCATTGTCGTGAAATCGACGATTCCGGTTGGTTTTGTTACCCGTGTCCGCGAAGAGTTTGAAACCGACCAGGTCCTGTTCAGCCCAGAGTTCCTGCGCGAAGGCCGCGCACTTTATGACAACCTGTACCCAAGCCGGATCATTGTCGGTGAGCGGTCCGAACGGGCAGAGGTTTTTGCGAACCTGCTGTTGGAAGGCGCGATTAAGAAGGACGTACAGGTCCTGTTCACTGACGCCGACGAGGCCGAGGCGATCAAGCTGTTTGCCAATACCTATCTTGCAATGCGCGTCGCGTTCTTTAACGAGTTGGACAGCTATGCCATGGCCGGTGGCATGGATACGCGCCAGATCATTGACGGTATCTCGCTGGATCCGCGTATCGGTGACCATTACAACAACCCCAGCTTTGGTTATGGCGGGTATTGTCTGCCGAAAGACACCAAACAGCTGTTGGCGAACTACTCGCATGTTCCACAGAACTTGATCCGCGCCATTGTCGACGCCAACCGAACCCGCAAGGACTTTTTGTCGGATCAAATTCTGATGCGGGGCCCGAAGGTTGTGGGCGTTTACCGCCTGGTCATGAAAGCCGGCTCTGACAACTTCCGCCAGTCCTCGATCCAGGGCATCATGAAACGCCTCAAAGCCAAGGGCATCGAAGTGATTGTCTATGAACCCGTTTTGGAGGACGACACGTTCTTCCGCTCGCGGGTGGTCAATGATCTGGAGGCGTTCAAAGCCGAAGCCGACATTATTACGGCAAACCGCATGACCGACGAAATCGCGGATGTCGCGGAAAAAGTCTTCACGCGTGATTTGTTTGGCGCTGACTAAATCAAAGAGGCAATGATGCAAACCGCACTCGTGACCGGCGCCGCCGGGTTCATCGGATCTTTCGTATGTCAAACTCTTCTGGACGAAGGTTGGCGGGTGATCGGTCTGGATTGCATGTCGGACTATTATGATGTGTCTCTGAAAGAGCGGCGCGAAGAAAGCTTGAAGAGCTTCGCGCAATATCGGTCGGTTCACGACAAGGTTGAAACGCCCGGTTTGCTGATGGACATCTTCGCCGAAGAAAAGCCGGATGCGGTTATTCACCTGGCCGCTCAGGCGGGTGTGCGGTACTCGATCGAGAACCCGCGTTCCTATCTGGAAAGCAATATCGTGGGAACGTTTGAATTGCTTGAGGCCGCACGCGCGCATCCACCTAAGCACATGCTGTTGGCATCGACATCGTCGGCTTTCGGCGCGAACACCCAAATGCCGTACAAGGAAACGCAGCGCGCCGACCATCAGATGTCGTTCTACGCGGCAACGAAGAAATCCACGGAAAACATGGCGCATTCCTACGCGCATCTTTTTGATCTTCCGGTCACGATGTTCCGCTTTTTCACGGTCTACGGCCCGTGGGGACGGCCGGACATGGCGTTGTTCAAGTTCACCAAGGCGATCTTGGAAGGCAAGCCTATCGACGTGTATAATTTCGGCGATATGAAGCGAGACTTCACCTATGTGGAAGACCTTGTTCACGCAATCCGTCTGTTGATCGATGCGGTTCCGCAACGCCCGGAAGACGGGGTTGTGCCCGATGGTGACAGTTTGTCACCCGTCGCACCGTTCCGGGTTGTGAACATTGGTAACAACGATGCCGTGCAACTGACGGACTTCATCGAAGCGATCGAAGACGCAACGGGTTCCAAGGCAGAACGCAACCTGATGCCAATGCAGGCGGGCGACGTTCCGGCCACCTGGGCGGATGCGGACCTGTTGAAGGACCTCACAGGATACTCGCCCAAAACATCGGTCCGCGAAGGCGTGGCCAATTTCGTGCGATGGTATCGGCAATACTACGACGCCTGACCGGAAAAAACTCAGGTTGAGGTGGAGAAAGAAAAATGGTCAGCCGCAATCGCGACTGACCATCAAAAGTTGGCGACCAACGCGGCGGGTGTGGCAGCTTAGATCAACTGGATGGCCGTAATGTGACCAGACAGGCCAGCGGGCCAATATCCTGGTGAAACGGATTGGGCGGGAAAGGTCTGAGTTGATCCGTCGCTGAACGTTGCGACAACGTCGAAATTGCCGTTCCAATCGTTGAGTACCGGAAGATCAGCGGACCGCGAGGCCGATGTCGCGCCGGTATCAATGAAGGAAGTTTGGCTCATCCCTTCTTCGAATTGCGCGGCCAGAAACTCGACGGTTTCGCCCACGGTTGCACTGTCGGGACCGACGCCGAAATTCAGAGTACCGGAAAAGTTCGGTGTGAACACAAAAGACACACGCCGCGTCGCGCCGTCGGCCAGAAGCATTTCGGTCAAGCCTGTGATGGCCCCGGCCGTGGTCGCCGCCCCGGAAAGTGCACCAAAGCTGCCATTTACCCTTGTTTCGGTGCCACCGGCCGTATCGCGCAAACGGATACGCAACCGCCCGGATGTACCGCCAACAAGATAGGTGGCAACGGCATAGTTTTGCCCATTTGTCACCGTCAGATCTGTTGCGACACGGTTCCAGATTTGACCTTGTGACGCGACGGTCACACCTGTGAAGATGCCAAAATTGGTGGTGCCGCGATCGGTTGCCGTCGCAGAAACACTTGCCCATGTCGACGCTGTCGGGCGCGCATGTGGCACAAGGTTGGTTGCGCTTGGTTCGACCAGCAGGCCACGGTTGGTTGCGCCCCCGAAGTCGAAGCCAAGGCGCGCGGTGTCGTTGGCGGCAAACTGGTAGGTCGTAGCATCCGAACGGACCACAGCCTGACTATCACGTGTCAGTTGCACCCCTTGCGGCAAAGAACCGCCGTCAAAACCAAGCCTTATCCCAACTTGCCTGCGTGATGACGCCAAAGCGCTCAAAGATAGTCCGAAACTGATCATCTGTTTCTCCGGTAATTTAGTGCAAGATCGAAGATGACCCCCGTCCGTCTCGCATGTTGTTGACGGTTACGCCCGAAGCGGAAGCTGTTCAGATCAAGAAACCATGCAGGCCACTTGCGGTTGTGCCGGTCGAAAGAACACGCATGACACCAACCGGCAGGATCGAAAAATCTCCAATGGACACACTGCGTGTCTCGCCTGCAACCGTCACGAAGGAAACGGTTCCACCCGTTTCAACGAACAGCGCAACCGCAACGGTCGACAGATCCGTGTTGTCGTCCGGCGTGATTGGCAGCAGATCACGGGCAGGGCCGGAGAGCGGGGCCGCGCGGCCTTCGAATGGGTTGATCATGTGTTCTTCTCCTGAAGCATAAAGTCACTTGGCGCGTGGCCAATGACCGCAAAATGCCGTTCGAGAACTTTACAATCGGCTACCGCAGCGCACGCTGCCTGTTGGCCCGACAAAACCGGTTTCCCGGCACGTCTTGGTATTCGCGATTGTTGGAATGTACCGCACGTTTGCCGCGCGATATCACCCAGCTGAAAACCGTCAGTTTTATGGATTAGGAGGGTGCGTGATGACTAATAATTGCCCGACTTCTTACTGTGGGCACAGTTCGCGGGCAGGGGGCCAAGCTAGGCCTTGATTAAAGAAATACCGACCACTAGAGAGGGGGCAAAACTTGCAACCACCAACCCCTAATTCTCAAGGCAAGCGGGTCATGAAGTCAGCCATTTTGCGCAGTTCTGGCGGGAGCATGTTCGTCAAAATTTCCCAAGCGGGGCTTGGACTTATTGTGGCAATCGTTTTGACGCGATTGTTCGGCGCAGAGGTCTTCGGGATCTACGCCTACGCCATCGCTACAGCGACGTTGATTGCAGTGTTCACGCGGTTTGGATTCCACGTGTATGTCATCTACGCGATCAACAAATTGCTGGCAGACAAGAAGAATGATGAAGTTGGAACCGTCTTGCTTACAGCCTGGGGAACGGTTCTGGGCCTTTCGGTTGTGGCAGGGGTGGTTTTGTTCGCGCTGGCATCTGTCTGGAGCGACTGGACCATGTCCGAGGCTTTGATGCTGGCGGCCCCTCTCATCGCGGCGGTGGCATTGATGCAAGTGTCAGCAGGCGCGCTCGAGGCCTTCGGCCACGTGGTTCTGGGGGTGAGTTTGGAGGGTGTTGGCAAACCTGTGTTGCTGTTGGTGTTTGTCGGCACTGCTTTGTTGGTCAAAGGGCAAGATGCGATCACATATCACGACTTGATCGCCTACTACATTCTGTCCGACCTGTTGCTGTTTCTGTTTGCCTTTGTGCTAATCAGGAAATGGGTCCGGCGCGATCTGGGCGGGTTTCGGTTCAACCGCCAAAACTTGAAACCCACGATCCTTGAGGCGCGGCCGTTTCTGATGGCCAACGCAATGATCCAGCTTTATCAGCAGTCAGGCATTATCGCGGTGGGAATATTCTTCGCCCCCGCACAGGTCGCCTTTTTCCGTGTGGCAACCCAAACCGCGTCGCTGATCCCATTCGGGTTGCAGGCGTTGCAATCCGTCATGCGCCCACGGATCGCTCGTCTTTATCGGGAAAACAAGACGACCGAACTGCAAAAGGAAGTGACGTGGAGCATCCGCCTTCTGGTGGTCATTCAGAGCCCGGTGATGGCCGTCGCACTCTTTTACCCGGAAATCCTGGCGCACCTTTTCGGACCCGAGTTCATTGAGGCGACCACGTTGGTTGTCATCCTGGCCATCGGGCAAAGCTATAGCATTCTGAGCGGTCTGAATGGCGCGGTCTTGAACATGTCTGGGTTCGCCAATGTCAACGCAACTGTTTCTGCGACGGCCTTTGCTTTTGTCGTGGCGTTGATGTGGCCCTTTATCACGTTGTTTGGCGTCGCAGGTGCTGCGGCAGCCGTCTGTGTAAGCCGTATTTATTGGAACACTGCCTTGGTATTTGGCGCCGCGCGATACAGCGGTGTGCACACCTCCATTTTTGGAAAGCTGCCAATCAGTCAGCGCAGTCAATAGGAGATTGCCTTATGAATTTCCGGGACCACCCCGCCTTCTTGATGATCGGCTCGATGAAGTCAGGAACGACGTCCGTTTTTCTGGACATGGTACAGCACCCAGAGATCTATGCGCCTTCGATCAAAGAGCCTGCCGACCTTTGTTCCGACGATGTTTTGTCTGAGAAGGGGCGCAATTCATACGCAAAGGTTTTTGGCGGCGCCAAAGCCGGCCAGTGGATTGGCGAGGCTTCGCCGCATTACACACGGCATCCGCATTATAAAGACGTTCCTCGCCGCGCGTTGGAGGTGTTCGGGCCCGATCTTAAACTGATCTTCATTGGCCGCGACCCGGTTGAGCGGATGCGCAGCCATTTCAGACATGAAGTTCAAAACGGGACCGTGACGACCTCCATGTTGGACGAGATCCAGAAGAACCCGGTTCTGAAGGACGTGTCTCGCTATGACATGCAGCTTGCCCAGTGGTTGGAAGTTTTTCCACGCGAGCAGCTCTTGGTCTTGGATATGAAAGACTACATCGAAGACCCCAAAGCGGTTGTTCACCGTGTCTGGGCCTTTTTGGGTCTTGAACCCGTGGAAATGGACTTGGGCATTGTTGCGAACCAATCCGCGGGCAAGCGCGCGCCACGCGGGATTGTCAGAAAAGTTAAGCGTTCCAGGTTCTATGGGCTGTATATCAAGCCACTTCTGTCGCCTGAGATGCGGACGCGTATCCGACATTTGTTGGTACCCGCCCGGGCCACCAAGTTCGACGACCAGCTACCGGATGCATTGGTTAAAGAACTGGCTTCGGAATTGGACAGCGACACCAAGCAATTTAGAAGCTGGGTGGTGGAAGACCGTGGTGAAGCGGTCTGATTGTTCAAGCTTGCCAACCTCTGCCGGCCTGATCGCGCATGGCGTTCTTGTGGTCAACAAGGTGTCGGGAACCAATTTACTCGCCGATTTGGCCTGGCCGAATTTGCGCTGTCTTCCAGTGCTTTCAACTGCGAAACGGTGACAAATTCGGCAGGTTCACCATCCGTGCGGGGATTGTGCAACATTCCTGTTTCCGCGGCATTCCAATCCCCGTTCTGCCTTGCAATTTTTGGTGAACTACAGTGGATGTGATACCAATTGTATCGCCTGACTCTCGAGGCTTTTGTCCAATGAAACTTAATAATCCCACAGTTCTTGTCGGCCTTCCGCGCAGTGGCTCAACTCTTTTGACGCGGGTATTGAACGAATGTCCTGACCACTATTTACTGAACGACCTTTACGTCCTTCAAGATGTTGACAGCACCGAGTCCTGGGAAGGGTTTTCTCAGTACGAAGACGCCGTCGCGATCAAGAAACTGTTGTCGGATATGGTCCGGCACCGTTCGGCCGTCCATTCGCCCAAGGGCATCGCGAACAGCGCGGAAATGACACCCGAGCAGTTGCAGACGGCCGAAAGCAAGATGGCCGATTTGTGGCCTGCGGATGGTACAGGCGATCCAGCAGAGCAGAAGTGGAACGACGTTGTTGAATCTGTAATTTCCACTGCTGCGCAGACCGTTGGTAAAAGCGCGTGGGGATGGAACACGCCACAAGACTACCATCACGCCGAGAAAATTATCCAAGCTTGGCCCAACGCTCGTTTTGTCTTTATGCTTCGCGATCCTCGTACGATGCTCAAGTCGTACAAGTTCTATCCAAAGCGCCCTGCCGCAGATCGCTATCATCCGCTTGCCCAATCGATGGCTTGGCGCAACGCTGCAAGGGCTTTTCTTAAACTCGAGGCGAAATACCCAGAACACTTCATGCTGGTGCGGTACGAGGATATTGTTGCAGAAACCCGTCGGGAAATTGAGCGTTTGAACGCCTTTCTGCCCGCATCAATTCCCGAAGACCTGAACCTTGAAAGCCTTGGTAACAACAGCTCTTACGCCCGCAAGGACCAGGCCCCTGTAAAGCGTGAACTGACACCATTGGAACTGTGGATTAGCGACCGCATCCTGTACCGGGAACGAGTGAAACTCGGGTTTGAGGCGGCCAAGAACCCCTTTTCTCTTTCGGGAGTCTTCAACTTGCTGAAAACCACATGGCGGTTTTCCAAGCACTACGGCAAGCTCGTTATGTTCGACGCCAATATCCGTCGACGCGTCGGCCACCTGCTGAAGGCCAGCTAAGCACGAGGCAACGGTAAAACCGTTGCCGCATTGCCAAAACCTTGTTCAAAGCGGCCTAGCAAGTTTTGTTGCTAGGCCGATACCACCTTCGCTGGCCTTGAGCGGCCTCAAGCGCGTGAAAAGCGGCGCGATATCTTTCGGGAAATATAGCTCCCAAAATATTCTCTCAGGGGCACATCTTCCAAACGTGGTGCGCGCTTCAGATAGTCGCCGAAATACCCTGCAAGATAGTCATAGCCATCGCCGAAACGCCCGTAGCCGACGAATTTGGCAAAACGCAGCATTGCATAGGCAGGTGTATTCCCCCGGAAATAGGCCGATGCACCATAGTACCGTTGCTTGGATCGTGTCCCGACTTCCCGAGCTCGAAAAAGAGTACCGTCGATCACCTTGGCTTCCCAACCGTCGATTTCAGCACGCGCAAGCGACAGCGTGTCGGCGGAGGGGCCGATTGTATAGCCGGACTGCAGCATGCATTGACCACGCCACATACGGCAACTGCCCCGCACCCAGTCGGCCGCGTGGATTGACACTTTGTCACTGCCTTCATCAAGGCTTTTGCCGCTTGCGATGCCCAGCCTCGGGTTTGCGTCGAAGGCCGCACTCAAAGTGCTGTAATAGTTCGGGTCCGGAAAACTGTCCGCGTCGAGAATGCCAATCAGATCCTCAGCGCCAAGATCCGTGCGGGTTTTAATCTCTTCGAAGCCGCGGTTCACGATGCGCGCATATTTTGCACCCAACGCATAGTCTCCGCTTTCGGTATCTTCGTTGAGCACCACAAGCTCACGTACGTTTTTGGGAACGGAACGATTGGCAAGGTCCTCTCGCGAGCCATCAGTTGACCCGTTTTCGACAATCACCCAGATATCGATCGGGTGATCTTGTGCCGCCACCGAGGCAAAAAGACGGTCAATGTTATCAATCTCGTTTCTGAGAGGGGTGGACAGGAAAACTCTACGTTTCACCGATTTGTCCTTTCGCAAATTTGTTCAACATTGTCAGTGTTATAAGGATAGGAAAGATTACCGTGACAGAAGCCAGCGTATTGCCCGTAAGCATCGGACCAATAAGCACGACAGGACCGATGAACGTCGCACCGATGCGCCACGACACATAAAGAAGGGTGGAAAAAATCACCGAGAACCCGATGACACCGTATTCAATGGTTGCTTTCACCAGATCGGAATGCGGGTCTTTCACCATGAAGAAATAGACTGCTTGGTCCTTTGTGCCGGCTGCTCCGCCTTCGCCAAACAAAATGGCGTAGGTTCCGCTTTCAAACAGTGTGTCAAGCAAGGCATACCAATAGGAAATTCTCCATGCAAAGGACGAACCTTGGTTGCCGAACG
Organism: Actibacterium mucosum KCTC 23349; assembly: GCF_000647975.1. GTDB lineage: Bacteria > Pseudomonadota > Alphaproteobacteria > Rhodobacterales > Rhodobacteraceae > Actibacterium > Actibacterium mucosum. The sequence goes on from NZ_JFKE01000007.1 coordinate 182,013, forward strand.
TATAAGAGCTCGCTTTGGCCAATGCGTGGGAGAAATCGGTGATAAGGATCTTTTCAAGGGCGAATTGCGCCTGGCTTGTGGTCGACAAGGCAAACAGAACCCCGAACAATACAAGCGTAAGCAGCATGCGTTTGGGGGTTGGCTTCAAACTGATCGGCAAAACAGCGACCCCCAGAACCGACACCAAAAGAGCACCGGAGCTGCGCGAAATTACGACCAGAAGACACGCAGCCAGAATGGTGGCGAACCAGAGTTTACCCTGAGAAAATCCCCGAAGGCGCAGGTACAGCAGAGCAACGGCAATGATCGCCGACATATAGCCCAGATGGTTGGCGTGAGGCATCAGGGCACTGAAGCGATTGACCCCTGATGCGTCCGGACGTGAAAACAGCCCGGTTGCCTCGCTCACTGGAAAAAGAGCCAACGACAAAAACAAAATTGCTGCCAAGACAGACAAAAGCCGGTCCGCAGACAAGCGCGTGATGGCCGCCGCAAAAAGTGCAAAAGAGGCAAAGCGTACAACTTCCTCAACCTGTGGCACGACCGGAATGCTCGAAGGAAGGATAAGCCGGGCAAAAGCCACGCAAGCCACGATCCAGAACGCACCTGCCAAGCCGGAAATCTTGAGCGTACCGTTCCGTAACTCGCCAAGGTAGAACGCATAAGCCACGGCCGCAAACACGCCGGCAAAATTGTGTAGCATGGCGATGAACGCAACAAGGAACAGCCCCAGCGTGGGAACGTGGATGCGGGTTCCTGAGGTGCGTCGATATTGCATCGACCGCTGGGGATATGTGCTGGGTGACACGGTCATACATGTATCCTACAGCAAACGCCGGACTTTTGATCCGAGTTAAACGCTGTATCGCCCTTCCCAAATTTCATTGCGCAAACTGGTCACGAGATTTTCCCGCGATTTCGACGCCGCGTTCTGCATCGGGTTCAATTCCGTCGACTTCAAGACCGAGCGCAAATCATCCGCGCCCTCAACAATATAAACACCGTCGATTTTGCGAACCTGCGAAACTGTCGCCAACTGATGGTCATTGCGGTGTTCGCCGTGTTTGGCCTGTCGCGCCATCAACACCAACGGCTTTTGCGCCTGGATACCAGACAGGATCGTCCCGATGCCTGCGTGACCAACAATGACGCGGGCCTCTTCGAAGCGTTTGGAGAATTCGGTGGGTGTCAACAAAGCGTCCGCTTCAAAGTTCGCGGGTTTGTAGGTGCCGTGCCCGATCTGTCCATAAATGGTTTCGTTCAGATCCTTTGCCACGTCGTCAAGGGCCTGGACAAGGCGATCAAACGGAAGTTGCGTTCCGAGCGTGAGGAAAATCATAATATGCTGCCCCGAAAGACGGGCGCGGACGTCCCGCCCAAATGTTCCCATTGCGTATAAACGACAGTGGCAACCTTCAACGCAAGGCGACCGCTCAACGACAATTGTTCCGAGTTCGCAACGCTGTCGACCCAAATGGTCTTGGCTCCAAAAACACGCCCCCACACCAAACACAGCAGACCAGGCGCTGCACCGGTAGAGATGATCACGTCGGGTTTCACCCTGCGATACAGGCGGAAGGTTTCCCAGAGGCCTGCCAGCATCTTCAGCGGTTGGTTCTGATTGTAGTCCTTGATTGCGACAAACTGGCCAAGTTTGTGTCGTTTTCCCTGTTCGCCATCGGTGCAGGCGTACCAGGTGTCACTGCCTTCAAAGGCAGGAGACAACAACATAAGCTGCTCCCAGTGGCCACCGGTTGATGAAACAGCAAGAAGTGTTGGTTTATCGTTGGTCATCGTTGGTCATCGTTGGAATATGCAGCAGCTAAAAATGGTGTCATCTGTCGCGCGGACATTAGAAAAAAATGCACATCAATGACAGCCCAAAAGGCGCTGCATGTTTCAATGTCGCACCTTTCAACCCACGGGGCAGGTCGATTCTCGTATTACCCTGAATGCCCTGCATCCAGAAGGCGCGGCCTTTGCGGTAGTTGTTCGGTCAAGTAATTGAATTCAAACGCTTAAACGAAGCTTAGCAGTGGCGAAAAATCCCGCTGAGCGTAAGGCGTTTTTCTGCCACACACCTGCGTAGAAAATTTGGGCGTTTTGAAATCTCGCACCTTTATCAGCGCACCTCAGTGGCCGAAGGGAATCACCGGTCGACGCAGTTGGGCCAACCCCGCCTGCGCGCTGCTGCTCACGCGTTTGATCCCCATGGTCCGTGGTGTGCGCCTTTGGTGTCGGTGCGTTCGAAGGAGTGGGCGCCGAAGAAGTCGCGTTGGGCCTGGATCATGTTGGCGGTCGAGCGCCCCGTGCGCATCGTGTCGAAATAGCTCAGCGCCGCCGACATTGCCGGCACCGGCAGCCCGTGCGCCACCGCGGTGCCCACCACCCGGCGCAAAGCGCCCGCATGGGTGGTCATCAGCCCGGCGAAGTAAGGCGCGAACATCAGGTTGCGCGCGGCGTCCTGGGTCAACGCCGTCGCCATGTCGTTCAGCATGGACGAGCGGATGATGCAGCCCTCGCGCCAGACCTCGGCAATCGCCGGCATCGGCAGGTCCCAGCCATAGGTCGCGCCCGCCTTCGACAACAGCGCAAAGCCCTGCGCATAGCACATGATCTTGCCCGCGATCAGCGCCGCCTCAAGGTCGTCCATCGCCACCGCGCCGCCCTTCAGCGCCTGCGGGGCCGCGCCAAACAGCGCCTCGCCCGCCACCCGCGTCGACAGATCGGCCGACATGTTGCGCGCCGCCACGGCGGCCTCGATCACCGGCACCGGGGCGCCGACCTGCTGACTTTCGATCACCGTCCAGCGGCCGGTGCCCTTCTGGCCTGCGCGGTCCAGGATGATGTCCAGCACCGGCTTGCCCGTGGCCGGATCGGTGGCGCCGGCAACCGCGCCCGAGATCTCGGTCAGGTAAGATTGCAGCGGCCCGTTATTCCAGCGCT
>NZ_JFKE01000008.1 GCF_000647975.1 Actibacterium mucosum KCTC 23349
CGACATTGATAACACGCAGACGGCTGCCTTGTTGACATGCGCGAACCAAGGATCGTCCCAGCCCTTTTCTTTGCATATCTTGGCGCACGGCAACTTGCGCCAAAGTTCCGGTATCACGCAGAAGGACCGAGTATCCTGCCAATCCTTTTGTATCGCTGATGGCAAAGCAGCTTGCGCGATTTTCAATCGCGGCGATAGATGTGGCGCTGTTTTGCCATGAGGGTTCAACGTCGTGGAGCAACTTGGCTTCTTCTGCGATAGCAGACCACGAGGTTTCTAGAATCCCTGGCAAGATTGAAGCAGCCTTGGCCTCGGGGATATCGTAGCAGCGCAGGGTGCGTGATACCTGCATTCCCAAAGACTTGTAGAATTCATACGCGCCGGTATTTTCGACAAGGACCTCCGTCTGAAAACTGATGATACCTCTTTCCTTGAGGTCATCAAGACTTGCCACGGCGAGACGCCGTGCCAAACCTTTGCGTCTATGTGAAGGATCTGTGCCACTCGAGATCAGATAAGATGCAGTTTCACGAATTGAGACGAGCCAAAGCGCAATGATACGACCATCTTCGATGGCAACCCGAGAGACAGACTTTTCCAAACCCCGTTGGCGCATCATGTGACCGAAACCTTCTGTTGAAAGCCTCATTGGCAGAGCGTAGTCCGAGAACGAGCGGTTCATAGCATCGCAAAGCTCCTCGTCTGTGTGGTATTCAGCTGAAGCGATCAATGTATAAGAGTCCATGCATTCAGATTCCCTGGTGTCTCGGGGTTCGGGGTGAGGCGTTTTTTATTCACAAATGTAATGGCGAAGCGGTTCATTGGGGGCGTGCGAATAGCGCCGTGGTCTACATCATTCTGAAATCACCGACATCAGGTGCAACCGGTATGTCTTTTTCAAACGGAAAGCCTCCTTCGACATCAGGCAGCGGCGGCAAATCCGCAATTGTTCCATCCTGGATGTGCACCCGGCTCTTGTGCAAGTGGGTCGGAGTTTGCGTGGTTGTGCCCACTGTGTTGTTGAGTTCATCGCGATCTTCGCGAATTGCTTGGCTGCGGTCGCAAATCTGGAGGCACTGTATAATCCTTTGGAGACGGCCTTACACCCATGCCAATGTCATTTTTCATATGCTGGGACCAATATTGGAAATCTTGGCTCGACGGTGTCTGAGACTCCTTCCATCTCATTGTAGCTTTTGGTTTTTGTATTAGTCGACAAATCCTTACTAGTAGCACAACTGAATTCCTGATATTGGGGGGGCTTATGGCTTCCTAGGATGCGAGCCTATTTGATGGGGAACAAATCAATGATAAGGCATCGCTCATAAGGAGATTTTGTTGGTGGCTCGAACGGAACTGCCGCCCTTGGCGGCGATTAGAGTTTTTGAAGAGGCCGCGCGATCTAAGAACTTTACAATGGCCGCCCACCGGCTTGGTATGACCCAAGCAGCCGTGAGCTATCAGATTAAGATCTTGGAAGAGCGCGTAGGAGCGCAACTCTTCATACGGCAGGCGCGTGGCGTTGCCCTGTCTGAAATAGGTGAGAAGTTTGCTCGGAGGTCTACTGAAGCGTTAAACCTTCTCGCCGATGCCTATGCCGACGCAAAAGGTCTGTCTCAGGGCACTCTGTGCGTGAGCGTTATCCCCACTTTCGGCACCAATTTTTTGGCCCAACACCTGGGAGAATTTCAGCTGGCCAATCCCAGCATCGCAGTACGTGTCGAGGTAAGCGAAGGCTTGACCGATTTTGAAACTGGTGAATTCGATGTCGCGATACGCGGCGGCAAGGGCTCTTGGCCTGATCTTCACAGCCACTTGCTCATCCCAACTCAATTCACGCCTATGTTGAGCAAAGAACTGGCTGAAAGTGTCGGTGGGATCAATGAGCCCGGCGACCTATTGAAACTTCCAATTCTCTCCCATTCAGATCCTTGGTGGCAGCTTTGGTTTAAGGCCTCGGGCCTGGAAAGCCAGGATTTGGGTGGCCGTCCTAACCGTCAATTTGGGCCCCAGATCTTGGAGGCCAATGCAGCTATTGCGGGCCAGGGCGTTGCAATGCTCACCCCCGCGTTTTTCAAGGCCGAACTGGCGCGTGGTCAACTTGTCCAGCCGTTTGATCTCTTGGGGGATGATGGGACTGGGTATTGGCTGGTTTTCCCAGAAAGCCACAGGCATTCGCCAAAAATTCGGAAATTCCGATCCTGGATTGAGGCGGCGACTTTGAGCTACCGCGCGTAGCCGGGGGCAGTCGCTAATGGTGGATAGTGTATACGGCCTAACAGATCAGGGATTTAAGCCCTATGCGGTCGCCTTTTCGCTGTGTGATGACAGCATTGGTTTTGATGCCGTTGATGGTGGCGCTATGGGACCGGTGGAGGGAGATACTGTGAGGAATGTCAGCTGGTGATGCCATATCATCTCTCCTTTGTGGCAGAATACCGTAAGCGCTGCTTTGCCCCCACCTTCGCGATAGCTGCCTGATATGCGAGTCCGTTGTCGAGAGTAGTTTGGCAATGGAGGCGGCTTTGAGAGGCGATATCACAGATTGAAATCAAGCGTCCTGCTGCCGGGTAAGCGGTTTGCTCGTGAAGATCGCCCCCCCCCCCCAGCGTCTGGCCACCTGCAGAGCGCCAGACCGGCTGCGCGACCGCTTGAACGGCCGTTCAGTCACAGGGCAGAGAAGGGAACCGAAGAGCCCCCCCCCAGTGAATTTGAAATTCTCGCGGCGTGCGCATGCTGCACGAGTTTTGGTGCGACGGCCTGATAATTTTTGCCGCGCCGCGATGTGAATAGGAGCCGTTAATACGCTGCGCAGCAAGTCGGGGGATCAATTCACAGATCGCGGAACAAGTTTGCCGTCACTGCGCTTCCACCAATGTCCACTCCCTCAAGGCGGCTGAACTTTGTCGAGCACCGGCAAAACGTTCTGATATTTGGAATAGGTTTCGGTTATTTAGAAATTGTTGACGGACCGTCTGCGATTCTGATAATATGAACATCATTCTAAATGTTGGAACAGAGACATGGACAAGACCGTTGCCAAAGCCTTTGCTCTTCTTGAAGAGCTTGCCCAAAGTGATCGACCTCTCGGGGTTTCGGAGCTGTCCGAAAGACTTGGTCTTGGGAAAAGCAACGTTCACAGGTTGCTACAGACTCTGATTTCGCTGAAGTACGCGCGCCAAACCCCGGAGTCCTCTTATGTGGCTTCCCTTCGGATGTGGGAGATGGGCCACCAAATCTTCTCCAATTTTTCGTTCCGCGATATCGCGAAGCCGTACATGCGCCAGCTGTCGAATCTGACAAACGAAACCGTTCATCTTTCTGAGATGGACGAGTTTGAAGTCGTCTATGTCGAGAAAATCGAGAGCAGGGAACCGGTTCGCACTTATACTCAACTGGGCGGACGGGCGCCCGCCTACTGCGTAGCGACCGGGAAAATTCAGATGGCATATCTGCCCGAGAAGGATATCCGCCGCTGTTTTCAAACGGCCAATCAATTCACGCCACACACAATAACGGATGTCGAGGCATTCTGCCGCGAAGCCACGGAAAACCGAGAGCGCGGTTACGCCGTAAACCGGGGCGAATGGCGTTCGGACGTTATCGGGTTGGCGGCACCCATCGCCGACAGTTCCGGAGAGGTTGTTGCCGCCATCGGATTGTCAGCTCCGGCCAGCCGGATAAGTGCCGTGGAAATGGAACGTCATGCAGAAATCGTCATTGGTTATGCCCGCGATATTTCCCAGGAACTTGGGTGTCCACGGTCATTTCTTGCCACACTGCAATTGAACAAAGAAGCCGAAGGCGCACGGCGGAGCCGGTAGTTCCTGTTCTCAAAATCTCTGAAAGGAAATCCTATGAGTTCGCTCAGCGGAGTTAGAATTATTGAATTTTGCGAAATTGCAGCAGGTCCTTATTGCGGCATGCTTCTTGCGGATATGGGTGCCGACGTGATCAAAGTTGAGCGCGCTTCAGGAGACGCCATGCGCACCTGGCCGCCAGTGAATGACGGCTATAGTGAGAACTTTGCTTCGATCAACCGTGGCAAACGTTCGGTCGTGCTGGACCTGAAATCTCCCGAAGGTGTCGCGAATGCGCGCCGCCTTATCCTGAGTGCCGATGCAGTTATCGAGAACTTCCGGCCAGGTGTGATGAAGCGCAATGGTCTGGATTACCAGAGCTTGAGCGCAGAAAAACCCGATCTGATTTATTGCTCCATATCGGCATTTGGTCAGAGCGGACCAAGAACCAGCGAAGGTGGTTTTGACCTGACGATGCAGGCCATGTCAGGGGTCATGAGTATCACCGGAGAACCAGGGAGCGCCCCTGTCAAATGTGGTGTTCCATTGTGTGACTTTGTGTCTGGTCTATACGGTGCCATGGGCCTCGTGTCCGCGTTGGTTCAGAAAAACCGTACCGGGCAAGGCCAGCATATCGATGTGTCGATGCTGGGGGCGACGCTTGGTGTAGCCGCGTTGCAGACAAGCGAGTTTTTCGGAACCGGAAAGGCGCCCAAGAAACTGGGGTCTGCCCACCCCCGAAATGCGCCTTATCAGGCCTTTAAGGCGAAAGACGATTACTTTGGCATGGCTGCTGGCAACAACAGTTTGTGGCACCACGTGTGCGATGTCGTCGGAAGGCCCGATCTGAAAGATGTGGAGCGTTTCTCATCGCCTACTTTGCGCGCTGCCAATCAGGTGGAGTTAAAAGGCCTACTGGAAGAGATTTTTGCGACGCAGCCGGTGTCTCACTGGCTTGCCGCTTTCGCGGAAAAAGGCGTGCCTTGTAGTCCAATCAACAGTTTTGCCGATGCGCTGCAGGACAAGCAGGTTGAACACATGGGGTGGGTGCAGCCAATCACGTTGCCCAATGGCGTCGAGACTCAAACTTTTGGTCCGGTTCTTAGGATCAACGATGAGTGCCAGCCAATTCCAAGTGGCCCGCCTGCTCTTGGAGAGCACACCGAATCTGTTTTGGCCAGCTTGGCCGGCGATGCCGTTAAGGCATAGGGGGAGGTCTTTGATGTCAACAGGTGAACCAAACCTAATCTGCAGCCGCGAAGAAGATGTACTGACCCTTACATTGAACCGTGCATCCAAAGCCAATTCTTTGGCACCTGAACTGGTGGAAGAGTTGATCACCGCGCTGGATCAGGCCGGTGATGTTCGGATGGCGATCATTCAGGGCGAAGGCAAACACTTCTGCGCCGGATTTGACCTGTCAGATATCGCCGATTTGTCCGACGGAGACCTGTTGTGGCGCTTTGTCAGGATCGAGCTTCTTCTGCAAAAGATACACCTCAGCCCATTCCCCATTGTGGCCTTGGCACACGGACAGATTGTTGGCGCAGGTGCGGACCTTTTTGCTGCCTGCTGGTGTCGCGTTGTCGCGCCGGGTTCCAAACTCAAGATGCCTGGTTGGAATTTCGAGCTGGCCCTTGGAACAGGACGGCTCGCCGCTCTGATCGGGCAAGATGCAGCGCGGGACCTTCTGATCGACACCAAGCCCATTTCAGCGGAGCAGGCGCTGGCGATCGGGCTCGCGACTGACCTTGTTGGCAAAGAGGGCTGGAGCGAGCTTGCTTCGGCATTGGCCGTACGCGCGGGCGCACTGCCACAGGAGGCGACGTCAAGACTGATGGGGCTGACCCGTTCCGACAGAACTGAACACGATCTGGCAGCCCTTGTGCGTTCCGCCGCCCGACCGGGCTTGAAAGACCGCATTGAGAATTACCGGAGCCGAGTCATGCGAAGCCGACAACCAGCTCCGACCAACTGACAACCCGATCGCCTGGTATGCGGCAACCCGGCCGCCCGGCCAAACCCAACGAAACGAAGGAAAAGACAAGCCGAACCAACAGAATCTTGCAAATGGAGGATATCAAGATGAAGACGTTCAAGAAAACAGCATTGGCGGGCCTGCTGGCCGCACTGGCGTGCACGGCATCCTATGCCGAAAAAGCGATGCCGGACATGCCGCGGGGCTTTGGCAACCGACCCTTGACCATGATTGTGCCCTACGGCGCTGGGGGCGGATCAGACCAACTGTCCCGGGCCATGGCAAAGGCAATTGAGGAAGAAACCGGGCTTAGCTTTCAGGTTGTCAACAAGCCAGGTGGTGGAGGCACAGCGGCCATCCCCGATTTCATGATCTCTCCCCCCGACGGGTTCACCATCTTGGAGCATATCGACACAGCGGTTGCGGCCTACGCCAAAGGCGATATCCGGGAAAACCCGGCCGAAGACTGGATCCCGATCTGCATTGCACAGATCACGTTTTCACAGATTTACATCCGGCCTGATGAAACCCGTTACACGGATTGGGAAAGCCTGATGGCCTATATTGACGCGCACCCGGACGAGCTGTCGATCGGAATCTTGGGCAAGGTCGGATCGATGGAGCTGGTGACCATGCAGCAAATCTCTGACGCTCTTGGTCTCAAAGTTCGCCAGGTCAACTATGACAAACCCGCTGAGACTTATGGATCGCTGATTGGCGGGCATGTCGATATTCTCTTTGAGCAGCCCGGAGATGTAAGGAGCTTCCTTGACGGCGGTCAAATGAAGCCGATCCTGACATTCCTGAATGAACGCCCGGGCGTCTTTGCGGACGTGCCAACGCACCGCGAAGTGGGTGCGGACTTTGAAGCCCTGACTCGTTTCCGCGGCTTCTTTGTCAAGAAAGGTGTTGCAGCGGACCGTGTCGAGTTTTTGGAAGCCGCCTGCGCAGCAGGGTTTGAAAACCCCGGTTTCGCAGAATTCAACGAAGCCAAGTACATGAACCTGGTTCAAAGCTACCGGGATCGTGCAGGGGCTGTTGAACTGATCAATGAAACCGTCGGCGTCTATCGTGAGGTCTACGAACAACTGGGCATCGGCCAGTAACTCATGTCCGTGACCGGGGGCAGTCGGTGGATTGCCTCCGTTTCGTGACTCAGGACTAAGCACGTGATTGCGGAGGAGGCATCATGACAAAGTCAGCTTTAGCAGGGGTGCCACCAACGGACGCCACGCGATACATCCGTCCGGTTCTGGAGTGGCTATTCTGGATAGCGCTGGTCGCGCTCTACGCCCAGCAAACAAGCTTTTTCGACGAGACCCTTCAGAACTACAGGTTAGGCGCAACAGGTTGGCCGCGCGGATTGTGCATTGCCGCGGCAATCGGCGCCACGGGGCAGCTTATTACGCGCTTGTTGGCAATTCACCGTGGCGCTCCTGAAGGAGTTGGTCCCAGTGACGGGCCCGCACAGCGAAACTGGCTGCAAATGGCTCAGAATCTAGCGATATTCGGCTTCCCGTTCTGCTTCCTCTATGCCGCTCCGTCGATCGGCTTTTACGTGGCTGCGCCACTGTTTATCCTGGGATTGTTGCTGCTCTTGGGGGTTCGCAAACCGCTGACGATTGCTCTTGTCGTGGCCATCGTGTTTGGCCTTTTCCTTGTTGTTTTCACACGGTTTTTCTACGTGGCTCTCCCGGTTGGCAGCATGCCATTCTTCTATGATGTGAATGTCGCCGTAATCGAATTCACCAGATACGGAAAGTAAGATCCAATGGACCTGTTCATACAAGGCACGCTGAGCCTGTTCGGCAACACCACGTCAATCATGATTTTCTTTCTCGGCCTTTTCGGAGGCATGCTCTTTGGCGCAATCCCGGGCGTGAACATGCTGACGCTCGGTGCTGTTTTGCTGCCGTTTACAATTACAATGGACCCCCAGAATGCGGTGATGCTGTTTTCAGTCATCTACTGTGCGGGGGTGTTTGGCGGCGCGATTACAGCGATCCTTTTCAACATTCCCGGTGCTCCAGAAAACGCACCGACCTGCCTCGACGGTTATCCAATGACCCTAAAAGGTGAGGCGGGCAAAGCCATCGGCGCTGCGGTCAGTTGTTCTGCACTTGGGGGCACAGTTTCGGCGATCATTATGATGACGGCGACGGGCATTGTCGCAAGCTTCGCGGTACGCGCCTTTGGCCCCCCTGAGATCTTTGCGCTAATCCTGTTTGGCCTTGCGGTATCGGCATCTATTGGTGCGTCAACGCTCTGGAAGGGGTGGCTCTCGGTTCTCGCAGGTTTGATGATTGCAACAATCGGATCTGACCCGGTTGGGGGTATTCCCCGGTTCAGCCAGGGGTCATTCCTGGGCCTGGAGTATCAGTCCTACTACATGTCGGCGGGTATTCACTTTATCCCGATGATCCTTGGTTTCTTTGCGGTGTCCGAAGTGCTGGCGCAGGCGGTCAATATCGCGAAGGGCACGCGCAGTCGCCCACAAGCCTCTATTGAATTCCCGACGATCGCCGAGTTCCTCGCCGTTCGCTGGACAATCGTACGATCGGTTTTTGTGGGCTTCTTCGCCGGTATCCTTCCGGGCATTGGCGCAACGCTTGCCGCTTTCCTTGGGTATAGTCAGGCGCACCGTTGGTCGAAAAACCGTGACAATTTTGGAAAAGGCGAGCTGGAAGGCGTTGTTGCCTGCGAGACGGCCAACAATGCCGCAACCGGAGCCGCCATGATCCCACTTCTGGCGCTGGGGCTGCCCGGTGGTGCATTGACGGCGATGATTATGGGGATTTTCCAGATCCACGGAATGGAGCCTGGCCCGCTGATTTTCATCAACTCTGGCGATCTTGTCTGGATTACCTTTGCGGCGATGTTCTGGGCGAACCTGATGATCATTTTCCTCGGCTGGGTGCAGACAAAGACGGTGGTTCACATTCTGCGTGTCCCGTTCCGGTGGCTGGCACCGGGCATCCTGATCCTTGCGGTCGTTGGTGCCTTTGCTTTGCGCAACCTGTTCATCGACGTCTGGATCATGTTCATCGCCGGTATCGTTGGCTACATGCTGCGCACAACCGGGTACTCTGCCGCCGGTGTGGTGCTTGGTTTGATCCTTGGCAAACTGGGCGAATCTGCTTTTGCCAAATCCATGCAGCTCATGGACTACAACGTGCTGGGCTTTCTGCAACGCCCGATCTCTGCGGTTCTGATTGTCGTGGCAGCGGTCATCATAATCTCCAGCATCGTGAGTGAGCTTCGAGGAGGGCATCTGCAAAGAGCCCTGATAGACTAAGGAGGCAATCCCTATGTGGTGTGACGCCAAGGCCAAGCCCTTTGCGTCACACCAAGCTTCGGATGAGGTTACTCCCCTTCATCCGAACGATGCTTCCGGGCTTCGAGCGCCCGGAAGCAAACACCAAGGTCCAGAGAGAGGTCTTTAACGTGAATTTACTGGATTCAAACTTCGAGGCTTATCGCCAATCTGCATCTTGGATTGTCTTTTCCAAAGCTGGAGACCTGCGGCTGTGTAAGGTTGCTGTACTGCAAACCGCGGAGACTGACGCACATGGCGCATAAACAACCCATCCTGGATACGTCCCCAAAGGTTTCGGACGAGATCCGCCAGACCACCTGCTACATGTGTGCCTGCCGTTGTGGGATCAACGTGCATCTGCGCGATGGCAAGGTGAACTACATCGAAGGCAATCGGGACCATCCGGTGAACAAAGGCGTGATTTGCGGCAAAGGTGCATCGGGCATCATGCAGCACTATTCACCGGCGCGGTTGCAGGCCCCGATGAAACGGGTGGGGCCGCGGGGTTCTGGCCAGTTTGAAGAGATATCCTGGGACGAGGCGCTGGAGCTAGCGACCGATTGGTTGGGCGCTGTGCGCAAGAGCGATCCCAAGAAGTTGGCGTTCTTTACCGGACGCGACCAAAGCCAGTCTCTGACAGGCCTCTGGGCGATGAAATACGGGACGCCGAACTTTGCCGCCCATGGCGGGTTTTGCTCAGTCAATATGGCGGCTGGTGGCCTCTACACCTTTGGCGGCGCCTTCTGGGAGTTTGGTGATCCGGATTGGGACTACACCAGGTACTTCATGCTCTTCGGTGTGGCAGAGGATCATGCCTCGAACCCGATTAAAAAGGGGATCGGCAAGATCAAGAAACGCGGCGCCAAATTCGTATCCGTAAACCCTGTCCGCACTGGCTATAACGCCGTGGCGGATGAGTGGGTTGGCATTCGTCCGGGCACCGATGCCCTGTTTGTAGGCGCACTGATCCACGAGTTGTTCCGCGCGCAACAGATCGATCTGGACTACTTGATCCGCTACACGAATTCGCCGTGGCTGGTCATTCAGGACCCCGGCGCGGCCGATCATGGGTTGTTCGCCCGAGACGAAGAAGGCAACCCGCTGGTCTGGTCGAACGAGGCCGGGGGCTTTGGCAGCGGCAAGGTTAGTGACTTGTCTGCGTCATTGACCGGAACCCGCACCTTGCCCGATGGCCGGACCGCAAGAACCGTGTTCGAACTGATGGCCGAACGCTATCTGGGCGACGACTACACGCCCGAGGCGGTGGAAGAGCGCACAGGCGTTCCGGCAACACAGATCCGCAAGATCGCGTCGGAGCTGGCCCATGTGGCCTTCAAGGAAGAGGTCATCATTGAACGCGAATGGACAGACGCCTGGGGCCGTAAGCATGACAAGCTGATCGGGCGCCCGATCTCGATGCATGCGATGCGCGGGATCTCGGCCCATTCCAACGGGTTCCAGACCTGCCGGATGATCCATATCCTGCAAATCCTTCTGGGCTCGATCGATTGTCCCGGCGGCTTCCGCTATAAACCACCATACCCCAAGCAGACCCCGCCGAACCTGCTGCCGCACGGTGCATCTGGCGACATAAAGCCCGAGATGCCCCTTGGTGGCCCGCATCTGGGCTTCCCGCACGGGCCGCATCATCTGTTGCTAGACGAGGATGGTGGGCCAAACCGGCTGGACAAGGGGTTTAGCTGGGACGCGCCCATGTCGGCGCATGGTCTGATGCATATGGTCATTAACAATGCGGCGAACAAAGACCCCTACGGGATCGACGTGCTGTTCATGTATATGGCCAACATGGCGTGGAACAGTTCGATGAACACGCCGGGGACGATCGATGCATTGACCAAAACAGACGAGAATGGCGACTATGTGATCCCCAAGATCATCTATTCGGACGCCTACTACTCCGAGACCGTACCCTTTGCCGACCTGATCCTGCCGGATACCACTTATCTTGAACGCTACGACTGTATCTCTTTGCTGGATCGCCCAATTTCCGAACCCGAAATACTCGCGGACTCTATCCGCTATCCGGTTGTGGAACCCGACCGCGATGTGCGTGGCTTCCAGACCGTTCTGATCGACCTTGGTGCGCGACTGGGTCTGCCCGGTTTTGTCGATGATAACGGCGCGCCGCTGTATCCCGGCGGCTACCCCGATTACATCGTGAACCACGAGCGTAAGCCGGGTGTCGGTCCCCTGGCCGGGTTCCGCGGCAAGGATGGCACCAAGTTCGGTGTGGGCGAAAAGAACCCCGATCAGCTGAAACGGTACATCGAGAACGGGGCTTTCTGGGAGCAGAAGTTCGACCCCGAACACGCCTATTTCCGCCACGCCAACCGTGGGTATCTGGACTGGGGGATTGAAAAGGGCATTCGCCTGACCCCCGATGCAACGATCTTTCAGCTGTATTCGGAACCCGTTCAGAAGTTCCGTTTGGCCGCCGAAGGCCATGGCGACCGCCAACCACCCGAACGGGCCCGGGACCGTATTCGGACGTATTTTGACCCGTTACCGTTCTGGTATGAACCGATGGAAGAAAGCATGGTCGATACCGAGAAATTCTCGCTTCACGCGATCACGCAGCGGCCGATGCATATGTACCATTCCTGGGGCTCGCAGAACGCCTGGCTGCGGCAGATCACGGCCCAGAACAGGCTGTATATCCACAGCTCGGTCGGAGAACGGATCGGGGCGAAAGATGACGACTGGGTCTGGCTCAGCTCGCATCAGGGGCGTGTCAAATGTCAGGTCAAGCTGATGGACGGGGTCAACCCGCAAACGGTCTGGACATGGAACGCCATTGGCAAACGTCGCGGGGCCTGGGGCCTGTCGGACGACGCGCCGGAAAGCAATCAGGGCTTTTTGCTGAATCACTTGATCTCGGAACTGTTGCCGGCGGGCGGGGGTGGCTATCGCTATTCCAACTCGGACCCGATCACCGGGCAGGCGGCGTGGTTCGACCTGCGTGTGTCGATTGAAAAGGCTGATGGTGATGGAAAGACCGAGCCCTTCTTTGAACCTTTGGGCACCAGTACTCAGAAACCGTCGCCCAACAAAGTCGCATTCGGCGCAGAGTTTCGGAGGAAAGCCCTGTGACTTGCCTGCCCAAACAGACCGACAAGAAGCTTGGCCTTGTCATCGATCTGGACATCTGCGTCGGCTGCCAGGCCTGCGCAACCAGTTGCAAAGAGTGGAACACCAGCGGCTACAGCGCGCCTTTGTCGGATCACGACCCCTATGGGGCTGACCCTTCAGGCGCTTGGCTGAACCGCATTCACTCGTTCGAGGCGACGACTGCAAAGGGCGTGTCGAAAACTGTCCACTTCCCGCGCTCCTGCCTGCATTGCGAAGAACCCGCCTGTGTCACCGTCTGCCCGACCGGTGCGTCTTATAAGCGCGAGGAAGACGGGATCGTTCTGGTCAACCCGGACACCTGTATCGGCTGTAAACTGTGCTCGTGGGCCTGCCCCTATGGTGCGCGCGAGTATGATTATGACGATGGGGTGATGAAGAAATGCACCCTGTGCGTCGACCGGATTTATAACGAGAACATCCCCGAAGAAGACCGTGTTCCGGCCTGTGTCCGCGCCTGCCCAACCGGCGCCCGTGCGTTCGGCGACCTTGGGGATCCAGACAGCGACGTGTCCAAATCCGTGGCCGCGCGCGACGGTTTCAACCTGCTCGATGAATTCGGCTACAAGCCGGTGAACAAATACCTGCCCCCGCGCATCAACAGTGTTCAGGCCGCCCCGGCGGCTGAAGAGCCTGCCGCCCCGGATGGGTCCCGGTTGGAGAAACTGTTCGCATGGGCTGACAAAGCCCTGTCGCGGTAAGAGGTCCGAAAAAATGCATCCAGCCTATTCCGTTATCCTTTTCACCACATCCTCTGGCGCAGGTTACGGCCTGTTGTTCTGGCTGTCGCTGGCCCACATGGCCGGGCGATTGCCGGGTGGAGCCATGGCTTTCATTGCCGTCGCATTGGCCTTGGTCTTGATCACTGCGGGCCTGTTGTCTTCGACCTTTCACCTGGGCCACCCGGAACGCGCCATCGGAGCATTTTCGCAGTGGCGATCGTCGTGGCTGTCGCGCGAGGGCGTGGCCGCCGTCGCCACCTACATCCCGGCCGGGCTCTTGGCGCTGATCTGGTTGATTGGGGCAGAGGCCGGGGTGACCAAGCTATTAGCCTTGCTGTCAGCTACCGGGGCGGTCGCAACAGTCTATTGCACGGGCATGATCTATGGATCGCTGAGGACCATTCGACAGTGGAACAAGGGGCTGACACCCGTGGTCTACCTGGCCTTGGCGGGCGCAACCGGCGCGCTGTTGCTTGGAGCCATGATGTCTATCTTCGGCGCAGCCGCTGATTGGGTCGGGGTTGTCACTTTGATGTCGCTGGTGGCCGCCGGCGCAACAAAGCTGGCCTATTGGCGCCAGATCGACGCGGATCCAGGCCAATACACCACCGAAATGGCCACCGGTCTGGGCGGCGAGGGCGGCTCTGTCCGACCTCTGGACCCACCCCATACCAAACCCAACTTCGTGATGCGCGAGATGGGCTATCAGGTCGCCCGTAAACACACGCGCCGTCTGCGGCGCCTATCCGTCATCGCGCTGTTTGCGGTCCCGATAGTCGCCGTGCTCATTGCGGTTCTTGCCTCCGGTGGGGCGGCAATACTTTACCTGATCGCGACCTTGACCGCCGGGTGGGGTGTGGCGACAGAACGTTGGTTGTTCTTCGCAGAAGCCGAGCATGTCAGCCAACTCTACTACGGCGCCAACCGCGCCTGATCGACCCATACAGATAAGAATGCAGCCGTTACGGAATCGTTTGGTCTGACGACCGAAATAGTGATCTTTCCATTGGTTCTGGCCCTGACCGTGGGTCTGTTCGCGACCGAAATGGTCCGGGTCGATGTCAGGGCCATCGGAATTTTAGCGCCGTTGGGTTGCAACGCGTCGGTGCCACGGTCCGAAAGCGCTGTGGATGTGTACACGCCGTTCAACGGCTTTGGCAGCAATGCGGTGATTGCGATCATCGCCGTGATGGTCATCGGCGCGGGCCGAGATAAAACCGGCGTCATTGGGGCGGTCGCGGTGTGTATCACGCGGGTCGGTGGTTCGACGGAACCCCGCATGGTCGTGCTGATTTCGTCGGTCGTGGGAGCATTTCGTCCTTCATGCAGAATGTCGGAGCGGCGGCCCTATTCCTCTCTGTTGTATGGAGGATTACAGTCCGAACCACCCTTGTCCCGCGCCGATCTCAAAGATTGCCCTGCGGAACGTCTGACGGGCGGGGCACCTTTGAGTGAACCCGATTGTCAGCCCAACCAGAACACGCTCAGGCGCTCAACACTGCCGGAAGCTCTTGTTTCAGGTGCCCAAGAAACGCTTCGAATGCGGGCAACAGGCCGCGTTTCGACGGCATGATCAGGCTGATTTGCGGTTGGCCGGCGGTCCAGCCGGGTAAAAGTCGTACAAGCGTTCCGTCTTCGACCTCGTGGCGACACACATAGGACGGCAGTGCCACGATGCCCAACGACAAAGCTGCCGCGCGTTTAAGCGTTGTCATGTCGTCGCTGGCTAGTCGCACGTGGCATGGCACCGAGGCCGTCTGCCCGCTGATGTCTGACAGCAGCCATTGATGCATCTCGCGGGGACGCCCAAGGACCAGCGCGGGTTGACCGGCAAGCGCCGAAGGATCGTCGGACAGGCTTTGCCCCTTGCGGTAATCGGGGGCGCAAAACAGGTGCCACTCTACCTGCGCCAATCGCGTTTGTATCAGGCTTGAATCCGGCAGCGTGTCCAAATGCCCGCGAATGGCCACGTCGATCCCGCCCTTGATCAGGTCCTCCATCTGGTTCGAGGCCCTCTGCACCACGCTTACTCCGGGGTTTTCCTGCAAGAAACGCGGCAAGACCTGGTCAAGGCCAAATTGCGCCATCCCAACCGAGCACGACACGGTCACCGTGCCCTCGATGTTGTTGGCTTTGCGGCGCATGGCTGTCTCTGCATCGTCGAACCTGCTCAGGGCCTCTTGCGCATGGCGGAAATACTCTGCCCCCAACTCGGTCGGGGTAACAACGCGCGATGTACGTTGCAGCAAACGCACGCCCAGATCGTCTTCCAATTGCCGCACACGCCGGCTCAGCCGCGATTTCGGGATGCCCAGCGTGCGGGCGGCAGCCGAAAACCCTCCCTTTTCAACCACCTGCACGAAATAGAACGCGTCGTTAAGGTCCATCCTGTTTTTCCTTATTGTCCCATCTATAGAACGATAGGTTCTGATATTGCCGGATTTTCCGCTGATTGTCTCGCTCATATTGTTGGTTCAACAGAAGCGAGAGACCAAGATGAACAGCCACCCCATAGACAAACTTGCAGGCATCCCTTGCGAAACCTACGCGCAAAGCGACGGCAGAGCGGTCGCGATCGGCGACGGGTTTTCTGCCAAAAGCTTTCAGCATTCAGAGTTTCAGGGGCTGATGGACCCGTTGATCATGGTGGATCACTTTGTGATGACCCAGCCCACTTTTGGAACCCACGCACATGCGGGCATGTCCGCTGTCACCGTTGTTTTCGAAGACAGCAAAGGCGCGTTTCGCAACCGCGACTCGTTGGGTAACGACATAGATCTGGCACCGGGCGACTTGTACTGGTTCAAGGCAGCCCGGGGGGCGATTCACAACGAAGCGCCGCGACCGGGGGCCACGACCCATGCGCTGCAGGTCTTCGTGAACCTGCCCGGCGACAAACGCCATGATGCACCCAGCGCTTTTCACCTGCGTGCCAGCGACATCCCATCCGTCATGGGCGAGCGATCCTCGGCAAGGGTCGTGTTGGGGCAGGCCAATGGTGTTTCGGGGGCAGCCGCACCCGATATCCCGCTGAGCCTGCTGGATCTCACCATTCAGCCCGGCGGCCACTTCACGCATCACGGCGACGCAGGTCAGCACGCCTGGCTTCTTGGCATCAAAGGCAGCGCCACGGTGACCTGGCGCAGCGCATCGATCGACGTTGAACCGGGAAAAGCCATCGCCGTGGCCGGTGCCGATGACATTGCACTGTCATCCGGGCGCGGTGCGCACGTGGTCCTCTTTCGGGGCCAACCCCTTCGCCAAGCCTTTGTGCAACGCGGCCCGTTTGTCATGGACACCGCTGCACAGCTTGACGCCGTCGAAGCCGAATACCGCGCCGGTCGGCTTGGATCAATTGACTGAAAACCAATCCCAACACAGGAGAATTCTATGACAAATTCCTACAATCCCACCCCGCTGACACGTGACAACGCCGCATTGGTGCTTGTCGACAATCAGGTCGGTCTGATGACCGGCGTCCGCGACTATCCCATTGCCGAGCTCAAGCACAATATCGTTGGCCTGGCCAAGGCTGCGCAGGCGCTTGGACTACCGATTGTCACCACAACCACCTCGTCCCAGACCCTTTGGGGGCCGGCCATCCCAGAACTGACCGAGGCCTTGCCGGATCAGACCTTTATCGATCGCACAACCGTCAATGCCTGGGACGATCCGCGTGTCGAAGAGGCCATCCGTGCAACCGGTCGGACAAAACTGATTTTCGCGGGCCTCTCGTTGGAGGTTTGCGCGGCGTTCCCGGCAATGCGCGCCGTGCGCGAAGGCTTCGAAGCTTATGTTGCGGTCGACGCCAGCGGGACGTTCAACGCAACCAAACGCGAAACCGCGCTGGTGCGTTTGACGCAGGCGGGTGTCGTTGTTGCGGATGGGGCAAGTCTGATGATCGAAATCCTTGCCGACAACGCCAGCGTCGATGCCGGGCCAGTTTACGGTGCACTGGGTATGGATTGGTCGGTTCTGGTCGGCCAAGTCCGCGAAAGCGCCCGTCATGGCGTTTGAGCGGGATCTGGCCGGGCATCTTGGGCATATGCGATACCCGTGCCGGGGTTTCCGGCTTCAGTTCTACCTGATCTATTTCTCGTCGCTTTTCTGCCTGACGGCGACGGGATGGGCCGCGGCCTTGTTCCTTTAAGGGCCGCACCCGCCACAAACCCGGGGCTCGATCAACATTCCGGATCAAAGAATGATCGAGCCCGCACAGACAAAAGGATGGACCCAAATGCACATTACGACGCTTTTCCTGATCCCCTTTGCCACGCTCGCCTATGCCTTTGTAGGTGGCGTGTTCCTGGCATTTTCTGACTTCGTCATGCGCGCGTTGGCGTTGACGAGCGGACATGGAGGTGTTGACGCCATGCAAAAAATCAACCGCGAGGTTTTCCGCTGGATCTTTATGCCTCTGTTTCTGGGCATGGCCGCCGGATCGGTGGCCATCGCCGCCTATGGCGGGTTTGCTCTGACAGGGACGGGCGGCACCCTGATCATGCTCTCCGGGCTGGTCTACCTGATCGGCTGCTTTGGGGTAACGATTGTTTTCAACGTCCCCATGAACAATGCCCTGGCCGAATTGGAAACGACCGGTGCATCTGCGCGGGATTATTGGGTGCAAACCTACCTGCCGCGCTGGACGTTCTGGAATTCGGTGCGAACGCTTGCCTGTGCCTTGTCCGCGGCGCTGTTGCTGTACGGGCAGATCTGGATGCACCAGGGCTTTGTCCCGGCCGGCTAGGCGCATTCTTCCGCACAGCCAACCGCCACCTGCGATGCGTCGGACCGATGCTCAGCAGGTGGCCGAAGCCCGGAACGGCCTGATCAACCAGCATCGGAAATGAAAATGCGTGCGTATCAGCCCTTGGCGGACATACCAGGCGATGGCATCAAACCGGTGCAGGCGTGTTTGGATAATCGGTGCGACAGTGTCGTTCAAATGAATTGGCATCTGTTCCTCGCAAATTGGAATGCTGCGCGTTTCGCGTCTGTATCTTTTTTGGCAAAATTGCTTTGAGTTGCGGCGGCCCGAAGTCGGTAACGGGCCGCCGCGCTGATCCGCTTACAGGTCGCGGATCGGCGTGTTCACGATGTCGGCCCATTTGGCGTTGGCACCGGCGATCACACCCTCACGGTCTTCGAGGTATTTTTCGAAGATCGCGGCGTTGACGAACAGGTACAGCTTGCCATCCACGATGTCGGCATAACGCACGTCGCCGTCCAGCTTTTTGCCAACGAACACACCAAAGGCGCAGAAGCCACCGAATTGCGGCAGGAAGGCTTCGGGGTCGGCGTCAAACTTGGCCTGGGCTTCGACCGAGGCAAAGTAATAGTCCACACCGTCGAACGACGAGGTGTAGGTCGCATCGCCCAGAACCGGGGCTGCACCGTTGAACATTGACACCGGATCGGTGCCATGCAGGCCCAGCGGCTGACCGTTCAGGGTCAGGCCGTTGGCGACGTTGTACTCGTCGGCAGCAAAAGCAGCGGTCGACAGGGTCAGGGCGGCGGCGGTTGCCAGCGTGGGCAGAACTACGTTCAGTTTCATCAGTTTATCCTTTGAATAGAAGGGGAAGAAAGATCAGGCGCCTTTGGCGATGCGCTGGACGGCTTCGTCGGTCCACCAAACCGCGTTTGCGATCATGCGGAAGTTGATCAGGGCGGCCAGGTAACCGTCACCTTCGGGTACTTTCGCGCCGGCGGTTGCGTCGCGTACAACGGCCACTTCGAACCCGGTTTCCAGCAGCTCACGCATGTGGCTTTCCACGCAGAGGTTCGCCGACATACCGGCCAGGATCACCTTGTCCACGCCGATTTTGCGCAGCTGCAGCACCAGGTCATTCTGCTCCGGGCCGTAAACTTTGTGGGGCGAACAGACGATGGTTTTGCCGTCATTGATGTACTTCTTGTACTGCGGCATCCAGTCAGCGCCCGAACCTTCGAAGCCTTCCAGGTTCAGCGGCCCGTTGCGGTCGAACATGTGGATCGAGTGCATGACGCGTTCCAGCGTGCCTTCGAACTTCCACTTGTGGTCCTGCGGGAAGTAATAGTGCGGCGAAACCACAACCGGCATGTCTGCGGCCTTGGCGGCGATGAACAGGCGCTCCAGGTTGTCGACCACACCCTGTTCGGTCACGCTTTCGCCAACCACGCCCCAGGCAACGCCGTTGGGGTCCAGAAAGTCGACCTGCGGGTCAACGACAACCAGCGCCGTGCGTTCGGGGTCGATGTCCATGTCCATATCGGGCAGGCCGGGGGTCTCGGGGTCTGCATAATATTCCATGGCTTCCGGGGTGGCGGCAGAAGTGGCCGAGCCAGCCATCACAGTGGCACCGGCAGCAGCTGCGCCAGCTACGCCCGTCATCACGCGGCGGCGGTCTTGGTCGATTGCATCTTTCTGGTGATCGTTTTCGTTGGTCATGTCGGTTTCCTTTCAGTCAGGTTGTGAGGCACGGGCAGGCGCACCTCGTGGAAGGTCGGCGTGACTGCTGAACACACCTTCTCTGTTCGCGGACCTGCGGTTCCACGGGATCTGAACGCGGTTCCCGGTTCAGTCTTCAGCTCCGCATTTGGCGAAACAGAGTAAGCTTGTCTTCAGTCAATTCCGATATTGTTTGCATGCAATAATAAGTCAATGCTGCAATTCCGGTAATTGCAATTTTTTTGCCGTTGCACGATCATGTGATCTCAATGGAGCACAGAAGAACAAGGCATCGAAACGATGAGTAAAGAGGTATGGCTGCCGAAAATTCGCGATACCGGACAGCCGAAATACATCGAGTTGGCGATCGCAATTGGTGAAGATATTGCAGCCGGGCGGTTGAAGCCCGGACAGCGCCTGCCGCCGCAACGCAGGATTGCCGAGGCAATGGGGGTAGATATATCCCTTATTTCAAGGTCCTATGCCGAGGCCGCGCGCCGTGGATTCGTGCAAAGCCACGTGGGGCGTGGCACGTTTGTCAGCGAGGCAAAGCCCCATCACGAGGGCCCCGACCCGCAGCGCGTGCTGGAAGAAGACCCGCGGATGAACATGCCGCCCGAGATCGAGGACGCGGCCCTGATCGAACGGATGCAACGCGGCCTGGATCATGTTGCATCGAACATCGTGCCTTTGCTGCGCTATCAATCTGCAACAGGGGGCAAAAAAGATCGTGAGGTGTCGATAGATTGGATGCAATCAAATGGGCGCCGTGTGTCGCCCAACACCCTGACGATCACCCCGGGGGCGCATGCCGCGATTCAGGCGGCGCTGATGGTGATCCGCAAGCCGGAAACGGTGATCCTGTGCGAACCGGTCACCTATCCGGGCATCCGTGCCATTGCGGCGCAGCTCTCGATACCGCTGATCGCGCTGGAAGAGGACGAGAAAGGCGTGTTGCCCGCGGCCATAATCGATGCCGCCGCACAGCATCCCCATGCCGTTCTGTACCTGAACCCAACGCTGCGCAACCCAACCACGCACACCATTCCGAACGACCGCCGGATGGAGATCGCCGACACGCTGCGCAGCCTTGGCATGCAGCTGATCGAAGATGACGCTTATGGTCTGGTGGTCTCGGACACGCCCATTCCGATTTCGGACATGATCCCCGATCTCGCATGGCACATCCTGGGCGTGTCCAAGGCGTTTGGCGCAGGGCTGCGGCTTGCCTATGCCACGGCCCCTGATCGCGCGCAGCTTTCGGCCTTTGTGCAGGTCATTCGCACCACCAGTGTCATGACCTCGCCCCTGAACCTCGCCTTGTTAAGCACCTGGATCGAACAGGGCACCGCCGACGCCGTGGTCGCCGAAACCCGGCGTGTCGCCCGGCGCCGGCAAGACCTTGCCGCGCGGGTGTTGCCCGACGTCACTTTCGAATCCCAGCCCGAGGCGTTCAACATCTGGATGCAGCCGCCGCTTGGCCTCAGCCGGGCCGAGGTTCTGGCGCGCACAGCCGGCGGGCCGATCGGAATCGTGCCCAGCGACGTGTTTACCGTGGGCGTGGCGCCGGGCGAATTTCTGCGTGTCTGCCTTGGCGGTCCCTTGACCGAAAGCGCGCTGGAAGATGGCTTGATCAACTTGCGGGCTGCGTTGATGCAAAACGACTGGAGCGGCTGACGACATTTGCGGAACTTGACGCCTTCGTTGGGTGATGCCAGAAATATCCAACATTTACGCGAATGGGGGATAGGGCGATTTTTCGGCGCGACAACAGTCAGGATGACACGATTGTCAGCATGCTGGCTTCGGCCTTGCGGCGTGACATTTCTTTTGGTGCGCTGCGTCCCGACCAGAAACTGAAGATCAACGAACTGCGCAGCCGCTATGGCGGTTCGAACCACTCCATGCGGGAAACGCTGCGCATTCTTGCGTCCGAGGGCCTTGTCGAAGCGACGTCCCAACGCGGTTTCCGCGTGACCTCGGCCACCGAGGACGACATGCGCGACATTGCCCTGGTGCGCGGCGAAGTTGAAAAGATCGCGCTGACCCTGGCGCTGGACAAAGGTGACATCGCGTGGGAGGGGCGCGTGATCGCCGCCCACCACACGCTGCAAAAATCCGAGGCCGCTGTTGCAGACAGCTCGGATGATTTGACGGCACTGGAATGGGACGAAGCCTGCCGGGCCTTCTCGGCCGCCATGATCGAAGCCTGCGAAAGCCCGCGCCTGATTGAAATGCAACGCCGCCTTTTCGACCAAAGCCGCCGGTTCCGGCTGGCATTGCTGCGCGAGGGACGGTTGGATTTTGCCGCGCGCAAGGATCGGCAGCGTGCGTTGTTGAACGCCGTTCTGGCGCGCGATGTGGCGACCGCTTTGACGTTGATTGAACGGGAAATCGAAGCAGACCTGAAAACAGGCACCTAAATTTCGATCATAGGGAGGAAAACATGATCAAGCTTAATCGCCGCGGGGCACTGGCCCTGATGGGAGGCACCGCTGCCAGCACGCTGGCCACGCCCGCCCTTGCCATGAACAAGAAAATCAAGGTCGGCGCGCTGCGCTTTACCTCGCATTCGGGCAATTTCGTTGCATATGAGCGGGGCTATTTCGCCGATGCAGGTCTGGATGTGGAATTCGAGTTCTTCCAGGCCGCGCAACCCATGGCCGTGGCCATCGCATCGGGTGACATCGACTATGCGGTGACCGCGATCTCGGGCGGCCTGATCAGCCTTGCCGACAAAGGCGCGATCAAGGTGATCGGTGGAGCGTTGAAGGAAGAGGAAGGCATCGACGGTCAATCCTATCTGATCTCGGACGCGTCCTATCAGGCGGGCACCAAGACGCTGAAAGACCTTGATGGCAAGAAATACGCGGTCACGCAGGCGGGCTCGTCCTTCCACTATATGGGCGCCAAGATGGCTGCGGCCGAGGGGATCTCGCTGTCGTTCACGCCTTTGCAAAAGGTTGGCGCGATCATCGGCGCAATGAAATCCGGTCAGGTCGATGGCTGGTCGATCGTGCCGCATATCGCCAAGCCGCTGGCCGCAGCCGGCGCGTGGCACGTCGTTGGCAAGGTGTCGGACTATATCCCCGACTATCAGGTGACCACCGTTTTCACCTCGGCCGACAATGCCGCGAACGAGCGCGGAATGACCGAAAGCTTCCTGAACGGCTTCTCACGCGGGGTCGACGATTACGCCGCGGCCATGATCGATGGCACGGCGGATCAGGATGTGATGGTCGATCTGATCCACAAATATGTCTACACGGATCGCCCGCGCGAAAAGGCGGCCCCGTCGATCATCAACGGCACCATGCGCCTTGCGCAGAACGCCGCGCTGAACATCGGGTCGGTTCAGGATCAGCTGAGCTGGTTCCAGTCCGAGGGGCTGGTCGATGCCGATATCACGCTGGATACGCTGGTCGACAGCTCTTACGTGGAAACCACCGGCGCCTGAGGGTGCTATTGTTGGGGTGGGCCCGGCGCCTGCCCCAACCAAAGGACACGAGCATTCATGGATATCAGGTTGGATGGCATTGGCCATTCCTATGACGATTTCGAGGTGATGCGCGACATCACGCTGGACATCCCGTCCGGGCAGATTGTCTGTATCGTCGGCCCGTCGGGCTGCGGCAAATCCACACTTCTGCGCTTTATCGGCGGGCTGGAACGGCCGCAGATTGGCCGCGTGTTACAGGTGGGCGACGTGCCGGCGGGCTGTCTGAACCCGCTTACCTATATCTTTCAGGATTTTGCCCTGCTGCCGTGGCGCAGCGTGTCGGGCAATATCTCGCTTGTGCTGGAAGATCACGGCATCCGGGGCGAGGCCGCCAAGGCGATCATTGCCGATGTTCTGGACCGTACCAAGCTGTCGGATTTTGCCCGCGCCCTGCCGAAACAGCTGTCGGGCGGGATGAAACAGCGGGTCGCCATCGCCCGTGCGCTGGCGGTGAACCCCGCCGTGATGCTGATGGACGAGCCGCTGTCGGCGCTGGATGCGCAGACGCGGGAATTGCTGATGGATGACCTTGTGGCGTTGTGGCAACGTCAGCCCTTTACCTCGGTCTATGTCACCCACAACCTGCAAGAGGCGGTGCGCCTTGGCCATCGCATCGTGGTGCTGTCGCGCCGTCCGGGCCGTATCCGCGAGGTGATCGAGATCGACACCCCGATTTCGGAACGCAGTTGGGGCGACAAGGTCTGTCAGGCCAAACATGACCAATTGTGGAAGCTGATGCGCGACGAGGCCCGCGCCGCCGATGCGGAGTTGTTGCATGTCTGACAACCCACGCACCCCCGACAGCAAAGCCGTGGCTTTTCGCGGTGGCGGGTTTGCCCCGAAACCGCGCCGATGGGTCGGCGTCCTTGTCTTTGTCCTGCTGATTGCAATTGCCGAATGGGGCACGCGGACCGGGTGGATCTCGGCGCTGACATTGCCGCGCCCGTCCGATGTTCTGGACACTTTCAGACAGCTATACGAAAGCGGGCTGTTGTTTCAGCATCTGGCGCCCTCGCTCAGCCGTCTGGTTGTGGGGGCCATTATCGGCGTCAGCATCGGGATCAGCGTCGGCGTATTGATCGGGTTGTTCTCCTATATCCGCTCGGGCCTTGTTCCCTTGGTCGCGGCCATCTTCCCGATCCCGAAAATCGCGCTGTTGCCGCTGTTCGTGATCTGGTTCGGCATTGGCGAAGGTTCCAAATACGCGCTGATCGCCTTTGGCACCTTCACCCCCACCGTGGTGGCCACCTATGGCGCGGTCGACAACGTAGACCGCACGCTGATCCGCATGGGGCAAAGCTTTGGCCTGTCATGGTGGTCGATCGTGCGCAAGATCGTGTTGCCCGGCGCGATGCCCGGCATCCTGTCGGGTCTGCGCATTTCACTGGCCATCGCCATTATCCTGCTGGTCGCGGCCGAAATGCTGGGTGCGGAATACGGCATCGGGGCCTATATCCTGGAGGCCGGCTCGCTTTATGATCTGGAGAGGCTTTTCGCCGGGGTTGTCATCCTGTCGCTGCTGGGCGTCATCGTCAGTGCGATCATCGGGGTCATCGAACGCCAGTTGCTGGGGTGGCGCACGTAACGCTATAACCCGTTTACGGGAACCTTCAGCATCGGCACACCACTGTCGTCCTGCGGAATTTCACCGGCGCGCATGTTCACCTGCAAGGACGGGATGATCAGCTTGGGCATGGCCAGCTGCGCGTCGCGCTCGGTGCGAAACTTTACGAATTCCTCGCGGGTCTTGCCGCCCCCAACATGGATGTTGTCCGCTTTCTGCTGGCCGATCGTGGTTTCCCAGGCGATGGCGCGCCCGTTGGGGCCATAGTCATGACAGATGAACAGGCGCATCGCGTCGGGCAGGGTCAGCACCCGCTGAATGCTGTCGTACAGCGCGCCGGCGTCGCCGCCCGGAAAGTCAGCGCGGGCTGAGCCGCCATCAGGCATGAACAGCGTGTCACCGGCAAATGCCGCATCGCCGATCACATGCACCATGCAGGCCGGCGTATGTCCCGGCGTGGCGATGGCAAAACCGGTCATGTTTCCAATCTGATACGTGTCGCCATCTTCGAACAGGGCATCAAATTGCGAGCCGTCGCGCTGAAACGCGGTGCCTTCGTTGAAGACCTTGCCAAAGGTCTCCTGCACCTCGACGATCCGGGCGCCAACGCCGATTTTTCCGCCCAGCTTGTCCTGAATATAGGGCGCCGCCGACAGGTGGTCGGCATGCACATGCGTCTCGATGATCCATTGCAGCGTCAGCCCGCGTTCGCGAACGGCCGCGATCAGGCGGTCTGCGCTGTCATAGGTTATGCGCCCGGCGGCATAGTCGATGTCCAGCACACTGTCGATAATGGCGCAGGCGCCGGTGCCGGGGTCGGCCACGATGTAAGAGATCGTGTTGCTGGCCTCGTCAAAGAAACCCTCAACCGCGGGGCTTGTGCCCATGTCCAGTGCGGCGAAGCCCATGATCGTTCTCCTCCGGTAGCAATGCGTGTTGGCGGGGCCGCGGCGCCGCCCGTGTTCGGTTTGCCGGAAGGATAGCACGAACCACGGCAGGTCCAGCGCGAAATCTTGGCAAGGCCAAACTGCTCAGCGCGCAGCCTGGGCCGTTGCGGGTTTCTGGCTGCTGGGCGACAGGCCAAACTTGCGCGAATACTCGCGACTGAACTGCGTGGGGCTTTCATAGCCAACCTCGTATGCGGTCGACGCAACGGACATCTTGCCGGTCAGCAGCAGCCGCCGCGCCTCAAGCAGGCGCAGTTCCTTTTGGTATTGCAACGGTGTCGTGGCGGTCACCAATTTGAAGTGCTCATGGAACGCCGAAAGGCTCATCCCCGTCTCGGCCGCCAGATCGGCAACCGGGATCGTGGCCTTGTAGTTGGCGCGGATGGTGGACAGCGTTTTGGAGATCCGACTGGCGGGGCTGTCCAGTTCCATCAATTGCCGCAGCATCCCGCCATGGCGCTGACGCAGCAGGCGGAAATGGATCTCGCGCAGGACAAGCGGGGCCAGCGCGCGCGCTTCTACCGGGTCGGTCGAGATTTGGAACAGGCGCGCAACGGCGTCCACAAGCGCCATGTCGGCGGCATCCACGTCCAGCGCATGCGAGGCTTCGAGGTCTTGCGCGACACTGTCGATCTCGCCGATCAGCGTGCGCAGCAACGCCGTATCCAGCAACAGTACCAGCGCGACATAGGGCATTTCGGCGCTCGCCTCGACCACCGCGGCCTCTACCGGCACCGCGTGGCTGACAATCAGAGTGTCGCCGGCGCTGTAACGGATCATGCGGTCGCCGAACTGCGCCTCTTTTGATCCTTGCAGCACCAGAACCATGATCGGTTCGTAAATCTGCGCCGTGCAGTCGGTTACCTGCTGGTTGGCCACGGCATAGAACCCCTCGACCCCCAACGGGCATCCGACGTCCAGCGCGCCCTGCGCCGCCACATGGTCGAAAACGTCCTGAATCAGATTTTCGGGCACCATCGCAACCCCTCCTTGTCCAACAAACATAAGCAAATCGGTGCGCAGGAAAATGCCTAACCGTCACGCGGTGGAGAATTGGGCAGATGATTTGGAGGATAAGGCAAGGGGATATGACATCGGAATGCTAGCTTGGATTCAGGCGGTTTCCTGCCGGTGATGGCGCGTAAGTAACGGGCTGTACGGCGGTTCATGGAAATCGGCTAAACTGCGCGTGTCCCAAGGTCTGCCCGGAATTGCGGTCACGTGCCATCGATCCAAAGGGGACGCGGTTGCGCCGAATGACATTGCCATTACCAACCGCCCTGAAAGATCACCGTTGCCCCAGACGGGACCAAGAAACAACGAACACCAGCCAATAGGGAGATCCCTCAGCCATGGCAATCACGCTGAAACTGAACGGCAAGACCCACACGGTGAATGCCGAACCCGGCACCCCGCTTTTGTGGGTGATCCGTGACGAACTGAAACTGACCGGCACCAAGTTTGGGTGCGGGGTGGCGTCGTGCGGGGCCTGCACCGTGCATATGAACGGCGAGCCTGTCCGGTCGTGCCAGACCTATATCGAAGATGTCGAAGACGCCGAGATCACGACGATCGAGGTGATGGAAGAGGACAAGATCGGTGCCGCTGTTCAACAAGCATGGCTGGAACTGGACGTTGTTCAGTGTGGCTATTGCCAGTCGGGTCAGATCATGAACGCCGTGGGCCTGCTGCGTGAAAACGCCAAACCCTCGGTCGAGGAAATCGACGAATACATGTACGGCAACGCCTGCCGCTGCGCCACCTATCAGCGTATCCGCGCCGGTGTTCAGCGCGCCGCAGAGATCCTGGAGGCTTAAGTCATGACCACGACAATGTCCCGCCGCGGATTCCTGAAATCCGCCGCCACCACCACCGCGTTTCTTTATGTCGGTGCCAGCGCCCAGGGCGCGGCCGCGGCCGCAGGTTCGGCCGACGCGATGTTGACGCCGTTCGTCAAGATCGACAGCGACGGCAATATCTTTGCCATCGTCAAGCACTTCGAAAAAGGGCAGGGGCCTGCCACGGGTCTGACCTCGCTGATTGCCGAAGAGCTGGGCGTGACCATGGATCAGATCGGTTACGAGTTTGCCCCGTCAAATCCGGCGCTTTACGCCAACACGTTCTTTGGGGGTTTTCAGGGCACGGGCGGATCAACCGCCATGGCGAACTCGTTCATGCAATACCGTCAGGCCGGCGCCAATGCGCGCGAGATGCTGATCAAGGCCGCCGCCGCCGAATGGGGCGTGGATGCCGGCGCTCTGGACATTCAGGAAGGCATGGTTACGGGGGCCGGTAAATCTGCGCCGCTGGGTGACTTTGTTGCCGGCGCAGCCGAATTTGCGCCGTCTGAAAACCCGCGTCTGCGTGAGCCGTCGGAATGGAAGATCATCGGCAACCCGGCAACCCGCCGCAAAGACAGCCCGATCAAGGTGAACGGCAAGGCGCAATTCGCCATGGACCTGCACCTGCCCAACCAGATGGTCGCCATGATCGCCCGCCCGGAATCGCGCGGCGGCGTGGTGGTGTCGTTCGACGACACCGATGCGCAGACGATCAAGGGCTTCATCATGGCGCAGACCCTGCCGAACAATGCCGGCGTCGTGGTTTATGCCGAAGACACATGGGCCGCGATCCAGGCGCGCGATATGCTGAGCGTGGAATGGGACATGTCCGGGGCCGAGGCGCGCTCTTCGCAGGAAATCCGCGACGAGATCCTGACCGCCCTGAACGCCGCGCCGACCTATAACGTCAACAAGGCCGATCAGGCTGCGGTGAAGGCCGCCGTTGATGGCGCGGCGCAGGTGGTGGAAAAGACCTTCTACTTCCCCCTTCTGGCCCACGCCCCGATGGAGCCGCTGAACTGCACCATCGAACAGACCGCCGAAGGTAAGATTGTGTTGCATGATGGGTGTCAGGCGCCCACCGGGCCCCACATGGCCTATCAGCAGATCTTTGGTCTGCCGGCTGAGATGATCGAGATCAACACGATGCTGGCGGGGGGCTCGTTCGGGCGCCGCGCCACACCGGATGCCGACTATCAGGTCGAGGCCGCGCTGGCCTTTATCATGACTGATCGTTCGCGCCCGGTGAAACTGGTCTGGACGCGCGAGGATGACATTCGCGGCGGTTACTACCGGCCCGCGGCAGGTCACAAGGTGCGCATTGGTCTGGACGAAAGTGGCAAGATCGTCGGCTGGGACCATCACGTCGCCGCACAGTCGATCATGAAAGGCACGCCGTTCGAAGCCATGGCCGTGCAGGAAGGGATAGACCATTCGTCGGTCGAAGGCACGGCAGACGGGCCCTATATGATCCCGTCCATGTCGCTGGGTCTGACCGACACGCAAAAGGCCACATCGCTGCTGTGGTGGCGGTCGGTCGGGCACACGCACACGGCCTATGTAATGGAGGTCATGATGGACATGGCTGCCAAGGCTGCGGGCAAGGATCCGGTCGCGTTCCGCCTCGAATACCTGCAGGGCGAAAAGGATCAGGCGCGCAAGGCTGGCGTTCTGAAACTGGCGGCCGAGAAGGGCAATTGGGGCAACCCCGCGCCGGGCAATGTGCAAGGCATAGCTGTGCATAAATCCTTCGGCTCCTACGTGGCTGAAGTGGTCGAGATTTCGGGCAACCTGGATGACGGCATCCGGATCGAGAAAGTCACCGCCGCCGTGGATTGCGGTATCGCGGTCAACCCCGACGTCATCAAGGCCCAGATCGAAGGCGGTATCGGGTACGGGATCGGCCACGCCATGCGCGACCAGATCACGTTGGCCGACGGCGCGGTGGAGCAGTACAACTTCCCCGATTACGAGCCGCTGCGCATCTCGGACATTCAGGCGATCGAGACCCATATCGTCGCCTCGACCGAAGCGCCCACAGGTATCGGCGAGCCCGGTACGCCGCCATCGGCCCCGGCATTGGCCAACGCGATCGCACAGCTTGACCTGCGCGTGGCCGAGCTGCCGATGACGGAAAACGGCGTCTACTTCGCATAAGACCGGCCCCAAAAACACGTTCAACCCACCGCGTTCTGCGCGGTGGGTTTCTTTTTGTGCGGCTTGTCGCAAAAGGTCGACAAACCGCCACTAAACCGGCCGGCATGACCCGTATTGTTCCGTTCCCCCTTGCCCTTATTGTCACCGTTCTGACGACCCATCCCGCAGGGGCAGATCCGGTTGGCGCCGCGTTGTTTCAACAAAACTGTGCCCGCTGCCACGGTGCCGAAGGCGCGGGAGGCGACGCGGCCGAGCCAGACATTCGCGGCGCAGGTGTGACGGCCCTCAGTCGCGCCTTTGGCGGTCTTAACCGTATGCCATCATTTGCTTTTTCTGAAAGTCAGGTGCGCGCGCTTGCCGAATATCTGTCCACCGTGGCGGACTGAACCGGGCAAAGGGCAGCACCTTTTTGCCGACGCGTTGCGCGGCAGGCGAATGTAACAGAAACCTTCAAACAACCGTTGCAGAACTGTGATCTTGGCCTCGCAAAAGGGCCGGGCAGGCTCCAGCGATTTGCCGTAGCCAGACCTGTTCACATTGGAGATGTTCGATGAACACCAAGCGCTTTTCCCTCGCCGCCGTTTTGCTCAGCTCGACCTGTTTCGTGTCGGCTGCGGCTGCCGAAACCCTGACCCGCGTGGCCACCGTACCGCTGAAAGCCGAGATTACCGGCATGTACGAGTTCGGCAACGACCTGTTCTTCAACATTCAGCACCCCGACGCAGACCTGGGCAACACCTATGCCAAAGCTTCGGTTGGCGTGATTTCGAACGTTAACTGGAACGCCGGCGAACTGGCCGCCCCGACCGATGCCGCTGGCAAAGCTGACGTTCTGTCGACCCTGGGCGACTTCCAGGTGCTGCTGCAGGAAGGTGACGCAGGCAAAATCGGTGTGATCCAGTCGGTTGCCGGCGAAGACCTGATCGTATCGAACGACCCCGACTTTAACGCGTTCCTGCCCACCGGCGACAACACCGGCTACCTGTTCACCAACTGGGAAAACCGCCCCGGTGGCATGTCGCGCGCCCTGCTGAACCGCGCCGAAGACGGCAGCTGGAGCGTTGATATGGACGCCACCGACATGATCGACTTCTCGTCGGTCAATGGGACCTGGGTGAACTGCTTTGGCACCATGTCGCCGTGGAACACTCCGCTGACCTCGGAAGAGCTGTATTTCGACAATACCGCTGACTGGAACAACGCCGAGTACAAGTATATCGAAGATAACCTGCTGCTGGCCAAATACCTGGGCGAAGACAAGTACCCGAACCCCTATGACTATGGCTATATCGTCGAGATCACCGATCCCGCCGGTTCGGCAACCCCGGTCAAGCACTTCACCATGGGCCGTTTCAGCCACGAGAACTCGGTTGTGATGCCGGACGAGAAAACCGCTTACCTGTCGGATGACGGTACGGATGTTGTTTTCTACAAGTTCGTTGCTGACACCGCTGGCGACCTGTCGTCGGGCACCCTGTTTGCCGCCAAGATGACGCAAGAAGCTGCCTTCGGTTCGGATGCTGCCACCACCGCCTTCAACATCTCGTGGATCGAACTGGCCCACGGCACCAACGACGAGATCGGCGCCTGGATCCGCGACTATGACGGCATCGGCATGGATGCCTATGTTGCTGGCGAAACCAGCTACATCTCGGACGAGGACGTTCTGGAATGGGCCCGCGGCGAAGCTGCTGACAACCGCGTTGCCTTCCTGGAATCGCGCAAAGCCGCTGTTGCCAAGGGCGCAACCGCCGAGTTCCGCAAGATGGAAGGCGTGAACATCAGCGCTGCTGCCATCGAGAACGGCTTCCCCTTCATGTACATGGCCATGTCGGAAATCTCCAAGGGCATGTCGGATGACGAAGGCGACATCTCGGTTACCGAAAACAAGTGTGGTGTTGTTTACGAAATGCGTCTGGACGCCAACTTCAACGTGTCGCGCATGAGCCCGGTTGTTGCTGGCCACGGCTACAACAAAGAGAACGAAGCAAACGCTTGCCCGGTCGACTCGATCTCGAACCCGGACAACCTGATCGTTCTGGCTGACGGTGCCGTCGTGATCGGCGAAGACACCAGCAAACACGAAAACAACGCAATGTGGATCTGGCGCAAGTAAGCGTCTGAATTCAGAGCTTGGGAAAGGGGCCTTCGGGCCCCTTTTCGATACCAGAGATTATATCCAAGTATTTTTGTCGGATATATTGTCTGACAATTTTACTTGGGTTAATTGTTCGGCAAGGCCAGATTACGGCCCCAGCCAGGTCCAGGCGCTTCAAAAGGCGCGGTGGGCGGTTCAAAACTTGCAACTTTGCTGAACGGGACAGCGTGAAAATGAAAAGAACTCTTGTAACTTTCGCCATGACGGCCGCAGTGACCGGACCGGCCCTTGCCGCCGACAAAGCCGCCGTCACCCAGACCTATGCCGACATTGCCCTGGCCGGGTACGAAGACAGCCTGACCTTGGCCAAGGCGCTTAAATCCGCCGTCGACGCGCTGGTCGCCGCCCCGTCGGACGCCACGCTGGAGGCCGCCAAAACCGCTTGGCTGGCTGCCCGTGTGCCTTATCAGCAGACCGAGGCGTTTCGTTTTGGCAACCCTTCGGTGGACGACTGGGAAGGCAAAGTGAATGCCTGGCCGCTGGACGAAGGGTTGATTGACTACGTCGATCCGCTCTTTGGCGGCAACGACGAAAACCCGTTCGCACTGGCCAATATCATCGCGAACCCGACGCTTGAATTGTCGGGTAAGGTGCTGGACGCCACCACCATCACCCCCGCCGTTTTGCAGGATCTGCACGAGTTTGACGGGATCGAGGCCAATGTTGCAACCGGGTACCACGCCATCGAATTTCTGCTTTGGGGTCAAGACCTTAACGGCACGGATGCCGGAGCTGGCAACCGTCCGGCTTCGGATTTCGACGTTACAGATTGCACCGGCGGACATTGTGATCGTCGCGGGCAGTACCTGACCGCAGCCACTGATCTGCTGATTGCCGATCTGATGGATGCCGTCGCGCTGTGGTCCGCCGGCGGACAGGCCCGCGTTGATCTGGCTGCAGGCGACCCGCTGGTCATGGCCTTCACCGGCCTTGGATCGCTCAGCTATGGCGAACAGGCGGGCGAGCGGATGAAACTTGGCCTGCTGCTGCACGACCCCGAGGAAGAGCATGATTGCTTCTCGGACAACACCCATAACAGCCACTATTATGACGGTCTGGGCGTCCGAAACGTCTATACCGGCCGATATGTGCGCATTGATGGTTCCGTGGTCGAGGGGCCGTCGCTTTATGACTTCGTCGCCGAACGCGACGCAGCTTTGGCCGACAACCTGTTGGCTGACATGGACCGCACCATGATTGCGCTGGGCGCAATCAAGTCGACGGCCGAAGCTGGCACCGCCTACGATCAGATGCTGGCCGCTGGAAATGAGGCAGGTAACGCTTTGATCCAAAACGCAATTGAGGCGTTGGTGGCCCAGACCCGCAATATCGAACGCGCGGTACAGGTGGCGGGGCTGAAAGGTGTGACCGTCGAGGGGTCGGACTCGCTGGACAACGTTTCGGCGGTGTTCGAGTAAGCCCTCATGACGACAACGCGCAACACCGTAATCTTGGCCGCGGCTTTCTGGTCTTGCGCGTTGCCATTGCATGCCAACGGGTGGGGGGAGCCCCACCTGTCGATCATTCCCCGCACCGAGGCCGAGGCCGCGCGGATTGCCGCCGTGACGGCCCCGACGACCCGGTTTGATGCACCCGAACCCTTTGAAACCCACCCGGCGGGTAAGGCCACCAAGTTTGACGCCCTGAACCGCAATGCGTTCTCTTTCGCCAGTGCGAATATGTCGTTCGAGCGCGAGCTGGACTTCAAGGTCGGGAACGGTTTCTTCCGCAAGCTTTGGGTGACGGCTCCTGCGTCGACCGTCAGCAGCGACGGGTTGGGCCCGATCTACAACGCCCGCGCTTGTCAGCGTTGCCATATAAAAGACGGGCGCGGTCATCCGCCCGAGGACGGTGATGACGCGGGTGTGTCAATGTTCCTGCGCGTGTCGATCCCTGACGAGGTCAGCGGGCTGAACGCCGAGGCGTTGAGCTATCTGGCAAACGTGCCTGAGCCGACTTATGGCACGCAGATACAAGACAAGTCGATCGCAGGTGTCCCGGCCGAGGGGCGCATGCAGGTCACCTATGAACCCGAGGTGGTCACCTTGGGTGACGGTACGCAGGTGACCCTGCGCAAACCCACGTATCAACTGGGCGATCCGGCTTATGGCCCCCTGCATCCACAGGCGCGCCTCAGCCCGCGCGTGGCGCCGCAGATGATCGGGCTGGGCCTGCTGGAAGCTATCCCCGAAGCTGACATCATGGCCCTTGCCGACCCGGAAGATGCCAATGGCGATGGGATCTCGGGCAAAGCAAACCGCGTCTGGTCAGAGGAATACCAGCAATGGATGCTGGGGCGGTTCGGTCTGAAGGCGGGTGCGCCGACAATCCGTGCGCAATCTGCCGGTGCGTTCAGCGGCGATATGGGCCTGTCGACCCCGCTGCATCCGGACGCTTGGGGCGAATGCTCGGCCGTGCAGACCGATTGTCGGGCTGCGCCCGATGGCAGCGACGCGCCTGAACATGTTGAGGTTTCGGCGCAGGTACTGGACCTGGTCACCTTCTATTCGCGCAATCTGGCCGTTCCGGCCCGCCGTGATCTGGACGCGCCGCAAGTTTTGCGGGGCAAACAGCTTTTTTCTGATGCGGGCTGCCAGTCCTGCCACCGGCCGAAATTTGTGACCCACCGCCTGACGGATCAACCCGAGCAGAGCTTTCAGTTGATCTGGCCCTATACCGATATGCTGTTGCACGATATGGGGGAAGGGCTGGCCGACAACCGCCGCGAATGGCTGGCTGATGGCCGCGAATGGCGCACGCCGCCTCTTTGGGGAATCGGGATGACAAAAACGGTCAGCGAGCACAGCTTTTTCCTGCATGACGGCCGCGCGCGCAACATGTTGGAGGCCATCCTGTGGCACGGAGGCGAGGCCGAGGCCGCCCGCGAAACCGTGCGACAGATGCCTGCCGTTGATCGTGCTGCACTGATCGCCTTTCTGGAGTCGCTTTGAATGATCCGCGCCATTGTTTTGCTGATGTCCCTGCTTTTGGTCCTGCCGGTCAAGGCACAGACCGGCACGGAAATATCCAAGGAACTGGGCCTGCCTTATTGGGCGCCGGGCCGCGGTGAGGTAGATCACGACGCGCTGCGTCGCCGTTCACTGAACGTGTTAGAGCGGCAATACAGCGCCTTTGTTGTAGCAAGCGAAGAGCTGCACGACAGCGCTATAGCCTATTGCGACGCCGACGCGCCGCGTGAGGACGTGGTGACAGCGTTTCGCGCCGCTTGGTTGGCATGGGCGCCGTTGGACAGCTATCAATTTGGCCCGGTCGAGTTCAACGGCGCGGTACTGTCGGTCAATTTCTGGCCAGACAAGAAGAACTTTACAGGCCGCGCATTGGCCGGGCTTCTGAAACAACCCCTGCAATCGCAAAGGGACCCGGCCACGATTGCGGCGGCCTCGGCCGCAGTACAGGGGCTGCCCGCGATAGAAATGCTGCTGTTCACCGAGGCACCTGAATGCCCGGCAATAACCGGCGTCTCGGGCTTTCTGGCCCAGATGGCCCAGCGGCTTTACGATGATTGGTTCGGCCCCGACGGCTGGGCCGATCTGGCGCGTGCTGCGGGCCCCGACAATCCGGTTTACTTGTCTGCAGAAGAGTTCACGAAGACGCTGTATACCGCGCTTGATTTTGGGCTGATCCGGATATCCGAACAAAGGCTGGGCCGCCCGTTGGGTACGTTTGATCGCAGCTTTCCAACCCGCGCCGAGGCTTGGCGGTCCGGCCTGAGCAACGCGATTATCGGCGCGCAGCTGGACGGTGTGGCGGCGATGATCCGCGAGGGTTTTGCCGGCGACATCCGCGACCCGGACCGGGCCTGGGTCCTGAAGGTTATCGGCCAAACTCAAACCCGACTGGACCGCGTTGCGTTGCCCATTTCCGATGCCGTTGCAGATCCCGTATCCCGCGTCCGGGTGGAAGTTCTGAAGCAAAAGGTCGACGCGCTGCGCCTTTCGCTGGCCGAGGACATTGGGCCCGGATTAGGTGTCGATACCGGGTTCAGCCCGGCGGATGGCGACTGACATGCGGCGGCGCGGGTTCCTTGCAGGCGCGGTTGCCAGCGTTGTGGCGCAACCAACCTGGGCCAATGCCGGGTCGCCTGCGTTGCTATCTGCGCTGAACGATACCAATAACAATGCGTGGCTGGTTGGCTTGACGCGCTCTGGCACGGTGACCTTCCGTTTGCCGATTCCGGGCCGTGGACACGCGGCGGCGGCTCATCCGTCGCGTCCTGTCGCCGTTGCGTTTGCCCGCCGTCCCGGGCGTTTCGCCGTCGTCATCGACTGTGCCGAAGGTGTCGAAGCCGCGCGTTTGAGCGCGCCAGAAGGTCGCCATTTCTATGGCCATGGCGCGTTCACCGAAGATGGCCGATACCTTCTGACCACAGAAAACGCGTTTGACGACGGTCAAGGCCGCATTGGCGTTTGGGATGCCGGCGACAGGTTCAAACGGTTGGATGACCTTCCGTCCGGCGGTGTGGGCCCCCATGAAATTCTGCGCCTGCCCAATGGAGGTTTCGCGGTCGCCAACGGCGGGATTCAAACCCACCCCAACAGCGGTCGCACACGGCTGAACGTGCCAACCATGCGCACCAATCTTGCGTTTCTGGACCCATGGGGCGCAATCTCGAATGTGGTCGAAGCCCCTGATACCCAGAGGCAGAACTCCATCCGTCATATCGATGCAGATGCAGTCGGGCGCATTGCCATCGCACTTCAATGGCAGGGCGACCCGCGAAAGCGCGCCCCGGTGGCAGCGATGCTCAATGAGCAGGGCCTGACCTATCTCGAACATCCGGCCACGATGCGGCTCAAGCATTATGGCGGCTCCGTCGCGATCGCCGGAAATGGTCAGAGCTTCTTTGTGACCGGTCCGAAAGGCGACAGCGTTCTGTCGTTTGACATGGACAGCGGCGCGCCACTTGCGGCCTATGACATGCCGTTGGCCAGCGGTGTCGCGACCTTTGGGTCGGGCGTCGCAATCAGCTCAAGCTCGGGTATTGCCGCGATGACGGCAGAGGCAAAAACCCAACTTGCGGGCAAGGTCGACGGCGTCTGGGACAATCACCTCGTGCGCCTGTAACAGCCCTTACATCCCGCGGGATGACAGCACCATCAACCGCACATGTCGTCGCCAACGCTGAATGCCTGTACCGGCCGGTTGTGCGAACACGGTACGGTTACTGGTGCGCAGCCGTCCGTCGTTGCTTTTGACCGGCAATATCTTTGGCGATCAGTTGCTTATAAAGCGCACGTATGCGGGTCATCACCGGCCGATCACCGCTTCCCACGACCTTGCCATCAATGCTTGCGACAGGTGTCTGCGCGCCGAATGTGCCGGTCAGGAACGCTTCGTCTGCACTATAAGCTTCGTAGAGCGAATAGTTCTTTTCCCGCACAGGAATACCGTTGTCTCGACACAGATCGATGACCTTCTGACGGGTCACACCGTTCATGCAATAGTCGCCGGTCGACGTCCAAACCTCGTCCTTTCTGACGATGAAAAAATTGCAGGCGTTTGTTGTGTTTACGAACCCGTGCGGGTCCAGCATCAGGGCCTCGTCCGCCCCGGCTTGTTCGGCCTGCAGGCACGCGATCACGCAATTCAGCTTGGAATGGCTGTTGAACTTGGCATCCTGGGAATGGGGCAGGCCGCGGACTTGCGGCACGCTGGCAAGACGAATGCCTTTTTCGGCCAGGTGCTCGGCCGGTTTGGAATGCTCCAAGATCGCGACGATGGTCGGCCCGGACCGGCTGAGCGAAGGGTGCTGAAACGGTTTCACCTTGCGTCCGCGTGTGATCATCAGACGGCAATGCGCGTCGCCGGTCATGCCGTTGGCCTTGGCTGTTGCGTCCAGAAGATCGCGAATATCGTCCGGCGTTTCGTCGATTTCCAGCGACACGGCCTTCAACGAATTGAACAGCCGGTCCATGTGGTCGTCGAAAAACGCCCATTCGCCATCGTAAAGCCGCATGCCTTCCCACATGCCGTCGCCCAGCATGAAGCCACTGTCGTAAACCGACACCACGGCCTCGTCCTTGTGGACAAGCGCGCCGTTGACCCAGATCTTCAAATCGGCATTGCGCGGATCGTCTTCGGCGTCGTGCGTGGTGGGGGCGTTTTCGGTTGTCATGGGGGGCCTCGGGCGTGCGATGGTTTGGCGCCATCGTCACGCCCGCGGCGATCTTGTCAAGATGATCAACGACGCAGCGCGGCGTATCCCAGCCCGGCCAGCGCCAACACCATCAACGCGATGGCGCCTTCGGAACCATGCGGGTGCGCGTGGACATGTTCACCGGTATGTGCCAGTGCGGGCAGGGCGGTCAGGCCCGCGGCCAACACAGCAAGAACAGTTTTCATCCCTCAATCTCCTTTTTACGAGCGGACAGAAATTCACGGATGTCCCAGACCGATTTTTCGTCGATCGAGACATAGACAAGGCCCATATTGGTTCGTTCACGCACCATTTCGGCGGGAAAGGGCAGATAGCTCAGCTCGCGGCTGCCAAAGGACGGGCTGGCGGTGCCGACCTGCCAGTCGGTCGTCAGTTCCACATCCACAAGCTTCAGCGCTTTGTCACCGCCCACACCGGGACGTTCAAACGGCACACCGGCCAGCTTCAGGTAGCTGGACTTGTCTGCGGCCTTGACGAACCCGTCGATGAATTGCGTGGCCAGAACCTGCAGGTCGGCGGCCTCGTCCTCGGGGAGCATATGGCTGTGCAGGTGGTCCCCATCATGGTGATGATTGTGGCCAATATGGCCGTTCACGATGTCATGTGGCATTTGACCACCTCTTGCCCTGAAACTCGCCATGCGGGATTTCAACCGGCTTGTCGATATGAACCTTGTGTTTGCCCAACGTGCCGTTGCTGACCATCGCGCCCAACACGTCGACAATCACGCGGGTGCCCATCAGGGCGGTGATGTCCGAGGTGTCATAGGGCGGCGAGACCTCGACCAACTCCATGCCGCAGATACCCTGCGCCGCGACCTTGCTGGCCAGCGCCAGCGCCTCACGCGGCAGGAACCCGCCGGGTTCGGGCCAGCCGGTGCCGGGCACAAAACCGCAATCGATGCTGTCGATGTCAAAGGACATATAGACCATGTCCACACCGTCCCACGCCATTTCCAGCGCCATCTCGGCGGTTTTGTCGACGCCCATCCGCTCCATATCGGCCATGGTGATGATGTTCGTTTCACGCTCGCGTGCGACCTTTACCGCCTCGCGCGGGACCTGCCAGCCACCGATGCCGACCTGAACAAGGTTCTTGGCCGGAACGTTGGGCAGGTTTGTCGAGTGGAACCAGGGGGTTGTGTGCATGCGTTCATCCAGGTCTTTCTCCTGAATGTCGGCGTGGCGGTCGAAATGCACGATGCCAATTTTCTTGGACGTGCATTCGGCGATGCCCCGCACGCAGGGGAAGCCGATCGAATGGTCGCCGCCGATCATGATCGGCAGGCTGCCCGAGCTGAACACGTGGCTGACGGCGCGGCTGATCTGGTCAAAGCTCTTTTCCAGATTGGCCGGGATAGTGAAGACGTCGCCGGCATCGCACATGGTCATCTGTTCGCGCAGATCAACGCCGAGCTCATAGTTATAAGGCGTATAAAGCGCCGAGATCTTGCGCAGGCCCTGCGGGCCAAACCGGGTGCCGGGCCGATAGGTGGTGCCGCCGTCAAACGGGATGCCCAGAACGGTGGCGTCGTAATTGGCAACCTCCAAAACATCCTCGGCATAGGGGGCCTTGAGGAAAGTGTTGATGCCGGCGTAATGGGGCAGTTCGCCCCGTGCGAAGGTGGGGATCGACTTGTCGTCGATGCTGTCGGCGCCGGTCAGACCCATGCGCAATGCCCAGCGGCGTTCCTCGTCGGCGCGGCCTTCGGGAATGTCGGCCTCGGCCTGCATGGCCTTCCATCCGCCCAGCTTGGTCAGGTCGGGATGGTGGGCGCGGGCCTGCGGCAGGCGCCGATCCGCCGGGTGGTGCGAGCGCGTGCGCTCAGGCGGGGTGAAGAACATGGGTTTCCTCCTTGATCGTCTGGAAGGGGATGCCCCCATTTCGGGCATCGAAATCATACGTGATTGTGGCCCCGATGATGTCGGGATCGGTGGGATCCCAGCGGGGTTTGTCAAAGACCAGAACGCGGTCGCCCAGCTTGAACCCTTCGTCCAGGTCGTGGGTGACCATGAACACGGTCATGCCGGTCTCTTCGCGTAACTCCATAAGGAAATCATGCATTTGCAGGCGGGTTCCGGGATCCAGCGCGCCAAAGGGTTCGTCCAGTAGCAGGATGCGCGGCGTTGCGGTCAGGGCCTGTCCAATGGCAAGACGCTGTTGCATGCCGCCGGACAGCGCCGTGGGGTAAAGATCGGCGGCGTGGGCAAGGCCGATCCGGTCAAGCGTTGCCATGGCGCGATCACGCGCGCCCTTGCGGGCCTTACGCGGCAGAAACCCGAACCGCGTGCCAAAGCTTTCGGCGGCCAGAACATTGTCCATAACCGTCATATGCGGAAAGACCGAATAGCGTTGAAACACCACGCCCCGTTCGATCCCCGGTTCGCGGGCTGGCGGGTTGCCGTCGATACGGATCTCACCGCGGGTGGGCTGTTCCTCGGCCAGAAGCAGGCGCAGAAAGGTGGATTTGCCACAGCCCGATGCGCCGACGATCGAGATAAACTCACCCTCGTCCACGCTTGTGCTGACACGTTCCAGGATGGGGCGCGGGCCGTAGCTTTGGAAGATATTGTCGATGGTCACGAAACTCATAGCGCTTCTCCGGACCAGGGGAACGCCTTGCGGGCGGTCTGTTTCAACGCCCAGTCGATGACGAAGGCCAGAAGCGTGATCCAGATGACGTAGGTCAGGATCACATCCATCGCCAGGTAGCGGCGCACCAGAAAGATGCGATAGCCCAGGCCAAGGTCGCTGGCGATGGCCTCGGCCGCGATCAGGAACAGCCATGCCGGACCCAGCGACAGGCGCACGGATTGAATGAGGTTCGGCATCAGCTGGGGCAGGGCTACGCGCAGGGCAATCACCCCGGTCGAGGCGCCCAGTGTCTGGGCCTTGATGATCTGTTCATGCGGGATGTCCAGCACCCGTTGGGACAGGTCGCGGATCAGAAACGGCATGATGCCGATGACGATCAGCATGACTTTCGAGGTTTCGCCCAACCCGAACACAATGAACAGGATCGGCAGGATCGCCAGTGGCGGCACCATCGAGGCAACCGAGACAAACCCCGACAAAGTGGAGCGTGCATGCGGCAGCAACCCGATGGCCAGACCAAAGGCCAACCCGCCAAGGGCCGCGATGCCCGTTCCCAGCGCCAGCCGTTGCAGGCTGATCGCGGTGTCATGCCACAACAAGATGCGACCGGACCGGCGGTCGGGCTGTGTGAACAGCCGTTCGGCCGTGTCCACGATGGTTGAGATTGCAGGCAACAATTTGTCCGACGGGTTCACCGCCAGTCGCGCGTCCGAGCCCATTTTATAGGCCAGAAGCACGGCGAGGAATGGCAGGATCGCCAGGAACAGCGCCAGCACCCGCCCGGGTTTTTGGTTGATCAGCCGCATGGGATAAATGGCCCCGGTCTAAGACGCCGGGGCCCCTTTGGGTTACAGCGCGCCGTCGGCGGCCATCTGCATGTAGGTGGTGTCGTAGCGGAACTGAACGTTGTTCGCGTCGCCGGTGGTTGCGCCGTCAGGATAGGCCACGCCAACGAAATCGGCACTGGGCGCGCCTTCGCCAAGAATGCCCTTGTCGAACAGGAACTCGGCGACATTCACCATGGTTTCCTTCAACGCCTCGCCCTCGGTGAAGGCGATGGCCTCGGCCGGGTCATAGAACATCTGGGTCGAGGCCAGCTGTGCCTTGTAACCCGCAAGATCGGTGCCCGAAGCCTCGGCCATGGCCGTCAGGGCCTCTTCGTCGCCGGCCGCCATCAGGCCCAGAACCTCGTACCATGCGCCGGTCAGCGCCTTGCCGAAGGCCGGGTTGTCGGCCAGCGTGTCGGTGTTCACGA
Organism: Actibacterium mucosum KCTC 23349; assembly: GCF_000647975.1. Lineage (GTDB taxonomy): Bacteria > Pseudomonadota > Alphaproteobacteria > Rhodobacterales > Rhodobacteraceae > Actibacterium > Actibacterium mucosum. The sequence goes on from NZ_JFKE01000008.1 coordinate 41,585, forward strand.
ACATGATGTCGATGATTTCGCCCGGAATGTCCGCGCTATCATAGACCTTGGTCGCGGTTGGCTCTTCCAAAATGGTCGAGACCAGCGGGTTCCAAGTCACAACCGCCTCGACGTCATCGGTGGCATAGGCGGCAATCATGTCGGCATCGGATGTGTTGATGACACCGGCCAGATCAGCCTCGGACAGGCCCACCGAGTCCAGACCGCGCGCCAGCAGATAGTGGCTGACCGACAATTCAACCAGGTTCACCGGCTTTCCCTTCAGGCTTTCCAGCCCGCCTTCACCCTTGATGATGACCGCGTCATTGCCGTTGGAATAGTCGCCCACCAGCAAGGCGGTGGTATCGACGCCGCCACCCGACGGGATCGAAAGCGTGTCCATATTGGTGGCCGACACGCCGTCAAAGGCACCGGCAGTGTATTGGTTGATCGACTCGATATAGTCGTTGATTTGCACGATCTCGACATCGATCTCGTACTTGTCGGCCCACTTGTCCATAATGCCCGAGGTTTCGAGGTACCCCCAGGGCATCCACCCCACGTAAATTGACCAAGCCACTTTAAATTCGGATTTCTGTTCGGCCATCGCCGGGGCACCCAGAACGGCCCCAAGGATCGCGGCAGAAAGGAGAGTTTTCTTCAGCATCGCATCTTCCCTGTCTTGTTCCACCAAGGGTCGCTGCCTGTCCGCTGGCGGAACAATGAGAACAGGCACGGACAAGCCGGCGCAGTGTTCTCCCGGGATTTTTTCCCGCCGTGTACCGGTCCGGAATTTGCCGGATCGGCGGCACCTCTCGGACCAGTCCCGGTTTGAAATGAACCGGCGGAACCCTAGGCACCCTGCATAATCAGCGTGACGCACGAGGGGGCGAATCCTCTAGGTTTTGGAAAGTTTGAAATAAGGATTGGCGACGAGTTGCTGCAAATTTGGGCGAACATGGCCACATTTGCTCTTGGCATCGGCGATTTTTGGTGAATTTCTGAGGCAATTCGAAAAAGAAATCTCCCGGCAAAAGATGCCGGGAGCGCCATATTTGCAGGATCGCGTTAACGCGGCGGCAGGCGGATGGCGCCGTCCAGCCGGATGACCGTGCCGTTCAGCATGTCGTTTTCGACGATCTGCTGCACCATCTGGGCGTATTCGTCTGGTTTGGCCAGCCGTGCGGGGAACGGGGCCAGCCCGCCAAGGGCGTCGCGCACATCGTCGGGCAGCCCGGCCATCATCGGGGTTTCAAACAGGCCGGGCGCGATGGTCACCACGCGGATCCCCTTATCCGCCAGATCGCGCGCCATGGGCAGGGTCAGCCCGATCACCCCGCCCTTGGACGCGGCATAGGCAGCCTGACCGACCTGGCCCTCGATCCCCGCAACCGAGGCTGTCATCACAATCACCCCGCGGCTGCCATCGGCGTCGACGCTGTCCAGCGTCGCGATGCCGGCAGCCGACTGCGCGGCGGCATTGAACGTGCCGCCCAGGTTGATGGCCAGCGTCTTGGCGAACAGGCCGGGGTCGTGCGCTACGCCGCGCGACACGGTTTTCTGGCCGGGCGCGATGCCGGCGCAGGCCACCAGGATACGTTCCTGCCCATGGGCAGCGCGCGCGGCGGCAAAGCCCTCGGCCAGGCTGTCGGTCGAGGTCACGTCAACATTGCAAAACAGCCCGCCGATCTCGTCGGCGACAGCCGCGCCGGCCTCGGCGTTCAGGTCAAATAGGGCAACCTTGGCCCCCAGCCCGGCCAGCCGCCGGGCCGTCGCCGCGCCCAGCCCCGAGCCGCCGCCGGTCACCACCGCCGCGATATCGTTTGTCCATTTCATGCCTCGGTCTCCTCGTGATGAAAGTTTGCCGCGCGCTTGGCGGCAAAGGCGGCCATGCCTTCGGCCTGTTCAGGCGTGGCAAAGCAGCTGTGAAAGGCCAGTTTTTCAACCCGCAGCCCCTCGGCCAGCGGCGTCTCGAACGCGGCGTTCAGCGTTTCCTTCAGCAATTGCATCGTGGTGCGGCCAAACCCGGCAATGGTTTGGGCGGCGGCCATCGCGGTGTCGTCCACCTGCGCGTCGGGGACGATGCGGCTGACCAGCCCGGCGCGTTCGGCCTCGTCCGCGTCCATCATCCGGGCGGTCATCAGCAGATCGGCGGCCTTGGCCTTGCCCACCGCGCGGGTCAGGCGCTGCGTGCCGCCCATACCGGGGATCACGCCCAGCGTCACCTCGGGCTGGCCGAACTTGGCGGTTTGCCCGGCGATCACCAGATCGCAGCTCATCGCCAATTCGCACCCGCCGCCCAGCGCATAGCCATTGACCGCGGCCACCATCGGCAGCCGGCAATCTGCGACCCGCGACCAGCCGGCCTGCCAGTTCTCGACAAAAACCTGCGGAAAGCGCCGCGGCTGGCTTTCCTTGATATCAGCCCCGGCGGAAAAGGCGCGGGCCGAGCCGCGCACCAGCACCGCGCCGATGCGGGGGTCGGCCTCGAACCGGTCCAGCGCGACGGTGATCTCGTCCAGCATTTGCATGTTCAGCGCGTTCAGCGCGCCCGGGCGGTTCAGCGTCAGGACCCCCACGCGGCCTTCGGTGGTGACATCGACAACATTCATGGGGCCAGCTCCTGAACAAAGGTGGCGAACACGTCCAGCGGTTCGCGGGGGGTGCGATAGTGGTTTTCGGGGGCGGTCATGTCGGCATATCCCAGCGCCATACCGCAGATGATCATCTGGTCGGCCGGGATCGACAGGCGACGCCCGATGATCGCGTGATACTGGGCAAAGGCCTGCTGTGCGCAGGTATCCAGCCCATAGCCGCGCGCGGCCACCATGACCGATTGCAGGAACATGCCGTAATCCAGCCACGAGCCAATTTCCAGGTCGCGGTCGATGGTGAACATCAGCCCCACCGGCGCGTCAAAGAACAGATAGTTGCGGCCGTGCTGGGCTTGCATCTTGTCGCGCTGGCCCTTTTCGATGCCCAGGGCGCCGTACAGGCCCCAGCCATTGGCGCGGCGCCGCGCCAGATAGGGGTCGCGCCAGGTTTCGGGGTAATAGCTGTACTCAAACGCGGGCTGCTCGCCGGCGTTGAAGGCGGCCAGAATCTCGGCGCTCAACTCTTCGCGCTGCTGGCCGCGCACCACATAGACATGCCAGGGCTGCGTGTTGGTGCCGCTGGGCGCGCGGGCGGCGTTTTGCAGAATTTCGGCAATTATCGCGTCATCCACCGGGTCAGGCAGGAAGGCGCGCATGGATTGGCGGGTTTGCAGCGCCTCGGTCACCGTTGCGGCAGCCGCGCGGCGGGTTGCGGGGGTCATGTCGGTCATCTCAATCCTCGGTGCCGCTGCGGGGCAGGCGGGCGATGGGCAGGTCGATATCGAGGTTGGCCAGCTCGTACCCGCGGCGGAAATCCTCGATATGGCGGCGCATCCAATCCTCGGCGGTTTTGGGGTCGCGGGCGCGGATCGCATCGACAATATGGCGGTGCGCAGCCAGCATCCGTTCGCCGGCATTCAGCCGCTTCATCACCGCGTCGAAGGCGGGATAAAACAGCTCGCTGATCGGTTGGCGGCTCAGCAGGATGGCGCGGTTGTTGCAGGCCTCGGACATCAGGTTGTGAAAGGCGATGTCCAGCTCGGACAGCATCGCGTCATCACCCGCCTGCGCCTCGGTCTGGGCCAGGTTGGCCTCCAGTGCCGCGATCTGTTCGGGGCTGGCGTAAAGTGCCGCGTCGCGCGCGATGGCGGGTTCCAGCACGTGCATGGTGCGAAACAGCTCGTTCAACGTGACCTTTTGCAGGATCATCGCGCCGGTGATCGGCCCCGACAGGTCGGTGGATTTGGGGATCGACACAAACAGCTTTTTGCCGCCGGGTTTGCGCGACACGATGCCGTTTTCCTCCAGCAGGCGGATCGCCTCGCGCACGGTGGACCGGTTGACCTGCAACAGATCGGCCAGCGCCAGCTCCGAGGGCAGCACCTCGCCCACCTTGATGTCGCCGTTCAGGATACGCTCGCGCATGGTGCGCGCGGCCAGCTTGTAGGCCGGTTCGGTGTGCAGCGGTTGCAGAACGTTTTCATCAATCATGGGCGACAGCCTTTTTTGCCATTTCCTCGTCCCGCAGCGCCCGGCGCAGCAATTTGCCGGTGGGGCCTTTGGGCAGGGCCGTGCGAAATTCGACCCGTCGCGGGTATTTATACGGCGAGGCGACAGATTTGACATGGGTCTGAATCTCGGCCACCAGCGCGTCCGAGGCTGCAAAGCCATTGGCCAGCACGATGAACGCCTTCACCACCTCGCCGCGTTCGGGGTGGGGCGAGGCGACAACGGCGCATTCCAGCACCGCGGGGTGTTCCAGCAGGGCGTTCTCCACCTCGACCGGGCCAATGCGATAACCGGCCGAGTTGATCACGTCATCGGACCGGCTGGCGTACCAGAAGAACCCGTTATCGTCGCGCTGGCCCAGATCGCCGGTGACGAACACCTTGCCTTGCGGGCCGTCCAGGATGGCCTCGGCGGTTTTTTCCGGCGCTTTCCAATAGCCCAGCATCATCTGCGGGTTGGGCAGGCGCAGCGCCACGTGGCCGATCTGACCATTGGGCAGCTCGGCGCCGGTGTCGTCGACGATCACCAGATCGCTGCCCGGGGCCGACACGCCCATCGAGCCAACCTGCACGTCCAACCCTTTCAGCGTCAGCGCTGTCATCAGGGTTTCGGTCTGCCCATAGGCCTCGGCCACGTCCAGACCGGTGGCGGCCTTCCACTGGCCGGCGACCTCGGGGTTCATCGCCTCGCCCGACGACACGGTGCGCCGCAGCGCGCCCAGATCGTGCGCGGCGACGTCTTCTGCAACCACGCGATACAGCTCGGTCGCCGGGGCGCAATAGATCGACACCCGGTTGCGCGCCAAAAGGCGCAGCCGCTCGGCCGGGTCAAACGGGCCGTCATAGAAAAACGCGCAGCCACCCTCGGACCATGGCCCAAACAGGACCGACGTGCCCGCCTTGGACCAGCCGGTATCGGCCGTGCACCAGATCCGGTCACCCGACTTTACATCCAGCCAGTGCCGCGCCGAATAGCGCCAGGTGTAAAGCCCGCGCGCCGAATGCAGCACCCCCTTGGGGTTCCCGGTCGACCCTGAGGTGTAATACAGCAGCACCGGATCCTCGGCCTCGACCACCGCCGCCGCGGCCTCGTTGGATTGGTTCAGCGCCTCGGCGACCGAGCGCCAGCCCGCGCGCGCGCCCACCGCGAATTTCACCGGCACATCGGCCAGCCCATCGCCCACCCGGTCCACCTGTTCGGCCCGGCAGATCACCGCCTTGGCCTCGGCGTTGTCGGCGCGGTATTGCACCTCTTTCGCCGTCAGCATCTCGATGCACGGGATCGGCACCGCGCCGAGGCGCAACGCGGCAACCACGGCGATCTGCCATTCGGGGATGCGTGGCATGATGATCATCACCCGGTCGCCCTTGACCACGCCCGCCTCTTGCAGCGCATAGGCCAGCCGCTTGGTCAGCCGCGACATGTCACCATAGGTAAAGACCCGCCGCGCGCCCGCGCCGTTTTCCCAGATCAGGCACAGATCGTCGGTTTTGGCGGCCCAATGGTCCACCACATCGGTGGCAAAGTTGAACTGCGCGGGGATGTCCCACTGAAAATCGTCGAACGGTTTTTGCATGACGGTTCCCTCAGATCACGTTGGTTTCGGCAAGCCGGGCGATGTCGGCATCGTCAAGCCCCAGATCGCCCAGCAGCTCGGCATTATGCTGGCCCAGCGTTGGCGGCGGCGCGGTGATTGCGCAGGGCGTGCCCGACAGCTTGATCGGAAAGCCCAGCTGCGGGATCGTGCCCTCGACCGGATGATCGACGCTCAGCATCATGTCGCGCGCTTTCAGCTGCGGGTCGTCAAATGCCTCGCCCACGTCATAAACGGCCGAGAACGGGATGTCGGCGGGTTCCAGTTCGGCCACCCAGACGTCGCGCGGTTTGGTCAGGAACAGCGCGTTCAGCCGGTTGAACTGCACCTCGGCGGCATCGTCGTCGGGCCATTGATCGGCGATCAGGTCCTCCATGCCCACGGCGGTGCAGAAGCGTTCCCAGAAATGCGCCTCGATAATGCCCAGCGCGACAAAGCCGCCATCGGCGCATTCATAGATGTTATAGCAGGGGGCCGAGCCGATAAACGGCCGCTGGCCACCGCGCGGGTTGTCGCCTGCAAACAGCCAATCCGCCCCGTGATAGGCCAGCCACGAGAACGCGCCATCGGTCATCGAGATGTCGATGAACTGGCCCGCCCCGTCGCGCCCGCGCGCGATCACCGCGGCCAGAATGCCGGTGGCCGCCATCTGGCTGCCGCCGCCCACATCGGCGATGGAAAGCCCCGGCACAATCGGGCGCCCGTCGCGCCCGGCAAACAGCCGCGCACCGCCGGCCAGCGACAGATAGTTCAGGTCGTGCCCCGGCATCAGCCGATAGGGGCCGGTCTGTCCGAACCCCGAAATCGCGCAATAGATCAGGCCCGGATTTTCCGCCGCCAGCCGGTCATAGCCCAGGTTCAGCCGGTCCATCACGCCGGGCCGGAACCCTTCGACCACGATGTCGGCACCGGCCACCAGTTTGAGGAACAGCGCCTTGCCCTCGTCTGACTTCAGGTTCAGCGTCACGCTTTTCTTGTTGCGGTTCAACAGCAGGAACGAGCCGCTTTCCTTCACGTTGATCGGCACAAATTCGCGGTTGTAATCGCCACGGCCGGGTTCTTCGATCTTGATGACCTCGGCGCCCATATCGGCCAGCAGCTGCGTGCAAAACGCGCCGGGCAAAAGGCGGGTCAGGTCCAGCACGCGCAGCCCGTCCAGCGCGCCTTTGGCAGGAATACTCATGTGGCTGTCCACCCCCCGTCGGCGGCGATGGTGGCGCCGGTCACATAGCTGGCCGCATCAGAGGCCAGAAACACCACTGCGCCCGCCATCTCGGCCGGTTCGGCCAGACGGCCCGCCGGGGTGCGGTCTTCGACCATGCTGCGTAGGCCGTCATTGGCCGACAGCCCGGCGGTCAGGTCGGTTTTCACATAGCCCGGGGCCACGTTGTTCACCCGCACGCCCTTGGCCCCCCAATCCTTGGCCAGCGACCGCGACAAGGCCTCGACCCCGGCCTTGGCGGCGCAGTAGGCGCCGGTGCGTGCCAGCCCGGTTTTGGCCGCCACCGAGGTGATGTTGATGATCGAGCCATGGGCGCGGTCCAGCATCTTTTGCCCGAACCCGCGAATGCACAGAAACGTGCCGGTCAGGTTCACGTCAACGATGTGGTTCCATTCCTGATCCGTGGTGCGTTCCAGCGGCTTGTAATACGGGTTCACGCCCGCATTGTTCACCAGCACGTCCACCGGCCCCAATGCGGTTTCGGCGTGGGATACCAGTGCCTGTACGGCCTCGGCCTCGGCAATGTCGCCGGCGTAGCTCAACGTGCCTTTCGGCATGCTTTCAAGCGCTTTTGACAGGCTGTCGAGGCTGCGCCCGGTGATCATCACGCGCGCGCCCGCCTCGGCCAGCGCCGTTGCGATGGCCAGGCCAATGCCCCGGCTGCCGCCGGTCACGACGGCGTTTTTTCCGCTTAAGTCAAGCATGTTCACTGATTTACCCCTGCTTTCTTCAGCACCTTGCGCGCCAGCGACCAGCGGTGCACCTCGGACGGGCCGTCATAGATGCGAAAGCCGCGCACCTCGCGGAAAATGCGTTCCACCGGCGTTTCGCTGGTGATGCCGCGCCCACCCAGGATCTGCATCGACCGGTCCACCACGTTCCAGATCACCTCGGAGCATTGCACCTTGGCCATCGAGCTTTCGGTGGTGCCGCGCCCGCCCTGGTCCAGCACCCAGGCCGCCTGTTGCAGCGACAACCGCGCGCCGCGCATCTCGATCTCGTTATCGGCCAGCATAAAGCCCACGCCCTCGTGCTCGCCCAGCGCCTTGCCAAATGCGTGGCGCGTGGTGGCATAGCGCGCGGCCACGTCATGGGCGCGCTGCGCGGCCCCCAGCCAGCGCATGCAATGGGTCAGACGCGCGGGCGCCAGACGGACCTGCGCGTATTTGAACCCTTCGCCCGCGGCGCCCAGGATGTCGTCCTCTTGCAGCACAAGGTTTTCAAAGCGCATCACCGAGTGGCCGCCGGCAAAGCTGCTGTCCATGGTGTCCATGTCGCGGTCGATCGAAATGCCGTCGCGGGGCAGGGGGGTCAGGAACATCGTGGCGCCGCCATCGTGGTCGCCGCCCACATTGCGGGCCATGATGATACAGAAACTGGCCCCGCGCGCCCCGGTGATCAGCCACTTTGTGCCGTTGATCACATAGCCATCGGCGGTTTTCTCGGCGGTGGTCTGCATCATCGACGGGTCAGCGCCGGCGCCATCGGGCTCGGTCATGGCAAAGCACGACCGCGCGCCGCGCGCCAGCGGCGCCAGATAGGCGGCGCGCTGCGCGTCATTGGCGACCATGTCCAGCAGGTGCAAATTGCCCTCGTCCGGCGCAGCGCAATGCAGCGCGGCGATGCCCAGCAACGAATATCCGGCGGCCTCGAACACCACCGACCGGTCCACCTGGTTCAGGCCCAGCCCGCCAAATTCCTTGGGCGCGTGCGGGGCAAACAGACCCGCCGCGCGGCCCAGCGCGTTCAGTTCGACCCGCAGCTCGTCGGTGGGGCCATGGGTGCCCCAGCGCGGGTCATCCTCGTAAGGGATCACCTGCTGTTCGACAAAGGCCCGCGTGCGGGCGGCCAGTTCGGTGATCTCAGGGCTGTGCGAAAAGTCCAATTTATCCTCCCAAACGCGCCACGTCGCGCGCATATTCCAACAGCTCGACACCCAGGGTGCCAAATTCGGCATAGCGGTCATCGCCCAGCGCGCCATCGACCCAGCGCGCGTGCAATTGCAGGAAAATCACCGCAAGTTTCAGCTGGCACAGGGCGCGCATCGCGCCCAACGTGTCCAGCGACCGGCCCGTGGCGCGGCCATAGGCGGCGGCCATGTCGTCGCGGCTGGGAAATCCGGCATGGCCCGTGGGCATCTGGCGCAGCCGCTGCATGCCTTCGGGATCACCCGGCTCGGTCCAATAGCTCAGCAGCGTCGCCAGATCATAGATCGGGTCGCCCAGCGTCGCCATGTCCCAATCCAGCAGCGCCACGGCGCGCAGCCCGTCATCGGCCAGGATCAGGTTGTCCAGCTTGATGTCGCAATGCAGCAGCGTCACGTCGCCATCGGCCCAGCCATCAAACCGCGCCTGCACCAGATCGGCGGCCTCGCGCGCCAGCCCCGCGTGGGGTGTGCCGTCTGACATGGTGACCACGGCACCCGACCAGCGCGCGGCGTTGCGCGGCACAAACCCCGCCGGCCGGCCCAGCGTGTCCAGCCCGCATGCCGCCGGGTCCACCGCGTGCAGGTCGGCCATCGCGCCGGCCAGAAGGCCGGGCAGGGCCGCGGCCATATCCTCGCCCGGGTTCATCGCCGACAAATCGTCGCCGCGAAAAACGCGGCCCTGCCGAAATTCGATCAGTTGGAACGGCGCGCCCAGAACCGCGGCGTCTTCGCACAGGTGGAAACTGCGCGGCGCCAGCGGCAGATGCGCCGACAGGCGCGACAGCACCCGGTGTTCGCGCGCCATGTCATGGGCGCCTTTGGGCAATGGCCCCGACGGCGCGCGGCGCAGAATGGCGCGCTGACCATCCACAGACAGCTCGAAATTCAGGTTCGCCAACCCGCCGGCACAGCGCTTGGGCGCCACGTCGCGGTCCAGCGTCAGACCCTGTTCGGCCAAATACCGGGCCAGGATTTCGGTATCCAGTTCAAAGGGCTTCGTCATATTATTCTGTCCGACCATATTCACGTTGAAACACCTTGGACCAAAGTTCCGCGCACGACCAGCCACAGTTTGGTTGGGCTGAACATCATTCCGCCCCCATCGTCAGCAGCAGCTTGCCGATATGGTCGCCCTGTTGCAGCGCGATATGCGCGTCGGCGGCGCGGTCCAGCGGATACCGGGCCTGAACCACCGGCTGCAGGCGGCCCTGGGCAAAGAGCGGCCAGACCTCGGTGCGCAGCTCGGCCCCGATGGCGGCTTTCTGCGCGGGCGTGCGCGCCCACAGGGTTGACCCGGTGATCGTCAACCGCCGGGTCAGCAGTTTGCCGATATTGAACGCGGTTTCCATCCCCTCCATCAGGCCGATCATCACCACCGTCCCTTCCAGCGCCAGCGCGTCCAGGTTGCGTTGCAGATAGCTGCCGGCAACCATGTCCAGGATCAGGTCCACGCCCTGGCCGCCGGTCTCGGCCATCACCTCGGCGACGAAATCGCGGTCACGGTAATTGATCGCCGCATCGGCCCCCAGCCGCAGGCAGGCATCGCATTTGGCAGGGCTGCCGGCGGTGCACAGCACGCGCGCGCCAAAGGCGCGGGCCAGCTGAATGGCGGTCACGCCGATGCCGCTGGACCCGCCATGGATCAGCACCGTCTGCCCGGTATGCAGCCCGCCGCGCTGAAAGAGGTTGGCCCACACGGTGAAAAAGGTTTCCGGCAGCGCGGCGGCATCGACCACCGCCACACCCTCGGGCACCGGCAGCACCAGCGTGGCGTCGGCCAGCACGTATTCGCCATAGCCGCCTTCCTTCAGCAGCGCGCAGACCGGCGCGCCAGCGGTCAGTCCGGTCACCCCGTCGCCGGTCTCGGCCACCCAGCCCGACACTTCCAGCCCCAGCACGTCGTATTCGGTGCCCGGCGGGGCGGGATAGCTGCGGTCGCGTTGCAGGATGTCGCCGCGGTTCAGCCCGGCCGCGGCCACCCGGATCAGCACCTGCCCGGGGCCGGGGCGCGGCACCGGGCGGGTTTCCAGCAGCAGGCTGTGCGCATCGCCGCCCAGCCGGGCCGAGATCACGCGCATGGATTGGGGCAGATCTTGGGTCATAACAGCGTCCTAAACCGAGAGGTATTTGTCGATCAGCGCCTGATCGGCCATCAGCGCGTCGATGGCGCCGCTGAACACCGCGGTGCCGTGGTCGATCACCACCGCATTGGTGGCCAGGTCCAGGCAGAACCGCATGTTCTGTTCCGCCAGAACAATGGTCAGCCCACCGGCGCGCAGGTCCTTCAGCACGTGCCCGATCTGTTCGACGATCAGCGGGGCCAGCCCCTCGGACGGTTCGTCCAGCAGCAACAGGTCGGGGTTGCCCATCAGCGTGCGCGCCAGCGACAGCATCTGCTGTTCGCCGCCCGACAACAGCCCGGCCTGCCGCGACTTCAGCGGGGTCAGCATCGGGAACGTGTCGTAGATCCGCTCCAGCGTCCAATCGCGTTGACCCTTGGTGCCCGCCTTGGCGCCCATCAGCAGGTTGTCTTCGACGGTCAGCTCGGCAAAGACCTGCCGGTCTTCGGGCACATAGCCAACGCCTGCGCGCGCCACCCGTTCGGGCCGCCAGCCGCTGATGGTTTTGCCGCCGTACTGCGTGGCGCCGCGGGCCGGTTTCAGCACGCCCATCAACGATTTCATCGTGGTGGACTTGCCCGCCCCGTTGCGCCCCAGCAGCGCCAGCGTCTCGCCACGCTCAACCGACAGCGACATGTCAAACAGCACCTGGCTCAGCCCGTAATAGCTGCACAGGCCCTGGGCGCTCAGCATGGTTGTGGTCATTGCGCGGCCTCCTTTTCTTCGTCCAGCGCGGTGCCCAGATAGGCGTCGATCACGCGCTGGTCGCCGCGCACCTGATCGGGTGTGCCGCTGGCCAGTACTGCGCCGCTGACCAGAACGTGAATCTGCTGGGCCGTGGCAAAGACGATATCCATGTCGTGTTCGATAAAGACGATGGTCAGCCCAAGCGCGCGCCAGATTTCTTTGATCTGTTCGATCATCGACCAGCGTTCCTGCGGGCCCAGCCCGGCGGTGGGTTCGTCCAGCAACAGCACCCGCGGCTCCATCGCCAGCGCCAGCCCGATATCCAGCAGCTTCTGGTCGCCATGCGAAAGGGCGCTGACCTGGGTATTGGCGGCGTGGCCCAGATCCAGCAGGGCCAGGATCTCCATCGCGCGTTCGGGCGGCAGCGTGGCGTCAAACGGGCGCCACATGCCAAAGCTTTTGCCCAGATACGACACCCGCGCCGCGGTCATCGCCTGCATCGCGGTCAGGGTGGGGAACAGGCTGGCCACCTGAAAGGCACGCACCACGCCGGCGCGCACGATCTCGGTGCGCGAGCGCCCGACGATCGACGCGCCATCCAGTGTGATCGCCCCTTCGCTGGGTGCGATCTGCGCGCTGATCAGGTTGAACAGGGTGGTCTTGCCCGCCCCGTTTGGCCCGATGATCGCCGACAGGCTGCCTTTGGGGAAATCCAGCGACACGTCGCGCGTGGCCTTGATCCCGCCAAAGTTCTTGTGCACGGCATCAAGCGTCAGCATGGGTTGCCTCCTTTGCGTCGGCGGTGGGTTGGGCGGGGGTCGACTTGCGCCCGCCGGGTTTCACGAAATCCAGCACACCTTTGCGCAGACCCAGCGAGAACAGCAGGATGATGCCTCCCAAAAACAGCCCGTAATGGTCGGTATAGGTCACCACGATGTCGTTCAGACCGGTCAGGATCAGCGCCCCGAGGATCGGGCCAAAGAAGTTGGTCAACCCGCCCAGCATCACCATAAAGATCGCCTCGCCCGAGGTGGTCCAGAAGGCAAAGTCGGGATACGCGCCCGAGATGAACAGCGCCAGGATGATGCCGCCCACCGACGAGAACACCGCCGACAGCACGAAACAGGTCAGCTTGACGGCAAAGACGTTCACGCCCAGGAAGATGGCGCGACGCTCATTGTCGCGGATCATGCGCAGGGTAAAGCCAAAGGGCGACGACACGATGCGGTGCATCAAATACATCGCCAGAACCGTGACCGTGACGCAAAAGGCATAAAGATGTTCGGGCTGGTTCAGATCCACGCCGAAAAAGACCGGCGTCGGGATGCCACCCAACAAGCCGTTATCGCCGCCGGTCACATCCACCCAGCTGAGCAGGATCGAGTGAAAGAACATCTGAAACGCCAGCGTCAGAAAGGCGAAATAGATCTCGCTCAGGCGGACACAGATGGCGCCGATCAGGGCCGCGATGGCCCCGGTGATGATCAGCGCCGCCACAATGGCCAGCGGCACCGGCATGATCTGCGCCTGCATGATCGCGCCAAAGGAATAGGCGCCCGAGGCAAAGAACATCGCATGGCCGAACGAGATCAGCCCGGTATAGCCGATCAGCAGGTTCAGACCGGTGGCCAACAGGCCCCAGGCCGCGGCGAAGATGATGTAATCGGCCAGCTTCTCGCCACCGCCCAGATGCGGCAGCGCCAATAGCACCACCAATGCGGCCAGCGCGATCAGCGCGTTGCGTGTGGTTGAACGGGTCATGGACGGCTCGCTTCTTGACGGCCCAACAGGCCGTTGGGTTTCAAAACAAGGACAAGGCCCATCATCACGTACATCAGCCCGTCGACGAATAACGGGAACCCGATGGAGCCATAGGACCGCACCAGCCCGATCAGGATCGACGCCACCAGCGCCCCGGTGACCGAGCCCATGCCGCCGATGACGGTGACCACGAAGGACACGATCAAGACCGAAAAGCCCATGCCCGGCGTCAGCGCCCGGATCGGCGCGGCCAGCCCCCCGGCCATACCCGCCAGGAACATGCCCAGCGCAAAGACCGACAGATAGATCAGCGGCGTGGGGATCCCCAGCGCCGACACCATCGTCGGGTTCACCGCGGTGGCGCGGATGATGCGGCCGTATTGGGTGCGCTCGATGATGAACCACAGCACCGCGGCAAAGACAGCCGCCACCGTGATGATGAAGATATAGAACGGCGGCACAATGCCACCTGCGATAAAGACCGGCGGCAGACGGAACGCCTGCGGCATCCCCATCGACAGGTATTCCGAGCCCCAGATGATCTGCACCAGGTCATCGGCCACCAGAACGAAGCCATAGCAGACCAAAAGCTGCAACAGCACGTTCTCGCCATAGACCCGCCGGATTGCAAAGCGCTCGAACAATACGCCCAGGATCGCGGCGCCGAACCCGCCGGCCAGCACGGCCACCAGATAGCTGCCGGTCACCTGATAGGCAGAATAGGCCAGATAGGCCCCGACCATATAGAATGCCCCGTGGGCAAAGTTCACGATGCCCAGCACGCCGAAAATCAGCGTCAGCCCGGCGGCGACCAGAAAGAACAGCATGCCGATGATCAGGCCGCTGGTGGTTTGGGTGACGACGCAGGACAAAGATGTCAGGCAGTCGAGCAAGGCTGCGGGTTCCATAAGCCTCTCGCTTTATTGGTAAAAAGGGGCCGGGATGCGCGAACGCATCCCGGCAGTCTGGGTTGGATCAGGCGAAGCCCTGGCGTTTCTTCCAGTCGGCTTCAAGTTCCAGGATCTGCTCCCAGGAGGAGGTGTGAAAGTCTTTCATGAACGGCTCTTCGGCAGTGGTCACACCATAGCCCACTGCGTAACCGGTCAGGGTGTGGTCCTCGGCGCGCATCGTCAGCGTGCCGTCCACACCAAAGGGCGAGGCGATCGTGCGGCCGCGGATGGCCTCGGCCAGCTTGACCGGATCGTCGGTGCCCACGTCTTTCAGAGCCTCGATGACAAAGGTGGCGGCGGTGGCGTTCTCCCACGACCAGTTGGTCGGTAGGGTGCCAAATTTGGCCACATAAGCGTCGTAGAAGGCGTTGTTCTCGGGCGTGTTCGGCACAACCTTGTTGTAGCGGCTGCCCGAGCGCATGCCGTTGGGCAGTTGCTCAACCGCAGTTAGCACCGGATAGTCGCCCAGGTTGACCGAGAAGGTCTCGGTCTGATCGAACAGCGCGTACAGGTTCGCCTGGTCGATGAACGACACCAGATCGCCCCCCCACAGCGCCGAGTACAGCGCATCGGGGCGCCATTGCAGGATGCGGGTGATCACCTCGGTATAGTCGGGCTGGAACAGCTTGGGCCAGGCCTGGCCGATCACCTCGATATCGCTGTTGAAATACTTGGCGTACTCCATGAACTCGGCGGTGGTGGTGCGGCCATAGGCGTAATCGGGCGAACACGTGGCCCAGCGTTTCAGGCCCTTTTCCTTGGCTACGGCCGCTGCATAGGCACCGCCGCCGATGGCGTCGTGGATGCCCTGACGGGCCGACCGGAACGCGGTCGGGGCGTGCAGCGCCGGGTCGGCCGACAGCGGCGTCGCCTCGGACACGGTGTGCAGGCACAGCGCGCCGATGGACTTGATGACCTCCTGCACGGCAAAGCTGCCGCTCGAGGCTTCGGCGTCCAGGATGATGTTACACCCGTCGCCATTGACCAGGTCGCGGACCGCCTTGGCGGCCTCTTCCGGTTTGGCGCGGCTGTCGCGGGTGATCAGTTCGATCTTGCGCCCGTCCAGGCCGCCACTGGCGTTGAACTCGTCAAAGACCAGCTTGGCGCCAGCGACCGAGCTTTCGCCCAGGATCGACACGACACCCGACAGGATGGTGGGCATGCCCACGCGGATGGCGCCGGTACCTTCGGCGCGCAGGATGGCCGGCGCGCTCAGCGCCATGGCCGTGGCTGCACCGGTTTTCAAAAACCGTCTGCGGCCCGTGTTGAGCTTGTGGTTCGTCACGACATTTCCTCCCATTACAGTCCGACAGTTGGACTGTAATGAGAAACGTAAAGGACGACGGCCTCCCAGCGCAAGTGGCAAATTTTGTTAAAAATCGGGGATTTACCGTCTTAGCTGCTGGGTAGAGTTAGGGTGTGACGATTTTTGGTCCGACTGAAATGATTCGAAACGGTCCAACAAAAAAGGGGGCCGCAATGCAGGCCCCCTTTGCAAAAATCGATTGTCCGGCCGTTTCAGCCGGCGTTTTCCAGCACGCTGCAGAAATTCGCCACGCCCGAGCCACCCATGTTGAACACCATGCCCAACCGCGGGTCGGCCACCTGCATGTCGCCGGCGGTGCCAGTCAGCTGCTGCGCGGCGATGACATGCATCGACACACCAGTGGCGCCCACGGGGTGGCCCTTGGCCTTCAGCCCGCCCGACAGGTTGATCGGCAGCGCCCCGTCGGCGGCCACGATGCCGTCCTCGATCGCGCGCGCGCCCTGACCGCGCGGCGCCAGGCCCATCGCCTCGTAAATCAGCAGCTCGGCGATGGTGAAACAGTCATGCACCTCGCCAAAACTCAGATCGGCGGTGGTGGCGCCCGCGGTCTGCAGCGCCGTGTTGATGGCGCGCGCCGGTCCTTCGAAGGCAAGGATATCGCGCCGCGACATCGGCAGGTAGTCGTTCACCTGCACCGCCGCGCGGAAGGCGATGTTGTTGGCCATATCCTCGGCCACGTCATCGGCGGCCAGGATCAGCGCCGCCGCCCCGTCCGAGATCAACGAGCAATCGGTCATCCGCAGCGGCGGCGCGATCAGCGGGTTGCGGTCCGACACGGTGTTGCACGCCTCGAACCCCAGGTCCTTGCGCAGATGCGCCAGGGGGTTGTTCAGCGCGTTGGCGTGGTTCTTGGCGGCAATCCGGGCCAGCGTTGCCGACTGATCACCATGTTCCTGAAAATACTTCTGCGCGATCCGCGCAAAGATCTGCGGGAAGGACACGCCGGCCTCTTCCTTCTGATACGACGCCCCGGCCAGCGCTTCGGTCACGCCTTCGGTGGTTTGCGAAGTCATCTTCTCGGCCCCGATCACCAGCGCAACCTTGGCGCGGCCCGACCGGATGGCGTCGCGCGCCGAATACACCGCCGCCGCGCCCGAGGCACAGGCGTTTTCCACCCGCGTCGCGGGGGTGAAGCGCAAATCGTCGCTGGCCCCCAGCGCCAGCGATGACGGGAACCCGTCGCTGACAAGGCCCGAGTTGAAATGCCCCACCCAGATCCCGTCGACATCGGCATAGTCGATGCCCGCGTGCGCCACGGCCTGCTGGGCGACGTCGATGATCATGTCTTCAAGGCTGGCCTCTTCCAGGCGGCCAAATTTCGTGTGGCCCCAGCCAACGATGCGCGCGTCCATGGCGCTCCTCCTTCTCTTTTGCTGTCTTCAACCTTATCATCCCACCAAGGCCGCCAAATACGTGAGACTACGTAGCTTCATGGACATTGATCACGACACCGCGATGCTGGGGTTCACCATGGCGCCCGTGGGGCTGGTTGTGACCCGCGAGCGGATCATAACCGCTTGTAATGATGAGTTTTGTTCGATGTTCGGCTATCGGCAGGCCGATATGATGGGCAAGATGATGTCGATGCTGTACCCGTCGACGCGCGAGTTTGTCGAGACCGGGCGGCTGGGCCGAGAGGGCCTGATGAAGACCGGCCGCTACATGGATGAACGCATCATGCGCAAGCAGGACGGCACGCTGTTCTGGTGCCGCGCGCGCGGCCATACCGCCGACCGCGCCAACCCGTTTTCCAAATGTGTCTGGAGCTTTGCCGACCTGTCGGATGCGCGGCCCGTGGTGGAGCTGACCGCGCGCGAACGGCAGGTGGCGATGTTGCTGGTGCAGGGGCAGGTGACCAAGGATATCGCCCGCAGCCTGAACCTGTCGCCGCGCACGATCGAGATTTATCGCGGCAATCTGCTGAAGAAGTTCGGGGTGCGCAACGGCACCGAATTGCTGGCCGCGCTGTCGGGCGCGATGTAGGCGTCAGGCGCCGATGCGGCGCACCTCGTCGCGCATGATCTGGCCCAGCTCGTTCAGGCGCGCGCGCGTCAGCCGGTTCGACGGCCCCGAGATCGAGATGCCCCCCTCCACATGCCCCATGGCGTTGCGGATGGGTACGGCGATACAGTTCATGCCGCTGGAAAGCTCTTCAAAATCAAAGGCATGGCCCTGCATGCGCACCCGCTCCAGCTCGCTGATCAGCAGGTCGGGGTCGGCGATGGTGCGGTCGGTATAGGTCTTCAGGTCCAGCGTCAGATAGTCCTGAATAAAGGCCGGGGGTTGATGCGCCAGGATCGCCTTGCCCACCGATGTGGCGTGCAATTCGCAGCGCGTGCCAATGGCGAAATCAACCGCCACCAGCTGCACCCCCTTGGCGCGTTGGGTCAGCACGGTTTCGATCCCGCTGAGCTCGGAATAGTGGCAGGTTTCACCGGTGCGTTCAGACGTGGCGCGCAGCAGATCGGCGATGCGCTGCCGGTCGGGACCGTCGGCAAATACGGGCCGCGCCAGGGTCAGCATGCGCGGGTTGATGCGGAAGGTTTTGGTGGCCGCGTCGTGGTCCAGATACCCGGCCTCTTCGATGGTGCGCAGCATTCGATAGGTGGTCACCCGCTCCAGCCCCGCAGCCTCGGCCACGTCGGCGGCAGACATCGGGCCAGCGCCCGCAGCGACAGCTTCGAGCACCTTGAAAGCCTTGAGCACGGTAGAGCTCTTATTTGAGTCGCGGGCCATGGTTCACCTGTACGATATGTGTACAATATGCGTATCAATACTCGGATTGCTTGTCTAGTCCCAGTAAGGTTTCACGTTATGTTGTAAGTTCTGAACGTAAATTGGACAGAAAATTTAAATAATTAACAACGTTTTAGCTGGTGGAGCGGTGGAATTTGTTCATTTTGCGTTGACGTAAGACGCATTTTGAAAACAGGATAGCATAGTGAACAAATTGGAAGCTGCACCATGCTGATGCTTATCGACGGCAACTGGGTCGGATCCGCGGATCAGGCCCTGATGGAAATCACCAACCCCTCGTCTGGTGGGGTGCTGGGGGCCGTTCCTGCCGCCACTGCCGACGACGTGGACCGGGCCGTCGATGCCGCCAATCGCGCCAAGGTTCAGATGGCCGCGATGCCGGCGCATCGCCGTGCCGAGATCCTGGAAACCGTGTCGGCCCGGATCACCGAGAATCGCGCACATCTGGTGGCGCTGCTGAACGCCGAGAACGGCAAGACATTCAAGGAAATCGACGGCTGGGAAATCGACGCCGCCGCGCGGATCATCAAGGGCTATGCCGAGGAGGCCAAGCGCCTGCATGGCCACTCCGTGCCGCTGAACGGTATTCCCAACCTTGAAAACTCATTGGCCATGACGCTGTACCAACCGTTGGGGGTGATCGCCGCGATCGTCCCGTTCAACTATCCGGTCGAGCTTTGGTCACACAAGATCGCGGGCGGGCTGGCTGCCGGGAATGCGGTGATAACGAAGGCGCCGGAAGAATGCCCGCTCGCGATGCTGGAAATCTCGAAATACTACGAAGAGGCCGGGTTGCCCGCCGGGGCGCACCAGATCCTGACCGGGTATGGCGAGGTTGTGGGCGCACGACTGGCCGAGGTGGACGGGGTCGACATGGTGTCGATGACCGGCTCGACCGAGGTGGGGCGGCTGGTGTCGGTGGCCGCGTCGCGGACGCTGAAGAAAGTGCATCTGGAACTGGGTGGCTCGGACGCAACGATTGTCTGCGGCGACGTGGACCCAGACATTGCCGCACAGGCGGTGGTAGCCGGGCGGTTCACGTCGGGCAACGGTCAGATCTGCTGTGCGGTAAAGCGAGTATTTATCGACAAGAAAATTCATCAGGCCGTGGTGGACCGGGTGGTGGAACTGACCCGCGGTCTGAAAGTGGGCGACCATACGCAGCCTGATACCGATGTGGGCCCGATGATCAGCGCGCGCGCTGCCGAGGGCGTGAAGGCGCAGATCGACCGCGCCGTGGACGAAGGCGCGCGGTTGCTGATCGGTGGCGGTAAAAACGGCCAACATATTGATCCGGCAGTCTTTGTAGACATTCCGGATAACAGCGTGCTGTTGAACGAAGAGGTGTTCGGCCCGGTTTTGCCCCTGGTACCGTTTGACACGATCGACGATGCCATCGCGATGGTGAACAATTCGGACTACGGGTTGCAGGCCTCGATCTTTACCAATGATTTCCGTGCTATCATGAATGCCTCGATGAAGCTGCAGGTGGGTACGGTGATCGTGAACCATCAGACCGCAATGCGGATTGAATGCCTGCCCTTTGGCGGCCGAAAACTGTCGGGCAATGGCGTGCGCGAAGGGTTGATGGAAACGTTGAAGGACATGTCTGAGACCAAGACCATCGTGTTGAAGGACGCGTTTGACGTATTTGAGGTGAATGGCTGATGCAGCAGATTTCGCTCATAAAAGTGGCGAAATCCTTTGGGGCGACGCTGGCCCTGCGCGAGGCGTCGTTTACCGCCTATCGCGGCGAGGTTGTGGCGATCTGCGGCGAGAATGGTGCGGGGAAATCCACCCTGATGTCCATTCTGGCCGGATCGCGCATGCCGACGCTGGGCCATATCGAGATCAACGGAAAGACGGTGCTGATCACGTCTCCGCATGACGCCTTTGATCGCGGCATTCGCACGGTTTATCAGGAGCTTAGCCTGCTGCCCGACCTGTCGGTGGCCGAGAACCTGTTTCTGGGCGAGCTGCCGGTGAACGGCTGGGGGCGGATCGATTGGGCGACGCTGTGGGCCGATGCGGGGACCGAGATGGTGGCGCTGGGCATGCCCGAGATCGACGTGCGGCGCCCGGCCGGGGATTACCCGGTGGCCGTGCAGCAAATGTTCGAGATCGCGAAGGCGATCCGCAACAAGCCGGAGCTGTTGATCCTGGACGAACCCACCGGTGTGCTGACCCAGCGCGAGACCGATCTGCTGTTCGCCAAGATTGCCGAGCTGAAGGCCGCTGGCACGATCATCTTTTATATCTCGCACCGGATGGAAGAGGTTTTGGAGATCTCGGACCGGGTTGTGGTGCTGAAGGACGGGCGCAGCGTGGACGAGGCGCCCGCCGACATGATGACCCATGACCGGATCATCCAGTCGATGGTGGGCCGACCGCTGGAAAAGATTTATCCGCCCCGTGTCCGCGATCACGGGCCGGTGCGGATGTCGGTGCAGGGGCTGCGCGCGCCGGGCGTGCACGATGTGTCGTTTGACCTGAAAGCCGGCGAGATTCTGGGGTTTTGCGGGCTGGTCGGGTCAGGCCGGTCCGAGGTGATGCGCGCCATTTTCGGCGCTGATCCGCGCCAGGGGGGCGACGTGGTGATCGACGGCGTGCCGTTGAACGCGCCCACGCCGAAACGGGCGATGGCGGCGGGGCTGGGCTTTGTGACCGAGGAACGCAAGGTGGACGGGCTGGCGCTGGATGCTGATGTGCTGGACAATGCCGGGCTGGCCTCGATGAGCCGCATCTCGCGCGGGCCGGTTCTGAACCGCCGGGCGCAGCGCGACATGGTGTTCCGGCAGGTGCAAAAGCTGGACCTGCGCCCGCTGGAGCTGTCTTACATCCTGCGCCGGATGAGCGGCGGCAACCAGCAAAAGGTCATTCTGGCCAAGTGGTTGCTGATGCAGGGACTGAAGGTTCTGATCCTGGACGAACCCACGCGTGGTGTGGATATCGCCACAAAGGTCGAGATCTATCGCCTGATCGCTGATCTGGCCGCGCAGGGAATGGGGATCTTGCTTATCAGCTCGGAAATGCCGGAGATCCTGGGCCTGGCGCATCGGCTATGCGTGATGAATTCCGGCCGGATTGTCGCCGAAATGGTGCCCGAAGAAACCAATGAACACGAAATTTTTGTTGCTGCCGCAACTGTGGAAAGACCTGCCGCATGACTGAACAGACGCTGAGCCAACCGCAAAAAGAGCAGCGCCCGCCGATGTCGCGGGCGGCCAAGGCCAACATCCTGTTTGGGGTGGGGGTTGTGGTGCTGATCATCGTGACGGCCCTGATGCAAGAGGTGTTCCTGACCGAACGCAACATGGTCAACGTGGCCCGTCAGATGGTCACAACCGGGTTGCTGAGCATCGGCATGTATGTGGTGATCCGGTCGGGCGGGATCGACCTGTCGGTGGGGTCCACCGTGGCCTTTGCCGGGCTTTTGGCCGCGGGGCTGCAAGAGACGATGCCGGTGGGCGCGGCCATTGCCATCGCACTGTCGGTGGGGGTGGTTGTGGGGCTGATCAACGGGGTGCTGATCGCATATATGCGCCTGCAGCCCTTCATCGTGACGCTGGCGATGATGGGCGCGGTGCGCGGGGCGCTGTTCATCTATTCCGAGACACCCACCTATGCGACCGACAAGTTTTTCCTGAAAACGCTGGGCGCGGGCAAAATCTTTGGCGTGGTGCCGGTGACGTTCGCGATCTTTCTGGCCTGTATCCCGGTTGTCTGGTTTTTCATGAACCACACCCGGTCGGGCCGGTCGATCATGGCCATCGGCATGAATCCCGAAACCGTGCGTCTGGCCGGTGTGAACGTGCGGGCGCAAACCACGCTGGCCTATGTGATCTGCGGCTTCTTCGCGGCGCTGGCGGGTGTGTTGCTGGCCGCGCGGCTGGGCATCTCGCAGCCCTCGGTGGGCGTGGCCTATGAACTGGATGCCATCGCGGCCGTGGTCATTGGCGGCGGTATCCTTGGCGGCGGCGGCGGTACGGTGGGCGGCATGTTCGGCGGGGTGATCGCGCTGGCGCTGATCGACAACGTGCTGAACCTGTTCAACGTGCAAAGCTATTACCAACAGATTGTCAAAGGCGTGATCATCCTGATCGCGGTGCTGCTGCGCCGCAAACCTGACAGCTGACGAAATTCACCGCAGTGACCCTTATTCATCGACCTTGGGAGGATTAATGATGAAGAAACTTACCACCAGCCTGGCCGCGATTGCGGTTGTCCTGGGCGCCGGGGCCGCTTCGGCGGATGGCATCAAGATCGGCGTGGCGAACCTGTTCTATGGCGCGCCGTATTTCGCCGGCATGGATGTGGCCGTGCATGAAGAGGCCGAGGCCTATTCGAATGTCGAGGTGATCTCGACCGATGCCGGGTTTGACGCCGCCAAGATGGCCGCCGATATTGACGACCTGATCGCCAAGGGCGTGGACGGTCTGATCATCAGCGCCGGCCCAACCGAAACCATCCCCAGCGCCCTGATCGCCATCGAAGAGGCGGGCATTCCCGTCGTGTTCGTGGACCGTCTGTGGAAGAACACCAACCTGGAGACCCCGTGGAACTGGGTTGGCGCCGAAAACGACGTGATGGGCCGCGTAATCGGCGACCATATGGAGGACCACCTGGGCGGCACGGGCCATATCCTTGTGATCAAGGGCGGCCCGGCGGATAACTCGATCGGCATCGCGCGGACCGAGGCGTTTACCGAGGCGCTGAGCAGCAGCCCCGACATGAAGATCACCGTGGCGCCGGGTTTCGGCGGCTGGGGTGTTGATGGCGGGTACAAGGTGATGTCGGACATGCTGGCGCAGCATGCCGATCTGGCCGGTGTGTTCTGCGAAAACGACTCGATGTGTCTGGGCGCGCAAAAGGCCGCCGACGATGCGGGCCGGTCGGGCGAGATGGTGTTCGGCGCCTCGGATGCGGGCAAGGATACGCTGCGCGAGATGATGCGCGACGGTTCGAACTTCATTGCTACTGCGGTGAATGACAGCGACCAGATCGGCCGCACCGGGTTCCATCACCTGATGGGGATGCTGGCCGGCGCCGAACTGCCGAATATCACGCCGCTTTATTCGGGTCTGGTGCTGAAAGACGAGGCTTATAAGCGCTACGACCCCAACAAGGTGTTCTGATCCCCAATCAGAGCTTCCCGGGGGCGTCCAGTGTTCTGCGCTGGGCGCCCTTTTCTCATTTTAGAGCAGGGGGTTACAGTTTGTAGGCGCGGCGGGCCAGGGTCACTGACAGGTCTTCGGCCAAACGCGCCGCCTGTGCCATCGTCAGCTGATGTTCGGCCACCATGCGGGCGAGGTGGCCAGCCGTCGCGCGGCGCCAGACATTGTGGCGCGCAGGGATCGACATCAGCGCACGCGTGTCATCCACGAACCCGGCCAGATTGGCGAAGCCTGCGGTTTCCACCACCTGGTCGAAATAGCGTGCCATGCCTGCGGGGCTGTCAAAGAACCACCACGGCGCGCCCAGCCGCAGCACCGGGTAGGCGCCGGCCATCGGGGCAAGCTCGCGGGCATAGGTGGTTTCGTCCAGCGTAAAAAGCAGGATGCGCAGGTTCGGCGCGAACCCCAGTTGGTCCAGCAGCGGCTTCAGCGCGACGGTCCAGTTGGTGGCGGTCGGCATGTCGAACCCTTTGTCCAGCCCGTAGGTCGACTGGATCACCGGGGCGTGGTTGCGAGACGAGCCAGCGTGGATCTGCATGACCATGCCGTCTTCGGCGCTCATCCGGGCCATCTCGGTCAGCATTTGCGCGCGGAACCGGGCGGCCTGATCGGGCGTGGCGGTGCCGGACAGGGCGGCGTCCAGCAGCGTTTGGCAGGTGGCGGGGTCAAGGTTCGCGGTCTGCGCCGTGGCAAACCCGTGGTCCGTGGCAGTGGCGCCGTGGGCGGCAAAGACGGCACGCCGGTTGCGCAGGGCGGAAAGGTAGCCCGACCAGGTGGCGATATTTTCGCCGGTCAGGTCGGACAGTTTGCGGATGTCGGCGGCAAAGGCGACGTGATCGGGGTCGGTTACGGAATCCGGGCGGAAGGTTGGGATGATCCGGCCGGCAAAGGACGGGTCGGCGGCCAGCGCGGCGTGGCGGGCAAGGTCATCCACGGCACTGTCGGTCGTCGCCAGCAGTTCGATCCCCATGGTGGTGAACAGCGCGCGGGGTGTAAATTCGGGTCGGGCCAGCTGTGCATCGATATGGTCGAAAACACGATCGGCGCTGTTTTCGTTCAGCTCTTCGGTGACGCCGAGGTTTTCATACAGAGCGTGGTCAATCCAGCTGCGCGACGGGGTGCCAAGGAAGAGGTCGTAATGGGTGGCAAAGGTGCGAAACGCCGTGCGCGCATCCACGGCCGGTTCCCCCCCGGAAACGCCCAGCTGGTCATAGCTGAACCCCTGGCTGGCGAACATGCGCAGCACGTAGTGGTCGGGGCGGATCAACAGCTCGGCCGGGTCGGGGAAGCGATAATCGGCTTCGAACCATTCGATCGGTACGTGACCATGCGGGCAGACCAGCGGTAAATCGACGATCCCGGCCAGCAGGTCGCGGGCAATGGCGCGGGTCTGCGGGTCGGCCGGTAACAACCGGTCGGGATGAAGCATGGGTTGCGATGTCATGTGGAGGTCCCCGTTTTTTCCGCTGCCTGACACTAACTTGCTGACAAGTAAACAAAGTACAATGAAAAAAATTCAATTCTTTCGGTTGGTTGGCGCCCTCTGGCATGGTGTAGTGCTGTTTAACCTCAGACGTGGGCAGCGGGCAGGACAAGTATGGTTTCAGGGCGGCACAAGCAGAACTTTGATCCCGCGCTATGCGAAGCGTTCGACGTGGATACCATTCCGCGTGGGCAGTCCGTTGCCTCGGCCATGGCAGCGGCGCTGCGGGATCATATCCTGTTTGCCCGGTTGCGCCCGCACGACACTTTGCCGGAAATGTCGATGGCGCAGGCCTTTGGCGTGGGGCGGTCCCACGCGCGTGAGGCGCTGCGCCTGCTGGAGGATCAAAAGCTGGTCCGCAGGGTGCCGCAATCGGGCAATTACGTCACGCCGATCTCGTCCAAGCTGGTGCACGAAGGGGCCTTTATGCGGCAAGCTGTGGAAGAGGCGAATGTGCGACGGGTCTCGGGCCTTGTGTCCGCGGAAGACGCCGCGCGGCTGTCTGACCTGATTGATGCACAACAGGCTGCGGCGGACAAGGCCAACCGGCGCGAGTTTCACACGTTGGACGAGGCGTTTCACAAGGCGCTGTTCCAGATCGGCGGGCGGGCGCATGCGTGGGACTATCTGCAGCCTGCCAAGTTGCATGTGGACCGGGCGCGGATTGCGACGCTGGGGCTTGGCTCTTCGCCGGACCGCGCCATTGCCGAGCATCGCGCGATCCTGTCTGCCCTTGTCGAGGGGGACACAAAGGCGGCGGTGGCCGCGTTGGACGTGCATTTGCACCGGGTCGAGATTCTGTTGGAGCGCCTGACGGAGCTGGAACCAACCTATGTTGATCTGTGCGCAGACCTGAAACCCGGCTAGGTGCTGGCGACGATCTGCGCGGGGTTCTCGGACGTCGGATCGGTCAGCGCCATGCCGGCAGGCCAGGTGAATGCAGGGTCCAGCAGCGGATCGGCTGTTTCTGTCCGCCACGCATCCAGTTGTGCCTTGAGGGCTGCCGCTTCCGCCGGTTGGTGATCGGGTGCAATCGGATTGGCCTCTAACGGGTCAGCGGCAAGGTCGTAGAAGGCGCTTTGCGCCGCGGGTTGTGTGGCGACCCCGTTTTGCACCAGCATGTCGCGCGGCGGCGAGGGGTCGATATTGGCCATGTGCCAATGGTCGCCGCCGTGCAAGCGCTCGGTATATCGATAGCGGTCTGTCCGGATGGACCTGCCCACTTCGATCGAGGCATGGATATTGGTTTGGGCAAAGACATGCGTTCGAGAGGGCGTGGACAGCCCGAGGCCGGGAAGCAGATGCGCGCCGCAGCGTTCCGGCGTTTCAAGGTTAAGCAACGCGCAAATCGTGGGGAAGATATCGGTCTGGCAGACCAGATCATCCTTGACGCTGCCGCCGTCCACACCCGGTGCGCGGACCATCAGCATCACGCCGGTGCCGTGATCGGTCAGGCGACCTTTCATCCCGGGCCATGCAATGCCGTGATCGGTGGTGATGATGACCATCGTGTTGTCCGACAGGCCGCGCGCGTCGAGCGTGGCGAGGATCTGACCAACGCCGCGATCCACCTCGGCCAGACCGGTATAAAACCGGGCCATGTCAGCGCGCATCGGGTCCGTGTCGGGGAAGGGTTCGGGCGGCCGCAGCCAGCGCGCATCGATCCCGGCAGAGACCTCGGACAGATAAGGGCGGTGCGTGTCAAAGAAACCCACCGAGGCGAAGAAAGGCCGGTCAGACGGCGCGCGGGTCAACCATTTGGCGGCCGCTTCGGCAATCGCGAACGAATTCTGGCCAAGCTCGGTCTGAACATGCTCGTAGCCAAGGCTTTCGATCTCGGACGCGGCAACCTCGTGCTGCACTCCGATCAGCGCGGTGTGATACCCGGTGGCGTGCAGGGCGTGTGACAGGTGCTGGCCCGGATCGGTCATGCGACTGCCACGATGAGCCAGCCCCCACATGCCCGACTGATGTGGATGGCAGCCGGTCATCAGGGCCACGCGGCTGGGCGAACAGGTGGGGGCCGCGCTGAATGCCCGGCGATAGGTCACGCCGGTTTCGGCAAAACGCTGCAGGTTCGGCGTTGGCGCCGGATAGCCATAGGCCGAGACATAGCGACCGGTATCGTGGGTGTGGATCAGCAGGATATTCATGATCGGTCCTTAGGTCTGCGCGGATCTGGCAAAGCGGGCGTAAAGCTCGGCCGGCGCCTCGTTGGCGCGCAATTGGGTCAGGATGTGGGTCTGAAACCAGCCCTGACGCTCCGTGTCGTTCAGCGGGCGGGTCTGCAAAGGATCGGCCTGAATATCGAACAGCTGCGACGGCGCTTCGATATTGGCCAGGATGTTCGCGTCCTTGCGCGTCAACGGCACCTTCAGCACAGGTGTCCCGTTGGTGAACGAGAACTCGTTTACCAGCGTCGCCTGCGCCAGATCGCCCGGGTCAAAGAACGACGCCATGTTTGTCGGCATCAGCGTGTATTGGTAGAGCGGCGCGTCCCGGTCGTTTTCCGGGTACCAGAAATAGCTGTATTGCCCATCCGTGGCGTTCACCCCGCTGCCCCAATAGCCATAGATCGCGATGTCGCGGGCATTGCCGTTCTTTAGCGCATCCAAAAGCGAGACACCGTCGACATGTGGCGGAACAGCAGCATCGTGGAACTGCAGAAACGTGGGCATCAGGTCGATATTCTGGGTCAGGGCATCGCATGTGCCGCCATTGCGATCCGCCGTATCGGGATGGTGCATATAAAGCGGGATATGGGCGATTTCCTTGTAAAGCGGCATCTGCCCCTTGCCCCAATAATCATGCTCGCCCAGTAGAAAGCCATGATCCGTGGTCACAACCAGCGCGGTGTTGTCCCACAGGCCGTATTGGTCAAATGCATCCAGAACGCGGCCAAGCTGTGCATCGCACAGGCACAGAAGCGCGGCATAGTTGGCGCGCAGCTCGGCGATTTCGTCGTCGGTTTCGTTCACCGGTCCGTATTTCGGCCATTCCAGGATCGGGCCGTCATAGGGCGAATTGAACAGCCTGCGAAAGGCATCGGGCGCGTGGAACGGTTCGTGCGGGTCAAAGGTTTCGATCTGCAGGAACCAGTTGTCCGCCGCGTGGTTTGTTTCAAGGAAGTCCAACCCGGCCTGGAAACACTGCACCGACGGGAATTGTGTGTCGTCGGTCACCTGCGCGCGGTTGGTGACATAAGCCAACCGCGGGGCGAAGGCGTCGAACGATTGCAGGTGCATCCGGTGATGCGTCTGGCGGATCTTTTCCATGTCTGGTGACACGTCGGCCTTCCACGGATCACGCTCTTGGCCGCGAAAGAACTCGAAGCTGGAATACTGCGTGTGATAGGTCGCGCCACCTTCTTCGAAATAGTGGTAGTGATCTGTGCTAAGGTGCGTGTGGATGCCGTGTGAATTCAGAATCGCAGGGAAGGCGTTGTCGAAGGGCTCCAAAGGGCCCCAGCCGCGATGCAGAAAGTTCAACCGACCCGTCATGATGTCCCGGCGTGCTGGCATGCAGGGCATGGAACCGACGAAATGGTTGGTGAAGGAAACACTGCGTGCGGTCAGCCGGTCGAAGTTTGGCGTAGGTATTCCCAGCGTTTCAGCATTTTGCAGAAAGTGGCGATTCAGCGAATCGAACAATAGGAATACAGTTTTCATGGGTAGGTTGGATCCATATGAAGTGCGATCTGGGAACCCTTATTTAGCAGGGAGTTTCATTGACAGGCAAGAAAACTGATACACGATTGATTTACCCCGTGGCAAGTGCTATCGAGGTGACAGCGAAGCCGGGAAGAGGAGCGCCCGGCACGTGATTCCAAGGGAGGAGAACAATGTCTTCAATCAAACTTTCGGCGACAACCAAGACGGCCATCGCGGCCGCCGCGGTCGCTTTTGCGGGGCCGGTTTCGGCCGCCGAGCTGACGTTCATCTGCTATAACAACAACGTTGAATGCGAGACTTTTGAAGAGCTTGCCAAAGGCTGGACCGCGGAAACCGGTCACACGCTGGACATGGAAGTGGTGGCCTATCAGGTGATCCGCGAACAACTGCTGACGCAGGTGGAAGGCGGCCAGTCGCCCGATCTGTTCCGCATCACCGACGTGGGTGGTTTCGCACCCTACCTGCTGGATTTGTCGCCCTATATTGACCGCGCTTATTGGGAAGAAAACTATTCCAACGTGCTGGGCCGGGCGACGATGGTGACCGGTGACAATGGCATTTATCACTGGCCAACGCTTCTTTCGATGACAGGCCCGTTTGTAAACCTGACAATGTTCGAGGATGCCGGCGTGGACCTGCCGGGTGACGGCGCGACCTGGGAAGACTGGGCCGAGGCGCTGCGCACCGTGAAGGACGAACTGGGCCTGACCGCTGGCCTGTGCATGGACCGCACCACCCACCGCTGGGCCGGTCCGGCGATTTCCTATGGCGCGGCGCTGCAGGAAAATGGCGAGCCGATCCTGGTGGATGACGGGTTCCGCGCGTTCTCGGAACTGTTCGTGGGCTGGCATGCCGAGGGGCTGATGCCGCAGGAAGGCTGGCCGGCAGGTGCAGGTACCCAGTACCGCAACTGCGCCCCGCAATTCCTGGATGGCACGGTGGCCATGCACCAGTCGGGATCGTGGATGATCGGCAACTATGCCGAGAACATCACCGATTTCGAATGGGCCGCTGTTCCGGCGCCTTGTGGCCCGGCGGGCTGCGGTGCGATTCCGGGCGGCGCGTCGCTGGCTGGTTACAAGGGTAGCGAGCATCCCGAAGCCGTTGCGTCGTTCATCGACTACATGGCGCGGGAAGAGAATGCCGAGGCCATCGCCATCGCCACCAGCTCGATCTCGGGCCACCAGGGTCTGCAAAAGACCGGTGTCGACTATTCCAGCCTTGACCCCAAAATTGGTCAGGCTTTGTCGGTTTTCTCGGGCAATGCTGCGGGCGCACCCGAAGCGGCCTGGTGGCTGTCGGCCTATCCGCAGAACTTTGCCATCTACGGCATCGTGCCGGATTACCTGACCCAGGCGATCAATGGCGAAATCTCGCTGGATGATGCGCTGGCCGCGATCGATGCAGACGTTAAGGCCAAAGCGGCCGAGTAATCCGCCGCAGCCTTTTGCCTGAACGCATGGGATGGGGCCGCCCTGTCGGCCCCATCCCCCCAAAACACAACAATTCAAAAGAAAGTTCGGAAACGTGGCGAACCTGAATATCTTGTTCGTGGCTGTGGCTTATCTGGTGATCGGGTATCTTGTAACCCACAGCCATCGAAGCCCCACAGCGCGCTTCATGTCTGCGGTCGGCTGGCCGATCGAAGTGGCCCAGCGGATGACCGGAGACCGGCACCTGCCATACCTGTTCTTGTTGCCTAACATGTTGATCTTCGGCCTTTATACCTTTGCGCCGCTGTTCATGAATGTGGGCTTTTCGCTGACGGACGGGCAGTTTTTCAGCTTTGCCACGCGCGAGTTTTCGGGCCTCGACAACTATTACCGCATCTTCTCGGACATCCAGATCGACACCGGTGATCTGAACGTTGAAGACGACAAGTTCTATGCCGCGCTGGGCTTTACCTTCACCTTCGTGATCTTCCAGGTGCCGATCATGGTTCTGGTGGCGATGTTCACCGCCGTGGTGCTGAACCGCGACATCATCGCGCGCGGGTTCTGGCGGGCGGTGTTCTTTTACCCGGTCATGCTGAGCCCCGTTGTGGTAGGGTTCCTGTGGCAGCTGATCCTGAAACGCCAGGGCGTGCTGAGCCAGGTCCTGATGGGGTGGGGCTGGATCGAAGAGCCGATCCAATGGCTGACCGATCCCAGCTGGACGATGTTCTGGTCGATCCTTGTGTACACATGGGCGCATCTTGGGTTCTACATGCTGATCCTGCTGGCGGGCCTGCAATCGATCCCCGGCGACCTTTACGAGGCGGCCGAGATGGACGGCACACCGGCCCCGCGCGTATTCCGTCGCATCACGCTGCCGTTGCTGTTGCCGATCCTTCTGGTGGTGACCGTGCTGTCGCTGATCAAGGCGTTCCAGGCGTTTGAAGAGCTGCTGGCGATGGAGGTCGGCTGGATCTCGATCGTACGCTACATCTTTGAAACCTCGGGCCTGCAAGGGTTCCGGTACGAGTTCGGCCTTGGCATTGCAGCCGCCGCTTCGCTGACCGTGGCGCTGATCCTGATCGTGCTGTCCATGTTCCAATTCTATCTGACCCGCCGGGAGACCAAACTATGATGAGCGGTCTGACCACTTTCCTTGGCCGTACGCATGGCCGTGGCCGTCTGAGCCTTTATGACTGGCTGTCCTATGGCTATCTTCTGCTGGGCGTTCTGGTGATGCTGGTGCCAGTGCTGTGGCTGGTTGCCAACTCGTTCAAGTCGAACTTTCAGCTGCAAAGCCTTGATACCAGCCTTCTGCCCTATGAATACGAGCGGATCGGCCGGGCCACGGTGTACGGGCCGGACGGGCGCGAGATCTTCTTTATCGAGGATCTACCGGGTTGGGCGCTGCGCTGGAACGAGTTGGACGACGAGGAACGCGCCGCGCATGATCCCGTTGCCCTGCTGAACCAGTTCGAAGGGCGCGAGTATTACGGGCTGCGCTCGCAGCTGGGCCTGACAACGGTGATGACGCGCGCCCTGGTGGCCGAACGCGGCCTGCCCGAATGGATCATGCGCTATCCCAGCCTGTTTGGCGCGCAGAAGAACCAGTTTGACCCGCAGCCGGTTCTGGACAGCCTTCAGGGCGAAGACCGCCGGTTGCTGGCCGAATACCTGTCGCTGGAGGGGTACAAGCCCAACACGTTCACCAGCCAGATCGTGGTGACCGGGCCTGATCCGGAAACCGGCGAACCGGGCCTATTTGCGGTGACCCGGGTGGACGCCACCAAGGAAATCACCCGCGTGCGTTCGGTCAGCCAGCCCGAGCGCGGCGTGCTCAAGATGCCCACCGAAACCCTGTCGATCAGCCGCAATGTGAGCCCGTCCTGGGGCAACTACTCCGAACCTCTGGGTGACGAACATGGCGGCGAAAGCTTTGATGCGCTGCGCTGTCTTGGCAACTCGGTCTTTGTGACCATCGTGGCGACGATCATCACGGTGCTGATCAACGCGATGGCGGCCTTTGCCCTGTCGAAATACCGGTTCCGCGGGCAGATCTCGTTTTATGTGATCATCCTTTCGGCGCTGATGGTTCCGGCCTCGGTCCTGATGGTTGGGATCTTCAAGATGGTGACGGCCACTGGTTTGGCGGGGAACCTGTGGGGGGTCATCCTGCCCGCCTGTGCCACGCCGGTGGGGGTCTTCATGTTGCGACAATACATGCTGACCATCCCCGACGAGTTGCTGGATGCCGCGCGCATGGACGCGGCCAGCGAATGGTCGATCTTTTGGCGCATGGTGTTCCCGCTGTCGCTGCCGGCCATTGCCGCGCTGACCATCCTTTCGATCATCTGGCGCTGGAACGACCTGATCATGCCGATGATCGCGGTATCAACCAACAAAGAGGCCTATACGATCCAGATGTGCCTGCTTGTGTTCAATGGCGAGTTCTTTGACGCGACCCATTACAAGCTGGCCATGACGGTCATCTCGCTTCTGCCAACTACGCTGGTCTTTGTATTCCTTCAGAAATACATCGCTTCCGGCATCGCAAATACAGGAATTAAATAATGGCTGAACTGGAAATCCGCGAACTGGTGAAGTTCTATGGCTCGGTCAAGGCCATGAACGAGATCGACCTGACGGTTGATGATGGCGAGTTCTGTGTGCTGGTGGGCCCGTCGGGCTGTGGCAAGTCCACGCTGTTGCGCATGATTGCCGGGCTGGAAGAGATCTCGGGCGGCACCATTGCCATTGACGGCGACGTGGTCAACGACATCTCGGCCGCCGGGCGGGGGCTGGCGATGGTGTTCCAATCCTATGCGCTGTACCCGCATATGTCGGTGCGCCAGAACCTGGCCTTCGGGTTGGAGAACCTGAAGATGGACCCGGTCGAAATCGACAAGCGCATTGCCGATGCCGCCAAGCTGCTGCGGATCGACGACTACCTGCACCGCAAGCCCGGCCAGCTATCGGGCGGGCAGAAACAGCGCGTGGCCATTGGCCGGGCGATTGTGCGCGAGCCCAAGATCTATCTCTTTGACGAGCCGCTTTCGAACCTTGATGCCGAGCTGCGCGTTGCCACGCGGGTGGAGCTGAAGGCGCTGCACAAGCGGCTGGGCAACACGATGGTCTACGTGACCCATGACCAGGTCGAGGCGATGACCATGGCCGACAAGATCGTGGTCATGCGCGCCGGGTTTATCGAACAGGTGGGCAAGCCGCTGGACCTTTACAACGCGCCCAACAACAAGTTCGTGGCCGGTTTCATCGGCTCGCCTGCGATGAACTTCTTCGACCTTGCGCCGCTGACCGATGACATGTCGGCGCTCAGCCCCAAGGGCGCTGTGGCGCTGGGTGTGCGGCCCGAGCATCTGAGCATCGACGGGCAGGGCGCCACCATCGCCATGACGGTCAGCCATGTGGAGCAACTGGGCTCGGACAGTTTTGTCTATGGCGCCACCGCCGACGGGCAGCCGCTGTCCGTGAAGCTGAACCACCAGACCGATATCGTGGCCGGGCAAACCATGACGGCCTATTTCGACCCAAAACTTGCCCATTGGTTCGACGCGGACGACCAAACGATCCGCTAGAACCCCCGGGGCGCGCATCTCCCAATCGTGCTCCTATTGCCTGAAACCGCCTTGCCACGCGCAGGGCGGTTTTTTTGTTTTTTCTGACTGAACTACGACCTTCGGACCTGTTGGCGCTAACAGGATTGACGAATCACCGGATAATTAGATCATCAGGTTGTCCAACAAATGGATATGCCGGCCAAGTGCCTGCAATTAAGAGAAAATGCGCGTGACCCAGGAGGAGGGCGCGCGGCAACCCCGGTGCCCCGGCGCCGACACGGAGGAGAAAGTATGTTCAAACCTGCACTGGCGCTGGGCGCTACGATGGCCCTTGGGCTCGGCTTTGCCGGCGCCGCGATGGCCGGCGATCTGGGCGCGGCCTACAAGCTGGATACCGGTCAGCTGGCCTCGAAAGGGCCGTCGCCGGAACTGGCCCGCACCGGGCAAGAGCCCGCCCCCAAGCAGGCCGAGCTGCCGATCAAGGTGGGCTTTACGCCGACCGCGATGAACACCCATTACGACATCGTCATTGCCGGCGCGAAACAGGCCATCAAGGATCTGGGCGGCGAGTCGGTGATCGATCTGCACATTCAGGCCCCGACCAGCCAGTCGGGCATCGGCCAGCAGATGAACATCGTGGAAACCTGGGTGCAGCGGAACTATGACGTGATCACCATGGCCACCGCCAACGATCAGGCGATGATGCCGATGTACGAGCGTGCGGCCAAGAAGGGCATCCCGGTGTTCATGTTCAACATGCCTACCGCCATGTCCACCAACCCGTTCTTCGTGTCGAACGTTGGCTATGACCAGCACGAGGCCGGCCGCCTGATCGGCCTGTATGTCAAGGAAACCTATGGTGACACGCCCACCAACCTGGTGATCCTGGAAGGTCTGCCCGGCGTGCACAACACCCAGCGGCTGACCGGGTTCAAGGAAGGTCTGGGCGACACGCCCAACGTCAAGATCATCGCCAGCCAGCCCGCCGGCTGGGTGCGGTCCGAGGGGCAGTCGGTGATGGAGAACATCCTGACCGCGCATCCCGACGATATCGACGTGGTCTGGGGCATGTATGACGAGATGGCGCTGGGTGCGCTGGCCGCGATCAAGGGTCGTGGCGCCGAAGGCATCGACATCATCGGCTATGACAACACGCCCGACGCCTATGACGCGATCAAGCGGGGCGACATGCATGTCACCGTGGACACCGCCGCCAAAGAGATGGGGTATAACCTGATCATGGCCGTGCACGACTATGCGGTGAAGGGCCAGATGGTCGACAAGGTCATCAACTCCGAAGTGGTGGTCTGGGATGGCGGCAATATCGACGCCTTCGACACCGACAATTACGTCTTTGTCGAATAACGCGTGGCGCCGCCAATGGTTGATCCGGTCCGCACTTCCGATCGCGCCGCTGGCGGCGTGCCACCCGAAGGGGCGCCCGCGCCCCTTCTGACCATGTCGGCCGTGTCCAAGGCCTATGGCCCGGTGCAGGCCTGCGCCGATGTGTCGATGACCCTGAACCGGGGCGAGGTGTTGATCCTTGTCGGCGAAAACGGCGCGGGCAAGTCGACGTTGATGAAGATCCTGGCCGGTGCGATCAGCCGCGACAGCGGCGACGTGCATATCGACGGCGCGCCGGTGGATCTGGGCCACCCGCGCCGCGCGATGGAGGCCGGGATCGGCATCGTCCACCAGGAACTGGCGCTGGCCGAGGATATGAGCGTGGTCGAGAACCTGTTTCTGGGCCGCGAACGCACCCGCGCCGGGCTGCTGGACCGCGCCGCGATGCGCGCCGAGGCGGCCGAACTGTTCGCCGGGCTGGGCGTCACCATCAACCCCGATGCCGAGATCGCCTCGCTGTCGTTGGGTCAGCGGCAGATGGTCGAGATCGCGCGCGCGGTATCGCTGAACTCCAACATCCTGATTTTGGACGAACCCACCGCGTCGCTGGAATCGGCGGCCCGCGCACAGCTGTTTGCCACCCTGCGCGGCCTTCAGGCCAAAGGCGTGGGGATCATCTTCTGCTCGCATCACCTCGAGGAATGCCTGGATATCGGCGACCGCGTGATGGTCATGCGCGATGGCCGCAAAGTGGCGGATCGCGATGCCGCGGGCCTGTCGGTCGATGACGTGATCGCCGATATGCTGGGCCAGGAGATCGGCCACCAATATCCGCCCCGCGACCGCGCCCCGGGCGCGGTGGTGGTGGCCACGCAGGGCCTGCACCGCGCCGGGCATTTTGATGATGTCGCGATTACTCTGCGCGCGGGCGAGGTTGTGGGCTTTGGCGGGCTTGACGGCTCGGGCAAGGTCGAGGTGGCGCGGGCCCTGTTCGGGGCCGAGGGGTTCGATGCGGGCACCATCACGCTGGATGGCGCGCCGTTGCCCGGCGGCTGGAACCCGGCCCGCGCCATGGCGCGCGGCTTTGCCTTTCTGCCCGGTGAACGCAAAACCCAGGGGCTGTTCCTGGATGAAAGCGTGGCCTACAACATGTCTTTTGCCGCGCTCAGACGGCTGGCGGGGCGGCTGCTGTCGCTGGGCCGAGAGCGCCGCGCGGTGGCCGACAAGATCACCCGGTTGCGGGTGAAAACCCCCAGCCAGACCATCGCCATTCGGGGCCTGTCTGGCGGCAACCAGCAAAAGGTGCTGGTGGGCCGCTGGATGCTGCGCGAGCCGCGCGTTCTGATCTTCGAAGAACCCACCCGCGGCATCGACGTACACGCCAAGACCGAGGTCTACGCCCTGATCGGCGAGCTGGTGGCCGCCGGCAGCGCGGTTCTGATCGTGTCCTCGGACCTGCCCGAGCTCGAAGGGCTGTGCGACCGCGTCTATGTCTTTCGCCGCGGCCGCGTGGCCGGTGAACTGGCGGGCGACGCCATCACCCAACCCGCCATCGCCGCCCGTGCCACATCCGATACCAATACGGCCCAACGGCCATCAGACGCGGCCTGACGCCGCGAGGGAGAGACCGAAATGTCCGTATCCGAAACCAACCCGCGCCGCCTTCTGCCCGATTTCAGCCGGGGCGGTGGCATCCTGATCGCGTTCATCGTGCTGTGCGTGGCGCTGAGCTTTGCGTCGCCCTATTTCCTGACGGTGGACAACCTGTTCATCGTGGCGCGGCAGTCGATCTTTATCATGATCATGGCGCTGGCCATGACCTTTGTGATCGGCATGGGGGGCATCGACCTGTCGGTTGGCGCGGTGCTGGCGCTGTGCGGGGCGGTGACGGCGTGGCTGTTGCTGGCCGGTTACCCAACCATCGTGGCGGTGATCGCGGCGATGGCGCTGGGCACCGTGATCGGCGGGTTTTCCGGCGTGCTGATCGCCTATTTTGGCATGACCGATTTCATCGTGACGCTGGGCGTGATGAGCGTGGTGCGCGGCATCATCATGGTCTTTACCGAAGGTGTGCCCTTCTTTGGCTTGCGCATCGAGAGCTTTCAGTACCTCGCACAGGGCTATCTGGGCCCGGTCCCGGTGCCGGTGGCCATTGGCGCGCTGCTGTTCGTGGGCTGCTGGATCCTGCTGAACCGCACGCCCTTTGGCCGGCAGGTGGTGGCGATTGGTTCCAACGCCGAGGCCGCGCGCCTGAACGGCACGCAGGTGCGCGGCGTCAAGGTGCGCATCTATATGCTGAGCGGGCTGTTTGCCGGGATTGCCGGGGTGCTGCTGACCTCGCGGCTTGAGGCGGCGATGCCCGAGGCGGGGCTGGGATACGAGCTGGACGTGATCGCCGCGGTGGTGATCGGCGGCACCAGCCTGGCCGGTGGCCGCGCGATGTTGTTTGGCACGGTGCTGGGCGCGCTGGTGATGGGCGTGGTGCGCAACGGTCTGAACCTGCTGGAGGTCAACACGTTCTGGCACCAGGTGGTGATCGGCGCCATCATCCTGATCGCCGTGGGTGTCGACAAGTTTTCCAACCGCGCCAGCCGCTGACCAAGACAGGAGAGACCCGATGACCCTTCCCGAAAACGCCACCCCGCGGCAGGTCGCCGAGAGCTATTGGGCCGCCGAATGCACCCGCGATGTGGATGCGATCCTGGCCCATTACCACGAAGATGCCGCGTTCACCGTGGCCGGCACCCATCTGGTGGGCCACGACCAGATCGCGACGT
The DNA here is from genome assembly GCF_000647975.1 of Actibacterium mucosum KCTC 23349. GTDB lineage: Bacteria > Pseudomonadota > Alphaproteobacteria > Rhodobacterales > Rhodobacteraceae > Actibacterium > Actibacterium mucosum. Next base: position 79,469 of record NZ_JFKE01000008.1, read on the forward strand.
TTTATGCCAGCTCGGGCGCGCAATATCCCGGTCTGGTGCTGGAGATCACGCACGAAGTGTCCAACGGCCCCGAGGCCAGCCTGGAATGGACGGCGCATCTGACCGACCCGGCGGGCAAAACCGTGGTGCTGAAAGGCGTGAACATCATCCGCGTCGAAGGCGGCAAATTCCGCACCGTGCGGGCCTATTTCGACCCCTCGGCCTTCGACTGAGGCACGGATTTCTCCCTGAGGGCGCCCTTTGTTCGTGAGAGCAGGGGGTGCCCTCTCCTTTTTGCCCGTTGCCCCGCGAAACGTGAATAGCGGTATTTGAACAAGTCAGGCGGTGTGGGTTTAAAAACTTTCGATTGCGGGTGTCCTTGGCGCAAGAATGTGTCAAAAGGGGCGACGAAATCGAAACTCAACGGTGACACACCGACATCAGACGGGGCCAGCTTATGCCACATTATCGTTCCCGACGTTCCACCCATGGCCGCAACATGGCCGGCGCGCGCGGCCTTTGGCGCGCCACCGGCATGACCGACAGCGATTTCGGCAAGCCGATCATCGCGGTGGTGAACAGCTTTACCCAGTTTGTGCCCGGCCACGTGCACCTGAAGGATCTGGGCCAGATGGTCGCGCGCGAGATCGAGGCCGCCGGTGGCGTGGCCAAAGAGTTCAACACCATCGCTGTGGATGACGGTATTGCGATGGGCCATGACGGGATGCTTTATTCGCTGCCCTCGCGCGAGGTGATTGCCGACAGCGTCGAATACATGGTCAACGCCCATTGCGCCGACGCGATGGTCTGTATCTCGAACTGCGACAAGATCACGCCGGGGATGCTGATGGCGGCGATGCGGCTGAACATCCCGGCGATCTTTGTGTCGGGCGGCCCGATGGAGGCCGGCAAGGTCGATCTGGCCGATCTGGATCTGAAAAAGGTGGATCTGGTGGACGCGATGGTCGCCGCCGCCGACGAAAGCTTTACCGACGAACAGGTGCAGCATATCGAGGAAAACGCCTGCCCGACCTGCGGGTCGTGCTCGGGCATGTTCACCGCGAACTCGATGAACTGCCTGGCCGAGGCGCTGGGCCTGGCGCTGCCGGGCAATGGCTCGACGCTGGCCACCCATGCCGACCGCAAGCACCTGTTCCTTGAGGCCGGGCGCCGCATCGTTGACATCACCAAGCGCCACTACGAGGGCGAAGAGGCGGGCCTGCTGCCGCGCGAGATCGCCACGTTCGAGGCCTTCGAAAACGCTATGAGCCTGGATATCGCCATGGGCGGGTCCACCAACACCGTTTTGCACCTGCTGGCCATCGCGCATGAGGGCAAGGTGGATTTCACCATGACCGACATGGACCGGCTCAGCCGCAAGGTGCCGTGCCTGTGCAAGGTCGCGCCGAACATCCACAATGTGCATATGGAGGATGTGCACCGCGCGGGCGGCATCTTCTCGATCCTGGGCGAGCTGCATCGCGGCGGGCTGATCCATTCCGACGTGTCCACCGTGCATTCGAACACGATGGGCGAGGCGATTGCGAAATGGGACATCAAGGTTGCCAACAACCCCGAGGCCGAGCAACTGTTTAAAGCCGCGCCGGGCGGTGTGCGCACCACGCAGGCCTTTTCGACCGAGAACCGGTATAAGGAACTGGATACCGACCGCGAGGGTGGGGTGATCCGCACGGTGGAGCACGCGTTCTCGAAGGATGGCGGGCTGGCCGTGTTGTTTGGCAATATCGCGCGGGATGGCTGTATCGTGAAAACCGCGGGCGTGGATGAGAGCATTCTGAAGTTCTCGGGCCCTGCCAAGGTGTTTGAAAGCCAGGACGCGGCGGTGAACGGCATTCTGAACAACAAGGTTGCCGCCGGCGAGGTGGTGATCATCCGCTATGAAGGGCCGCAGGGCGGGCCGGGGATGCAGGAAATGCTGTACCCGACCAGCTATTTGAAATCCAAGGGTCTGGGCAAGAAATGCGCGCTGCTGACCGATGGGCGGTTCTCGGGCGGCACGTCTGGTCTGTCGATCGGCCATGCCTCGCCCGAGGCGGCCGAGGGTGGCGCGATTGGCCTGGTGGAGACCGGGGATATGATCGAGATCGACATCCCCAACCGGACGATCAACCTGATGGTCGATGACGCCGAATTGCAGGCACGTCGTGACGCGAAGGGGCCGTTGCCGTGGACGCCGGCCGAGCCACGCAAGCGTGCGGTGTCGACGGCGTTGCGGGCCTATGCGGCCTTTGCATCGTCGGCGGCCAAGGGCGCTGTGCGGATTTTGCCGGGCGACGAATAACGCCCGGCTCGGCATACCCTGACGGGTATTTCTCGCCTTAGGGTCAGGCGGCGGCGGTGCTGGGCCACAGGGCCTGCGCCGCTGCTGACAATCCGGCCAGCGTTGCGCCTTTGGCGTCACGCATTTGCGGGGTCAGTCCGCAATGGGCCAATGCCACCTGATACAATTGCGCCTGCGGCCCCGAGGCCAGCAGGATAACATCGGTGCCCGACATCCCTTGTTGTTCCGTCGCAATCTCGGTCCCGATCAGGGTGCCGCTGAGAAAACTGGACGCGTTCTGGGGGGCCAACTGCCCGTTCAGGACATCGGCGCGGGCCGAAAAAACGGCGTTTGCGGTGGCATTGCGAGCGCCATGGGTGACCCCCTGCAGAAAGGTTGCCTCGCAATAGGCATCCCCTTCTGCCAGCGCGCCGACAAGCGAGTTGTTGCGCAACAGGGCAAACAGTTCGCCCGTGATATAGCTGCGAAAGTTCTGCAGGTGGCCGTCGCGCATTTCGACCCATTTGCAATGGGTGCCGGGAATACAGATCACCGCGTTTTCAGGCATCTCGTCCGCAAGGCTGCCAAGGATTTGCAGCTCTTCACCGCGCATCACGTCATAATGGCCGGCGTCCGACCGGCACACCGCGCCGGGAATGATCGCGGCAGGATGGGTGCCAATGTCGAACCGGTAGGCGGCTGCAACCAGCCTGTCCAGATCCAGTGGGCAATCCAGGTAAGGTGTCTCGAACCAGCCGGTTTTGGACCCGACCATGCCACACATAATCACCGGGGCATGCGGGTGAGCGCGCATCCAGTCGCCGCAATTGTCGGCCAAAGTCTCAGAAAATTTCCGGCTATTCACAAATTTGAGACCGTCATCGCTGTCCTTGCGATCCATGATTCGACCTGACTCGTCGATCAGCCAGGCGCGAAATCGCGAGCTTCCCCAGTCTACAGCCATGTATTTCATTGTGTTTTTCCCGTCTTGCTTGGAATCTAGACTTTTCGTTGACACCTTAGCTCTGGTGTCGCATTGTATCAACAATGAAACATCAGTATCAAATATAGGGACTGACATGGCGAATTCACTAAGAGGCGTTCTGCCCATTGTCCCGACGCCGTTTCGGGCGGATGGCAGTGTTGACCTTTCCTCGTTGGGCCGGCTGGTGGAGTTCGCGGTCGGGCGCGGCGCCAGTGGCGTGGTCTATCCGGGGGTTGCCAGCGAAGATGTGCAATTGACCACGGATGAGCGTCAGGAGGCGTTGGAAACCGTGGTGCGCGTGGCAGGGTCGCGCCTGCCGGTATTGGCCGGAGTGAATGCAGGTGCGCCGGAAGAGATGGTGGCGCTGGCCCGGATCGCTGCTGAAACCGGCGTGTCGGGTGCCATGGCCATGGCCATCCCTGCGATGGGGGGCGAGACCGAGGCGTGGTTTCACAAGATCTCGGACGCGTTGAACGGCGGCACGATCATCTTGCAGAACCTCTTTGCCCCGCGCGGTGCCGATCTGAACGCGGCGCAGATGCTGGACCTTGCCCGCAACGTGCCCGCGATCCGCTATGTGAAAGAAGAAGGTGTGCCGTCGGGCCACAAGGTCAGCCAGTTGGTGGGGGGTGCCGATGGGATCCTGGACGGCATCATTGGCGGCGGCGGTGCGCGCTATTTGTTCGAAGAGCTGGAGCGCGGCGCGATTGCCACGATGCCCGCGATCGAGCTGTTGGAGCTGCATGTTGCCCTTTTGCGCGCCTATGGAGGCCACAACCGGGCCCGCGCGATGGAGATCTATGAGCGCACGTTGCCGCTGTTGCTGGTGCAGGCACCGTTCCGGATGCGCATGACCAAATTGATCCTGAAACATCGCGGGCTGATCGAAACCGATATCGTGCGCGAAAAACTGCCCGAGATGGATGCCGCGCTGCAGGGTTTGGTGATCGAGTTCTACGAAAAGGCCATGTCTGTGCTGGAGATGGCTGATGCCTGATCGCGTCGTCTCGGTTGATATCTTCTTGTTCGAGCGCCCGCGCGACACGCCATATCTGGGTGGGGTCGGCGCCGATGAGACGATGATCGACACCCGCTATGTGGTGCGGGGGTTCAATGGCACGGTGTATCCGCTGAACGACCGGTCGTTGGTGGTGCGTGTCCGCACGGCCGGCGGCGTTGAAGGCTGGGGCGAGACCTATGGTCTGATTGCGCCCAAGGCGACCGCGGCAATTATCGCCGACCTGTTGGGCCCTTACCTGTGTACGTTGCAGCTTGGGCATCCCGCTGCGGCTTGGCAGTCCCTTTATGATCTACAGCGCAACCGGGGGTACTGGGGCGGCTACTATGCCGATGCCCTTGCGGCGCTGGATATCGCGCTTTGGGACATCTACGCCCAAAACATGGGGCAAAGCCTGCAGGCGGCGATGGGCAGGCCCGGGGGCGGCAGGTTGCCGGGCTATATCTCGGGCCTGCCGGCCGACACGGGGGCCGCACGGCTGGACATGGCGCAGCATTGGGCGGCGCAGGGGTTTGATGCCCTGAAGATCCCGATCAGCGCTACGGATGACGGTGATGTGGTGGGCGAGTTTGCGCGGCTGCGTGCCGGGCTGGGTGCCGACCACAAGATCGCGCTGGACATGCATTGGGCCTTTGCGCCGCAGGATGCGATTGCGCTGGCGGCGGATCTGGCCGTGCACGATCCTTGGTTCCTTGAAGCACCGGTCGCGCCCGAGGATATCGCGGCGCAGGTGGCCGTGGCCAAAGGCATCGAAGCGCCGCTGGCGCTGGGCGAAGAATGGCGGACAGATTGGGATTATGCTCCGCGCGCCGGGCACGGAATCCCCGCCATCCTGCAACCAGAGATGGGCCATACCGGCATCACGCAGTTTCAGGCCATTGCCAAACGCGGCGCGGCCAACAATGCGCAACTGATCCCGCATGCCACTATTGGTCTGGGCATCTTCATGGCTGCCAGCCTGCGCGCGTCGCTGGCCTGTGGGGCCACGTGCCACGAATTCCAACACTCGGTTTATGGACGCAACGCCGCGCTGCTGGAGGGCAGCGCGCCGTGCGAGGCCGGTCACTTCATCATTGGCGACTCCCCCGGGTTGGGGGTGAAGCCCACTGCGGAAGCATTTGAAATGCTTTCAAAAATAGAAATCTAATTCACGTTCAAAACGGAGGAGGAACGATGAAACGCTTTACAAAAACCTTGGCGGTGACCGCGCTGTCGCTGAGTACCGCCCTGACGGCGATGCCTGCTGCAGCCGAGACCCTGACCTTTGTCAGTTGGATGAAGGGCGAGCCGGGCTATGGCGATTGGTGGAACGAGGTCATTGCCAAGTTCGAGGCCGAGCATGAGGGCGTCAATGTCGAGATGACAAAGGTCGCGCGCGCCGAATATGCCGATACGATGTTCACCATGTTCGCCGGTGGCAACCCGCCCGACATCGTGCATCTGGCGGCGTTCGAGTATCAGCCCTTTGCCGACGAAGGCTGGATGGAACCGCTGGACGCCTATATCGCGCGCGACGGCAAAGATCTGGCCGGCTGGGCCGGGCAGGGCACCTGCGAATGGGAAGGCCAGACCGCGTGCATCATGCTGCTGTATACGGCCTATGTGATGGCCTATAACGAAAAGCTGCTGGCCGAGGCGGGCATCACCGAGCCGCCCAGCGATTGGGCCAGCTATCTGGCTGCGGCGCAGGCGGCAACCAAGGACACCGATGGCGACGGCACGATTGACCAATATGGTGTGGGCGTGGCCAGCACCGGCGGCGCAAACATGATGCACGACATCCTGCATTATGTTCTGGACGCAGGCGGTGCGTGGACGGTGGACGGCAAGCCTGCCTTTGACAGCCCCGGTGTGATCGAAGGTCTGGAGCGGTTCAAAACCCTTTACGCCGAGGGTCTGACCCCGCGCGATCTGGGGGCCGGTGACATGCGCCAGCTGATGAAGGAAGGCCGCTTGGCCATTCGTCTGGACGGGCCGTGGATCTGGAACATCGTTCAGGGTGCCGAGCCCGAGATCCTGGCCGATCTGAAACTGGCCCCGTCGCCGTTTGATCCGCCCGTTGGTGGTACATCGAACGTGATCGGCATGCCCAGCGACATCAGCGACGAGCGCAAGGAGCTGGTTTGGGACTTCATCCAGACCGCCACGTCGCAGGAAATGCAGCAACGTTTCGCCACGCTTGGTTCGTCGCCTGCACCGATGCCGGGGCTGGACTATGCTGCTGAAGCTGCCAGCAACCCCTATTTCACGCTGTTTGCGGAAAGCAATGAACGCGCCGCGGCCGCCGGGGTTGATCGTCTGCCGAAAGGGCTGGAGATCGAGTTCAACGAAGTCACCAAGCTGTTGTTCCGCGAGGCGCAGCGTATGTTGATCGAAGACCTTTCTGCCGAAGAGGCCGCAAAGAATATTCAGGACGCCGTTCTGAAGATTGCCGGCTAAGCTTTGACCATTGCCACCGGCGCGGCCTTTGCCCTGCCGGTGGCGTTCCGCCAAGGAGACCCACGCGTGATCGATTTCAGTTCACCCAGACATCGCAGTAAATTTGGATACCTGTTGCTGGCGCCCGCAGTTCTGCTGATGGCGCTGATTATCATCTATCCGATCCTTCTGTCGGTCGATATTTCGATGAAGGATGTGCGCATCGCGCGGATCGGCAAGGCCGAACCGTGGACGTTGAAAAACTATGCCTGGCTCTTTGGCTCGGAAGAATTCTGGAATGCCATATGGGTGACCGCCAAGATGGTTCTCATGGTTGGTGGCACGGCACTGGTGATCGGGCTGGCCACGGCGATCCTTGTGAACCAACGGTTCAAGGGCCGGTCATTGGCCCGCCTGTTCGTGGCGCTGCCCTGGGCCGTGCCCGAGGTTGTGGCCACCGTAATCTGGGCCTGGATGCTGGACAGCTCTTTTGGGGTCATCAACTGGGCCTTGCTGAAGTCGGGCATAATTTCCGAGGGTATTCAGTTCGCCTCGAACGCCACTGCGTCCTTCTATTCGGTCTGTTTCGTGATGATCTGGAAAGGCTATCCGCTGGTGTCGATCATGCTGCTGGCCGGGCTGCAGTCCATCCCGCAGGAACAATATCAGGCCGCCGAAGTGGATGGCGCCGGTGTCTGGCAGCGCTTCTTTTATATCACCATCCCAAACCTGATGCCGGTGATCGGCGTGACAATGGTGATCACCACCCTGTGGGTGTTCCGCGACTTTGCGATCATCCACGTGCTGACACAGGGCGGACCCATCGGGGCCACCACAACCCTGTCGATCCTTACCTTCGAGCAGTCGTTCTCGTTCTTCCGTATGGGGCAGGGCGCGGCCGTGGGGGTTGTCACCATGATCATCTGCGCCGTGATCAGCCGTGCGCTGGTCAGCCGCTTTGCCAACTCGGTCCATTAAGGAGGCTCCGATGCGTAATCACTCGCTTCTTGGAAAAATTGGCATTTATGCGGCGGTGGCCGCGACCTGCGGGTTGCTGCTGTTCCCGATCTACTGGATGTTCATCACGGCCCTGAAACCGGCCAACCGGTTGCGGGATTTCCCGCCCGAGTTCTGGCCGGAAAACCCGCAATGGAACGTCTTTGCCGATGTGTTAAACAGCCAACCCTTTGGGCTGTGGATGTGGAACACGGTGCTGGTGGCCATTGCCACGATGATCCTGTCGCTGACAGTTGGCACGCTGGCCGCTTACGCGCTGTCACGGTTCCGGCTGCGCGGCGGGCAGGGGCTGGGCCTGTTTATCCTGACGTCGAAGATGTTGCCCGCGACACTGCTGATCATTCCGCTGTTCGTCGTGTTCCGTTCGCTGGGGCTGACCGGGTCGCTGTGGTCGGTGATCATCGCGCAATCGACGCTGATCGTGCCCTTCGCGACATGGATGCTGAAAGGCTATTTCGATACGATCCCGCCCGAGCTGGAGCAGGCCGCGCTGGTCGACGGGGCCTCGCCCCTTGGGGCCATCGTGCGGATCGTGCTGCCGGTGGCGGCCCCCGGCATGGCGGCGACGGCGCTCTATGCCTTTGTCATCAGCTGGTCCGACTTCCTGTATGCCCGCACTTTCCTGACCACGTCCGAAAGCAAATGGACGCTGAACATGGGCATCGCGACGCTGAAGGGCGAGTTTGTGACCGACTGGAATGTGATCATGGCGGCCTCGCTGATGGCGGCGGTGCCGATTGTCGGGGTGTACCTGTTTTTGGAACGATACCTTGTTGGCGGCCTGTCCGCCGGCTCTGAGAAATAGGAGGCCACGCAGATGGCGACCATCGAATTTAACCAGATTCAGAAATCTTATGGCGGGGTGCAGGCAATCCGCGACTTCAACCTGACGGTGGATGACGGCGATTTCTGTGTCTTTGTTGGCCCCTCGGGCTGCGGCAAATCCACCGCGCTGAAGATGCTGGCGGGGCTGGAACCCACCAGCGGCGGCGAGATTGCCATCGGCGGGCGCGACGTGACCGATCTGGGCCCCGGCAAGCGCGACATCGCCATGGTGTTTCAGAACTATGCGCTCTACCCGCATATGTCGGTGCGCTCCAATATCGGGTTCGGGCTGAAGATGCATGGCCTGCCCAAGGCCGAGATCGACCGCAAAGTCGCCGAAGTGGCCGACATCTTGGAACTGTCGGACTATCTTGATCGCAAACCCCGCGCCTTGTCGGGTGGTCAGCGTCAGCGCGTGGCGCTGGGCCGGGCCATCGTGCGCGAACCCAGTGCGTTCCTGATGGACGAGCCGCTGTCGAACCTGGACGCCAAGCTGCGCGTGCAGACCCGGGCCGAGATCGTCAAACTGCAAAAACGGCTGGGGGTTACCACGATCTATGTGACCCACGACCAGGTCGAGGCGCTGACCATGGCCACCAAGATCGTGGTGATGCGCAAAGGCGTGATCCAACAGATCGGCAGCCCCGAAACCTTGTTCGACACGCCTGCCAACCTGTTTGTCGCGGGCTTTATCGGATCGCCGGGTATGAACTTCTTTCGCGGCCCTGTGGAAAAAGAGGGGGATGTGGCCTTTACCCGGTTTGCCGGTGCGCGCATCAAGCTGGCCGTGCCCGCAGGGCAACTGCCTTTTGACAACGCAATCTTTGGCATCCGCCCGGAACATATCCGCATTGGCGGCGAGGGGGCCGAAATTGGGCTGACGCTGGTGGAAAGCCTTGGCACTGAGAAGATCCTGCATTTCCAGACACCCGAAGGGCAGGAGTTCAACGATGCCGACACGGCCGCAGATCATGATGACGAGCGTGACGCCTCGTCCATGCTGGCGCGCGTGATCGACGATGTGCGGTATGCCGACGGTCAGGCGATCCGGGTTCATTTGCCCGAGGACAAAATTCATGTATTTAACCCGGATACACATACGGCACTTCGGGCGGCCAGCGGGCAGGTAAATACTTGAATAAATTCGACGATATCGCGGCCCGCTTTCCGGGTGCAGGCACATTGGTCAAGGGGATCCAAATCCTCGATCTGATTTCCCGGTCGGCAGAGCCGTGCAGCTCGTCCGTCCTGCTTAGGGAAACCGGGTTGCCCAAGGCCACGCTGTATCGTCTGTTGGCCGCCTTGGTCGAGTTTGGCTATGTCCGCCATGACAAACAGGCCAAGACCTATGGTCTTGGTCCGCACCTGATCGAACTTGCCCGGTCGTCGCTGGGCGAGTTCGATCTGCGCAGCGCCGCAAGCCACGAATTGCAGCGCTTGTCGGCGCAGCTGAACGAAACCGTGTCCTTGTCGGTGCTGGAGGAGGAGCGGGTCATCTATGTTGACGTGCACCGTCCGTCGAACCCCATTGCCGTCGGGGTGGAGGTTGGCCGCAACCTGCCCGCCATCGAAAGCGCCTCGGGCGTTGCCATATTTGCGGCGCTGCCGCCGCACGAGGTTCAGAGTTTTCTGGACGGTCATGACGATGATGCACGCCACGCCTTTCTGGCCGATATCGCCATGAGCCGGTCGCGCGGCTATACTATCGCGCCCTCGCGCACCATTCCCGGTGTGGTGGTGATCGCGGTGCCGGTGATGGGCCCGCCCGGCTTTGGGCGGGGAGCACTGGTGGTGTCGGCACTCGAAAGCGCTTTCACGCAGGAAAAGCGCCATGTCGTGGGCCGCGACCTGATGGAGGCCGCCCGGCGCATCATGGGCAATATCGGCACCGCCCCGGTCAGTATCTCACCCAACCCGCGGCCCAGCCGCCATATCGACGAGGCGTTGCGCTGTGTGCAGCCTGCCGGTGCGATTGTGGGCGAGGGGCCTTTGTGGGACGAACGCAATGCTCTGATCCGCTGGGTTGATGTGGCCGCCCCCGCGATCCACCAGTTTGATCCAGTGGGTGCCCGGACCGCGAAAACCGCAGCCAAACAGCTGATCTCGGCCGTGCTGCCGGCCAGTGATGGCGGGTTGATTGCGGTCACCCAGAACGGTTTGCAGTCTTTTGATCCCGTCAGCGCCGCACTGTCGCCCATTCACGACCCCGAGGCGCATTTGCCCGGCAACCGCTTCAACGATGCCAAGACCGACCGGCTGGGCCGGGTCTGGGCCGGCACGATGAGCCTGGATGCCGCGATGCCTTCGGGCGCGCTGTATTGCTTTGACACGCCGACCAGCGCCCGTGCGGTGGATGGCGGGTTTCAGGTCTCGAACGGGCTGGGCTGGTCGCCCGATGACCGGGTGTTCTATTTTACCGACAGCGGCTTGGGCACCGTCTTTGCCTATGATTTCGACCTGGCGCGCGGCACGGTTTCGAACCGCCGGGTCTTTGCGCAATTTGAGGCGTCCGAGGGTAAACCCGACGGCCTTTCTGTTGACGCCGAGGGCAATGTCTGGATCGCCCTGTGGGACGGTTGGCGCGTGGCCGGCTATGCTCCGGATGGCCGTTTGATCCGCAGCATTGATATGCCGGTGCCACGCCCCGCCAGTTGCTGCTTTGGGGGAGAGGATTTGCGCACGATGTATATCACCTCGGCTTCGATCCGATTGCCCGCCAACGTGTTGGATGATGCGCCCCTGTCGGGAGGCCTTTTTGCCATCGGCATGGATGTGCCCGGACAGCCCACCACCGAGGTGCAGGTCTGATGCCGGGTTACAGCGACTATGCGGGCGCCCATGTGATGGTGACTGGCGCGGCAGCTGGTATCGGGCGGGCCTGCGCGCGGGCCTTCGCGACGCAGGGGGCGCGTGTGACGGCGGTGGATCTGGATGCCAAGGGGCTGGCGGAAACGCAAGCCCATGCACCGGATGCAATTGCCGTGCTGACCTGCGATCTGAGCGATCCGGAGGACACGGAAAAGATGTTCAACACCGCGATCGCCGCACAGGGCCCGTTGCGGGCGTTGGTCAATAATGCCGGGGTCGATCAACGCTGTGCGTTTGATCAGGACACGGCGGATCGCTGGCGCTGGATGATGGCGGTGAACCTTGACCATCACGCGCTGCTGGGCCGGCTGGCCGCGCCGGGTATGTCCGAAAGAGGCGGCGCGATTGTCAACATGAGCTCCACCGCCTGGATGAAGCTGGCCGGCGATCTGACGGCCTATCACGCAGCCAAGGCCGGTGTTGTGGGGTTGACCCGTGGCATGGCGCGCGATCTGGGCGGGCAGGGCATCCGCGTGAACGCCATCGCGCCGGGCCGCGTGGTGACGGAACGTGTGGCCGCCGCCGTTGACGACGCATGGGCCGCAGAAACCCGCTCGCTGCAGTGCTTGCCAGAGTTGATCTCGCCCGCAGATATTGCCGAGACCACGCTGTGGCTATGCTCGGACGCGGCACGGATGATCACCGGTCAAACCATCGTGGTGGATGGCGGCGTGGTTTGAAGGGGGTATTCATCACGAATTCGCGATAATCTTTCCTCGAATTCGCTGTTTATCCCCGATCTGGCGCGTTGCAGGGTCGCGCGCATGACAAACCTTTCCACCAAGCCCTGCATCATCTGTGTTGCCATCACCGGCTCGCTGCCCCGTAAATCCAACAACCCTGCGGTGCCCATCACCGTTGCCGAGCAGGTGGAAAGCACCCACGAAGCGTTCGAGGCAGGGGCCAGCATCGTCCATGCCCATGTGCGCAATGACGATCAAAGCCCAAGCTCTGATCCCCAGCGGTTCGCACAGCTGAAAGAAGGGATCGAACGGCACTGCCCGGGCATGATCATCCAGTTTTCCACCGGTGGCCGATCCGGTGCCAACAAAGAGCGCGGCGGGATGCTGTCTTTGGGGCCCGATATGGCGTCGCTTTCGGTGGGGTCGAACAACTTCCCAACCCGTGTATATGAAAATGCGCCGGACCTTGTGGACTGGCTGGCCAGCGAAATGCGCAGCCATGCCGTCAAACCCGAGATCGAGGCCTTCGACCTGAGCCACATCCACCAGGCCGCCGCCATGAACCGCGACGGGCGCATCCCCGGTTCGTTGTATGTCCAGTTCGTGATGGGCGTGAAAAACGCCATGCCCGTGGATCGGGATGTCTTTGACTATTATGTCAAAACGGTACAGCGTCTTGCCCCCGGGGCGGAATGGTGCGCCGCCGGGATCGGGCCGCACCAGCTGACCCTGAACGAATGGTGCGTGACCGCAGGGGGCCATTGTCGCACCGGGCTGGAAGACAACGTGCGTCTGGACCGCGACACGCTGGCGCCGTCAAACGCGGCGTTGGTGCGGCGCGTGACCGATCTGTGCGCACAGCATGACCGCCCCGTTGCAACGTGGCAGCAAGCACGCCAGATGCTGGATCTGCGCATGCCCGCCGACGCGTAGGGCGCTTAGCCCCAGAACTTCCAGAAAGGTTTCTTTTCCGCGGCCTGTGCCTCAATCGCGGCGGGGCTGGGGTAAGCGGCGTCTTTCATCACGCCGGCCAGCGTGGTGTAGGCGGTGACCCATGCCTCCTTCACCTCTGGGGTCCACGCGTCGCCCAGACCCTTTTCCAGCGTGCGCAGCAGCGAAGCGCCAACGCTGTCATAGTCACCCGGCTTTACGCCGTAATCGACGTGCTTGACGGCCAGCTGCTGTGCCACCGGCACAATCGCGTCCAAATCGCGCAACCCGTTGACCACAACCCCCAAGGTCGCCATCAGCTTGGTGCCCTGTTCCTTCATGTCGGAATTGGCAAAATAGGGTTTAACGGCCGGGGCGGTTTCAAACAGGTCGGCATAGAAAAGTTCGGCGGCGGTATCTTTGATCGGCACCACTTTGGCAAAGCTGTCCTGGATCAGGGTAATTTGCGTTTCGTTCATATCTGTCACTCCGTTTCAGAATTGGTTTGTGTTTCTTGGGCCCAGGCCAGCGCGGCATCCTGCCCGCCACTGACCCAAACCATGAAAGCAACGGCCGCCCGCACGTCATCGTCGGACAGGTCCGGGTTTCCCCCCTTGGCGGGCATCTGGGTGTATTTCGGCCCGATGAACCCGTCGATCGCGTGGGTGTTCAGGGTGTTGATCCCCTTTGCGATCCGGGGCGCCCAGTCTTTTTCAGACGTCACCTTGGGCGCCCCGGTCAGTTTGTTGCCGCCGTGGCAGTTCTGGCACGTGCCCTCCCACACGAGCGCACCCTGCACCAATACGGGCAGGGGCGGTTCGGGCAATCGGTCACGGGTCACAAACCCGTTCAGCCCATCGGCCATCGCGGCCATGGGCGTCAGGATCATTCCGGCCATCAGCAGCGCGCGCATCATCAGCCGTCCATCGGGATGCGGATCACAACGCCGCCCATCACGTCACCGGCCTGGAAGTCGGTTTTGGGCGAGTCCTTGTGGTCGTTGTGGCAGGCATAGCACGCCTCGGCCACGGCGATGTCAGGGTAGACGGCGGTGAAATAGGTGGTGCCGCCCAGCTCTTCCTCGCCATAGAAGTTCTCGCCGGGATTCGCGGCGATATATTCCAGGCCTTCCTTCTCCATATCGGTGGTCGGCGCGTTTTGCTTGTTGATCGGCCACAGCGACAGCAACGAATAGGTGAACTCGTCGGTTTCCTCGGCCACCATTTCCGCACCAAAGCGGAACATCTGGGCTGGCAGAACCAGCGCTTTGTCATCCTCGAAATGCTCGGAAGCGGTGATGACTTTTTCCTGCACGGCCAGACGGTTGACGATCATACGCGTATAGACGGTACGGTCGGAACTCATGACCAGATGCAGCAGGTCCGTGACGGTTTCGTAATCCATTCCGTCGGCCATGGCGGATGGGGCTGCGCCCATTGCCATTGCGCCGCCCAGAACTGCGGCTTTGATTTTTCCGAATTTAGCACCCATGTTAGGATCTCCTGTGCCCTCGGGGTTGCGGGATGCGTGGCCGGCCGGTCATTGGTTGGCGCCTTCGTCCGGCTGGCTCACGCGGCTTACCGCCCAATCGATGCTGTCGATATGGCGATCCGGTTGGCCCGAGAAATTCCGCGCAACAAGGTCCGGGTCCGCCAGAGCGTCGATGGCAAATTCGAGGCTGTGGCATTCCATGCAGACTGGGCGGATCATTTTTTCATTCGGGCGTAGCGTGTCGTTTTGATTGTGGTTGGTGGTCACGATGCCATCGCGTTCGGTTTGCGGCATGTGACAGGTTGCGCAGGTGACGGCGGAACCCGGCGGCAGATCACCGGCCAGTTCCGCCTGCCACAGATCATGATGCGGGCTGTCGGTATAGGATTGGCTGTGATCGTCGGCGTGGCAGGAAAGACAGGCCCCCACAGCCGCAAAGTTCAGGTCCTGCTCGTGCGGTTTGTGGCAGGTGTTGCATGTCAGATCCTGACCATGCGCGTCAGGCAGCAGTGGCACGCGCGCCTCGGCTGTCGACATGCGCGGGGCCGGGGACGGGTCGTCCACATAGGCCTCGATGGCCGAAATCAGGGCTTCGGGCGGCTTCTTCAGGCCAAGCGCGCGCAGCATCTTCTTGGCGTCGCGCGGTTTGGCGATCTTTGGATGGCTGCGCATGCCGTGACGGCCCAAGGCAAAGGTCTTGGCCTCGGCCCGGTGGCAATCGGCGCAGATCGCTTCGCCCGGCGCGTCGACCCACGCGGCCTCGACCGCGTCGGGCGTTTCGGCATCTGGCGCGTGGCAACTGGCGCAGGTCACGTCGGCGGCAGCATGGGCCGAGGCCGCCCAATGGCCATCTATCACGTCGTCGCGTTTGTCTTCAGGGGCACGGACAGAGGCCAGATAGGCCTGAACCTCGTCCTCCGACGGGCGCGCCCGGTTTCGGGCCACGGTTGCCGCAGGATGCTGTGCGGCGTCTTTCAACCAGGGTTGCCCGGCGTGTTTCACCAGAAAATCTTCGTAGATGGCGCGATTGTCGTGGTAGTTGTGGCACCCGGACGACGCGCAGGTTTCGAACCCCAGATCGGCATGCGAAGGCCGGTTCACGCGCACATCCTGATCGCCTTCGGAATGGCAGGCCACGCAATAGTCTTGCGGCAAGGTCAACAAACCGGCCAGCGTGATCTCGGGCTGGTGTTCGGAGTGGCACGAGGTGCAGAACCGCGCGTCGATCCTTTCCCAATACGACGCCATGCGCGGGTTCTTGAATTTCTTGATCGGGTGGCTGTCGTTGGAGGCCTTCAATTCTTCCTTGTGGCAGGTCGTACAGGTCTTGTTGATGTCTTTGCGCACTTTCTTCTGGCTGGCGAAGGGGGACGAGGTGTGACAGGTCTCGCAGGCCAGTTCGATCTGATGGTGCACACCGGCCGTCTCGCCGGGCATGAAAGTCAGGCGCGGCCCGCCAAGGTAAAGCCGTGTGAAGGCAACGCCTGCAATGATCAGCGTCAGCGCGATCCAGATCAGCCAGAGGGTTCGGTTACGCAGCATGGTCCGGACCCTCAGAACGCGTAAGACGCCAGAACGTGGAACAACAGCAGCGCGGGCAACGGCCAAAGCAACAGGATATGCACCCATGTTGGCAATTTGCGGGGCGGCTTGCGGGACGATCCCACGCCGCGTGCGCGCAACTCGTGATCGCCGCCCGTGGCCAGCCCTGCCACCGCACCGATCAGCGTCGTACCAAGGAAACTGACGGCCAGCGCCATGTTCCAGCCTGATCCAAGATTGAGCCCCGTATGCGCCGCAAACCCTGCAATTGCGGCCAGCCCGATGCCGTTATGGACCATGCGCCAACTGTTGAATCCGCCAAGTTTATCCATGAATCGCAACCGCTTACGCAGCCCGATCGTGAACGCGGCGAGCGTGATCCCAAGCAGGATGAAGCCCGACCATTGCTTGACGATATTGTCCCGCCACAGCCAGTCGCGCAGGCTGTCGGCGTCATAGCTGGTGGGCAACGGGATATGGCCGGCAAGAAACGGATAGGCGGCCAGCAAAAGCGCAAGCGCCGAAAGACCAAGCACCGGTTTCCACAACGGGATCGGTTCGGGCTTGGCGCCGGCCTCGATCATCTCGGCAATCTGGGGGCGGCATGTCCCACATACGGTGCTGGCGCCGGTTTCGACGCTGACCGCATCGGGTGTCGTGCAGCCCCCCGCGATGGCCACGCGTACCTGCCCGCATGTCACGCCGGTGCAATTGCACAAGGTCGCGGTGTCTGGCAGGGCGTCGGGGGCCTCTTCGGCCTCGATCCACAATAGCCCTTGTTTGCGGAACCGGAACAGCATCCAAGGGTAAACCGTTGCACCGTTTTGTATCGCGTCCTGCACGCGACTGGTTTGTTCCCAGTCGCCAACGGCCACTGCACCCACCAGTTTGCCGCGTTCCACAAAAATCCGGCGATATCCGCTGTCGTCGCGCCAAGTATGGCTTGCAACATTGGGGCGCACGTCAAGCTGTTCGATCTCGCCGGCCGAGAACACCTCGGCCCCAATCACTTTCAGCTTGGTGGCTGGCTTAGCCCCTGAAAACGCGGCGTTTTTGCCCGCGATGACCTGTGCGGCCACCTCGGCCTGCGCGTAGCCGGGGCCGACCAATCCTTGGAGCTGCCCGTTATGCTCGGCACATTCGCCAACCGCAAAGATGTCCGGGTCGCTGGTTTGCATCTGGTCGTTGACGATGATGCCATGGTTAAAGGCCAAACGCGTGTCGCGGGCCAGATCAATGTTGGCGCGGATACCGGTACAGATGATGACCGTATCGCACTCGATCTTGGTGCCGTCCGACAGCAGCAGACCGTTAACCTTGTGAGTTCCGGTGATCTCGCGCACCGCCACTCCGGTACGAACATCGACGCCCAGAGTTTTGATATCATTGGCGAGTTTTGCGCCACCCTCTTTGTCCAGCTGACGCGGCATCAGGTGACTTTCGTGTTCTACCACGGTCACGGCACATTGGCGGCGACGCATGCCGCGCGCGGCCTCCAGGCCCAGCAAACCACCGCCGATCACGGCCACTTTGCGGGCCGAGAAGGACCGGGCAAGAAGGGCCGAGGCGTCATCGGCGCTGCGGAACCGGTAGACGCCCGACAATTCGCGCCCCGGAATACCCGGCAGGAATGCGCGCGAGCCTGTGGCCATCACCAAACGGTCATAGCTCCACAATGTGCCATCGGCGGTAACTACTTGTTTTTGTTCACGATTGATCCGGGCAACGCGTTGGCCAAGCTGCAGGTTGAATAGCGTTTTGTCGGTTGGCAGATCACCAAATGCGATATCGCCAAACTGTGCATCGCCCCCTAAAAGAGGGGTCAAGCGCACCCGGTTGTAAGGCGGCAGAACCTCGTCGCTTAGCACGGTTGTCGCGATCCCGGCCCGGGTCAGGTTCTGCGCTGCACGTATACCCACCGGACCACCGCCAATGACCAGAACACGCGGACTGTCCGGTGCGGAAAGGTGTGTGTTTTGAGCGGCTTCGGCCTGCAACGACATGACATGTTCCCTGAACGGGGGCCCGCGAAGGCCCCTGTGGCTGAGAGCGTCGTTGCTCGGTTCTTGCTAATCCCTTGCGCCAACCGCCGTTGATTGACGCGCCTCCATTTGCATGGTTGCGGGTTGCGCAAGTCAAGCTTTCGCGCGCGCAGAATCTGCGCCGCACCGCAGAATGTGCGCCGATTGACGGCAATTGGTGCCGAAAGCATCACAATGAAAACTTGCAGGTCTTTTTTAAACTCTTCGACCTCGATTTAGGCAAAATTAAAACTTTGGACGCCTGCGCCACCTGATATCTGCCACGAAACGAGGACAAGATCACCGGACGGTGAGGCAGGTTTGATTTGGTGGAACACCGGTTTTTGGGCACAGTTCGGGCAACTCGAATCCAGATCGTTGCGGAGGCCGACAATGCGTCAACTTTTCCTTTCCACCGTCTTTGCGGGGGTGTCTGTCGCCCTGTCGCCGATGGCCCACGCGGCCGAGGGAGAGCGGGTGCGCGTGACGGGCGAGATCATCGACACGTGGTGCTATTTCTCGGGCGTGATGGGCGGTCCGGACGCGGTGGTCGGCTCGGCGCATCATACCTGCGCGCTGTGGTGTTCGGCCGGCGGCATCCCGGTTGGCCTGTTGGGCGAAGATGGCGAGGTGTATATGGTGCTGAAGATCGGTGCCGATGATGGTTCGGCAAGCGGTGACACGCAGTTGACCCTGGCCAGCCACGAGATTGTCGCCGACGGGCTGCTGTATCAGCGCGACGGGCTGAACTATATCGTCGTCGAAGAGGTGGTGGCCGACAACGACATCACCAATCTGAACCACGAAGATTACGGCCCCGTGCCGCCCTTCGCCATTCCCAACCCCAACAAGTGAGGCACGTGATGAAACGTCTGATTGCAGCTTTGTGCCTGTTGGCCGCCCCCATTGCCGCACCGGTTTCTGCGCAGGATTTCTCGGAAGGGTCCGAGGCGCGGTCGTGGAACCTTTACGCCGAGCAACCGGCCCGGTTCGAGGCGCAGGTGGTGGATATCCTGTGCGAGCTCAGCGGCAACTGTCCCGACAATTGCGGCGATGGCCGCCGGCAGCTGGGCCTGCTGCGTGCCGCCGATGGTGTGCTGGTTTACCCCAACAAGAACAGCCAGCCGGCCTTTACCGGCGCGGCGGTGGAACTGCTGCCCTATTGCGGTCAGCAGGTTGAGGTGGACGGGTTGATGATCGATGATCCCGATCTGGGTGCGATCAACATCTATCTGGTGCAAAAGATCCGCACCGTGGGCGCCGAGGAATGGGTGAAGGCCAACCGCTGGACCAAGGTTTGGGCGGAGAACCACCCCGAGGCCAAGGGCAAGGGCCCGTGGTTCCGCCGTGACCCGCGCGTCAAGGCCGAGATTGCCGCCGAAGGCTTCACTGGGCTGGGTGTGGAGGCCGAGCAGACCTTTATCAAGGAACTGTTCGAATGAAGGCGGCGCTGGCCTTTTGCATGATGGTGGGGGCCGCCTTGGCCCCGGCTTTGGCCCATGATGGCGTGGTGCACAAGAACGCCGAAGAGGCGGCGCGCCACCGGGCCGCGACGGCCAAGCCGCTGCCGCCACTGGCCTTGCCCACGACACTGCCGTTTGACGTTGGCGGGCCATTTGATCTGGTGGATCACCACGGTCAGCCCCGCAGCCAGGTGGACCCGGACGGGCGGTATCAGCTGCTGTTCTTTGGCTATGCCAACTGCCCGTCGATCTGCGCCGTGGCCATGCCGCTGATGGCGGATGTCACGACCACGCTGGCCGGGCAGGGCATCGCCGTGCGCCCGGTGATGATCACCGTGGACCCCAAGCGCGATCAGGTGGGCAACATGGCCGAGCCATTGGGCGCGCTGCACCCCGATTTTGTTGGCCTGACCGGCAGCCCCGAGGCGTTGCAGGTGGCCTATGACGCCTATCGGGTCGAGATCGAGCATGTGTTCGACGACCCCGAATACGGCGCGGTCTTTTCCCATGGCAGCCATGTGTATCTGCTGGACGCATCGGGCGAAGTGCTGACATTGTTGCCGCCCATTCTGGACGCGGCGCGGGTGTCGCAGATCGTGGCGAATTACGCGCAGAACAGCTAGGTGTCGTGATCGGGGTGCTGGTTCGACCGCACCCCGGCATTCCATTCCAGATCTCGTGCTGCCTCGTCGTCGGTTTTGACCGGAAGCGCGGGTAAGTTGTCGAAAAAGCTGCACTTGCTTTCGGTGTTGACCTGAACGGCGGGGGCGGCCATTTCGGGCGTATCCAGCGAGCCGATGGACAGCTCGACCCCACCTTCATACGCATAAGTCAGCGGAGTGCCGCAATTGCCGCAGAACCCGCGCCAGTTGCGGTTCGAGCTGTCAAACCGTGCCGGTTGTCCGCGTGTCCATTCCAGCCCATGCGCGGTGACCAGCGGGCCGAAGAACCCGCCAAAAGCCTTTTGGCACATCCTGCAATGACAGATCGAGGCGCGGCCGAGCCGTGCAAAACGGTACCGCACTGCGCCGCATTGGCAGCCGCCGGTGTTCAGACAGGTCTGGGTCATTGGGCCTCCGGTCGGTGGGCGCGGCGGGGTGATCCGCCGCGCCCCTGCACTATGCCTTGAAGATCGAGTTTCCGCCATCGGCAAGCATGGCCGTGCCAGTGACAAACGAAGCGGCATCCGACAGAAGGAACGCCGCCGCCTGCGCGATCTCTTCTGGCTGGGCCATGCGTTTGAGCGCATGCATGCCGGCCACGGCCTCGTGAAAGGCTGCGTCGTCGCCGGCCATGGGGGTCAGTGTGCCGCCCGGCAGCAGGGCATTGACGCGAATGCCGGCGGCCCCGTGCTCGGCCGCCAGAACCTGCGTCAGGCCGATCAGCCCGGCCTTGGAGGCCGCATAGGCCGCCATGCCCGGCAGACCAATCGTGTGGCCCACAAAGGACGACGTAAAGACCAGCGACCCGCCATCCGTCATCGCAGGGATCTGGTATTTGGCCGACAGGAAGGCCGAGGTCAGGTTGACCTGCATTGCATTGTCCCACGCCTCGGCGGTCATGTCCGGCACCGGGCCCATTTCGCCCAGAGTACCCGCATTGTTGAAAGCGCCGTGCAAACCGCCAAACGTGTCGAGCGCCAGGTCAACCGCGCCTTTGGCGGTCTCTGGCTGCGCCACGTCCCCGACCAGAAAGGCGGCATGCGGCAGTTCGGCGGCAAGGGCCTGCAGGGGATCGGCCCGGCGGGCCACCAGCACCAGTTTTGCCCCTTGCGCCGCGCAAAGCCGCGCGGCCGACGCGCCGATCCCGGAACTGGCACCGGTAATGATGAGGGTCTTGTCGTGCAGCATCTGAATTCTCCGATAAGTCATGCTGCAGGGTTGGTAATGTGGGGCGTATTGCCGGCGCGACCCGGTTCCTGCGGGAAGCCACTTTACACCGCCCACAGGTTGCCTATTGTCGCCGCACCATGCGTTGCGGGCGTGATGGAATGGTAGACATATCGGACTTAAAATCCGAAGGGCCTATGCCCGTGTGGGTTCGAGTCCCACCGCCCGCACCACTGCACATCCTTTCGCTCTTTATCGCTGGCGGACATATCGGCAAAGGTACCGGCATTTGTCCGGCGGGTGGCCAGCCGGCCATCGAAGGCCGGTTGGCGTTGCGCATCAGCTGAGCTGTTCGAACAGTCGGGCGACAGCTTCGGCGCCCGGGTCGTTGTGGCCTTCCAGCTGTGCGGCATTCACATAGGCGGCGCGCCCGGCTTTGGCCTGCAGCATTGCGGCGGTGGCATTTGCACCGGCGCGCGCGGCGGCAGCCGCGGCAGGAATGCCGCCGGGCAGGGCGTCGAGCGCGGGGTGCATGGCATCCACCATCGTCCGGTCGCCAAGCTCGGCCCCGCCGATCTCCTGCATTCGGGTCAGACCTGCCTTCAGCGCGTCGATGGTCGACACGCCACTGCTGGCAGCATCCCCAGCGGCGGCAAAGAAGATCGCCAGCAATACACCGGACGAGCCGCCCATCGTCTGTGACAATTCCTGTCCAAGGGCGCGGAACAGCTGTGTGTGATCGGCCAATGGCAGGTCGTCCATGGCCGATTGCAGGGCGCGCGCGGCGTTGGCCAGCGTGCTGCCCGTGTCGCCGTCGCCCGATTTGGCGTCCAGCGCGTTCAGGTCCGCCTCGGCGTTGATCATGATCTGGCAGACATGGGTCAGAAAGGCGCGGGTGTCGGGGTGATCCGACGCGGGCGGGCGGATCGGTGACAGGCCGTCGGGCAGTGCGGCGGTAGCGATCGACGTGATCTGCGACAGGCCGGGCCACGCCGCCATGGGGACGTCAGCGCCCAGCGCGGCGACCTCATCCGGTGCAGCCTCGAGCAGGGAGATCGAGAAGCCGCGCATATCCAGCGACGTCATCAGCGCCGCCGGGCCCACCACCGCGGTGACCTTGCCCGCCAATGGGCCACTGAACAGTTCATGCGCCAGAACCGCCGTTTCCAGAACCGAACAGCCGCCCAGGTTGTTCAACAGCGCCACATGGGACCCGTCGCCCATGCCGGCGGCCAGTTTCTCGGACACCGCGGCCATAGCGTTGCGGGCGGTGTCGAACGGCACCTGTTCCACACCCGGCTCGCCGTGAATGCCCAGGCCCAGTTCGGCCATACCGGCGGGGATGCGCGCCTCTTTCGGGGCGCCGGGCACGGTGCAGGTGTCCAGCGACATGCCGATGGACCGTGTGCGCGCGATCACACTTTCGGCGCGGTCGGCGACTGTGTCCAGATCGGCCCCGCCTTCGGCCAGCGCCCCGGCAATCTTGTGCACGAACAGCGTGCCCGCCAGCCCGCGCGCCTGAGGCAGGTCGGGCAGGGCGATGTCGTCATCCACAATCACCATGCGCACCTTCAGGCCAAAGGCCCGCGCGCGTTCGGCGGCCAGCCCGAAATTCAGCCGGTCGCCGGTGTAGTTCTTGACAATCAGCAGGCACCCCGCCGGCCCCGTGACCGCCAGGATCCCCGCCAGCACGGCATCGACCGAGGGCGAGGCGAACACGTCGCCGCACACCGCCGCCGTCAACATGCCCGGCCCCACGAACCCGCCATGCGACGGTTCGTGCCCCGAGCCGCCGCCCGACACCAGCGCCACGCGGGATTTGTCCCAATCGTTGCGCAGCACCACGCGGATATGCGGATAGCCGTCCAGCCGCGCCAAGGCCCCGCCCGAGGCCGCCACAAGGCCGTCGATGGCCTCGGTCACGATATCCGCTTTTTCGTTCAGAAATTGGGTCATGATGGGTCCTCCTCAGGCCACGCGATTGCCGCTGGCGTCGAAATAGAACGGCCGCTGGGGCCGGATTTTCACGATGTCGCCGGCCCGCAGGGTGGTGTGCGGCTCGGTCACGGTTACAAGGTCATGCTCGTGCAGCGACAGGTGCAGGCGGGTCTGGTCGCCCAAGCGTTCCACGCGGGTCACCAGGCTGTCTTGCCCGTCGCCCTGCGCGATCTGTTCGGGACGCAGGCCAATGGTGGTGGCGCCCGACGGTGCGCCGGCAAACAGGTCCGCCGGCAGCAGGTTGATACGCGGCTGTCCCAGCCGCCCGGCGGCGTATTGGCTGACGGGATCCTCGTAGATCTCGCGCGGGGTGCCGAACTGCACCAGCGCCCCCTGATCCAGCACGCCGACATGGGTGGCCATGGTCATCGCCTCAATCTGGTCATGGGTCACGTAAAGCAGCGTGGCGCCGGATTCCGCCTGAATGCTTTTCAACTCGATCCGCAGATCGGCGCGCAGCTTGGCGTCGAGCGAGCTGAGCGGTTCGTCCATCAGATAGACCTGCGGATCGCGCACCAGCGCCCGGCCGATCGAGACGCGCTGCATCTCGCCGCCCGACAGCTCGGTTGCCTTGTTGTCCAGCTTGTGGCTGATCTGCAGGGTCTCGGCCACCTGAGCCACGCGCGCGGTGATCTGATCCTGGGGCGTGCGCAGCAGGGGGGATTTCAGCGGAAAGGCCAGATTCTCGCGCACGGTCAGGTGCGGATAAAGCGAGTATTGCTGAAACACCATCGCCACGTTGCGCTGCGCAGGTGTCAGGCCCGCCATCGACTGGCCGTTGATCCGCACATCGCCCGCATCAGGCGTATCCAGCCCCGACACCATGCGCAACGTGGTGGTTTTGCCCGCGCCGGTGGGCCCCAGCAGCACCACGAAGGCGCCATCGGGCACGGTCATCGACACATTGTTCAGCGCCACCGTGTCGCCGAAGCTCTTGGTCACGTTATCCAGTACAATCTCAGCCATTGGACAGCACCTTTGCATTCGCGTCAGACAACAGCGCGCGGCCCTTGTCACATTCAAAAAGGGTCAGGGTGCGGGCATCGAAATCCAGCCCGGTGCGCGCGCCGATCTGCACCTTGCGGTCCGATGGGATGCGCGCCTTGACCTCGCCATGGGGCGTGTTCAGCGTGATGATCTGCGTGGTGCCCAGATATTCGGCCGCCACAACCTCGCCCCGATAGGGCGCATCGTCCAGCAGGCGGATATGTTCGGGCCGCACCCCCAGCGCCAGCTTGCCATGCGCCCCGTCGCGTTGGGTGGGCACGGGGATCGTGGCCTCGCCCAGCGAGACCTGATCGGTGCCCGCGCCAACCATGCCGTCGAACCGCAGGAAGTTCATGGGCGGCGAGCCGATGAAGCTGGCCACGAACATGGTGGCGGGCCAGTCATAAATGTCTTGCGGCACGCCGAACTGTTCCACCACGCCGTGGTTCATCACCACGATCTTGTCGCCCATCTGCATCGCCTCAAGCTGATCATGGGTCACATAGACGGTGGTGGCGCCCATGCGGTCGTGCAGCGCGCGCAGCTCTTCGGCCATATGCTCGCGGAACTCGGCATCCAGTGCGCCCAGCGGTTCGTCCATAAAAAACGCCCGCGGCTCGCGCACGATGGCGCGGCCCAGCGCCACGCGCTGGCGGTCGCCGCCCGACAGACCGCCCACCGGACGGTCCAGAATGTCGGTGATGCCCAGTATCTCGGCCACTTCGCCCACCTTGGCGCGGACCTGCGGCCGGGCCATACCCTGGCTGAGCAGCGGATAGCTGATATTGCGCCGCACGTTCATGTGCGGGTACAGCGCGAACATCTGGAACACAAAGGCGATATCACGCTGGCTGGCGGGTTTCTGGCCCACCGCATCGCCGTCGATAAAGACCTCACCGGCGGTTGGCAGCTCCAGCCCCGCCATCATCCGCAGCGTCGTCGTCTTGCCACAGCCCGAGGGGCCCAGCAGCATGAAGAATTCGCCATCTTCAATGGTGAAGCTCGAGGATTGCACCGCCGTGAACGCGCCAAATTCCTTGCGCAGGCTTTCTATTCTGATCTGCGCCATGGGTTACTCCGGGAAATGGCTGACGATGATGAACATGACGGTGCCCACCAGCGTGACGATGAAGGAATAGGAGAACAGCGCCAGCACGAAGGGCTGCATCATCATGACCACGCCGATCGCGATGAGGATCGAGGCGACCATCTCCCACGGGCCGCGCCGCAGGCGCAGCAGGTTGTTGAAAAAGCTGGTCATCATTTGCGAACGGCTCCGAATGTGATCCCGCGCAACAGGTGTTTGCGCAGCAGGATGGTGAAGACCATGACCGGCACCAGGAACAGCGTGGCGCCCGCGGCCACGGCGGGCCAGTCCTGCCCGCCCACACCGATGATGGTGGGGATAAAGGGCGGCGCGGTCTGCGCGGTGCCCGAGGTCAGCAGTACGGCAAAGGCGTATTCGTTCCAGGCGAAGATCAGGCAGAAGATCGCGGTTGAGGCAATGCCGGTGGCCGCCTGTGGCAGCACCACCTTATAAAAGGCCTGAAAGCGTGTGTATCCGTCGATCAGGGCGGCCTCTTCATATTCCACCGGTATCTCGTCGATGAAACCTTTCAAAAGCCAGACAGACAGCGACAGGTTCACGGCGGTATAAAGCAGGATCATCCCCGCATGCGTGTCGTTCAACCCCAGCGTGCGGAACATCAGAAAGATCGGGATGGCCACGGCGATGGGGGGCATCATCCGGGTCGACAGGATGAAGAACAACAGGTCGTCCTTCAGTGGCACCCGGAACCGCGAGAACGCATAAGCCGCCGCGGTGCCCAGGATGATACACAGGAAGGTCGAGCCAAAGCCGATGATGATCGAGTTCAGGAACCGTTCGCCATAGCGCGACGGGCCGGCGATGATCATGTCGTATTGACGCACGATCCGGTCGTACCACGTGGTGGGCGGGCCCAGTTCGGCCAGGGTTTCCTCGGTCACCCGCGTGCGGGTGGTGAAGAGGTTCACGTAGCCTTCCAGCGTTGGTTCAAACACAACCTTGGGCGGATAGGCGATGGCATCGGCGGGGGATTTGAACCCGGTGGCGATGATCCACAGCAAGGGCAGAATGGTGATGACCGCGTAGAGGATCACAAGGATCCCGGCCATCCATTTCTGCCGCAGCGACGGTTCGGTGACGGAATAGCTGCTCATTGGTTTTCCTCGCCACAGGCGATGTTGGTGCAAGAGGTGGGGACGGTGCGGCGCAGGGCTGCGCGCGACCGCGGGTGGGGGTGAAGCCCCCGCCCATGGGGGCGGTCGGGGGCTGCCCGGCGGTGCCCGCCGTGCGGGTGATTGAGGGACTTGTCGGGCATCATCACCGCTCCTTCACCTTGTTCAGGGCTTTGACGTAAATCGACGCGAGGCCAAACACCGTGACAAACAGGATCACCGCATAGGCCGAGGCATAGCCGGTGCGCCATTTCTCGAACGCTTCGCGCTTGAGGTTGATCGAGGTCAGCTCGGTCGTGGACCCCGGCCCGCCGCCGGTCAGCTGCACCACCAGATCGAACATCTTGAAGTTTTCGATCCCGCGAAACAGCACCGCCAGCATCAGAAAGGGCAGCACCATCGGGATGGTGATTGTCCAGAACTGCCGCCATTTGCTGGCGCGGTCGCATTCGGCGGCCTCGTAGATGCTGTCGGGGATGGACCTGAGGCCCGCCAGACAGATCAGCATCACAAAGGGTGTCCACATCCACGTGTCCACGATGACAATGGCCCATGGCGCCAACGCCACCTCGCCGATCATCGAGAAACTGGACGGGTCCACGCCGGAAAAGAACGCGACGATGTAGTTGAACAGGCCAATTTGCGGCTGATACAGGAAGGTCCAGAAATTACCGACCACCGCGGGGCTGAGCATCATGGGCAGCACGATGATCGTGGTCCACAGGTCGTTGCCCTTGAATTTCTTGTTGATCAGGTAGGCCAAGGTAAAGCCGATCAGCACCTGGATCACGATCGTGCTGATCAGGAAATGCGCCGTGGCCTGCATGGTGATCCACGTGTCTTCGTCGGTCAGGATGCGCTCGTAATTGCGCAGCCCGATATAGTCGACCTCGCGGTTCCGGTTGGCCTTGAAATTGGTGAAGCTCAGATTGATCGTCCAGATCAGCGGAAAGATGTTCACCGCGAGCAACAGGAAGATCGACGGGCCCACGAAGATCCACGCGATCGCGCGGTCTGACAACCCGCGCACGCGGTTCGCGATCCCGGGCGGTGTGGCTTGGGCCAGCTTATCTGCCGGTGAGTTTGCCATTTCTGTCCCTTTCGTCAGGCAAGCCGGGGCCGGTCACCCCAAGGGGCGGCGCGGGACGTGCTGACGTATTGAGTGGTTGGGGGGAGAGGGCCGGGCCGCAGATGCGCAGCCCGGCCAGTGTTCTTACAGTTTGCCTTCGTCTTCGAAGACTTCGGTCCAGTCTTCGATCAGCTTGTCCAGCGCCTCTTTCGCGGTGCCACGGTCGGCCACCACATAGTCATGAACACGCTTCTGCATGGCCAGCAGCAGTTCGGCATAGGCCGGCTCCTGCCAGAAATCCTGCACGCTTTCCATCGCTTCGAGGAAGTCACCGGCAAAGGGTGCGCTGTCGACAAAGCCGGGATCGTTCAGAACCGAGTTATGGGCCGAATAGCCGCCAAGCTCCCACCAGGTGGCCTGGATGTCGGGCTGTGCGAACCACTTGATGTATTCCAGCGCGGCCTCTTGCTTGTCCGAATAGGCCACGACCGAGATACCCTGACCACCCAGGGTCGAACCGGCCTGGTTCTGCGGCGGGTTCACGAAGAAGTCGATCTTGTCGCCACCGGTGTTCGGATCGGCATAAAGGCCGGGGAAGAACGCGAACCAGTTCATCGCCATGGCGACCTGACCGGATTTGAACGCGTCCAGACCCTGTTCCATGTAGCTGTCCGAATAGCCCGGTGGGGTCGCGGTTTCATAGAACTCTTTGTAGAATTCCAGCGCTTCCACAGCCTCGGCCGAGTTGACGGCACCTTCCATGTCATAGGAACCCGGGGTGTTTTCATACTTAAAGCCCCAGGGGTAAAGCGCGCCGGTCACACCCATGGTGATGCCTTCCGAGCCACGCTCGGTAAAGATCGCGGCGCCATAGCGGGTCTCGCCATCGATCTCGCGGCCCTGGAAGAACTGCGCAATCTCCAGCATCTCGCGCTGGGTCTTGGGTTCACCCAGATCGCGGCCGGTTTCGGCCTTGAACGCGGCCTTGATGTCGTCACGTTCGAACCAGTCCTTGCGATAGAACCAGCCATTGGCATCGCCCATGGCGGGCAGGGCGTAATAGTTCGGCGTGCCCTTGGGCCAGGTCGAATAGGCGTAAACGGTGGCCGGGGCGAAGTCGTCCATGCTGATGCCTTCGGCATCGAAGAAATCGTTCAGCTTGACGTAATGCCCGTTCTCGGCGCCGCCGCCGATCCACTGGCTGTCGCCGATCAGCAGGTCACAGAGTTTCCCGCCCGAGTTCAGCTCGTTCAGCATCCGGTCGGCAAAGTTCGGCCATGGCACGAACTCGAAGCTCATGGAGTGGCCCGACTTGGCCTCGAAATCCTTGCTCAGTTCCACCAGCGCGTTGGCGGGGTCCCATGCAGCCCAGCACAGCGTCAGATCGTCAGCCTGCGCAACGGATGCGCCGGCCATCACAACGGCCACAGCTGTGGTCCGCAGAATAATCGGTTTCATTATGGCTTTCCTCCCATGAATGGCCGCGAACACACCGCGACTCATCGTGTCATTGACGGTAAATGAGGTGCGTACATCAAATCAAGAAGTTTTTGAGGTGCGTACATCAGAATGCTTGCAAAGCCCCGCGAATTCAGGGATATTCCATGATCAAACGACCCGGAAAACAGGCCGATATCAGCGATGCGCCCCACGACCAAAGACCTTGCCAAAGCTGCCGGAGTCAGCCTTGCAACCGTGGACAGGGTGCTGAATGAGCGCCCCGGCGTGCATCGCAAGACGGTGGAGCGGGTCAACCAGGCGATCGAGAAGATTGGCTTTGTGCGCAACCTGTCGGCGGCCAATCTGGCGCGACAGCGCAACTATCGGTTTCTGTTTGTTCTGCCAAAGCTTGGGGATCAGTTCCTTGCCGGTTTGCTGGCCCAGATCGACGAGGCCGGGCGCGCGTTTTCATCCGAGATGATTCAGGTGGAGCATGCGCAGATCGACGAATCCGATCCGCACCTGATCGCCAATTTCCTGTCGGACCTAGATGCCGAAGCCTTGGACGGGGTGGCGATCATGGCGCCGGAATCACCCCCCGTGCGCGACGCCATCCGCCGGCTGTCAGAGCGCGGGGTGCATGCCGTATCGTTCATCGCCGGGCAGGCCGAACAGTCGGAGGGCGATTTTGTTGGCATCGACAACGCCGCCGCCGGGGCCACTGCCGGGCAGTTGCTACGCCGTTTCCTTGCCCCGACCGAGGGTAAGGTGCTGGTCATCGCGGATTCGATGCAGGCCCGCGACAGCCTTGAACGTCGGCGGGGGTTTGACCAGGTCATGGTGGCCGAGGCGGGCGGGCTGACCGTGCTGCCATCGCTGGAAACCTACGGCGATGTGATCCGCACCCGCCGGGTCATCGCCGCCGCGGTCGAGGCGCATCCCGACATCGTCGGCATCTATGTCATGAGCGCCGAGGCCCGCACGCCCCTTGCTGCCCTGTCTCAGGCCCGCGATCTGTCAGACCTTGTGATCATCGCGCATGAGCGCACGCCGTTCACAACCTTGTCGTTGCAATGCGGCCAGATCGACGCCGTCATCGCGCAGAATCCGGGCCACCTTGTGCGCTCGGCCATCCGCATCCTGCGCGCCCGCAGCGATCAGCGACCGCCGCTGGCCTCGCAGGAAACCATCCGGATCGAGATCCTGTTGAAAGAAAACCTCTGACCCCTTGCGCAGGCGCGGCCAAGCCATTAAACGCTCTGCACGCGTAAATACGCATTGTCTGCCGTTCACCGCCAGACGCCGCTGTAGCTCAGCTGGTAGAGCACGTCATTCGTAATTAGCGGGTCCCCGCGAGAATGACTTGCAAAACCAAAGAGTTCGAGGCACAGGAGAAGAACTAGTAGGGCCATAGTAGGGTCCAGGAAGCCGCTGTAGCTCAGCTGGTAGAGCACGTCATTCGTAATGATGGGGTCGGGGGTTCGAGTCCCTTCAGCGGCACCAGTTCTTCAATAAAATCAGAATCTTAATAAGAAGACACTCGCTTGGCCAATGGCGAGCGCCTGCTTCGATCCCCAATGCAGACACGCTTGTGCGGCTGCAGCATTGGCGCGAAAGCTGCCGTTCGCTTGACCCGCCGTTCCCCCGACACTGCGACACTCAGACGTCTGACCAATCACTGCGACCGGCTCCCTGAGTTTGGCCCATAGGCTGAGCGGCGAAGCCGCGAAATCCGACGCGAACGCAATCCTCACTGCCAAGGCAACTGTAGTTCGCGCAATCACGGACGCAGCCGCAAAACACAATCCCCATAGCAGCGAAAGCTCCCCGCGCCTTTCTCCTTGTCAGGTTTATCGCCGCTGCAGCTCACGCCGAATAGCAGCCACAAACCTTAGACGAATCTGACGTTGACTTCATGCAGCGGAGTCACTGCTTCGAAGGCGTTCTCGAAGAAGTGGTCGGTCGGCTCCTGAACCACGCCCCGCTCTCGATCATGGGGCTGGACAAGCCTTCACTTGACGCGTTGAGGCCAGCAAAGAAAGTGTACTGCAACGAATTTGTGGTTCGGACTTCATTCTAATCTTCGAAGATCATTCAG
>NZ_JFKE01000009.1 GCF_000647975.1 Actibacterium mucosum KCTC 23349
GGTTGCCGGGCAGAACACCCGCCCCCATCAGGCGTCAAAAACGCCCGGACAGGTGCAAGGCGCTTATTTGCTCAGCGCGTCGGACAGCGTCTTTGCGTTGTGACGCATCATGTCCACATAGGTCCCCGCCGGGCCATCCGCGGGCGACAATGCATCCGAGAACAGCGTGCCGCCGATTGCGGCCCCGGTCTCGTTTGCGACCTGTTCGATCAGGCGGTTGTCGGCCACTGTTTCAAGGAAAACGGCCGAGATGCCTTCGTCTTTGATTTGCGTGATCAAGGCCGCAACGTCAGCGGCAGAGGCCTCGCTTTCGGTGCTCAATCCAACGGGGGCCAGGAACGTCAGGTCGTAATGTGCTGCAAGATAGCCGAAGGCGTCGTGCGGTGTCACAACTGTCCGTTTTTCAACGGGGATTGAGCCCAGCAACTCGTCCAATTCTGCATCCAGCGCTTCCAGCTCGGCAACATATTCCGCACGGTTGGCATAAAATGCGGCGGCGTTTTCGGGATCCGCTTTTGCAAGGCCAGCCGTGATGTTGTCGACATAGGTGATCACGTTGTCGATGTCGTGCCAGGCATGCGGGTCAAAGGCCCCATGGTCGTGGCCATGGTGGTCGTGTTCGTCGTGATCCTCGTCGTCATGGTCATCATGGCCGTGTTCGTCATGATCTTTTTCGCCATGCGCTTCGTGATCGTGTTCGTCGTGATCCTCGTCGTCATGATCCTCATGACCGTGTTCGTCATGTTCTTTTTCGTCATGATCCTCGTGACCGTGATCATCATGATCCTCATGACCGTGCTCGTCGTGATCATCATCGTGCTCGTCACCGAATTCGATTGCGTCAATGCCATTGGTGGCCACAACGATCTCGCCCTGGAACGGGGCGGCTTCGGCAAGGCGTTCCAGCCACCCTTCGAACTCCAGCCCGTTCACGAACAGGACTTCTGCGGCTGCGACAGCTGCTGCATCGCGCGGCGTGGGCTGATAAACATGCGCGTCACCGTCGGGACCAACAAGCGTGGTCAACGCGATATGCTCACCCCCGATGCGCTGAACCATGTCACCCAGGATCGAGAAGGTGGCAACAACCGGTGTGGTGCCTTCTGCCAAAGCCGCACCCGGCAGCAAAAACGATGCAGCAACTATGGCCGTTGCGGATTTCAAAACTGTTCGACGAGAGGACATGGAAACTCCTTATTGTTTGTAGTGACGGCGCGGAAGGTTTTGGACGACGAGCCCACCTGCCGGACCAAATATGACGGAAAGGCCGTAGAGAATTCCCGCGACCAGAATGATCGAGGGACCGGACGGCAAACTGTAATGATAAGACAGCAAAAGACCCGACACGCTGGATAGAACGGCGGTTGCTGCGGAGATGACCATCAGGCCGCCGATGCTGGACGTCCAGAACCGGCCTGCTGCGGCGGGCAGGATCATGATGCCAACGGCCATCAACGTGCCAAGCGCGTGAAATCCAGCCACCAGGTTCATCACGACAAGCGCCAGGAAGGTGAAATGCGTCACAGCGCTTAACTTGCTGACCGAGCGCAGAAACTGTGGGTCAGCACATTCAAGGACAAGCGGGCGGAAAATGATCGAAACGATGAAAACCGACAGGCTTGCAATGCTGCAAAGTAAGATCAATGCTGCGTTGTCCAGCGCCAGAACCGTACCGAACAACACGTGCACAAGGTCAACGTTGCTGCCACGGGTGGAAACGATCAAAACCCCCAACGCAAGCGAGATGAGGTAAAACGCAGCAAGGCTTGCATCCTCTTTCAAGGTGGTAAGCCGGGACACCATGCCCGAAGCAATCGCCACCACAATCCCGGCCACAAGTCCACCGATTGTCATCGCGCCCAATGACAAGCCCGAAATCAGGAAGCCGACGGCGGCACCCGGCAAAATCGCGTGGGCCATCGCGTCACCGGTCAGGCTCATCCGCCGCAACATCAGGAAAACACCCACGGGTGTCGCGCCAACGGCAATCGCAATGCAGCCCAGCAAGGCACGCCGCATGAACCCGAACTGTAAAAAGGGCTCGATAATCGCTTCCCAGATCACGCCGATCGCACCTCGCAGATCTGCGGAGGTTCGGTGCCGATTTCACAAAGAGCGCGTGCCGCTGCGTGGTTCGCGCGCGTCATCACCTGCAAGGTTGGGCCGTGGGCCACAAGCTCGCGCGCGATCATCAGAGTTTCGGGAAAGTTTTCACGCACTGTGTCATGGTCATGCAGCACTGCCATCACCGTCCGCCCTTCGCCGTGCCAATCGTGAATGACACGCAGCAGGTCTGCGGTTGTGCGGCTGTCGATTGCCGAGAATGGCTCGTCCAGCAAAACGAGTTTTGCGTCCTGCAGCAGAAGGCGGGCGAACAGGGCGCGTTGAAACTGTCCACCAGACAGCGACCCGATCGCGCGGTTCTCAAGCCCGGTCAACCCGACGGCCTCGATCGCATCTTTGACACGCGCCTTGTGTTTGCGGTTTAGCCTTCCGAATGCGCCAACTTCACGCCAAAGACCCATGGCAACAAGGTCCACCACCGATATAGGAAACGTGCGGTCGATCTCGGATTGTTGGGGCAGGTAGGCGACATCATTGCGCGAGATCTTTTCGAATGTCACGCGGCCTTCCATCGGCGAAAGAACCCCGGTGATCGCCTTCAGCAGCGTAGATTTCCCCGCGCCATTGGGGCCAACGACCGCCGTAAGGCTGCCATCTTTGATCTGCGCACCCAAATGGTGCACTGCCGGATGGCGGTCATAGCCAAGTGTCAGGTTCTCAAAATGCAACACTGGCTTCAATCCGCACGCAGAAAAGGCAGCGGCAAGCCGGTTGCCCAAAAGAAACCGGTCCACAGCAAAACAACGACAAGTGCCGCCACCGACACGCGCTGTGCTGCCCCTGTAAGCAGGAGGCCAAAGCCGTTTTCTTTCAGGTTCATACGCGAGTTGTCTCCGGTGGTGCGGCTGAGATGTAATTATATAACACTGATCATCAACGGACTGGAAGGCAGCAAATCGCAAAAGTTGCTTTTCAGCAGCGATTGAAGGCCAGTATCCAGAAAACTGCGACGATTTACGCCGGATCGCCATGTGTTCCAAAAGAGGCTTTACAAATCTGACTAAATTAGTAAGAAATAGGGCAGCCAGCCGCGTGAAGCCGGTCAGCAATCATGTGCCGCCAACGCCACGCGAGCTGAAAATGTGTTCTGCACCCCATCGTCCACTTTTGCGACGACAGATTGATCCACCGGTGCGTTGGGACCTGTTATTTGCCCGCGTTACCCAAGGTCTGAGCGGCCCAATGACCCGAAAATCAGTGTGAAACGAGGAACAACATGGTCGCAATGATCGCAAAACCGAATGAGCTTGGCGCGCCGCAATCCGTACCAGTTTACGACGCCAGGGACCTGACATTGGCCGGAACAATCGCCCATGTTCGTCTGGACGACAAAACCTACGTGTTGCGCATCACAAGGGCTGGAAAGCTGATCTTGACGAAGTAACGCGAAGCGCTGCCCAAGGTGATAGGCGAAACATAGCGATTTCTGCGCACAGTGAATTTGTGATTTTTCAACGATTATTCCCTGTTGCATAATCACGCCCAGATTGTGCAATACAGTGAGTTAGCAAGTTTGCTTCAATCTGAGCAGAATTACCTGAGTGGAAATTGGTATGAAATCGACAACCTTCACCGCGAAACGTGCCGGCCCCGAAGGGGCGCGGACAAACGAGGTTATGTTCCGGGACGGGGGCCTTGACCCGCTGAATGCGTTTTCGCCCCTTTTGCCTGTGGACGATTTGTTCGCAAACCAGTGGTATCTACTGAACACTGGTCAATCCGGTGGGGTTCCCGGGGTCGATCTGAATGTCGTGGATGTTTGGGACGACTATACGGGTGAAGGTGTCACCGTTGGTATCTGGGATGACGGTGTTCAGTACACCCACCACGATCTTGACGACAACTATGATGAAAACCTTCATATCACGGTGGGCGGTTTTGTTCACGACCCGGCCCCGCAAGCTTTTGATTCGGCTCACGGAACCTCGGTTGCGGGTATCATCGGGGCTGAGAATAACGGCGAAGGCACGGTGGGCGTAGCTTATGACGCGACGCTGGCTGGCGTTGATATCTTCTTTGATTTCTTCCTGAACTTTGAACAGTCTTTCTACGAGCTCGACAATTTCGATGTGACCAATCACAGCTGGGGTTGGAGCTCGCCTTATCTCGACAGCATCTACGACACGTCGGGAAGCTCGGGCACGGACTGGCAGACGTTCTTTGGCGGCATCCAGCAGAGTGTGATCACCGGTCGCGACGGCCTTGGCACCATCAACGTCGTCGCCAATGGCAACGACCGCGAAATTGGCCGCGACGGCAACGACTCCAACCTGAACAATATCCCGCAAACCATCGCCGTTGGTGCAACCAGCCACGAAGGGTTTGTCTCGTATTATTCGACCCCGGGTGCAAACCTTCTGATCTCGGCACCGTCGAACGGCGAGCCGGGTTCGGGCGTCTATACCACGGACCGCACCGGGTTTTCGGGTTACGAGCTTGGCGACTACACTTCGGATTTCGGCGGCACCTCTTCCGCGGCGCCAGCTGTAGCAGGCGTTGTCGCGTTGATGCTCGAAGCCAACCCGGATCTGGGCTGGCGTGACGTGCAGGAAATTCTGGCTGTCACTGCGCGTCATACGGGCAGCGACATAGGGGCCGGTCCTTCCTTCGAAGAGCTGCACACGTGGGAGTTCAACGGCGCCACCAACTGGAACGGTGGCGGTTTGCACTTCTCGAACGACTACGGTTTTGGGCTGATCGATGCGCTGGCCGCCGTGCGTCTGGCCGAAACCTGGACCGAACAGCAAACCAGCGCAAATTGGGAAACGCCGATTGTTGGCAGTCAGACCCTGAACACGTTCATTCAGGATGGCAATCCAAACGGCATCAGCTTCACCTTCGAGGTCACAAACGCCTTTGATCTGGAACATGTCGGGCTGACGCTGGATTTCGCCAGTGGACGTACGGGCGACTACACGATCGTGCTTGTCTCCCCGGACGGAACACGCTCGACCCTTGCAGTGTCCAATACCGGTGACGCGTTCACGGACGAATGGTTCTATATGTCCAACGAATTCCGCGGCGAGACCGGTGTTGGAACATGGACCGTCGAGATCGTAGACGAACGATTGGGCGTTTCAGGCATTCTGGAAAGCGCCGAGTTGCAATTTTTTGGCCATTCGGCCGATGCCAACGACACCTACGTCTATACCAATGAGTTCAGTGACTTTGCGGGCGATGGCAACCACGTCACGGTTCTGCAGGATACCAATGGCGGCGTTGACACGTTGAACGCGGCGGCGGTCACGGCGGATGCGTTTGTATTCCTGAACTTCGGCGCGTTCATCGACAGCACGTTCATTTCCGGCGTAACTGGGATCGAGAACGTCTATACCGGCGATGGCAATGACCGGGTGTTCGGCAACAATGACGACAACACGCTGTGGGGTGGCCGCGGCAACGACCAAATCTCGGGCGGGCAAGGCAGCGACACCCTCGTGGATGGCGGCGGTACGGACGTTCTGATTGGCGGCGCTGGCGGTGATATTTATTCCCTCGGTGTCGACACCGCATTTGACATCATCTTTGGGTTTGCCGATGGCTTCGACTTTATCCAGTTCGAGGCCGAGGATGTAAGCTACGAAGACCTCTCTGTCTTCAACCTGAATGCTGGTCGCGTTCTGGTGCAATACCAGGGTGAAAGCGTGCTGGTCATCGAGGCGGGCTTGACAGCGGCTGATTTCGACGAGGCGGACTTCTTGTTTGCATAATGACGATGGCGCCTGTGCAGGTGTTCACGCACGGGCGCTGTTTTCACGGCTTATTTTCGTTGACTGAGGAACCGATCCGCCAGCACAGCGGCTGATGTGCGGTTGTCGACCCCCAGTTTCTGGAAGATCTGTTCAAGGTGCTTGTTGATCGTGCGCGCGCTGAGGGACAGGATTTCGGCGATATCGCGGTTGGTTTTCCCCTGGCTCAACCAGTAAAGTACCTCGCCCTCGCGGCCTGTCAGGCTAAATTCCGAGGCCAACCTGTCACCCGGACTGTCCGCGTTTTGTTCGGTCAACCGAACCAACGCTTCGCCAGATGAGGCGCGCCCGATATAGCTGAATTGCAGCCCTTCTGCATCGTGGCCCGGTGCTTGCGATACCGGCAGCGCAGACGCATTTTGCAACCAGCCCGCAACGGAGATCGGCGCCGTGTCACCGGGCAACCCGCGCGCCGACAGCAATTGCATCGCCCCCGGTGACCCCCAGATGATCCGCCCTTCGGGCCCCAACGCCAAAACGGCCCGTCCAAAACTGTCCAACGCCTCGCGCGCGCTGCGCATCATTTTCGAGTTCAGCATGTGCACGGTCACCCGCGCCACCATCTCTTCGATCTCAACCGGTTTGGTCAGATAGTCGACCCCACCGCTTTCCAGCCCCTTGATGATGTTCTCGCGCTCCGTCAGGCCGGTCATGAAAATGATAGGGGCATCGGTGGCTATGGGTGGGCTTTTCAGTGCGCGCGTGGTTTCAAACCCGTCCATGCCGGGCATAATGGCATCCATCATGATCACGTCAGGCTGCACGCGCGTAGCCAGATCGATGGCTGCCTGACCGTCACGCGCCACCAGAACGGTCATCCCGATTTCTTCTAATGCCGC
Organism: Actibacterium mucosum KCTC 23349; assembly: GCF_000647975.1. Classification (GTDB taxonomy): domain Bacteria; phylum Pseudomonadota; class Alphaproteobacteria; order Rhodobacterales; family Rhodobacteraceae; genus Actibacterium; species Actibacterium mucosum. The sequence continues at coordinate 6,713 of NZ_JFKE01000009.1, forward strand.
CGAGACAAAGCCCAGTGCCTCGGGGTTGTCATCGACAACCAAGGCGATGTTGTGGTCCGAAAACTCAAATCGTTTCATGTTCGGCTCTTTCAATTAGCTCGCGCAATCCGGCCATGTCGAATTGGTCGATGCGGCGTTTCAGCGACAGGCTGAGATCTGGTGGAATGGCTCCGGCTGCATCCAGGGCGGTCAGTTTTTCCCGGATGGCCTTGGCGTGACCAATCTCGGCCAGCTCCATCAGGTGCACAGCGTCCGAGCGCTTCAGACTGCTGGGCGGGGGATGGGCGGGGGCGGGGTTGCGGTGCACAAGCTCGATCTTCAACAGGTCACAGATACGCAGCAGCAAGTCGTCGAGGTTATAGGGCTTGGCAATGAAGGCGTCACACAAGGCCGATTGCGCCACGGGCTTGTGCGCGTCCGAGGCGTGACCGGAAATCATGATAATCGGCGTGGTTGCGTGGTCGCCGTCGCGCAGGGCCTGTGCCAGTTGCCACCCGTCCATGCCAGGCATGTCGATATCAAGGATGAACAGTTCGGGCCGAATATCACGCAGCATCTCCAACGCCTGTTCCCCGTCCGAGGCTTGCAGTAACGAAAACCCGATCGGCCGCAAATAGCTGTCGATCAGCGACAGGTGGTTCAGGTCGTCATCCACCACCATCACCGTACGGCGCGGCCCGGTATAGCCAGCAACCGTGTTCGGCAATGCGGCAGAGGGGGCAGGGAGGTGATGGCGGACCGATGGCAGCAACATCCGGACGCGGAACAGGCTGCCCTTGCCCGGTGTGCTGTCCACCTCGATCTCGCCGCCCAGAATTTCCACCAGCAGTTTGGTGATGGTCAGGCCCAACCCCGAACCCGGTGCGCGGGCGCTGCGACCACGTTCAAAGGGGCGCCAGATACGTTCGAGATCCTCTGGAGCGATGCCGCTGCCGGTATCCTGAACCTCGATCACTGCAACCTCGTTGCGATAATTGAGGGTTAACGTCACGCTGCCTTTGGCGGTGTAGCGAATGGCGTTCGACATCAGGTTGATCAGGATTTGCCGCAAACGTTTTTCGTCGCAGGTCACCCAGTCGGGCAGCGCGCCCCGGGTCTGGATGTTAAAGTCCAGATCCTGTGCGCGCGCAGTTTCCTCGAAGATCGAGGCGACCTGATGCAGGAATGTCCGCAGGTTGATCCGGTCGCGCGACAGTTCCAGCCGTCCGGCCTCGATCCGGCTGATATCCAGCAGCCCCTCGATCAAGCCGGCAAGGTGTTCCGACGAGCGGCGAATTGTTGTAACCGGGCCGCGCTTGTCCTCGGGGATGCGCGGGTCTTTTTCCAGAATCTGGGCAAATCCATAAATTGCGTTCAGCGGCGTGCGCAATTCGTGGCTCAGCCCGCTCATATAGCGGGTTTTGGCGGTATTGGCCGCCTCGGCCTTGTCCTTGGCGTCTTGCAGCGCGCGGTCGGTGCGTTCGTGGGCGCGGATCTCGCGCAGCAGGCTGTCGGTCTGATGCGCCGCCTCGTTGCGGGCCTGTTTCTGGCTTTCATTGGCCAGAATAAACATCCAGACGCAAATGCCGATGACCACCAGCATCACGCAGAACACCACCGTCAGCAGCGTGTCGAAGTTGTGGGCGTCGCGAAAACTTCGAATAAGGGCCAAGATACCGCCGAACCCAATGGCCAAAAGGGTCGTGAACAAACCGAACATCGTCAAGCGCGACATCAGAACCCGCGCAACCGGTTCCGAGAAATGTCGGCGGATGAACGCGCCAACCATGTGATCCAGACGCGCCTGAGGCTTGCAATTGTCACGACAGCCTGCGTCCAACGTGCAACAAAGCGAGCAGATCGGCCCCGAGTGGAATGGGCAGAATGTCATGTCCTCGGCATCGAACCGGTATTCGCAGACCGAGCATTCGTGCAGCCCCTGCGCCAAGTCCGGGGCCGGGCGCGCGATGTAATACTGCCCGCGCGTCAGCAAGGCCAGCGCCGGAGACATCAAAAAGGCCGTGACCAGCGCCAGAAGGGGCGACATGGCCTGTGCCAGCGGCCCCAAACCGCCCGCATAGGCCACCAGCGACAACACGCAGGCCCCGAACATCGCGCCGGTGCCTACCGGGTTGATGTCGTAAAGATGGGCGCGGCGAAACTCGATCCCCCTGGGGCTGACACCTAGCGGCTTGTTGACCACCAGATCGGCCACCAGCGCACCGATCCACGACAGGGCCACGTGCGAATAGAGTGCCAGAATGCTCTCCAACGCGTCGAACACACCCAGTTCCATCAGGATCAGGGCAATGGCAACGTTGAAGACCAGCCACACGACCCGGCCCGGATGACTGTGGGTGAGGCGCGAGAAGAAGTTCGACCATGCGATCGATCCCGCATAGGCGTTGGTGATGTTGATCTTCAGCTGCGACAGGATCACGAAGACACCCGTCAGCGCCAGCACCAGGGCGGGGCTGCTCAGCACCTGGTGAAATGCGGTGTAATACATCCGGGTCGGGTCGGTCGCGTCTTCGACCGGCACGTTGTTGCGCAACGCCAGCGTGACCAGGTACGAGCCCGCCAGCATCTTCAGCACGCCCAGCACCGACCACCCCGGCCCCGCCGCGATCAGGGCCGCCCACCATTTGCGGCGATCCGCGCGGGTTTTGGGTTCGGGCAGAAAGCGCAGGAAATCCACCTGCTCGCCAATCTGTGCGATCAGTGAAAAGACCACGCCAGCCGCCGCGCCCAGCATCAGAAGGGTTGAACGTTCCTTGCCATCGGGCACCTCTTGACCCGGATAGCTGATCCAAAGGTCGAAATCATAGCCCACGAAGGCCAGCAGCACGAAGGGCAACACGTGCAGCAGCACCCAAAGCGGTTGTGTCCAGGTCTGAAAGGCCGAGATCTTGGTGAAGCCCCTTACCACCATCGGAATGACCACCAGCGCACTGATCAGATAGCCCAGCATCAGGGGAATGCCGAAACAATATTCCATCGCCAGCGACAGGATTGCGGCCTCCAACGCGAAAAAGATGAAGGTGAAACTGGCATAGATCAGCGAGGTGATCGTTGACCCGATATAGCCGAACCCGGCCCCGCGGGTCAGCAGATCGATATCCACCCCATAACGCGCAGCGTAATAGCTGATGGGCAGGCCGGTCAGAAACAGCAGCAGCCCAACCAGCATGATGGCGGTGACCGCAATGTCGAACCCATAGGCCAGCGTGATCGCACCGCCGATTGCCTCCAGCGCCAGAAACGAGATTGACCCGATGGCGGTATTTGCCACGCGGCCATAGCTCCACCGGCGCGCTCGGCGCGCGGTAAAGCGCAGCGCGAAGTCTTCCATGGTTTCGTCGGCGACCCAGCGGTTGTACCGCCGTCGTTCGGTCGTCGCCTGAAAGGTGGCAACCATAGGGCCAGCTCCTTGTTTGCAAGGATGCCGTCCATGCCCCACGCCACCTGTCACGGTGGTCGCAAGACCCCTTCCTATGTACGCACCCGTTGTTGGGTTCACTATGAGGCGGAAAAACGCGCAGTCACATACGTCATTTGACGTATACTGCGTCGCAGAAATTTCCGCAAACCTTCAGGGGAGAGGGCGGCGCTAAATCGCCCGGTTCACTCTCTGCCAAGTCTGAAGGAGGCGAAATGTCTGATAAATCACCCAAATCCCCGTTTGCCGCGCCCAGCCGCCGCGCCGTGCTGGCCGGTGGTGCCGCCGCGCTGACCGCGTCGCTGTTCACACCCAAGGCCCTGCGCGCTGCCGACTATCCCACCGCCGAGGTGAACACCACCGGGCTGGCCGTCACCGACGATACAGTGACCATCGGCATCCTGCACTCGATCACCGGCACCATGGCGATCTCGGAAACCGGTTCGGTTCAGGCCGAGAAACTGGCCATCGACCAGATCAATGCGCAGGGCGGTATCCTGGGCCGTAAGATCGAATACATTCAGGAAGACGGCGCATCGGATTGGCCGACCTTTGCCGAGAAAGCCAAGAAACTGCTGGTGAACGACAAGGTTGCGTCGGTTATGGGTTGCTGGACCTCGGCCAGCCGCAAGGCCGTTCTGCCGGTGTTCGAGCAGTATAACGGCTTCCTTTACTACCCGACCTTCTATGAAGGCCTGGAAGAAAGCCCCAACGTCATCTACACCGGTCAGGAAGCCACGCAGCAGATCATCGCCGGCCTCGACTGGGTGTCGGAAACCAAGGGCGCCAAATCGTTCTACCTGCTGGGGTCCGACTACATCTGGCCGCGCACGTCGAACAAGATCGCGCGCAAGCATATCGAGAACTTCCTCGACGGTGCCAAGGTTGTGGGCGAAGAGTACTATCCGCTGGGCCACACCCAGTTCAACTCGGTCATCAACAAAATCCGCCTGAAAAAGCCGGACGTGATCTATGCCATCGTCGTGGGCGGCTCGAACGTTGCGTTCTACAAGCAGCTGACGGCGGCAGGCATCGACCCGGCTGCGGAAAAGCCGATTGTTCTGACCATCTCGGTGACCGAGGACGAGATCCGCGGCATCGGCGGCGAGAACATCGAAGGCGCCTATGCTTGCATGAAGTACTTCCAGTCGCTGGAAAACGAAAACAACGTCGCCTTCGTCAAGGCCTTCAAAGAGATGTGGGGCGAGGACATCGTGATCGGCGACGTGACGCAGGCCGCTTACCTGGGTCCGTGGCTGTGGAAAGCCGCCGTCGAGAAGGCCGGCAGCTTCGACGTGGACAAGGTGCGCGCCGCCACCCCGGGTATCGAGCTGACCTCGGCCCCGGAAGGCTACGTGAAAGTGCACGAAAACCACCACCTGTGGTCCAAGACCCGCGTGGGCCGTGCACAGGCAGATGGGCAGTACGACGTGGTGTTTGAAACCGCTGACCTGGTGGAACCGGATCCCTTCCCCGAGGGCTACCAGTAAATACGTGTCCCCTTGGGCGGCCCAGCGAAAGCGGGTCGCCCATCTTTCCCCGTTTCTCCCTTCCAACCGGCGCCGGAGGTTAGCCGATGTTTTCCGACTATTCGATGAGCGAGCTGGGCGCGATCTTTGCAATGCAAGGGTTTGCCGGGCTTATCCTGTTTTCGGTCTTTGTGCTGATGGCGCTGGGCCTTGCGATCATCTTTGGCCAGATGGGCGTGATCAACATGGCCCATGGCGAGTTCATGATCCTGGGCGCCTATGTCACATATCTGATGTCCAACTTTTTCGCCGATTACATGCCGGCCCTGTTCAGCATGTATTTCTTCGTGGCGATGATCCTGGCCTTTATCGCTTCGGGGGCACTTGGCCTGTTTGTCGAATGGGCGATGATCCGGCACCTGTATAAACGGCCGCTGGATACGCTTTTGGCCACATGGGGCCTGAGCCTGATCTTGCAACAGATCTATCGCAGCGTCTTTGGCGCGCGCGAGGTTGGGGTGTCGATCCCCGACTGGATGATGGGCAGCCTGCCCGTGACCGACCTGATCGAGGTGCCGATCAACGGGATCTTTGTGATGGTGCTGGCGGTCAGCATCTCGCTGGCTGTTTATATCCTGATGTTCAAATCGGTCTGGGGCCGCCAGGTGCGCGCCATCAACCAGAACCGCGTGATGGCGGGTGCCGTTGGCATCAACACCGAATGGACCGACCGTCTGACCTTTGGGATCGGTTGCGGCGTGGCAGGTGTGGCCGGTGCGGCCTTCACCATGATCGGCTCGACCGGGCCAACGGCGGGGCAGCTTTACATCGTCGACACCTTCCTTGTGGTGGTCTTTGGCGGCGCGGCCAGCCTGTTGGGCACCATCGCCAGCGCGTTCTCGATCAGTCAGGCGCAATCGATCATGGAGTTCTTCCTGTCCGGTTCGATGGCCAAGGTTCTGACGCTGCTGACCGTTGTCGGCATCCTGATGATCCGCCCGCAGGGCCTGTTTGCCCTGAAACTGCGCAAATAACCCCGGAGAGCTGCAATGATGACCAACGCATCCAACCGTTTTCTGTCGCGATCCGAACTGATCGGCTTTGCCGTGCTGGCCGCGATCATCTTCATCGTCCTGCCGGTGATGCTGGACACGTTCCGCCTGAACCTGTTCGGCAAATATCTGACCTATGCCTTTGTCGCCATCGGGCTGGTGCTGTGCTGGGGGGCGGGCGGCATCCTCAGCCTGGGCCAGGGCGTGTTCTTTGGCCTTGGCGGCTATTGCATGGCGATGTTTCTGAAGCTCGAGGCCTCGACCCCCGAAAACACCGCCATCCAGTCCACGCCGGGTATCCCCGACTTCATGGACTGGAACCAACTGACCGCCTTGCCGGTCTGGTGGGAGCCGTTCAAGGTGCTGCCCCTTGCCCTTTTGGCGGTGGTTCTGGTGCCGGTTGTCTTTGCCTTTATCATCGGCGTGGCGATGTTCACCCGGCGCGTGGGGGGCGTGTATTTCGCCATCATCACGCAGGCCTTCGCGGCGATCCTGACGATCCTGATCATCGGTCAGCAGGGCTATACCGGTGGGGTGAACGGCATCACCGACCTGCGCACCCTGCTGGGCTGGGACATCCGCACCGATGAAGCCAAAGAGGTGCTGTATTACGTCAACGGTGTGCTGCTGTTCGTGGTGCTGTTTGCCGCTCAGTTTGTCCGCAAGTCGAAACTGGGCCGGCTGCTGATCGCCATGCGCGACCAAGAGGACCGGGTGCGGTTCTCGGGCTATAACGTTGCCAATTTCAAGATCTTCGTCTTCTGCCTTGGCGCGGCCTTTGCCGGCATCGGCGGGGCCATGTTCACCCTGCAGGTTGGCTTTATGTCGCCCACGCTGGTTGGCATCGTGCCGTCGATCGAAATGGTGATCTTCTGCGCCGTGGGTGGCCGGTTGTCGATCCTGGGCGCAGTTTACGGCGCGCTGCTGGTGAACTGGGCCAAGACAACGTTCTCGGAAAGCTTCCCGGAACTGTGGCTGCTGGGCCTTGGCGGGCTGTTCATCGCCGTGGTGATGGCCTTCCCGAACGGTCTGGCCGGTATCTGGGCCGAACAGATCGCCCCGCGCCTTGCCAAGCTGACGAAATCGGGCGGCGCATCTGTGCCATTGCCCGACGCCGCGAAATCCCCGGCAGAATAAGGAGCCATTTCCATGAGCGTGCATAACCCCAATTTCGTGCTGATGGTCGAAGGGCTGACCGTGTCCTTCGACGGGTTCAAGGCGGTGGACGACCTGAGCTTTTACGTCGAACCCAACGAATGCCGCGTGATCATTGGCCCCAATGGCGCGGGCAAAACCACGGTGCTGGACCTGATCTGCGGCCGCACCAAGGCCACCGCGGGGTCGGTGAACTTCAAGGGCAACGAGCTGCTGAACATGCGCGAAGACCAGATCGTGCATGCCGGTGTGGGCCGCAAGTTTCAGACCCCCTCGGTTTACGAAGACCTGACCGTTTTCGAAAACCTCGAGCTCAGCTATCCCAAAGGGCATGGCGTGTTCGGCGCGCTGGCGTTTCGCCGCGACGACACGGTGACCGCCCGCATTCAGGAGATCGCCGAGACAATCTTTCTCGATGATCAGCTGGACGAAAAAGCCGCCTTCCTCAGCCATGGTCAGAAACAATGGCTCGAGATCGGCATGCTGCTGATCCAGGACCCCGAACTGCTGATGCTGGACGAACCGGTGGCCGGCATGTCGGTGGCCGAGCGCAAGAAAACCGCCGAGCTTCTGAACCGCATCATCCAGGACCGTTCGGTCATCGTGATCGAGCATGACATGGGCTTCGTCGAAGACATCGCCACCCGCGTCACCGTCCTGCACCAGGGCAAAACCCTGTCCGAGGGCTCGATGGAGCGGGTGCAGAACGACCCCAAGGTCGTTGAAGTTTACCTCGGCCATTAAAGGAGACCCCAGATGCTGAATGTGAATGACCTGCGTGCGGCTTACGGTGAATCCGAGGTACTGCACGGGCTGGACCTGAAGGTTCAGCCGGGCGAGATCGTGGCGATCATGGGCCGCAACGGCATGGGTAAAACCACGCTGATGAAAACCCTGATGGGCATCGTGCCGGAAAAATCCGGCGATGTGGCGGTGGGTGAGACACCGGTCACGGGCCTGAAATCGCACCAACGCGTAGCCAATGGCATCGCCTATGTGCCGCAGGGGCGGATGATCTTTTCGGCCATGACCGTGCAGGAAAACGTGGAAACCGGCCTGACCGTGACCGGCACCTCGAAAGTGCCCGACGACATTTACGAGCTGTTCCCGGTGTTGCTGGAGATGAAATCCCGGCGCGGCGGCAACCTGTCGGGCGGGCAGCAACAGCAGCTGGCGATTGCCCGCGCGCTGGCTTCGAACCCCAAAGTGTTGCTGCTGGATGAGCCGACCGAGGGTATTCAGCCGTCGATCATCCGCGAAATGGCCCGCACCCTGCGCAAGATCCGCGACCAGAAGGGCCTCAGCATCATCGTCTCGGAACAGGTGCTCAGCTTCGCGCTGGACGTCGCCGACCGCGTGATGGTGATCGAAAACGGCGCCTTTGTGCATGACAGCCCGCGCGACGGCATCGACGAGGCCAAGGTCTCGAAATTCCTATCCGTTTAACGACCAGAAGTAAGAAAGGATGCGTCATGGCTGACACTCTGATCGCGGTGGACCTGAACGAAAGTCCGCACACCAACGAAAACATTCACAACCGGTGGCACCCCGACATTCCGATCAATGTCTGGGTCGAGCCGGGCGATGATTTCAAGATCGAGACCTATGACTGGACCGGTGGCCAGATCAAGAACAACGATGACGCCAGCGATGTGCGCGACGTTGAACTGGAACAGGTGCACTATCTGTCCGGTCCCATTGGTGTCAAAGGTGCCGAGCCGGGTGACTTGCTGGTTGTCGAAATTCTGGATATTGGCGCCAAGGATGACAGTCTTTGGGGCTTTAACGGCTTTTTCTCGAAGCAGAACGGCGGTGGCTTCCTGACCGAACACTTCCCTGAGGCGCAAAAGTCGATCTGGGACATCGAGGGTATGTTCACCAAATCGCGCCACGTGCCGGGCGTGAAATACGCCGGTTTGATCCACCCCGGTTTGATCGGCTGCTTGCCGGACCGCAAGATGCTGGAAATGTGGAACAGCCGCGAAACCGCTCTGTTTAACACCGACCCCGACCGCACACCGCCATTGGCCGCGCTGCCCAACACGCAAAGTGCGCATATGGGCGCAATGAAGGGCGAGGCGCGCGAGGCCGCAGCGGCCGAAGGTGCCCGGACTGTGCCGCCGCGCGAACATGGCGGTAACTGTGACATCAAGGATCTGAGCCGCGGTTCCAAGATCTACTTCCCGGTCTATGTAGACGGCGCCGGCCTGTCGATGGGCGATCTGCACTTCAGTCAGGGCGATGGCGAGATCACGTTCTGCGGTGCCATCGAAATGGCGGGCTGGCTGCATTTGAAGGTCAGCCTGATCAAAGAAGGTGTCAGCAAATATGGCGTCAAGAACCCGATCTTCAAACCGTCGCCGATCACACCGAAATACGACGATTACCTGATCTTCGAAGGTATCTCGGTCGATGAACAGGGTGAACAGCACTATCTGGATGTGCACATCGCGTACCGCCAGGCCTGCCTGAACGCCATCGAGTACCTGAAGAAGTTTGGCTATACCGGCGCACAGGCTTACGCAATCCTGGGCACCGCGCCGGTGCAAGGGCACATTTCGGGTGTCGTGGATATCCCGAATGCTTGTGCCACGTTGTGGCTGCCCACGGATATCTTCGAGTTCGACAACATGATGCCCGGCCCCGATGGGCCAACCAAGTTCCTGGACGGCTCGGTCGATATTCCGCTGGCGCCAGACCTTTAAACATAGTCGGGGCGGCGGACGCGCCGCCCCATATCGACAAGAGGAGGGCGTAATGCCTGTTTACGAATACTGGTGCGAAACCTGCGGCCCCTTCGAGGCCATTGCACCCATGTCTAAATTTTCCGACCCCTGCACGTGCACAACCTGCGGCACCGAAGCACCCCGCGTTTTGCTAACCGCCCCGAAGCTGGCAGCAATGGATTCGTCCCGGCGACATGCATTTGAAACAAACGAGCGCAGCGCCGACAGCCCCAAACGGTCCAGCCATGGCCCGAATTGCAGTTGCTGCGGAGGTGGTTCTAAGAAACCCTCTAAAACGCTCTATCGTGCAGATGGTTCCAAGAGTTTCCCCACCAAACGGCCCTGGATGATCTCACACTAGGCACGTTCGAAGGTAATTTCGAACACGGCGCCCTGGTCGCTTTGGGCCAGTTCGATCTGCGCGTGGTGCGCGCCCAGTATGTTGCGCACAATGGCCAGTCCCACGCCGGTGCCGCCCTCGGCACGTTTCGTGGTGAAATAGGCGTCGAACACACGCGCTGCATTGCCCGGTGATATCCCGGGCCCGTTATCGGCAACCGTCAGACGGCCCGGTACGGCGGTCAGCGTCAGTGCGCTGGCCCCGGCTTCGGCCGCATTGCAGATCATCTGTTGCAACACCAGTGTCAGCCCCTCGGCGGCCATGGGCAGCGGCACGCGTTCACCTTGGATCGTGACGGGAAGGGCTGTCAGACCGGGTGCGATTTCAGCCAGTGTCGAATGCCCCAGATAGCGCGTCTCGCGTGCTTGAGCCATGGATCGCAAGGCGTCCAACTGTGCCTCGATCTGCTGTCTTGCGCCGTCGATCTGGGCAACCAAGGCGGCAGTTTCTGCGTCCATCGGTGGGCCGTCCTGCAGCAATTCAGCGGCCGCTCGGATGGCCGAAACAGGTGTCTTCAGCTCATGCGTGACATGGTCTGAATAGCCGCGGATCGAGGCCTCGCGATCGCGCAGCGCCTCGGCCATCGACACCACGCGCCATGCGGTTTCGCGCAGCTCTTGCGTGCCGAAATGTGTGGGCGGTGTGGCGTCCTGCGGCGCGGTTTCGGCCTTGTCCGCGTAGGCCTGCAATGCCCGGATCGGGCGCATCAACAACCGAACCATGAGCCAGCCAAGTATTGCTGTCGCCAATGCGATGACGCTGCCAAGGACGATCGCCGCGATGTGAAAGCCCACAACCGGCCCCCAGTATCGCAGTACAACGAGGCCGATAAAGGACATCGCCAGCGTGCCCGCCAGCGCCCCGCCCAGCACGAACGCCAGCGTGGGGCGCCATTTGCCGCTGCTCATCCGCACGTGCCCAGCCGCATGCCCTGACCATGCACCGTTTCAATTGCCTCTGCGCAGCCCGCGTTGGCCAGTTTGGCGCGCAGGTTGCGCAGATGGCTGTCCAGTGTGCGGTCGCTGACCTGGCTGCCCGCACCCCAGATTGCATCGATCAGCTGCGCCCGCGCCAACAGCCGCCCGGGCTGCGCCATCAGGGCGCCCAACAGGTCGAACTCGGTCGAGGTCAGCGCCACGTCGCGCCCACCCACCGCGCATTTGCGCGCCGCCCGGTCCAGCGCCAGCTGCCCGTGGCTGGCCAGCGGGCGCGTGCCGCCATGGGTGCGTTTCAGGATCGCGCGGACACGGGCCACCAGCTCGCGCGGGCTGAACGGTTTGGTGACGTAGTCGTCGGCCCCCAGTTCCAGCCCCAGAATGCGGTCGATCTCGTCGTCCCGCGCGGTCAGGAACAGGATCGGAACCTCGGACGTGGTGCGGATCTTGCGGCAAACATCGAACCCGTCCATCTCGGGCAGGCCCACATCCAGCACGATCAGGTCGGGCAGGTGGCGCGCGGCATGGGTAACCGCCGCGCGGCCGTCCTAGGCGGTCAGCACTTCGTAGCCGCCGCGCTCCAACGCAATGCGCACAAGGTCACGCAGGCGCGGGTCGTCATCGACAAGCAGGATCTTCATGGCATGGCCTCCGCCGGGGTGGTCTGCGCAACATAACGGGCCACGCGCCAATTGCGAAAGCCCCAATCCCGCCAACCATCGACCCGCGGCGTATTCATATAGCAGGCCATCATTCCGGTATCGACGTCCTTAAGCGCCCCCGCTGCTGTCGCGGGCAAGCTGCAGGCATACCGGATGTCCCGGCGTTCGGAGTTTACATTCGACGTGGCAATGAGATGCGCGAAGTTCACGAAACAGCACAGATACAAAACGCCGACCGCCAGCGTTGCCAGGCGGCCCAACATCCAGCGGTTCGTGTGCCCGCGTACCACCTGCCACGCCAACAGGACCAACCCGGCGGCCACCAGCGCCATCCAGATCGCCGCGTGCACGCGCAGGTAAGTCAGCCCGTAGGCCTCGACGTAAACCTGCAGTCGCGACAGGGCCGACAGGCACAAAACCGCGTTCAGCCCCAGCCACAGCAGCATCAGCGGCCGGATTGCCGGAGTTTCGCGCCAAAAGGGCCGGGTGCACAGCGCAAAGAGACCAGCCAGCAATGCCGTGGCCAACAACGGATAGGCGCTGCGATGGGCGTATTCGGCCATGCTCATCCCCTCGGGCAGGGTGTCGTTGCCGATCAGGAACGTGGCATCAATGACGATATGCGTGCCGATCAGCAGGTTAAAAACGATCAGCGCCCGCAAGGTGGACGCTGCGTTGATGCCAAACCGTTCAACCCCCACACGCCCGGGCCAGGCGGGCAGGGTGGCTTTGGGCGGCGCCTTCAAGAGCGGCGAGAACACCATGGCAATACCCAGCCAAAAGGCGGCACGGCGCAGCAGGTCGCTGACCTCTATCTCGATCGTGGCCAGCTCGGCCAGCACCGGGTTCGCCTCGATCAACAGCGCGGCGAAGATCAGCGCACCGCCGACCGGCACCGACCAGTTGCGGAAAACCGCGATGACGGCAGGGAAGGGAATGCCTTCGCCCAGGCTGACCCGGCGGAGGACCGCAAGGGGAAAGCCCAGCGGGGCAACCCATTGGTGCGGCAATGTTTTCAACAGGCCGGCGACCCCGGCGGCGATGCCATCGCCCAGATGCTGCCATGCCAGTGCAACGGTCAAACCGCCCAGCAGGAAAAGCACAGACAGGGCCTGCACATGCTCCACCACCGGCAATGCGCCCAACAGCAGGGCCAGCACGGGGCCCGCCCGCAATCTATCCGTACCCCAGGCCGACAATGCAAAGATTAGCGTCGCAAAGAGCGCCAGTGACAGGCCCGGCGCGTGGTTCCAGAACAGGATATCTGCGACTGGAACCAACAGGGCCAGCTTGGCGGGCCATCCGGGGCGGCGCTTTGTGCGGGGGCGGGGTGTTTCTGCGGGCGTGTCGCTCAGCCACCAGCCATCCATGGCCAGCCTGTGCGGCACACCGCGAAGTGTCAGGGTCTGCATCGGTTTCTTCCAAGTCTGGTTGCCTATGCCGCCTTGATGGCACCCGCGGCGCGCAGGCTTTCGTCAGAAGATGTGCAGAAAATGTGCAGTCAGGATCAGGGCCGGTCCAGCCAGCGCTGGCAGGCGCGGTTCACCGCATAGTGCAACAGCACCGTGAACACCGCCAGCGTGATCAGCGCGGCGAACATCAGGTCGGTCTTGGCGCGGCCATTGGCCAGAAGCATCAGGTATCCCAGCCCGCGCGACGCGCCCACCCATTCGCCGATGATCGCCCCGATTGGCGCGTAAACCGCCGCCAGCCGCAGGCCCGAGCCCAGCCCCGGCAGGGCGGCCGGAATGCGGATATGCCACAGGATGCGCCGCTTTTGCGCGCCCATTACCTGCGCCAGGTCCAGCCACCCGGCAGGTGTGCGCAACAACGCGTCCAGAAAGGCCGAGGCGACGGGGAAATAGATGATCAGCAGCGCCATCACGATCTTCGACCATAGCCCGTACCCGAACCACAGCGTCAGCAGCGGGGCCAGCGCGAAGACCGGCACGGCTTGCGAGAAGACAAGGATCGGCTGTGCCAGCTCGCGCGCCAGCCGCGATTGCGCCAGCCCGATGGCGGTGGCCGCGCCCAGCAGCGCGCCCAGCCCCAGCCCGGCCAGAACTTCGGTAAAGGTTACCAGCGCGTGTTCGGCGATCAGGGCGCGGCTGGTCCACGCGGTTTCGGCCACCAATGTCGGCGGCGGCAGGATAAAGCGCGGCACGCCGGTGGCCCAGATCGCGCCCTGCCAGATGGCCAGGCCCAGCAGCAGCGCCGCCGCAAAGGTCAGCCCGCGCCTCATGCAGCGCGCAGCGCCGACAGCAGCGCCCCCTGCACCTGCAATGTGGCGGGGTCGTCGATGCCGCGCGGGGCGGGCCCGGGCGGGGGGGGCACATCGTGCAGCCCGTCGGATGTCATGATTACGATCCGGTCCCCCAGTCGCGCCGCCTCGGCCGGATCGTGGGTGACCAGCAGCACGGTGCGCCCACGCAGCGTGTCGGTGGCCAGGTCCTGCATCTGCGAGCGGGTTTTGGCGTCCAGCGCCGAGAACGGCTCGTCCAGCAGCACGATGCCGCGATCCTCCATCAAGGTGCGGGCCAGCGCGACGCGCTGACGCTGGCCGCCGGACAGCTGCGCGGGTTTTTTGGTGGCGTGGCTGGTCAGCCCCACTTGATCCAGGACCTCGCGGGCCTTGTCGCGGTTGGCGCGGTCGCCGCGCAGCCGCGCGCCGATTAAGACGTTGTCCAGCGCGCTGAGCCAGGGCAGCAGCAGGTCATCCTGCGCCATCAGCGCCACGCGGCCCTGCAGGCCCGCGCCATCATCGGCGCCAAACGTGCCGTCGAAGGTTACCTCGCCGCCAAGGCCGGCAAAAAGCCGCAGGATCGTGGATTTGCCCACGCCCGAGGGGCCCAGAAGGCAGGTCCACCGCCCCGCGGGCACCTCCAGCCGCAGCGGCGCGAACAGCTGGGCGTCCCCGGCATGCGCGGCGCCCGACATATGCAGCCCCGGCGCGGTCAGGGGATCAGCCCCATGTTCCAGAACCCAACCTCCAGTCGGGTGGCGGTGCGGAAGCGGTGGCACAGCGCCGGCCAGCGCGGGGCTGTCTGTGGCGCGTCGCCCAACCGTCGGGCCACGGCCCCGTCGATCAGGGCGCCGACATCGGTGCAGACCTGTTGATAGTCGTCGCTGGCATAGGTGGCGATCCATTCGGCGTAGGTGTCGGCGGTTTTTTCGGCCGCCAGCCGCGCGCCGATCTCGCCATATCCCATCACGCAAGGGGCCAGGGCGGCCAGCAGGTCCAGCAGGTCACCGGAATGGCCGGCATCCAGCACATAGCGGGTATAGGCGAGGTTCTCGGGGCGCTCATCGGCCCTTTGCAGGGCCTTTTCGCTGAGGCCGGCGCGCGCGCAGGTTTGGATATGCAGCGCGATCTCGTCATTGATCAGGGCGTTTACGGTGCCCGCGGCAAGGCGCATCTCGTCCACCGTGTCTGCCTTGGTCACCGACAGTGCCCAGGCGCGGCCGAAGTGGATCAGGAAGATATAGTCCTGCACCAGATAGTGCAGGAAGGCGTCGCGGGGCAGAGTGCCGTCGCGCAGCCCCTCGACAAAGGCATGGCGCGTATAGGCGGGCCAGTCCTCGCCCGCCGCCGCGCGCCATGCGGGGAATGTGGTGCCGTAGCTCATTCGGCGCCCAGGTCGATGGCCAGTTCGGACACCGGCCGCGTGCCATCGACCAGGCCGGCCTCGGCCAGAAACGCCTCGAACCGGGTATAGCGGCCTTCGTCCAGCGCCTCGGGGCGCAGGGCAAAGCGCGGCAGCGTGTCAACCCAGGCCATGGCGTTCAGTTGGTCATCCAGCACGGGCGCGGTGGATTTGAAGATCTCCCAGCTTTCGTCGGGATGGTTGACGATATATTGCGTGGCCAGTTCGGTGGCGCGCAGGAAGCGGCGCAGCTGATCGGTGTTCATGTCGTCTTTGTTGGCGACATAGATCAGCTCGTCATAGGTAGGCACGCCTTCTTCTTCGATATAGAAACAGCGGCCTTCGACCCCTTCGATCTCCATCTGATTCAGCTCGAAATTGCGGAACGCGCCGATCACCGCGTCAACCTGGCCCGACATCAGCGAGGGTGACAGCGACCAGTTGACGTTGACCAGTTCCACCTGGTCCAGCGCCACGCCGTGATTGCCAAGAACCGCGGTCAGCAGCGCCTCTTCCACGCCGGCGACCGAAAAACCGATCTTGCCGCCCTTCAGGTCGGCGATGGTCTGCACCGGGCCGTCTTTCAGCACCAATAGGCAGTTCAGCGGTGTGGCGACCAGCGTGCCAACGCGCAAAAGCGGCAGGCCCTCGGCCACTTGCAGATGCTGGCTGGGCTGATAGCTGACGGCCAGATCGGCCCTGCCCGCGGCCACCAGTTTGGGCGGATCGGCGGGATCGGCGGGGGGAATAACCTCAACCTCCAGCCCCTGATCGGCGAAGAACCCCTTTTCCTGCGCGATGATGATCGGGCCGTGATCGGGGTTCACGAACCAGTCCAGCATCAGTGTCATCTTGTCGGCGGCCAGCGTTGGGGTGGCGGCCAGAAGGGCCAGCCCAAGGGTCAGGTGTTTCACGAGGGGTCTCCTGTCATGTCGCCCAGTGCAAGCAGGGCAAGGTTGGAATGGGTCAGTCGTTCCGCCGCCAGCCAGGCGCGCAGGCCGGACCGACAGGCCAACACGACGCGGGTGTCGGGCAGAGGGGTTCGGGTGATCGTGTCGACCGTGGCGCGGGCCTGCGCGGCCAGGGGCGGGCCGGGCTCATCCACTTCGCGCAGGTCGATGATGTGGTCGGTTGGTTGCAGGTCTTCGGGCGCGATGAAACGCGGGCCGGTGACCTCGGGCGCGGTATCAAAACGGAAGCCGCCAAAGCGAAAGCCGCGTGCGTCGAAGGTGACCAACTGGCCCAGCGGGCTGGGGCCGACACCGGCAAGATGCGCGACGGCCATCTGTGCCTGAAGGCTGGCCAGAACGCCCACAACCGGGCCCAGAACGCCGTTCACCTCGCAGCTGCCCATCTGCATCGGCAGATCGGGGAAGACCGCGCGCAGGCTGGGCGCGGGGCCGCAAAAGCCGCCAACGTAGCCATCGGTGCCCACCACGCTGGCGCTGATCAGCGGCATGGACGCGGCGCAATGATCCGACAGGATATAGCTGGCGGCGAAACTGTCGGCGCAGTCCAGAACCAGTGCCATGCCATCGCACAGATCGGCCACATTGGCCGGGGTCAGCGCGGCGCGCACCGGCTCCACTTTGCAATCGGGGTTCAGCGCGGCCATGCGCGCGGCGGCGGCGTGCACCTTGGGTTGGCCGATATCGGCCATGGCGAAATGGGTCTGCCGGTGCAGGTTGCTTTCGGACACCACGTCGGGGTCCACCAGCCGGATGCGCCCGATCCCGGCGCCCACCAGATAGGGCAAGACCCCCGCCGCCAACCCGCCAGCCCCCACCACCAACACCTGCGCGACGCGCAGCTTGGCGTGGCCGTGGGCGCCCAGCTCGGGCACCGCGATCTGGCGGGCATAGCGGCTCATCGCGTGACCTCCAGCCAAGCGCGCACGCGTGCCTCGGGGTCGTCGTTCAGGGTGATGTCGGTCACGGCCGAAACGATATCCGCGCCGGCCGCAAAAGCCCCCGGCGCGCGCTCCACCGACATGCCGCCAATGGCCACCAGCGGTGTGTCGCCCACCAGCCCTTTCCAGACGGTGACCCGCTCTAACCCCTGTTGATGCCACTTCATCTTTTTCAGGATGGTCGGATAGACGGGGCCCAGTGCCACGTAATCGGGCGCGTGCGACATCGCGCGGGCAAGTTCCGAGGGGTCGTGGGTAGACAGGCCCAGTTTCAGACCCGCCGCGCGAATGGCGCTGACATCGGCCTCGTCCAGATCCTCTTGGCCCAGATGCACCCAGTCACAGCCCAGCTCGATCGCCATCTGCCAATAATCGTTCACCACCAGAACCGCGCCCGCATCGTCGCACAGCGCCTTGGCGCGGGTGATCTGATCGCGCAGGGTGGCGTCGTCGGCCTCTTTGATGCGCAGCTGCACCAGTTTGACACCCAGAGGCAGCATCCGCTCCAGCCAGCGGACGTCGTCGAAAATGGGGTAAAACCTGTCCAGCGTCACAGGAAAGCCTTTCCAAGCACGGGGGTTGAGGGCGCGGCCATGTCGCGCGGGGCCATCGGGTCGGCGGTATAGGCCAGCGCGCCGGCCTCAACCGCGCGGGCAAAACCCTCGGCCATCGCCGCCGGATCGCCCGCCTTGGCCACCGCGGTGTTCAACAGCACCGCGTCATAGCCCAGCTCCATCGCGTGGGCGGCTTGCGAGGGCAGGCCCAGCCCGGCATCAACCACCAGCGGAATGTCCGGAAACCGCGCGCGCAACGCCCGCAGCCCGTACACGTTGTTCAGCCCCAGCCCCGTGCCAATTGGCGCGCCCCAGGGCATCAGAACCTCGCAGCCGACCTCAACCAGCTTGTCGCACAGCACCAGATCTTCGGTGCAATAGGGGAACACCTGAAACCCGTCCTTAACCAGAATGCGCGCGGCGTCGACCAGTTCAAACGGGTTGGGTTGCAGGCTGTCGCCTTCGCCGATGACCTCCAGCTTGATCCAGGGCGTGTCGAACAGCTCGCGCGCCATCTGGGCGGTTGTGACCGCCTCGCGCACCGAATAGCAGCCGGCGGTGTTGGGCAGGATCTTCACGCCTAGCCCCGCAACCAGATCCCAGAAATCCTGCCCGGCGCGGTCTTCGCCGGTTTCGCGGCGCACCGACACGGTGGCGATACCCGCGCCGGATCGCCGGAACGCCTGCGCAAGGATCGCGGGCGAGGGGTATTGCGCCGTGCCCAGCATCAGGCGCGAGACGACCTCGGTTCCATAAAACACCGGCATCTCAGCCCCCTTGCCGGGGCGCAACAATCTCGACCCGGTCCCCGTCTTGCAGCAGATATTCGGCGCGCGCTGCGGCGGGCACAAAGGTTTCGTTCACCGCCGTGGCCACGCGCCCCACGCCATGGCCCAGCTCCACCAGAACGTCGTTCAGGCTGGGGCCCGTCACGTCGCGCGCGGTGCCGTTTACGTTAATCTTCATCGCAAAGCTCCGGTTTTTGGCCATCGCACAGCCAGTCGGCCAGCATCCGCGCCATCGCAGGGGCCAGCAAAAAGCCGTGGCGGAACAGGCCATTGGCATAGATCACCCCGTCGCGGCGGCGCAGACGGGGCAGGTTGTCGGGAAAGGCAGGGCGCGCATCGGCGCCGATTTCCACCAGTTCAGCCTCGGCAAAGGCCGGGTGCAGCGCATAGGCGGCGTTCAGCAACTCAACAACCGAGCGAACCGTGGCCCGCCGCCGTTCGCCGCTTTCGATCTGGGTGGCGCCCAGCATGAACACCCCGTCGCCGCGCGGGGTGATATAAAGCGGAAAGCGCGGATGCAGCAGCCGCACCGGGCGGTTCAGGGTCAGTTCCGGGCAGCGCAGCACCAGCATTTCGCCCTTCACCCCGCGCAGGTCGTCCAGTGTACCGCGCGCCGCAATGCCGGTGCAGTTGACCACCTGCGCGCCATCGTCGGGGGGGTGGTCACAAACACTGCGCCCCGGTCACGCAGCAGCGCCCGCAGTCGGGTCAGCGCATCGCGCGGGGTCAGATGCGCCTCGGTCTCAAAGAACAGCGCGGTGTCGAACCGGTCCAGATCGGGCTCCAGCGCCGTCAATGCGGCTTGGTCCAGCGTCCGGTGGCCTTCGGTGCGCCGGGCAAACCGCGCCAACTCGCCCCGGTCGCGGTCCAGCGTGACAACCAGCGAACCGTTGCAGTGCACCGTCACGCCCTGCGCGGCCCACCAGTCAGCGGCGGCGCGGCCCAGTCGCGTGACCGGCTCCTCGGCGGTCTCGCCCTCGCATTCGGGGGCCAGCATGCCACCGGCCCACCAGCTGCAGCCATGCGGGCCAGGCGCGTCGCCGGCGGGGTCGACGATGGTGACAGGCACACCGCGCGCCGACAGCTCTGTCGCCGCGCAGAGCCCCATGACGCCGCCGCCCAATATGGTGACCGGGCCGCTCATCCCCACATCTCGTGGAAATGATGCACCGGCCCGTGGCCTTTGCCGATATCCAGTTGATCGGCTGTCGCGATGGCCCCGTGCAGCCAGCCATGGGCGCGGCCAACGGCGGCATCCAAAGGTTCCCCCTTGGCCAACCTGGCGGCGATGGCCGACGACATCGAACAGCCAGTGCCATGCGTATTGCGCGTGGCCAATCGCGGCGCGGTGAACGGGGTTTCGCGGCCCGCCTCGACCAACCAGTCGGTACAGGATTGCCCCGCCGCGTGCCCGCCTTTCATCAACGCCGCCCCCGCGCCCAGACCGCGCAGGGCTTTGCCCTGCGCCACCGGATCGGTGCCCTCGGACGCGTCCAACAGGCGCGCCGCCTCGGGCAGGTTCGGCGTCAGCAGCGTGGCGCGCGGCACCAGCACGGATTTCAACGCGTCGACCGCATCATCCGGCAACAACGCCACCCCCGATTTCGAGATCATCACCGGGTCCAGCACCACGGCGCCCTCAAACCCCTCGATGGCGCGCGCCACCGTCTCGATCAGCGACGGCGCGCCCAGCATGCCGATCTTGATCGCGTCCACGCGAATGTCGCCCAGCACCGCGTCGATCTGCGCGGCCACGATGGCGTCAGGCACCGGGTGCACGGCGGTGACATCACAGGTGTTTTGTGCCGTGATCGCGGTAATGACCGAGGCGCCGTAAACCCCCATCGCGCTGAACGCTTTCAGGTCGGCCTGTATGCCGGCGCCACCGCCGCTGTCGGATCCTGCAATGGTCAAAGCCGTGGGGGCCATGCGCCGCATCTCCTGTAACCGGGGTGGGAACACATGGATTCGGGGCGCATGGGGTGCGGGCCGCGAACGTCTCTGTTCCCTCCGCCGGTGCTAGCCGGTTCAGGTTCGATGGGTTCGCTTGCGCATCTCAGCCCCGCGCGGGGCACCCCAACAGATCGACCCGAGGCGTAACGCGTTTTGCAATCGGCGTCAAACAGGTCGCGTCCCGGCGCTGCGTGAAAAATATTTCGTAGATCGCGGTTGGTTTGCGCGCACCCTTTGGTCAGATTTCGGCAACGAAATCGATAACGCCGCCACGCGGCCGGAGGACCCATGCCCGCCCAAGTCACCACCCTTTATGCCGTTTCACCCGACGCCGCCAAGGCGTTCGACACCGCCGCGCTGCGCGAGAAATTCCTGGTCGAAGGTATGTTTGCCGCGGGCGAAATCCGCCTGACTTATGCCCATTACGACCGCATGATCGTCGGCGGCGCGGTGCCCGATGGCGGCGCGCTGGTGCTGGATGCGGTGGCCGAGACCGGCACGCCCTCGTTTCTGGACCGGCGCGAGGCGGGTATCCTGAACATCGGCGGCGATGGCCGGGTCGCGGCGGGCGGCGAAAGCTGGGACATGGCCAAGGGTGACCTGCTGTACCTGCCCAAGGGCGCGGGCGCGGTCACGTTTTCGGGGCAGGGGCGGTTTTACATCGTGTCGGTGCCCGCGCATACCGCCCATCCCGCAACCCTGATCAAGATCGAGGACGCCAATCAGGTGAAAATGGGCGCGCCCGAAACCTCGAACGACCGCACCATTTTCCAGTGTATCCACCCCAATGGCGTGCAAAGCTGCCAACTGGTGATGGGGTACACGCAGCTGCATGGCGGTTCGGTCTGGAACACCATGCCCGCGCATCTGCATGACCGCCGGATGGAGGCGTATCTCTATCACGACGTGGCCCAGGGCCAGCGCGTGTTCCACTTCATGGGCCAGCCGCAAGAGACACGGCATCTGTTGGTTGATAACGAACAGATCGTGATGTCGCCGCCCTGGTCGATCCATTCGGGTGCGGGCACCGGCTCTTACACCTTTTGTTGGGCGATGGCGGGCGATAACATGGATTTCACCGATATGGATGCCGTGGCAATGGAGGATTTGCGGTGATCTCATTCTCGCTTGCGGGGAAAACGGCGCTGGTGACCGGTGCGAATACCGGCATCGGTCAGGCCATCGCGGTGGCACTGGGCGGGGCGGGGGCGCATGTGATTGCCGCCGGGCGGTCCTCGTGCGCCGAAACCGTGGCACAGATCGCCTCGGCCGAGGCCGCGCAGATGGATTTTGCCGATCCGCACGCGGCCGCCGACCTGCTGGGCAGCCGCCAGGTCGACATTCTGGTCAACAATGCCGGCATTATCCGCCGCGCGGATTCGGTGGACTTTACCGAGGCTGACTGGGACGACGTGATCGACGTGAACCTGAAGGCGCTGTTCTTTACCTGTCAGGCCTTCGGCAAGGCGGTTCTGGCGCGGGGGGGAACGGGCAAGATCGTCAATATCGCCTCGCTTTTGTCGTTTCAGGGCGGCATCCGCGTGCCCTCTTATACCGCGTCGAAACACGGGGTTGCGGGGCTGACCAAGCTGCTGGCCAATGAATGGGCCGTACACGGCATCAACGTGAACGCCATCGCGCCTGGTTACATCGCCACCAACAACACCGACGCCCTGCGCGCCGATCCCGACCGCAATAAGGCCATTCTAGACCGGATCCCCGCCGGCCGCTGGGGCAGCGCCGATGACATCGCCGGTGCGGCGGTATTCCTGGCCTCGGACGCGGCGCAGTACGTGCATGGCGCGGTGCTGAACGTCGATGGCGGCTGGCTCGCCCGCTAAGTCAGGCGCAAAGGATTAAATCGTAACGGTGCGTAGGCTGATGGCTTGCGCGCCGTTACTTTTTTCTGGCCATTTGCCTCAATTGGTAATAAGTCCGAACCAATTAAGCCAGTTTGGAGCCCGAAATGCGCCTGAGTCACTGCCATAACTTCGCCGATTTCCGCCGTCTGGCTCAACGTCGCCTGCCCGGTCCGATCTTCAACTATATCGACGGCGCGGCGGATGACGAGGTGACCTATCGCCGAAACTCGGACAGTTTTGATACCTGCGATCTGGTGCCAAACGTTCTGCGCGGTGTGGATCAGGTGGATATGTCGGTGACAGTGATGGGGCAAAAGCTGGCGCTGCCGATCTATTGCTCGCCCACCGCCTTGCAGCGGCTGTTTCATCACCAGGGTGAACGCGCCGTTGCCGCGGCCGCGGCGAAACATGGAACGATGTTCGGGGTGTCGTCATTGGGAACTGTCAGTTTGGAGGAACTGCGCCAAAAGCACGACACCCCACAGGTGTATCAATTCTATTTTCACAAGGATCGCGGCCTGAACGACGCGATGATGACGCGCGCGAAAGAGGCCGGGGTAAACGTGATGATGCTGACCGTCGACAGCATCACCGGCGGCAACCGCGAACGCGACAAACGCACCGGGTTTTCGATCCCGTTCCGCCTGACGCTTGGTGGCATGGCGCAGTTCGCGATGAAACCGGCCTGGGGCATCAACTATGTTACGCACGAAAAGTTTCGGCTGCCGCAATTGGAAGATCACGTGGATATGGGCGGCGGCGCGATGTCGATCGGGCGTTATTTCACCGACATGCTGGACCCGTCGATGGATTGGGACGACGTGGCTGACATGGTCAGCAAATGGTACGGGCAGTTTTGCCTGAAGGGTATCATGTCGGTCGAGGATGCCAAGCGTGCGGTGCAGATCGGCTGCACCGGGATCATCCTGTCGAACCATGGCGGGCGACAGCTGGACGGCTCGCGCGCGCCGTTTGATCAACTGGCCGAGATCGTGGACGCCGTGGGTGACCAGATTGACGTGATGATGGACAGCGGCATTCAGCGCGGCACCCATGTTCTGAAGGCGCTGGCACTGGGGGCCAAGGCGGTGGGGATCGGGCGCGGATATCTTTATGCGCTGGCCGCCGCCGGGCAGCCGGGCGTGGACCGCGCGCTGAGCCTGCTGCGCGACGAGATTGAACGCGACATGCGCCTGATGGGGGTCACCTCGGTGGCCGAACTGACGCGCGATCACCTTCGGTTTCGGCAAATCTAGGCAGGTTTGACTGGTCAAGCGCCACGCGTGCCCTAGGTTTCGGGTCAGACCCCGAACGCAGGACGCTTTGATGCCCGAAATCACCCCGATCTATGCCGCCCTTCTGACGTTCATGTATCTGGCGCTGTGCGCCCGCGTGATCCGTTTCCGCCGATCCGCGCGGGTGTCGTTGGGCACCGGCGGAAACGAAACGCTGGAGGCGCGCATCCGCGCACAGAGCAACTGTGCCGAATACGCGCCCATCGGTTTGATCCTGATGCTGATCCTCGAACTGCAGGGCGCCCATTGGAGCCTGATGCACCTCTTGGGTCTGATGCTGCTTGTTGGGCGCGGTCTGCATGCCGCCGGCCTCAGCGCCGCGCCTCAGAACTTTGCCTTCCGCACAGTCGGTATGATGCTGACCCTGACTATGATCGGGGGCGGGGCTGTTGCGACCCTTGTCCTTGTCTTGGCGGCCTGAGTCCACCACCGTTTCCTCCGCCCCGCTTTTTGAAACTGCTGTCGATGGATCCACGCAGCATCCGGGGGATGACCGGGAAAGCCGAGGTCAGGAAATAGGCATAGGTGCCATCTGGATAGTCGGCGGTTTTGACAATTGCGCCGTTGCATTCGTCCAGATTGCCGGTCCCCGCAACATGGACATAGTCCTGCACGAAGGTGCCATCATGCCGCCCGCCGGGTTGATTGCCGCCGGGCCGGTTGCCGGATTTCAGCTGGTAAGATGACCGCATCTGCACCACCTTGCCGCTTTGCACCGATGTCATCGCATAGATCGGGAACCCGTCCGCGGCCCAGCCGACCAGCGGGCTTTCGATGTTCTTGGACCAGCCCAGCTGTTGCAATAACCCGATAGGCAAGCCGTGATAATGATAGGCGCCGGTGGGCTGAACGTGGCCGTAATTGGCATCAAGGCCCAGCGTGACCGCACCACCCAGCGCTTCGTACTGCCAACCGCTGTTACGGTCGCCCTGCCAGAACTCGGCCGCGCCGGGATCGAAGGGCACGCCGTTCACGGCGACCCCCACCAAGGATCGACCAGTGGCCCGTGCAGCCCCCTTGCGCGGGGAAAGCGGCATTTCAAACCGATAGTTCTGTGCGCTGATCCGGTTGGGATTGCCACTGTTGGGAAAGGGGGCCACCGGGTGCGTCGGGATGCCATTGGCGGTCATGATCCTTTTGCTGCCGCGCGTCACAATGCTGACCTGGCCGCCTGCGACTGACCGGTTGGCCGATTTCAGTGACAGAGCCCGGGCTTGCGTGGCTGTGTGGTGGCGCAGGCGCGGTGCGCCCTGTCCATAGGCATAGCCCGCTGCCAATGTCGCCGCTGCTCCGCCCAATGCGGCCCGCCTGGTCCAATCATTCATTGTCTATCTCCTGCCTTGCTTTGTCAGGGGTGATGGTCACCGGGCCCACCCCGTCGGCCCCAAAGTTCAGCAGAACAGCGAAAATACCGGGCACCGCGCCATCAAAGCGCAGCTCGGCCGTGACAACCTCGACCCCGCTGGGCGGAATGCTTACGGGAAGGCCGAAAACCTGGGTCGCGGTGCCGGGTGTGGACAGGGCCAAAAGCGTCACCGGGGTGCCGCCCTGATTGCTGAGCAACAGGATAAGGTCCACCTGACTGCCAGCGGCCTGTGCACGCATCACTTCAACCTCGACCGTGCCAACGGCGTGCCCGTCATGCGCCCAAAGCGGCAAGGCCCAAAAGCCAGCCAAAGCCATCAAGGCCACTCTGCGACGCATGCACAACCCTCCGTTTCACCGTGCTGTTGATCCTAATACGAACCACCGCGCAGCCCCCGTCGATTTTTTTGCAAAAACCTGAAAAAGGCCCTTGCGGCCCCCCGCAACAGGGGGTAAATCACGCCTCACCCAAAGGATGCGGGCGTAGCTCAGGGGTAGAGCATAACCTTGCCAAGGTTAGGGTCGTGAGTTCGAATCTCATCGCCCGCTCCAATTGGGACCTCTCTTTCAAAGATGAATTTGCATGTGGCCACCCCGGTGTTGGGTGCGCGCTTGGCGTTTGTACGACCTTTTTTTGGGCGCTGTCGCCAGCCAAAAATGGGCAAAACCCGGTTGCAAGCCGCGCTGTTAGGCGCAGATTAAGAAAACCGTCTTTTGCAGAGACAAAATGTTCGAAACTGCGCTTGATGTCATCCTGACGTCACGTCTGTTGCCTATCTGAAATTCATTCGAATGACTTTGCCATGAATAAAATGACCTGGACCATGATCCGCGACCTGCTTGCCCAAGAAATCGCCGATGGCACGCTTGAACCCGGCGACCGTTTGCCAACCGAGCCAGAGCTGGTCGCACGCTTTGGCGCGGGGCGACATTCGGTGCGCCGCGCCGTCGAAGCGCTGGCGAAGGAGGGCAAGCTCAGCGTCGAGCAGGGGCGCGGAACCTTTGTCGAGGAAGCGCCCAGCCTGATCTATTCTATTGGCAAACGCACCCGTCTGCGCCGCAATCTTCTGCCGCAGGGCTACGATGTTTCCAGCGTTCTGTTGGGCGCCGATCGCGTTGTTGCACCGCCACCTGTTTGCAAGGCGCTGGGGCTTTCAGATGGCGCCGAAGTGGTGGAAAGCCGTCGCAAGACCATCGCAAACGGAATTCCGATTGCCTTCGGTTCCAATTTTCACGACGCCCAAAGGTTCCCTGACATCGTGGAAAGGCGTGACGTCCTTGGGTCCATGACCGAAACTTACAAGAGTTATGGAATCGACGACTACGTGCGTGCGGAAACGTCGATGCATGCCCGACAGGCGCGCGCCGAAGAAGCCAAACAATTGAAGCAGCACCCCGATATGCCCGTGATCGTGGTGCGTGCGGTTGACCGCCAGCTGGATGGCCAGCCATTGGCCAGCAGCCAAGTGATCTGGTCGTCTGCCCGGGTGAGATTCACAATGTCGATGGAAGACGATGACTGACGCAACACTTTCGACGCTTGCCCGTGCGGAAACCGCGCGGCTCAAGCAATTCGCGGAAACTCTGATCGAACCGCTTGGTGACATCGAGGTCGTGCAATCGCGCACCGGGCTGGTGATGCTTCCCATGCGCGACACGGCGCAGGGCACCGCCTTTCATCTGGGTGAGGTTCTGGTGAGCGAAGCCCACATTCGCAGTCAGGGCCATGAAGGATACGGGATGCGCCGCGGCACGGACCTGCAGGCCGCCATGGCGATGGCCTTGGTGGATCTCGCCCTGCAAACCGGCGTTTCGAAAGAGACCTGCGAGGCGTTTTGCGCCGCAGAAGCCGCCGCGCAGCAGGCGGACGACACAGCGGTCCTGCGCAAGGTCGAGGCCACGCGTGTCGATATGGAGACTTTCTGAATGTTGGCTGTACCTCAACCATCCCCGGCGGAAAGCCGTGAAAACCAGACTTTCGAAGCGTTGCTTTGGGCGCTCAGCCGACCGGGACTTGTGCGCGCCATGCCAGGGTTAGGGGATGCAGACCTTTTGGCTGCGCTGGTTGACCGCGAGTGCCTTGTGCATGCGGCTGACCCATTGCTGATCCCCGCGGTCTTGAAAACCGGCGCCAAGGTGGCCGAACTGACCGATGCCGACCACGTCTTTGCCGGCACGCTGGGCGATCTCGCGGTACTGGATCAGCTGCAAATGGGGTCGGACCTGTATCCCGATGACGGGGCCACGCTGGTCGTGCATGCCGACTTGAAAACAGGGCCGATGCTGCGCCTGACCGGGCCGGGTGTCGACGGTACGCTGGATGTGCATATCGGCGGTCTGCCTGACGGGTTCTGGCAACGTCGCGCACAGATCATGCGGTATCCTGCAGGCTTTGAACTGTTTCTTCTGGACGACGATCAGGTGATGGGCATTCCCCGCTCGACACAGGTAGAGGTGCTCTGATGGCTTACGTAGCGACACGCGGCGGCGAACGCGCAATCGAACAGGCGGAACGTCTTTTCCGCGAGGAAATCGGGCCGTTTGACCACTCTCGGGTCCACGAAATCAAGCAGTCGCTTCCCTATCTCATCGATCGGGTCATGGGCGAGGCATCGCTGTATGACGAAGATCTTGCCGCGCTTGCATTGGCGCAAACCGGTGGCGAAATGTTCGAAGCCGTTCTTTTGCTGCGCGCCTGGCGCACAACGCAGCCGCGCCTGACGGTGGCCAAACCGGTAGAACAGAAAGACCTTTTCACGCATCGCCGCATCTCGGCAGCGTTCAAGGATATTCCCGGCGGTCAGGTGTTGGGGCCAACGCTGGACTATGCGCACCGCATCCTTGCAACGGACGTTCTTGGCGGATCGGCCTACGCCCCTGAGCCCGTTGAGGCGGCAGAGAAACCTGCGCCCGCAAACGTGCCATCGGTCAGCGCGTGGCAGGCCGAGAATGACCTGGTCGACCTGCCGGACCCGGACCCGACCCAAGGCAACGAAATTCCAGATCTGACGCGCGAGCCGCTGTTGTTCCCCGCCAAACGGGCGCATACGCTGCAAAGCCTTGCGCGGGCCGAAACCGGCGGTACGCTTGCGCTGGGGTATTCAGCCATGCGCGGCTATGGTTCGGCCCACCCAACGGTCAACGAGGTACGTCTTTCCGAGGCCGAGATCGAAGTGACCCATCCCGATGGTCGAACATTCTCGGCCGGGCGCGTCAAGCTCAGCCAGGCCGAGGTTGTGGACAAGAAGGGCGAGAAGCTCAGCCTTGGGTTTGCCGCGACATTTGGGTGGAACGAGGTCAAATGCATCTCGGCCGCAACACTGGATCTGAACAGCCCGGGTGCCGCCAAAGGGTCCGCGACCGAGGAAGAGTTCTTCCTGTACCACACCGAGGGTGTCGAAAGCTCGGGCTTTTGTATCCACTTCAAACTGCCGCACTATGTGACATTCCAGTCCTCGCTTGATGCCATGCGTGATGCAAAGGCCAAGAAAGCGGCGCAATCCTCGTCTTCTGCGACGGAGCCTGCCGAATGAGCCTGACAACCCTGACCAAACCGTGGGAGGCCATGAGCTATGGCTTTCTGGACGGGTCCGCCAAACGGGAACTGCGTCGAAAGACGCTGAAATCGGTAGCCGTTCCCGGCTGCCAGATGCCCTATGCCAGTCGCGAAGTGCCGATGGCGCGCGGCTGGGGCACAGGCGGGCTGCAGGTTTCGCTGACGCTGGTGAACCCGAAAACCCGTGTAAAGGTCATTGACCAGGGCGCCGATGACAGCGTGAACGCGGCGTCGATCCGCCGGTTTATCGCGCGGGTCGCCGGCACGCCCACAACGATGGACACGCTCGAGGCCGATCTGATCCAGTCGCGCCACCGTATTCCCGAAGAGATCCTGCGCGAAGACCAGATTTTGGTGCTGCAGGTGCCAAACCCCGAACCCCTGCGTCCGGTGCAGCCGAATATGTCGATCGCGCGCCAGATGCACGCGGACGCCGATTATGGCCGAATGTGGCTGCAGCTTTACGAACAGATTGTGCGGTCGGGCCGGGTGATGCAGGGGGCAAGCTATCCCAGCCTCGTGCACGGACGCCACGTGATGACCCCGTCGCCGATCCCGCGCTGGGACGTGCCAAAGCTGAACATGTCCAAGCACCTGACCATCCTTTCGGCGGGCCGCGAAAAGCGCATCTTCGCCGTGCCGCCCTATACGCGTGTCGAACCGTTGGTCTTCAGTGACGTGCCCTACAAGGTCGAAGAGCACGGGCATCTGACCTGCTATCGCTCTGGCACAAAAGGCTTTTTCATGAACGAGATTCCGCAGGACGACGGCACCTCGACCTTCGAGGTTTCCGACAGTGAATGGGGTGTAAAGGCAATCCGGAAAGGCGCGGGCGAGCCCGTCACAACCGGCGAGACCTGGTACAAGAACGGGGAGATGCCGGAATGACACTGACCTTGGACGCCCCCCGGATCGTTCAGACGCGTGCCTTGCTGCAGGTTTCGAATGTGTCGAAAACCTATGGCCCGGTTAAGGCGCTGCAGAATGTCTCGGCCCATGCCTATCCCGGCGAGGTGCTGGGCATTGTCGGCGAAAGTGGCTCGGGCAAGTCGACGCTTTTGCGGATGATGAATCTCGAGGAAACGCCGGATCAGGGCAGCTATACGCTGGACCTGCCGGATGTTCAGGGCAATCTCTTTGATCTCGACCGCTTTGCCCGCCGGATGCTGTGCGCCACCCGCATCGGCATCGTTTACCAAAACCCGCATCTGGGGTTGCTGATGAAGCATTCGTCTTCGGGCAATGTTGCCGAGCGTCTGCTGGTCGCCGGCGAGCGCAGCTTTGCCGTGTTGCGGCAGAAAGCGACCGAGGCGCTGGACGCGTCCGAGTTCCCGCTTGAGCGGCTGGATGCCCCGCCCGCCGAACTTTCCGGCGGTATGCAGCAGCGCGTGCAGCTGGCCAAGGCTATCGCGCTGGAACCTGCTCTGCTGTTGCTGGACGAACCGACAACCGGGCTGGACGTATCGGTGCAGGCGCTTGTGCTGGACACGTTGAAACGCCTGCAACAGGACCGCAAGATCACCATGGTGATCGTCAGCCACGATCTGGGCGTTATTCGCACATTGGCCGACCGCGTCATGGTCATGCGGCGTGGCGAAGTCGTTGAAACCGGACTGGCCGACCAGATTTTCCAGGATCCGCAACATGCTTATACGCAGCAACTGGTGCACGCAAAACTATGACCCGCGTTCTTGAAATCTCCGGCCTGACCAAAGGCTTCACCCTGCATCATCTGAACAATCAGATTGCAGCGTTCGATGACATTTCCTTCACCCTGGATGCGGGCGAGTTCGTGTTGCTGAAAGGGGCCAACGGCGCGGGCAAATCGACGCTTCTGCGCACGCTTTATCGCTCCTACGTGCCGCAGTCAGGTTCGATCACGTTCCAGTCGTCGCATGGCGCCATTGATCTGGCGCGCGCGGCGGATGTCGATATCGCCCATTTGCGCCGGACCGAGATCGGGTTTGTCACCCAGTTCCTGCTGGCCCGGCCACGCGTCAGCGCCGAGGCCATCGTGGCTGAACCTCTGCGCCTTGCTGGCGTCCCGCAGGACGATGCGTTGGAACAGGCCCGGCAGGCGCTGGCAATTTTTGGCGTCAAACAGGACCTTTGGCGCGCCTATCCCACAACATTTTCGGGGGGCGAACAGCAAAAGGTCAACCTTGCCCGCGCGCTGATCGTACCGCAGAAGCTGTTGCTTCTGGACGAACCCACGGCCTCGCTGGATGCCAATGCCCGTGCGGCGCTGGTCAACCGGCTGACAGAACTTAAGGCCGCCGGAACAGCCATGATCGGGGTGTTCCACCATCCCGGCGATGTTGAAAAACTGATCGATCGGGTCATCGACCTGACCCCTGACATGATCGCACAAGAGGAACGCACCGATGTGGCTGTCTGATGTAACGATCGTTCTGCGCGACCGGGTGATCCCCTGCGGTGCGTTGCGCATTGAAAACGGGGTGATTGCCGACATCACCGAAACGGCGGGTCAACCCGCGCATATGGTTATTCCCGGCTTTGTCGACATGCATGGCGACATGATCGAGCTGGAGCTTGAGCCCCGCCCCGGTGTCGATTTCCCGATGGAGGTCGCGGTTGCGCATCTTGATGCGCGCCTTGCCGCTGCGGGTGTGACAACGGCCTATGCCGGTGTGTCGTTCTCGCGCAATGCCGTGGACGGTGAACGGCGTTCGTTCGAGCATACCAGCAACATCATCCGCACACTCAAATCGCATCAAAACGGACTGCGCGTCGATCATCGCGTACACGCCCGGTTCGACATCACCTTTACCGAGGCCATCGACGCGTTGGAAGGTTTGCTGCAATCGGGCGCCGTTGATCTGGTTTCGGTCATGGATCACACGCCCGGGCAGGGTCAGTATCGCAACCTTGAGAAACTCGTTGCCTATCGCACACGCAAGGGCACGATGACCGAAAGCGAAGCGCGCTCACAGATCCAGGCCCGCATCGACAGCGCCATTCCCGCGGAGCAGATCTATGCCAATCTTCAGGTTGTGTCCGGCCTGTGCAAGGAACACGGGGTTGCCCTTGCCAGCCATGATGACGACACGGTCGAAAAGGCCGGTCTGATGGCCGATATCGGCGCCGTGATCAGCGAGTTTCCGGTCACGCTGGAAGCGGCCGAAGTTGCGGTGGAGCGTGGCCTGATGACCGCCATGGGCGCGCCGAACGCGATGCGTGGGCAAAGCTATTCGGGCAATCTTTCGGCGCGTGATGCACACGGCCGCGGGCTGTTGCACATTTTGGCTGCCGACTATCACCCCGCTGCAATCCTGCCTGCGATCCGCGCACTGTCCGCGGCTGACCCGGACGGCTTGCCCGGCGCGATGCGGCTTGCAACGGTGAACCCCGCCTCGGCGCTGGGCCTGTCGGATCGCGGCGAAATCGCCGTGGGCAAGCGTGCTGATCTTGCCGTTATTGATGGCAAAGACCGCGTTGTGACGACCTATCATGCGGGCGAGGCCATCTTTTCCAACGGCGCGTTTGCGGCGGATCCGGATCTGACGCTCAAGGCTGGCTGAACCGTTAAGTAACTTTCACATTGCCGTTGTTTCGGCGTTACGCCGATCACGGAAAGTCAGGGCATAATTCATTCGGATGAATCATCATGCCCGCAGAACTAAAACTAGAAAATGTTTCCCGTCACTTTGACGAGACCAAGGCCGTCGATAATGTTTCGCTTTCCATCGCTCCCGGCCAGTTCGTTGGCGTGATTGGGCGCTCGGGCGCGGGCAAATCGACGATGCTGCGCCTCGTGAACCGCCTGATTGACCCGACATCGGGGTCGATCTCGTTTGACGGGGTTGAGATCACGAAACTGAAAGGCAAGGAACTGCGCAACTGGCGCAGGGACTGCGCCATGATCTTTCAGCAGTTCAATCTTGTTGAACGGCTGGACGTGCTGACCAATGTCCTGATCGGGCGTTTGGCCGAACACGGGTTTGCAAGCTCGATGGCCATGCACTTTACCGACGAAGAGCGCACGATGGCGCTGCAGGCCCTTGACCGGCTTGATCTGGTCCCGCAGGCGCTGCAACGTGCAGGCACCCTTTCCGGCGGTCAGCAGCAGCGTGTTGCAATCGCCAAGGCACTGGTTCAACAGCCAAAAATCATGTTGGCGGACGAGCCGATTGCCTCGCTTGATCCGGCCAATGCGACCAAGGTGATGGATGGCCTGCGCCAGATCAATCGCCAGGATAAGATCACCGTTCTTGTGAACCTGCACACGCTCGATACCGCGCGCGCCTATTGCGATCGTATCGTCGCCATGCGGGCAGGGCGTGTGATGTTCGATGGCACGGCCCTTCAGCTGACCGATGACGTCGTGCGCGACATCTACGGTCTGGAAGGACTGGCCGAATTCAACGAAGCCGTCACCTCGACCCAGGGTTTGAAGGTGCCAGCCTGATCAATTTCAACAGAGGCCTCCGGGCCTCTTTTCTTTTGTGCAAACGCTACTCAGGGGAGATCCAAAAATGCGTTTCATTACAGCAGCAGTCGCCGCACTGCTGGCCACGTCAGCAGTAGCTGAAGACGCGGCCTGGAAAGAAGACTATCAGGTCATCAAGTTCGGCATCCTGTCGGGCGAAAACGAAAAAGACCGCATCGCGCGGTACACCCCGTTTGAAGCCTATCTGGAGCGTGAGCTGGGCGTTGAAGTCGAAATCTTCACCGCAGGCAGCTATGACGGTGTGATCCAGGCAATTGCTGCCGATCAGATCGAATTCGCCTTCTTCGGTTCGTCGTCCTACGCCGCTGCCTACACCGGCACCGACGGCAAAGTAGAGCCGCTGGTGTCGCGCATCCGTCAGGACGGCTCGACCGGTTACTACTCGGTTCTGGTGACCCGTTGCGAAGACAACTACAGCGCCATCACTGACCTTGAAGGCAAAGTTGTGGCCTTTGCTGACCCGGATTCGACCTCGGGCTATGCTGTGCCTTACTTCAACATCGCCAAAGAGGTTGACCCCAAGACCTTCTTCTCGGCCATCCCGTTCTCGGGTTCGCACGAAGCAGGTGTCGCTGGGGTTTCGCAGGGCACGTTTGACGCCGCTGCAACCTGGCAGAATAACGCCGTTGATGGCCGCTGGCAGCGTATGATCGAAAAAGGCATGATCGCCGAAGGCGAAATCTGCCCGATCTGGGAATCGCCTGAAATCACCTCGGGCCCGTTCACTGCGCGCAAAAACCTGCCGCAGGAACTGAAAGACACAATGCAGGACCTGGTGATGAATATCCCCGAAGCTGACCCGGAAGCCTTCAAGGCAATGACCGGCGAAGTCGAAGGCTCGCCGAACCCGCAGGTTGGCTGGATCGAAGTTGACCACGAGCGTTACCAGTGGATCGTGGACATGCGCGACTGGCTGAAAAAGCAGCGCCGTTCGTAATCTGACAGTGTTTGATGGCGCGGAAGGTTCTCCTTCCGCGCCGTTTTTTCGACTGCTGCGCGCCTGTGCGCGCTTCATCGCATCAGGATTCTTCGATGACCGCCATTCCCGATACTCCGCCGCTGCGCCCGATCGATCAGTTCGAGCTTGACTACGCCGCGCTGCGCCGCCGTTCCAGGATCACCTGGCTGGTTGCGGCGATCATCTTTTTCGCTTTCTTCACGTTCTCTGCGTGGTTGGGTGACTTTTTCAAGGTTACGCAAGTCACCTTGCCGGATGGATCGCGCGATTGGCGCTGGATCATCCCGGCTGGCATTCCGCGCCTTGGTGAGTTCATCGTAAAAACCATTCCCTCGCTCAGCTGGGACACGTTGGGTGCGGATCTGGGCGAGTGGTTCTGGCGTTGGAAGGTTTGGATGAACCTGCTGATTGAAACCATTCTGATTGCCTTCATGGCGACCGTATTTGGTGTGATCGGCGGTTTTGTTCTGTCGTTCCCCGCCGCGCGGAACCTTGCCCCGAACAAATGGTCCTTGTGGATCAGCCGCCGCTATCTTGAGATTGCGCGGACCGTGCCGGAACTGGTCTGGGCACTGATCTTCGTCTTTTGCTTCTCGGTTGGCCCCATGGCCGGTGTTCTGGCCATCGGCCTGCATGCCACCGGCGCGTTGGGCAAGCTTTACTCGGAAGTGAACGAAAACATCGATATGCGGCCGCTGGAAGGCGTGAAAGCCTCGGGCGGGACGTGGTTTGACCAGATCCGCTATGGCGCGGTGCCGCAGGTTCTGCCAAACATCATCAGCTATACCCTGCTGCGGTTCGAGATCAACGTGCGCTCGTCGTCGATCATTGGCTATGTCGGCGCAGGCGGTCTGGGACAGGAGTTCCGCGAGGCGCTGTCTTTGCAGGAATACACCGACCTCTCAGCGCTCTTCATCATCATCTTTGTCACAGTGATCGTGATCGACTTTGGCTCTGAAAAGCTGCGTCACCGGATCATCGGGATCGAGAAAGGCCCAGCGACATGACACCTACCCCTGAACAAATTCAGGCCGCTATGGCCGCCCATCCCCGCGCGTTTCGCGACACAAACGCCGTGCGCGCCCGCAAGATCGCGCTGTGGGTCGGGTTCTTTGGCCTCTTCGCGTGGTGCCTTTACGATTTCAACTTCGCACCTGAACGCATCTGGATCGGTCTGGGCCGTCTTGGGCGGGTTATGTCCTTCATGTTCCCGCCGCATCTGTGGGAAACCTGGACGGAATGGCTGGAGATCTTCACCGCGCTGGGCGAAACCATTGCCATGGCTTTCATGGGCACGCTGTTGGGCGCCGTTGTCGCCTTTCCGCTGTCGTTCCTTGGGGCCAAGAACATCAACCGCATCTTCTGGCTGCGTCAGGGCACGCGTCGCGTCTATGACGTGATCCGCGCGTTCGAAACCCTGATCCTGGCGCTGATCTTCATCCGCGCCTTTGGTCTGGGGCCGCTGGCCGGCATTCTGGCCATCGCGGTCAGC
Source organism: Actibacterium mucosum KCTC 23349 (assembly GCF_000647975.1). Lineage (GTDB taxonomy): Bacteria > Pseudomonadota > Alphaproteobacteria > Rhodobacterales > Rhodobacteraceae > Actibacterium > Actibacterium mucosum. The sequence continues at coordinate 42,377 of NZ_JFKE01000009.1, forward strand.
GAGATCGGGACATTCTCGAAACTGTTCTCGGAAGCGCTGGAAAACACGTCGAAAAAGCCGGTTGAGGGCGTGGTTGCCTCGGGCGGGTCGCGCTTGCAGTCGATCCGCTATGCGATCATGCCGCAGGTTCTGCCGGTGCATCTTTCGGTGTTGCTGTACAACTTCGAATCCAACGTCCGGTCCGGCACGATCCTTGGCATCGTGGGCGCGGGTGGCATTGGCTTTATCCTCAGCGACCGGATCAGCAGCTACTTCTGGGATCAGGCATGGACGATCATCTTCCTGATCATCGGCATGGTCTACCTGATCGACTATCTGTCGGCGCAGATCAGAACGCGCGTGATCGGTAAATGGGAAGGTGCGCGGTAAACGCACGCAATTCGAGAAAGGCTTGGCGGCAGGGTCAACGGGCTATGCCGCCGGCCACGCAAAACCCGATGTCGTGCCGTGCCTTTGTGCCCGGCACGACATCACAAATGGAAGGTGACCATGCGAGCACTTCTGGTTCGACATGCTGAATCGACAGGACAAGCCCCCGAGGCACCGTTGTCAGAAACAGGGCGTCAGCAGGCCAACAGCCTGGCCCACAGCTTGCGTGATCTGAACGCAGGCCCCTTATATGCCAGCCCTTACACACGCGCGCGCCAAACGATCGCACCCTATGCCGACCTGACGGCGCAAAGCGTGAAAACCGTCGACGGCTTCCACGAGCGGGTTCTGTCGCCCGAGCCTCTGATCGACTGGCAGGACCACCTGCGCAGGTCGTTTGCAAATTCCAACTATGCCTGTCCGCAGGGCGAAAGCATGTCGCAGGTCCGCAGCCGGGCGGCCATTGCGCTGATTCAGATCGAACGGTTCAGCAAAGGCCTGCCAACCATTGTGACCCATGGCGGCCTGATCGCTTCGTTACTGCAGGCGGCCGATCCCAGCTTTGGCTTTGAAGACTGGCGCGGTCTGCGCAACCCCGATCTGTTCGACGTTGAAATCGAAACCGGACGGGTCCTGAGTTTTACACGACTACCCCTGAAGGAGAAAGCATGAGCGGCGCCGGCTCCAAGAACCATCTCAGCGAAACCCCCACGATCCACGAAGGGGCCCGGGTCGAAGACTTCGAACTGGGTGTCTGGACCGAGGTGGGCAAAAACACCATGATGAAGTCCGGCGCGATGGGAGATTTCTCGTACATCACGCAAAACTGCCATGTGGTCTGGACCACCATCGGCAAGTTCTGCTCGATCGCCAATTCGACGCGGATCAATCCGGGCAATCACCCGACATGGCGCGCGATGCAGCACCACTCGGTCTATCGGGCCGAGGCGTATGGGTTGGGCGAGGATGACCACGATTTCTTTGCATGGCGCAAAGCCGATTGGGTGACCATCGGTCACGACGTCTGGATCGGCCATGGCGTGACCGTGACTGCCGGCGTGACGATTGGAACAGGCGCGGTAATTGGCGCCGGGGCCGTCGTCACGCGGGACGTGGATCCTTACACCGTTGTGGGTGGTGTGCCTGCGCGGTTCATCAAGCGTCGGTTCACCGAAGCTCAGGCCGAGGCGTTGCAAGAAATCGCGGTCTGGGACTGGACGCGCGACGCTTACAAGGCCGCATTGCCCGACATTCGCGCGCTGGACATCGACGCGTTCATCGAAAAGTACCGCTAAACGCCGCTCCGAAAGCGCGCTTTCGTCAGATCACCAGCCCTAGGTTGCTGAGATAGTCAAAGCCCTGCGGGATGTCGGATTTACGGCGCAGTTCCAGCACCAGATGCGGGGCAGACGGGCATTCCGCCAGCGCGCGAAAGACCTCGATCCATTCGATCTCCCCCTCGCCGGGCGCCCAGTGGCGGTCGGCGTGGCCATCAACGTCCTGGATATGCACGTGCTGCAGCTGTGCACCTGCATCGCGCACGAAATAGTCCACCGGCGGCGCGCCCGACATCCGTCGCGCCAGATGCGCGTGGCCGGTATCGATGGACAAGGCGATGGCGGGGCTGTCGAAGCTGTCCACCATCATGCGCCTTGTATCGGGGTCGACATCCTGAACATTCTCGATCACCAGCGTGATCCCGGCACGCGCTGCCCGGTCCACCACGGGGCCAAGAACCTCGTGCACCCGGTCCAGCTTTTTTTGGGCATAGTTCGGTTTGCACAGAAGGTTGTTCTTGTACCAGAACGTGTAGGGCGAGTGCAGCACCATTTGGCGCGCGCCGATGGCTTCGGCCGCTTCAAGTGCGGAAAGGAACCGCGCGGTGATCAGCGGGCGCAGCTCGGCATCCTTGTTGTCGATATCCAGCCCCTCGAACGGGCCATGAATGCCAACCCGGCCTCTGTGCCCCTGCAGAGCTGCCTTTGCCGCAGCGATCAGATCGTCACGGTCCACAGTCAACGCGTCGCGGGTCATAAAGCTCTGTAACTCAATGTCGCGCTCCGCATCAAACAGCCAGTCGCGATGCGTCGCGATCTCGTCAATCTTCAGGCATGCGCCGATCTTAAGCGGTTTCATGGACCGGTCTCCGTGGGTCTGGAATGAAGAGATAGGCAAGGAAGGCAAGGCTGATGACCACCGCCATTGCCGTGAACGAGGCCTGCCCACCCAGCGTTTGGGTCAACCATGCAAAGGCAAACGGGGCCGAGGCATTCAGCGCCATCGTGGCGGTATTGATCCAACCCAGCCGCGCGCCATAGCCCTTGCGCCCAAACAGCGCCAGCGGCAGCGTGCCCCGTGCAATCGTCTTGATGCCATCGCCCATGCCGTACAGCGCCGCCGCGATCATCAACCCGGGAACGGTGAACCCGAGCACAATCAGCGTCACAAATCCAGACAGCATCAGCGCCATGCTCAGCGCGTAAGTATTCAACGGGTAGAGGTTGCGCGACACCAGCAGTTCCAGGAACCGCCCAACGGTCTTGAACGGACCAATTACGGCACCGGCCAATGCGGCCATCGCGGCCGTGTGTCCAAGGTCCTGAACATTGGTCACCCAAAGCGTCATAACGCCGCCCATCAGATACCCGGAAAACAGGAAGGAAACGATCATCCACAGCATGCCTTTGCGCCGCGCGGGGCCGCTCAGCTCGGGCCATTCGGACTGTTGCGCCTTGGGCGGGTTGCGCGGGTCAATCTGTGGGCCGCGCAACGAAAAGAAGTTCAGCGGCACACAGGTCAGGATCAGGAACACACCCAGCACCAACCACGTCTCTTGCCAACCGATCCCGTTGTACAGCCACAGGGTGAGGGGCCAGAATATTGTCGAAGCGACGCCGCCGAACAGGGTGATGATCGAAATCAGTCGCTGGCTGGGTACACGCAGGTCCAGCCGCACAACGCTGGCAAAGGCCACCTGATACAACACGCACATACCCGCGGCCTCGGCGATCAGGATCAGGGCGAACAGGTTGTACTGGTTGGTCACCTTGCTCAGCCCGATCAGCGCGACGCCCGCCACGACGGTCCCGATGGTCATCACGAACCGCCCGCCATACCTGTCCGTCAGCATGCCCGACACAGGCGCCATGAAACCGCCGAAGAACAGCGCCAGCGACATGACGCCAAAGATCCCCGACAAGCTCAGCCCAAGATCCTCTGCCATATGCGGCAAAAGGATCGCATAGGCGTACATCAGGGTGCCATAGCCAATGATCTGTGACAGGCCCAGACCGATAGCTGGCCAATAGTCTTTGTCAAATCGCAACATGGGTCGAACCTGGTGTTTCTTGGTTTAGGGGCGTTTCCGCCGGCGGTTAACCGGCGGGTTTTGCGCGATAGGCGGCGCGGCCTGCAACCCAAGTTCCGGCGATGGCCGGTGTTGCCCCGTCGGGCCAGTCCACCAGCACCAGATCGGCCCGTTTGCCGGTCTCGATACTGCCGCGATCCGTCAGGTTCATCGCCTTTGCCGGGCCGCTGGAGATCAGCGACCAAAGCGCCAAGCGGTCGGCCCGCTTCTCCCGGTCCATCCGGTCCACCGCTGCCAGCATCGCCGGATAGTAGTAGTCCGAAGCCAGCATGTCGCACAACCCGGCCTCGACCATGTCGGCCGCCCCAAGAGAGCCGATATGGCTGCCGCCGCGCACCGCGTTGGGTGATCCAAAGATGATCAGGTCACCGTTGTCGCGGGCATCCTGCGTTGGCGCCATGGTCATCGGGAATTCGGTCGTGGTAGCGCCGATCCCGCGATAAAACGCACGCGTTTCGGCCTGCGTGTCGTCATGGCTGAGCATCGGGATGCCCTTGGCCTGCGCCTTGGCCGCAACCGAGGTGATGGTGTCAACCACGTCGGGCCGGCGATTCCAGACGCGTTTGATCAACGCCATGAAGTCATCAAGCTCCAGCCCGGTCCGCGCCGCGATTTTGGCCCAGCGTTTCTGCGGCAACTCAAGGTCATCAAAATCGACAACGGCGTAATCGGGGTTGTGTTCCCACAGCCGGTCCTGAATGCGCGTGTCATAGCTGCGCATCGACATGGACAGGTGGTCGTTGAAGGCAAGCGAGGGTTTCAGCGGCGCGTCAAAGGCCCAGTCCAGCGCGTCCAGCGCTTCGAAGGCAAAGGTCTCCCACCGCAATTGCACGCGGTTCTCGACGGTCAGCCGGGGGGCCAGATCGCGGATCGCCTGCATCATCTCGCGCGCCTTTTCAACGCTGCGCAGGCCCGGTTCGAAACTCAACGTGATCGAGTGATAGGTCGTCGCGATGCCATTGGCGGCCAACTGCCGGTCGGTTTCCAGCACCGCGGTCTCGATGGGAAAGAAAACACCCGGACGCGGCATGACCTGCCGCTCAAACGCATCCCCGTGCACGTCGATCAACGCCGGTGCCAGAACCAGACCACGCGCGTCGATCACCTCGCCCCGCGCAGATCCGCCGATTTCGGCGATGTGGTCCCCGTCGATCGTGACATTCGTCTCGACAATCTGATCCGGCAGATAGACCTGTGCCCCCTGAAAAGTGAAAGTCACTACAGCCGCTCCATCGTCAGGTGCCAGTGAAAGCTGCCTTCGCTTTCGTGTTCCTGATCACGCAGTGACAGGCATTCGAACCCCGAAAACAGCGACAGCAAATCTGCTGCTGAACAGAAATAATGCGGGTGGCGTTTGTCACCCCTGTCGGTATCGAACACCCAGGTGTTGCGCGAGATTTCGCGGCCCGGCGCCTTGGTCAGCTCATAGGGCAGGCGGCGCTTTGACAGCATCGTGCCAAGAAAGGTGCCGCCGGGTTTCAGAACGCGGCGGATCTCGGCGATGGTGCGCAGCAGAATGTCCTCGTCACCGTGATAAATAACGTTCCAGCTGAGAACGTGGTCAAAGCTGTTATCCTCGAACGGCAGCTCATGCATACGCGCCACAACCGTTGTCACACCCGCATCGGCGGCATCGATTGCTGCCATGCCATCGGGTGCTGCGTCCAGTGCGGTCGCCGCAAAGCCGGACTTGGCAAGCGCCAGCGCATGCCGCCCAACACCGGCGCCCAGGTCCAGGATCGCGGCACCCGGCTGCAGGCCCGCGGCCCACTGATGCACGTCGTCTTCGGGTGTCAGCCACTTTGCATCGACGTCGCCCGCCCAATGCGCGTTCCAGTGTTGGTCAGCTGTATCTGTCTTCATCGCTGTTCTCCGATGATCTTGGTCCGGGCCCAGCCCGAAAGTTGTTCAATGCCAATCACCACAACAGCGATCATCAGGATCACGGTCATGGCGCTGGGATAATCAAAAAGGTCAAAGCCCACTTTCAGCTCAATCCCGATGCCGCCTGCGCCAACAAGGCCAAGGATGGTCGACGACCGAACTGCTTTCTCCAACGCAAACAGCGAGGTTGAAACAAAGGCGGGCATCGCGGCGGGTACGGTGGCGCAGGCCACAACGTCCAGCTTGCGCGCACCGGTAGCTGTCAGCGCCTCGGCGGGGCCTTTGTCAACGCCTTCCATGTCATCGGCAAAGAAGCGTCCGCAAAAGCCAACGGTGTCGATCATGATCGCCAGCATGCCCGCAAAGGGGCCAAGGCCCACGGCAACCACGAAGATCAGCGCCCAGGCAATGTCAGGCACCGCGCGGATAAAGCCAAGGGTGGTCCGCACCGTCTGGTTGATCCACTTTCCGGCCACCAGGTTGCGCGCCGCCAGCAACGCAACCGGCACAGAAAGGATCACACCCAGAACCGCGCCAGCCAGCGCGATTTGCAGGGTTTCGACCATTTTCCACCCCAGCCGCTCCAGCGTGCGCGCCTCAAGGTTTGGCGGAAATGCGCGTTCGATGAAATCGGCAAAACGAGGGGGCGAGGTGACTACCTTCTCGACCGAGAAGCCAGCGCCTGCAAAGCTCCACAGGATGATCACAACCGCGGCCGCATAGCCAAGGAATGCAATCGCCGAGGGCCGCTCGATCCGCGACGGGACGTGGGTGTTCAGATCAGTCATAAAGCCCCCGAAGGTCGGTCTCGCTCAATTTGTCAGCGCGGGAATCCAGCGGCATCTTGCCGCCGGACAGCCCCAGAATGCGATCGCCATACTGCAGCGCATGCGTGATGTTGTGAGAGATGAAGACGACGGTCACGCCCTCGTCCTTGGCAAGCCCAAAAAACAGGTCCATCACGTCTTCGCCCGCAGACGGATCGAGCGAGGCCGTCGGCTCGTCCGCGATCAGGATCTTGGGTTTGCCCACCAGCGCCCGGGCAATTGCCACCCGCTGTGACTGCCCCCCCGACAGGCGGTCCGCGCGACGGTCCGCCAGATGGGCCAGCCCGACACGCTGCAGCGCCTCCATCGCGGCATCGCGAGAGGCAGCGGGCGCCAAGGCTTGGCTCCAATGCCGAATGCCGGAATGCTTGCCCAGCAGGCCCTGCACCACATTCGACAGAACCGACAGCCGCGGCACCAGGTTATGTTTCTGCGACACCAGACCGATCTGCCCGCGCATCGCACGCAAGGCCTGCGCGTTGGCCGAAGTTACTTCGGTTCCCAACACGTCCACCGTGCCGCCATCGGCCGGGATCAGCCCCATCAGGCAGCGCAGCAGGGTCGACTTGCCGGTGCCGTTTGCACCCACGATGGCCACGGCCTCACCCCGGCTCAGGCCAAAAGAGATGTCTTTGAAAATCTGCACGTCGCCAAAGGTCTTCGACAACCCGGTGACGCGAATGTCTACAGGCAAAACCGGGGCACTCTGTGCCCCGGTTCCGACCGGCTGCGTGTTCGCGGCCGGCTTATCAAGCACTCGATCAGTCACCGAGGAAGTTGTCGAACTGCGGGTAGCCCGCGTTGGTGTACATCGCGCGCACCGAGTTATAGGCGCTGTCTTCGATCGCAACCAGGTCCATGCCGGTGTACTTGTCGTTCTCTTCGTGGGCCAGAATGCCCGCGATGATCGCGTCTTTGTTTTCGATAATCGAAGTCTGAACCTTTTCAGCAGCCGCCGCGTCAACATGCGCGCCAACCATGATCATGTCGTTGGGCAGGTCGCCCGAACGTGCGATGATCTTGAAGAAGCCAGCCGGCACCGAAGTGTCTTTGCCGCGCACGCGCAGCCACGAGTTGTGGTTGGTGCCCATGGCAGCAACGTCGCCCGCCTTAACGGCTTCGTGGCCGATGTTGCGCGAGGTGTGCAGCGGTTCAAAGTCGCCCAGGCCCAGACCCAGATCAGCCATCAGCTGCGTGGGGCACAGGTGGCCCGAGGTCGAACCGATGTCCGACATCGCGATCTTCTGACCCTTCAGGTCAGCAACCGAGTTATAGGGGCTGTCGGCGCGCACGATGACGGCGCAGAAATAGTCAGGGCGACCCAGACCGATCAGCGGGGTGGCTTTGGTCAGCTTGTTGATGACCACGTATTCGGCAGGACCCGAAACAACAAAGTCAACGGTCTCGGCGCGCAGGGCTTCGGCCGCTGCGGTGCGCGAGTTCACGGCAAAGAACTCAAAGCTTTCGCCAGTGGCTGTTTCCAGCGCTTCTTTGAACGGACCCCATTCCAGCTGCAGGCGCTCCATGCCTTCAACGTCGGTAACGGCAATTTTCCAGGTTTCCGCAGAGGCCGAAACGGCCGCGGCAACAGCCAGCGCAGCGCCGGCAAGAATCGAACGGAATTTCATGGTTTTCTCCCTGTAGAAATTCATTCGGATCAATCGCCGAGCTGTGTAACCACCGGGTGACGGTTTATTGATGTTTCTTCGAAAAGATCACAACAGATTGTTCTGCCCCGCGATCAATCGCGATCACACGACACCGAAAATCCTGATGCATTGCCGTAAATAGCGGTGGCCGCTATTCCTCCAGCTGCTGCAGATCGTGAATGATGATGGCGCTGCGCGTGATCTCGACCACGCCTGCGGCTTTCAACTTGTCCAGCGATTGGGTCACCCATTGCCGCGTCGCACCAACAATGGCCGCGATCTGTTCATAAGTGACGGTGCGGTCCACCACGATCGTGTTGCCTTCGGGGCGTCCGGTTGTGTTGGCAAGGATAACCAGCAACTGGCTCAGCCGTTCCGAAACCGACCGCGTGCCCAACATCTGGATCAACGCGGAATAGCTTTTGCCCTTGGCCACCAGCCCCTCGATCACGCCAACGGCCACGTCGGGCACCTCGCGCACCAGTTTCAGCAGGCTCGTGCCCGACAGAAACAGCAGCTCGCAAGGTTCCAGCGCATCAGCCGACCACACATGCCGCCCGCGCGCAAAAACCTCGGGGCCGCCAACGAAATGGCCGCTGCTCCAATAGGCCAGCGTGATTTCACGCCCCGACGGTCCGGCGTAATAGGTGCGCACGCGCCCGCTTTCGATGATCCAGACCCCGGTATGGGGCGCACCCTGGTGAAATATCCCGTCACCCTTGGCGAACCGGCACCGCGAACCAAGACTGCGCACCCGCTTCTGGTCATCCGGCGACAGGTCCGTCAAAAAGCCCGCGCCCTCGTTCAGCTCGGCGAAGTATTCGGACAGAAAAATCGCCCCGACCGGGCTGTCAGAAGTTTCGGTGTCGTGCATCATTCACGTGGCTCGGCCGCAAGGTATTGCGCAATGGCGGCAAGTGTTGCGTCACCTTGTGGCAGCAATGCGGGATGGTCAACGCCCAAGGGGCCAGGCCGCCGCGCGCCTGACTGGAAATCCTGCATCTGCTTGGTCAGGTAACCGGCATGCTGCGCGGTCAGGAAAGGCACACCCGACAGCTCGGCGGCCTGATCGTGGCAATTGCCACAACCGGCCTCGGCATAGGCCGCCCGACCGGTGCCGTCATCGGTTGCCGGGGCGGGCGCGGGGGCGTCCTGCGTGGCGAACCATTCAACGGCAACAGGGATCTCTTCGGGTTTCAACTCGGTCACGATGGCCATCATCTGGCCGCCATCATTGGTGCGGTGCCCGGTCAAAAACCCATGAACCTGCGTCGTCAGATAGTCCGGATCCTGCCCGGCAAGGTTCGGAAACTTGGCCGTATGCGACACGCCGAACAACCCGTGACACAGCGCGCAGCGCTCGTAGGGTGGGAATTCATCCGCGGCGAAATCGGCCAGCGCAGGGCCGGTCGACATGGCAAGGCATACCAGCGCCGCCTTAAGATCCATGTTTGTGGTCGTGATGCTTGTCATGGCCATGGCCGCTGTGATCATGCGCCTTGTGCCTCTTCATGACCATCGCGGTCACCTGCTCGACCTCGCCATTGGCAAATTCCAGCGACAGCTCGATCATGTCCCCTTCGGACACCGGCGCCTTCGGTTTCATCAACATGAAATGAAGGCCGCCATGTTCGAAGGTCACGGTTGTGCCGGGCCCAATTTCCACCAGATCCACGGCGCTCATCATCGCGACGCCGTCTTTCTCGGTGGATTCGTGAATATGCGCCATGGCATAGGCCGGGGCCGACACGCCGATCAATTGCCGCGGGGTGTCCCCGGTGTTCGTGATCGACATAAAGGCCGCATGCGCCGCCACGCCCGGAGGGGCCAGCGGAATGATCGGGTTCTCCACCGACACCCCATCGGCAAAGGCAAGGCCGGGCAGGCACATCAGGGCAAGGGCAAGCCGTTTCATTGGGAAAGTTCCTTTCGATACGAGATCTGCATGCGGGCCAGAAACTCGGCGGTCTGGCCGGGGTCAAACGGAGGCTGCAGCTTGGCCCGCAAAGTGCCATCGGGGGCGATGACGGACACGGACGAGCTGTGCTGTACCTCGTAATAGCCAGACGAATCCGGCGTCATGATGCGATAGAAGCTGTCCGTCGCCTCGACCAAGGCGTCGATCTGATCGCGGGCGCCGGTAAAACTGCGGAAATCGGGGTGAAAGAACTTGGCATATTCACTGACCGTTTCAGCGTCGCGATCCGGATCGACCGAGATAAACACCACCTTGGGAACGTTGTCGGGCCGCACGCGCAGGCTGGTTTCGCTGACAGCGGCCTCGAGGTTGCCAAGGGTAAACGGGCAGACATCCGGGCAGGACAGGAAACCGAACATCACGATGGTCCAGGCATCGGTCAGGTCGCGTTCGGTAAAGGTCTCACCCAGGTCGTTGGTGTAGACAAAGGCGGGCATTTCCACCGGTTCGTCCAGCATCACACCCTGCACCTGCGCGGTGGCGGGCACGGCAAAGGCGACGATCAGCGCTGCAAGAAGATGTCTCATGTGTTCTGGCTTTCAAAGGCTTTGCGGCTTTCTGCCTTGATCGTGTCCAGGCAGAACTGGCGCGCCTTGATGTATTCCGGGGTCGCGGCCATGTCGGTGGAACGCGGGCGGGGCAGGTCGATCTTGACGTCTTCGATGATGCGCCCCGGTGCGGCGCTCATGATCAGAACACGGTCCGCAAGGAACACGGCCTCGTCCACGTCATGGGTGACAAAAACAACCGTGGTGCCGAACTTGCGCCAGATATCCAGAAGGCTTTCCTGCATCATCAGGCGCGTCTGCGCGTCCAGCGCGCCAAAAGGCTCGTCCATCAGCAGAACCGACGGGTAATTGGCCAGCGCCCGTGCAATGCCCACGCGCTGCTGCATGCCGCCCGACAATTCGGCCGGATAGCGGTCGCCAAACTTTTTCAGCCCCACGAGTTCCAGGAACGTATTGGCGGTTGATCCGGCCTCGATCCGGCCGTGCCCGGCCATTTTCGGGCCGAAGGCAACGTTTTCATACACCGTCTTCCACGGCAGCAACGAATATTGCTGAAACACCATGCCGCGGTCGGGGCCGGGGCGGTCCACCTTTTTGTCGTCGATGGTAACCTCGCCGGTCGATGGCGCGACATAGCCGGCAATTGCGTTCATCAATGTCGACTTGCCACAGCCGGACGGGCCAAGGATGCACACGAACTCGCCCGCCGCGATGTCGATGGACGTGGTTTCCACGGCCAGATGCGCATTGGCGCCCGTGCCAAAGCTGATCGACACGTCCGCGACCGAGATTTGCCCTTTGCCCTTTTCGTCAGGCTGGCGCGGGGTTTTGAATTTCAGAACATCAAGCATGTGAAGCCTCTGCAATTGGTTCGGGCTCAGGTCGTGATTTGTGCCACGCAAGGAAAAGGATCAGTGCCACCAACAGGCCGAAACCACCGCCCGTCAGAACCGGGCCCATGGTTTCCATCGCCAACGAGGTCGACACGCCCAGCCCCAGCATGGCCAGCCCCACCACCCAGGACGGTGTGGCGCAGCAGACGACCCAGCTCATCGTGGCGTTTGTCATGGCCACCAGAACCGCGCCCAACCCGGTTGTTGCGCGCAAGGTGCCGGTGTTCGCGGTGCTGCAGGTCTCGCGCCGGGTCAGGGCCATGCAAAGCGACACGGTGGCCCCCAGAATGAACAACACCAACAGGCGGGACGGAACGACGTTCAGGCTCCATTCCGAAATGCCCATGCCATAGTCGTAGTTCATCTTGCCAATCTCCAGCAGCCACTCCTCCCACACGATGGGGGGAATGTCGGACCACGACGGGGTAGACTTGATGATCCACGCGACATTGGCGACCCAGTTGTAACCGGTGACATAGTTCGGAAGGGCCTGAAACCGGACGATCAGGGCGATCATCATCAGGACCTGAAACAGCAGGGCAAAGATCAGACCATGCAAAAGCATGCGCTTCCAATTGCCGCGAATATCGGTCCAAAGGGTAGAAAACATCGCGCGCATCAGCGGGTCCTTTTCTGCCATTTCAACATCGGTTTGGTGATCATCTTCACGGCTGCGGTTGACCCGGTGCCAAGGAACCCGATCACCAGCATGCCAACGACGATGTCCTGATAGTTGATCAGGCTATACGCATCCCACGTGAAATAGCCGATGCCATACTGGCCCGAGATGATCTCGCCCGCCAAAAGCGAGAACCAGCTGACGCCCATCCCGATGGCAAGACCGGCCGCAATCGACGGCAGTGCCGCCGGGATCACCACGTGCCGGAACACCGCCCAGCGGCTGGCGCCCAACGACTGCACCGCGCGCACCAGAACCTCGGGCGTCTGCTCGACGCCATGCAAGGTGTTCAGAACAATGGGAAACAAAGCACCCAGGAAGGTGATGTAGATGATCGAGCTTTCCTCGGTCGGCCACATCAGGATGGCCAACGGGATCCAAGCCACGGCCGGGATCGGGCGCACGACCTCGATATAGGGCATGATGAACGCGCGGGCGATGCGCGAGCGGCCCATGATCAGGCCGATGAAGATGCCCAGCACCGTGGCCAGAGTGTAACTGATCAGGATCCGGCGCATCGATACGCCGATATGGGTCCAGAATATCTCGGTCTGGATATGGCCGACGAACGCGGTCAGCACACGCCATGGCGACGGCACGTTCGAGAAATTGATGTAAAAGTCCAGGTTGATGGCGGTTGCAAGGTGCCACAGCAGCGCGCCGGCGCTGAGGGACAGGAAGACCATGCCAATGCTACCGGCCTGCTTGCGACCGATGCGCAGCGCGGATATCGGGCTGGCCTTGGGGGCAGGCGCGGGCGCTGCCTTTGCCGTGGGCCGTGGTTGCGTTGCTTGGTTCGCAACTTCCTTGGTCTGTAAAGCCGTCGCCATCTTGTCAGCCTTCTGTAAAACGTTTCAGGCCGGGGCGCTGACGCCCCGACCCCTGCCTATCAAGACGGGCCGTTAGCCTTCGGAGATGAAGTCGGCGATGGCCTCGTCAAAGCTGACCAGCGCCCCACCGGTTTTGCCGGCATAGGCCTCGGCCTCGCCCTTGCGCAGGAAGGTGGCATAGTCGTCACCCGACTTGACCCAGAACGCGGTCTTGCCGAACAGTTTCAGGCCGGTTTCCACGTCATAGACATAGGTGGCGTTCACCAGTGCCGCCGTGGCGCGAATGTCTGCCATGGCTTTCAGGAATTCGGGCAGCGTGCCGAACGAGGCCACGCCATCGCGCGAGTGCCAGATTTCCATCGGCAGGCCCTTGTTTGCCGCCAGCGGGTCAACAACCACGGCTTTTTCGGCCTCATAGTCTACGCCCAGGTCAGCATAGGCCGCCTTGATATAGTCCTCGTTGATCCATGCGTCGAAATCCAGCGGCGGAATGGCTTTTTCCTTGACCAGAACACCGTGGTTGAACGCCAGCGCATCCACCCATTCCTGTTTCACGGTCGGCTCAAGCGTCAGGTGGCCACCTTCCGAGAAGTACAGGTACAGCACCTCTTTCTCGACGCCGGTCCAGCCTTCCATCAGGGTCACGGCCTGCATGGGATCTTCGCGGATCCATTCGCCCGCCTCCCAAACGGCCTTGATGAAGGCCTCGACCACTTCGGGGTATTCAACGGCAAAATCTTCGCGCACCACGACACCGTGCAGGTAGGGCACACCGGTTTCCGAGCCGTCAAAGATCTTGCGGCCGGTGCCGCGGAATTCCATGATCTCGGACCACGGGCAGAAATCCGAGTGGGCGTCGATCTTGCCGGCGGCGATATTCGCGGCACCTACGGCGGGGCTCTGGTTTTTCAGAACGTATTCCGAGGTGGGAATGTTGTTGTCCTGCATGGCTTTCAGCAGCATGCCCCAAGCGGCCGAACCAACCGGGGTGGACACTTCTTTGCCGGCCAGCTGATCGATCGAGTACAGATCGCTGTCGACCGGCACAACAATCGCGTTGCCCGAGCCCTTTAGGTTGTAACCCGTCCCGGCCACGTAAAGCGTGCGCAGGCTGTCGGTTTCCTGAAACTTGGCGCCGTTTACGATCAGCGGATAGTCACCCATCACGCCAAAGTTCAGCTTGTTGGCCAGCATCTGGTTGGTGATCGGCCCACCCGAGCTGTAATCCGCCCAGCTGACATCGTATTTGGCGTCGGCATATTTGCCGTCCGTGGGCAGGTATTTTTCCAGCAGGCCCAGCTCTTTTACAACGATACCGGCGGTGTAGGTGTCGGTACACATGGACTGGTGCCCAATGGCGATACTGATCTTTTCGGCCGAAGCCATAGAGGCCATAGATACCAGCGATGCACCAAGCAACGCAGACTTCAATGTGTAGTTCCTGATCATAGCGACGTTCCCTTAGAAGATTTCAGTAAGTCGAAACTGAAATCAGTATCAGGGCAGTTTTCTGCGGTGCAAAACGCCAGCCGTTAACAAATTGACAGCATTTCCCGTTTGCCCATTTTTTCGCCCACTTATTTCGGCTTTGGGGCGCAATTTGTCACTTTCGTGACGGGATTTCCGCGAATCGATTCGAAAAAAAATTCTTTAAATACAATAACTTAAGTGCATTTTTGGGCGACGAAAGCGCCCCTGACAGCAATGCTGTAGGGGTTTTGCTTTCACGATGTCGGCGCCCGAAAACCGGGGTTTCAGGCCGCCATTTTACCCAAGGCCCAGCGTACGTTCTTGCGTACATCCGGGTCGGTATCGTCTTCGTATTTCTGCAGGAACGGCACCGTTTCCGGCACTGCCAATTCTCCCAGAACCGCGGCGCATTCCTTGCGCAGGTTTGGCACAGGCAGATCCATCATCGGACCGATTTCCATGGCCGCATCGGTGGCGCCCAGTTTGCCCAGCGAGCGGACGGCCTTCAGCCGAACCTGCCAGTAATCGTCATCCAGAACCGTACGCAGGGCGGGAATGCAGCCCGCGCCTCCGGTTTTCGCCAAGGTCTCGGCAGCTGCTTCGCGCACGATCCATTCGGGGTCTTGCATCCCGTCGATCAGGGTTGCCTCGGCATGTGCGGACTTGGAGAAGCCCAGCGCCGACAGCGCCGTGCGCCGCACCTTCGCCGAGGCGTCATGTGCTGCATCCCGCAAGGCGGGCAGGGCGGTTTCATCCTGCAGCCAGCCGATCACGCCAACCGCTTCGATCCGCACCACTTCCGAGCTGTGTTGCAGCGCGGCAATGGCCGGGCCCATGGTCTCGGGGCGGCGCAGTTCCTTGATCCCGGCCAGGCATGCGGCCAGCTTGACCTCGTTCTCGTCCGACAGATGCGGCAAGATCGCGTCGCCCGAAGCGGGGTCCTTCAGCTCGGTCAGGCTGATCGCTGCCGCGTCCACCACTGCGGCGTCGCTGTCGGAAAGGGCCACAACCAGCGCGGCGGCGGTTTCCGGGCCGTCGAAATCGGTCAGGCCCTGTGCGGCCTGTTTGCGCACACCGGCATCCGCGTCAGTGATCGCCCTGGCCAGATACGGGATCGCCGCGGGGTCGGCGCTGTCGGTTAGATCCATCACCGCCATGATCCGCGCACCGGGCGAGGGGTCGTCCAACCCTTCGGCCAGGTCCTTGATGTCGTCGAAATCTTCGAAAAGTCCGCTCACGTCCGCCTCACTTCAACAGATAGGGAAGGTTCACGGTGACCGCGCCGGTGGGGCAATCCGCCTCGCACGGCATGCAGTACCAGCATTCGTCGTATTTCATATACGCGGTCTTGCCACCGTCGTCGGTTTCAACGATCCGCAGCACGTCCAGCGGGCAGACATCCACGCAAACGGTACATCCCTTATCCGCGATACACAGGTCGTCATTCACGACCACGGGCACGGTGGTAGAGGTTTGTGCAAGGGGCATATCGTGAGTCCTTTTTCTTACTCTGCCGCGACCGTGGCGCTGACGCGCTGCTTGTCGTAGGCGTCTTTCTCATCTTCAGCGATTTCAACGACATACGGCTTGACGTCTTGCTTACGATGCGCCGGTTTGCCGTCGTCGCCCTTGGTCAGGATCGTGTGGCAGAACCAGTTGTCGTTGTCGCGCTCGAACTCGACCCGGTTGTGATACAGGCCCCACCGGCTTTCGGTGCGATACAGCGACGCCGCGGCCGCCATGTCGGCGCAATCGAGGATCGACGAAGCCTCCAGCGCCCGCATCAGCTCGTGGCTGTCGCGCACATACATGCCCTGATCCATGTCCTCGCGCACTTCTTCGAACCGCTTCTGGGCCAGTTCCATCTTGGCCGTCACTTTTGGCGGCTGCAGATAGTCGTTCACCAACCGGCGGGTCTTGTATTCGATCTGGTTGGGTGGAATGCCGTCGTCGCGCTTGGTCGGGGCCAGAACGCGGGTGCGTTCGGCATCCACCTCGCCCTGATCGAAGCTTGCAAAGTCCACATCCGCGATGAAATCCGCCGCGTCCAGCCCGGCAAAGGCGCCGTTGGTGAACGCCCCCAGCATATAGTTATGCGGCACGTTGGCCATATCGCCCGCCGCGTAAAGGCCGGGGATCGTGGTGCGGGCATGTTCGTCGACAAACACACCCGAGGCCGAATGGCCCGAGCAAAAGCCGATCTCCGAGATATGCATCTCGATCATCTGCTTGCGATAGTCGGTGCCGCGCCCTTGGTGGAAATGGCCGCGCGTGGGGCGTTCAACGATGTGCAGCACCCGCTCGATCTCGGCCACGGTTTCCTCGGCCAGGTGGTTCAGTTTCAGGTAAACCGGTCCCTTGCCGCCCTGCAATTCGTCATAAAATTCCTGCATCATCTGGCCCGACCAATAATCGCACTCGATGAAACGTTCGCCCTTGGCATTGGCGGTGTAGCCGCCCATGGGGCCGGCCACATAGGCGCATGCCGGGCCGTTGTAATCCTTGATCAGCGGGTTGATCTGATAACATTCGAGGTTCGCAAGCCCCGCGCCGGCGTGATAGGCCATGGCATAGCCTTCGCCCGAGTTCGACGCGTTTTCGTAGGTGCCATACAAATAGCCCGACGTGGGCAGACCCAATCGGCCTGCCGCCCCCAGCCCCATGATCACCGCCTTGGCACGCACGACCAGAAACTCGGCCGACCGTGTGTTGACGCAGATCGCGCCGGCAACGCGGCCTTCACCGGTCAGCAGGCGGGTGGCCATGTAACGGTTGATGATGTTGATACGGGCCTTGCGCAGCTGGCGGTACAGCGCCTTTTTCACCGTGTCGCCGTTGGGCATCGGCAGAACATAGGTGCCGATATGGTGCACCTTCTTGACGTCGTATTCGCCGTTTTCGTCTTTCTGGAACCGGATACCGAACTCGTCCAGCTCCTGAATGATACCATAGCATTCCTGGGCATAACGATAGACCGCCGCCTGATCGCAGATGCCGTCATTGGCGATGGTGATTTCCTTGGTGTACTGCTCGGGCGTGGCATAGCCCGGAATGACCGAGTTGTTCAGCCCGTCCATCCCCATCGAGATCGCGCCCGACCGTTTCACATTGGCCTTGTCCAGCAGGACAACATTCGCCTTGGGGTTCTTGCGTTTGGCCTTCAGTGCGGCCATCGGCCCGGCGGTTCCGCCGCCAATGACCAGAATGTCACAATCAATCTGTGTCAGGCCGTCTAGTATTTCGTCCATTGCCGGGCTCCTGCTGGGTCTCGCGTACAGGCTGCGCTGCGTTGCAGCGTCAGAATGTCAATTAGTTGTCAAGCTGGTCGGAAAGTTCCCGCAGATAGGGGAACGGATAGATCGCGCGGTCATGCCCGTCTGAAAAATGGACGTTCACGCCAAAACCTCCCACCGGGAACAGGCCGGTGATGGAAATGCCGGGCTGAACCGTGATTTCCCCGTGATCCAGACGTTCGCGCACGGACCAGGCGTCGCGCGCTTCGCGGCGCAACAGGGCGGCGGGCAATGTTGTTGTTTCGCCGCTGTCCCAATTGACATGCAGGTGCTGTGCGTCTGCGCTGGCGGTCATTTCTTCGATCATGGGTGGCTCCGATCTGTCTTTCGTTCACCCTCGCGAAACTTCGGATCGGCCAATAGCAATTACTTTACGGACAGGTGCCGCTGCGCTGCGGCAAGCAGGGGCAAGCCAGATTTGGAGACGCGCTCATGACCTATGTCGTCACAGACAATTGCATCGCCTGCAAATACACCGATTGCGTGTCGGTGTGCCCTGTTGATTGCTTTTACGAAGGCGAGAACATGTTGGTGATCGATCCCGTTGAATGCATCGATTGCGGCGTGTGCGAGCCCGAATGCCCCGCCGACGCGATTCGCGCAGATACCGAGCCGGACATGGAAAAATGGGTCACGTTCAACGCCAAATACGCGGCGCTGTGGCCGGTCATCACCGAGGCCAAAGAACCGATGGCCGATGCCGACAGTCTGGACGGCACACCCGGCAAGCTGGACACACATTTCTCGGAAACCCCGGCCGCGCCGGCCTTGTGAGGATTATCCCATGAACGCCCCCGCCAAAATCCTGCCCGACGCGCAGACCATTACCTCGGTCCAGCATTGGTCCGACACGTTGTTTTCCTTTCGCGTGACACGGCCACGATCGCTGCGGTTCCGGTCAGGCGAATTCGTGATGATCGGACTGCTGAAAGACGACGGGAAACCGCTGCTGCGCGCCTATTCCATCGCCTCGCCCAGCTGGGATGAAGAGCTGGAGTTCTATTCAATCAAGGTGCCCGACGGCCCGCTGACCTCGCGCCTGCAAAAGATCGAACCGGGTGACAAGATCATCCTGCGCCCCAAGCCCGTGGGCACGCTGGTGCTGGACGCGCTGCTGCCCGGCAAACGGCTGTGGATGATTGCCACCGGCACCGGCATTGCGCCCTTTGCGTCCCTGCTGCGCGACCCCGAAACCTTCGAGGCCTATGACCAGGTCATCGTCGCGCATACCTGCCGCACCAAGGCCGAACTGGCCTATGGCGCCGAAATCGTCGAGGCCCTGCCGGACGATCCGCTGATTGGCGAATTGGTGGGGGACAAGTTGAAATACTATCCCACCACCACGCGCGAACCGTCGCAGTATCAGGGCCGGATCAGCGACCATATCCGCGATGGCCAGGTGTTCGAAACGCTGGGTTTGCCGGCCTGGGCGCCCGAGGCTGACCGCGTCATGATCTGCGGCAACCTTGCGCTGAACAAGGACATCATGGCGCTGTGCGAGGCCCACGGCCTGCAAGAAGGCGCAAACTCTGCGCCCAAGCATTTCGTGGTGGAAAAAGCGTTTATTGACTAAGCCACAGAGCCTTCAACTCGTCCAATGTGGCCGTGCCGAATGTCACGCTGCTGGGCGTGACGAAGGCAGGGGTGCCCAGCACCTGCATCTCGACCGCGAAGTCGCGGTTATAGCCAATGCGGGCTGTCACGTCTTCGCTGTCCATCGCGGTCTGGATCTTGGAGAAATCCAACCCCTCGTCCTGCGCGATCCGCGCAAAGCTGGGTGTGTTCAGTGGCCCGCGCAAATGCCACAGCGCGTCATGCACCCGCGCATAGGCCGCGTCACCTGCCACCGATTGCACCGCCAGCGCAAACCGCGCCCCGCGCTCTGACCCCGGCGTCAGGATCGGCAATTGCCGCATCTCGATCCGCAACTCGGGATGCTCGGCCACCAGTGTCTCCAGCATCGGGTGCATCGCCTTGCACGGCGCGCAACGGTAATCGAAAAACTCGACCACGCGGATCGGCGCATCCGCGCGCCCCATGCCAAGGACCGGGGGGGCATCGAACATCGGCTGGTGGGGTTCCAGCCGCTCTTTCAGTTCGGCTTCGGCCCGCCGCGCCGACAGGATCTCCAGCGCCTCAAGGATCACTTCGGGGTTATCAAGGATATAGGCCCGCACCCGCGCATCCAGGTCGGGCTCGTGCGCGTGCGCCGTCGCCGCCCACAGCGCGCATATCAAAGGTGTAACAAGGGTTCGCATTTCACGGCCTCTTTCTTTGGGCCAAGTATAATTGCGCCGCAAACCGGGACGCGGAAATTCGCGTGCCTCGCGGGTCTGTGACAGGTGCCATCCCGAAACCGGCGTTCAAAACGGCACGATGCCAAGAAATCGATCAGTTGCGGGGTGATCGGGGCGCAGTTGCCCGTGATCGCTGGCGCCCGGTGCTGCGGTCAGCCGTCGCGCGCGTCGCTGCGGGCTTTCAACGCCCCAAGCAGGCGGTGGCTGCGCCGAAGCACCGTGACGACAGACCCCAGCGCGACGATCCACAGCACGCTCAGCAGAACCGGAACGCCAAGGACGGTGGGCGTCACGGCCGCCAACACCGCACCGGCGGTGACGGCGGCCATTCGGTGTGGTTTGGCCATCGGCCCGCGGAAATCTGCGGGCAGGCCCAACTCGCTGCCCAGGGCGCGGGTATAGGCCGTGGCAACGGCGCCGGCCGACGCGGCCCATCCCAGCGCCGGTTCCCCCACGGCCAGCCCCAGCCCGACAAGGATCAACACATCCGCCAGCCTGTCCGGCATCTCGTTCCAGAACGCCCCTTGTGGTGTGCCCAATCCGCCTTCCACCGCGACCATTCCGTCCAACAGGTTGCACAGCAGGCGCAACTGACACCCAAGCGCAGCCCCTAACAGGCAAAGGCTCTGCGCGCCTCCGTCGATCCAGGCCACGGCCCACAGCAACAGCCCCGCAAGCGCGGCGAACAGGATGGAGGTCTGCGAAATCAGGTTCGGCGCAACACCTGCGGTGGCCAGCGATGCGGCAATCTTGGCCGCGATCTTGGTGTCACGGCTGGCGAGGGGGCGGCGGTCAGGCATGTCGGTAAAGTGTAAACGTATAAAAGCAGGCGTAAAGCGTGGACACGGTCAGCGGAACGGCGATTGTCGCCAGCAGGGCCGGGGTGCCGGCCAGGCTGTGAACAACGCTCAGCAACGTGACCGAGACCGCGAACGCTGCCAGGGGAGGCAATATGAAACGCCGCCACCCGTTGCTGCGCTGAAAGATGCGTTCGATCATGGCCTTCAGGCCCAGCGTGATCACTGCGCTCAGAACACCCTGTACCACTGCCGCGATCAACGGGGCGGGCAGTGCGTAGGACCGGTTGGCGAAGAAGGCCCAGCCGCCCATCAGGATGAACCCACCGGCACCATGCACCAGCTTGCTTTGCATCAGGCTCATGTCACGGCCCAGAAATAGCGCACGACGTGAAAGAAGATCGGGGCCGAGAAGACGACCGAGTCCAACCGGTCAATGAACCCGCCATGCCCGGCAATCAGGTGGCCCCAGTCCTTGACCCCTTTGTCGCGCTTGATGGCCGACATCACCAATCCCCCGAAAAAGCCCATGACGGCGATCATCAGGGCCATCAGGAACGCCTGCCACATGGTGAACGGCGTCATCCACCACAGCCCGGCCCCCAGCAAGCTGGCGGTTAAAACCCCGCCCAGAAACCCTTCCCACGTCTTGGATGGCGACAGGACCGGCGCGATCTTGTGGCGCCCCATCAGCTTGCCAAAGACATATTGCAACACGTCCGACCCCTGTACGACGGCCACAAGGAATGCGATCAGCAGGATCGATTTGCCCTCGTATCCCGGAATGTTCAGGTCCATCAGCGCCGGCACGTGGCTGCCTGCAAACACACAGATCATCAGACCCCATTGCGTCTCGGACACGCGGGTCAGGAAATTCTCGGTCTCGCCGCGCAAGGCTGCGATGATGGGCAGGAACAGGAAGGCATAGACCGGGATAAAGATCGAATACAGCCCGTACCAGTCGATCCAGATCAGGTAATACTGAAACGGCAGCACCACATAGAACGCCGCCGCCAGGGCATAGTGATCGGCGCGCGACTTTGCCGTCAGCGTCAGGAATTCACGCATCGCCGCAAAGGACAGCAACGCGAACAGGATCACGGCCCCCGCCCGACCGGCCAGCATCGCAAAGGACAGCAACGCCACCATCGCCCACCACGCATTGACCCGCGCCACGAGGTTTTCAATCACCGGGTCGGTCTTGTCGGGGCCCAGCCGCGATTTCAGGGTGAAGGCCACCATCGATGCCACGATCAGCACGCACAACACGCCCGCCAGCAGAAACACAAATTCCATCGGTGCGCTCATCCGGTCTCTCCGCTTTCGCCCAGCTCAAGCAGCGCGGCATGGGTGCGTGCCAGGAACGCATCTTTGTCTTCCCCGTCTTGCAGCCACATCGCCGCGCCGAACCGAATGGTACACAGCAATGGCACCGGAAAGACCTCGCCCTTGGGCATCACGCTGCTCAGGTTTTCGATCCACACCGGCACCAGATCCACATCAGGCCGCTGCGTGGCCAGATGAAACAGGCCTGACTTGAACGGCAACAAAGGCGCGTCGGTCGTGTTCCGCGTCCCCTCGGGGAACAGGATCAACGAACTGCCCGCATCCAGTGCCTCGGCCATCAGGGCGATGGGGTCTTCGGTACGCGTGTCCGGGTTGCGGTCGATCAGAACCGCGTTGAACACCTCGCGGCCCACAAAGGACTTGGGCCTTGACGTCAGCCAATAGTCGCCCGCGGCCACCGGACGCGTGCGCCGACGCATATGGGGCGGCAGCACCGACCAGACCAGAACAAAATCGCCATTGCTGGTGTGGTTTGCGAAATAGACCCGTTTCTTGGCAACAGGTTCAACCCCGTCCCAAATGGCCCGAACCGCCGTCACGACGCGGGCAAACAGGATAATCATCTCTGCTGTCACAGCAGCAGACCAAGACTTAAAGGGCATACTCGGCATTCACTTTCTGCGGAACACGGGTTCAGTTTGACCACGCCACACCAAAAGGCAATGGCCACGAAACGCCGCCGCGCCTGGGCCACCTGTATACGTCACCTGTTGACTTCCACCTGTTGCGCAAGCGACTTACGCGTCAACCACACCCTTTTGCTTGAACCCAAGGCCCGTCTATGGCGATACCCACAACGATCCTGAACGGCTTTCTTGGCGCCGGGAAAACCACCCTGATGCAAAGCCTTCTGGCCCAAGCGCGCGCGGCGCAGGGCGTGACCCTTGGCGTCATCGTCAACGAGATGAGCACGCTGGACATCGACGGATCGGTTCTGGACACAACCGAGGTGATCTCGCGCCACAGCCCGCACTTCGCGTCAATCCCGGGTGGCAGCATCAGCAGCCGGGACGGGTTGCCACAGTTTCTTGACGCCGTGCGCAAAGTGCTTGCCGACGGGCAGGTCACGCATTTGCTGATCGAAACATCCGGCAGCACCCATCCCTGGCCTCTTTTGCAGGCCATTCGGGATATGCAAACCCTGCAATTGCGCGGTTTCCTGTCGCTGGTCGACACTGTTGTTCTGGCTCAGGACCACGATTTTGGCCGCGCCATCCACCCGCGCGCCAGCGCCCATTTGCAGGCGGGCCGCAGGGGTGTCGAGAACCTGCTGGCTGAACAGATCATGTTTGCCAGCCGCATCCTGCTCAGCAAGGTCGACAAGGTGGGGCCCGAGGTGCCGCAGCACGTGGCGCAGGCGATCCACCCGCTGAACCCCTTTGCCGACATCGCCGCGATGCAATGGGGCAACCTGAGGTTAGAGAACGTGTTGTCGCTGCCCGAATACGACTTTGCGCGGGTGCAGACGCTGGGGGATGAGCTGACACAATGGGACGCCGACCATGGCACCGATACCATGGCACACCCGGAAAGCTACAAGATCGGCAGCCGTGTCCTGCGCGACCCGCGACCCTTTCACCCGCAACGCCTTTGGGACGTGTATAACAAGTTCCTTGGCATCGGGATTTACCGCAGCAAGGGCTTTTTCTGGCTGCCCAGCCGCGACAACCTTGTGCTGCTGTGGAACCAGACCGGCGGCAGTGTCGGGCTTGAGATTCTGAACTACTGGAAGGTCAGCGCCCTACAGGATGAAAGCCTGAACCTGTCAGAGCAGGAGAAGGAAGTGATGCAGGCCAAACTGGCCCAGGCCGACCCCGATTTTGGGGACCGCCGCTGCCAGCTTACCGTGATTGGGAACGAGGCCGAACTGGACGCCTTCGTCGACGCCCTGCAAACCTGTTTTTGTGACGATGCAGAGATTGCGGCGTGGAAGGCCGGGGAAGCCTTCGCCGACCCGTGGCCCCAAACCGTCACAACGCTGAAGTCCTAGGGGCTGCAGAGTTTAAACTTAGGGGCGTTGGCGGGGTGGAAACTTTAACAACCCCGTTAAAGTTTTTGGTCAGCCGTTGCGGGGCAGGGCGATGTCTCCGTCAAAGAAATGCAGGTGCTCGGCCGCGGTTTCGACCCCCACCAGATCCCCCCGCGCCACCTTGCGAATGCCGGGCAATCGCACGCGCAGCTCGTCCACGCCCGGTGTCTCGCCATAGATATAGGTCTCGCCGCCCAGCTCCTCGGTCAGAGTTACGCGGATATCCATCAACCCCGCGCCGGCGGTTGTCAGGGTCAGGTGATCGGGGCGGATCCCGACCTCGGTCACCTTTGAAACATCTATGTTTTCAGGGGGTTGGAAGGTGGATGTGTCTGGCAGTTCCAGTCCCGTCCCCGAGGTTGTGACCGGCAGAAAGTTCATCATGGGCGAGCCGATAAACCCGGCAACGAACTTGTTGACGGGGTTCAGGTACAGATCCATCGGTGTGCCGATCTGCTCCACCCTTCCGGCGCGCAGCACCACGATCCGGTCTGCCAGCGTCATCGCCTCAACCTGGTCATGGGTGACATAGATCATCGTCCCCCCAATCTTGGCATGCAACCGCGCCAATTCCTTGCGCATCGAAACCCGCAGCTCGGCATCCAGATTGGAAAGCGGTTCGTCGAACAGGAAAATCTTGGGATCGCGAACAATGGCGCGGCCGATCGCAACACGCTGCCGCTGGCCGCCAGACAGCGCCTTGGGGCGGCGATCCAGCAGCATGTCGATCTGCAACAACTTGGCTGCCTCGGCCACGCGCCGCTGAATTTCGTCCTTGGCTATCTTCATGTTTTCCAAGGCAAAAGACATGTTTTCGGCGACGGTCATATGCGGGTACAGCGCATAGCTTTGGAACACCATTGCCAGGTCGCGGTCGCTGTCATGTGTGACGTCCTGGCCATCGATCAGAATGGTGCCATCGCTGACTTTCTCCAACCCTGCGATCAAGCGCAACAGGGTGGATTTTCCGCAGCCCGAAGGGCCCACCAGCACCACGAACTCGCCATCCTTGGCGGTCACGTTTACGTCGCGAATGACCTCGGTCGGACCAAAGGACTTGTTCAGTGCAATCAATTCCAGCTCGGCCATGTCAGCCCTCGTTCGTGTTGTTCAGGCGATAACTGTCCTGCACCAGTTCCACCGCCAGCGCACGGGCCACCGCATGGGCATCCTGCATGCCCATCTGGTGTTCGCCAACCTGCTGTGAAAGGAACGCCGCCACGGACCGGCGATAAACATCGTGTCGTGCAGGGATCGACAACAGCGCACGCGTGTCGTCCACAAAGCCCGCGAGGTTGTGGAAGCCAGCGGTTTCCACCACCTGGTCGAATTGCCGGGCCATGCCTGCGGGGCTGTCAAAGAACCACCAGGGCGCGCCAAGGCGCAGAGTGGGGAAGGCACCCGCAAGCGGCGCAAGCTCGCGCCCGTAGCCGGATTCGTCCAGTGTATACAGGATGATACGAAGATTGGGGTGAAAGCCCAGCTCATCCAGCATCGGTTTCAAGCCCGCCGCCCAGTTAAGCGGCCGCGGTATGTCATAGCCCATATCCTGTCCGAACCGGCTCTGAATATCGGGGGCGTAATTGCGCCAAGACCCGGCGTGGATTTGCATGACCAGCCCGTCATCGGCGCTCATCCTTGCCATCTCGGTCAGCATCTGTGCGCGGAACTGCGCGGCCTGATCTTTGGTGGCCCGGCCCGATAGCGCCGCGTCCAGCAGGGTTTGGCAGTCGGCCATGGGCAGAGTCAACGTGTGCGGCGTGTCAAACCCGTGATCCGTTGCAGTGGCCCCGGCCGCAATGAAGGCCGCGCGGCGCTGTCGCAGGGCCTCCAGATAGCTGGCCCAATCTGACAAGTTCTGCCCCGTTTGTTCGCCCAGCCGGGCAATGTCGCGTGCGAAGTCTGGATGTTCGGGATTGGTGACTGAATCCGGGCGGAAGGTGGGGATGACGCGGCATTGTCCGGCCAGCTCTTTGGCCAGCCGGTGGTGCCGTGACAGGTCGTCGACCGCAGAATCGGTCGTGGACAGCACGCGCACTCCAAACCGCCCCAGCAGTGCACGGGGCGCAAACTCGGGCGTGGCGACGGTTTCGGTGACCTGGTCGAATATGGCATCGGCGGTCTCGGCGCTTAGCCGTTGTTCGACGGACAAAACAGAGGACAGCGCGTGGTCCAGCCAGGTGCGGCTGGGAGTGCCCAGATACAGGTGGTAATTCGCGGCAAGCGTGCGAAATGCCTCACGCGGGGCGGCAATCCCGGCCGAGCCTGCGCCGGATACGCCCAGATCCTCGTACCGGTGGCCCTGGCTTGCCAGCATGCGCAGCAAATAGTGATCCGGTGTCAGCAGCAAGTCCGCGGCATTGCCAAACCTGAAATCGGCATCGAACCATTCCACCGGCACATGGCCGTGTGGGCTGTAGATTGGCAGCGCCTCGATCCCGTCCAGCAATTCGCGCGCAATGGCGCGCCGCGACGGCGTGTCTGGCAGCAATCGGTCAGGGTGCAATGTCAGCGGTTGTGTCATGCGGGCGCTCCTTGGAGATGTCTTACTTGTAAATACTGTTTAACTAGTTTACAAGTTAATTCGAGCGCAGAACGACTCGGGTTCAAACCGGGGTGCGCGCTTGCAAAGCATCCAGGGAGGAAAGGGATGAAACTCAAGGCATTGCTGGCCGGAACGACATTGGCCCTAGGCGGGTCGATGGCGATGGCCGAAGAATTGGTAATCTGGCACGATCTTGGCGATAACGGCATCAATTGGTTTGCCGAAGCGGGTGAGGCATTCAAGAAGATGCACCCCGATGTGACCGTGAAATCGGTCTCGTTCCCCACCGATCAGTGGTACGGTAAATCGATCGCGGCGCTGAACACCAACACCGCGCCGGACCTGTTGTACAACAACTACGAGCGTGTGATCCGCGTGGTGGATCAGACCGGCAAGGTGATGGATCTTTCGGATGTCTTTGCCGGCATGGCCGACACGGGCTTTCTGTCCGAGGCGGACCTGAACGTGGCGCGGTACGATGGCAATATGATCATCCTGCCGGTGCAGCGCGTTCAGATGGGTTTTGGCGCGCGGAAATCGTGGCTGGAGGCCGTGGGCGAGGACTTCCCCGAGACATGGGAAGACGTGCAGCGCGTGTCGGCCAAGTTCATCGCCGAAGACCCTGATGGCAACGGTAAGGACGACACCTATGGCCTGGCGCTGGAGGCTGCAAACCCGCGCGACCTGATCCACATGCTGGACCTTTATACCTTTGGCGCGGGCTTGCGGCACACGCTGATCGACGGGGCCGGCGAGATCGTGATTGACGAGCCCAAGCACAAACAGGTGCTGGTCGAGTTCCTGAAAACCTTCACCGATTACGGCTATGTTTCGCCGGATACCGTGACCCACTCGTTCCCGGAAATGTATCAGGTGATCGAGGGCGGCCGCGCCGGGATGTTCCGCGTCGGTGACTGGAACGTCAAGAAATGGGACGGCGCGGATGTGCTGAACGGGGACTTCCTTGTTGGCGAATGGCCGCAGCATTTCGACGATGTCGACAATGCGGTGGTGATCGGCGGCATGCGCGGCGTGGCCGTGCCGGACAACGCGCCCAACAAGGACATGGCGATCGAGTTTGCCAAGTTCCTGCTGAGCGTCGAGGCACAGCAGGCGTCGCTGAACAATGTCGGCGCCGCGGTGCGGGGGGACTTTGCGTTGGACGGTCTGTCCGAGCGTCGGTTGGTTTTTGCGCAGCCTGCGCATAACCTGAACGCCTATGACTTCCCGGAATCGGTGCATGCCTTCTATCCCGAGCTTGAGGCCGATTTCCACCGCGAGCTGCTGGAGGTTCTGGTGGATCCGCAGGATGACTGGGGCGCCTATGTGGACGCGCTGGCCGAGCGGATGCGCGCCAAACGCGACTCGCTGAAATAAAAGGACCGGACGGGGTACATTCATGACGACGCGTGCAAATGCCCCGTCCGTTTCCGTTCTCGCCCGGCGCTGGCTGGGCGAAAACGCCACGTTTTACCTGTTTGCGGCGCCATTTGCCGCGCTGACCATCGTGATGGGCCTGTGGCCCATCGCGCTGTCGATCCAGACCTCGTTCACCGAAAGCTATACCGCGCTCAGCCCCCAGCCGACCTATGTGGGCTTTGCCAATTACATCGAGGTATTCGGTGACCCGGTTTTCACCAAATCCGCCTGGCTGACGCTGCGCTATACAGTGCTGGCGGTGGTGCTGAACCTTGTGATCGCGCTGTTTTACGCGATGTTCCTCAGCTCGGTCCTGTTGTCGCGCGGGGCGTGGATATTCAAGCTGTGCTGCTTTCTGCCGGTCGTGACGCCCGATGTGGCGGGCTATATCGTGTGGAAATGGATGTATTCGGGCGATTTCGGCGCGGTTAACGCGGCGCTGACGGCGCTGGGCCTGCCGGAGTTTGGTGGCGTGTCACAGGTTTCCACCGTGACGCTGGCCATCCTGATCGCCGAGATGTGGTATCATGTCGGCTTTTATGTCGTGATCTTTCTGGCCAATTTCGCCATGCTGGACCGCACGCTGGACGAGGCCGCGCATCTGGACAAGGCCGGGTTCTGGCGCAAGTTCACCCGCGTGACCCTGCCGCAGCTGCGCCCGGCGATCACCATCAACTCTATCTATGCGCTGATCCAGTTCCTTAAGACCTTCACGGTGGTTGTGGTGATCACCAAGGGCGGGCCGGGCACAGCGACCAATTTTGTCTCGTACTACGCTTATCGCCAGTTCGATCAGGCGCAATACGGCACCGCGACGGCCATGGCGACGATCCTGTTCTCGGTCATCATGGTGCTGGCCTTCGCGCTGTACTGGTACAACCAGCGGAGGGATTGGCGATGAGCCGCGACACCGCCCTGCGCATTGCGGCCTATGGCCTGGCCATCGCCGTGTCGGCGTTTTTTGTGTTCCCGTATCTGTGGATGATCTCGGCCTCGTTCAAATCGACCGAAGCGATTTTGACCGAACCCCTGCAGCTGATCCCCGACAGCCTGTCGTTCAAAGCCTATCGCGATATCGCGGTGATGTCGGGGGTGGGGCTGGGCACCTATGTGTGGAACTCGCTGTGGATCACGCTGGCCTCGACCGTCATCACGTTGCTGAGCACGGGGTTCGGGGCCTATGCGCTTTACCGCGCGCCGAAATTGCCGGGCTTTGGCCTGCTGCGCGTGGGGTTCCTGCTGGTGATCATGTACCCCTATATGCTGCTGGTGATGCCGGTCTATCTGGTGATGTTCAAGCTGGGCCTTTTGGGCACGGTCACGGGGATTATCCTGTTTCTCAGCGTGGGCCCGATCCAGTTTTTCCTGTTTGAACAGTTTTTCCGGTCGATCCCGCGCGAGGTGATCGAGGCCGCGCGTATGGATCGCGCCAGCGAGACGCGCATCCTGTTCCGCGTCGTGGCCCCGATGGCGCGGCCCGTGGTGGTGACTGTGACGCTGATCACCATCCTTTTGAACTGGGCGCAGTGGTTCCCGATCCTGGTGATCTCGCGCTCTACCGATACCTATACGTTGCCGGTGGCGTTGTTGTCGCTGAACTCGGAACTGGGCGTGAACTTTCAGGGGATCATGGCCTTGGCCACGCTGACGACCCTGCCGGTGATCCTCGTTTATCTGGCAACACAGAAATACGTGATCGAGGGGATGATCTCAGGGGCGGTCAAGGGATGAGCGACCTGATAGACCGTATTCAGGCCGCCCGCACCCGCAGTATCGAGTGGATCGCGACCAGCCGCGCCCGGCTTGGCGGGGCGCCGGTGTTTCGTGAAAGCGCGGCCTGTGATCTGGAGGCCTGGCCCGGCATGGCGCTGCCGGGTACCTATAATATCGCGATGCTGGCCCGGCTGATCGGTGCGCCTTTGCCCGATGCGCCCGCCATGGCCAACTGGATCGCGGCCCAGCGGCAGCCCGACGGCACCTGGTGGCTGCACGGCATGGCCCCCGAAGATACGTTCAAGAAGGACGACCCGGTCGAGACACGGTTTTACCTGCAAGGTCATATCACCAATTACACGTTGGGCGGCCTGCAGGCGCTGGGCCGCGCGGTGACACCTCCTGACACCGCGCGACCCTATGCGGATGTGGCGGTGCTGCAAAACTGGATGGCGGGCCGCGATTGGGACGATCCCTGGCAAGAGGGCAACAACATCGTCAATCTGGGCAGTTTCCTGCGGCTGGCTGGCGCCGACGCGGCGCTGAACTGGCTGCTGGACTGGCACGTTGACCATGTGAACCCCGACACAGGCTTTTGGGGCAATGGGCAGGATACCGATCTGGGCCGCCTGCACGCGATGGCGGGCGCCTGCCACAATTACCACCTGTTCTTTGCCGCGGACCGCCCGGTGCCGCATCTGGACAAGGCTGTGGACTATTGCCTGAGCCAGCCGCCGCATGTCGTCTCGGCCTGTATCGACGCCGATCTGGTCGACATCCTGGCCAATGCGCATGTCCTGATCAACCACCGGCGCGACGAGATCGCGGGGTGGCTGACCACACTGGCCCACGCGTTGCTGGATTTCCAGAACGCCGATGGCGGGTTTGCCGACGAAACAACGGGCACACGCCGCTTTGACGGCTGGGTCAACGGCTATACCGAACCACAGGGGATATCCTGCGGCTTCGCCACCTTCTTTCGATGGATCGCGCTGGCCATGATCGCCCGCGTTCTGAACCCCGCCGACCACAGCTGGAATTTCCGGCCGATGGTGGGCCTTGGCTATTTCAGGCACGGGTAGCGGTATGGAGAAAAGCGATCTGGCCGGCAACGCGGTGACATTTCTGCATGACGAGGATTACCTGAACGCGTTTCAGACCCCGCATATCACCGCAGACACATGGCTGAACGTCACCAACCGGCAGGGGTACGCGCTGAACGGTGATTGGGGCTTTGCCATTGATCCCTTTGACACCGGGTTCCGTCAGCGCTGGTTCGAATACGGTGCCGACACGGTGCCGCGCGCCCATGACTGGAACCCCTATCAGGCCGAAACCTGCACGCTGCCCGGCGTGTGGAACCTGTTTGCGCCTGAGCTGTTTCACTTCGAGGGCGGGGTGTGGTTTGCCCGGCAGATCGACGATATCCGCACCGCGCCCGACAACCGGCTGATCCTGCATATCGGTGCCGCGAATTACTGCGCGCGGGTCTTTGTGGGCGGGCGGTTTATTGGCCGGCATCTGGGCGGATCAACGCCGTTCAGCGTGGATATTTCGGACCACGTGCAGGGGCGCACGATGGTCTTGATACACGTCGAAAACCACCGCCAGCCCGACCGTCTGCCCAGCCATCATTTCGACTGGCTTCATTACGGCGGGCTGCATCGCGACATCGCGCTGTATGACCTGCCGGCCGAACACATCCGCGACGTCTTTGCCCGGCTGGACGGGGACGATGTGGTGGTGGATGTGGACACCACCGCCGGCCTATCCTTCGCGCAGGTGGATATCCCGGCGCTGAACCTGTCGGCCGAGGTGCCACTGACGGGCGGGCAGGGGCAGCTGCGCGTGGCCGCGAAACCGCGCCTTTGGTCGCCGGACGATCCGTTTTTGCATGACGTGACCGTCACGGCGGGCACTGACACACTGCATGACCGCATTGGCTTTCGCCATATCGAAACCTCGGGCAACCGGGTGCTGATCAATGGCCAGCCGACCTTTCTAAAAGGGGTCTGCGTGCACGAGGATGACGCGGAAACCGGCCGCGTCACCTCGCCCGAGGATATCCGCCGCCGGTTCCGCCATGCGCGCGAACTGGGGGCCAATTTCCTGCGGCTGGCGCATTACCCGCATCACACGGATGTGGCGCGGATCGCCGATGAGGAAGGCCTGATGCTGTGGGCCGAGATCCCGGCCTATTGGTCGATCCGCTTTGACGATCCCGGCACCCGCGCCGATGCGCAGAACCAGCTGGCCGAGCTGGTCCGCCGCGACCGCAACCGCGCCAGCGTGATCTTGTGGGGCCTTGCGAACGAGACCGCCGACACCCCGCCGCGCAACGCGTTCCTGGCCGATCTGGCGGCCCTGGCGCGGCGGCTGGACCCCTCGCGCCCTCTGGCGGCGGCGTGCCTGTTTAACCAGGACACGCTGACCATGCAGGACCGGCTGGCGCAGGTGATCGACGTGGTGGGCATCAACCAATACTTCGGCTGGTACGACGACAATATCAACGATCTGCGCCGCATTCTGGACCAGTACGATCTGAACAAACCGCTGGTGATCTCGGAGACCGGGTGCGATGTGCTGGCTGGGGATCAGGGCCCGGCGGATGCGGCCAATTCCGAGGCCTTCGGGGTGCGTTATTACCAAAACCAGATCGCTACAGTGGAAGGCCACGATGCTGTCGCAGGCTTTGTGCCGTGGCTTCTTTATGACTTCCGCTCGGCCCGCAGGCAGAATGGCGCGCAACGGGGGTGGAACCGCAAAGGTTTGATTGCCGACGACAAAACGACCTATAAGCAGGTCTTTCACACGCTGCGCGACTTCTACGCGCGGCTGAACGAAACGGAGGGGTAGGGCACTGGTTTCAGGACGCACCAAGCAGTTGTTCAACGCGGCGCTGGCCGAAGGTTTCGATCTGGCCAGTTTGCCCCGTGCCGCATCCGTGGGCGAGGCGCTGGCCGATCACCTGTGCGCCCATATCGTTCACCTGCGGCTGCGCCCCAACGATGCCGTATCCGAGACCGCCGTGGCCGAAGCTTATGGTGTCAGCCGCGCCCATGTCCGCGAGGCGATCCGCCTGCTTGAAACGCAGCACCTGATCAACCGCGTGCCGCAATCAGGCAACTATGTCACGCCAATCTCGGCCCGGCTGGTGCGCGAGGGGGCCTTTGTACGCCAATCGGTCGAAGAGGCCAACATTCGCGACCTCGCGGCGTCGATCACGGACGCGCAGATGTCGCTTTTTGCCGACCTGATCGAACATCAGACCCGCGCCTGCACCGAAGACGACCCCGCCCGGTTTCACGATCTGGACGAGGGGTTCCATCAGGCGCTGTTCGAGGCCACTTCGCGCGGGGCGGTCTGGCAATTCCTGCAACCCAGCAAGCTGCATGTCGACCGCGCGCGAATTGCGACGCTGGACCGGTCCTCCAGCATGCGGCGCGCGGTGGGCGAACACGCGCAAATTCTGGCCGCGCTCAAGGCAGGCGATGTCAGCGGCGCGGCGGTGGCCATGCAAACGCATCTGCGTCGCATCGACGTGCTTTTGGCCGAGCTGGACCGGCTGAAACCGGAATATGTCGAACTTGAGGGCACCCCCGGCACGGAACAGGTCGCACCTGCTTGACCTGACCGGGCAAATCGGCACCCTGATTGCAAAAGCAGAACGCAGGCGAGCCAGAACATGACCACCATCCGCATAGAACGCGACACCGCGCTGCCGGATGCACTGCGCGTGGCGCGCGCGCTCAGCGCCCCGCATCTGGGCCCACGCGTCTTGTTTTTCAGCGGCGGCAGCGCGCTGAACAGCATTTCCCGGCAGTTGAAGCGGTTTACCTTCAACTCGATCCACCTGATCACGCCCTTTGACAGTGGTGGCAGCAGCCAGGTGTTGCGGCAAGCGTTTGACATGCCCGCGGTCGGGGATTTGCGCAGCCGTCTGATGGCGTTGGCGGACGAAACCGATCTGGGGCAGCCGGATATCTACGCCCTGTTTACCCATCGTTTAACCAAGGATGGCGCGCAGGATCTTTTGCGCGCGCAGGTCGCACAGATGGTTGCGGGGCAGCACCCGCTGGTCGCCGCCATTCCCCGCCCGATGCGCAGCCTTATCCAGACTTTCCTGCAAAGCTTTGCAACCCACGTTCCCGCCGATTTCAACTATCGCAATGCCAGCATCGGCAACCTGATCCTTGCCGGCGGTTATATCATGCACGACCGCGCGCTCGAGCCCGTCCTGTTCCTTATGTCCAAGATGGTGGATGTGCGTGGGACCGTCCGGGCCGTCGTCGATGCAAACCTGCAATTGGGGGTGGAACTGTCAGATGGCCAGCGGGTGCTTGGGCAACGCGCGATCTCGGGCAAGGAGGTTCCGCCTCTGGAAACGCCTGTTGCGCGCGCCTTTATCACCGATGGCACGGCCGAACTGCCGGCTGCCGCATTGCAACTGCCCGAACGCAACCAGCGCCTGATCGAAACCGCTGATCTGATCTGCTATCCCCCCGGCAGCCTCTATTCCAGCGTCATCGCGAACCTTCTGCCTGCCGGGGTGGGGGCTGCTATTGCGGCGCGGCACGTTCCCAAGGTTTACCTTCCCAGCCTGGGCCGCGACCCCGAGGCGCTGGGCCATACGCTGGCCGACCAGGTTGCCGCGATCCTTGCGCCATTGCAGACAGACACGGACGCGCCGGCCAACAAGCTGCTCAGCCACGTCATTTGCGATCGCTCCGTATCGCAAAGTGCCGCGGCCGAAGTAACAAAGCGCCACGGCATTCCCTGCCTTCATTTGCCGCTGGCCAATGAGACCGGCACCAAATACGCGCCGGATCGCGTGTGCGAAATTCTGATCTCGCTGAGTGCCTGAAGGGGCGGTGGTTCAACCCGCATTTGGTGCCGGGCACCGACGCCATAACCGGGCGCGAGCCCGTGCAGGGGGGGCACGGTGTTGACACGCGGACAAACCAAAAAGGGCGCCCGGATGGGGCGCCCAATTTCTTTGGTTGCAGAACCGGATCACTCCAGCTCGATCAACAGGTCCTTGGCATCGATCTGACCGCCTGCGCTGACGTGCACCGCCTTGATGACGGCGTCGCGCTCGGCATGGATGCCGGTTTCCATTTTCATCGCCTCGATGGTCAGCAGCAGGTCCCCCTCGGAAACCTTCTGTCCGACCGTCACGCCAATACTGGCCACAACACCCGGCATCGGCGCGCCGATATGGTTGGCATTGCCCACCTCGGCCTTGGGCTGTGCTGCTGTGGCCGCGGCTGACTTGCGATCGGGCACGCGCACGATGCGCGGCTGGCCGTTAAGTTCGAAAAAGACCTTCACCTCGCCCACATCGTTGGTTTCACCCTGCGCCTGCATGCGAATTTCCAGCGTCTTGCCGGGGTCGATCTCGGCGGTGATCTCTTCGCCCGGCTCCATTCCATAGAAGAAGTTCTTGGTCGGCAGGGTGCGCACCGGGCCATAGGTCCGATGCCGGCCCATGTAATCCAGGAACACCTTGGGATACATCAGGTACCCGTTCAGGTCCTCGTTATCCACGTCGAACCCTTCCAGCTCGGCGCTGACCTCGGCGCGGGTTTTTTCCAGATCCACCGGCGGCAAGTGCTTGCCCGGGCGTTCCAGGTTCGGCGCCTCGCCCTTCAGAACCTTGTTCACGATACCTTCGGGGAAGCCACCGGGCGGCTGGCCCAGATTGCCGCGCATCATGTCGATCACGCTGTCGGGGAAGGACACCTCTTTGCCCGGATCCTCGACATCTTCACGGGTCAGACCCTGGCTGACCATCATCAGCGCCATGTCGCCCACAACCTTGGACGACGGGGTCACCTTCACGATGTCACCGAACATCTGGTTCACATCCGCATACATCTGCGCCACTTCGTGCCAGCGTTCCTCCAGCCCCAGGCTGCGCGCCTGCGCCTTCAGGTTGGTGAACTGACCGCCGGGCATCTCGTGCAGATACACCTCGGATGCCGGTGCCGCCAACCCGCTTTCGAACGCCGCGTATTGGCCGCGCACGGCTTCCCAATACTCGCTGATCTCGCGGATCGCCTTGATGTCCAGACCGGTGTCGCGGTCCGAATGGCGCAGCGCCTCGACGATTGATCCCATGCAGGGCTGCGATGTCCCGCCCGAGAACGCGTCCATCGCCGTATCCACCGCATCCACGCCCGCCTCGGCGGCGGCCAGGATCGTGGCACCCGCGATGCCGCTGGTGTCGTGGGTGTGGAAATGGATCGGCAGGCCGACCTCCTCCTTCAGCGCGGTGACCAGCATGCCCGCCTGCGTGGGTTTCAACAGACCCGACATGTCTTTCAGGCCCAGCACATGCGCGCCCGCCTCTTTCAGCGCCTGGCCCATGCCCACATAGTATTTCAGGTCGTATTTCGACCGCGCCGGGTCCAGAATGTCGCCGGTATAGCAGATCGTGCCCTCGCAGACCTTGCCGGCCTCAACCACCGCGTCCATCGCGACGCGCATGTTCTCCACCCAATTCAGGCTGTCAAACACGCGGAAAACATCAACGCCGGTCTCGGCCGCCTGCGCCACAAAGCTCTGCACCACATTGTCGGGATAGTTGGTGTAACCAACCCCGTTCGAGGCGCGCAGCAGCATCTGCGTCATCACGTTAGGCATCCGCACGCGCAGGTCGCGCAGGCGCTGCCACGGGCATTCCTGCAGGAACCGATAGGCCACGTCAAAGGTTGCGCCGCCCCAGCATTCGACGCTGAAGAGGCCGGGCAGGTTGGCCGCATAGGCCGGGGCCGCGTTGATCATGTCGATCGACCGCATGCGTGTGGCCAGCAGCGATTGATGCCCGTCGCGCATCGTGGTGTCGGTGATCAGCAGCTGTTTCTGCGCCGCCATCCAGTCGGCCACGGCTTGCGGGCCCTCGGCCTCCAGCAGGGTGCGGGTGCCGGGCGCGGGTTCGGCACGCAGTTCCGGACAACGCGGCGGCTTGGCCTCGGCGGACGGTTTGGCGCGACCCTCGGTCTCGGGGTGGCCGTTCACGGTGATATCGGCCAGATAGGTCAGGATCTTCGTGGCCCGGTCGCGGCGCGGTTTAAAGTCAAACAGCGACGGCGTCTCGTCGATGAACTTGGTGTGGTATTCGTTGTTCAGAAACGTGGGGTGCTTCAGCAGGTTTTCCACGAAGGCGATGTTCGTCGACACGCCGCGAATACGGAACTCGCGCAGGGCGCGGTCCATCCGGGCAATCGCCGCCTCGGGCGTGGGCGCCTTGGCGGTGACCTTGGTCAGCAGGCTGTCGTAATACCGCGTGATCACCGCGCCGGAATAAGCGGTGCCGCCGTCCAGGCGGATGCCCATGCCCGTGGCGCTGCGATAGGTCTGAATGCGGCCATAATCGGGGATGAAATTGTTGCGCGGGTCTTCGGTTGTCACCCGGCATTGCAGCGCGTGCGCCAGCAGCTTGATATCGTCCTGCGCCGCAACCCCAGTGGCCTCGGCCAGGCTCTTGCCCTCGGCGATCTTGATCTGCGACTGCACGATGTCGATGCCGGTGACCTCTTCGGTCACGGTGTGTTCCACCTGCACGCGCGGGTTGACCTCGATGAAGTAGAACTTGCCGGTGGCCATATCCATCAGGAATTCCACGGTGCCGGCGCATTCATAATTCACATGGGCGCAGATCTTTTTGCCCAGCTCGCACAGCTCAATCCGCTGTTCTTCGGTCAGGTACGGCGCAGGCGCGCGTTCCACGACCTTCTGGTTGCGTCGCTGGACCGAGCAGTCGCGCTCCCACAGATGATAGATATCGCCCATGCTGTCGCCAAGGATCTGAACCTCCACATGGCGGGCGCGCATGATCATCTTTTCCAGGTAACCTTCGCCATTGCCAAAGGCCGCCTCGGCCTCGCGCCGGCCTTCCAGCACCTTTTCCTCCAACTCATCCGGGCCCATGATCGGGCGCATGCCGCGGCCGCCGCCGCCCCAGCTGGCCTTCAGCATCAGGGGGTATCCGATCTCGGCCGCCTCGGCCCGGATCGCATCCATATCGTCGCCCAGAACCTCGGTGGCGGGGATCACTGGCACGCCGGCCTCGATCGCCACGCGCCGCGCGCTGGCCTTGTCGCCCAGGGCGCGCATGGTTTCGGCCTTGGGGCCAATGAAGGTGATGCCGTTTTCGGCGCAGGCATCGACAAAATCCGGGTTTTCCGACAACAGGCCATAGCCCGGGTGGATCGCGTCAGCGCCGCATTCCTTGGCCACGCGGATGATCTCGTCGATCGACAGATAGGCGGCAACCGGGCCCAGCCCTTCGCCAATCCGATAAGCCTCGTCCGCCTTGAACCGATGCAGGCCCAGCTTGTCCTCCTCGGCATAAACGGCGACGGTCTTCTTGCCCATCTCGTTCGCAGCCCGCATGACGCGGATGGCGATTTCCCCACGGTTGGCGATCAGAATTTTCTGGAATTCGGCCATGATGCTCCCCAATTTCGCACGCGCAGCAAGTGATACGTTGGTTACAAAACCGTAACAACCGCAGAAGTGGGTAGCATGGGGGCAAAAAAGGCGAAAAATCCGCCTTTTCTGAACCAATTTGTAGGACAATTGCCGCGTTTTGAGGCGAGTCTACTCAGCAGCGGACAATTTGTTGACGTCCTGATGTTCCAGGAACAGTGCATCCGCCCGCGCTTCGTCCGCCTCGGGGTCGGTGTCCAGCGCGCTCAGATCGGCAACAACCACCTGGTTGCGGCCGCGCGCCTTGGCGTCATACAGCGCGGCGTCAGCCACGCGCAGCAATTCCTGGGTGTCGGTGCCATGTTCGGGTGCATGGGCGATCCCGGCCGAGATCGTTATGCGCGGCAGGTTCTTTTCGCCGTACCGCACGGTGATGTTCTCTACGTCCCGACGCAGTTTTTCCGTGCGCTTCAGAACGTCGGCCTGCTGGACCTCCGGAAGGATCAGCATGAATTCTTCGCCACCCATTCGACAGGCAATTTCGTCGCCATCCTGACAACTGCGTTGCAACAGGTCCCCCACGGCACGCAGCACCAGATCGCCGGCGTCATGTCCGTGATTGTCGTTGAACTTCTTGAAGTGGTCGACATCCAAATACACCAGGCTGAACGTCGTTTCGTGGGTCCGTATGCGGTTGACCAGCTTGCGCATATGGTCGGTCATGTGACGGCGGTTGAACAGCCCCGTCAGCGGGTCGCGCACCGACCGCTCGTGCAACTGGTCGCGCATCTGCACGTTAGCGATGGCAAGGCTAATCTGTTCCGCGCACATCTGGGCCAGTCGCTGATTTGGCTTGAAGCCTTCGATCGGGACCATCTCCTTGGCGCGCAGATGCATCAGGCCAACCGTTTCCCCATGCGCCAGAATGGGGAAGCAGAAATAGGGTCGCTTGTCGTCCGGGTCCGTGTGTTCGCAGGCAAAATCAACCTCCGAGTTGCCATATGTGTAGGTGCGGCCGCGCCGCAGGCCCCAGCATTCCTCGGGGTGGATATGATCCTTGTGCGATCCACCGTTCCAACTGACGGCGCCATCCAAAACGTCCCGCGAATTCGAGTAGACATACACACTGCCCGAACAGTCCGGCAGCATATGCGTCATGAATCGGGCAACCATGTCGAACAATTCGTCCAGCGAGCGGCTGGATTGCAGCCATTCGTTCAACTCGCCCAGCAGGCGCACCTCGCGTGCCAACCGCATCTGTGATTTCAGGCCATCCCTCTCGGCGGTGCTGCGTTTTTCCAGCAATTGCAACTGCCGCCGGCCGGAACGAAACACCACCAGAACCACGACCAGCATAAGACCCAGGCCCATGGCCGACGTCGCTGCCAGCAGCAATTGCACCCGGTTGGCAAAAATGTCCCGGCGATTGGTGATGTCGATATAGAACTCGATGGCACCCAACACCCGTCCATTATCCAGGATCGGTGTATAGATTTCGGCCACCTCGCGATTCATTTCGCCGTCGACGGCAACAGCGTGCAGCTCAAACTCGTCAATTTCAGACGCATGTTTGGGTTCGTGCTTGTACACGATCTCGCCGTTCAGAACCAATTCGCTGAAAAACGGGTCGCTTTGCACGGTTCCGATGTCGCTTTCGCGACTGGACCACAAAACCAGCCCGGTCCGGTCGAACAGTTTGAACCGGTAGATGTCCGAGTTGTGCGTGATCGTCGACAACAGCGAGATGTCGGACGGCGTCAGGTTCTTTTCGGCAAAGGTTGATGGGGCATGGCTCAGCTGGTCAACAACCCGCTTGCGCCACAGCTTCGATTCCTGCTGCAAGTCCTGTTTCAACAGCTGATCCACAATCGGATATGGCAATTGCCGCGTTGCAACAAAGCAACCCGCGGCGATCACCAACAGCAGCAACAACACCGCATAGCTTTTGACCCTCGAAACGATGGTTTCGCGTTTGACGGTCTCTTCTAGTTCTTCCACCTAATTCCACTCCTGTCGCAGCGCTGCGTTAACTTTTGAAACGGCGCGGTTTCGGAATGCTTAACTTCGGTGGGCACGTGGCCCTTTGTTTACAGGCGATTTTCCGATCATTTTAACCATTTCGCCAAAGGGTGGGTGAGGCGGAACAATCTGAGAACAAATCTTTAACTCGGGTGAAAAACGCGATACTCTGGGCGCCATGAGCAGTTTTGACGATTCCGACGCGTTCGAGGCCGCGGCGCGCCCGTCGCTGTCGGCCCGTGCGATGGCCGCACGACCCGCCACCTATCTGGATGGGCTGAACCCCGCACAGCGCGAGGCGGTCGAGACATTGAACGGGCCGGTCCTGATGCTGGCCGGTGCGGGCACAGGCAAGACCAAGGCGCTGACCGCGCGCATTGCGCATCTGTTGACGACCGGCACCGCGCGGCCCAATGAAATCCTGGCCGTGACCTTCACCAACAAGGCCGCGCGCGAGATGAAGACCCGCGTCGGCACCCTGCTGGGC
This sequence comes from Actibacterium mucosum KCTC 23349, assembly GCF_000647975.1. Lineage (GTDB taxonomy): Bacteria > Pseudomonadota > Alphaproteobacteria > Rhodobacterales > Rhodobacteraceae > Actibacterium > Actibacterium mucosum. The sequence continues at coordinate 83,211 of NZ_JFKE01000009.1, forward strand.
GAGGCGGTTGAGGGGCTGCCCTGGCTGGGCACGTTCCATTCGATCTGCGTGAAACTTCTGCGCCGCCATGCCGAGCTTGTCGGTATCAACGGCGTCACCGGCCCGAACGGCGCCTCCGATGCTGTGATCGAAACGGCAACTGGGCCCACAACCCATCTGAAATCCAACTTCACCATTCTGGACACCGACGATCAGATCCGCCTGCTGAAACAGCTGATCGTGGCGGCCGGGATTGACGAAAAACGCTGGCCTGCGCGGCAATTGGCCGGTGTCATCGACGGCTGGAAAAACCGCGCGTGGACGCCCGACGCCGTGCCCGAAGCCGAGGCGAATGCCTTTGACCGTCGCGGTGTCGAACTTTATGCCGCCTATCAACAACGCCTTGTCACCCTGAACGCGGTGGATTTCGGCGATCTGCTGCTGCACACCGTGTCGATTTTCCAAAACCATGACGACGTGTTGGACCAATACCGCCGCTGGTTCCGCTATATCCTTGTGGACGAATATCAGGACACCAATGTCGCCCAATATCTGTGGCTGCGCCTTTTGGCGGGCGGCCATCACAACATCTGTTGCGTGGGCGACGACGATCAGTCGATCTATGGCTGGCGCGGGGCCGAGGTCGGCAATATCCTGCGGTTCGAAAAAGACTTTCCCGGCGCTCATGTGGTGCGGCTGGAACAGAATTACCGCTCTACCGAACATATCCTCGCCGCCGCCTCGGGCGTGATCGCGGGCAACAAGGGGCGACTGGGCAAAACCCTGTGGACGGCGGCCAAGGGCGGCGAAAAGGTCCGTCTGATCGGCCATTGGGATGGCGAGGAAGAGGCGCGCTGGATCGGTGACGAGATCGAGGCGATGCAAACTGGCACCCGCGGGATGGACCCCAAGACGCTGAACCAGATGGCCATTCTGGTCCGCGCCTCCCACCAGATGCGCGCGTTTGAGGATCGGTTCCTGACCATCGGCCTGCCCTACCGCGTGATCGGCGGCCCGCGCTTTTACGAACGGCTCGAAATTCGCGATGCGATGGCCTATTTCCGCCTTGCCGTGTCGCTGGATGACGATCTGGCGTTTGAACGCATCGTCAACACCCCCAAACGCGGGCTTGGCGACAAGGCCCAGCAGAAGATTCAGATGGCCGCGCGGCAAAACGGTGTGTCGCTGTACGAAGGCGCCCGGATTTTGTTAGAGGCCAAGGGGCTGACCGGCAAAGGCGCCAAAGAGCTGGCCCGCCTCTGCGATGGCCTGCAACGCTGGCACGCCATCACGCTGACCGGCAGCCGCTCCCATATCGAACTGGCCGAGATCGTGCTGGACGAAAGCGGCTATACCGAACATTGGCAAAACGACAAAACGCCCGAGGCACCGGGGCGGCTGGAAAACCTCAAGGAACTGGTCAAGGCGCTGGAAAACTTCGACAATCTGCAAGGGTTCCTCGAACATGTCAGCCTGATCATGGACAATGAAAGCGAAGATGCCGAGGCCAAGGTTTCGATCATGACACTGCACGCCGCCAAGGGGCTGGAGTTTCCCGCCGTCTTCCTGCCGGGGTGGGAGGACGGGTTGTTCCCCTCGCAACGCTCGATGGATGAAAGCGGGTTGAAAGGGTTGGAAGAGGAACGCCGCCTCGCCTATGTGGGCATCACCCGCGCCGAAGAGGTTTGCACCATATCCTTCGCCGCCAACCGCCGCGTTTACGGCCAGTGGCAGTCACAGCTGCCCTCGCGCTTTGTCGACGAACTGCCCGAGGATCACGTGACCGTCCTGACCCCGCCCGGCCTTTACGGCGGCGGCTACGGCGCGGCCGCCCCGCAGGCCGACACGTTTGAAGAGCGGGTCGCCAAGGCCGATGTCTATAACTCGCCCGGCTGGAAACGCATGCAGTCGCGCGGGGCGAACTATCAGACCCGCCAGCCGTCCGAGGCCAAGAATATCGTCATCGACGCCGAGGCCGTCTCGGCCTTTGCGCAGGGCGACCGCGTGTTCCACCAAAAATTCGGCTATGGCATCGTGATGGGCATCGAAGGCGACAAGCTGGATATCGAGTTCGACAAGGCCGGGTCCAAGAAAGTGGTCGCCCGTTTCCTTGTCGCCGCCGCCCAAGCCGACGACGTGCCGTTCTAAACCGCTTCCATCCGGGGGCGCGCGGCGATGATGCCGGCGGCCAGATGGTCCACCAATTGCCGCACCCGCGCCACCTGCCGCAGATCGCGATGCAGCAGCAGCCACAGGCTGCGGTCGGGCTGCGGGGTCTGGAACGGTGCGCGGACAAGGCCCGGCTCGGCATCGCCCACGAAACAGGGCAGCATCGTCAACCCGGCGCCTGCGCGGGCAAAGGCGATCTGCGTGGCGCCCTCGGTCATCCTATGGCGCAGCCGGGCGTTGGGAAAGGCGCTGGCCGCGATCCAATCGGCGGTGTCGGCCTCGTCGGGCTCGGTGCTGCCGATCCAATGCAGCCCCGTGCCGCCGTTATCGGCCATGCGCTGCGCCAGCGACGGCGCGCAATAGGCCGCCCGCGAACAGGTCGCCAGCCGCCGGCCCAGCACGTCGCCATCCACCGCCCGCGCAAAGCGCAACGTCACATCGGCCTCGCGCAGCGCCAGGCTGACCGGGCGGCGGTCCAGGTCGATCCGCAGATCCACGCCCGGGTTGTCGGTGGCAAAACCGGTCAGCAGGTCCATCACCAGGGTGCGGGCCAGGAAATGCGGCATGCTCAGCCGCACCGGCCCCACCAGCGCTGCATCGCGGCCCGCCAGCAGGCGCGCGGCGGCGGCCACCTCGGCCTCGACCCGCTCGGCATGCGGGATCAGCTCGGCCCCGGTCGCGGTCAGGGTCAGCCCCGTCGGCATCCGGTCAAACAGCCGCGTGCCAATCGCGGCCTCCAGCGCGTCCAGCCGCCGTGCCACCGTGGTGCGGTTGGCGCCCATCGTGCCGGCGGCCCGATGAAACGAGCCGGCCCGGGCCACGGCCAGGAAAAACTTCAGATCGTCCCAGTTCATATCCGTCGGGCGCGGCGACATCGGGGGGCCTCCTGCAGGGGGTGCGCCCCGCAGAGTGCCGCCCGGCGCGCCGCGCCGCAACCGTTCAGTTGGCCGAAACCGGGCGGAACAGCACCAGCATGCCGTCATCCGTGGCGCTCAGCCGGATCGGGCGGGCGCCAGACTGGTAGGCGTCGGAATTGTACCAGGCCATCGCCGCATCCTCGTCGGGGAACGACACCAGCGCGGTCCAGTTGCCGGTCCAGTCGCCCTCGATCGCGGTGTAATCCTGAGCGCCGAAATAGATCGTGGCGCCGTGCTCTTGCAGCGTGGCAAAGGCGGCGGGGCCGTATTGGCCAAAGAACGCATCGGCGTCGGTGACGTTGGATTGCGCCAGCAGGAACACCGGCTCGGCCTGGGCGGCGGGGGCGGCGATCAGGGCAAGGCCCAGTGCGGCGGATGTCAGGAATTTGGTCATCGGGGGGCTCCGTTTGCTTGTGATGGCTTTGCAAATGCCCCATCACCCGCGGCCCCGACAGGCCCCCATCGCGCACCCCCGCAGCCCGAATTTGCACATGTCCGAAAAAGCCCTCCGAAAACGAAAAAGCGGCGACGCCAGGGAGGAGGAGAGGCGCCGCCGCTAAGTTCACGCGGCCTCAGGGAGGAGGTAGAGACCAACGTATGCGGTTCGGGACGTGGGTGCGTGGCACCGGGCCCCTATGTCTGTTGCGAACGGTGGCACCAGGGAGGAGGAGGGGTGCCACCGTTCAGCTTTGATGCAGTTGCCCCAGGGAGGAGGAGGGGGCACGCTACACAACGTTCGGGGTTTGACCCCGGAAATGGTGCGGCGACATCAGGGAGGAGGAAGATGCCGCCGCTCAACCAAACGACCCAGGGAGGAGGAAGGGCCATTCGATCCGAATTTTGTTGAAAGCACCGTTGCGCTTCCGATGACCTCAATTTAGGGCATTGCTGCGCGTGCACAATGCGGATTTAATCAACGCTGCCATGCAGAAAATGCATAAGTTCAGCTGTCACATTAAATCGGCCCTTTTGGGTGGTTGTGATTGCATTTTAGGCAACTTAAAACTGATTTTCGGATTTTACCGCCTGGGAAAATTCCGAAAAACGCGCAGGAGACACAGATGGCCCTCGACCGAAATATGGTTCTTGACACGCTTCGCAGAGTCGCAACTCCCGACGGAGGTGATCTGATTTCCTCCGATACAATCAGAGCGTTAGAGGTCGGCGACTCGTCCGTTCGATTCGTGATCGAAGTCGCCGACGCAGGTGACGGGCAGGCCATGGCGCCTGTCCGGGACGCGGCCGAGGCTGCCCTGCGCAGCCTGCCGGGCGTCGATGACGTGTCCGTGGTTCTGACCGCCCACAGCGCCCCAAAACCCGCGCAGGCCGCCCCCTCGGGCGACGCGCCAAGCCTGAAACTTGGGCGCCATCCGACCTCGGGCGGACCGGAAAAAGTGGCGGGCGTTGACCGGATCCTGGCCATTGCGTCGGGCAAGGGCGGTGTGGGGAAATCCACCGTCTCGTCGAACCTTGCCGTGGCGCTGGCCCGTCAGGGGCGCCGCGTGGGGCTTTTGGACGCCGACATTTACGGCCCGTCACAGCCCCGGATGATGGGGGTTAGCAAACGCCCCGCGTCGCCGGACGGCAAGACGATCATCCCGTTGCAGGCGCATGGCGTTACCATGATGTCCATCGGCCTTATGGTGGACCCGGATCAGGCGGTTGTCTGGCGCGGACCGATGCTGATGGGCGCGTTGCAGCAAATGTTGGGACAGGTGGCTTGGGGCGAGTTGGACGTTCTGCTGGTTGACCTGCCGCCGGGCACGGGTGATGTGCAACTGACCCTGTGCCAACGCACCCATCTGACCGGCGCCATTGTGGTGTCAACACCGCAGGACGTGGCCCTGTTGGATGCCCGCAAGGCAATCGATATGTTCGGCAAGCTCAAAACCCCGGTTCTGGGCCTGATCGAAAACATGTCCTCGTTCTTCTGCCCCAACTGTGGTCACGAAAGCCATATTTTCGGCCATGGTGGCGTGCGGGACGAAGCTGCAAAGCTGGACCTGCCGTTCCTGGGCGAGTTGCCGATTGATCTGGATACCCGCCTTGCCGGTGACGCGGGCACACCCATTGCTGCCGGTGACGGTCCGGTGGCCGACGCCTATGCACAACTGGCCGCCGGGCTGGTCAAAGGCGGAATCGCCTAGCCTCTGGGAAACCATGGAACCGGTTGGGAAACCGATCGGTTCCAGTCGAATCGCGGCACGATTCCGGCCGCTTCCCGGTTTTCGATGCCGCTGAAATGGCAAAATTTGATCGAAAGCCCAAATTTTTGGGAAATTCTGGCACTTTCCGGGGCGCACTATATATAGTGTCTTGATGACGTGTTTCGTCTATCTAGTGTGGCGGAATGCCGCGATTTCACCCTAAATCTTGTTTTCGCCCCCTCTCTGAAACAGCATCTTGTGTCTTCGTCCCGTGAAAATCAGTTGATTTCCATGAATTCCCATGGCAATCATTATCCATCCGATGAGGACGGGACAGTAATAGGGGCGCCAAAGACCCCGAACTAAGGCGAAAAGTCAGGTTTCATACAGGCACCCGCTTTCATCAGACGACAGAGATCCGACGCGCGGGCGAGCAGACATCCCCCCAGGTGGCGCGCGTAGTTGGACACCCCAGAGATGGGACGAGGGCGGCGGATAGGGCAGTGGCAGCAGCTCTATCCGCCGTTTCCATTCTAAGGGCCGCCTTCCCGGCGGCGGGACAGGAAACGAGAGGCAGGACGCGGTGACGCTGAGTTTCAGAGGCGAGTTCAACCAAAAGGTTGACGGCAAGGGTCGCATGTCGATCCCGGCCGATTTTCGCCGTGTGCTCGAAAGCGGTGACCCCCGGTGCCCCGAAAACCCCCTTCCGCGCATGGTTGTTCTGTATGGCCCGCACCTGAAAAACTGCCTGCACGCCTATACGATCGACGCCATGGCCGAGATCGAGGCCGATATCAAGAAACTCCCCCGTGGTTCCAACGCGCGCAAGCAGGCGGCGCGCATGATCCTTGGCAAGTCGTGGGAAACCGAGGTCGACAAGGACGGCCGGATCGTTCTGCCCAAGGACCGCCGCGAACAGATCGGCCTGTCGGGCGAGGCGGTGATGGTTGCCATGGGCGAGTATTTCGAGATCTGGAATGCCCAGACTTACGATACGGTCGAGGGCGCCGAGACTGATGACTTCCTTGCTGACCAGCCAGATGATTTTGACCCGCTGTCCCTTCTGGACGGCGGAGAGGCCTGAGCCATGGCGGCGACGGCGCCTTCCGAAGGCAAGCGCCCCCATATCCCTGTATTGCTACGCCCGCTTCTGGCCGCCGTTGCGCCCGTGTCGGGCCGCTGGCTGGATGGCACGTTCGGTGCGGGCGGTTATGCGCGCGGTCTGCTGGATGCGGGCGCCGATCTGGTCGTCGGCGTGGACCGCGACCCGGCGGTCTTTGACATGGCCGCGCCCTGGGCGCGGGAATATGGCAACCGCTTGAAACTGGTCCGCGGCACGTTTTCCGAGCTGGACGTCCACGCGGGCGCGCCGTTGGACGGTGTCGTGCTGGACCTTGGCGTCAGTTCCATGCAGCTGGATCAGGCCGAACGCGGGTTTTCCTTTATGAAGGACGGCCCGCTGGACATGCGGATGAGCCAACAGGGCCCCTCGGCCGCCGACCTGGTCAACCGCGCCGAAGAGGCCGAGCTGGCCGATATCCTTTTCCACTATGGCGAAGAGCGCGCCTCGCGCCGGATCGCGCGCGCCATCGTCAAGGCACGCGCCGTGCAACCCTTTGAAACCACATCGCAATTGGTTGAATGCGTCGAAGGCTGTCTGCCGCGCCCGAAACCTGGGCAATCGCATCCCGCCACCCGCAGCTTTCAGGCGATCCGCATAGCGGTGAATGACGAGCTGGGCCAGTTGGTCAATGGGCTGGAGGCCGCCGAGCGCGCGCTGAAGCCGGGCGGCATGCTGGCCGTGGTGACGTTCCATTCCATCGAGGACCGGATCGTCAAACGCTTTCTGACCGCGCGGTCGGGCGGCGGCGGGCAGGGCAGCCGCCACGCACCGGAAATACAGCGCGCCGCGCCGGCATTCGACCTGAAACCGCGCAAAGCCATTGCGCCGGATGCGGATGAACTGGCCGAAAACCCGCGCGCGCGCTCGTCGCGCCTGCGGGTGGCACAAAGGACCGACGAACCGGCGGGATCTGTCGACAGAACAAAACTGGGACTGCCAGCGATCATGGTGAGGTAACGATGCGCGGATTCTTTTATGTATTGGCCGGGGTGGTGGTGATTGGGCTGGCCTATTGGGCCTACTACCAGAACTTCCAGACGCAACAGGCCATCCGCAAGGCCGAACATTTGCAGCGCGAGATTGCCTCGATGCGGGGTTCTTTGGCGGTGCTGCGGGCCGAGTGGTCGTATCTCAACCGTCCGGACCGCCTGCGCGAATTGTCCGAACTGAACTTTGATCGCCTTGGCCTATTCCCCCTGCGGCCCGAGCAGTTTGGCCGCATCGATCAGGTCGCCTTTCCGGTGGACCCCGACCTGTTGGATTACACAACGCCGGTCGAGGTGATCGGCACCATCCCGCAGGAGGAACGCCCATGATCCGCACGCCTCTGCGCCCGCTTGCCCGCATTCTGGACGCCCGCGAAAAGGGCGAAAACCCGGACGCGATCGAACGCGAGAATATCCGCAAACGCCACGAGGCGCAGCGCGACCAGACCCGCCAACGGGCCGAAGGGCGGCTGTTGATTCTGGCCGCCATGTTTTTCGTCGCATTCGGCACGGTCGGGGCGCGGATGGGGCTGATGGCGGCTTCGCAACCGTTCGAGCCTTCGGTGGCCTCGTCCGGCCAGACGATCCTGGCGCAGCGTGCCGACATCACCGACCGCAATGGCAGGGTGCTGGCGACGAACCTGGCCACGCATGCGCTTTATGCGCACCCACCGCATATGGTCGACAAGGCGCGCGCCGCCGAAGAACTGTCCAAGATCTTTCCCGACCTGAACCCGCAGAAACTGCTGGCTGACTTCACCGGCAAGCGCAAGTTCCTGTGGATCAAGAAGAAACTCAGCCCCGAACAGATGCAGGCGGTGCATGACATCGGTGATCCCGGCCTGTTGTTTGGCCCGCGCGAGATGCGCCTTTACCCCAATGGCAAGCTGGCCGCCCATGTGCTGGGCGGGGCCGGCTTCGGGCGCGAGGGCGTGTCCTCGGCCGAGGTGATCGGCGTTGCGGGTGTGGAACATGCCTTTAACGACTTTCTGCGCGATCCCGTGAATGGCGGCGCGCCGCTGCAATTGTCGCTGGACCTGACGGTGCAGGACGCGGTCGAACAGGTTCTGTATGGCGGCATGCGCATGATGAATGCCAAGGGCGCCGCGGCTGTTCTGATGGACGCGCATACCGGCGAATTGCTGGCCTTGGCAAGTTTGCCAGACTTTGACCCCAACGACCGCCCGCGCCCTTTGACCGAAGGCGACGCCGCCGACAGCCCGCTGTTTAACCGCGCGGTGCAGGGGCTGTACGAGCTTGGCTCGACCTACAAGATCTTCACGGCCGCGCAGGCGATGGAACTGGGCCTTGTGAATGCCGAAACCATGGTTGATGCCAACGCCCCGATGAAATGGGGCAAGCACAAGATCAAAGAGTTTCGCAACAAGAACTATGGCCCGAAACTGTCTGTGACCGATGTGATCGTGAAGTCGTCGAATGTCGGCACGGCCCGTATGGCGCTCAGCATCGGGGCCAACCGGCAGCAGGATTTCCTGCGCGAGCTTGGCCTCTTTTCCCCCGCGCCGGTTGAACTGGCCGAGGCCCCCGGGGTGCAGCCCAAGTATCCCACGCGTTGGCGGGATATCCACACGATTACAGCGTCTTACGGGCATGGCGTCTCGGCCAGCCCGCTGCATCTTGCAGCCGCTTATGCGACGGTCGCTAATGGCGGCTGGCGGGTGCAGCCCACGCTTTTGGCAGGCCAGGGCATGCAGCGTGACGAGCGCGTGATCTCGCAAGCCACGTCCGAAGCTGCGCGCCATATGCTGCGCCAGGTGGTGGCCCGCGGCACGGCCAGTTTCGGCGACGTGCCCGGTTACGCCGTTGGTGGCAAAACCGGCACCGCCGACAAACCACGGCCGCAGGGTGGTGGGTATTACGACGACAAGGTCATGGCGACCTTTGCCTCGATCTTTCCGGCCCACGCGCCCAAATACGTGCTGATTGTCACGCTGGATGAACCGGTCGAAACCTCGGGTGCGCAACCCCGCCGTACGGCCGGCTGGACCGCCGTGCCCGTTGCCGCCGAGATCATCCGCCGCACTGCGCCGCTGTTGGGGTTGCGGCCAGAGATTGAACCCGCCAGCAAGTTTGAGGTAACACGCGCCAGCAACTGACGGGCAGGGGGCCTGACATGGCGGAACAGACCAAATCACTGACCCAGCTGGGGCTGCGCGCCCAAGGCGGGGCCGAGGCGCAGATCACCGGCCTCAGCGTCGACAGCCGCGAGGTGAAACCGGGCCACCTCTTCGCCGCGTTACCCGGCGCGCGGGTGCATGGTGGCGAGTTTATCCAATACGCACTGCGCATGGACGCCGCCGCCATCCTGACCGACCGCGCAGGTGCGCAGATCGCCGCCGCCGAACTGGCCGCATCCAACGCCGCGCTGATCATCGCCGAAGACCCGCGTCAGGCGCTGGCCTATGCCGCCGCGCTGTGGTTCGGCGGGCAGCCCGACACCGTCGTGGCCGTCACCGGCACCAATGGCAAAACCTCGGTCGCCACATTCACCCGCCAGATCTGGGCGCTGTTGGGGTTAGAGGCCGCCAATTTCGGCACCACCGGGGTCGAGGGCGCCTTTACCGCCCCGCTCAGCCACACCACCCCCGAACCGATCACCCTGCACAGCCTGCTGGCCGATATGCGCGCCGCCGGCATCACCCATGCCGCGATGGAGGCCTCAAGCCACGGACTGGCCCAACGCCGCCTGGACGGCGTGCACCTGACCGCCGCCGCCTTTACCAATTTCAGCCAGGACCACCTGGATTACCACGCCAGCTTTGACGAATACTTCGCCGCCAAGGCCGGGCTGTTCACCCGCGTTCTGCCCGCTGACGCCACCGCCGTGATCAACCTGGATGACGCCCGCGGCGCCGATATGGCGCAACTGGCGACCGAGGCCGGGCAGACGCTGATCACCATCGGCCAACACCCCGAGGCGGATTTGCGCATTCAGGGCCAACGTTTCGACGCCACCGGGCAGGATCTGCGGTTTTCCTATCAGGATCGCCCGCACCTGACCCGCCTGCCGCTGGTTGGCGGGTTTCAGGCCGCCAATGTGCTGACCGCCGCCGGGCTGGCCATCGCCGCAGGGGCCGAGCCATCGCGGGTGTTCGCGGTGCTGCCCGAGCTGACCACCGTGCGCGGCCGCATGCAGCTGGCCGCCACGCGCGAAAACGGCGCCTCGGTCTTTGTCGACTACTCGCACACGCCCGACGCATTGGCCACCGCGCTACGCGCCCTGCGCCCGCACGTGCTGGGCCGGCTGATCGTGGTCTTTGGCGCCGGCGGTGACCGCGACACCGGCAAGCGCCCCCTGATGGGGGCCGCGGCGGCCGAACATGCCGATCTGGCCTTTGTGACCGATGACAACCCGCGCTCCGAAGACCCGGCCGAGATCCGCGCCGCGATCCTGGCCGCCTGTCCCGAAGGGATCGAGGTGGGCGACCGGGCCGAGGCCATCCTGCGCGGCGTTGACGCCCTGCAACCCGGTGACGCGCTGCTGGTCGCGGGCAAGGGGCACGAGACCGGGCAGATCGTGGGCGATGACGTCTATCCCTTTGACGATGTTGAACAATCCTCGGTCGCCGTGGCCGCGCTGGACGGGATGATCTGATGGCGCTGTGGTCTGCCGCCGACGCCGCCGCCGCCACGGGCGGGCGCGCCACCAGCAACTGGGCCGCAACAGGCGTCAGCATCGACACCCGCTCGATCACACCGGGCGACCTGTTCGTGGCCCTCAAGGACGTGCGCGACGGCCATGATTTCGTGGCGCAAGCGCTAGACAAGGGCGCCGCCGCCGCGCTGGTCAGCCGCATCCCCGATGGCGTCGCCCCCGACGCGCCGTTGCTGATTGTCGATGACGTGCTGCCCGCGCTCGAGGCGCTGGGCCGCGCCGCCCGCGCCCGCACCACCGCGCAGGTCATCGCGGTGACGGGTTCGGCTGGCAAAACCTCGACCAAGGAAATGCTGCGCGACGTGCTGGGCGATCAGGGCAGCGTGCACGCGGCCGAGGCCAGTTTTAACAACCATTGGGGCGTGCCCCTGACGCTGGCCCGCATGCCCGCAGAGGTTGAGTATGCCGTGATCGAGATCGGCATGAACCACCCCGGCGAAATTGCCCCGCTGGCCGCCATGGCCCGCCCCCATGTGGCGATTGTAACCACCGTGGTCGAGGCGCACCTGGCCGCCTTCAACACGCTGGCCGATATCGCCGTCGAAAAGGGTGCGATCTTCACCGGGCTGGTCCCCGGCGGCACCGCGATCTATCGCGGCGATCTGAAGGTCTCGGGCATTCTGCGCGACGCGGTGGGCGATGCGCGCGCGGTTAGCTTCGGTGCCGACGCGGCTTGCGATCTTTACCTGTCCAAGGTGACGCTTCAGGGCGACCTGACCGTGGCCGAGGCGCAGATCGACGGGCAAAACGTTCTGTTCAAACTCAACGCCGCCGGGCGGCATTTTGCCGGGAATGCGCTGGCGGTGCTGGGTGCCGTGATGGCGGTTGGCGGCGATCTGGGCCTTGCGGTGCCCGCGCTGGGTCGCTGGACCCCGCCGCTGGGACGGGGCGCGCGCGAGCGCCGGCTGCTGGACGACACCGACACCGCGCTGTGGTTCGATCTGATCGACGACGCGTTTAACGCCAACCCGGCCTCGATGCGCGCCGCGCTCGAGGTTCTGGCCGCCGCCAACCCCGCCCACGACGTGGGCCGCATCGCCCGTGGCCGCCGCATCGCGGTGCTGGGTGACATGTTGGAACTTGGCCCCGACGAGGCCGTGATGCACCGCGCCATCGCCGATCACCCGCTGCTGCCCAGGCTGCAGGTGATCCACTGCGTCGGCCCCCTGATGCGCGGCCTTTACGACGCGCTGCCCGCCGCCCAACGCGGCGAATGGGTGGCGACTGCGCCCGAGCTTGCCACCCGTGCCGGGGCGCTGATCGACGCCGGTGACGTGGTGCTGGTCAAAGGCTCCAAGGGATCAAAGGTCAGCCTCGTGGTTGACGCCCTGCGCAAAATTGGGCATCCGGCCCCAACTTCTGACGAAAGGTAACCGCCCCGCATGCTCTACTGGCTCACCGAACTTTCCGATGGCGGCGACTTTTTCAACCTGTTCCGCTATATCACCTTCCGCGCCGGTGCCGCGTTCTTCACCGCGCTGGTCTTTGGCTTCATCTTTGGCCGCCCGCTGATCAACCTCTTGCGCCGCAAGCAGAAAAAGGGCCAACCCATCCGCGATGACGGCCCCGAAAGCCACTTTGCCAAGGCCGGCACGCCCACCATGGGCGGCCTTCTGATCCTGTCGGCGCTGGTCTTCTCCACCCTTCTTTGGGCGCGGCTCGATAACCCTTATGTCTGGATCGTGCTGCTGGTCACGGTCAGCTTCGGCCTGATCGGGTTCGCCGATGACTACGCCAAGGTGTCGAAAAACAACACCGCCGGCGTGTCGGGCCGTATCCGTATGGGGCTCGGCATCCTGATCGCCGCCATCGCAGGCTACGCCGCCACCGTCGCCCACCCCGATCCGCTGTCCGCCCAACTCGCCCTGCCGGTCTTCAAAGACACGCTGATCAATATGAGCTTCCTCTTCGTGCCCTTCGCCGTCATCGTCATCGTCGGCTCGGCCAATGCCGTGAACCTGACCGACGGTCTGGACGGTCTGGCCATCATGCCCGTCATGATCGCCGCCGGCACGCTGGGCGTCATCGCCTATGCGGTGGGCCGCGTTGACTTCACCGAATATCTCGATGTCCACTACGTGCCCGGCACCGGCGAGATCCTTATCTTCTGTTCCGCGCTCATCGGCGGTGGCCTCGGCTTTTTGTGGTACAACGCCCCGCCCGCCGCCGTCTTCATGGGCGATACCGGATCGCTGGCCCTTGGCGGCGCGCTGGGCGCCATCGCCGTGGCCACCAAGCACGAGATCGTCCTGGCCATCGTCGGCGGCCTGTTCGTGGTCGAGGCGCTCTCGGTCATCATTCAGGTCCTCTACTTCAAACGCACCGGCAAGCGCGTCTTCCTGATGGCCCCGATCCACCACCATTTCGAGAAACGAGGCTGGGCCGAAAGCCAGATCGTCATCCGCTTCTGGATCATCTCGCTGATCCTCGCCCTGATCGGCCTGGCCACCCTAAAAGTCCGCTAAGACGCCCACCCTCACCACCATCCCGCCCGGCCGACAGGCCGGGCACCCCCCGACCTCAGGCAATTGCCTGCAATCGCCCGTCGGCAGTGCATTGCTTGCAATGCACGAGAGACCGCCCCCCCGGGCGGGGGCTTCACCCCCACCCGCGGCCGCGGGCTGCCCTCTGAGCATGTCATGTTCACCCCTCACCCCGGTCCCGCCCGGCCGACAGGCCGGGCAGCGCCCGACCCTCCCCCCGGGAGGGCGCATTCACGCCCACCCAGGCTCGGGCGCTGCCCTCCCAATTTCCCACTACCCAAACCCACATCCTCTGATAGTCTTTTGCCAAACGGGTAGGGTGACGAGTTTTGTGGGAATTCCTAAAAACCAACGCGCTTGAGGTCGGCATATTCGGCAGCCTCGCCAGTATCGTCGCGGTGCTGGTCGGCGGTTCAATCCCTGACTGGATCCGGACTCTCTTCGCCAAACCCGCCCCACCTGAACAACCCAAACCACCCCGCATCGACGTCATCACCATGACCCCACAGCAATTCGCGCAAACCCAGCGCGAGATGCTGACCCAAACGCAGGCCGAGGTTGAAAAAACCCATGGCGCCGAACGCAGGCAACTGCAAGACAAGATCGACGAACTCAACCGCCGCCTCGCCAACCCCGAAGAGGCGCTGTCACAGCAACACGCCAAAATCCTCGACCTCGAAGCCCGTCTCGAACGCCTCGGCAACCGCATCGGCGGTGACCGCCTGACCGCCGCGCGCGACGCCCTGCGCGCCGGGGATTTCACCCTTGCCAACGACATCTTTGCCGAGGTCGACGCCGCCCGCGAACTGGACGTGCAAGAGGCCGCCTCGGCCGCCTTTGGCCTTGGCGAAGTGGCCGAGGCGCAAGTCCGCTGGGCCGACGCCGCCACCCACTACGACAAAGCCGCCCGCCTGAACCCAACCTTCGACACCCTCAATAAGGCGCGCGAATTTGCCTGGCGCAGCGGGGACTATGCCACCGCCCTGCGCCATGGCGAAGACCTGCTTGAATTGGCGCGTAAGCTGGATGATCAAGAAAAACTGAGCTTGGCACTAAACGAACACGCAATCACGCTGCAGGACACGGGCCGGTTTGACGAGGCAGAGCCGCTTTATCTCGAGGCGCGTGACATCACCCGTGAGGTGCACGGCACCACGCATCCTGACTATGCCACCGCCCTCAACAACCTTGCCGGGTTGCTGCGGGCCACGGGCCGGTTTGACGCGGCAGAGCCGCTTTATCGCGAGGCGCTTGAGATTGGCCGTAAGGTGCACGGCGCCGCGCATCCTGACTATGCCTCCCGCCTCAACAACCTTGCTGCGTTGCTGCGGGACACGGGCCGGTTTGACGAGGCAGAGCCGCTCTTTCGTGATGCGCTTGAGATTGACCGTAAGGTGAACGGCACCGCGCATCCTGACTATGCCTCCCGCCTCAACAACCT
>NZ_JFKE01000010.1 GCF_000647975.1 Actibacterium mucosum KCTC 23349
GCTGCGTCACCACTCCGCCAACTCGCCTTAAGTGGGTGACGGTTCGATAGAGCAAAGGTCGTTGGGTTGCAAGGCCTCGTACGCAGTTTCGGCCGATTTGCCGTGTTGCCGATTTCGTGTTTCTGTGGCAAGACAGTGCGAACAGAAACTAGACCGAAAAGTTCAGTCTCATGACAGCATTCGCGCAACGTCGTTTGGTGATGGTGGACACGCAAATCCGCCCTTCTGATGTAACCAAATATCCGATTATCGATGCCATGCTTTCAGTGCCACGCGAAGAGTTTGTTCCGGACGAACAGCGCGAAGCTGCGTATGTCGATGGTCCGGTTGCCCTTTCGGATGGGCGTGAGATTTGTGAACCTCGAAGTCTCGCAAAGATGCTGGATGCGCTCGAAATCGGAGGCGACGACGTTGTCTTGGATATCGGTTGTGGGCTTGGCTATTCGTCGGCCGTGATTGCGCGGTTTGCCGCGGCGGTCGTGGCCGTGGAAACCGACGAAGGAATGGCCGAAGACGCCCAGAAACTCTTGTCAGAGCATGGGGCGGACAACGCTGCGGTCATCGCTGGCCGGCTGAGCGCTGGTGCGGCGAAACATGGGCCTTATGATGCGATCGTAGTCGCTGGCGGTGTTGAAGATGTACCCGGCGAGATCCTCGACCAACTCCGCGAAGGTGGCAGGATTGCCGCAATTTTCATGGAAGGTGCCTTGGGGCAGTGTAAAGTTGGCGTGAAAACCCCACATGGTGTTTCGTGGCGAATGGTGTTCAACGCAACAGCGCCGGTCTTGCCGGGGTTTGCCAAGGAACTGGCCTTTAGCCTCTGATTTGAATTCGGAATATGCCGCAAAGGGATTTGAAGATGAAACCAATCCGAGGAACCATGATGCGGCGATTGACGATGTCGGCGGCCATTCTTTTGGCCGGCACAACGGGCGCCTTATCGGAAACTCTGACGGATGCGCTGATCAAGGCCTATAACAACAGCCAGTTGTTGGAGCAAAACCGTGCCCTGCTTCGCGCAGCGGACGAAGGCGTTGCCCAAAGTGTTGCGGCTTTGCGTCCGGTTTTGGCATTTGTGGCGGATGCTTCAATCCAGAATGTGAGCCCGTCGCCAACCTTTGGGAACAGTACCAATACCAGCGCGTCGATCAGCCTTCAGGCATCGATGGATCTTTATGATGGTGGCAACAACCGGCTGGCGATTGAAGGTGCCAAAGAAAGCGTTTTGTCGACTCGCGCGCAGTTGCTGGGTCTGGAACAGAACGTTCTTTTGTCTGCCGTCGTGTCCTATAATACGTTGCGCAGCGCCACCGAAAACTTGCGGCTGGCGCAAAGCAACGTGCGCCTCAGCGCTGAACAGCTGCGGGCGGCACGCGACCGTTTTGAAGTGGGCGAGGTGACCCGGACGGATGTTTCGCAGGCGGAATCGGCGCTGGCACGCGCACAAAGTCAGGAAGTCTCTGCCCGAGGGTCTGTTTTGCAGGCGCAGGAAGCCTATCGGGCCGAGATCGGCGGATTGCCCTCAAACCTGATGGGAGTTCCACGTGTTCCGCAGTTGCCCAACTCTTTGGATGCAGCGCGGAAGCTGGCACAACGCAACCATCCGACAATCACAGCAGCCCAGCATGATGTGGCAGCGGCAGAGATCTTGGTGAGCCGGGCGAAGACAACACTGGGGCCAAGTGTAACTGGTACCGCAGGATTGTCAGCCGGTGATACCGGCCGCTCATCCGCCAGTCTGAGCTTGCAATTGCAGCAAACCTTGTACGCCGGTGGTGCGTTGAAGTCTGCGCTGCGTCAGGCGTCTGCGAACCGGGATGCGGCACGCTCGTCTTTGCTTCGCTCGACACAGATCGTTGAACAAGGTGTCGGCGATGCGTGGACCGGATTGGCGGTGGCGCGCGCGCAAATTGAAGCAACAGACAAGCAAATCCGCGCGGCACAGCTGGCCTTTGACGGTACGCGGGAAGAAGCACGCCTGGGTGCAAGAACGACGCTGGACGTTTTGGATGCCCAACAAGACCTGCTTGATGCACAGACCGCCCGTGTTGATGCCGAAGCTGCTTTGTTCAACTCCTACTATGTTGTCCTGCAATCGGTTGGCTTGCTGACGGTGGATCATTTGGGTCTTGGCATTCCGACATACGATCCGGCAGCCTACTATAATGCGGTCAAAACTGCGCCAGTTCGCAGTGTCCAGGGTGAGAAGCTGGACCGCATTATGAAGAGCCTCGGTAAAAACTGACAATTCCAAAGATTGTGTGACTGCCCCTCTCGCGCTACACTAAGTGCTTGAGGTGGCAGTGAGGATTGGTATGTCGGACGTGGCAACGAACTCCGAAATCGAGGATGTATTGGCTTCGATCCGCAAACTTGTGTCTGCGGACGAAGGCGACAAACTTGGTGGCGTTCAACAAGAAAAAGCGCAAGAGCCAGCAGCGGCCGAAGAAGAGGATGCCGCCGACAAATTGGTTTTGACACCGTCGCTGCGTGTCTCTGAGCAAGATGCCGCGCTTGAGGCAAGGGAAGTACCGGACACGCCCGCGCCAAGTTCCGAGGATCGGTGGGAAGAGATTTCGCTGGAGGATCGCATTGCTGAACTGGAGGCAGCCGTTTCGCGCGCTCATGACGAATGGGAGCCCGACGGCAGCGAGATGGAAAAACCCGCCACCAGCTTCGAAGAGCTTGTAGGTGCTGGCGACGCGGTAAAAGGCGAAGTTGAAGCCTTTGCAACAGATGCGGTTGCCGAGGTGGTACAGGAAGAGCTTCAGGAGACGGAACAGCCGCCGGAAAACGCAGCACCTGAAAAGGTGTCGCCAACCGCTTTTCCTTGGCAGACCACTCAGCAACCCGAAGAACTAGACGACGAACCGGCAGAAAAAGTCGCTGTCGACGCCGAGCAGTCGACAACACCCTTCGAATTGCCACCGGAAGCTGAAATTGACGTTTCTGACGACCCGGTGGAAGAACTGGTCGCCCCGGCGGATGCCCAATCAACACAAGAGGCCCCTGAAACCGAAACTTTTTCAGAACCCGAGGCCGTTACCGAGGCAGAAGCTGCCGAAGAACTTGCACAGGAACTGGAACAAAGCCCCGAGCCTGAAGAGGCCACTGTTGCGTCAGCCATGTTTCACCATGCGCAGCCTCCGCAACTGGACGAAAAACCGGAAGAGGTCGAACCGGACGACACATGGTCTGCGGTCGACGAAAGTGATTCCGTTCTGCTGGATGAAGATTCCTTGCGTGAAATGGTTGTTGCAATTGTCCGCGAGGAGCTGCAAGGCGGCCTAGGTGAGCGAATAACGCGCAACGTCCGAAAACTGGTCCGGCGTGAAATCAACCGCGCGTTGGCCAGCCGCGACTTCGACTAAGACACCCAAAAAACGTGAATACTCCCAGCCATATTCTTATTGGGCTGGCGCTGTTTGGCCGCCCCAATCAGCCGCGACGCAATGCGTTGGTGGCGGCGGGTGCGCTGCTGCCGGACTTATCACTGTATGCGCTCAGCGGCTGGGCCTTGTTAATCCGCAAGGAAAGCCCCGAAAAAGTTTTTAACGAACGCTATTTCTCGGACGAATGGCAACAGATCTTTGCTGTGGATAACAGTTTTGTCCTTTGGAGCCTGCTTCTGTTCGCTGCACTCTTTTGGCGGGCGCCGGTATTGATCGCCTTTGCCGGGGCAGGGATCGTGCATTTGTTGACAGATTTCCCTCTACATAACGACGATGCGCGACGACATTTCTGGCCGCTGAGCAACTGGGTGTTTTACAGCCCCGTCAGCTATTGGGACAACGCGCATCATGCCGGTGTCGTTCGCTATGTTGAAAGCGCGATCTGTGCTGCGTGCGGGGTTGCCCTTTGGCTGCGACATCACGAAGTCGCCCCCAGGGTTGCGATTTCCGTTGCCATGCTTCTTACGGTAACGCCCACACTTTTCTGGAGCTGGGTCTTTTCCTGAGGGCACAAAAAAGCCGCGCCCGAAAGGGCACGGCCTTTTGCACAAACAGTCTCTGGCTTAGGCCGCTTCGGCTTGTTCCATCGACTGGCGGCGTTCGCTTTCTTCGCGCGACAGCGCGACCGAGGTGCGAACACCCTTGGACACAAATTCCATCAGACCACCGACCACACGTTCGTTCGGGTCGATTCCGGCGCACGACAGAACCTCGCGGCCATCCTTTGATCGCGCCCAACGCGCAATCTGTTCCGGGCCATTGCCGTACTTTTTGTCGTCGGCAATAGCGTCATCCAAAGCGGCCAACACAACAGCCGCAAACAGTTTACGTGACCGGTTGCCTTGTTCATTGTTGTAGGCAGTGCCGTCAACGAAATCGATCATCTCGTCGTCCTTTTATTCTTGCTCTTGCATTTCTGGCGTGAGGGGCAATATGGCGTTTTTGCGACGATTCGGTATTTCCAGTTTGGAATACCTGTTATGCACACGGTGCATGTCTGTCGCAATACCTTTACAGGATATAGTCAGCTTGCCACCCCGAAGCCGAAAATATATAGGTCTCGGTGAACAAGTATCAACCTTTTGGCTAGGTCTCGACGATGGCAAAGATCAACGGCAACGAAATTCGCCCCGGCAACGTGCTGGAGCACAACGATGGCCTGTGGGCCGCTGTAAAGGTCGACCACGTAAAGCCCGGAAAAGGGGGCGCTTTTGCGCAGGTCGAGCTGCGCAACTTGCGCAACGGCTCGAAACTGAACGAACGGTTCCGCAGCGCCGACAAAGTGGAGCGCGTGCGTCTGGAACAGAAAGATCAGCAGTTCCTGTACGAATCTGACGGCATGCTGGTCTTTATGGACAACGAAACTTTCGACCAGATCGAACTGCCGTCCGAGATTCTGGGCGACCGTCGTCCGTTCCTGCAGGATGGTATGACCATCGTGATCGAATTCTACGAATCCGAGGCGCTGAACGCCACGTTGCCGCAAAAGGTCACCTGCAAGGTGATCGAGACCGAGCCGGTAGTCAAAGGCCAAACCGCCGCCAACAGCTTCAAACCGGCTGTTCTGGACAATGGCGTCAAGGTGATGGTGCCGCCCTTTGTGGGGCAGGACGAGGACATCATCGTGAATACCGAAACGTTTGAGTATAGCGAACGCGCCTAACGGGGCTTCGCGCGCACTGCCCCTTGGCTGAAACAAGCCGGGGCGCAGATTGGGCAGGTCGGCTTCGGCAAAACCCGGAGAGACCAAGATGATTACCGATCTTAAAAAGGGCGAGGTGGCAGAGATCCTGCCGCTGAATGCCATAGTGCAAGGTTTGCACGCCAAGATGGTTCCGGGGCAGTTTTACGCTGCGCCCGAACCGGCCCGGCTGAAATCCTTTTATGACGACTGGGTGAATGATCCTGACAAGTTCATCCTTGTTGCGCGCGAGGACGGGCAGGCCGTGGGATATGCCGCCTTCTCGGTAACGCGGCGCGAAGGAAACCCTTTTGTCCGGCCTCAGCGGAATGGCGAAGTGGACCAGATCGCGGTTCGTACCGACAGGCAGGGGCGCGGCATTGGCACCGCACTGATAAAGGCAGGCAAAGCGCGGCTTGTTGCGGTGGGCTGTCACACGATCTCGGCCAGCTATCACGTGTTCAACACAGCCTCTGCCCGTTTGATGGAAAAGAACGGGTTGAACGTACGTGTCATGCGTGTCGGGGCAGCGCTCTAGCCGCGATACGCCCCGCTGCCATGCTCCATTTCCATCTGGCGGTAGAATGCCGCCAGATCACGGCCGGGAGCCTTTGCATAGGCCCCGGTCGACTGCATGTCGGAAATGCGGTCGACACGGAACATCCTGAAGTCATGACGCAGGTCGCACCACGCGATAAGCGTCCAAACCTTACCCCAGAACCATAGGCCCAGCGGGCGAATATGGCGGGTCGTCTTGCGACCCTCGCCATCGGCATAGGCGACGTTCATGCCGATGCTGCCAATGATTGCCGCGTCAAGCAGATCGATCTGGCGTCGCAAGTCCTCGGTGATTTCCGGGCCGGCGATTGCGTGAATCTGAACGGATTGCGCCCGTTCACGTGCTGCTTCGGGCAAAACCGCATCGATCTTCGAGAGCGCATGTTCGGCGGCGCGGGCCATGTCCAACCCGCCCCAGGCACGGATCAAACGCGCGCCAGCCACCAGTGCCGCGATCTCTCCTTCGGTGAACATCAGCGGGGGCAAGTCGTAACCGGCGCGCATCAGGTACCCAACGCCGGCCTCGCCTTCGATGGGTACACCCGATCCGATCAGATCGGCAATGTCGCGATAGATCGTGCGTTCGGATACCTCTAGACGTTCGGCCAGATCGCGCGCTGTTAGCAACCGACCGCCCCGAAGATACTGGACGATCTGGAAAAGGCGGTCGGCGCGACGCATCAGGCCGAAGGCGGTTGAAACAGGCCGATGGAATTGCCATCGGGGTCCTGCGCATATAGGAACCGCCCACCAGGGAAGGGGATTGGGTCGCTCAACTTGGTACCGCCGGCAGCAACCAGACGCTCGACACTGGCTTCGATACTGTCGGGAACAAGGTAATGTGGAGTTGGTCCTTGGCCCTCTGCTGCGGGTTTTCCGGGATAGATATGACCTGCTGCGCCCATGGGGTCAGAGGTTTTAATGATGCCGAACGGGTTCGGTCCATCCGTCTGCAGTTCGATATCCCAGTCGAAAACAGCTTTGTAAAAGGCAATGGCCGCGTCCAGATCTGTGGCCGGAATCTCGGACCAGACAAGTGCGCTGGGTGGTGTGAAAGGCATGCTGTGTCATCCTTGGATGGTTGTGAATGATCACACCATGACAGACCCCTCCTGACAACTATCTGTCAGGAGGACGCATTAACCCGGAAGATTTTTGCCGTGCCCGCCTGCATCTCGCCAACGGCCCGATCAAAACGCAGATAGGCCAGGCCAAGGTCGCCTGCCACGCTGTGCAAAGTGCCCGCGGGTTTGCCATTGGCCGTAATCTCGGAACCCGGCTCGGCCGTACCTTCGATCCTGACCTGGGCCAAACCCTTACGCAGTTCGGTCTTGTGTTTCATGCGGGCGGTGACTTCCTGACCGACATAACAGCCCTTGCGGAAATCAACACCGTTTAGCCGCTCGAATCCTTGTTCAAGGATATAGCTTTCGTTGGGTGTCAGCTCGACCCCGGTTTCAGGCACCACAGCGGCGATCCGGCGTGCGGTCCATTCGGTGATTTGATTGCCGCCTTCAGCGCCATAAAGCCGCCATCCAAGCGATGTATCACGCGGATCGGCAAGCGCCCCCTCTGGCGGTGTCCCGTCACCCTGCAGCACCTTCAGGCCGCTATCGCCGATCGTTACGTCGGCGCGCAGTTTGTACATGTTCAGCCGTTGTGCCAGCCCCGCTGCAAGGGGCATCGCCACGTCCAGCAGCACCGCATCGCCCCGTTTGGTTACAAAGAAGTCGGCCAAGTACTTACCCTGCGGTGTCAGCAAGGCGGTATAAACCAAACGCCCGTCCAGATCCGAGACATCGTTGGTAACAAGGTTCTGCAGAAACTCGACGACGTCGGTCCCGGTCAGCGACAAGACTGTGCGTGCATTGTCTTCCATGGTCAGCCCTCATGCACCGTTTTTGCCGGCGAATTGCAGTTGATACAGCCCCGAATACAACCCGCCCGAGGCCAGCAATGCGTCGTGGCTACCTTCTTCGGCGACAGTTCCCTTGTCCATCACCACGATCTTGTCTGCATTGCGTACAGTTGCAAGACGGTGGGCAATCACAAGTGTTGTGCGGTTGGCTGAAAGCTGTTCCAGCGCTTCCTGAACGATGCGTTCCGAGCGTGTATCGAGTGCAGACGTTGCCTCGTCCAGCAGCAGGATCGGGGCATCCCGCAACAATGCACGTGCAATGGCGACGCGCTGTTTCTGCCCTCCTGACAGGGCTGAACCACGCGGCCCACAGGGGCTGTCCAGACCATTCGGAAGTTTGGGCAGGAACTCGTCCACATGCGCCGCCTTGAGCACCGACTGCAAAGTGGCATCAGGCACCGAGCGTCCAAGAAGGATGTTATCCCGCAACGTTTCGTCAAACAGTACCGCGTCTTGCGAAACCACCGAAAACAGCGCGCGCAGCGCGTCCGGGTCTTGTTCGGATACGGCTATGCCTCCAACGCGGACGTCACCGCTTTGTGGCTCGACCAAGCGGGTGATCAGGTTGAAAACGGTGCTTTTGCCAGCGCCGGACGGGCCAACCAGCGCGGTGACCTCCCCCGCTTTGGCGGTCAGGTTCAGGCCGTTCAGAACCGGGGTGTCATCATAGGCCATGTGTACATCCCGCAACTCCACATCCGCCTGATTGCCGGAAACCGGCAACGCGCGTGGCTCGGCCGGCGGCAGGATGGAAGGTTGCGTTTGAAACACAGCGTGAAGGCGCATGAGGCTGGCCAACGCCGCTTGCCAAGCTCCGGAAATCTGCCCCAACCGCCTCAAAGGGTCAAAGACCAGCGCGATGGCAAAAAGGAAGCTGATGAACTGGCCCGGTGTTTTGTCGCCCGACAAAACTTCCGACCCACCAAGAACAATAACGCCCGTAACGCCGATACCGGCCACGACGTCGATTAAGGCGGGGATCGCGGCCTGACCGGTCTGCGCCGCGATATGAGCCTTGAAATATGCATCGAGCTTAGAGACGAAACGCCCCGATTCCCGGGTCTCCATTCGGTCGAGCTTGATAGTCGTAATACCGTGGAAAATCTCGTCCAGGCGCGTTGTGATGCCTTCGGCGGCATTTCTGGCACCCAATGTCATGCGTCGTACCAGCCGCTGCAAGACCGCCACAGGCAAGACCAGAAGGGGCACCGCCGCCACGGCAATCAATGTCCAGGTCAGGTCGATTGAAATCGCAACGCTGAACAGGGCGACCAGCGCCACGATGTCTCGTCCACCAGCGGCAAGAATGGTGCCCCAAATCGTTGAGACAACCGTTGTGTCACCGCGTACCCGTTCAATCAGCCCGCCGGGCGGATTGCGTTGGAACCATTGTTTGTCCAGCGTCAGCATGTGGTCCAAAAGGTCTTTTTGCAGGTGATTGGCCACCCTTTGTCCGACGCGTGCCATCAGAACGCGGTGTCCAAATCCGGCAATGGCCCGCAGCACGAAGATGCCGGCAATTACCGTTGCCACGCGCGACAAAGCCCCGGGTTCGCGCGCGACGAGGGCGTTGTCGACCATCGGTTCGATCATCCGGCTGAACACACCCAGTGCCACGCCTTCCGCCGACATCAGAGCCAGTGCCACGGCAATCATGGGCCAATAGCGGCGTAGATACCCGCGCCAGATCCACCTTAGGATGCCGCGGTGCTCAGCCACTGCGCGCTGCCCGTTTTTGTGCAAATTCGTGGCTCAGGGCAGTTTGATCATACGTTGACTGCAGCCACGTCCGCAGGGTTTGCGGTGCATTTTTCTGATCGACTTCAAGTTTCTCCAGCATGAAATCCAGAACACCCGTGCTGTCGTTCTTGAGGTGCAGGTATTTGAACGAAAGTTGCGCCCGCGCCTCGGCTACTGATTTTCCCTCAGCATGGATCAAATACATCGCCGAAGCTAGACCGGCACGGTCTGCACCCGATTTGCAATGCATGAGAAAAGGCTTTTCCAGCCGATCAAACAGGTCCAGAAGTTTCAGGTATTCATCGGCCGGGCACAGGTTGCGCGCGCTAAGCGAAACGTTGTGCAGCCCAATGTCCAGCTGCGCGCAGGTTTCACGCTCAAATAGCAGATGGCTTTTGGGCGCTTCGCCTCGCAAATAGATGATGTTGCGGATACCCATACGTGCATAGCGCTTAATGCGTTTTGGACTGGGTTGGTTCGACCGCCAAACGCCCGGTGCAATTTCGTCCAGGTTGGTCCACAGCACTCGTAAAAAGGCGTGATCCATCAACTGGAAATGCCACCATGCGTTGCGGCGTCCGGATGGCGTGGAAATGTCGCGTCCCCAGTTTTGGCGCAGGTGGGTTTCAAACCCCTTCAGACGGGACCAAAGGTTGCGCAGCATGCTCAGATTTTCCACGTTCAAACAGGGGCCGGGTCTAGCGGGAAAATTGCGGTGTGGCAAGCGATTGACCTGTCCTTATGTGAGGCATAAGTGGGATAGGTCACCAATTCTCACGAGGATCCCATGTCTTTGCGCAACGGTCGTTCCTACCTCGCCATTCCTGGCCCTTCCGTCACGCCAGACCGGGTGCTGCGGGCCATGCACCAACCCGCGCCGAACATCTATTCAGGTTCACTTGTGGACCTTACGGCCAGCTTAATCCCCGATCTAAAGACCGTTGCGCGCACAAACGGCCACGTTGCGATCTACATCGCCAATGGTCACGGCGCATGGGAGGCCGCATTGGCCAACGTCGCCGCGCCTGGCGAGAAGGTACTGGTTCTGGCCACAGGCCGGTTTGGACATGGCTGGGCCGAGATGGCCGAACGCATGGGGATTCACGCAGAGATCTTGGAATTTGGTCTGGATACACCGGTGGATCCTGCCAAGGTTGAAACCCGGCTGAAGCAGCCCGACGCGGCCGGTTTCAAAGCCGTGATGGTGACTCATGTTGATACGTCGACCTCGATCCTGAACGACGTTGCTGCCGTTCGGGCTGCGCTGGATGCGGCAGGGTACGAGGGGCTTTTGATGGCCGATTGCATCGCATCGCTGGGATGTGACCGGTTCGAAATGGATGCCTGGGGTGTCGATGTGATGGTGGCGGCCTGTCAAAAAGGCCTGATGACCCCGCCCGGTGTCTCTTTTGTCTTTTTCAACGAAAAGGCCGCCGAAGTGCGCCGCGCGATGCCTTTGGTCTCGATCTATTGGGACTGGACGAACCGGGGCAACCCGGAAGAATTCTATCAATACTTCGCGGGAACCGCGCCGACGCATCATTTGTTTGGCCTGCGCGAGGCGCTCAACATGATCGTGCATGAAGAAGGGCTCGACGCTGTATTCAACAGACACACGCGTATTGCCGAGGCGGTCTGGACCGCGATGGAGGTTTGGGGCGATGGCGGCCCGATGACACTGAACGTTGAAGACCGCAAAGACCGCTCGCACGCCGTGACAGCTGCGCGTTTGACCGGCCCGAATGGCACCGCACTGCGCGATTGGACCGAACAGAATATGGGCGTGACCCTGGGCATCGGGTTAGGCATGGCGCATTCGGGCGATCCCGCATGGCACCGGCATTTCCGTATTGTCCATATGGGTCACGTGAATGGTCAGATGATCTTCGGTGTGCTGGGTTCGATCGAAGCAGGATTAACGGCGCTGGACATTCCGCATGGTGAAGGCGCGCTGGGCGCGGCGGCAAAAGTGCTGGCGGCAAGCTAATCGCGGTGGGGCAGGCGTCCCACCAACCAGTGCAGTGCCACGCCAACCAGCAGCGCAACACTGAACCCCCAAACACCCCAAATGACAATCAACCACGCCAACAGGTTGACGAACCCCATAATCAGGGCCGGAACTGTATAGTTTGGCGCGGGGCCGCGTGGCGGCATGTGCATCGGGGCCTCCTTTGCTGTGTCTCAAAGGGTAGGGTGGAGGTTAAGCCACGGCCAATCACGCCTTCGTGTGAGCGGTTTTCAGCGCCTGAGGCAGGGCCGCTTCAAACAGGGCCATTTCCCGTTCAGGACCGGCAGAGACGCGAATACATCGGTCGCCCGGGGCCACAAAGGGCATACGTACGAAGATATCGAGATCTGCCAGCGCTGCCAGCACCGCGCGGGCAAACTCTCCATCCTTGCCGCAATCCATAGTGACAAAATTCGTGGCCGAGCGGATTGCAGTCATCTGGTTGGCGCGTGCGATGCCAGCCAAGCGGTCGCGCCCGGCGGCCACCTTTGCCTTCGTTTCAGCCAACCACGCGGTCGCACCCAGTGCCGCAAGTGCGCCCGCCTGGCTGGCGCGTGAAACGCCGAAATGGTTGCGAACCTTTGCGAACTCGGCAATCACAGGTGCTGCGCCAAGTGCGTAACCGATCCGGGCGCCCGCCATGCCATAAGCTTTGGAGAAGGTACGCATGCGGATCACCCGCGGGTCATCCGGGTTGACGGCGGGGGCAGTCCCTTGAGGTGCAAATTCAAGATAAGCTTCGTCCAGAATGAGCAGCGTGCCGTCAGGCACGGCTTCGATCATTGCCTGAACTTTGGCGGCGTCATGCCATGTGCCCATCGGATTGTCGGGATTGGCCAGATACACCAGTTTTGCCTCAACTTCGGCAGCTTTGGCGATCAGGGCATCGCAATCTTCGTGATCGCCACGAAATGGCACGGTGTGAATCACACCGCCATATCCGGCCACGTGGTAGTTCAATGTGGGATAGCCGCCCAGCGAAGTGACCACTGCATCCCCCGGCGCCACGCATAGTCGCACCAGGGAGCCCAACAGACCGTCAATGCCACTGCCCATGACGATGTTTTCCATACCAACCGCGTGAATATTCGCCAATTCCGCACGCAGGTCCCACGATTCCGGGTCGCCGTATTGCCACAACTCGGCGGCAGCCTTCGCCATTGCCTCGACCGCCACTGGTGGCGGTCCAAACAAGCTTTCGTTTGCACCCAGCCGTGCCGCAAAGGGCCGGCCGCGCGCGCGTTCCAGCGCCTCGGGTCCAACAAAGGGAACGGTGGCGGGCAAAGAGTTGACGAGCGGGGTAAAACGCGGTCCAGTCATGGCGGTAAAACAACCACATGTTCCCACGGGACGACAAGCAATTTCAGGACCGACATGCACGCCAACCTTACCACCCCGAACGGCCGCACTATCGCCTACCACAGGACCGAAGGGGCAGGGCCCGGCATCGTGTTCCTGGGGGGGTTCAAATCCGACATGGCAGGGACAAAGGCGGTGTATTTGGAGGAGTGGGCGCGTGCGCAAGGCCGCGCCTTTCTGCGGTTCGACTATTCCGGACATGGCGAAAGCAGTGAAGCTTTCGAGGATGGCTGCATCGGCGATTGGGCGCAGGATGCGATGGATGCGATCGGGGCGCTGACCGAGGGCCCGCAATTGTTGATCGGCTCGTCCATGGGAGGATGGATTTCCTTGTTGGTGGCGCGCGCAATGCCGGAACGCGTGGCGGGTCTGATCGGAATCGCGGCGGCGCCGGATTTCACCGAGGACGGCTATTGGTCCGAATTCACAGAAGACCAACGGGCCACTTTGCTGCGCGATGGAAGGATCGAGCTTCCATCGGAGTATTCCGACGAGCCTTATGTCATCACCAAGCGTCTGATCGAGGATGGCCGCAATCAATTGGTTCTGCGCAGCCCCTTGTCGGTTCCCGGCCCCGTACGGCTTCTGCAAGGCACAGAAGACGAGGCCGTCAGCCGGGATACCGCCCTGCGACTGCTGGACCATCTGGGCGGAGGTGACGTTAGGTTGACCCTTGTCAAAGGGGAAGATCACCGGTTCTCCTCGCCCCAGTGCCTCGATTTGATCACCAAGACAGCCGAGGCCCTGCTTGCCTGAGGGAGGAAAGGCATGGTGTGGAAGATCCTTGCGGCTTTGGTCGCGCTTTTGGTTGTGGGCGGGTACCTGACCCGCGAAAAGGTGGACCTGACAGCGCGGTTCGATCCCAATGCCATTGGTGACGACGTGGACATTTACCTGGCGGACGTCGAAGGAAACGTCCCAAACCTGCGTGAGGGCGTCGCGAAACGCGTGGTCTGGGCGACAGAAGCACGGCAAAAAACACCGCTTTCGATCATCTACCTGCACGGTTTCTCGGCTACGTCCGAAGAGATTCGGCCGGTTCCGGATCAAGTGGCCGCAACCCTTGGTGCGAACCTTTACTACGCTCGGCTTGCTGGCCATGGCCGCGATGGCGCGGCGATGGCAGAACCCACCGTCGCGGATTGGGTGCATGATCTGGACGAAGCGCTGGCCATCGGTCGCACCATTGGAGAGGAGCTGTTGATCCTGTCCACTTCCACTGGCGGGACACTGGCCATGCTTGCCGCGACCGATCCAGCGCGCGCAGAGAACGTAAAGGGTATGGTCCTGATTTCGCCGAATTATGGGATTAACAACCCCATGGCCCCCATACTTTCCGCCCCATTCGCGCGCTACTTTGTGCCGTTGATCGAAGGGCACGAACGCAGCTTCGAAACGAAGAACGACGCGCATGCGGCATTCTGGACGGCGCGCTATCCAGTGGTTTCCGCTTTGCCGCTGCAGGCGCTTTTGGTGGCTGTGCGTCGTCTTGATTTCAGCACAGCCTCTGTTCCCGCCTTGTTCATCTTTTCGGACAACGACACCGTGGTGCGTGCGGACCTGACCCGTCAGGTTGCAGGGTCATGGGGTGATGATGCGCAGATCGTGAATGTCGAGCCGGGCACGGAAGATGATCAAAACGCCCATGTATTAGCCGGAGACATCATGAGCCCGGGCCTTAATGCAACGGTCCGCGCAGCGATTGAGAAATGGGTCGCAGATTTGTAGCTCTCACGCCCGAAGCTTGGTAAATTTTCCTTAAAGGCAGTGAACCACAAATGAGGCCGGGCAATGACCCGACACGACCCCAAGCCGCCGCAGGGAATCGGCGCGGTGACAGGCGAACCCGTCATTCTCATTCCGGGACTGGGATGCGATGCGCGCGTGTTTTCCACACTGATCATGGCTTTGAACGATCAGCACCCGGTGCAATTGGCGCCCGTGTGTCGCGGAGACAGCATTCGCGACATGGCCGCCCGAATTCTGGCCAGCGCGCCAGCGCATTTCGCGTTGGCCGGTGACGGGCTGGGTGGAATGGTCGCGATGGAGGTCTTGCGGCAACAGCCAGATCGCGTAACACGGCTTGCCCTGATATCGGCCGGGCCGTTGTCCCCGACGCCGCAAGAGGCTGCAGATCGCGAGATGCGGATATTTGACGCGCAGGCTGGTCGGCTTTGGCGCGCGATCAAAAACGAATACCCGGCCGAGATCCTTTATACTGGTGAGGCACAGGCGAACCTGCTGGAAAATCTGCAGAAAATGGCCAAGCGGCTGGGGCCGGAAGTGTTTTGCGAGCAATCCAGGGCCATGCAACGCCGCCCGGATCAGCAGCGCGCGCTGCGCAATTACCGTGGGCCCGCGATGGTCATTTGCGGTCAGGATGACATGCGGCTACCACTGCAGCGGCACGAGTTCACGGCAACGCTGTTACCCAGCGCAAGGCTGTGTGTGGTTCCGAATGCCGGGCACCTGCCATTGCTGGAAAACCCGCGTGCGGTGACGGATGCGTTACAGGAATGGTTGGCGATGCCGCTCAGGTTGACGTGATCAGACCTGCGCCAAGCGGGTGACATTCGCGTCTTCGCCAGCGTTGCTGTCGATGAACTCCAAAACCAGGGGACGGATGTTGTTCCGCCAGCTTTTGCCCGCGAAGATGCCATAGTGGCCAGCGCCGTCTTCCAAGTGGTTGGCTTTCTTGCTGTCGGGCAATCCGGTTAACAGGTCCAACGCGGCAACGCATTGCCCCGGGGCCGAGATATCATCCTTGGAGCCTTCCACCGTTTTCACGGCAACCGATGTAATTTTTCCGATGTCCACAGTTTTTCCTGCGACTTCGAACCGGTTCTGTGCGATCTCAAGGTTTTTGAAAATCCGCTCTACCGTCGACAGATAGAACTCGGCGGTCATGTCCATGACAGCAAGGTATTCATCGTAAAAGCGATTGTGTTTGTCATGATCGGCTGCTTCGCCCTTCGCGGCGCGCAGGATCTGCTCGTAGAACGCCTGACCGTGACGGTCCGCATTCATTGACATGAACGAGGCCAACTGCAACAGGCCGGGGTAAACCATGCGGCCAACGCCTGCATATTTGAAGCCTACACGCTGAATGGCCAGCTGTTCAAGCTGACCCATGGTGATGCGGCGGCCAAAATCGGTGACATCGGTTGCGGCGGCATCGGGATCAATGGGGCCACCGATCAATGTCAGGGTGCGCGGCTGCGCCTCGGGGTCCTCTTCGGCCAGGTAGGCCGTGGCGGCCAATGCAAGCGGGGCAGGCTGGCAAATGGCGATGACGTTCACGTCCGAACCCAAGGCCTTCATGAAGTCGACGAGGTACAGCGTGTAGTCCTCGATATCAAACTTGCCAGCAGAAACAGGGATATCGCGCGCGTTGTGCCAGTCGGTGACATAAACGTCGGCGTCCGGCAGCAAGCTGGCGACGGTCGACCGCAACAGCGTGGCATAGTGGCCCGACATCGGTGCCACCAGCATGACTTTGCGCTTCATTGGGCCGCGGCCTTGCACAGAAAAATGGATCAGATCGCCAAATGGCCGCTCAACCACGGGCACAACGTTGACGACATGATCGCGGCCATCTTCGCCTACAACGGTGTAGATGTTCCAGTCGGGTTTGGCGACCATGCGGGCAAAGCTGCGTTCGGTCACTTCACCCCAGGCTGACAGGACCTGAAAGAACGGATTGGCAATGATGCCTGCAAAAGGGTACGATCCCAGAGCAT
Source organism: Actibacterium mucosum KCTC 23349 (assembly GCF_000647975.1). GTDB lineage: Bacteria > Pseudomonadota > Alphaproteobacteria > Rhodobacterales > Rhodobacteraceae > Actibacterium > Actibacterium mucosum. The sequence goes on from NZ_JFKE01000010.1 coordinate 16,457, forward strand.
GCGCAGACGCGCCCAACCATTGGTTGGTGTTTCGGATGCTCTCCATGAGGTCATATGTCGCCATATTCTTCATGCGGTAGTCCTTTCCTGCTGCGTCGGCGTGCCACGGTTGAAGCGTAGCTTAATACTAGTTATGCTGCGAGTGCGAAATATAGGGGGAAAATGGCCCGATGACAACCGACCAGAAGGACGCATCTGCCAACCTCGAAAAGCTGAACGAGAACCTCGCGCGGGTTGAAGAACTGAGCGAACGTTTGGTAACAGCCTTGTCTTCCAAGCGACAAGTGCGGCCCAGTCTGAACGGTCCGGGCCAAGACCTCTATATGAAAACCACGGCGGCATACCTTAACGACGTGATGCATCAGCCGTCGAAAATCTTTGAACAGCAGGTGGCGTTTTGGGGCAAAACGGTGAAACACTTCATCGAAGCGCAAGAGGCGCTTGCGACCGGCAAGCTGGTGCCGCCCAAGGATGAAACACCCAAGGACCCGCGGTTCACAAGCGAGCTGTGGCAGACGCACCCGTATTTCAATTATCTCAAGCAACAATACCTGACCACGTCCGAGGCCATCCGCGAGGCGGTCGAAGAACTGGATGGACTGGACGAGAAAGACCGGCGCCGCATCCGGCATTTTACACAGCAGGTTGTCGACCTGATGGCGCCAACGAATTTCCTTGGAACAAACCCTGAGGCGCTGGCAAAAGCAGTGGAAACCGAAGGTGAGTCTCTGGTTCTTGGGTTGGAAAACCTGGTGCGTGACGTCGAAGCGAATGACGGCGAGGTTCTGGTAACGCTGGCCGACAAGAACGCTTTCAAGGTGGGTGAGAACCTGGCAACCACACCGGGCAAGGTCGTATTCCGCAACCGCATGATGGAGCTTATCCAGTACGCCCCTGCGACTGAAAAGGTACATGCGACGCCGTTGATCATCTTCCCGCCATGGATCAACAAGTTCTACATCATGGATCTGAAGGCCAAGAACTCGTTGATCAAGTGGATCGTCGATCAGGGCTTTACATTGTTTGTTGTCAGCTGGGTAAACCCGGACAAAACCTATGCCGATGTCGGGATGGATACCTATGTTCAAGAGGGTTACCTGACTGCGATCGACGTGGCCAAGAAGATCACCGGGGAAAAGTCGGTGAATGTAGTGGGCTACTGCATTGCGGGCACCACGCTGTCGATGGTTCTGGGCCTGTTGAAAAAGCGCAAAGATAGATCGGTAAAGTCCGCGACGTTCTTTACGACGCTTACCGATTTTTCCGACCAGGGTGAGTTCAGCCCCTTCTTGGATGACGACTTTGTGGACGGAATCCAGCAGGAAGTTGAAGCGAACGGTATCCTCGAATCCTTCTACATGTCGCGCACGTTCTCGTACCTGCGCGCCAATGATCTGATTTATCGCCCGGCAATCCGCAGTTACATGATGGGTGAGGCACCGCCTGCATTTGACCTGTTGTATTGGAACGGTGACGGCACCAACCTGCCTGGCCGAATGACGGTCGAGTATCTGCGCGGGCTGTGTCAGGGCGACAAGCTGGCAAATGAGGGATTTCTGCTGTGCGGCGAAACCCTGACGCTAAAGGACGTGACTGTACCGCTGTGCGCAATTGCCTGCGAAACCGATCACATCGCTGCTTGGAATGACAGTTACCGCGGCATTCAGAAAATGGCGAGCAAGGACAAGACGTTTATCATGTCCGAAAGCGGCCATATTGCGGGTATCATAAATCCGCCATCAAAGAAGAAGTATGGTCATTATACCAACGAATCCCTTGATGGTACGGCGCAAGAGTGGCTGGACAGCGCTGAGTTTACCGAAGGGTCTTGGTGGCCGCGTTGGGGTGAATGGCTGGCTGGCCGCGCAGGCAAAAAGGTTGATGCACGCGTGCCCGGTTCAGACGAATTCCCCGCGTTGGAAGATGCACCCGGACGCAACGTCCAGAGAAGCGACTAGAAAGTTTTTTCTGCACCGCAGCAAAAAAATGTTGAAATGCTGCGGCGCAGCATGTATATCTCTTTTCAGGAAATACGAACGGGCCCCCGCCCATCCTTTTAGGAGATACGAAAATGGCTACCGCACAAGACTTCAACAAAATGGTTCAGGACATGGTTGCAAACTTCCCGGTTGACACCACTGCCTACCAAGACGCCTTCAAAACCAGCGCCGTGCTGGGCGAGAAAATGTCGAAAGTAGCTCTGGAAGCTGCTGAAAAGTCGAACGACATCTCGTCGGCTTGGGCCAAAGACACTTTGGGCAAACTGGGTTCGGTAACCACTGCCAAGGCAGAGCCGACCGAATACACCAAAGCCCTGACCGACTTCGCTTCGGCTTCGGCTGAACTGGCTGCTGAAAACCTGGCTGCCTTCGCTGAAGTTGCCAAGAAAGTTCAGATGGAAACCGTTGAGCTGGTTCTGGCTGCTGGTAAAGACCTGACCGAAGAAGCAACCGCCGCGGTCAAGAAAGCAACCGACGAAGCAACTGCTGCCGCTAAGAAAGCTACTGCAGCTGCTAAGTAATTTACTTCATCAACTCCCTCCCTGTTGATGTGGTCGCAAGAGCGGGCTTCCCTCAGCCCGCTCTTTTCTTTTTGTCCAACTGGTCCTAAGCTTCTCTGCACCGCAACATCGGTGGGTAAAATCTGGGGAGAAGCTCTGTGAACGAGGAAGTAAAACCGCTGTTGATCAAGCGATATGCCAGCCGGCGGTTGTACAATACCGAAACAAGTGACTACGTGACGCTCGAAGACATCGCCGGATTCATCCGTGATGGTCGCGAAGTCAAGATCGTCGACCTGAAAAGCGGTGACGATCTGACCCGCCAATACCTGCTTCAAATTGTGGCCGAGCATGAAAGTCGCGGCGAAAATGTTCTGCCTCTGGGTGTTTTGAACGATCTGGTGCGCAGCTATTCCACGCAGGCGCAAAGCGTGGTGCCGCAGTTTCTGGCCATGAGCTTTGAAATGCTGCGCGACGGTCAGTCAAAGATGATGGAAAACCTTGGCTCGATCCCTAACCCGATGGCGGGCATGCCCGGATTCGACGCGATGCAAAAGCAGCAAGAAGCGTTTATGAAAGCAATGACCGGCGGCATGATGGGCGGTTTCGGCACGACGCAGCCCGAAGAAGAGCAGGGCGAAGGTGGCGATGACCTGAATGACATAAAGGCCCAGTTGGCCGAGCTTCAGGCAAAACTCAGCAAACTGGGTGGCTAAGCCCTAGGTGATGGCCTTGAACACCTCGTTCAGGGCCTTTTCCAACTTGTCGAACATTTCGTCCATCTGGCTTTCTGTCATGATGAACGGCGGGCACAGCACGATCGACTGACCCAGCGGCCGGCAGATCAGCCCGTGATCGGTGCACGTGTTCGCAATGCGCTCGCTGACCGACAGCTTGGCGTCGAACGGAGTTTTTGTGGCCTTGTCCTGCACCGCTTCCAGCGCGCCCATAAAGCCTTTGCCGCGCCATTCGCCTATGTTCGGGTGCTCGGCCAGCCGCGCCAGACCTTCCTCGAACCGGGGGGTCAGCGCCTTGACGTTGTCGGCCAGCCCCTCGTTCATCACCACGTCGATGGCCTTCAGCGCGATGGCGCAGCCCACGGGGTGGCCCGAGGCGGTGAAGCCATGCGGGAATTCCTCCACCTCGTCGGTGACCTGCTGCAACGTGTCGGCCAGTTCGGGGCCCAGGATCACCGCACCCATCGGGAAAAACCCGGCGGTCAGGTTCTTGGATGAGATGATGGCGTCGGGCATGAAGTCATAGGTCTCGCAGCCCCAGGTGTTGCCGGTGCGGCCAAACCCGGTGATCACCTCGTCGGCGATGAACGGGATGCGGTGGTTTTTCAGCACCTTGGCGATGGCCTGAAAATAGCCTTTGCTGGGCGGGATCACCCCGCCAGCGCCCATCACCGGCTCGGCCACAAAGGCCGCGATGGTCTGGGCGCCTTCGCGGCGGATGGTCTGGTCCAGCTCGTCGGCCATGCGTTGGGTGAACTCTTCCTCGGTCTCACCGCGCAGCGCCTCGCGCCAGTAGTGCGGGCAACGCACATGCACAAATTCGGGCAGGGGCAGGCCAAAGAGCTCGTTATAGGGTTTGCCGGTCATGGATGCCGCGGCCACCGTCACCCCGTGATAGGCGTTTTCGCGCGTGATGATCTTGCGTTTGGTTGGCATGCCGCGTTGCTTGTTCATGAACCACAGCATCTTGACCATGGTATCATTCGCCTCGGACCCCGAATTGGTGAAAAACACCTTGCCCGTCTCAAACGGCGATACCTCGATCAGCTTCTCGCTCAGCATCACCGTCTGGTCCGACATTCGGCCGAAAAACGCGTGATAGCCGGGAAAGCGCGCATATTGCGCCTGCGCGGCCTCGATCAGGCCGGGGTGGTCGAAGCCCGCAACCATGTTCCACAGGCCCGAATTGGCATCCAGATAGCGCTTGCCTTCGACATCCACCACGTAAGGCCCCTCGCCATGGGTCAGAACAACCGCGCCGCGTTCGCGGATCGACGGCAGGTCGGTAAAGCCATAGAACATGCTGTTGGTTGCACGGGCGTCCCAGCTTTGCGGGGTGGTGTCGGCCATCGGGCTCTCCTTGGGTCTGCTGTTGGCTGCACGCTAGCGCCCCCGTTGCGGCGGATCAATCGGCGAAACCGGCGCGGCGGCAGTTTGCCCAAACCGTTGGGCATTTGGCCGGGTTTCTGGCCGGGCAGCGGGCAGTTTTCGCCCGCCTTCGCCGTTGCGGCGGGTTCTGCATCGGCCTAGTCTTTGCGTAATCTGAGCCAGAGGGGTGGGTATGGTACAATCGGCGGGCAGGGTAACCCTATGGGGGGTCGAGGCATTTGCCGCCACCGCCGACGAGGGCGCCGTATCCGCCGCCGCCAAGCGGCTGGGCGCCAGCCCGTCGGCCATCTCGCAACAGATCGCCGGGTTGGAAACCGCGCTGGGGGTGCAGTTGATGGACCGCACCACGCGGCCCGTGACCCTGACCCCGGCGGGCAAGATCTTTCTGCGGCGCGCTCGCAAGATCCTGACCGAGGCGCAGCTGGCCAAGGCCGAACTGGCGGGCAACGATCTGTCGGCGCTGACCGATTTCCGACTGGGCGTGATCGAGGATTTTGACGCCGATGTCACCCCACGCCTGTTGGCTCAGATGGCCGGCGACCTGCAAACCTGCCAGTTCCTGCTGGAAACCGGGGCCAGTCATCGGCTGATTGATCAGCTGGACGCCCGGGCGTTAGACGTGGTGGTGACCGCCGATACCGCCACGCCGCCCAGCTGGATGGAGGTGCATCCGCTGCTGGAGGAACCGTTCATTGCCGCCACGCCCGACGGGTTCGACAGCGCCGAGGCGGCGATGGCCGAACTGCCGCTGATCCAGTATTCGGCGCGCCATGTGATGGGCCGGCAGATCCTGGCGCATCTGGAACGCCACAATCTGGCACCACCGCATCGGTTCGAGCTGGACAGCTATCACGCCATCCTGGCGATGGTGGCGGCGGGGCTGGGCTGGGCGATCCTGACACCGTTGGGGTATTTGCGGGCGCACCGCTTCCGGGGTGCAACCCGTGCGCACCCGTTGCCTTTTGCACCTTTGTCGCGACAGATCAGCCTGAATGCCCGCCAGGGTGTTCTGGGCGAGATGCCCGCACAGATGGCTGGCCGCCTGCGCCCTATCCTGGACGAGATGATCGTTGCGCCGGCAACACACGACATGCCGTGGCTGAAGGGGCGATTGAAGTTGCTTTAGGCCGTGCCGTTTCTCAGCCGGTTAACAGCGCCGAAGGCGCCCGGCTGATCGCCAGACCGCCCGAAAGGGCTGGCGATTTTGCAATGGACGGTCTTTGACCACGCCGTCAGAGGCGCCTTGCACCATAAACGCATCACGACCCCGGTTGGATCGCCACCCCGCGGTCTTTCGCGTGAGGTTTGACCGTTGCGCAAGACGACCCTTGCAGGCAATGCCGTAATTCAGGCCGCCTCGGCCCCCTTAACCTGGGTGGCGGCGTTCAGCAGTGCATCGGCGATGAAATCCAGCTCGGCCCGGGTCAGGCGCGCGGGCAGGCGCACGTCGCAGGCGCGCATCAGCATCGCGCGGGTCTGTGGCAGGTCGGGCATCTTGCCCGGAATGAACTGCCAGTTCCAAAAGGCGCGGGCATTGTCGTCGCTCAGCCCAAAGACCTGCACATGTACGCCGATGGCTGCCGTGGCATCTTGAAATGCCTTGGCTTCGGCATCGGAACCGAAGCCCACCAGGTTGAACTGAATGGAATCCGGCGCGCGGGTCTCGGCGGCCAGCGGCTCGGGCACTGTCAGAAAGGGCGACGCGTTCAGCCGCCCGGCCACATAGTCATGGTTGGCCCGCCCGTCGCGCACCCGGCGCGCCACCTCGGCCAGTTGCGGGCGGATCACCGCGGCCGACAGGTTCTGCATGCGCGTGTTGTACAGCGGCAGCTTGTTTTGCCAGTGGCCAAACCGGTCCTGCACCACCGGGTGCTTGCGCCAGTTATGCTCGTAGGCGCCCGACATGATCACCGCGCGGGCCACAAGGTCGGCGTCGTCGGTGATCAGGATACCGCCTTCGCCGGCGTTGATCATCTTGTAGGACTGGAACGAGAAACAGCCGATCTTGCCAATGGTGCCGATCTTGCGGTCATGCCACAGCGTACCCAGCGAATGGGCGGCGTCTTCGACCACCGGAATACCGCGCGCATCGGCCAGCGCCATGATGGCGTCCATATCCGAGGTATGGCCGCGCATATGGCTGATCATGATGGCGGCGATGCTGTCATCCAGCTTGGCCTCGAAATCGGCCATGTCGATGCGATAGTTCTCGCCCACTTCAACCAGCACCGGCTGGCAATCGGCATGGACGATCGCGCTGGGCACAGCGGCGAAGGTGAAGGCGGGCACCAGAACGCGCGCGCCGCGCGGCAAGTCCAGCGCCTTGAGCGACAGGAACAGCGCGGCCGAGCACGAGGCCACAGCCACCGCGTATTTTGCACCCATGAATTCCGCGAATTCGCGTTCCAGCAGGGCCACCGGTGCGTTTTCGGGGGCTGTATAACGGAACAGATCGCCCGAGTTCAGCAGCCGGTCAATCTCGGCCCGGGCGGCTTCGGGGATGGGCTCGGCGTCATGCACATTCGGCGCGGTGGTCATGTTTCAGAAATCCTGAATAAGAGTTTCAGGAATTTTGAACTTTGGGTTCATGAAAGGCAAATGAAATTTTTACTGCAAGGGCTAAAGGCGCAATTTGTCGCGCATGGCGTACCAAGTCATGGCGGCGGCCAACAGCGGGCTGCGCAAGGCGGCTCCACCGGGGAAGCGTGGCGTTGGCAGACGCGACATCAGTGCAAACCCGTCTGACGGGCCTCGAATGGCCTCGGCCAGCAATTGCCCGCCCAACGTTGCCAACGCGACGCCATGCCCTGAATAGCCCGAGGCCGACACGATATTCGACCCCAACCGTGTGAACAGGGGAAGACGTTGCATCGTGATGGCCAGCGTGCCGCCCCAAGCATAGTCTATGCGCACGTTTTTGAGCTGTGGAAAGATCCGGGCCATCGGTTTTCGAACGGTCGACGCAATGTCCTTGGGAAACCGATAGCCATACGTCTCGCCGCCGCCGAACAGCAACCGGCGATCCTCGGACAGGCGAAAATAGTTCACCACGAATTTACTGTCAGCTACGGCAACATCCTCGGACAGGATTTCCGGCGCGGTCTGGTCCAACGGCTCGGTTGCAACGATGAAATTGTTGATCGGCATCACCCGTGAGGCGATCTGTGGCATCAGTTTGCCAAGATAGCCATTGGCGGCAACGATCACATGGTTCGCGCGCAGCGTTCCGTTAGGCGTCTGCAAAGTCGCGGGTTGGCCGGGGTCAATTCGCTCTACCGTGCTACCTTCATGAATCACGGCCCCCGCTGTGACAGCAGCGCGTGCCAGCCCCAGGGCAAAACGCAACGGGTGAATATGAGCCGCGCCGCGGTCGATATAGCCGCCATGATAGGTCGGCGAGCCAACGAGTGCGCGTATTTGAGCGCCGTTCAGTTTTTCTATTGCTACGTAGCCATAGGCGCCGCGCAAGTGGTCCGCATAGGCGTGACTGTGGGGAACGTCCTTCGGGTTTATGTCGGCATGCACAATGCCCGGACGCCACATTGCATCAATCGCATGAGCACGACACAAAGACAGGACTTTGGCTTTTGCATCCTCGCCCAATTGCCAAAGCGCTTGGGCGTCTTCCTTGCCCATCATCTGTTCCAACGTGTCTTGTTCGCGTCGCTGACCCGAACCAACTTGCCCGCCATTTCGCCCCGAAGCGCCAAAGCCAACCCTTTGCGCCTCTAACAAGGTGACATGCACGCCCGCCTCGGCCAGGTGAAGTGCCGCGGAAAGCCCGGTAAAGCCACCACCTATGACGGCCACATCGGTTGTCGCGTTACCTTTCAGGGATGGAAATGGTGGCAATGGCTTGGCGGTTGCCGCGTACCAGCTGTGTGGGTAAAAGCCGGGTCGGTCGTTTGCCGTGAGCAGGTTCATACGTTCAGCAGCAGATGTTCGCGTTCCCACGGGCTGATAACGTGCAGAAATTCCTGGTATTCCAGACGCTTAACCGCCGCATAAACCTGACAGAACTCCGTGCCCAGCACATCTTTCAGGGCGTCGGCCGCCACGAGCAGGTCCAGCGCCTCGCCGACATTTCGCGGAATGCCCGCGTCGCTGTCATAGGCATCGCCGGTGAACCCTTCGCGCGGGGCTTCACGCTCCAGCAGGCCAAGATATCCGCAAGCCAGCGAGGCCGCGATGCCCAAATAAGGGTTGCAGTCCATCCCGGCGATGCGGTTTTCGACCCGCCGCGCCTCAGGACGCGAAACCGGCACGCGCAGCCCCGTCGTACGATTGTCGCGGCCCCATTCCAGATTGATCGGCGCCGCAAAATCCGGGACATAGCGGCGATAGGAGTTCACATAAGGCGCCAACAAGGCAATCACGGAAGGCAAATGCCGCTGCATTCCGCCGATAAAATGCAGAAACTCCGGGGTTTCCTGCCCGTCTGGCGCGGCAAAGAGGTTTTGTCCACTGGCCAGGTCCACCACGGAATGGTGGATATGCATGGCGCTGCCGGGTTCGTTCTGAATAGGCTTGGCCATGAAGGTGGCAAAACAATCGTGCCGCAGAGCTGCCTCGCGGATCATGCGTTTGAAGTAAAAGATCTCGTCGGCCAGCCGCACCGGATCGCCGTGGCGCAGGTTCATCTCGATCTGACCGGCGCCGCCTTCCTGCAGGATGCCGTCGATCTCCAGCCCCATCGCCTCGGCGAAATCATAGATGTCGTCGATCACCGGCCCGTATTCGTCAACCGCGCTCATCGAATAGGCCTGCCGCGCTGCTGCCCGGCGCCCGGACCGACCCATGGGTGGTTCGATTTCCATGGCAGGATCAGTGTTGCGCGCCACCAGAAAGAACTCCATCTCCGGGGCCACAACCGGTTCCCACCCGCGGTCATTATAAAGGGCGACAACACGTTTCAGCACGTTACGCGGGGCAATAGGCATCGGCCTGCCATCCTGCGTGGCAATGTCGTGTATCACCTGAAGCGTCCAGTCCCCGGTCCACGGCGCCGCCACGGCCGTGTCATAGTCGGGGGTCAAAACCATGTCGGGTTCGGTGAAGGCTTCGCCATCCAGGTCGGCCCAATCGCCGGTAATCGTCTGTAGAAAAATCGAATTCGGCAGGTAGAAGTGGCTTTGATTGCCGAATTTGCTGGCTGGCATTGCCTTGCCGCGTGCCACACCGGCAAGGTCGGAAACGATGCATTCAACCTCGTCCAATCGTCGCCCGGACAAATAGGCTTGGGCTGCTTCGGGCAACTTTTGGATCAGATCACCCATGATCCACCTGTTGGTGTGCCACAAAGAACCGTGCAAGTTTCTGCCCGATGCGCGCGTTGTCGTTGGGCTGGTCCAACATGGCCCGTGCAGCGTTTTGGCGGTCAACGGGCACGATGCCCTTGGCACGATGGTCCAGCAGTTCGGTCAACACGCTGTTTGGAAACTCGGGATGCGGTTGCATCGTCAGGATTGTGTCGCCATAGGCCAATGCCGCGATTTTGCATCCCGGGGCCGAACCAATGACGCGGGCGCCTGCCGGGGCTTTCAGAACCTGGTCCTGATGCCATGCGTTCAGAGCGTAGCTCATGCCATCCAGCATGTAGTCTTTGCGCCCCACCATCCAGCCGCCGTCGAATTTCTCGACCCGACCACCCAGGGCCTTGGCGATCAACTGATGGCCAAAACATATGCCGATCATAGGTTTCTCGGCGGCATGTGCCTCGCGGATAAAGGTTTCAAGGCGCGGAATGAACGGCAGATCTTCATATGCCCCATGTCGCGACCCCGAGATCAGCCAGCCATCCGCCGCGTCGATAGAAATCGGAAACTCCATGTCCACGACGTTCCATCCCTGAAACCGCAGCCCGTGGCCTGCCAACAGCTCGGAATAGAGCCGCACATAGTCACCGTGGCCGGCCTGCACTTCCTGCGCCAAATGGCCTGCCTGAAGAATTCCAATCAGCATTGATACCTGCACGTTATCTGGTGGGTACGCTAACGCCGGCCTGAAATTCGGACAAGGGGTCAGACCCGCGAGAGGACCGCGCCCAACTGCACATCAAATGTGGCCTCGCCCAATTGAGAGAACTCTTGACGCTTGGTGCGAACAAGATTGTCTATCAGAAGAGGCGCAAAAATGCGGGTCGTGAAGGGGCTGTCAGCGAAAAAGTCGATGGCCTCGACCCAGCTTCCCGCCATCTGAGGCAGATCCTGCGCATAAGCATTACCCGTGATCGGAGGCGGTGGATTGATGGCATCGTCAATCCCGTTCATGGCACCGCCAAGGATCGCGGCAAGCATCAGGTAAGGGTTCGTGTCTCCGCCCGCGACACGATGTTCGATGCGTCGTGCCTTTGGTGATCCACCAGGGATACGGATCGACGCTGTACGGTTTTCATACGCCCAGCACAGCGCTGTTGGGGCATGAGAGCCGGGCGTGAACCGGGCAAAGGAATTGGCGTGCGGTGCAAAGATCAAAGTCTGGTCGCGCATGGTCGCCAACAGCCCGCCAACAGCGTGGCGCAGCGTGTCATTTCCGGTATCTGACCCGTCATCGAAGACGTTGTTGCCGTCTCGGTCAATGATCGAAAAATGCACATGCAGGCCGTTGCCCGCTTGCGCCGGGAAAGGCTTGGCTGCGAAGCTGGCCGTAAGACCATGCGCGTGCGCTACGCCTTTAACCAGCATTTTGAACAGCCAAGTGTCGTCTGCGGCTCGCAGGGCATCTTGGTGGTTCAGGTTCACCTCGAACTGTCCCACACCCCCCTCGGCGATGGCCGCTTGTGCTGGCAGTCCCATCGCGGCCGCGTTGGCGTAGAGGTCTGAAAAGAAGGCATCGAAACCGTCCAACAATTGCAATGACAGGATTTCGTCGCCCGAAAGACGCGTATCTGTACCGGGCAACAAGGGCGCGCGCACTTGCCTGTCGCTCGTGTCCAGCAAATAGAACTCCAACTCTGTCGCGGCCATGACACGCCAGCCGCGTGCTGCAAAGCGGTCCAGTACATTGATCAAAGCGCCCCGGGGGTCGCCGGGCCAAGGTACGCCATTTTCCACCAACGTCATCGGATAGAACATAGGTGCGCCCTGCAGCCACGGCATGGGCACCGGACCCCGATCGGTGGGTTGCAGGGCACCATCAGCATCGCCGCTTTCAAAGACCAGTGGGCTGTTCTCGATATCGGCGCCGAATATGTCCAGGTTCAGGGCCGAGAACGGAAGTCGGACTGCGCCATCCAGTTTCGTGGCATAGCTTTCGGGCAACCGTTTGCCACGGGCTTGCCCATTCAGGTCACACGCGGCAACACGTATGGTCCGGCTCATCGGATCACCTGCGGGCGGATACGCAGACGCGGGCGGTTTGATTGCGGAAGGTGACGGTTCAAGCGTCTGTTCACCAGACCAAAGAACCCGATCACCACCAAGGTCAACAAAACGAAATAGGTTGCAACGATGGGGTAGGGCACAAAGGGATTGAACGTCTTGTCCGCGAAATAGTTGGCATAGTACAGCGCATCACCCTGTTGCTTCCATGCCGGGAAGCCCGAGAAATAGACCAGAGTGGTGGCATGGAACAGAAAGATTGCCTCATTCGTGTAAGCAGGCCACGCAAGGCGCAGCATCGTGGGCCAGACCACGCGGCGAAACCGGGCCCAGCCAGTCAGGCCATAAGCATCGGCGGCCTCCAGATCTCCGCGCGGCACAGCGCGCAGGGCGCCATAGAAGATTTCACCCGAATAGGCCGCCGTGTTCAGGAACAAAACGATCAGCGCACCAGCCCATGCTTTGGTCAGCCACGCCGTTTCCACAGTGATCAGGACAAAGCCGAGATTCACAGGAATCCCCGCCTTTGGCAGCAGAACGAAGGCCTCGTAGGCCAAAAAGAACTGGATGAAAAGCGGTGAGCCACGGAAGACAAAAACGAACGCCTCAGCCGGCTTGCGGAGCCACGGCGATGGAACATTCTTGGCAAGGGCCACAACGGTGGCCAGAAAGAACCCGCATACCAAGGCCAGCGCTCCGAAATAGATGTTCCAAATCATGCCGGAACCGATCAGGGTCACTTGTTCACACAGCGTGAAGTCACTGCGCGGCAGCAGGCGTTCACCGTAACCAAGTGCACGTACGCCGTAGGCTTGAATGGTTTCAAGACAGCTCATGCTTGTGCCTCGCGCCGGGCCGCTTCACCGCCCATCGTGGCCTGTCCATGGCTGAGACGTTTGGTCAGCCGCGCCAGCACCCTTTCGCTGCCCCAGGTCAGGAACAGGTAGAACACAAGCAGCCCCAGGAAATAGAACAAACGCCAGTCACCATGCGGATAGTCCGTGAACCGCGGGTTCACGAAACCGCCCAGCTCGCGCGCCCAATAGACGATGTCCTCAACCCCCAGCAGGAACAGCAGGGGCGTGGCTTTCACAAGGATCAGCCAAAGGTTCGAAAGGCCGGGCAGGGCGTACAGCCACATTTGCGGGACCAAAACCCGCCAGAAGGTCTGGCGTTCCGACATGCCATACGCGGCGGCGGTTTCCAGCTGCGCCATGGGTACAGCGCGCATGGCACCAAACAGAACGTTGGCGGCGAAGGCACCAAAGACGATGGCAAAGGTCAGTACAGCAAGGAAAAACCCGTATGTTTCGTGGATCCATTGCGGCGCGGTGTTCAACGGCAGTTTGGCCGCACCGCAGACAATAAAGTCGTTGCCTTGACGGATCGGGTCGGCCCAATCCGGGCATTTGATTTGGTGGCGCATCCATTCAAACGCTTGGTCCAGAGCGATCACAAAGAACAAGAAAAACACGATATCCGGTACGCCACGCACAATCGCGGTATATCCTTTGCCCAGCCAGCGGATCGGAAGAATACGTGATCGCGCTGCGCTTGCGCCGGCAAACCCAAAGGCCATGGCCACTGGCGCGGTTATCGCCAAGAGTACCATGACCGTCCCGAAAGAGGCGTAAAACGCCATGTGTTTGCCATTGCTCAGATAGCAGGCAAACCAGCGTAGCCGTTCAAGGGCTTCGGGATCAGAGCAAAACTCGAACATGGTGCGGTAACAGGCCCGCGAGCGATCCCCGCGAGCCAGATTTCACACGCAGCGGCTTACCACTGCGATGCAACTTCCCACTTGGCGATCATGGTGTTCAGCGTCCCGTCCGCCTTCATGTCCGAAATGGCGGCATCGAACTTGGCGCGCAAGTCAGCATCGCTTTCACGCAGGCCCATGCCGACGCCACCGCCGATGGCCTCCATGCGCTCAAGCATCACCAGACCGTCGGTGCCCGCTACTGTGTCAAGGAAGCTCTTGTCCGCCAGAACAGCGTCGGCTTCACCATTACGAACCGCAGCGACCGTGTCCTCGGGTGAGGCGAATTCGATCAAAGTCCACCCCTTGTCGGCGATAAAGCTTGCTTGGATCGTGGACGTTTGCGCGGCAATCACGCCGTTTTCCAGATCCACACTGGCATCAAGCGCAACATAGGCCGAGGGGTCCGGGGGGGTGTAGGCTTGGGTGAAGTCGATGACTTCTTCACGCTCGGCCGTGATCGACATGCCCGCGATGATGGCGTCGTAATTGCCTGACAGAAGGTTGGGGATGATCGAATCCCAGTCGTTTTTGACCCATTCACAGGTCAGTTCGGCCCGCGTGCACAGTTCGTCGCCCAGTTCACGCTCGAACCCGTCAATCTCACCTGCGTCATTCACAAAGTTCCACGGGGCATAGGCCCCTTCCGTGCCCAGACGTACCACGGCATGACCATCGGCCAGCGCCGTTCCGGCCATCAGCGCCATGGCGGCGGTTGTCAGAACCAGTTTTTTCATTTTTTTGCTCCCAGTTGGTTGGTTTTTTAGGCCGGCGCAGACGCCGACAGGAATTGCCGCAAACGGTCAGTCTGCGGGTTTTTGAGCACCGTGCCGGGCGCGCCTTCTTCGGCGATCAGCCCTTGGTGTAGAAACACGACATGGCTGGAGACATCATGGGCCATGCGCATGTCATGGGTCACGATCAACATGGTACGCCCTTCATCCGCCAAGGCACGGATCACCTTGACCACCTCCTGTTCCAGTTCCGGATCCAGTGCCGAGGTGGGTTCGTCAAACAGCAGCGCGCGCGGCTCCATGCACAAACCCCGCGCGATGGCGGCGCGCTGTTGCTGGCCACCCGATAGTTGGGCGGGATAGGCATTGCACTTGTCGCCAATCCCGACCTTTTCCAGATAACGGCGCGCAGCGTCTTCGACCTCGGGCCGGTCTCGTTTCAGAACGGTCACGGGGGCCTCCATCACGTTTTGCAGGATGGTCATATGGGCCCAAAGGTTAAATTGCTGAAACACCATGGACAGGTTCGTGCGAATGCGGGTGACCTGTGCCCGGTCTGCGGGGCGGCGTGCCGCGCCCTGACCTTTCCACTTCACCGGTTCGCCTTCGAACAGGATTTCGCCTTTTTGGCTGTCTTCCAACAGGTTTGCGCAGCGCAAGAGGGTGGATTTTCCTGACCCGGACGAACCGATCAGAGAAACGACATCCCCTTTGCGGGCAACAATGTCGACGCCTTTCAAAACCTCCAGCTGGCCATAGCTTTTGTGGAGATCTCGAATTTCGACGACGGGGGCGTTTGGGTCAGCGGTCACAGGCAAACTTTATTTAACTTCTGGTCAAATTAGGGCGCAATTCTGTGGGAATTGCAATCCGTGCCTTGCCGATATTGTATTGAAGCCCTGACCTTACGCCGGGTCAGTCGTATTTTGCCTGAACTTTCAGCCGCAGCCGGTGGCTGTCGGCATCGCCCACACCCAAAAGATTGGCGACCAGACGCAGCAAAGCGTCCTCTTCTTCGTCCCGCATGCCATCGGCCAACGCGACGTCCCACAATGCCTCGACCACGGCCGAGCGGTCGTCATACGCGACGGCATCCTTGATCGCACGGGTGAAGCGGACGGTATCAGGGGCCTCGGCCTCCAGCGCTTCGGCCTGCTCGCGCAAGGCGCGCGCGCCAGCATGGTCAAGACCATAGCGCGTTTCGCAAATGCGATCGATGCGGCGCACCTCTTCGGCGGCATAGTCACCATCGGTGCGGGCTACGCGGACCAAAAGCGCCGTCAGCGCCAGACGTGCGTCAGGGTCGGGCAGGGTTTGCGGGCGGTCGGCGGTCAGCCGGGACAGGAGATCAGAGAGCATTTGTGTAATATAGGTTGCGTCGTTCAGAGCGCCAAGCGCTCAACGTTCCAAGTCGCTGGGATCCACGCCAAAGGTATGAGCGGCTTTCTCAAAAAGCATCTTTTCATCGTCCCGCATGCGGCCGTCAGCGGTCACGATTTCCCACATGGCGGCCACGATGGCCGAACGTTCGGCATAGGCGATGACGTCTTTCAATGACGCGGCGAAATCTTCGGTCCGGGGGGCTTCGGCTTCCATTTTTTCGGCCTCGGCACGCAGGCGGGCGGCCTCGACCTGGTTCAAATCAAACCGGGCGGACAGGATGCTGTCGATCTGGCTGATTTCTTCCACGGCATATTCGTCATCGGACTTTGCCAGTCGCACCAACAGGGCGCCAAGTGCCAGTTGGGTGTCGCTGGGCGCCAGTGCGCTGGGTTCGGGGCCGGACAGGCGGTTCAGAAGGTCACGAAACATGGGCGCAGTCTAACCACCCTGCCGCGGCACCGATCAAGTCAGAATCGTTTACGTTGCAGGTGGGGTAAGGAAACCGTGACTGAACGGCACCGCTGATCCGGAAACGCGAATCTGTGTCAGTCTTTCGTCCGACACGTCGATGGTCAGGCCAATCTCGCTGCGCCGCCCCATTTCAACCCCTTGCAAAAGCTGCAAGCTGTTGCGCCCCTCGCCAAGTGCACCATTGGCCAAAAGCTGCGCAGACAGGATGGCCGAAGCGGATCCTGTGGCGGGATCCTCGGGGATACCGGCCGTCGGCGAAAACATGCGCGCTTGCCAGTCGGCGCCGTCGGTCGGGGCATAGATATAGGCTGAATCCACATTTGCGGCGTCCATGAGCGTGGACCAATGGGGTTCGATCGCGCGGACACGGGCCAGAACCTCTCGCGATCGAACCGGTGCATAAAGGAAGGCAGGGCCGCCCTGCCAGATACCGGGCTGATGCGGGCCGAGATCGCCGGGCGAGATATCCAACGCCTTCGCAATCAGCGCCGGGTCAGCCTGACCGGTAAACGCCGAAGGCAGCACAGGCGCTGCGAACTCGGCGCGCATTTCATCGCCACGACAAGTCACCCGCACCGGTACAAGACCGGCCTCTTCTTCTAACGTGATCTCTGTATCGAAATCGCCCGCGTTCTGCGCTTTGGCCAAGTGGATGGCGCAGCCAACTGTTGGGTGACCGGCGAAGGGAATCTCTGCCGTCGGAAAGAAGATGCGCACTTTTGCCGTATGGGCCGGGTTGGCGGGGGGTATGACAAAAATTGTCTCGGACAAGTTGAATTCGCGCGCGATGGTCTGCATCTGCGCGGTGCGCAACCCACCGGCCCCTTCGACGATGGCAAGCGGATTGCCGGCAAACGGGGTGTCTGTAAACACGTCATAAACGTGAAAACGCAGTTCGGTCATTGTTCAGCCTTTGGTTTCAGTGTGGATCCAGTCAAAGAAGCTGTCGCTGCCCGTGTCCATTTCAACGGCCCAGAAGGCCGGTTCGTCGTAGGGATGGTCTGACAGCGCCCGCGCTTTGAGATTGGGCAAAGCTTCGGCCGAGGTTTTGAACAGCAACCGGAATTCGGGCTCTTCCTGCACGGCCCCATCCCAGCGGAACACCGACGTGACCTGCCCGATCTGAACGCAGGCGGCCAACCGCTCCTTAACCACAGTCCGGGCCAAGTCGCGCGCCAGCTGCGCATCGTGAAGCGTGGTGAAGGCGGCATACGGCATGGTTCGGTCCCGACATCGAGTCGCACCGAACCCTAGCCGCGCAGGTTACCTTAGACCAGCCGCGAGTTCTCGACGGCTGCACGCACGAAGTCGGCAAACAAGGGGTGTGGCTGAAACGGCTTGGACTTCAATTCGGGGTGGAACTGCACGCCAATGAACCACGGATGGTCCTTCCACTCGACAATCTCGGGCAGGCGACCATCAGGCGACATGCCAGAGAACGACAGGCCCTTTTCTTCGAGCTGCTCGCGGTACTTGATATCAACCTCGTAGCGGTGGCGATGGCGTTCCTCGATGGCGCAGGCGCCATAGACCTCGGCCACTTTCGACCCCTCGGCCAACGTCGCCGAATAAGCGCCCAACCGCATGGTGCCGCCTTTGTCATCATCCACCTTGCGGGCCACGGTGCGGTTGCCCTGTACCCATTCCTTCAGGTGGTAAACTACGGGCGTGAAACGCTTTTTGCCCGATTCATGGTCAAATTCCTCGGACCCGGCATCGCCCATGCCGGCGACGTTGCGCGCCGCCTCGATCACCGCCATCTGCATGCCCAGGCAGATGCCCAGATAAGGCACCTTGCGTTCGCGGGCAAATTGCGCCGCTTTGATCTTGCCCTCGGTGCCGCGCTCGCCGAACCCGCCGGGCACCAGGATCGCGTGATAGCCTTCCAGATGCGGAGCGGGGTCTTCGGTATCGAACACCTCGGCATCTACCCATTCCACATTGACCTTCACGCGGTTGGCCATGCCGCCATGGGTCAACGCCTCGGCGATCGACTTGTAGGCATCTTCCAGCTGAGTGTATTTGCCAACAATTGCCACCTTCACCTCACCATCGGTGTTGAAGATGCGGTCGCTGACGTCGTCCCAACGGTCCAGCTTGGGCTTCGGTGCGGGCTGGATGCCAAACGCGTCCAGCACCGCCTGATCCAGCCCCTCACGGTGATAGGCCAGCGGCGCTTCGTAGATAGATTTCAGATCCTGCGCGGCAATCACGCTGTCGGGGCGGACGTTGCAAAACAGCGCCAGCTTCTCGCGCTCTTTCTTGGGGATCGGTCCTTCGGAGCGGCAGACCAGCACATCGGGCGCGATGCCGATGGAACGCAGCTCTTTCACGCTGTGCTGTGTCGGTTTGGTCTTCAACTCGCCCGACGCTTTGATGTACGGCAGCAACGTCAGATGCATGAAAATGCACTCTCCGCGTGGCTTGTCATTGGCGAACTGGCGGATGGCTTCGAAGAACGGCAGCCCCTCGATGTCACCCACGGTGCCGCCGATCTCGCACAGCATGAAATCAACCTCGTCCTCGCCGATGGCGATGAAATCCTTGATCTCGTTGGTGACGTGGGGGATCACCTGGATGGTTTTGCCCAGATAGTCGCCGCGACGCTCTTTCTCCAACACGTTGGAATAAATCCGCCCCGAGCTGACAGAATCGGTCATGCGCGCGGCCACGCCGGTGAAGCGCTCGTAGTGACCCAGGTCCAGATCGGTTTCGGCCCCGTCATCGGTGACAAAAACCTCGCCATGTTCAAATGGCGACATGGTGCCAGGATCGACGTTCAGATAGGGATCAAGCTTGCGCAGGCGCACTGTGTATCCGCGCGCTTGCAGCAACGCGCCAAGTGCGGCCGAGGCAAGACCTTTGCCCAGCGAAGAGACCACACCACCTGTAATGAAAATAAAGCGCGCCATAGGGCTGGCTACCCCCGTGATATTCAATTTTGTTGGTTTGATTCGGGCCCGTCGGACCACTGCATCACGGGATTTAACCTATAACGGATTCGCGGCCGTCCCGCAACCGGACCGCAACATGATGGGGCGCAAAAAGCGCCCTCAACCAAATTTTGTGGCTAAACTTAGTCGGCCCGCGGCGGAACCAACGGCTC
Organism: Actibacterium mucosum KCTC 23349; assembly: GCF_000647975.1. GTDB lineage: Bacteria > Pseudomonadota > Alphaproteobacteria > Rhodobacterales > Rhodobacteraceae > Actibacterium > Actibacterium mucosum. The sequence goes on from NZ_JFKE01000010.1 coordinate 35,855, forward strand.
GTCACCTGCCGAAGGTGGCAAAAGGTCATCGCCCAACAAATCGCCCGCGCCTTCGCTGCTGGAGGCCGGAGCGTCCGCGCCCAAACGGTCCAGAACCGAACCACCGGCCGAGTTTTTGGCCGCAATGATGGTCAGCGTAATCGAGGTGCAGATAAAGGCGACTGCAAAAAGCCAAGTCAGTTTGCTCAGCGCCGAAGCGGCTGCGCGGCCGGACACCAGACCGCCGGCAGCACCACCGCCGCCACCGCCCATGCCAAGGCCGCCGCCTTCCGATCGTTGCAGCAACACAACGGCAATCAGGCACAATGCCAAGATAAGATGGATGACCAGAATGACGTTTTCCATGGGGCCCTGCATATCGCGGATGTTGACCGGCTATTTAGGCAAGTTTTTGTGAGGGGGCAACCCGCCATGTTTCGCTGGACAGTCGACAGTGCCGCGCGCAATGCTGCGCCCATGCCTCATGACGATCACGACCATTCCGTTTTACCTCCCGATCCCGCGCTGCGGGTGAAGGCGCTGGAGACCATCCTGACCGAGAAAGGGTTGATCGACCCCGCGGCGCTGGATGCCATTATCGATACCTATCAGAACAAGGTGGGGCCGCAGAATGGCGCAGCGGTTGTGGCGCGCGCATGGACGGAGCCTGAATTTCATGCCGCGCTGATGGCCGATGCCACGGCGGCGGTTTCCGAAATGGGGTTTTATGGCCGACAGGGTGAACATCTGGTCGCCGTGGAAAACACCGGCGACGTGCATAACATGGTCGTTTGCACGTTGTGCAGTTGTTATCCTTGGCCGCTGCTGGGGATACCTCCAGCGTGGTACAAATCCGATGCGTACCGTGCCCGCGCCGTGCGCGAGCCCCGCGTGGTTCTGTCCGAATTCGGCGTCACGTTGCCCGACGAGACCAAATTGCGGGTCTGGGACAGCACGGCCGAAGTCCGCTATCTGGTCATTCCCCGCCGTCCCGACGGTACTGAAGGTTGGAGCGTCGATGACCTGGCCGCCATCATCTCTCGTGATGCCATGGTCGGCTGCGGCCTTGTCACGGTGCCAGCATGAGCCGCATACACGACATGGGGGGGCGGTTTGGCGACGGTAAGGTTGAGGTCGATGCGCCCGATGCCCCGGTCTTTGCCGAAGACTGGCACGCCCGCGCTTTGGCCGTCACGCTGGCGTGCGGTGCGTTGGGGCAATGGAATCTCGATACCTCGCGGCACGCCCGCGAGAAACTGTCGCCCAGGGACTACACCCGGTTCAGTTACTACGAAAAGTGGATGGCCGGGCTGGCGGATTTGCTGGTCGCCAAGGGGGTATTAACCCGCGAAGAGCTGACCAAAGGCCATGCCGATGGCCCGTCACAATTGGCGGAACGTTGTTTGGTTGCCGAAAACGTTCCCTCCGCATTGTCCAAAGGTGGCCCGGTGGACCGGCCCAGCGACGTTGCCGCGAAATTCGCCCCCGGTGACCGTGTCACAACCCGCGCCCGGGCCCGCAACACGCTGGTTGACGGGGGCCATACGCGCCTGCCCACTTATGCACAGGGTGCGACCGGCACGATCCTGCGTCTGCATGGCGCACATGTTTTCCCTGACAGTAACGCACATGGGCTGGGAGAGGCACCCGAACCGATCTATGCCGTTGTCTTTGACGCCGCCGAGCTGTTTGGCGCGCCCGAGAGGGTAGGGGACGAGGTCATTCTCGACCTTTGGCAATCTTACCTTTCCCCCGCATGAAACGCCCCGAACCCGCCTTTGCCGAGCCTTGGCATGCACAGCTTTTTGCCCTGACGGTTCATCTGAACGAGACAGGCTTGTTTGATTGGCCACATTGGGCAGATCGGTTCAGCGCAACACTGAAACGCCATGGGGTGGCGCGCGAATTGAATGGCGGCGATGACTATTTCAACGCGTGGCTGGAAACGCTGGAGGCGGTCTTGTCAGAGCAATCGCTGGCTGATCCTGCGCAGGTTGACCGGATTCGCAACGCGTGGGAACAGGCCTATATGACCACACCCCATGGCGCGCCCGTTCGGTTGATATAGTCAGTCCTCAAGATCGTCCACATCCGCCTGGCCAGAAAGGCGCCGGCGCACGATTGACCAGCTGAGCCCGATTCCCAGTACCAAGGACAGCGCAAAAATGCCCAGCCATAGGTTCACGCTGGTGTTTTCCAATGTCAGCAGCCCCCAATCGACCAGCACCCAGATCATTGCACAGACGACCGAGGCCACCAGAATCATCCCGAATGCGCCGATCGACCGGATCGTGGCACGCAGGTAGATGATATAGCCGATCATCAGCAGCAGCCCCAATAAGACCGCCAAAGGCAATTGTTCGGCATAAGATCCGCTTGCCCACGCGATGTAGTTGAACGGTGTCGGGTTGAACGTGGCCGCAATCAGCACCAACGCGAACAACCACCTAAGAATAATGCTGCCCATCTCGGTCCCTTTCCTGGTGCCTTGATGCCGCCGTGCTGCCTTTGTGTCCAGCGTTCTCTAGGCTGCGGCGAAAATCCCGTTTGCTCTTGTGGCACCCATAGCGCTATACGGTGCCGGGTTTTCCAAATGCTAAGGAACAGCAATGGCCAATGTCGTCGTGGTCGGCGCCCAATGGGGTGACGAAGGTAAAGGCAAGATCGTGGACTGGCTGTCGGAACGGGCCGATGTTATCGCCCGGTTCCAGGGCGGGCACAATGCGGGCCATACTCTGGTGATCGACGGCAAGGTTTACAAGCTGCACGCGCTGCCTTCGGGCGTGGTGCGCGGCGGCAAGCTCAGCGTGATCGGCAATGGCGTGGTGCTGGACCCCTGGCACCTGATGGACGAGATCGCCACCGTTCGCGGGCAAGGTGTCGAGATCTCGCCCGAAACGCTGATGATTGCCGAGAACACGCCGCTGATCCTGCCTATTCATGGCGAGCTGGACCGGGCGCGCGAAAACCAGAATTCGGTGGCTAAGATCGGCACCACCGGCCGCGGCATTGGCCCGGCATACGAGGACAAGGTTGGCCGCCGGTCGGTCCGCGTGGCGGATTTGGCGGACGAGGCTACGCTGCAACTTCGGGTCGATCGCGCATTGGTGCACCACAACGCGTTGCGCGCTGGTCTGGGGCTGGAACCCGTGGATCGTGACGCGCTGGTGGCCAAACTGCGCGAGATCGCGCCGCAGATTCTGGAATTTGCCGCACCTGTCTGGAAGGTGATGAACGAGAAACGCAAGGCCGGCAAACGCATCCTGTTCGAAGGCGCGCAGGGCGCGTTGCTGGACATTGATTTCGGCACCTACCCGTTTGTGACCTCGTCCAATGTGATCGCCGGGCAGGCGGCCACGGGGGTTGGCATCGGGCCGGGCTCGATCGATTTTGTGCTGGGCATCGTCAAGGCCTATACCACGCGGGTGGGCGAAGGCCCGTTCCCGACCGAGCTGGACGATGACGACGGCCAGCGGCTGGGCGAGCGGGGCCACGAGTTTGGCACCACCACCGGGCGCAAGCGCCGCTGTGGTTGGTTCGACGCGGTTCTGGTGCGCCAGACCTGCGCGACCTCGGGCGTAAACGGCATCTCGCTGACCAAGCTGGACGTGCTGGACGGGTTTGACGAGTTGAAGATCTGTGTGGGGTACGAGTTGGACGGCCAGCGCATCGATTACCTGCCCACCGCCGCCGACCATCAGGCGCGCTGTACCCCGATTTATGAAACCATGCCCGGCTGGTCAGAAAGCACCGAAGGCGCGCGCAGTTGGGCCGACTTGCCGGCCGCCGCGATCAAATACGTTCGCCGCGTGGAAGAACTGATCGATTGCCCGGTGGCGTTGTTGTCCACCAGCCCGGAGAGGGACGACACCATCCTGGTGACCGACCCGTTTGCCGACTGATGGCGCTCAGCTACAAGGCACGCCGCCGGTGGGCGCTGGTCGTTCTGCTGATTGGGCTGCCCGTCTATATCGTGCTGGCCGTCACGCTGACCGACTGGTTGCGCGAACGTTTTGATGGCCTAAATTTTCTTGTGGAACTGTTGATTTTTGTTGTCTTGGGGTTCCTGTGGATGTTGCCGCTGCGCAGTGTCTTCCTTGGCGTGGGTAAGGCGGATCCCGATGCGCCTTTACCCCCGGACCAAGGTTAAGCATCTGAAAAGTATCTAAAAAAGGCGACAAGCCGACCGGGCCTGTCGCCCAACACTCGTTACCCGAGAATTGAGCTTGCCTCGGTCAGGCACAATCCTCGGATTAGTGCATAAAGCGCGATGCTTTAGAAAGCGTGAACTGACCACGTTGGACGCGTTCGAACGGTCCCTCGCGCAGCAGCGTTCCAAATGCACGCAGGCCGTCCTCGCGTTCAAAGTTGTCTTTCCCGATGATACGCGATGCGGCGCGGATCACCTTGGGGCGGGTAAAGAACGGCTCGTCCTCGACCACCAACATATAAGCGGCGGCGGCCTCTAACAGGTCTGGCAGCTCGCGCGCGCCAACACGTGCGGCAAACTGCTCGAATGATTCGGACTCTTCGAACAGGTTTTCGGTGTCCTCTTCGGGGTCATCGGCAACTGCCAGGTTCCCGTGGGCCACCTTTACCGGCTGCGGTTCAGACGCGGGCGTATCTATGCGTTGTTCTGACACCAGCATCAGCGGGGGCATCCCGTCGGATTCGGTTGTTTGCGACGGCTTGGGCTGCACCACAGCTTCCAGATCGTCGCGATAGGGTTGTTCTTCTTCGGCCGCTTCCTCGTCAGCAGACTTGCCACGGCGGAACGAGCGTTCAGCAACGGTTGCCGCGACCGCGGCTTTCAGATGCGCGATGGCCGAGCGGCGGCGGCGGTGCTCGGGGCCGTCCATCATCGTGTTCACTTCGTCGACGAGGCGCGACACAGATTCTTCCGGCTGTTCCGCAGCTTCTTTCAGTTGATCACCGGACGGCATACCCAAAGGGGGGGCATCCTGCGCGTCAACGGGTTCGTCTCGCAGCGCTTCCAGTTCGGCCATCAGGTCGGCTTCGTCTTCAGCAGACAGAAGGGACTTGGCGTCGTCCTGAGGCGGTTGGGGCGGTTCCGGTTGAGGCTCTTCTGCGGCAACGCGCGTTACTCGACGCGGGCGAACCACGGCACGGGGCTTTGCCTCGGGCTGAGGCTCTTCCGATTTGGGCTCTTCGACGGGCTCCGCCACGGGCTCTGCCACTTGGGCAAGGTCAACTTTTTTAACCTTCAGGACCCGCGCACGGGCACGTTCCAGAGCGGCACGCGTTTTGTCGGAAACAACGGGTGCCTCTTCCTCGACACTCTGGGATTCTTCTTCCTCGGCGACGTCCTCGGATACGTCGTCTTGGGCCACTTCGTCAGAAGCGGTCAGAGTCAAAGGCGCCGGTTCTTCTTCCGTGGCCTCAGGTTCCTCTGCATCCGCAGGTTCAGGTTCCGGCTCAGCCTCAGCTTCGGCTTTGTCGTCGAAAGAATCGTCCGTTGCGTCGTCTTCGGCGGCAGTTTCTACCTCCACTGACTCTTCTTCGGCTTCGATGGCAGCTGGTTCCAGATCGACGGGTTCGTCATTCTCGAACGCGTCCTCGACATCGTCTTCAACCAAATCCGACATATCAGCGCTCAGTTCAGGCGCAGCGTCGGTCGATTCTTCGATGTCGTCGTTGTCCCAGTCGTCGGCGTCTACAGACTTGGCGGCAGACAGAACAGCACCGATTGTCGCTGCGTCCAGCGCGTCGTCGTCTTCAAAGTCTTCTTCGGCCTCGGGGGCAGGGTCATCCTGCAGCTCGGCCACGAAAACTTCTTCCTGATCTGCAGCTTGCGTTTCTTCGCCTTCGGCTTCAGGTGCCACAGTCTCGGCTTTTGCAATCGCAACCTCGGCGTCGTCATCCTCGGATGATATCTCCGCGATGTCCGCACTGGTCTCAAAGCTGTCTTCGGCCTGATCTGCTTCTGCAACGTCTTCAACGGCAGGCTCTTCTTCAACCGCGACTTCTTCAACTTCGGTCTCGAGCGCTGGTGCCTCGATTTCTACAAGCTCTTCAGCGTCCAGTTCATCCGCTTCATCCGAGACTTCGGCAACCTCATCCGTCGCGAATGTCAGGTCGTCGGAAATATCCTCAACCAAGGCCTCGTCGTCATTGTCGGCAATGATCTCGGCCTCTTCGGCAGTGTCGCTGTCGACAACGGCGCGGATGCGTGCCAGGCGCGCTGCAACCGATCCCAGATTATCGCCGTTGGCGGCGTTGTCGTCTTGAATATCTTCAGGTTCGGCCGGCGTCGCGATGGACGTAATCGGTTCGTTCTCTGCGACCGGTTCAGGCGCGGGTTCTTCGATCGGGGATTTCGCCTGGATCTCGGGCGCGGGTGCCTCAGCTAGGGCATTGTCGATCTGTTCGTCTTCGGTCTCGTCTGCGGCGCGCAGCACAATGCCTGTATCACCTACACGCGCCTCGACCTGCTTCTTGATCTCGCGCTGGGCGATCCGCTGCAACATTTCGGCGTCAGGGGTCGGTGGCTCGGCACCAAAGTAACGATCGTCTGCAGCCAGGTCGCGGAAGTACTCCGCGATGGCTTTCATCGTGTCGAACGAATCGTCAAACCCCTCCAACGTGCAGGAGAAGGTTCCATAGGAAACGGTAAGGATTTTACTGGCACCAACCATATGTACGCTCGCTTTCTCAGACCGATTGTAGCAGAAATCTGCCACAAGCTGTTTCCAACCATGGAACTGAACTGGGATAATAGGTTGCACGAAACGTGGCCATAATGTGATTTTTAGCGAAATCGGGACAAACAGGCAAAATGCAGCCGAAAATCATAAAAACAGCTGAAAATGTGACCCTAATCGGCGGCGGCGAAGTGTCGAAATCTGACTTTGATTGGTCTTTTGGACAGGCTCCGGTGGTTGTTGCGGCAGACGGGGGCGCCAATTTTGCCAGAATTGTAAATGTCCAACCGCACGCGGTTATCGGCGATCTTGATTCCATAGACCCGGACAACTTGGCCTCTTTGCCGTCCGATCAGGTGCACCATATTGCCGAGCAAGACAGCACAGATTTTGACAAATGCCTGCGATCGATCGATGCGCCGCTTGTCATTGGGTTGGGGTTTCTCGGGTTTCGGTTGGATCATCAACTTGCCGCGCTCAGCACCCTTGTCGCGCACCCCGAGGTTTCCTGCCTGCTGATCGGTTCGCACGACGTTGCCTTTCTGGCGCCGCTACAAATGACGCTGACATTGCCAATTGCGACGCGCCTGTCGCTTTACCCAATGGGAGCCGTTTCCGGGCACGCGCAAGGGCTGGCATATCCTTTGGACGATATTTGTTTTGCGCCTGACGGCCGGATCGGCACGTCAAACCAAACGACCGAAGAAACCGTGCAGTTGACGTTTTCGGATCGCAAGATGGTTGTCATTCTGCCACGTGATCAGGCTCAGGCGGCGCTGAACGGGATGCGCGGCGTTCGCGCAGGATGATATAAAGCCCGGCGGCCATGGTTACGCAGATGCCGGCCAAGGCCAGACCGTTAGGGAACTCGCTGAACACGATCAGCCCGACCACCGTGGTAATGGGAATCTCGATGTATTGCATCGGGGCCAACGTAGCCGAAGGTGCAAATCGCAACGACCACGTCATGAACAAATGGGCGAGTGTCCCGATTGCCCCAAGCAAAAGCAACAAGTCAAAGCGCAGATCGGGCAACGCGTATGCGACCTCTGGCGGAAGAAGCAGCAGCGGTAACAAAAGGACCGTGGCGAATCCTCCGCTGATCGTCTGCATGACGATGGCGTGCATATCCTTGGCCATTTGTCGCGTGACCAGCATGAAGAGCGAAAAGAACACGGCCACGGCCAAGGGCAACAAAGCCACGGCGCCAAGCTTTGCAAAGCTGGGTTGGATGACCATCAACGTGCCCAAGAATCCTACAGCGCACGCAGCAAACCGATGAACTCCGACGGTTTCGTGCAACACGAAGTGGCCCAGAAGCAGCATGATAAATGGCATGACAAAGGCGATCGCGATGGCATCGGCCAAAGGCATCTGACGCAGTGCCAGAAACATGCATCCCAGCCCGCCAATATGCAGCAATGCGCGCAGTGCCAGCAATCCCAAGTGCCGCCGTGACAGTCGCAGCGTGTACCCATTTAGCCAGACCAATGGCAGCAGGAACAGCACCTGCGCGCCGAACCGGACCACCAGCAGTATGGCGACCGGAACCGTTACGCTCAGCCATTTGGCAAGCGCGTCGCCCAAGGGGGCAAGCATACAAAATGCCAACATAAAGAGGATGCCGATGAACGGCCGATCTGCCTGCATGGCCCAAGGCTTATCGACAAAGCCCGGGCCCGGCAATCGTCAGGCGCGTTCGTCCTTTGGCGATTCCATTACGATGAACGAGGTCAGCGATGCCACTTGCGGCAATGTACCCAGCATATCTGTGTGAAACTTCTTGTACGCGGTCAGGTCCGCCACTTCGATACGCAGCAGGTATTCGATGGTGCCGGTTACGTTGTGGCACTCTCGCACTTCGGGCGTGTGGGCAACGGCCCGCTCGAAGGCGCGCTGCGATTCCTTCGAGTGGTTGTTCAGCCCAACCGTGATATAGGCCTTAAAGCCAACCCCCATGGCTGCAGGGTCCAACACGGCGCGATACCCGGTGATCACCCCGCTCCGTTCTAACTCCTGCACGCGTCGCAAGCACGCGCTTGGCGAAAGGCCGACGCGATCGGCCAGCTCCAAATTGCTGATCCGTCCGTCATGGGTGAGTTCACGCAATATTCGGCGGTTAATGTCGTCAATCTTGACCATTAATTGCAAGATTAGGCCCAGAAGCCACCTGTTTGCAATCCTATGGCGCGCGGAATCGATAATCTGCGCCGTATGAGCCACGAGAATTTGATTGCCCTTATGGGTTTTGCCTTTGTCACCTCGATCACGCCGGGGCCCAATAACCTGATGCTGATGGCCTCGGGGGCGAATTTCGGGTTTCGCCGCAGCATACCGCATATGCTGGGCATCGGTATCGGATTCACGGTGATGGTTCTGCTGGTAGGCGTGGGGCTGGCAGGGGTGTTCGACACCTATCCGATTGCCAAAACCGGCCTACAGGTGGTGTCGGTGATTTATATGCTGTGGCTGGCTTGGAAGATCGCCAATGCCGCCCCGCCCGAGGCCCGCACGGCTGAGGGCACGCCGATCACCTTTGTTCAGGCGGCGCTGTTTCAATGGGTGAACCCCAAGGCCTGGGCAATGGCGCTGACGGCGGTGACGGTTTATGCCTCCGGTGGGATTTGGGGCGTGGTGGCTGTGGCCGTGGTATTTGGGCTGGTCAACTTCCCCTGTGTCAGCAGCTGGACCGTGCTGGGTCAGCAGATCCGCCGGTTTCTGACCAATCGCAGTCGATTGCGCGCCTTCAATATCACAATGGCGGTGCTTCTTGTCGCGTCGCTGTACCCTGTTTTGCAGCTTTAGTCCCTGCCAGGACGCCAATTCGCGATTTCCGGCTCGCAGGGGGCGGCGACCTGCCTTATAAGGTGCGCGACGGCATCAAGGAGGTCCGAATGAGCGGCGAGCTTTCCCCGATTGACAAGGCCAAGTTCGTGGCCGCCAAACGCGCGGTTGATTTTGTCGAGGATGGCATGCGCGTGGGGCTTGGCACTGGGTCAACCGCGGCGTGGATGGTGCGCTGTCTGGGCGAACTGGTGCGCGAAGAAGGGTTGCAGATCAAAGGTGTGCCCACGTCGAACCGCACCGCGGAACTGGCCGCTGATGTCGGGATCGAGGTGATTTCTCTGGACGAGGCCAAGTGGCTGGACCTGACCATCGATGGCGCGGACGAGTTCGATAGCGACCTGAACCTGATCAAGGGTGGCGGCGGCGCGTTGTTGCAGGAGAAAATTGTCGCAACCGCGTCCGATCAGATGATCGTGATCGCCGACAGCGCCAAGGAAGTGGCGCAGTTGGGTGCCTTTCCACTGCCGGTTGAGGTGATCCCGTTCGGTTGGCAAACCTCGAAGGCGCTGCTGGAAGAAACCCTTATAAATCTTGATGTTCTGGGCTCGGACAGCACTTTGCGTATGAACGGGGACGCGCCCTTTGTCACAGATGAGGGCAACTATATCATCGACCTGCATCTTACCCGCATCGGCAATGCGCGCCAGACTGCGCTGGTCCTGAACCAGATCCCGGGCGTGGTTGAAAACGGGCTGTTCATTGATATCTGCGACATCGTCGTGGTTGGCCACGGCGATGGGCGGGTCGAGGTGCGGGACATCAACGCAGGCACGCTGGAAGAAGACAAGATTGACTTTCTCGAGAGCGAAAACTTGTTCTCGGACTTTTGAAAAGGCGTGCGGCGATGAGCTTTGACTATGACCTGTTTGTAATCGGCGGTGGTTCCGGCGGGGTGCGCGCGGCGCGTCTGGCCTCGGGCGAGACCGGGGCCAAGGTGGGCCTGGCCGAGGAATACCGCATGGGCGGCACCTGCGTGATCCGGGGTTGTGTGCCCAAAAAACTGATGGTGTTTGCCTCCAGCTATTCGGGCATGATGGAAGACGCGGCTTCTTATGGCTGGGACGTAACGGCGGGTGACTTCAGCTGGTCCAAGTTCCGCCCGCAGCTGGATACAGAGCTGAACCGGCTGGAAAACGCCTATCGCAACACGCTGCGCAATGCCGGTGTCGAGGCGTTTGACGCCCGCGCCACGCTGAAAGACGCGCATACCGTATCGCTGAGCACCGGCGAGGAGTTCACGGCAAAACACATCCTGATCGCCACCGGCGGCCGCCCCTTCACCCCGGACGTGCCGGGGGCCGAGCTGGCCATCACCTCGAACGAGGTGTTCCTGCTGGACGAACTGCCCAAGTCGATCCTGATCGTGGGCGGTGGCTTCATTGCCTGCGAGTTTGCCTGCATCATGAATGGCCTTGGCGTGCAGGCCACGCAGTTTTATCGCGGCCCGCAGGTTCTGCGTGGCTTCGATGACGAGGCGCGCAGCCATGTCGCCGCCCAGATGGTGGAAAACGGAGTGGACCTGCGGGTAAACACCGATGTGGCCAGCCTTGAAAAGGTAGACGGCGGCATCAAGGTCACCGCCAATGACGGCAGCGAAATGGTTGTCGACCAGGTTATGTACGCCACGGGTCGCGTGCCTAACACCGGCAACATGGGCCTGGAAGAGGCCGGCGTCGAAGTTGGCCGCAAGGGCGAGATCGTGGTGGACGACTTCTCGCAAACCAAGGTGCCGTCGATCTTTGCGGTGGGGGATGTGACCGATCGCATCAACCTTACGCCCGTGGCCATCCGCGAAGGTGCCGCGTTTGTCGAGACCGTGTTCAAAGGCAACCCGACCAAGCCCGACCACGAACTTGTCCCCAGCGCCGTCTTTACCCAGCCCGAGCTGGGCACTGTCGGCCTTACCGAGGAAGAAGCCGCCGCCCAAGGCCCCATCGACGTCTATGTCGCCACCTTCCGCGGCATGCAGACGCTTTTTGCCGGCCGGCAGGACAAGGTACTGATGAAATTGGTCGTTGATCAGGCCAGCCAGAAGGTGCTTGGCTGCCATATCGTGGCCGATCACGCCGGTGAGATGATACAATTGGCCGGTATCGCGGTGAAAATGGGCGCAACCAAGGCTGATTTCGACCGAACGGTTGCAGTTCACCCCACAATGGCGGAAGAGTTGGTGACAATGAAGGCGCCGACGCGCTCAACTTGATTTTCGGGCCTCACCCTCCAGTTATGATGGGGTGAGGCATTCAAACAACAAAAGAGGTTAGACCCTGCATGTCTGGTAACAACGGCGGCCCTTGGGGCGGAGGAGGCGGCGGAAACCGCGGTGGCGGAGATGACCGCGACCGGCGTCCGCAGCGCCCCCAGAACGGCGGTGACCAACCCCCGATCCCTGAGATTGACGAGCTGATGAAGCGCGGTCAGGAACAGCTGCGTGTCCTTATGGGCGGTCGTGGCGGCAACAATGGCGGTGGGCGGTCCGGCGGTCCTTCGGGGCCCAGCGTTGGACGCGGTGGCATCGCTTTGGTGATTGCTGTTCTGGCCGTGGTTTGGCTGGTATTGTCTTTCTATCGCGTGGACACGTCTGAACAATCGGTCGAGCTTTTGTTCGGCGATTACGTTCAAACCGGAAACGAGGGTCTGAACTTTGCGCCCTGGCCGGTTGTCACGGTTGAAAAACGTGCAGTGACCCGTGAAAGCACACTGGATATTGGCACCGGCACCAGCAGCACGTCGGATGCTGGCCTGATGCTGACGGGCGATGAGAATATCGTGGACATCGATTTCCAGGTGGTGTGGAACATCAACAATCTGGAATGGTTCCTGTTCAATCTCGCTGATCCCGAAAACACCATCCGCGCCGTATCGGAATCGGCCATGCGTGAGATCATCGGTCGTTCCAACCTGGCGCCGATCCTGAACCGTGATCGCGGGGCCATTGCGGCCGAGCTGCAGGAACTGATCCAGGCAACGCTGGATAGTTACGAGGCCGGGGTGAACATCGTGCGGGTCAACTTCGAAAAGGCCGACCCGCCGCGCGAAGTGATCGATGCCTTCCGCGAGGTGCAGGCCGCCGAACAAACCCGCGACACGCTGGAAAAGCAGGCCGACGCCTATGCCAACCAGGTCGTTGCCGAGGCACGCGGTGCCGCCGCACAGATGCTGGAACAAGCCGAGGGTTACCGCGCGCAGGTCGTGAACGAAGCCGAAGGTGAAGCCAGCCGATTTGTGGCCGTCTACGAAGAATACGCCAAGGCGCAAGAGGTCACGCGGAAACGTCTGTACCTTGAAACGCTGGAACGTGTGCTGAGCGATGTGGACAAGATCATCATCGACGAGCAAGCCGAAGGCGGGCAGGGGGTTGTACCTTACCTGCCTCTGAATGAACTCAATCGCTCGCGGGGGTCAAACTGATGTCACGTTTGAACATTCTCTTTGGTGTCGTTGTCGTCGCCGTCGCGCTTCTGTTCTCGTCGGTTTACATCGTGGATGAACGCCAAAAGGCGCTGCGACTGTGGTTCGGTGAGGTTTCGGCCGTAATTGAAGAACCGGGCCTGAACTTCAAAATCCCCTTCCTACACGAGATTGTCTTCTACGATGATCGCATTCTGCCACTGGACAGCGCGCCCCAGGAAATCACGCCCAGCGATGACCGCCGTCTTGTTGTCGACGCGTTCGCCCGTTGGCGCATTCAGGATCCGGTCACCTTCCGCCGCGCGGTTGGTACCGGGGGCGAGGCCGCCGGTGCACGCCGGTTGGAGCGTATTCTGAACGCCGGTGTGCGCGAGGTGCTGGGCCGCGTGGATTCCGGTGCGATCCTGTCGTCGGACCGTGTCAGCCTGATGAACCAGATTCGCGACCGTTCGCGCGCCGAAGCGGCAAGCCTGGGGATCGAGGTGGTCGACGTACGGATCAAGCGCGCCGATCTGCCGACACAAAACCTGAACGCCACGTTCGAGCGTATGCGGGCTGAACGCCAGCGTGAAGCCGCGGACGAGATTGCTCGCGGTAACGAGGCTGCACAACGGGTGCGGGCACAGGCTGACCGAACGGCAGTAGAGACCACGTCAGAGGCGCAGAAGGATGCAGACATCATCCGCGGTGAGGCCGACGCCCGCCGGAACGCGATCTTTGCCGAGGCCTTTGGCCGTGATCCCGAGTTCTTTGCCTTCTACCGGTCGCTGTCGGCCTACGAGAAGGCGCTGAACGGCGCGAACTCTACTCTGGTGATTACGCCCGACAGCGAGTTTTTCGACTATCTCAAGTCGGACCGTCTGGGCGAATGAGCTGGATCCTGCTGGCCATAGGGCTGGTGTTGGTTGTCGAGGGGCTGGTGTTCGCACTGGCCCCTCTGCGCATCGAGGATATCCTCGAGGCGATGCGCCGCGTGTCGCCCGAGACACGCCGCTTTCTGGGTTTGGGGGCGATAGCGTTGGGCGTATTGCTTGTCTGGGTGGCGCGCAGTTTGGGCGCTTAGGCGGAAATCGGCCATTCAATTCATAAAATCACGTCTAAGTGAGTGTGCGTTAATTGCTTTGATATGTGCATTTCTGCAACTATCTGAAGAGTATGAGGCAGAAAGCCGGCGCCCCATGACCGGCCCATATTCTAAACCCCAAGGAGGTTTGAGTGACCGTTTTGGCCCTATCCCAAACGAATTCCACGCGTGATGTTGGTGCGCGCGCCGTGCTGGCGCTGTTCGCTGGCCTCGCTTTGCTGTTGTTGCAGGCCGTCGCTGCGCAAGCACGCATGCCCGAAAGCTTTGCCGATCTGGCTGAACAGGTCAGCCCCGCCGTGGTGAACATTACCACGTCCACAACAGTCGCCGCATCGACCGGCCCCGGGCCGCAACTGCCGGAAGGGTCACCTTTCGAGGACTTCTTTCGCGACTTTATGGATCCCGAAGGCCCCCAGCGGCAGCGCCGCGGTCAGGCACTGGGCTCGGGTTTTGTGATCTCCGAGGACGGGTTCATCGTCACCAATAACCACGTGATCGAAAAGGCTGACGAGATCGAGATCGAGTTCTTCTCGGGCAAGCTGTTACAGGCCACCGTGGTTGGTACCGACCCCAACACCGACATCGCCTTGCTGAAGGTCGAAAGCGACGAACCTTTGCCGTTTGTACCCTTTGGGGACAGTGACCAGATGCGTGTTGGCGACTGGGTGATGGCCGTAGGCAACCCGCTGGGTCAGGGCTTCTCGGTCTCTGCCGGCATCGTATCGGCCCGTAACCGCGCGTTGTCTGGCAGTTTTGATGATTTCATTCAGACCGATGCAGCGATCAACCGCGGCAACTCGGGGGGGCCGTTGTTCAACACCGATGGTGAAGTAATCGGCGTGAACACCGCGATCCTCAGCCCCAATGGCGGCTCGATCGGTATCGGTTTCTCGATGGCCTCGAAAGTGGTCACCAATGTTGTGGCACAGTTGAAAGAGTTCGGCGAAACCCGTCGCGGTTGGCTGGGCGTGCGCATTCAGGACGTTTCGCCGGATGTCGCCGAGGCAATTGGCCTGGAAAACGCTGCAGGCGCGTTGGTTACTGATGTGCCGGATGGTCCGGCCAAAGACGCCGGCATGGAGTCCGGTGACGTGATCGTAACCTTCGACGGTGTCGAAGTCGAAGATACCCGCGGTCTGGTCAAAGTTGTCGGAAACTCGCCGGTGGGCAAAACGGTGCGCGTTGTGGTGTTCCGCGACGGCAAAACCCAGACGTTGAAAGTGACGCTGGGCCGCCGTGAGACTGCCGAAACCGCCGTTCCCGCCGCGGCCGAACCGCCCGCGACCGAGCCCGAAGAGCAAGAGATCTTGGGCATGACCGTCACCACGCTGAACGACGAGTTGCGCGGGCAGCTGGAGATCGACGCCGATACCGAAGGTCTGGTGATCACGTTGATCGAAGAGGGCAGCGAAGCCTACGAGAAAGGCCTGCGCGCGGGGGATGTGATCACCGAGGCCGGCCAGCAGAAAGTGACCGGCGTGGCCGATTTCCAGGCTCGTATCGATGAAGCGACCGAGGCGGGCCGCAAATCGCTGTTGCTGTTGATCCGTCGTCAGGGCGATCCGCGCTTTGTTGCGCTGGGTCTTGGTGACTGACCAGTTGATCCCGTCAGTGAAAAGGGCGCTTTATGGCGCCCTTTTTTATTCCGATCGAGGATACGCAATCAGGCCCAGCCGCCGCGCCGCCGCGATCGACAGGATCGAACTGTCCAACCCTTGCGGGGCCTGAAAGGCACGAATGGCGCGGCGTGTGTCGGTGTCCAGTCGCCCGTGATCTGATCCTGCATACTGCCCGCGTGCGTTCAGGGCCCTTTGCAGACTGGCGATGAACTCGGGCGTCAGGACATTCAGACAGGGGGTCTCGAACAACAACTCTTGCCGCTCTTTGACGATCCGCTGCTGGGTTTCGGTCTTGTAGTAAGCAGGTGCCAGCACGGTGCCATCGGCCGAAACCTGCGCGGGTTGCAAAAGCACCTGCTGCGTGACCGTTTCCACCACGGCGGGGCTGCTGTCTGATCCCCAGCAGCTGCCCGGCGCGGCGCCGGGCGGCGCAGCGGCGGGGGTGTAGGGGGCAGTTGCATCGGCACGCGCAACAAGCCCGGGCACGGTACCCGGCTGACATCCGGCCAATATCAGGCCAGCGGAAATTGCGACAATCGCTTTAAACATACTGCTCGTGGGGTTTGCCCCGGTTTGCGCCCTTATACCCGTTTCGCGCCTTCGGCGAAAGGTTTAGCCGGCGGTCGGTTCAAGCAGGCTGTCCAGCATGTACGAGATATCCTCGATCCGCTCGGCCACAACATGCACCACGCCCGCCTCGCGCTGAATGCGACCGGTGACGCGCAACAGGCGCCCGGCAATGACGGCCCGACGAAACTTTTCATAGGTCTTGGCCCAGACCACCACGTTACAGACGCCGGTTTCGTCCTCCAGCGTGACAAAGATCACCCCCTTGGCGGTACCGGGCCGTTGGCGCACCAGCACCAGCCCCGCCACGCAAACCCTCGCACCCGCCGGCGGGTCAACCAGCCGGTTATGCGGGATGCAGGCCGGCGGCAGCGGCCAGGGATCCGGCGGGGGGGTGCTGGGCTCTGTCATGAGAACAAAAATAGAACAAACGGTGGGAAAAACAAGTGATCACCGGTGCGCTGGAAACCGTGTGGCTTTTGCCGTATTTGAGCAGGGAATGACCAGGAACTTCTGAGGGCATGATGGCCAAGATCACCTATATCGAACATAACGGGCGCGAACATGTTGTGGACGTCGCCAATGGGCTGACCGTGATGGAAGGCGCGCGCGACAACAACATCCCCGGCATCGAGGCCGATTGCGGCGGCGCTTGTGCCTGCTCGACCTGCCACGCCTATGTGGTGCCGGATTGGGTTGAGAAGCTGCCGGCCAAGGAAGCGATGGAAGAGGATATGCTGGATTTCGCCTGGCAACCCGACCCCGCCCGCTCACGCCTGACCTGCCAGTTGAAGGTAACCGACGATCTGGACGGGCTTGTCGTGCAGCTGCCCGAAAAACAGATCTGATGCCCCAAGCGCCGCGTCTGCCCCAGCGCCTCTGGGAAACGGTCCTACGCGGCGCGCTGCTGGTGTTGATATGCGTGGCACCGGGGTTCGCGGCGGCGTGCCCGCCAGACTTCCGCCCTTTCGGGGATGCCGGGCGTTCGACCAAAACATTCTTCCGAAACGTCAACGGGGTGGCAGGGCGGCATGTGAAATGGGCGCCATTTGGCGCAAAGATCACGCTGCACGCAGGGTACAGTGCCGAAACGAACGAGTATGGCCATGGAATTCTCGGGCCGCTAACCGATCGCAAGACCCTGAACATAACCATGGCCCAAGAGGGTGACAATAATAACAAGTTCTCGTGTCCTAGGGGAGATCACCTTCCGCTAGGGGCCGTCTTCGAAGACGTGATGCCGCGGTTTGCTGACGTCGATCAAGATGGAATGCCCGAGATAATTACGGTGGTATCGGACGCCAATCTTGGAGCGCAATTGAGGATTTATGACATCCACGGCAATCAGCTTGCTGCAACGCCGCATATCGGTACACGGTTCCGTTGGCTCGCGCCAATCGGTGCTGCAGATCTGGACGGTGACGGCCATGTCGAGATCGCCTATATTGACCGCCCCCACCTGGCCAGGCTGTTGCGCATTTGGCGTTACAGGGATGGACGCCTTGAACATGTCGCTGACATGCCGGGGCTGACCAATCATCGGATCGGAGAGGATTTTATCACCGGCGGCATTCGTGACTGCGGTGACGGGCCCGAGGTGCTGGTTGCGGATGCACGTTGGCGCGAGGTGATGGCGGTGCGCTTTGATGGTCGGATTCAGGCGACACCGATTGGGCTATTTCGCAACACCGAACAGGTCGCGAACCTGCTCGCCTGCCCTTAAGACCGGGCGCAACACTCCGGGGGTGCGGGGGCCGAGCCCCCGCCTTGGTCGGACCGCGCAAGCGGTTCGAAACCTTACAGCGCGCGCCAGCCGATATCGCGCCGCAGGAAACCATCGGGCCAGTTGATCGCGTCGCACATGGCATAAGCCCGGTCGCGGGCCTCTTGCAGCGATGCGCCCCGCGCGGTGACGTTCAGCACGCGCCCGCCATTGGCGGTGATCTGGCCATCCACCTCTTTGGTGCCCGCGTGGAACACCATGTTCATGCTGTCTTCGGGCAGGGCGTCCAACCCGCTGATCACCGAGCCTTTTTCATACCCGCCCGGATATCCCTTCGCCGCCATCACCACTGTCATCGCGTGATCGTCGGCCCAATTCACCTGCGCCTGGTCCAGCTGCCCGTTGGCGCAGGCCAGCAGGATATCCAGCACCTGCGCGCCCAGCCGCATCATCAGCGCCTGGCATTCCGGGTCGCCGAACCGCACGTTGTATTCCACCAGACGCGGCTGGCCGTCCTTGATCATGAACCCGGCATAAAGCACGCCCTGATACGGCGTGCCACGCCGCGCCATCTCGGCCACGGTGGGTTTCACGATCTCGTCCAGCGCCCTTTGCGTTACCGCGTCGGTCATCACCGGGGCCGGGGAATACGCGCCCATGCCGCCAGTATTCGGCCCCGTATCGCCTTCGCCCACCCGCTTGTGGTCCTGCGCAGTGCCCACCGGCAGCACGTTTTCACCGTCGCACAGGATGAAGAAGCTCGCCTCTTCGCCTTCCATGAACTCTTCGATCACCACCTCGGCGCCGGCATCGCCAAATTCGCCGCCGAACATGTCGTCGATTGCCGCCAGCGCCGTTGCCTCATCCATCGCCACGATCACGCCTTTACCGGCGGCCAGACCGTCTGCCTTGACCACAATGGGCGCGCCTTGCGCGCGGATATAGGCCTTGGCCGGGGCGGCCTCGGTAAAGCGTGCATAGGCGGCGGTGGGGGCACCGCAGGCATCGCAGATCTCTTTGGTGAAGGCTTTGGAGGCCTCCAGCCGCGCCGCTGCGGCCGAGGGCCCAAAGACCGGAATGCCCGCCCCGCGCAGCGCGTCACCCACGCCTGCGGCCAAAGGCGCCTCGGGGCCGATCACCACGAAGCTCACGGCGTTTTCCTCGGCAAACGTGGCCACCGCGGCGCCGTCATTGATGTCGATCTGGGCGCATTCGGCGATTTCCGCCATGCCCGCATTGCCCGGGGCGCAGATCAGCCGGTCACATTTCGGGTTCTGCTTGATCGCCCAGGCCAGGCTGTGCTCGCGCCCGCCGCTGCCCAAAATTAGAATATTCATCGCCTGTCCCTGCTTCACCTTCGGTGGACCGCGTTCTAAGCTGGACCCAAGCCCATGACAAGCGAGCAGCCATGTCCGACCTGATCGACGACCCCGCCCCCGGCGGCAACGCCCCCGAGTTCACTGTGTCCGAGATCTCGGGCGCGGTGAAAAAGACCATCGAAGGCGCGTTTGGCCGCATCCGCGTGCGAGGCGAGGTCGGGCGCGTGTTCAAGGCGCGTTCGGGGCATCTCTATTACGACGTGAAAGACGACAACAACGTGCTGGCCTGCACCACGTGGAAGGGGCAGGTGGCGCGTCTGTCGGTGGTGCCCGAGGAAGGGATGGAGGTCATCGTCACCGGCAAGCTGACCGCCTTTGGCGCGCAGTCGAAATACAACATGAATGTCGACGAGGTCACCGTGGCGGGCGAAGGCGCGCTGATGGCGATGCTTGAGAAACGCAAAAAGGCGCTGGCGGCCGAGGGGCTGTTTGCGCCCGAACGCAAGAAACCGCTGCCCTATCTGCCCGAGATCATCGGCGTCATCACCTCACCCTCGGGCGCGGTGATCCGCGATATCCTGCATCGTCTAGCCGACCGGTTTCCGCGCAAGGTGCTGATCTGGCCCGTGGCCGTGCAGGGGCAGGCCTGCGCGCCCGAGGTCGCGCGCGCCATCGAGGGGTTCAACCGGCTGACCCCCGGCGGGGCTTTGCCGCGGCCTGATCTGCTGATCGTGGCGCGTGGGGGCGGCAGTATCGAGGATCTGTGGGGGTTCAACGAAGAGGTTGTGGCGCGCGCCGTAGCGGCCTCGGACATTCCGTTGATCTCGGCGGTGGGGCACGAGACTGATACCACGCTGATCGACTTTGTGTCCGACAAACGCGCCCCCACCCCCACCGCGGCGGCCGAGCTGGCCGTGCCGGTGCGGGCCGAGCTGCTGGCCTGGGTGGGGGATCAGGGGGCGCGTTTGACCCATGCGGCCACCGGCGGGCTGGGGCGGCGGGGCGAAAAGCTGCGCGATCTGGCACGGGCCTTGCCGCGGCCCGAAAGCCTGCTGGAAAACGCGCAGGTGCGGCTGGACCGGGCCGGCGGGCGGCTGGCCCCGGCCCTGCGCGGGGTGACCAGCGTGAAACGTGTGGCGCTCGAAAAACAGGCCGGCGCGCTGCGCCCGGGCGCGCTGCGGTTGCGGATCAACGATGCGGCCGCGCGGCTGGCTGAGCGCGCCACGCGCCTGTCACCCGACACGCTGACCCGGCAGATCGACCGGCAGCGCGAGGCACTGGCGCAGGTCTCGGCCCGGCTGTCGCGCGCCGGCACCACGCAGGTCGCCACCCTGCGCGACCGGCTGGACGCCACCGACCGCATGCGGCAATCGCTGGGCTATCACGCAACGCTGGAACGCGGCTTTGCGGTGGTCCGTGCGGGCGAAGAGGTTGTGACAACCAAAACCGCCGCACAGAAGGCCGGCGCGCTTGAGATCGAATTCAAGGATGGCAAGCTGCCGCTGGATGGTCGCCCGGCCCCGCGCAGCGCGCCAAAGAAGCCGAAGCCACCCAGCCAGGGCTCGTTGTTCGACTAAACGCCCACCTGCGGGCCGGGGCAATACAGCGGCTCGGGGCTTTGGTTGACCTCAACCAGCGTTGTGGCGTCGGGATCGTTTTCGAACTGCGCCAGGATGCCATTGTCGCGGGCAAAAAAGCTCCAGCATTGCGGACCGTTTGCCTCGCCGTCATAGACGAAACAGATCTGGTCATTGTGCTCGAACCACTCGCCGGTCAGGCATTCGCCGTCCAGAAAGCTCCAGATCACGCGGCGGCCGGGCAGGTATTGTTCGGCCCCGTAGGCGGTGCCCTGCGAGCTGTAAAACAACGTCTTGCCGTTGGAATAGCTGTCGAACTGCAGGGCGGTCATCGGGGTTTCCGCCAAGACCGGTCCGGCCAGCGTCAGGAATGTCAGGATCGCGGCGCGCATGGGGTTCCCTTTGCGTTTCATCGGTGGTCAGTCTGCCATGTCGGCGGGCAGGGTGCCAGCGGCCAGTTTGCCACCCGGCAACCAGTCGCCGACCCGATGATCCATACTGCGCCGCCACAATGGCGGGATCAGCGCGATCATACCCATCACCGGCAAGCTGTGCGGCAGGCGCGGCATCGCGTTAGGCGGGTCGATGTGCAAGGCCGGGTAGGGGCGGGTGGGATGCGCATGATGGTCCGAATGGCGCGGTGCGTGCAGCATAAGCCGGCCAGAGAACCACTGCCGCGCGTTCCACGAATGGGCTGGTCCCACGGGCTCGTACCCGCTGCCTTGAGGGGCTCGTTGCAACCCGTAATGCTGTACGTAGTCCGATATCAGCAATTGGAACGTCGCATACACTGCCAAGGCCAAATGGGCTGCCATACCCGCCGGCCCCGCGAAGGCCCAACTGAGCGTCAAGGCCAGCATCGCGCCAAGCACATATGCCACAAAGGGATGCTGCCACATGGGTTTTTGCGTACTTGCCCGCGCTGTCCGGGCGTTTTCAGCCTGCAGCCCAGCACGGAACGAGCCGACCCACGCACGGCACGCAAAGGCATAAACGTTTTCACCAAACCGGGCCGAGTTCGGATCACGCGGCGTGGCGACCCAGCGGTGATGGATCAGCGGATGCGCCGAGGCGTGGTGGCCAAACAGCTGCCAGATATACATCCAGCGCCCCAATTGGTGCAGGGGCCGCGCGCCGCGATGGATCAGCTCATGCGCGGCCGAGTTCGAGACCTGCCCGAAGTAAAGGCCAAAGGCGAAGAATGCGCCGATCCGTTCAGCCGTCGTCAGCGCCATTTGCCCCGAAACCGCCATCACCGCCAACAAGAACAGCACAAAATGCGCCACCCCCAACGCCACCAGCAACCGGTCGCTGGCCGGGAACTCGGCGCCCTCGGGCGCGTTTTGCAGGCCCAGCCGCAGCACCCTGTCCAACCCATAGGTCAGCGCCGTCATATAGATCAGCGCCGCCCAGACCCAACCACCGCCCGCCAGCCCCGCCAGCGCCAGCAGCCCCGCCGGGGTCAGCGTGATGGCCGAAAACAGGCGCAGATGGGTGGCGTTAGAGGTCACGTTGGGGGCTCGGGTCGCGTCGGTTGGGGCGCAGAATGCGCCATTCGCGCGGCCATGGCCAGCCCCGGCCTTTCCCTTGGCCCGGATTACGATTAAGTGACGGGGGTCGGAGGTATGCATGGCGTTTTTCAAAAAGCTCAGAGACCGGATGTTCAAATCTTCTTCCAAGCTGGAAGAGGGGTTGGAAGCGATTGTTGACGAGGGGGGCGAAGAGACCCCGCCCGAGGCCGATATCGCCCCCGAAACTGCGCCCGAACCCGCCGCGCCAGCGGCGCCGGACCCCGTGTCCGAACCGGCGCCTGCCGTCGAGCCTGCGCCTGCTGCCGAGCCTGCACCGCAGCCCGGCCTGATCTCGCGCGTGCTGGGGCGCCGCGACGGCCCGGTGAAACGCCGGGTGCTGGATGACGACATGCTGGAAAGCCTCGAAGAGCTGCTGATCACCGCCGATATGGGTGTCGACACGGCGCTGCGCGTGACCGCCAATATGGCCGAGGGGCGGCTGGGCCGCCGGGTCTCGGTCGACGAGATCAAGGGGCTGCTGGCCGCCGAGATTGCCCGGATCATGGAGCCCGTTGCCAAACCCCTGCCGCTTTATCCCAAGCGCCCGCAGGTGGTTCTGGTGGTCGGCGTGAACGGCTCGGGCAAGACGACGACCATCGGCAAGCTGGCCAGCCAGTTCAAGGCGGCGGGCAAAAACGTGGTAATCGCGGCGGGTGACACGTTCCGCGCCGCGGCCGTGGAGCAGTTGCAGGTTTGGGGTGACCGCGCCGGGGTGCCGGTTCTGACCGCGCCCGAGGGGACCGATCCCGCCAGCCTGGCCTTTGACGCGATGACACGCGCGCAGGATGACGGGGCCGATCTGTTGATGATCGACACCGCCGGGCGGCTGCAAAACCGCGCCGATCTGATGGAGGAGCTGTCCAAGATCGTGCGCGTGATCCGCAAGAAAGACCCCGACGCGCCGCATAATACCCTGCTGGTGCTGGACGCGACCACCGGGCAGAACGCGATGAACCAGGTCGAGATTTTCCAAAAGCTCGCCGATGTCAGCGGGCTGGTGATGACCAAGCTGGACGGCACCGCCAAGGGCGGTGTGCTGGTGGCATTGGCCGATAAGTTCGGCCTGCCGATCCACGCCATCGGTGTGGGCGAGCAGATCGACGATCTGGCCCCGTTTGACCCCGAGGATTTTGCCAAGGCCCTGGCGGGTGTTGACGGGTGAGCAACTGGCTGAACGCCATTCAGGGGACCGAGACCGGCCATCAGGTTGCCCTGATGCTGGCCCTGACGGCGGCAGTGCTGCATGCGATTTTCGGGGCGCTGCAAAAGGGGCGGTACGATCCGTGGATCAGCCGCGGCGCCATCGATGTGTGGCTGTTCGTGCTGGCCGCGCCCATCGCGCTGTTCCTGGTGCCGTGGCCGCAGGGCAACCAGTGGCTGCTGCTGTTCGGGGCGCTGGGCATTCACTTCGTCTATAAGGTCGGGATGGCGCTGGCCTATGCGCGCGGGGCGTTCACCGTGGTTTACCCGGTGGTGCGCGGCACCGGGCCGCTGTTCACCGTGGTTGGCGCGTGGCTGATCTTTGGCGAGACCTTTGCGCCGCTGCAATGGGTGGGCGTGGCCTCGTTGCTGGCGGGGATCTTCGGTCTGGCGGTTTACAACCTGATCCATATCGAGGTGGACCGCGACACGTTGGTGCCGGCTTTGTGGTTGGCAGTGGCGACTGGCGGTATGGTGGCGGTGTATACCACCTATGACGCCTATGGAATTCGGGCCACACCGAACCCATTTACTTTTCTTGCGTGGTTTTTCCTGATCACGGCGGTGGATTTTCCGGTGATCGCGGCGCGGCGTTGGTGGCGCATGCCGGTGCGGCCGGATCTGGGCCCATTGCTGCGGCACGGGTTTATCGGCGCCATTGTGGCCTTTGGCAGCTTTGGCTCGGTGATGATGGCCACGCGGCTGGACAAGGTGGGCGAGGCGGCGGTGCTGCGCGAAACCTCGACGGTATTTGCTGCGCTCATCGGATGGGTGCTATTGGGAGAACAAACCGGCCCGCGGCGCGTGGCGCTGATGGGCCTGATCGCCGCAGGGGCGGTGATCGTGGAACTTGGTGGATGAAGATGGACGAGAAAAAAGTGAACCCTGTGGTGAAGCTGGCGCTGGAATTTGGGCCCATCGTGGCGTTTTTTGTGGGCTATATGATGCTGCGCGACCGCAGTTTTGCCATTGGCGGCACCGAATATGACGGGTTCATCCTGGTCACTGCCGGGTTTATCCCGCTGATCCTGGCCTCGACCGCGGCGCTTTGGGCGCTGACGGGCAAGGTGTCGCGCATGCAGATTGTCACGGCGGTTCTGGTGGTGGTGTTCGGCGGGCTGACGGTGTGGCTGAACGATGATCGGTTCATCAAGATGAAACCCACGATCATCTACGTGATCTTTGGCGGTGTGCTGGGGCTGGGCCTGCTGCGCGGGCAGTCGTACCTGCAATATGTCATGGAGGGCGTCATGCCCCTGACCGATGAGGGGTTCATGATCCTGACCCGGCGACTGGCGATGTTTTTTGGCGGTTTGGCGGTGGCCAACGAGTTTGTGTGGCGCACGATGAGCACGGATGCCTGGGTGAACTTCAAAACCTTCGGGCTGACGCTGGCGATATTTGCGTTTTTCATGACGCAGGGGAAGCTGTTCGACGCCTATGCCAACAAGGAAAGCGACGAGGCGTGACCTGATTGTGCGCCTTGCGGCGCGCTGTTTTTTCTCGGCTCTCGCCTTTGGCTCCATCCTCGGGGTGGCGGGTGTGGATCAGCTGCGTTTGAACAGGTGGCTGTGCGATTTCTTGTCCGCTTGCAGGTTTGACCGCAGCTCGGCCGCCAGGGCGCGACCGGCCTGAACGCCGGGGCGGTCACTGACGCGGGTTAGCCAGGCGGCGAAATGGGGTTTGTCGTCCAGCGTTTGTTGCTGGCCCTCCCACAGCGAGGCCCAACCCCAGATCGCCATATCGGCGATGGAGTAGAAATCGCCCGCCACATACGTCCGGTCGGCCAGCCGTTTGTTCAGCACGCCGTAGAGGCGGCCGGTTTCGGTGCGGTAGCGGTCTTTGGCATAGGGCAGGTCGTTAGGGGGCTCCATCGCCGGGGCGTATTTCAGGAAATGGTGCGCCTGGCCGGCCATCGGGCCGAGGCCGCCCATTTGCCACATCAGCCATTGGTCCACCTCGATCCGGTCGCGCTCGGTCTCGCCGTAAAACCGGCCAGTTTTGCGCGCCAGGTATTGCAGGATCGCGCCGCTTTCGAAGATCGAGATCGGGGCGCCGCCGGGCCCGTCGGGGTCGACGATGGCAGGCATGCGGTTGTTGGGCGAAAGCTTCAGGAAATCCGGGGCAAACTGGTCGCCTTTGGCGATGTTGATCAGGTTGAGATTATAGGGCAGGCCCATTTCCTCCAGCGCGATGGAAACCTTCCAGCCATTGGGCGTGGGCCAGAAATACAGTTCGATCGGTGCGGTCATTGTTCTCTCCCCTGAACCCTTGCGGTTCAAGATGGGGATTTACCTGCGGCTGGCAAGAGGGTTGCGGCCTGCAACGCGGGCAACAGGCGCGACCAGCGCGGCGATTGCGCGCTGCGCTGGCAGTTTTTCAGCGCGTTGAATGGCAATTTACCCGACAGGAAGGCGCGGTAAAGCGGGAACATGCCGGGGCGCAGATACGGGCTCCAATGACATATCTTGCGGCGCGAGGGCGCAACACGGTGGCCCAGATCACCCAGCGCCGCCAGCGTCTGGGGATGGTCGATCTGCAACGTAGCAAGGTTGGGCGGCGTGCCACGCGTGGCGTGGGTCAGGGTGCGGTCGGGCCCGTGGCTGAGGCCGACCAGCCCTTCGAAGAGGAAATCAAACAGGTCGTTTTCCCGGCTGGTGATGGCCAGAACCTGCGCCGTCTGCCCGGCCGGGCTGTTCATGGCCGCACAGGCCGTGCGCGACAATTCGGCCGGGGCCATCAGGACCATGCGATCGATACTGTGGGCGGGTAGGGCGCGCAGCGCGGCCAGAGCGACCCGTGCGCCCAACGAATGGGCGAAGAAGTGAATGGGGCGGTGTGGGGCCATCTCTTGCAACAGAATACAAAGATCAGCAAGCGCCACACCGGCGTTCTGGGCCGTATCGTAAGCGCGCCAGATGTCTCCATCTGCCTGCCAGCCAAATGCCAGCGCCACACCTTCGCCCGGTTTCCCGGTAAAACCAAGGTGGCGGGGCCACGAAATAGCCTTGCGGTCCCGGCTTTCGGGGGCGGGAGACAGGATATGGTTGTGCGGGTTTCGGCCTTTGCGGCGGGGCGAGAACTTGAACCCGTGCACCATGATGACGATGGGGGTATGACGGGGCGAGTCCGCGATGGCCCGGTGCAGCAGCGGCTCTGGCGCTACTCCGGTCGGTGAAACAATTGATGTGCCCACGGCGTTGATCTTGACGAGGGGCATCCGGCAGCTCCCACAACATCTTGTGGTTTGCCACTAACGGGCTACT
Organism: Actibacterium mucosum KCTC 23349; assembly: GCF_000647975.1. GTDB lineage: Bacteria > Pseudomonadota > Alphaproteobacteria > Rhodobacterales > Rhodobacteraceae > Actibacterium > Actibacterium mucosum. The sequence goes on from NZ_JFKE01000010.1 coordinate 62,680, forward strand.
GCGACAGGCCCGTGAACCCTTGGTGACAGAAGCATGACGTGGCTTGACGGCACCATGGCCCCGGGGTATCTGCAGAACCGTGGCGATTTGTTACCGGATTGCGGGCCACGTTAAATATGCCGCTAAAAGGTCAGGGATGCATGACACCCCCGCCTTCACCGGTGCGGGGTTTTTTTGTGCGAAAGGACGCGCGATGGCTGAGTGGAAAAATCGGACGAAACAGGTGCATGGCGGCACACGCCGCAGCCAGTATGGCGAAGTGTCCGAGGCAATGTTTCTGACCCAGGGCTTTGTCTATGACACTGCCGAACAGGCCGAGGCACGGTTTGTCGAGCTGGGCGAGGACGAGTTTATCTATGCCCGCTATGGCAACCCGACCGTGCGCATGTTCGAGGAACGTCTGGCCGCCATCGAGGGGGCCGAGGATTGCTTTGCCACGGCTTCGGGCATGGCGGCGGTGAACGCGGCGCTGACCTCGGCGTTGAAGGCGGGCGATCACGTGGTGTCGTCGCGGGCACTGTTTGGGTCGTGCCTGTTCATCCTGGAAACCATCCTGCCGCGCTTTGGGGTTGAGGTGACATTTGTCGATGGCACCGATCTGGACGCATGGCGCGCGGCGCTGCGCCCCGACACCAAGGCGGTGTTCCTGGAAACCATGTCGAACCCGACGCTGGAGGTCATCGACGTGAAAGGCGTGTGTGACCTGGCGCATGAGGTTGGCGCGCTGGTTATTGCCGACAATGTCTTTGCGACGCCGGTGTTCTCGCGCGCGTTGGAACTGGGTGTTGACGTCGTTGTCTATTCAACCACCAAACATGTGGACGGTCAGGGCCGCTGTCTGGGTGGAGCGGTTCTGGGCACAAAGGACTTCATTCGTGGCACGTTGGAGCCGTATCTGAAGCATACAGGCGGCGCGATGAGCCCGTTCAACGCCTGGGTGATGCTGAAAGGTCTGGAAACACTGGACCTGCGCGTTCGCGCACAGGCCGAGACCGCCCAGAAGATCGCCGAGGCGCTGGACGGCCACGACAAGATTGCCAAGGTCCGCTACCCGGGTCTGTCAGCCCACGCACAGCACGCGATTGCGGCTGAACAGATGGGCTCGGGCGGTACCGTGGTGTCGATCGAAGTGACCGGTGGCAAAGATGGCGCGTTCCGCTTTCTCAACGCCTTGGAACTGGTGACCATTTCCAACAATCTGGGCGATGCCAAAAGCCTTGTGACCCATCCGGCAACCACCACGCATCAGCGTCTGACGGACGAGCAGAAAGATACCCTGGGCATTGCGCCGGGCCTTCTGCGGATCAGCATGGGGTTAGAAGACAGCGATGACATCCTGGCCGATTTGTTACAGGCCCTGAACGCGATTTGACCCAATGTCAGCGCCTATATTGGGCGCAGGAATTGGACTTGTGCCTGAAAGCGCCTAGATTGTGTGAACGATTGGGCCAATGAGGGAGGCGCCAGTGACCGTTCAGAAACCGGCCAAGGGAAAAGAAGACCTTGACGATATGCGTGCCGCATTGGCGCGTCTGCGGGACTGGGCGGCGCATGCCTCGCCTGAAGAACTGGCAGCCGTGGATCCAGCCGTTTCGCGGTTGGTTCCCGGCAATGCGCTGGATAATCGTCCGCCGATGCGCCGTGACTATCCGCAGGATTTTCAGGCCGACGCCGCCTATCGCGCCACGCTGCCTGATCTGCAGAACGGCCCCGAAAGCCTGATCCGCGGCGCCCGCAAGGCGTTGCAGCATGTGGGCATCTCCAATTTCCGCCTACCGATCCGCTATCACACCCGCGACAATGGTGACCTGACGCTAGAAACCTCGGTCACCGGCACCGTCAGCCTGGATGCCGACCGCAAGGGCATCAATATGAGCCGCATCATGCGCAGCTTTTACGCGCATTCCGAACGCGCCTTCAGCTTCGAGGTGATCTCGACCGCGCTGGATGATTATCAGCGCGATCTGGACAGTTTCGATGCCCGCATCATGATGCGCTTTTCGTTTCCCGTGCGCCGGCCATCGCTGCGCTCGGGCCTGTCGGGGTTTCAGTATTACGACATCGCGCTGGAACTCAGCGAGCATGCCGGCCAGCGCCGCAAGATCATGCATCTGGATTATGTCTATTCCTCGACCTGCCCCTGCTCGCTGGAGCTTAGCGAACATGCGCGGGCCGAACGCGGGCAGCTTGCCACGCCGCATTCGCAGCGCTCGGTCGCGCGTATTTCGGTGGCGATGAAGGACGATGCCTGCCGCATGTGGTTCGAAGACCTGATCGACATCTGCCGCGCCGCCGTGCCCACCGAAACCCAGGTGATGGTCAAGCGCGAGGACGAACAGGCCTTTGCCGAGCTGAACGCCGCCAACCCGATCTTTGTCGAAGACGCGGTGCGGCTGTTTGCCGAAGGTCTGGCAGCCGATGACCGGATCGGCGATTTCCGCGTGGTGGCCAGCCATCAGGAAAGCCTGCACAGCCACGATGCCGTGTCTGTTGTTGTCGAAGGCGACACGTTTGCCCAGCAAAGCCTCGATCCACAGCTTTTCGCCTCGCTCATCCACCACGGCTGATCACGCCCGGCTTGACACCGCCCGGCGCAATGGCCAAGCCTGCGCCCATGATTGATCTGCGTCCGGTGGGATATGTAATTGGCCTGTTGGTGGCCGTGCTGGGTAGCACGATGTTGATTCCGCTGGCGGTGGACCTGTGGACGGGCAACGACAACTGGTTCGTATTCCTGGAAGGGGCGATCCTGACGGTTCTGACCGGTGCCCTGCTGGCGATGTCCAGCGTCAGCGGCATGTCGGGGCGGCTGACCCTGCAACAGACCTTTTTGATGACCACCGGCGTGTGGCTGGTTCTGCCGATCTTTGGCGCGCTGCCGTTTTACATCGGCGGCCCCGAGATGCGCGCGGTGGATGCGTTTTTCGAGGCGATGTCGGGCCTGACCACCACCGGGTCAACGGTGATCGTGGGGCTGGACGACATGCAGCCGGGTGTTCTGGTCTGGCGGTCGATGCTGCAATGGTTTGGCGGCGTGGGAATCATCGTTGTGGCGATGGTGTTTCTGCCCGAACTGCGTGTGGGCGGCATGCAGATCTTCCGATCCGAAAGCTTTGACACCGGGGGCAAGGTGCTGCCCCGCGCGGCCCAGATCGCGGCGCGGATCATCGTGATCTATGTGGGCCTGACCGCCGTTTGCCACGTCTGTTACGTGCTGGTGGGGATGTCACCCTTTGACGCCTTCAACCACGCGATGACCACGGTGGCGACCGGCGGGTTCTCCACCACCGATGCCTCATTCGGCGCTTTCCCCGGCGCGGCCGAGATCGTGGCAACGGTCTTTATGATCCTGGCCAGCCTGCCTTTTGTACGCTACGTCCAAATCCTTGCCGGACAACCCGGTGCGATCTTGCATGACAGTCAGGTGCGGGCGTTCCTTGTGACCTTCGTGATCATTGTCGTGATGTTGGTCGCCTTCAACTTGGTGGCCAATGGCGCCAGCTTTGGCATCGCACTCAGGCAAGTGTTGTTCAACGGCGCGTCCATCCTGACCGGGACAGGCTATGCCAGTACCGATTATCAGCTGTGGGGCGCATTCCCGGTGACGGTGTTCTTCCTTATCGGATTGATCGGGGGCTGCGCCGGGTCGACCTGTTGTTCGATCAAGGTGTTCCGGTTTCAGCTGCTCTTTGCCTCGGTCCGGGCGCAGTTGCAGCGCATCCATTCGCCCCATGGCGTGTTCACCCCGCATTACGAGGGCCGCCGCGTGTCCGATGACGTGCTGTCATCGGTGATGGCGTTTTTCCTGATGTTCGTGGTGTCGCTGGGGGTGCTGGCGGTGGCGCTGTCGATGACGGGGCTGGACTTTGTCACCTCGATCTCGGGCGCGGCCACGGCGCTGGCCAATATCGGGCCGGGCCTTGGCGATACCATTGGCCCGGCAGGCAGTTTTGCGCCGCTCAACGACACGGCAAAGTGGCTTTTGTCGGCCGCCATGCTCATTGGCCGGTTGGAACTGCTTGCGGTCTACGCCTTGTTAACCGTCAGCTTCTGGCGCGGCTGAACCTCAGTTCCAGCAAGACACCCGAACGGTCATGTCCGCCGCCAGCGCCGTCAATTCAACCGGATGCAAGGCGCCCGCGCCGTCCGCTGCGGCAAACGTCACACCATTTTCCGACAGGAAACCGGCGATGGTCGGCACGTTTGAGGCAAAACTGACATCGCCGGGCAATTGCCGCGCGCCCTGGGTCGCCGGCATCAACAGGCCCAAAACGGCGCCCGAGACGTCCAGAACCGGCCCGCCGGCATCGCCGGGCAGCGCCGCCAGTTCCAGGCGGTTGATGCTGTCTTCACCCGCCAAGCCCTTGACGTCCGCCAGGCGGCCATAGGTCACCACCGGCTCGTCCAACACGTCCTCGTACGAGAAACCCGCAACGGCAACTTCGGATTTCAGGCGCGGTGTCGCCGACAAAAAGGCCGCATGGCTAAGCGGTGCCAACCCGTTGCGCGGCGACAACAGGGCAAGGCCCAGTGCATCATTGCGGGCCACGATGTCGGCCTCTTCCTCTTCTCCGATGGTCACGCGCGCGCATTGCGAAAGAACATCCGTTGTGGTCAGGACCGACCCGGTTGCATCCACAAAAAAGCCGCTGCGTGACAGCTCGGGGCGGCGGATATCCAGGCCGGACAACAGGTCCAGGCCCTGAACCGCGTTCGGGTCGCCCAGTGTCTCATCCAGGGCGATATCTCCATAGGGCGCAAAGCTTTCGCGCATAATCTGCACGGTTTTCTGCATCAGTTTCTCGTCGCCCGGCTTCCAAATCAGGGTGAAACCTTTGACAAAACCATCGTCCGTCGCAGCGTATGTATACGAGTTCAAAGACGGGCTTTGACCGGTGAGGGTAAAGCTGTTGCTTTTTCGTTCGCGCGCGCCATTCAGCGGCACAATCTCGAGTGTCTGCATGATGTCATACAGGCCAAACAGCGTGGCCTGATCGCCGCGCTGGCTGATCAGCAGCACCCGAACACCGTCGTCGGTGGCGCTGTCGAAATGAACAAACGGCGCTTCGTAGCGGCTGAACTTGACAAGGCCGGTTGGCATGGTCACGCGGATGCCGGCCTCGGCCTCCTCTACTTCTGCAAGACCCAGCTTGGCGAATACGGCGCGGTAGTTTGCCATCAGTTCCTCGCGCTGGCGGGTGGTCAGAACACCCGTGGCTTCGTACCCCATTGCGGCCTGGTATTCGCGCATCGAACGCCGGGTGCCCGGGCCATAAGCGCCATCAATTGCAGCCTTGTAGAAGCCTTCCCATTGCAGCGCCTCCTGCAGCGCCATCTTCTCGTCACGCGTCATGCGGCCTTCGCTTTGACGTGCTTCGCGGGGGCTTTCGTCAGGCAGCGTCGTTTCAATGACCTGAGGTTGCGGTGTGGCTGCCGGGGCCGCCGCTGCGGCGCCCACGGGCCAGAACTGCTGCCGGAATGCCTGGCTGTCAGCGAGATAGCTGTCAGCCGGAATCAGCCCGCCCCGCACCAGCAGGCGCAATTCGGTGGCGGCTGCGTCGGGTGTGAACGGGCCGATTGCAACGACGTACCAACCTGTCCCGGCGCGAAATCCAGCGACATTGTCCATGGCGTTAGAATAGGCGCGGGCGCGCCCTTCGGCCTCTCGCAATGTTGGATGCGCTTCAACCTGGATCCACGTTGTGCCTTGCGCAAACGCAATGCTTCCCAACAGCATTGCGCAAATGAATGACACTGCACCAATCACCTGTTTCATTCGATGTTCACCTTAATGATACATATTTGCCCGTTTTGCCGACCCTAAGCCGACAGCGGTTGTTTTGCACCATGGTAAATGCTGTTTTGGGGGGCGATTGGTTGCAAAGTGATGCACAGAGGCGTCATGAATCCGGGGGGATGTCAGGCCGCATCCGAGTGTTTCGTTGCCGGCGCAACCAGACCGTGTTCTGCGATCTTGTCCATCAATTCGGCGCGTCGCAACGGTTTTGACAAAAAGTCATCCATGCCCGCCGCGATACATGCCGCGCGATCGCTGTCCATGGCATTCGCGGTAAGCGCGATAATCAGGACATTCCTGCCGGTCGACGTTTTGCGAATTGCCTCTGTGGCGGACAGGCCGTCCATGCGCGGCATCGAGAGATCCATCAGGATAATGTCCGGATCAATTTCGGCGGCTTTTTCAACGGCTTCGACCCCGTCATGCGCCAGAGTGATTTGCGCCTTCGTGGCGCGCAGGAAGCTGCTGACAACGAGGCGATTGGTCCTGTTGTCGTCCGCAACCAAGATCTTGAGCTTGGACAGGTCCGGCAATTTGGACTTTGACGCTGCATTTTCCGCAGGCCGGTTGGCGCCGTGTTGCAAAGCAAGATCGCATGCTTTGTGCAATTCGCGGCGGGTCACAGGGTCAAGCAGCCAGGTGACAATCGTCGCCTGACCGCTTGGTGCTACTTCGTCAAATTCTCGGCGATTGTAACCAATGATCGGCAGGCGCGGTCCCGCATGTTCAGCCAGCGCTTTACGCACCGGTTTGGACAACAAGGGATCAGCCTGCAGAACAAGGTCCGGCGTTTCCGGTTTGGTGATCATTTTGGACTGATCTGTCAGGATCGTAACTTCTGCGCGGTACATCCGCAGGACGCGCGCAATGATGGTGGCACGTTGCACGTTGCTGTCCAGCAGCCAGATCTGGGGTGTTTTGCCGTTGCATCGCAAAGGCGGCAGTGACGTCGTCGGCGTTTCACGATCAACAAGGCGCAGCGGCAGCGACAACCGAAAGCGGCTGCCTTGGCCAACGGTTGAGGTCACCGAGACTTTGCCGCCCATCAGGTGGATCAGTTGCCGGGTGATCGCCAAGCCCAGACCGGTGCCACCGAACTTCCGAGTTTTGGCCCCGTCCACCTGCTCGAACGCCGAAAAAACGTTCTCCAGCTGTTCGGGCGGAATGCCGATACCGCTGTCTTCGACATCGATGTCAAGGTATCGTCCGTCGGTGCCCAAACGCACCAGAACATGGCCCTGCGATGTGAATTTGACGGCGTTCCCAACAAGGTTCAGCACGCATTGCCTTAGCCGCCCGGCGTCGCCAATCAGCAAATCGGGTGTGCCGGCGTTGATGTCGACATAGATTTCCACGCCCTTTGCATACGCCGCCGGTGCGCACAGACGCGCCACGTCCTCGACCGTGTCGAAAACCGAAAACGATGTTCGGTCCAGCACCATTTTTCCCGCTTCGATCTTCGAAAAATCGAGAATATCGTTGATGATCATCAACAGGGCTTCGCCCGAGCGTGAAATGGTCTGAATGTAAGAGCTTTGTTCCCGGTCCAGCCGCGTATGCTCCAACATGTCGACCATGCCGATGATGCCGTTCATTGGCGTCCGGATCTCGTGGCTCATCTTGGCAAGGAAATCGGATTTTGCGTGGTTGGCGGCCTCTGCCTCGACCCGCGCGGATTGAAATCGATCGATCAGTTTGCGCAAGGGGCGACCAATCACAACGCTGAACGATACGAAATTGCTGGCCACGGCGATCAGAAGACCGCCAGCAAGCAACAGAAAGGTCAATTCGCGCTGTTTTTGGCGTGTCTCGAATATTTCCCGGAAGGAATAGTTGACCACGAGGTTCACATCGGGAACGCCCCAGATTTCGAATTCGAGCGTTTCGTGAAAGGTCTGGCCGGTGCAGCCGATACCCTCGGGGACGATGCGCAGTTCTTCCCCGGTTTCCGCATTGTTCAGAACCGCGCATCGCACGGACTGATCCGAAAGCAAGGTCAGCATCAATTCCTTGACCGCGATGTTCTTCCAGTCGGCCTCGTCGTCGAACTGATCCCCCCATCTTTCGATCCCCGCGCCGACACGCGCGGTTGCGTTCCCAACCCTCAGGGCCATTTGTTCCTGGCTGGCGCGCGTGATCTGCTCTGTCACCCACAGCAGGCCAGCAGCCGCCAGAACCAAGAACGTTGGCACCAAAATCGCCGACAGCTTCAGGTACAGCCCGAAAATGCCGCGGCGACCGGGATTGGTGAAGTCCGTCATCACCTTATTTCAGGACTTTTGCTGCCCCGGATCGGATCAGCTTTTTCAGGGGATCGCGGTTGTCGATCTCTGTGCGCATGATCACGAAACGTTTGCCCTGCGGCGCAAGGTAGTAATCGACGGTCGACTCGCTGCCATCAGGGCGGCGCAAGTCCGAGCACATCACATAGGTATCACCCAGCTGTACGATCATCGCGTGCGCTTCGATCGGAAAGTATTTTTCGACCGATCCGTCCACCAGGTTGATATCCAGCAGCGCACCGTCAACCATACGTCTTTCCAGGCCACGTTGCAGGTTAGACTGCAGACGTGTTTTCAGTTCGGTAGTGTCCATTGCCAGGCTGGGCCCGGGCAACAGGACGCCTGTGGCGATTGTCGCCAGAAGCAGGACCCTAATCATCATGTCACCTTTGTTCTGAATCAGATGCGAACGAGTGTGGGGTGAATGTGGTTAATCGGGTGATAATGGCCGCAAAGAAATCCGTCTCAACTTTTAGGCAGCCTTCGATTTGCGGTTCCGAACCCTGTCGAATTGACGCCGTATGCCAGTTTGCCTATGCAAGGCGCGAACCACGCAAAGGGTAGGGCAGATGAGCGCCGAAAAACCACGTTCCTTCCAGGAAATCATCCTGCGGCTGCAAGCCTATTGGGGCGCGCAGGGCTGCGCGGTGCTGCAACCCTATGATATGGAAGTGGGCGCCGGCACGTTCCACCCGGCCACCACCCTGCGTTCGCTGGGCACGCAGCCCTGGGCGGCGGCCTATGTGCAACCCTCGCGCCGGCCCACCGACGGGCGCTATGGCGAGAACCCCAACCGGTTGCAGCATTACTATCAGTACCAGGTGCTGATCAAACCCAGCCCGCCGGACCTGCAAGACCTGTATCTGGGCTCGCTGGCGGCCATCGGCATCGACATGGGCTTGCACGACATCCGCTTTGTCGAGGATGACTGGGAAAGCCCCACCCTGGGCGCCTGGGGTCTGGGATGGGAGGTCTGGTGCGACGGGATGGAGGTCAGCCAGTTCACCTATTTCCAACAGGTGGGCGGGCATGACTGCACGCCGGTTTCGGGCGAGCTGACCTATGGTCTGGAGCGGCTGGCGATGTATGTGCTGGGCGTCGATCACGTGATGGACATGCCCTATAACGACCCGCAAACGCCCATCGCGCTGAGCTATGGCGATGTCTTTCGCCAGACCGAGGGCGAATACAGCCGCTGGAATTTCGACGTCGCCAATACCGACACGCTGCTGAAGCATTTCGAAGACGCCGAGGCCGAGTGCGAGGCGATTCTGGATCAACCCTATGACGACCCGAAAACCGGCAAGCGCATCGTGATGGTCCACCCGGCCTATGACCAATGCATCAAGGCCAGCCACCTGTTCAACCTGCTGGACGCGCGCGGCGTGATCTCGGTCACCGAGCGTCAGGCCTATATCGGCCGCGTCCGCGCGCTTGCCAAGAAATGCGCCGATGCTTTCGTGCTGACCGAGGCCGGGGGATATGTGGGGTGAGCAGCCTGCAAGGTCATATTTTTGCGCAGTTCAACGAGGTGCGTTGCTCTCTTGAGGCAAGAACGGTCTCAAGCGGTCGTGTGAACCGCTTTGCTACGGTCTTTGCCAAGGGCAAGTTTGTCGAAGACGCCGACATGAACCCACGACCCTGGAGCATCCAAGCGCATGGCGATGCCTACATGGAAGTTTTCTTGATCGACGAACCGAAAGAACGGCGAGCTGGAACAGTTGGCAACCTGGGCAGCGATGGGAAAAGCATTGAGTTGGACGTTGAGTTTCCAACGTCGATGATTGGTTGGATGCAGAACCTGGTGGGCACGTGTGGACCGGACCAACCTTTGACGCTCCACGCTTGGCGTAAGGAGATTGAACCTGATGAGGGAGCGATCTCAACTGATGACAGCGTACACAAGTTTCATGGTTCTGCCCTGCAAAGTGCGTCGCTTTCGGTGCAACCACGGTTAATTCGCGAACTGGAATCGGAATGAATGGCAAACTTGTTGCGGGGGCGCTTGTGAGTATTGGCCTGATCGCCGGGGCCGCGATGTATTACCTGCAGGTCTACGGCTATTATGAACCGGTGGCCGACACCGGTGATAACCTGCGCCTGACCTCGATCGCGGGTGTGGCCGAGCCGGTGATTTATGACAATTTCCAAGCGATCGACGCCGACAGCTCGCCCCTGCGATACCGCGCCTGTTTCACCACGGATATGAGCCAGGCCATGCTGACCGAGACGTTTCAGCTGTATGAAAACCCCACGCCGCTGACCACCGCGGGGTGGTTCGACTGCTATGACCCCGCCGCCATCGACGCTGCGCTTAAGGATGGCACCGCCACCGCGTATCTGGGCGAGGCCAATATCGTGTTTGGCATCGACCGCGTAGTTGCCATTTTCGACGATGGCCGTGGCCGCGTCTGGCACCAGATCAACGCCTGTGGCAAAGAACATTACGACGGCAACCCGGTGCCCGCCGGGTGCCCGCCGCCCCCTGAGGATAACTGACCCATGCCTGACCTTCTGATCGAACTCTTCTCCGAAGAGATCCCGGCCCGTATGCAGGCCCGCGCGCGCGCCGATCTGCAAAAGCTGATCACCGACGGTTTGGTTGAGGGTGGCCTGACCTATGCCTCGGCCGCCGCGTTTTCGACCCCGCGCCGTCTGGCGCTGACGGTTGAGGGGCTGAACGACGAAAGCCCGACCCTGCGTGAGGAGCGCAAAGGCCCCCGCGTCGATGCGCCCGACAAGGCGATCGAAGGGTTCCTGCGCGCCACCGGTCTGACCCGCGAACAGCTGGACGTGCGGGACGAGAAAAAGGGGCAGGTCTATTTCGCCAGCATCGAAAAGCCGGGCCGCCCGGCGGCGCAGATCGTGGCTGAAGTGCTGGAGAAAACGATCCGCAATTTCCCTTGGCCGAAATCGATGCGTTGGGGTGCAGGCAGCCTGCGTTGGGTGCGGCCGCTGCACACGATCCTGTGCATTCTCAGCCGCGAAGACGGGGCCGAGATCGTGCCGCTGAATATCGACGGCATCACCGCGGGCGACACCACGCAGGGCCACCGGTTCATGGCGGCCGGCGAGATCCGGGTCACCGGCTTTGACGACTACGCCGCCAAGCTGAAACGCGCCAAGGTGATCATTGATCAGGCCGAGCGGGCCGAGACGATCTGGCACGATGCCACCAACATGGCCTTCGCGCAGGGCCTGGAAGTGGTCGAGGACAAGGGCCTGCTGACCGAGGTCGCCGGGCTGGTCGAATGGCCGGTGGTTCTGATGGGCGAAATCGGCGATGATTTCCTGAACCTGCCGCCCGAAGTTCTTCAAACTTCGATGAAGGAACACCAGAAATTCTTTTCAGTTTCGGACCCGAAGACCGGCAAAATTTTAAAGTTTGTCACCGTGGCCAACCGCGAGACCACCGATAACGGTGCCACGATCCTGGCGGGCAACCAAAAGGTTCTGGCCGCCCGTCTGTCGGATGCCAAGTTCTTTTGGGAAAACGACCTGCGCGTCGCCACCTCGGATACCGATCAGTGGGTGCGCGCGCTGGATAACGTGACCTTCCACAACAAGCTGGGCACCCAGGCCGCGCGGATCGATCGCATCGCTGCATTGGCCGCCGAGATTGCGCCCGCCGTGGGTGCCGAGGCCGATCTGGCCGCGCAGGCGGCGCGGTTTGCCAAGGCCGACCTCAGCTCGGAAATGGTCTATGAATTCCCGGAACTTCAAGGGCTTATGGGCCGCTACTACGCGCAGGCCGCGGGTATGGATGACGCCATCGCCGCCGCCGCACAGGACCACTACGCGCCGCTTGGCCCGTCGGATGACGTGCCCACGGCGCCGGTCTCGGTTGCCGTGGCGCTGGCCGACAAGCTGGACCTTTTGACCGGGTTCTGGGCCATTGACGAGAAACCCACCGGCTCCAAAGACCCGTTCGCGCTGCGCCGGGCGGCGCTGGGGGTGATCCGGATTGCGTTGGAAAACGGTCTGCGCCTGAAACTGGATCGCTTTGTTGATGCCCAATTGCTGCGTCACAAAGCGAAGCTGGTCGAAGACGTGAATGAAGCCGAAGTGCTTGATCTGTTGGAAGAAATTGCCGCGCGTGGCGTGTTCGGTGCTGCCTTTAACACGCTGCGTGAACGGTTGGACGGCGATGCGTCGAACGGGTTGCAAGCAATTGGTGCCGAGCTGCCGGACAAATCGGTGAACCTGCTGTCCTTCTTCCATGACCGTCTGAAAGTTTACCTGCGCGATCAGGGGCTTAAGCATGACGTCATCGACGCCTGTCTGGCCATGCCGGGCAATGACGACCTGACGTTGGTGGTGGCGCGGGCCCGCGCGCTGGCCGAGGTTCTGGCGACCGAAGATGGCGAGAACCTGGTGCAGGGCTTCAAGCGCGCCAACAACATCCTGACCCAGGCGCAGGAAAAGGACGGGGTCGAGTATTCCTATGGCGCCGATCCGAAATTCGCCGAAGCGGACGAGGAAAAGGCGCTGTTTGCGGCGCTGGAGACCTCGAAACCCGCCATCGATGCAGCGCTTGAGGCCGAGGATTTTGCAGCCGCAATGTCGGGTATGGCCGCGCTGCGCCCTGCGGTGGATGCGTTTTTCGAGGCGGTTCAGGTGAATGCTGACAGCGACGTGCTGCGGCGTAACAGGTTGAATTTGCTGAACATGATCCGTGAAGCTTGCCTGGGCGTGGCGGATTTGACGCGCATCGAGGGCTAGGCGCGACATTCGCGGGGCTTGCGATAATTGCCATAGGGCGTATCGTTCGTATCGGGAGGATGCTGCGGTGCAGAAGATGACGGCCCCAGAGCCATACGCGCGCATCACGCCAACGGCCGATATTCGGAATTCGGCCCATGGCGGGCGGGCGAAGTGCCTGCAAAGACTGGTTCGGTTGGACATGCCGGTGCCGGCAACGGTGGCTTTGCCGTTTGGCACCGTGCGCAAACTGGCGATGGGCCACGCACCGGATGTGCCTGCAATCCTTGCAGAATTCGGCGACGGGCCTTTGGTGTCCGTGCGGCCCAGTTCAGAAGATCCGGATTGGGGCGGGCCTGGTGCAATCCTGAATATTGGCATGAACCAGACGCGCCACGCGGCGCTGACTGATGAGTTGGGCCAAGAAGCCGCCGATACACTTTATCTGCGGTTCATTCAGACCTTCGCGGTGCATGTCGCCCGGTTGGACCCCGACGAATTCTCCACCACCCGGGCCAGTGCATCCACGATTGCCCAGGCGCTGAAGGCGTTTGAGGACGAAACGGATGATCTTTTCCCGCAAGACCCGGTCACCCAGTTAACGCAGGTGCTGCGCGCCATGGCGCAGGCGTGGGAGGGCACAACAGCGCGTCTGCTGCGGCAGGCCAAGGGCGCGCCGGCCGATGCGGGGCTGGGCCTTGTGGTGCAGGAAATGGCGATGGGGCTGGGCCCGGGCGAAAGCGGCTCGGGCGTGATCCAGTTTGCCAATTCGGCGACGGGGCAGCGTCAGATTGTGGGCCGTTACCTGTCCAAGGGGCAGGGACGGGCCTCGCTGACGGGGGGCAGTGCCGAATTGTTCATGACCCGCGACCCGCGGGGGCCTTCGTTGGAAGAACGATCGCCCGAAGCGTTTGCACAGCTTTGCGCGTTGGGCGACAAGGCCCGGGTGCGGCTGCGCGAAGAGATGCAAATTGAGTTCACCATCGAGAATGGCGGTCTCAAGGTGCTGGATGCGGTTCGGATTGCGCGCAACGCGCGCGCGGCAGTACGGATCGCGGTGGATCTGGCGCAGGATGGCGTGATTGAACGTGACGATGCGTTGTTACGTGTACAGCCACGTGCGTTGACCGAACTTTTGCACAAACAGGTGGATCCAAGGGGCAGCCGTGATCGGGTGGCTCTGGGTATTGCCGCCAGCCCGGGTGCGGCGGCGGGTAAGGTCGTGTTCAGCTCGGCCGCGGCGCAGGCCTCGGCCGCGCGGGGCGAGGCTTGTATTCTGGTCCGCCGCGAGACCACGCCCGAAGACATTCGCGGCATGCATGCGGCGGCCGGGGTTCTGACTGAACGCGGGGGCATGACCAGCCACGCAGCCGTGATCGCTCGGGGGCTTGGGCTGCCTGCGGTTGTGGGGGCTTCGGGTCTGGTGCTGAACCGGCGCGACAAAAGCTTTCGCGTGGCCGATGGCCGGGTGATCCGCGAGGGCGATGTGATCACCGTCGATGGCACCAGCGGCGAAGCGCTGGCCGGTACGGTCGACATGCTGGAACCGGCTTTGGACGACGCGTTTCAAGCCCTGTTGGAATGGGCCGAGGACGCATGTGACATTGGTGTGCGCGCAAATGCTGACACGCCCGAGGACGCCAAGAATGCGCGGATGTTCGGCGCCGACGGCATTGGCCTGTGCCGAACCGAGCATATGTTCTTTGAAGAAGACCGTCTGACGGTGATGCGCGAGATGATCTTTGCCAACACGGCACAGGACCGGGCGGCGGCTTTGGAACAGTTGCTGCCAATGCAGCGAGTCGATTTCACCCGCCTGTTCGACATCATGCAGGGCAGCCCGGTTTGCATCCGTCTGTTTGACCCGCCCCTGCACGAATTCCTGCCGCATGACCGCGAAGGCATGCGAGAGCTGGCCACGGCGCTGGATCTGCCTTTGTCGGATGTGACGCGCCGCATTGATGCGTTGACCGAGTTCAACCCGATGCTGGGGATGCGCGGGGTGCGGCTGGGCATCACCGTGCCCGAGATCTATGACATGCAGGCCCGTGCCATTTTCGAAGCAACGATCACGGCGCAGCGCAATGGCATTATCGTGGTGCCCGAGATCATGATCCCGTTGGTTTCGGCCAAACGCGAAGTGGAATTGGTGAAGTCCCGTATCGACGCGGTGGCAGCCGCTGTGCGCACCGCCGAAGCGGCCGAGTTCGACTATCGGTTGGGCGTCATGGTGGAAACCCCGCGTGCAGCCCTGCGATCGGGCGAGATTGCACATCATGCCTCGTTCCTCAGCTTTGGCACCAATGACCTGACACAGATGACCTATGGCCTCAGTCGCGACGACGCGGGGCGGTTCATGGGGCCCTATGTGCAGCAGGAAGTGTTTCCCGAAGACCCGTTTCACTCGCTGGATGTCGAAGGGGTGGGTGAACTGCTTGAGATCGGCTCGGACCGCGGGCGCAAGACCCGGCCTGATGTCGTGCTGTCGGTTTGTGGCGAGCATGGGGGGAACCCCGAATCTATCGCGTTTTGCCGAAATGCCGGGTTCAATTATGTGTCATGTTCGCCATTTCGCGTACCGATTGCGCGCCTTGCAGCGGCGCATCACGCATTGAACGACCCCAACGCAGATATGTAATTTTCGCTTTTTTACAAATGGTTACACCAGTTTCGGCGCAGTTGCGGCAATTTGGATTGGTCCAGATGTCCCGCATCTGGGCGTCAGCGACTGGACGTTTTTAAGTTTTTGCCTTAACAGCCAGCGTTGCGGTTCGCATGACAACCGCGCCACCGGTGGGGATAAAATGCTGAAGTTTAAGGGACGGGCGCTTTGCGCCCTTGTTTGCGTTGTTGTGTTTGCAGGCGGGTATCCTGCGCCTTCCAAAGCCAGCGAGGCCGCGGAAGATGTAAAGCCAACGCTGCCCCTTACGCGTATTCTCGATGTAGAGCGCAAAGCAATTTCCAATATCCGTGTCAGTCGCCTTGAGCGTTTGCTTGGCCTTCCGAAGGTTAGCAAGAAGTCGGAATTGGGTGAAGAAATCCAGTACGACCGCGCATGGATCGACGCATATCCCAAGGCCAAAGGGGACGCCCAATGGGCATGTCTGGCCGAAGCGCTGTATTTTGAGGCACGTGGTGAAAGCGTCAAAGGCCAATTCGCCGTGGCCGAGGTTATAATGAACCGCGTTTCTTCGTCGGCTTTCCCGTCGACTGTCTGCGGTGTGGTGAACCAGGGAACCGGGCGCAAATACCAGTGCCAGTTTACTTATACTTGCGACGGCCATGACGAGAAGATCCATGAGCCTGAGGCATTCGCCCGTGTCGGCAAAATCGCCAAGCTGATGTTGGACGGCGCCGCACGGCCGTTGACCGATGGGGCCACCCACTATCACACGCGCGCTGTATCGCCGCGTTGGGCGCGTCAGTTTCCACGAACAGCGACCATCGGCTTCCACCATTTCTATCGTATGCCCACGCGCGTAAGCTCGAACTGATCGCTTGCAAATCGGCGCTGCGGGCTTATTTTGGCGGCCTTGCATCAATGAGGGGTCGCCACGATGACCACTGAGCTTTCGCTGGCCTTCGAACATCCGCTTGCCCGAGCCGTGGCCAACCCGGAAGGCGCCGCGACGCGTGATCGGATTTCACTGCGCGACCATGTGGTGAGCGTGGAAATCGGCGCTTTTCAGTCAGAGCGTGGTGCGACCCAAAGATTGCGTTTCAACGTCGTGGTAGAACTGGCACCACAGAATGCACCGTTGGATGACGATGTTGATCGGGTCCTGTCCTATGACACGATCACCGATGCCATCCACGAGGCGCTTGCGGACGAACGTTTGAACCTGCTGGAAACCCTCGCCGAGAAAGTTGCGCAACGACTTCTTGCCGAACCGCAGCCGCTGCGTGTTTTTGTGCGGATCGAAAAGCTGGACCGTGGACCCGGCGCGCTGGGCGTTGAGATTGAGCGCAGCCGTGCCAGTGTTCAACCACGTTTGGCTGCCGCTCTGCCGCTGCCCTCGGTCGTTTTCCTGGACAATCTCGCGATGGCCGACCCGCAACTGCCCGCATGGCTGGACGCGTTAGAGGCGCAGGACGCACCGGTGGTTCTGTGCGTTGGCCCGGCTGACATCGCAACACCGAAATCCGCCGTCCCGGCAGCACAACGGCGTATTGATCTTCTGGCCATTGAACAAAACGCGTGGGTTCTTGCCGGGCGTGATCGGCGCTGCGTTGTGACCAGTACCCGGACCGAGATCGATTGGGCCATCAAGAACGGCAATATCTGTGTCTGGGCCCCATCCAAAATCGTTTTGGACGCTGTGGATGGGCCGTCTGCCGGGCCAAATGACGCGGTTGCCCTGAGCAAGTGGTTTGCAGAGGAATTTGCTGCCACCCGTTTCTTGGTGATCAGCGATGCCGCGGCGACACTGGATGGTGTCGAACAAGTTGCGCCCGCCCGCGCGATCGAGGTGATTGCAGGGTAAGAGCGGATGCCGAACGTCTATTACCGACCGATCGCCCAAACAGATCCCTCTCGACCTAAAGGCGCGTTGCCAATTGCAGGGGGGTGGACATGGTTTGATCGCGTGGAGCGTATAGAGCGCAACGGCGTGCGTGACATCGTCCCGGCGGCGGACGTGCCGGAACCGCTGCTGCAACGCATTTCAGAACCTCGCAGCCCGATTGCCGGTGTGCCGAAAAACCGCCCCGGGTTGATGGGTATCCTCAACGTAACGCCGGACAGCTTTTCTGATGGTGGGCGGTTTTTTGACCCCGAAGCCGCGATTGTGCAGTCCAACCGGATGCTGGCCGAAGGTGCGGATATTCTGGATATCGGCGGTGAAAGCACGCGCCCCGGTGCGGCTCTTGTCCTCGAAGAGGACGAAATTGCGCGCACTGTCCCGGTCATCCAAGCGTTGCGGCAGGCAGGAACTCGCGCACCCGTTTCGATCGACACCCGCAAGTCGCAGGTTGCCAGGGCCGCGTTGGCTGCAGGCGCTGATCTGGTGAACGATGTTTCCGCCTTCAGCTTTGATCCCAACATGGCCGCAACTGTGTCAGAGGCCACGGCACCCGTCTGTCTTATGCATGCCCAAGGCACCCCGGATGTCATGCAGGATGCGCCGCGCTATGATGACGTGTTGCTGGATGTCTATGATTTTCTTGCGGAAAAGCTGTGCCTTGCCGAACGTGCAGGCATCCCGCGCGCGCGCGTTCTGGTGGATCCCGGTATCGGCTTTGGTAAGACATTGGACCACAATCTTGCACTGCTGCGCGGTGTGTCGCTGTTCCACAGCCTTGGGTGCAGCATCCTTGTCGGGGCCTCGCGAAAGCGGTTCATCGGTACGATCACCGGCGTGGTAACCGCTGAGGATCGTGTTGCCGGTTCGGTTGCCGTTGCGCTGGCGGCGGCGGCACAGGGTGTGCAGGTGCTGCGCGTTCATGATATCAGCGAGACAAGACAGGCCCTGACAATGGCCGGCAAACTTTGGGGCACCCGATGAGCAGAAAGATCTTTGGCACCGACGGCGTTCGCGGCAAGGCCAACACCTATCCCATGACAGCAGAAATGGCGATGCGGCTGGGCGCGGCCGCGGGCAGGTACTTTCGCCGCGATGGCTCGTCCGCGCACCGTGTGGTGATTGGCAAGGATACGCGCCTGTCTGGCTATATGTTCGAAAATGCGCTCACGGCGGGGTTTACGTCTACGGGCATGAACGTGTTTCTACTCAGCCCGGTACCCACGCCCGCGGTTGGGATGTTGACCACATCCATGCGCGCGGATGTGGGGGTGATGATATCTGCCTCGCACAACCCGCACCACGACAATGGGATCAAGTTTTTTGGGCCTGACGGTTTCAAACTGTCTGACGAGGCCGAGCAAGCCATTGAAGAGCTTGCGATGGGGGATATCGACCCCGCGCAACCCGCCAATATCGGCCGGGCCAAGCACGTGTATGACGGCCGTTTTCGGTATAACGAACGGGTTAAATCCACGGTTCCCGCTGGCATGCGGCTGGATGGGCTGAAAGTTGTGATCGATTGCGCGAACGGCGCAGCCTATCGCACGGCGCCCGAAGTTTTGTGGGAGCTGGGGGCAGACGTTGTGCCCATTGGTACGTCGCCGGACGGCTATAACATCAACGCCGAATGTGGCTCGACCGATACGCGCGCCGCGGCCCGTGCTGTTGTCGAACACGGGGCTGACGTGGCGCTGTGTCTGGATGGCGATGCCGACCGGATCATGGTGCTGGATGAAACGGGCCGTGTCGCTGACGGGGATCAGTTGATGGCGCTGTTGGCCGCGCGCTGGGGGGCGACCGGTCAGCTGAAAGGGGGTGCGTTGGTTGCCACGGTGATGTCAAATCTGGGGTTGGAACGCTTTCTGGAAGGGCGTGACTTGCGCCTTGAACGCACCTCGGTTGGGGATCGCTACGTGGTCGAGCGGATGCGCGCCGGAGGATTCAATCTGGGTGGCGAGCAGTCGGGGCATATTGTGATGACCGACTATTCCACCACTGGCGATGGATTGTTGGCTGGTTTGCAATTTCTCACGGCCATGGTTGAGACTGGCTACAAAGCCTCGACCCTTGTGCGGCAGTTCGAGCCGGTGCCGCAATTGCTGAAAAATGTGCGGTTTGATCAGACTGCAGCGCCGCTGGATGAAGCCGCGGTCAAAGCCGCCATCGCGCAGGCTGAGGGGGATTTGGTAGGCAAAGGTCGCCTGCTGATCCGCAAATCCGGGACCGAACCATTGATCCGTGTGATGGCCGAATGCGAGGACGAGGGCCTGCTGACCCAGGTTGTCGACGGCATTGTGGCCGAGGTGCAGGCGGTGGCGTCGGCCTAGCGGCCAAACAGCATTTTGCGGAGGCTGAAAAACTGGCTGATTACCAGCCCTGTCAGGATCAGAGCCAAGGCAACAAAGAACCGCCCAGGCAGGGCTTCGGACAGGATCAAGGCGCCGAACACCATCGACCAGGCCGGCACCTGATAGTTAACCAGGGTCATAAACCCTGGCCCCGCCGCCCGGATAACGGAAACGCGCAACAGGGTGGCAAATGCGGTTGGCACCAGTCCCAGCAAGATAATGGCCACACCCGGTACGGTTCCTGACCACGCCGGCACCCCTTCAAATACCAGCATCAGCGGCCAGAGCGCGGCTGCGCCAATGGTTAACGACAGCGCGGCCAATGTGATCGGGTCCACCGGCGGGCACCGGCGCGTGACAATGGACGAAACCGCGTAACACAGCGCCGCACCAACGCACGCGAGTTGCGCCAAGGGTTCTGCGCCCCGACCCAACAAAAGCAGGCCCGGCCCAATCAACAGCAATGCGCCGGAAAACCCCAAGGCCACGCCTACAGATTTGCGCAGGTTCAGCCGCTCGCCTGCAAAGAAATGTGCAAGTGGCAGAACGAAGATCGGCACGGATGCCATCGACACTCCGGCAAAGGCAGATGGCACATGCTGCTGCCCCCAACTGAGTAATACGAACGGCACCGCGGTCGACAAAAGGCCCGAGGCGACGATCAATGGCCAAAGCCCCGGCGCAGGGTTCGGCATCGGGCGGTGCAGGATGCGCATCAGTGCAAGCAAGCCAATGGCCCCGAATGTCGTGCGCGCGCAGGCGACGGTCAGCGGCCCATACCCTTGCAGGGCGATGGTCACCACCATGAATGTTCCGCCCCAGATCACACCCAGCGTGATGATCGACATCCAGTCTGAAAGCCTTGGTTGAGTCTCCATTATGCTCTCTTGCCGGTTTTCGCGGGCGGGGGGAAGGGGCCAATTTGACAGTCAGTTAGCTTTGGCTTACCGTAAGGCATGACTTACGAATCAGTCCTTCTTGCCCTGTCCGACCCCACGCGTCGCAAAGTGTTCGAAACAGTGGCCGCCAAGCCCTGCGCAGTGGGGGCCATTGCAGACCAGTTGCCGGTCAGCCGTCCGGCGGTGTCGCAGCATCTGAAGGTGCTGTCGGATGCCGGTTTGGTGCATGTCACGGTGCAGGGCACGCGCCGGATCTACGCCGCGCGGCCTGAGGGGCTGGCCGAATTGCGGGCCTATCTGGATCGGCTCTGGGGCGACGTACTTACTGAATTTGCAAAAGAAATTGAAAAGGACAACCCGGCATGACCGACCCCGTGATCAAAACCATCGACGTGCCCTGCAGCCCTGCGCGGGCCTTCGACGTCTTCGTGCGCAACACGGCGCGCTGGTGGCCGCTGGACCGGCATTCGGTCTCGGCCGGGCAGGGGCAGACTGCCCGCGACCTGACGATCGAACCGCGTGTCGGCGGTGCAATCTATGAAACAACCCATGACGGCGCGCGCAGCGATTGGGGCGAAGTTTTGGAATTCGCCGAAGGATCACATTTCGCCATGACCTGGCATCCCGGCAACCCCGTTGCGCAGGCCACGCGGCTGGACATCCGGTTCACCGAACTGTCGGCAGACCGCACGCGCGTGGAACTGACCCATAGCGGGTGGGAGGTTTTGGCAGACGACGCCGAAACCCGTCGCGACGGTTATAACAACGGCTGGAACGGCGTGTTGGACGCCTATCAGGCCGCCCTGTGAACGCAAAAGGGCGCCCCGCGGGGCGCCCTTGGCAATCTTCTGATCGGCGGGATCAGTTCTTTTCCTGATCCACCAGCTTGCCGGCCGAGATCCACGGCATCATCGCCCGCAGCTTGGCGCCGGTCTCTTCGATCATATGCTCGTCATTGATGCGACGGGTGCCTTTAAAGAACGGCTGACCCACGGCGTTTTCCTGCATGAAGTCACGCACGAACTTGCCGGTCTGAATGTCGGTCAGAATGGCCTTCATCTCTTTCTTGGTGCGCTCATACGGCAGAACCCGCGGGCCCGACACGTATTCGCCATACTCGGCTGTGTTCGAGATCGAGTAGTTCATGTTCGCGATGCCGCCTTCATAGATCAGGTCAACGATCAGCTTCACCTCGTGCAGGCATTCGAAATAAGCCATCTCGGGCGCGTAACCGGCTTCGACCAGGGTTTCGAACCCGGCGCGGATCAGCTCAACCAGGCCACCGCACAGAACGGCCTGCTCGCCGAACAGGTCGGTTTCGCATTCCTCGCGGAAGTTGGTTTCGATGATGCCCGAACGACCGCCACCGATGGCCGAGCAATAGGACAGGCCGATCTCTAGCGCCTTGCCCGATGCGTCGGTGTCAACGGCCACCAGGCAGGGCACGCCGCCGCCTTTTTGGTACTCGCCGCGCACGGTGTGGCCCGGGCCTTTGGGGGCCATCATGATCACGTCGACGCCCTCTTTGGGCTCGATCAGGCCGAAATGCACGTTCAGGCCGTGGGCAAAGGCAATGGCCGCGCCGGGCTTGATGTTGTCATGCACGTATTTCTTATAGGTCTCGGCCTGCAGCTCGTCGGGCATGGTGAACATGATCAGGTCACACCAGGCAGCGGCTTCGGCGATGCCCATCACCTGCAGGCCTTCGCCTTCGGCTTTCTTGGCGCTGGCCGAGCCTTCGCGCAGGGCCACAACGAGGTTCTTGGCACCCGAGTCGCGCAGGTTCAGCGCGTGGGCGTGGCCTTGGCTGCCGTAACCCAGGATGGCCACTTTCTTGTCTTTGATCAGGTTGATGTCGCAATCGCGGTCATAATAAACGCGCATGATTCAGTCCTTTCGTACAGCGAATTTGGCGCAACATAGGGCCGTGCGGGCCATTGTTGATTTCTAAATTCGCGGAATTTGCTGTTATTTTGGTTCGTTCATGCGTATGAGGCGGCCTGAAAGGGAAAATCATGCAACCCGATGATACAGATCGCCGCCTGCTGCGGCATTGGCAGAGCGACCCGGACCTTAGCATGGCGGATCTTGCTGAACGCGCGGGCGTTTCAGCGTCGGTCGCGTGGCGCCGGTTGGAAAAGATGCGCCGCGAAGGGGTGATCGGCGGGGTGCGGGCGCGCGTGAACTGGCGCGCGCTGGGCTATGCTGTACAGGTGTCGCTGCGTATCACCTTGGAAAAGACAAATCCGCGCGCTTTCGACGAATTCCTTGTCGCCGCCCGCACCATTCCGGAAGTCAACGAGTTGCAAACCTTTCTGGGACGTGTGGATGTAAGGTTGAGTGTTCTGGCCCGCGACATGGGTCACTACCAACAGGTGTATCGCGAGCAGATTCTGTCTTTACCGCATATCGCCGATCTGGAGGCACTGATGCATGTGGCCGAGATCAAGAACAACACGGCTCTGCCGCTATGATCGAGCTGGATGAGATCGACCACAAGTTGTTGCGCGCCCTTGCGCAAGACGCCACGCAAAGTGCTGGCGCGCTCGGCCGGCAGTTTGGCCTGTCGCAGCCCGCCACATGGCGGCGCATTGATCGGCTGGAAAAGGCAGGGATCATCTCCGGGCGCGAGCTGGTTTTGGATGCCGAGAAACTGGGGTTTGGCGTTACGGTGTTCTTGGGCGTCAAGCTGGCCACTAAGGGCCGCGTCAGTTTGCAGGACTTTGAGCGCGCCGTTTCCGCCATCCCCGAAGTGCAAACGGTGGAACATGTGCTGGGCCTGTATGACTATCGCCTGCGGGTTGTTGCAAGGGACCTGTCAGATTTTGAACGCGTTCTGCGTCGCCGGATCATGACCCTGCCTGGCGCGGGCGATGTCGAAGCAAACGTGTTGCTTTCCGAAGAAAACCTGCCTGGTCCACTTCATCATGGTTAACCAATAAGTAATTGCCTGTTAACGCTGATACAACTTTAGTGTAGAACGACTTTTAGCTGTCTGGGGGTAGTAATGCAGCTGAAGTCAAAGAGTGCGGTGGTGGTTTTCACCGCAACCATCACGGCTATTGCGGTCGTAACGGTTCTAGTCGTGGATTGGTTTGCTTATCCGGGCCCGGCCTATGCGCGGGCGGCCGCTATTGGCGTGACGAACGCTGTTATCCTGGCTGTACCCATTTCAGCTTACGTTGCCGTGAAGATGCATCAGAACTGGCAACTGACGGAGCGATTGCAAGAAGCGTTGCGCACCGATCCACTGACCGGCCTGACCTCGCGCGAGGCATTTTTCGACCACGTAGACCTGCATGGCGGCCAGCTGGGTGTGGTCATGATGATTGATATCGACCGGTTCAAATCCGTGAACGATCGTCACGGGCACCTCGCGGGTGATGGGGTCATTCAGCAGGTAGGGAACCTGCTGCGGGCAGAGTTTCCCGCACCCGCCGTATTGGGCCGGTTTGGTGGGGACGAGTTCGTGGTGTTCATTCCTAATATGCCCGAACACGAGGGTGCTGTCCGTGCGGAAAACGTGCGGTTGGCGGCCGAACGATCGGTGCTGACAGCGGCCGTACATTCCCTGAAGGTCACGGTCTCTATCGGCGTTGCGGCCAAGTCGGAACTGTCGGACTTTCGAACCGCGCTTCACAGGGCGGATGGTGCGCTTTATGCCGCCAAGAATGCCGGACGCAATCGCGTGGCGCAGCGTTAGCTGCGGCCTGCACCCAGACCAGCACGCATAAGTTGATGCCGCATGGCAGGAAGGGCGGTCATACCGGTCAAGGCCAAGGCCCGCATGTCACGCAACATGGGTGCGCCGGTCATCGAGGCGCGGTTCAAGGCGTCGATGCCCTGAACGCGCATTCGAATGTCGCCATGCCGGGCCGCATTATAGGCGTCCAACATCGCGTCATTGCCAATGTCTTGGCGGTGAGTTTGTGCCAGTTCCAGAAGCGTGCCGATGTCTGCAAGGCTCATGTTCAGACCCTGCGCTCCGATGGGGGGGACCACATGTGCGGCTTCTGCCACAAGCGCGGTGCGTTGACCATTCAACCGCTCTGCATATTGGGCAATGATGGGCCAAACACCACGCCCGGCGATCGGCGTCAGCCGACCGTAAACGCCAGCAGACCGTGCGTTTACCGCCGCGGCAAAAGCGTCGTCGCTCAGCGCGGAAAGGCTCGCAATCTCAGGGCCTGTTGCCATCCAAACGACGGCCGAGCAGGGTTGCCCCTGGTGATCGGGCAGCGGGACCAACGTGAACGGGCCACCGGTTCGGTGCACCTCGGTCGATACATTTTCATGCGGGTGGGGGTGCGTGACAGCGAAACTGAGGGCTTTTTGGCCGTATCTGATCGTGTGCACGCCAATGCCAACGGCCTCGCGCATGGGCGAGTTGCGCCCATCTGCCGCGATCAGCATTCGCACCCGAAGGCGCCGTCCATCCGACAGCCCGATACGTGCGCTGTTCGACCTTGTGAAGACGGATTGCGTGGCGATCCCAGGCAGAAAGGTGACAGTGTCCAACTGTTCCAGGCGCGCCACCATTTCGCGGCGCAACAGCCAGTTCGGCAGGTTCCAACCAAATGGCAAATCCGAGATTTCGTCGGCTACGAAATCGCGCGTGACACGTGGTTCAGCTTCGGCGCCGCCGGCATCCACGATCCGCATGACGTTCAGGGCCGCGGCGTGCGGTTCCAGCCTTGACCAAAGCCCTGCGGCTTGCAGCACCGGGATCGACTTTTGCAAGAATGCGGTCGTCCGCAGGTCTGCGCCTTTTGACCTGACATCTGTGACCGGTGGTGTTGGATCCACGCAGATAACCGAAAAGCCGGCTGCACCAAAGGCCGCAGCTGCCGTCAGACCGGCGACCCCGCCGCCAGAGATCAAAATATCGGCGTCAAAAGCGTGCATCACATCCCCTCTGTTCTCTCAGATAGGGTCTGTAAGGCGCAGGGTCCAGCGGGCAAACCGTCACGTCAGGCGTTCAACGAATGCGGTCAGGTCATCGGTGTGATGGTGGATGTGATCGCCTGGCACAGGGGCCGGCGCCACATGCACGGTTCGCATTCCCATGGCGTGGGGTGCCCGAAGGTTGCGGGGATCATCCTCGAACATCGCGGCGGATGCGGGGTCTACGCCGTCTTTGGCGAAAACGGTCTCGAACGCTTTGGGGTCAGGTTTCGGGTGATAATCCGCATGTTCGATCCCATAGACCGCGTCAAATACACCGTCCAGGCCGCGCGCGGCCAATACGCGGCGCGCATATGGCTCGGACCCGTTGGTATAAACGATGCGTCGGCCGGGAAGCCGCGCAATGTGCCCGGCAAGATCGGGCGCGTGTTCCAGATGGGTCAGGTCAATATCATGGACTTCGTTCAGATAGGGCTCGGGGTCGACATCATGGCGGGCCATCAGACCTGCCAAGGTGGTGCCGTATTCGGCCCAATAGTCGCTGCGCAGGCGGTCGGCTTCGGCCTGTTCCACGCCCAGTTGATCCATCACGTAACGGGTCATGCGTACCTCGATCTGATCGAACAGGCGTGCATGGGGCGGGTAAAGCGTGTTGTCCAGATCAAAGACCCATGTGCGGACGTGGCTGAAGAATTCGCGCGGCATGGCCAAGCCCTAGCCCGACCTGGCCGCCGGATCAATGCCACCTTGCGCGCAAGCCTCATGCACCCTAGCGTAAACCACGCGAAACGGAGGGCGGCATGCGCGAAAACAGAACCGGTGGCAAGGACGCTTACGCGATGATCCTGGAGGCGATCGACGTTGGGGTCTATAAACCGGGCGACCGGCTGGTTGAAAGCGAACTGGCCGAGCGGTTTGGGTTTTCGCGAACCCCTATCCGCGAGGCTTTGCAGCGGCTCGAAACGCAGGCATTGCTGGAACGGGACGGTCGCAGCCTGATCGTGGCCTCGCTGGATCACAACCAACTGGCCGAACTGTACATCGTTCGCGGCGAGCTGGAGGGTCTGGCAGCGCGCCTTGCCGCCCGCCACGCCACCAAGGAAGAGGTGCGCGTGCTGCGTGCCATGGTCCAAGAGGATCACGACCTGCTGGGCGACCCACAAGCGATGGCGCGTGCCAACCGGCGGTTCCACAAGCAGGTACATCTGGCCTCGCACAACCGGTATCTGGTGCAGCAGCTGGATCTTGTGCATCGTTCGATGGCTCTTATGGGCACCACGTCGCTGGCGGCGGAAGGGCGTGGCGAGCAGGCGTTGGAAGAGCATGCCAACATTATCGAAGCAATCGCCGAGCGTGATGGTGATGCCGCCAGCACCCGTTTGCGCGCCCACATCTCTGCTGCGTTCGAGGCGCGCCTACGTTTGGATGCGCAGGATTTCGGCGGCTAAGCCTCAACCGGTTCCTCGTCGTCGGCCACGCCATGAAGGGTCTTGTCCCAGTAGAAGGGCTTGATCACCATTTCGATCAGCGCCTTATACGTCGCAATGGCGGCCAGCGGGTAATAGAAGTGCAAGGTCGGCACCCACCAACGCAGGCGACGTTTGCCCGCAAGGGTGCTGCCCATCATGCCAATCAGGATCGTGACAACTTCCGTGGCCAGGAATGTGGCGCCGATCACCGGGAACATCCAGCCGGGCATTGAGCTGCCAAGGGGATGCGGCAACCCAAAAGCCAGCAGCCAGCATGACCATAAGAGCGGCACCAGAACGAATTGCGACAACGTGCCAAGGAACATCACCTGAAATCCCCAGAACTTGCGTGCCCCCAGTTCGCGATACAGCTGAACAGGGTTTTGCATATGGGTGCTCCACGTCATTGCATAGCCCTTCAGCCAGCGCGAGCGTTGTTTCACCCACGGCCACAGACGACAATTGGCCTCTTCCTGGGTGACGGTGCTGATCACCTCGGTCCGATAACCGCGCCGTGCAAGCCGAATACCAAGATCGGCGTCTTCGGTCACGTTGTGGGCGTCCCATCCGCCGACCTCTTCCAGAACGTGGCGGCGAAAGAACAATGTTGTGCCGCCAAGCGGGACAGCAAGGCCCAGCTTTGCAATGCCGGGCAGAATGACCCGGAACCAGGCGGCGTATTCAATGGTAAAACACCGCGAGAACCAATTCTTGCCGGTGTTGTAGAAATCCAGCGCGCCTTGCAGGCAAGCGACGTCTGGCCCACATGCGTGAAATCGGCGTACAACGCGGTGGATCTGGTCGGGTGCGGGCGCGTCTTCGGCATCGTAGATCCCGACAATTGATCCACGACAGAAATTCAAGGCGAAATTCATCGCGCGGGGTTTGGTTTTCAAGCTGCCCACCGGCACGGTGATCACCCGCATCCAGCCGGGCAAAGCCGTGCGAGCCAAGGTTTCGGCGGTCTGCAGGTCGTCTTCTTCGGTAACAAGGCAGACGTCCAGCAACTCTTTTGGATAATCCAGCCGTTCCAGTCGCTTGATCAGGCGGGCGGCGATGTCCTCTTCCCTGAAAAGTGGGACCATCACCGACACAACCGGCAATCGTAGGGCCTTGGTCGCCCCTTCTGCGGCCCGCGTTTCGTTTGCGGCGGCTCGCCACGACACAATCGCGGCGGCGACCTTGATCATTGTAGACAGGATCAGGGTCAACATGCCCCATGCCAGAAGGGTAAACATCATGGTCACCGGCGCCATCACAACGGCAGTCAGCACCGCAACAAAGAAGGCAAACAACTGACGACGGGGCCCCTTGGCGTACCAGAACCGACAACTGTCACACTCGGCAACGCGGGTTTCTGCCTTGCGTGTCATTTTGCGATTGCGCGCGGCAACAATCGCGGCGTGAATGCTCTTTTCATCCGCGATGGCAAGGATAGCAGTCCCAAACTTCTGCGGCATGGCAAGCTGCAACTTGCGAAACTCGTCGGGGCGCGCGGTTGCAACGATCGTCGCACCGCCCAGTTTCCGGATGGGGACGGCGGCCAGGGCAAGGCAGGCCTCGGCCCCCATCTCGTCGATCAGACGTGGGTCCGGAGGCAATTGTTTCAGGTCCGCGGGCAGCGCGTTGTACTGTTCCGCCAAGGCTTGGGTAATGGCACCGGGTCGGGTCATGCCGTGCGCGACAAGGATATCACCCAAACGCAAATCTTGCCGCTGCTGCAGGGCAAGGGCCGTGACAAGGTCTTCGGGTGCCAATTCGCCGGCTTCTACCAGAATGTCACCCAAAGGGCGGCGTTTTGCACGGCCTTGTGGGGCGACGTTCCGGGACGCACGCGTACTAACCAATTTAAGGGCAGTTCCACCTGCCATACCCGTTCCCTCGTCCTTCCGTCGGGAACAACGTGCGCAGTTTTGGTTAATTCGCGATTAACAGCTTTAACTTACGCAGGTACACGCGCGTTCATGGCGTCGACGAAGCGCTCGAACAGATAATAGCTGTCTTGCGGGCCGGGGCTGGCCTCAGGGTGGTACTGCACCGAGAATACCGGCCGGTCTACCATGCGAATGCCGCAGTTCGAGCCATCAAACAGCGACACATGCGTTTCGACCACGCCCTCGGGCAGGCTTTGGCTGTCGACGGCAAAACCGTGATTCATCGATGTGATTTCGACCTTGCCGGTCTCAAGATCCTTCACCGGATGATTGGCGCCGTGATGGCCGTGGTTCATCTTGACCGTCCGCGCACCAAGTGCCAGTGCCAGCATCTGGTGGCCAAGGCAGATGCCAAAGACCGGTATGTTGCGGGCCAGAACCTCTTGGATCATTGGCACCGCATATTCGCCGGTTGCGGCGGGATCGCCGGGGCCGTTCGACAGGAACACGCCCTCGGGGGCATGTGCCAGAACCTCTTCGGCGGTTGCATTTGCGGGCAGAACGGTCACATCGCAACCTGCCGAAGCAAGGCAGCGCAGGATATTGCGTTTCGCGCCGAAATCCAGTGCCACAACCTTGTGGCCGGGCGTGGTGCGCTTGGGAAAGCCATCCGGCCATGCCCACCGCATCTCGTCCCATTGATAGGACTGCGTGCAGGACACATCCTTGGCAAGATCCAGCCCTTCGAGGCCCGAAAAGGCACGCGCCTTGGCCACCAATGCCTCGATGTCGAAGTTACCCTCGGGATTATGCGCCAAAGCCACATGCGGTGCGCCCTGCTGTCGGATGGCGCGGGTCAATCGCCGCGTATCCAGACCGCCAATGCCAATGCGTCCACGCGACATCAACCATTCGCGCAGGTCAGATGACGCGCGCCAGTTCGAAGGTTCGGTCGGGTCCCATTTGACGATCATGCCGGCCGCTGCCGGATTGGTGGCTTCGTCGTCTTCTTCGGTTGTGCCCACATTGCCCACATGCGGAAACGTGAAGGTGATGATCTGGCCCGCATAGGAAGGATCGGTCATGATCTCCTGATACCCGGTCATCGCGGTGTTGAAGCAAAGCTCGGCCACCGTTTCTCCCGTAGCGCCAAAGCCGTGACCGTAGAACACGGTGCCGTCGGCAAGGGTCAGGCAGGCGGTCGGATGCGCAGAAGGGGCATGTGCGGGCATGGGGCGGCTCCTGGAGTGAAATCGGGCGGAAACTAAGGCGCGCGGCCAAAAGGTGCAAGAGGCAAGTGTTGGCAAGAGATGGTTGCGCCAACAGAACGCATTCTCTAGGTTCCAAGCCCAGACGCCACATAGGATGACGGAGCACCATGGATCTTCGTAACCAGATCACCGATGCGCTGAAATCAGCGATGAGAAACAAGGAGGCAGAGAAGCTGTCGACCTTGCGCCTGATTAATGCCGCGATCAAGGATCAAGACATAGCCAAACGCGGCGAGGGGGATGAGGGCGGCGTCAATGATGCAGATGTCATGTCTATTCTGACCCGCATGGTCAAACAGCGCAATGAAAGCGCACGTGCCTATGACGAAGGCGGGCGTCTGGACCTTGCAGAACGTGAGCGGGCTGAAATTGCGGTGATCCAGGCATTTTTGCCGAAACAACTGGACGAAGACGAAGCCAAGGCAGCTGTTCTTGCCGCGATCACCGAAACCGGTGCCGCGTCCATTCGCGATATGGGTAAAGTGATGGGCGTGCTGAAAGCCAGATACGCCGGCCAAATGGATTTTGGTGTCGTAGGACCATTGGTCAAAGACCAGCTGGGGTAATCCAGTTGTGCGCCTTACGGCGCGTTGTTTCATCTCGCCCGGCGCCATTGGCGCCATGCTCGGGTGGGCGCAAGTTGCCCTGTCGTGATTTGTTCAGCCGCGCCGTACGTGGATGGGTTTTTCAAGGGGTATCCCCTTGAAGGCCTGCGTGGCCTGAACGCGAACCTTTCTTGTGCCCTGTAGGGCTCAATTTGAGAGGAGGCGCGTGAGGTCGGTAAAAAGCTGTTGTCTTTCGGGGACGCTGAGAAACGCACCAATTTCCACGTCCCGCGGTCCGCCTCGCAGGGTCAGGTAATCCTCCACCGGGCCTTTGTCTTGCTTCACGACATTTACCCAATACGGGTTCGCGTCCCATGCTTTTGTGCCTTGTGCCGCCTGGTGCGACAGTTCCACACGGTCTTCCCAAAGCTTTAACACTTCAAGGATTTCGCCGCTGCGATAGGAATGCTCCAGCAATGCCCAAAGCCCCCAGATGGTCAGGCCCATGAAAGGCAGCATCACCCACAGGATCGCCGTGCCCAACACCGCCGACAGTGGCAGCAGGAGCATGGCGCAGGTCGCCCCCATGAACAGTACGAAACCACGACGCGGCAGCGATCTGTAGGGCCACATGTGCAGTTCGGCCAGTGGCGGGTCGCCGGCCTCAAAACAAAAGGCCCCGGAGTTGTCCGGGGCCTTTGTGTGGTCTGTGACCCATTCGAAGGGCATCAGTGGGCGTGGCCCTTGTCCCATTCT
This sequence comes from Actibacterium mucosum KCTC 23349, assembly GCF_000647975.1. GTDB lineage: Bacteria > Pseudomonadota > Alphaproteobacteria > Rhodobacterales > Rhodobacteraceae > Actibacterium > Actibacterium mucosum. The sequence goes on from NZ_JFKE01000010.1 coordinate 94,050, forward strand.
TCCTGCTTGGGCAGGATTTCGAACGTATGCTCGGGCGGCGGGCTGGACACGGTCCATTCCAGCGTATCGGCATATTCGTTCCAGTAGTTGTCGCGGGTCTCTTTCTTGCCAGCCACCAGCGAGTAGACGATCACGCCGATGAAGAACAGGAACGAGGCAAAGGACAGGAACGCGCCATAGGACGAGACCTCGTTCCAATAGGCGAACTGCTCCGGGTAGTCGATATAGCGGCGCGGCATGCCCTGCTGACCCAGGAAGTGCTGAGGGAAGAAGGTCAGGTTCGCGCCGATGAACATGGCCCAGAAATGCAGCTTGCCGGCCCATTCAGGGTATTGGCGTCCGGTCATCTTGCCGAAGTAGTAGTAGATCCCGGCGAAGATCGCGAAGACCGCACCCAGCGACATCACATAGTGGAAATGCGCAACAACATAGTAAGTGTCGTGCATCGCGCGGTCGATGCCCGCCTGGCTGAGCACCACGCCTGTCACGCCGCCGACGGTGAACAGGAACAGGAAGCCAAAGGCCCACAGCATCGGGGTTTTGAATTCGATCGATCCGCCCCACATGGTGGCGATCCAGCTGAAGACCTTCACGCCTGTGGGCACCGCGATCACCATCGTGGCCAGCATGAAATAGCTCTGCTGGGTCAGCGACATGCCAACGGTGTACATGTGGTGCGCCCATACGACGAAGCCCAGAACACCAATCGCAACCATCGCGTATACCATCGGCAGGTAGCCGAAGACCGGCTTGCGCGCGAAGGTGGCGATGACGTGGCTGATGATGCCAAAGCCGGGCAGGATGATGATGTACACCTCGGGGTGACCGAAGAACCACAGGATGTGCTGATAGAGGATCGGGTCACCGCCGCCGGCCGGATCAAAGAAGGTTGTGCCAAAGTTCCGGTCGGTCAGCAGCATGGTGATGGCGCCGGCCAGAACCGGCAACGACAGCAGGATCAGCCACGAGGTGACAAAGATCGACCAGGAAAACAGCGGTACCTTGTGCAGCGTCATGCCAGGTGCGCGCATGTTCAGGAAGGTGGTGATCATGTTGATCGCCCCCAGGATCGAGCTGGCGCCCGACACGTGCACGGCGAAAATCGCCAGATCCATCGAATAGCCGCCCTCGTTCGTCGAAAGCGGCGGGTAAAGCACCCAGCCCACGCCCGAGCCAAGCTGACCATTACCGCCCGGTGCCAGAACCGAACACACGGCCAGCGTGGTACCGGTGACATAGAGCCAGTAAGACAGGTTGTTCAGCCGCGGGAACGCCATGTCCGGCGCGCCGATCTGCAGCGGCATGAAGAAGTTGCCGAACCCGCCAAACAGTGCCGGAATAACCACGAAGAACATCATCAGGATGCCGTGCGCGGTGACCAGAACGTTCCACAGGTGGCCGTTCGGGGTGCATTCTTCGGCGGCAAAGCCCTCTGCGCACATGTATTGCACGCCGGGATCCATCAGTTCCAACCGCATGTAGACGGTAAAGGCAACCGAGATGAAGCCAACCAGCCCCGATGTCAGCAGGTAAAGGATGCCGATATCCTTGTGGTTGGTGGACATGAACCAGCGGGTAAAGAACCCACGCTGATCCTCGTGGCTATGAACGGCTGCGTCTGCCATACGGTGCCTCCCGTACAAATAGGTTGATTGCGGTCAGACCTTGGCCCGCCGCGCGTTTCAGATCACCTCTTAGTGTGCAGATGCGCCGGGGGCAATGCTGCTAACGGTCACAGGGCGGGATTATTTGTCGCGCTTGGAAGGCCCGCGAAGCGATTTTAGTGGACGCTCAAGGTGAATTGGTGTCATTGATTTCACGTTTATCGTGTTTCGGTAGTGGATTGAGAGATGAGCAGGATTATACGAGCGGCGTTGGGGGCGGTTTTCGCGATGGCTGGCGTCATTGCCACGCCGGCACTGGCAGATTCCCGGAGCGAGGCGGTTGCATGCGTTCAGAATCAGCTGGCGACGATGGGCCTTTACAACGGCAAGGCAGACGGGCGCGCCAGTTCTGCCGTGCGGTCTGCCGTTGCGGCCTACCAAACCTCCAAAGGCGCAATCTCGTCGCGGGCCTTTGACCTGGACTCGGCTATCGTCTTTTGCCGTCACATCGGTTTGCGCGACAAGTCGATGCGTCAGTTCTGGCCTTCCACCAAGCGGCCTTACGTCATCATTGCCAGCGACAGCATTGATAAAGCTCTGAAAGACGAGGTCACCAAGTCCACGGCGCTGTCGCTGTCGGCTTTTCGCCGCACGTACGGGATCGAGCTGGCCAATACCGTGTACATTTCGATCGGCCAAACCCCGCGCGAGATGGCCGAAATGACGCGCAAGCACCATCAGCGCAACCGGGGCGATATCGTCAAATACTGGACCGAACGCTGCGACACAAAGGCGAACTTTACCGGCGTTTCTTATGGCGGGATGATCGCCCTTTGCCGCGACGGGCCTGCGACGCTGGGCAAAGGTCTGGCGCGCAATTATGTGCGGCAGGTGGTTGTGCACGAGGTTTTCCACGAAGCGCAGGCCCAATTGTCCGGAGAACCCCGAAAGCTCAAGCGGTCTCAATCAGCCGTCGACTGGCAGGGTCCTGTATGGATGGTTGAGGGATCCGCCGAGTTTGTTGCGCTTAACGTAACGACCGGGCGTTCGGCGGGCAGTTTGGTGTCTTGGTTTCGGGCGCGACTGAAACAACGGCCCGAATTGATCTTGTTGGAACAGTCAACCGCGCGCGAATACTTTACCTTGGATGTGTACTATGGCGGTGCTTTGGGCGTGTCGCGGCTGGTGTCCCGATCAGGCACCAAATCCCTGACACGTTTCTACGAGATGCTGGGGCAAGGGGTCGACTGGGAGGAAGCGTTCGCCAAAGCCTACGGCACACCGACAGGGCAGTTTTACAAGGCCTACGCGCGGGCGTTCTGATCTGGCTGTTCGAAAACGTCGTCGAATGTCCGGCGCAGAGCAACGTCAACGTCTTCCATCGTTACCGGCAGCCCAAGGTCAACAAGGCTGGTAACGCCGTGTTCCGTGATGCCGCATGGCACGATGCCGTCGAAATGGCTCAAATCCGGCTCCACATTGATGGAAAGCCCGTGAAAGCTGACCCATTTGCGCAGGCGAATTCCAATTGCGGCGATCTTGTCTTCGGGAGGCTGCCCGGTGGCGGTCAGGGGTTTGTCGTTGCGCTGCACCCAGACCCCAACACGACCGTCGCGCCGTTCGCCATGGATGTTGAACTCTGACAAGGTAGCAATCACCCATTCTTCCATCTGCGCGACGAATTTGCGGACATCGCGCCCGCGTTCCCCGACATTCAGCATGGCGTAAGCCACGCGTTGGCCCGGACCGTGATAGGTGTATTGGCCGCCGCGACGGGTGTCATAGACGGGAAAGCGATCGGGATCGACAAGGTCTTCGCGTTTGGCAGACGTGCCGGCCGTGTAAAGAGGCGGGTGTTCCAGCAACCAAACGGCCTCGCCCGCGGATCCTTCGGCAATTTGTCTTGCGCGGTTTTCCATGGCGACAAGGGAATCGTCATAGTCGGTCAGCCCCGGCCAAACCTTCCACTCAATCTCGGCCATCTGTAGCCCCCTTACGCTTGATCCGGATTTCACCGGAATGCATGCAGAACATCGTCATTTTCAAAACGAATGCAAGGCGAGCCCGCGTTTCAGGATGTGCTGATGCTTTTGCTGCCCTTTCCCCCTTCACATCGGCTGCAGAACTGGGTAAGAACCCGCGCACCTACCTTACGACGTGCGGTCGTGGCGGAATTGGTAGACGCGCAGCGTTGAGGTCGCTGTGGGGTAACACCCGTGGAAGTTCGAGTCTTCTCGACCGCACCAACTTCGTCCGTAATCCAATTGCTGCCGGACCGAACGGACGCGCACCTTGAAACCATTCGGGCCTACGCGTCGGTGAACCCGGTTTACTCGACCGATCAAG
>NZ_JFKE01000011.1 GCF_000647975.1 Actibacterium mucosum KCTC 23349
TACACCCCTATCGCACAATAAGCACCTGAACTTCTTGAATTAAAGGGCGTTTGACGTACATACGACCGTATGAGCGACTATATTTTGGACTATACAGAACCAGTGAAAAGCACCGAACACTACTCCCCTACCCTTGTGAAACTGTAGGCAAAGGGGGCAAGTTTTACGTCTGCGTCACGATGCCAGCGGCGTGCCCCCATCGGGTGATCCGGTTTGATTGTCAGTGCATCGTGGGCCTCTGGTCCATTGCGACGATGCCTTCGGGCGCGGGCGGGCAGTAGCCCAATGCGCCAAGCGGCCTGATCGTATTGTAGTGGATGCGCCATTGCTCGATCAGGATCTGTGCCTCTTTTAAGGTATGGAGCAGCTCACCATTGAGAAGCTCATCGCGGAACAATGCGTTGAAAGGTGACGCACAGCGGTTTGCGATGGCTGTAGCGAACCAAACGCGGCGGGAATTGCGAGGGTTGTTAGTGCCAAGAAGCGCCATGTTGACATTTCTTAGATCCTGTTGTTTCTGTAATTACAGAAACAACAGGACGCCGAGATGATTCTAACACCATCCATGCAGAACTTTATCCTTCATTGGGGCGAAATGGGCAGCCGCTGGGGCGTAAACCGGTCTGTTGCACAGATCCATGCGCTGCTGCACATCGCGCCTGACCCAATGACGGCGGACGAGATTTGCGAGACGTTGAACCTTGCACGGTCGAACGTATCGACGGGTCTAAAAGAACTGCAGAGCTGGAAGCTGGTGAAAGCCAGCCGACAGCTGGGCGACCGGCGCGACCACTTCACTTCGATCCGCGACATGTTCGATCTGGTGACGGCTGTGGTCGAAGGGCGCCGTGAAAGAGAATTTCTGCCAACCATCGAAGCCCTGCGCGCGGTGCATGACGAGGCCGAAGCCGATGGCACCCCGGAAAAGGTCAAGGCCCGGATCAAGGAAACGCTGGATGTCATGCAGATGTTCGACACCTGGTACGCCGAGATCTCGCGCCTGTCGCGGCCGATGCACCTGACCCTTCTGAAACTGGGAGGCCGCGTGGCGCGGATTTTGCCGAAGTCGAAGTAAAAATTTTGCGCGGAGATTTCTGAAATGACAGAAATGATGGGAAGAATAAAAATTCACAAGGTCAACGTCGTGGCGTTTATTGGTGCTTTGATCCTTGCACCTGTTTTGGTTGGGGTCATCGGCGCGCCTTACTTGCTAATCCCAACTGGCGCATTGGTCTTTGGGATGAAACCATATCTCATATTTGGCACACCGTTCCTCTTGATCGCGGTCGCACTTGGATTGAACCGCGAGTGGGGGTTTGCCTGCGTTGGGTTTGTTGCAAACCTAGTATTTTTGGCATGTTTTGACATGGTAGTGCCCGAAGGAATTCATCCTCTGTATGCGATATTCAGTTGCCTTTTCGCGGCATTTTGGAGCGCCATATTCTTTGAGCTCTACTGCAGGTTCAGTGGCCAACCCGCTGAAGCCCAGAAGCAATTCGAGGCTGGTAAGGAGTGATCCCATGTACCGGGAAAAGGCACCCAACACGATCCATTGGAAAGATCTGACCGAAGTCACCCCGTGGCAGCGTATCAACGAAATCCTCCTGCCACTGCCGTGGTTGATGCTCAGCTGGTGGCTTTATGCCGGGCCAGCCTGGCCTTTGGGGGCGGCGGCGAGTTTTATGTATTTCCTGTGCGCGCTGCGGCTGAACCACGAGGCGATCCATGGCAATCTGGGCCTGCCCCGGTGGGGCGACAACCTGATCCTCTATGGGCTCAGCGCTTTGATGGGTGGGTCCAACCACACGGTTGCTTACTGCCACATGGTACACCATCGCCATGCCATGGGCCCCGAGGATCACGAGGGCAAATGCGGGCATATGACCTTGGGGCAGGTCATTCTTTACGGCCCACAATTTCCATTGGATCAGTTCCGCGCCGCGTGGGAACAAGGGGGAATACGGTGGCGGCGACGGATCGTGGCGGATTGGGTGTGCATCATTGGCTTCGCGGCGCTGTGCCTGTGGTTAGGATGGCAGTTCCTGATACTGCATGTGGTGGCGATGGTGGTTGCGCAGTGTTTTACCGCGTTGTTTGCCGTTTGGATCACCCACCAAGGCACCGTGACGCATGGGTTGGCCGGGCGAAGCCAGCGCGGCCCGCTGGCACGTTTGGCCTATCTGATGTTCTATCATCGCGAACACCACCTGTTTCCCAATGTCCCGGTACGCCGATTGCCGGAACTGGCTGACCGTTTGGACACCGAAGTGGCTGGCTATGCGGCCAGTCGCATGCCCGTCATTCCTGCACTGGACCGGAATCAGTAGCTGTAGTCGCCATATATCCGCGTCAGGTCACCGCCCCAGTCGCCGTCATAACGTTCCAGCAGCTCGTCAGCGGGCACCTTGCCATCTTCGACACTGTCCTCGAGGGCATGCAGGAAATGACGCTCGTCCGGGACCATGCCGCCAGCGCCGGGGCGGGCGCGGGCGCGCAGGCCGGAACGGGCGATTTCCAACGTTTTGCGGGCCAGGTCATGCATGTTTACATCGCCCACCTGCGCCTGAAGTCCGTCTTTGGAGGCAGCAACCCGCAGCCCCTCGCGGGTTTCATCGTCCCAGTTCTTCACCAGATCCCAAGCCGCATCCAGCGCGCTTTGGTCATAGGTCAGCCCAACCCAGAAGGCCGGCAGCGCACATAACCGCCGCCAGGGGCCACCATCGGCGCCACGCATCTCGATAAACTTCTTCAACCGCGCCTCGGGGAAGATCGTGGTCAGGTGGTCGGCCCAATCGGACATTAACGGTTTTTCACCCGGCAAGGCCGGCAGTTCACCCTTCAGGAAATCGCGAAACGACATGCCCAGCGCGTCGACGTACTTGCCATCGCGATAGACAAAATACATCGGCACATCCAATGCGTAGTCTACCCAGGCTTCAAAACCGAACCCCTCGTCGAACACAAATGGCAGCATGCCAGTCCGGTCCGCGTCTAGATGACGCCAAACCCGGCTGCGCCAGCTTTTGTGCCCGTTTGGCTTACCTTCAAAAAACGGTGAGTTGGCAAAAAGCGCCGTCGCCACGGGCTGCAACGCCAAGGCGACGCGCAGTTTCTGCACCATATCGGCTTCGGATTCGAAATCGAGGTTCACCTGAACCGTGCAGGTCCGCCGCATCATCGTAGTGCCGGTTTCACCCACTTTCTGCATGTAGGCGTCCATCAGCTTGTAGCGGCCTTTGGGCATCAGCGGCATTTGCTCGTGTGACCAAATCGGCGCTGCGCCCAACCCTATGAACCGCACGCCGATCTTGTCGGCGATCTCTTTCACCTCGGTTAGGTGGCTGTTAACCTCGTCGCAGGTCTGGTGAATGGTTTCCAACGGCGCGCCCGACAACTCCACCGCCCCACCTGGTTCCAGGCTGATATTTGCGCCGTCTTTTTCAAGGCCGATCAGATGACCGCCTTCCAGGATCGGGTTCCAACCAAACTTGTCCCGCAAACCTTCCAGCACGGCTTTGATTGACCGCGTGCCTTCGTAGGGCAATGGTTTCAATGTGTCCTTGCAATAGCCAAACTTCTCGTGCTCGGTCCCGATACGCCACGCGTCACGGGGTTTGCACCCACTTTCCAGATAGGCGGCCAGTTGCGCCTGATCCTCGATCAAACCGCCACCGGTTTGGGGAATGGACATGGGTTTAGCCCTCGCTTGCAATGTGTTGCCCCTACAGGTGTAGGGGCGCGGCCCGGATGTCAATGCAACCGGGATCTCTCTTTTTGCCAGATCACGAACAGGGCTTGTTCAGTGCTGCCTGCGGCCTCGGTTGCAGCGGCATAGTTGGCTCCGGGCAACGCCGAAAGCGCGTCAAACAAAGCTTCGATGCCCTTGGCTCCTCCGGGAATGGTCAGCATCGGCTCGCCGTCGCTGTGAAACACCCAAAACAAGTCTGGCTGAAATGGCCCTGCGTTGTTGGTATGAATCTCGACCCGCGCCAAGGTATCGATCGATACCGCACCGCCGCCTTGCGGTGCAAAATAGGTGATCTGGCGCTCATCCACCTCAACAACGCCAAGCCCACCGCCACCTCCGGGAAATCGCATGCGACGCCAGGCTGCAATCGCCAAGCCTACCCCCAGAAGACCGGCGAAGAAGCCCACAACCGGGTAAAACACCCCTCCGAGATTGAATAGCCAAAGCCCAAATACGACGATGGCCACGCCAAGAATGACTTCGCGCCAGCGAACAAGCGCCTCTGTGACTTCGGGCCGGATCAGGGGCATATAGGAACCTTATGGGCGTCGGTGAAAAGGACAAGCGCGTAGGTTCCGTTGCGCGTAAACCCGATGGCGCGGTACGCGGCCGCCGCTTGGTCCGAGGCCGCAAAGAGAACCGCGTGTTTAACGCCTTCGTTTCGCGCGTCTTTCAGATGCAGTGCAACCGCCCGCCGCGCATAGCCACGACCACGAAGCGGTTGCGGGGTAAAAACCGCGCCAATCTGCACAACGTCAGGCAGCGCTGCATTGAACCCGCTCATCGCCACTGGCTGGCCATTGTGAAACAGGACGACATGTTTGCCGCCGGCAATAAAACCCTCCACGTTACGTGTGGCTTCGGCCATCGCCTGATCGGGTTGGGTTCCCAGTATCTCAATACAATAGGCACGGCGCCATTCGGTGGTCAGTTCGCGATGCCGCTCGGTAAGTGTTTCGACATGAAAGCCGTCGGTTTGCGGCATTGTCATCTGATCCAGCGGCAACACAAACCCCGGTTCGTCGGTATTGAGGTTGCAGGGTACGTCCTGCAATGACAGCGCCCCAAGCAGCGCGCGCACCTGCAAAGCTTCGCCGAGGCAACCGATCAGTTTGCGCCCTTGCAATAGAGCCGAGGCCTCTTGCAGCAACTCGGGCGCTTCGTGCGGCATCTGTGGCATCAACATGCCTTCGTTCGTAATGGCCAACATGTTCAGAATACGGCCGTCGACCTTGTGCAGCCACACGCGCATGGCCCGATCCGCTTGCCCGGACAGCCCGAATTGTCGCAAATTTGTGATAGGAAACATCGAGCTTTGGATATGGGCGCTCAGGAAATCGTCCAAGTGTGAAATGTCTTGGTGTGCTGCGGGCTGCCAGATCATCCCCAGTCTCCCAATACCTGCTGCCAAAGGGTCATCGCGGCGACCGCCGCCGTGTCGGCGCGCAAGATGCGCGGCCCCAGACTGACAACATGAGATTGCGGCATAGATTTCAATCGCGCGCGTTCGGCGTCCGAGAACCCGCCTTCGGGCCCAATGAGTATTGCCCAAGGGCCGGTCGCGGCCATCGCAAGGTCGCGCGCTGCTCCGGCCTCGGCCTCGTCACAGAACATCAGCTGCCTGTCCTGGGGCCATTCCGCCAACACCTTATCCAGCCGTGCCATGTCTGCAACTTCGGGGACGAAAGTTCCGCCACATTGTTCTGCTGCTTCAACCGCATGGGATTGCAACCTATCGCGCCGAATCCGTTCCGCATTGGTGAACTTAGTCTGTACGGGACAGATTCGCGCCGCCCCCATTTCGGCCGCTTTTTCAACGATGAAGTCCGTGCGTGCCTTTTTGATCGGCGCAAACAGCAACCAAAGATCGGGTGGGTCCATTTGCGGCTTGGTCTGATCGGCACAAACCAGCCGACCACTGCGTTTTCCGGCCTCGGCCACTTCGGCACGCCATTCGCCTGATTTGCCATCAAATAGCGCAACTTCGCCGCCTTCGTTCATCCGCATCACGCCAAAGAGATAATGCGCCTGCTCCCGCGACAAGGGAACCGATTGCCCCAGACCAAGCGGGTGCTCTACATAAAGCCTGACTTTTGGTGTGACACGTGGATTCATGAGGCGGACAGTATGACCGAGATACCAGAATTGCCAGAGCCAAGCGGGCAGGTATCAGACGCGCAGCGCGGCAACTGGGTGGACAGTTTGGCACCGAAATCCACCCGCCCGTACCTGCGCCTTTCACGCGCGGACCGCCCAATAGGCACCTGGCTGCTTTTGCTGCCCTGTTGGTGGGGGATTTTGTTGGCAGCGGCGTCAACCGGTTGGAAATGGATCGACCTGTGGCTGATTATTGCCTGCGCGGCTGGCGCGTGGCTGATGCGCGGTGCAGGTTGCACATGGAACGACATCTCGGACCGCGACATCGACGCCAAAGTTGAACGCACCCGCTCGCGCCCCCTGCCCTCGGGCCAAGTGACCGTCCGTGGTGCCGTGGTTTGGATGGGTGCCCAGGCAGCCATCGCCTTCTGCATCCTTTTGACGTTCAACACCTTTACGATCTGGCTGGCAATCGCCGCCTTGGTGCCGGTCGCGATCTATCCTTTTGCCAAGCGGTTCACGAATTGGCCGCAGCTTTTTCTTGGCATCGCGTTTAACTGGGGTGCGCTGGTCGGCTGGGCGGCACATACCGGATCGTTGTCTCTTGCCCCGATCCTTCTGTACGCGGGCGGCATTATCTGGACATTGTTCTATGACACGATCTATGCCCACCAAGACTCCGAGGATGATGCCATCGTGGGTGTTAAATCCACGGCTTTGCATTTTGGCGAATCGTCCCCCCTGTGGCTTCGCGGTTTCATGATGGTCGCTGTGCTATTGATTGCGGGGGCCTGCCTTGGCGCGCTGCGAGGCAATGGCAGCTTGCTGTCACTGGTATTTGGCCTTGCAGGTGCCTGGGCGATGGGGTGGCATCTGACGTGGCAATTGGCGCGGTTGGATATCAACGACCCCGAGAACTGCAAACAAGTGTTTCGCGCGAACCGCGATACGGGCCTGATCTTCACGCTGTTTCTTGCCGCTGCCGTACTGGCATGATTGCGCATGACCGCAGGTGGCGCTAAGCAAGGTCGCACAAGACCTGAAGTTGCTGGCCCATCCTGATGCGAATTTCGATCTATCTGCTTGCTTTTGCCGCTTTCCTCGCTGCTGCGGGTCTTTCCTTCCTTTCTGCCAACCTTGCAGCGGACGCCGTGGAAAACCGCGCCTCGGCTGAGGTGCGTGCCGTGCTTTCAAAAGAAGGGATTACTTGGGCCCAAGTCGACACTGACGGGCTTCGCGCCGAAATTCGGGGCGAGGCACCTAATGAAGCGATGCGGTTTCGTGCGCTTTCGCTGACTGGCACTGTTGTTGATGCTTCTCGCGTCATCGACCTGATGACGGTCACTCCGGCTTCGCCGGTACAACCTCCGGAATTCTCAATCGAGTTGTTGCGCAACGCCGAGGGCATTTCGATGATCGGGCTGATCCCCACGGGGCCAAGCCGCGAAACCCTGACCAGTGCCGCAAACGACATCGCCGGACAGACGAAAGTGACGGATATGCTGGACGGTGCCAGCCATTCACCCCCCGATACCTGGCCCGCTGCGATGAAATTCGCAATCGACGCCTTGGAGCTGCTACCCAGATCAAAGATTTCCGCGCGACCTGACCGTGTGGTTGTGAACGCTGTTTCCGGGTCCGTCGAAGAAAAGGCCGAACTTGAAAAGACACTAAACAAGTTGACGCCCCAAGGGCTGAGGGTGGTCCTGAATATCACGTCACCGCGCCCGGTGATTGCACCCTTTACGCTTCGATTTGTGCTGGATGACCAAGGCGCACGTTTTGATGCGTGCTCGACCCATACGGCCTCGGGTCGAGCGCGTATTCTCAATGCTGCCGCGGCCGCGGGAATGAAATCAGAAGCAACCTGTATCATCGGCCTTGGTGTGCCATCCCCAGATTGGCCGGACGCCGTAGTTGCAAGCATCGGGGCGCTTTCGAAACTGGGTGGGGGCACCCTGACCTTCTCGGACGCGGATGTGTCCGTCATCGCAGCGCGGGGCACACCAGAAGAACTGTTTGATCGTGTCAAGGGGGAACTGGAAGCCGCCCTGCCCGATATCTTCACACTGCATGCCGCGCTGCCACCACCCGAAACAGACGTCGCACCCAATGCGACCGGCCCGTCAAGATTCATCGCAACGCGTGCGCAAGATGGCAAAGTACAGTTGCGGGGCCGCGTTCATGGCGATCTAGAGAGGGACGCCGCCAACAGCTATGCCGTTGCCCTCTTTGGTATGAGCAATGTTCAAGCCGCAATGATCACCGACGAAACTCTGCCGCGTGCATGGTCAACCCGCGTTCTGGCTGCGCTGCAGGCATTGGCCGATTTGCGGGAAGGCAGGGTCGTGGTTCAGGCTGACCTGGTTGAACTGTCCGGTGTTACGGAACGTTTGGGCGCCAAGGCGGACATTGCGCGGCTGTTCGGCGAGAAGCTGGGCGAAGCTCAAAACTTCAAGATCGACGTTACCTATGTGCCACCGCCAGAACCAGAGGCCGAACCAGAGGTCAACGCCACGGAATGCTTGGAACAACTGAATTTGGTACAAGTGGACAAGAAAATCACTTTTGCGCCGGGTTCCGCCAACTTTGAGCCGGGCTCATTGAAAATCATTGATGCCATTGCCGAGGTTCTGCGCGAATGTACCGATATTGCGGTAGAGATCGGTGGCCACACCGACAGCCAGGGTCGTGAAGAAATGAACGCCCAACTTTCGCAGCAGCGCGCAGATGCCGTGATGATGGCCCTGGTGTCCCGCAGAGTTCTAACCCGCAATTTGACCGCACACGGGTACGGCGAAGCGCAACCGGTCGCAGACAACGGAACCGAAGAAGGGCGAGAAGCCAACCGCCGGATCGAGTTCCTACTCGTAACACCGGACACAGGCGACGCTGAGAAAACCGAAAACCAAACCAAAGAAACAGAGACGCAGGCCGAAGATGAACAGAACTGAGTTTATTCTGACCACAACCTTGGTGTTGTTCGTTGCCTTTCTTCTGGGTTGGTTCGCTTCGTGGCTGATCCACCGCATCGCGCGGGTGACGCAATCGGATATGGATGAGTTGGACAAAATGGCCAAAGAACTGCACGAGGCCGAAGAAACGCGAGATCAGGCGATAACTTATCTTCAACAGCGCGAGGCAGAGCTTACCAATCAGCTTACCCAGACCGAAGCCGAACTGCGCGCCGCGATGGATGGCCTTCGCGAAGCGCGACACGAGGCTGAAGAACTGCGCGCCCATATTGAACGGATCAACGCCGGCTGAGTGTTAGACCGATTGGTGCCCAAACTTTGTTCCGACATTCCGGTGATTACGACACTTCGAAGGTGGCCCTCAGCACTACGTGCCGCCGACTAATGCAAGTCCAGCCGAAATTTCAGGAAACTTTCGCCACCATAGTCAACCGAACCAACCGGCTGTGCACCTAACCTATGCAGACCCCTTAGGTGCGGGCGCGAAGGGGGCAACAAGAAAGTCACAAACGGAATTCGCGGATCCAACCGCGCAAATTCGAGTGCTTTTCGCGCAATGCGAAGCCCAATACCGAAGGCGTCAGGGCGCAGAACGAGGCCAAAATCCCATTCGTCCCCTTCCTTTTGAAAACCACCCCAGCCCACATAATTGTCGTCTGACACGAACGCCCAGTGGCCCAACCCGTCGCGGGTCCAGCAAGCCTCTTTTGCTGCCACGAAGTCCGCAGCCGTCTGTGCGTCCCACTCAAAAGTCAGCAACGGCATATGCTCTGCCACGCGCGGGTCAGACATATGGGCAACGATTTCGGACAGAGGCACTTGCGGCAGACGTATAAACTCAAGGGTCATGGTTTACCATCGGCTCAGGGCGTATTCATCTTCGGACTTGCTGGCAACCCATTCCTCGCCTTCCCCGGTGCGTTCCTTTTTCCAGAACGGTGCGCGTGATTTGAGGAAATCCATAAGGAACTCTGCCGCTTCAAACGCGTCTTTGCGGTGTGGGCTGGCGGTGGCAACCATCATGATCATGTCTCCCGGGCGCAATATGCCATGACGGTGGATAATCAGAACATCGCGCAGATCCCACCGGGTGCGGGCATCGGCCTCAATCCCGGACAATGCGCGCTCGGTCATACCTGGGTAGTGCTCGATCATCATTTCGTGCAACGGACTTTGCACCAAATCACGGACAATTCCGGTGAAGGTCACCACAGCGCCCGCATCTGTCCGACCCGTGGCGAAGGCCTGCGCCTCGGCGCCGAAATCAAACGGGTTCTCCTGAACGCGAACCGTCACGGCTTAACCTCCGGTCATAGGAGGAAAAAACGCAACTTCACGCACGCCTTCCAACGGGGCATTGAAATCCGTTAGTTCCTGATCCAGCGCAACGCGCAATGCGGCAAGGTCTTCAAACGCAGCGGCATAGCGATCTTCGCGGCTGCGAAGCTCGTCCACCAAATCCGCAACTGTTGCGGCCGAGGTCTGGACCTGCTCTTTCGGAATGCCGATCCGTTCACGTACCCAGGCAAAATACAACACGTCGATCATTTCGGCTCCTCCCGCAGATAAGGCAGTGACTTTGCAAAATAGTCCCAGCCAGTGACAAAGGTCAGGATTGCGGCCAGCCAAAGCAAGGCAATGCCACCATAGAAGCTGGCAATCATCGCGCGATAATTCCACACAAGACCTGCCTCGTCAGCCAGGTTGCCCTTTAGAATTTCTGCGACCATGGTCGCATCCATGCCGAAACTGTTCATGCCAAAGTAATGCTCGAACAGGCCGCGAGCCAGCAGAACCGCAATTGCCACCATCTGGACCGTGGTTTTCCATTTTGCCAGCTTCGTAACGGCCAGCTTGCCGGCGTCTGCCCCCAGAAATTCTCGCAGGCCCGAGACAAACACTTCCCGCAACAAAATGATCGCGCCGGGCACCAGCACCCATAAGTTTAACCCGTAGAGCGCGCCGATCACCATCAAAGCGATCACCACCATTGCCTTGTCAGCAATAGGATCCAACATTGTGCCGAACTTGGACTGTTGGTTCATTTTGCGGGCCAGATAGCCGTCAACGTAGTCCGTCAACGATGCCCCCACAAAGAGGCCCAGCCCGACGACATCGGCGTAAGGTGGCGGCAACAGCACAAAGGTCAACGCAAGAAAAGGCGCAGCAAGCAGGCGCAAAACGGTCAAAATATTCGGTATGGTCCAGATCATGCCCGCCTGCATAGCCTGTTAGCCACGCTCATGGAAGAAGCCATAGATGGTTTCGGCAAGGGTGTCTGAAATGCCGTCCACCGCTTTGAGATCTGATAAGTTGGCACGACTGACGGCCTTCGCGCTTCCGAAATGCGAAAGCAATGCGCGTTTTCGGGTGGCACCGACACCGGGCACCTCGTCCAGCGGTGTCGCGCCCACTGCCTTGGCCCGTTTGGCGCGATGGGTGCCGATAGCAAACCGGTGCGCCTCGTCCCGAAGACGTTGAATGAAATAGAGGACCGGGTCATTATGGCGCAAGGCGAAGGGTTTCTCGCCAATGCGATAAAATTCCTCTTTCCCGGCGTCCCGATCGACACCTTTCGCCACACCGACCATGGGGATGTCCTCTACACCCAGCTCTGCCATAATCTCGGCGACGGCGCTGACCTGCCCTGCGCCGCCGTCGATCAGCAGCAGTGAGGGCCAAGTGTCGCCTTGCCGGTCGGGATCTTCCTTCAAAAGGCGTTTGAACCGGCGGGTCAGCACCTCTTTCATCATGCCAAAATCGTCGCCCGGGGTCAGGTCGGTGCCCTTGATGTTGAATTTGCGGTACTGGCTTTTCACGAACCCCTCCGGGCCGGCCACGATCATTGCGCCCACCGCATGTGCACCCTGAATATGGCTGTTGTCATAGACCTCGATCCGCTGCGGTGCACTGTCCATATCAAACGCTTCGGCGATGCCCGTCAGCAATTTGCCTTGTGTGGCGGTCTCCGACATACGACGCGCCAGGCTTTCGCGTGCGTTCCGCGCCGCACCCGCCACAAGCTCGGCCTTTTCGCCACGTTGTGGGACCGAGATTTCAACGCGCCGCCCGGCTTTTTCGGTCAAGGCTTGTGACAGAAGCTCCGGTTCTTCGACGCCATGGCTCAGCAGGATCAGCCGCGGGCATTCCTTGTTGTCATAGAACTGCCCGACGAAGGCTTGCAGCACCTCGGCCGCATCCGCCCCTGCCCCGGTGCGGGGGTAATAGTCGCGGTTTCCCCAGTTCTGATTGGCGCGAATGAAAAAGACCTGCACGCAAGCCTGCCCACCATCCATGTGCAGGGCAATCACATCGGCCTCGGCCACGCTTCGCGGGTTTATGCCCTGTGCTGATTGTACCTGTGTCAGCGCCCGAATCCGGTCACGAATTGCTGCGGCGCGTTCGAACTCCATCGCGTCCGAGGCTTCCTGCATCTGCGAGGCCAGTTGCGCCTGCATTTGGGTACTTTTGCCTTGCAAAAAGCGCTCGGCATCTTTGACAAGGTCGCCATAGTCGCTTTCCGATATCCGACCAACACAGGGCGCGGCGCAGCGTTTGATCTGGAACAACAAACACGGCCGGGTGCGGCTTTCAAAGGTACTGTCGGAACAATTGCGCAGCAGGAACACCTTTTGCAGCTGGTTCAACGTGCGGTTCACCGCACCGGCGCTGGCAAAGGGGCCGTAATAGCCCCCCTGTTCCTTCTTAGCGCCGCGATGCTTCTTGATCTGAGGAAAGCTGTGCTCGCGGCTGACAAGGATATTCGGAAAACTCTTGTCGTCACGCAAAAGCACATTGTAGCGCGGTTTGAGTTGCTTGATCAGGTTCTGTTCCAGCAGCAGTGCTTCGGTCTCGGTCCGCGTGGTCAGGAACATCATGGACGCGGTTTCGCTGATCATCCGGGCAATTCGCCCGGTGTGCCCATGAGGGTTCGCATAATTTGACACACGTTTCCGCAGACTGCGCGCCTTGCCGACGTAAAGAACACGGCTTTCGCTATCCAGCATCCGGTAAACGCCGGGCGAATTGTCCAGCGTAGAAAGATACGAATGGATAAGAGCGTGACCGCTTAGAGGTTCTGAACTTTGATCAGACATGGAATGCCACTATGCGAATCCTTGCCCGGCGACTGCAACGAGAAATCCGGCAAGGCAAGATAAAACATTTCCACCAATTGTGTGGATAACTCTGCGCATAACTAATCGTGAGCAAGGATTTTTCATTGTTTTCGGTGGGTTTCGTTAATTTGCCCATTTTTTAGGCAACAACTCAAGTAGTTGAAATTGCAGTGAAATTTTTTTGACCTCGGCAAAGTCTTGATTTCACTAGCAAATTTGTAACCCTTTCGTGACGAATTTGTTAAAGGTGGAAAACCTGCCCCTTTGTCCCACAAATCCGGCTATTCGACACCGATGACATCTGGCGTTTCCCAGCCCAGATGCTGCCCACCGTCAACGCATATCAATTGGCCCGTAACCGCGCGTGCGGAAAGCAGATAGACCAAGCTCGCCGCAATGTCTGACGGGTCCGATCCACGGCCAAGAACAGTGTTTTTTCGTTGCGCATCAAAATGCTGCTTACTTTGCCGCCCGCCCTTCAAAGTGGGGCCCGGTCCGATTGCATTCACTCGGACAGCTGGCGCCAAAGCCCGGGCCGCGGTTTGCGTGAAAGCCCACAACCCCATCTTGGAGATCGTGTAAGTCATGAATTCAGGCGTCAGCTTTTGAACCCGTTGATCGACAATGTTCACGATCAAGCCGGTGGCCAGTGGCTCGCCGTCCTCCGTCTTGTCGGCGCGCAAATTCTGGGCTGCAAACGCCTGGCTTAACAGGAACGGGGCACGCAGATTTGACCCGATATGTCGATCCCATGTTTCTGCCGTTGCCGTTTCAAGCGTATCGTATTCGAAGATCGACGCGTTGTTGATTAACACGGTGATCGGGGCACCCAAGGCCTCAACCGCGCGCGGAAGTAACGCGGCGCTCTGCGTGTCATCCAGAAGGTCAGCCTGCAGGGTGACAGCCTTGCGGCCCATTGCGGTGATCTCGGTCGCGGCTTCGTCTGCGCCGGTTGACGAGCTGTTATAGTGCAAGGCCACATCATAGCCCTGCTCTGCAAGGCATAGGGCCAACTCTCGCCCGATCCGTTTGCCTGCGCCTGTAACTAGTGCAGCGGTCATGCAGCGCCCCCTTTAAGCCCCGGTGAAAAGCACCACAAAGACATAGGTCACATAAAGCGTTGTCAAGATCGTTCCCCAGCCGCGGCGCATCGGCCAGCCTTTGAATACAAACGGCACCAAGACCAATGAGGCTGCCAACATCACCCAAAGGTCCATCATCATCATGCCCGGTGGTACGGGAATGGGGCCAACCAACGTTGCCACACCCATGATGGCCAGCAAGTTGAACATGTTGGACCCGATCACATTGCCCAGCGCCACATCAGATTGGCGTCGGATGGCAGCCATGACCGTTGTGGCCAGTTCAGGCAAGGACGTGCCCACCGCCACCAGTGTCAGGCCAATAACCGTTTCGCTCACCCCGATGGACCGCGCAATGTTCACAGAACTGTCGACAAGGAACTCCGCACCCATGGGCAGGCCGATCAGACCAAGAACCATGTAGACCGCGATTTTCCATCCTTCCATCTCGGCATCTGCGCCCTCGATGTCTTCGTCATCCTCTTCGATCCCAGCCCGCTGATGCGCGCGGGCCGCCATGAAGGCGTCGCCCAGAACGAGAGAAAGTACAATCAGCAGAATGATCCCGTGCCACCACACCAACATGCCGGTCAGACACATTGCAATAAACAGAACCGTTGCAGCCAACATCATCAGATAGGTGCGTCGGGTGTCGCAGGTTTCGGTGTCTAATCCTGAAATCAACGCCGGAACGCCCAGTACAAGCAAAACGTTGGCGGTGTTTGATCCGACTACGTTCCCCAACGCAATGCCGGGCGCCTGCTCTAACACCGCGCTCACCGCGATCAGCAATTCCGGCGCGGACGTGCCAAAGGCCACGATAGTCAACGAAACGATAAGCGCGGGAACACCCAACCGAAGGCTGAGATTTACAGCGCCCCGCACAAGGCTATCGCCAGCCAGCAACAGGATCACCAGACCCAATAGCGCAAAAAACAGGTCGGTGAGCATCAGGTGTCGTCCTTACCGCAAGAACACTTGTCCTTGCCCAACATTAGTCGCCCACACTTGGCGCATCTTTTCGTAAGCAACTTTTGCCCGGGCAGGCGCAGCTTGCCGAACATGGCCAGCACCCCCATCCCCGCAAGGAACAAAAAGACCGCTTTGACTATCACGTTACAGGCCGTACCGCGCCCAAAGGGCCCGTTCCTCAACCGATCCAACGACGTCACCAATGATCCGGGCGCCAAATCGGCTCAGCATGCCACGCCGCGGTCCGTGCATGGAAAACCGCACCTTGTCACCAAAGACCTCTTTCATCTTGGGCACCAAATGCCCCACACCATCGACCAAACCGGGTTCAATACCCTTTTCGCCGACCCAGATGTTTCCGGTGAACAAATCCGCTTCGTCCAACAGTTTCGCGCCACGCCGCGTCTTCACATGATCGATAAACCCGGCATGGATAGTTTCCTGGAGGTCTTTCAGCCGCACCAGGTCTTCGGGCTTCTCAGGCTGGAACGGGTCAAGCAGGCTTTTGGACTCGCCAGCCGTATGCACCCGCCGCTCGATCCCGTGACGTGCGATGAACTCGTGAAACCCAAATCCCGCCGAGATGACGCCGATCGAACCCACAACAGAGTGCACATCCACCCAAATTTCATCAGCTGCGGTTGCAAGGTAATAGCCACCAGAAGCCGCAACATCCTCGACAAAGGCATAAACCTTGACGTCTTTCTCGTCGGCCAATCTGCGGATTCGAGAGGCGATCAAAGAGCTTTGCGCTGGAGAGCCACCAGGTGAGTTAATCACCAACGCAACAGCAGACGGTTTTCCCTTTCGGAAGGCACGCTCAATCACCGGTGCCAGTACGACGTCAGACAACGCTCGCCCCGGCGAACCGGACGCGGCAATCACGCCTGCAAGGCGGATTACGGCCACATGTGGGCGTGGCTTTCGAAAGGGGATCAAATGTCGCATGGATTGCATTTAGAGTGCCCGAGGTTCCGAGACAAGGCAGCGGCCAAGTTCAATTCCCTCCGGCCCATTATTAATAATAATTCCCGTGGCCAATTAGCACCACAAGATGCAACCCAAAGGCGTCGTCATCAGTTGGAAAAGGGAACAAAACCAAGTTTTTCCTCCTGCTTCATGTCCAGTTCTGATGAAAAAAATTCAAAATCTTTCGCGCTTAATTCTTCGGGCGGTGGCGACGACAAAGGAACAGGCCGCCTTAACTGCCCCATTTTACGTGGCGTCGTTTCGACCTCCAGATCGCGGGGGATCAGTTCAAAACACTCTGCGATACGGCCAATCGACTGCTCGGGGTCCGAGGTAAGCAGATCCATACGCAAAAAAACGACGTTCGCAGCGCGTGACGACATGCTGAGGAAACCGGCCATCTTGTCATTCCGCAGCCGCAGAAGATTGTCGTAGGGCAAACCTGTAATAGGATGGCGGTCCCATTGCAGAACCTTTTCGGCCAGCTCAGAATCGTCTTCCAGGTGAAAGGCTCGGGGTGGTGAGATCTGGGCGTCCCAGCGGGTGCGTATGAAGGACGAAAAATCCTTTGTCATAAGCCGGTACCGCGCATGCCACGGTTTGACATACATGCTTTTGGCCCAGCCCACCGGGTCCCGCAGCATGACGACAAACAAGGTGTCATCCGCAAAAGCCGGCTTGGTTGGAAACCCGTGTTTCCACCCATAATCCTCCCAGGTGGCCGCCTTAAGCGGAAGGTTCACGTTAACGCAATGGGCCGCAAAGTTTGTGCCGCTGCACCTCTCGCCAATGACAGCAAAGCGCTTCAGCGGCGTATCGGTCCCGCGCTGCATATGGATGCGATCTGACAGCAGCCCTTTCATACGTCGCCGATACCTAAACCAAACTTTGCGGCCCGAGCCAATACAGCGCGTGCTTGGGTCAAATGCGGAATATCCAGCATCTGCCCGTCCAGCCCAACCGTCCCTGTCCCCGGGTTTGCATCAAAGGCGGCAACCACGCGTTGCGCATGGGTGATCGCATCTTTGCTCGGTACGAAGGCGTCGTTGATTGGGCCAACCTGCGCCGGATGAATTGCCAAGCGGGCCGTAAACCCCTCGGTCGCTGCCGCCTGGCTGTCGGCGCGCAATCCGTCTGTGTCGCGGAAGTTGGCGTAAAGCGTTTCGACCGGTTCCACGCCCGCCGCGCGCGCCGCCATCAGGCACATCGAACGAACCATGCGGTAGGTAAAGGCCCAATTGCCGTCGGCATCGCGATTGGTCGCGGCTCCCAGCGCCGTCGACAGATCTTCTGCCCCCCAAGTCAGGCCCCACAATCGCGGCAGGTCGGCATCGGCATAGTCGCCCAACCGAAATGGTGCAGCCGCCGTTTCTGTGGCGACTGGCAAAATACGAATTGCACCCTCTGGATCATACGCGTCCAGCATCTTGGACAACTTTGCGACATCTTCCGGCCCCACGGCCTTGGGTAAAACGATGCCAGATGGAAGGGGGCCTTGCAGAATCGTCTGCAGGTCGCCCTCGGCCATGCCACTGTCCAGAGGGTTCACACGCACCCAAATCTGGCAAGTGGGGTCAGGGGTCTCGACCAGAAACCGGGCCACTTCGGCCCGTGCTGCGGGTTTATGTTCGGGCGCAACTGCGTCCTCAAGGTCAAAGATTACCGCATCCGTGCCCGAGGCAACGGCCTTGGTCATCTTGTCCGGGCTGTCGGCCGGCACAAACAGGAAAGACCGCAAGGCGCTCATACAGGTTTCTTCCGTTGCAAACCCGAACGCTTGCACACCGCCACCAGCTCGTCCTTTTGGTTGAACGCGCGATGCTCAAAGGTAACGATCCCCTGATCGGGGCGCGACCTGCTTTCACGCAGGGCGATCACCTCGGTCTCGACCCGCAACGTGTCGCCGTGAAACACCGGCTTCGGGAACCGCACCTCGTCCCAGCCCAGATTGGCCACGGCTGTGCCCAGCGTCGTCTCTGCCACCGAGATGCCCACCATCAGCGAAAGGGTGAAGCACGAGTTTACAATACGGGTGCCGAACTCGGTATGTTCGCGACAGTATTCCTCGTCCAAATGCAGTTGGGCGGGGTTGTGAGTCATTGTGGTGAACAAGACATTGTCGGTCTCGGTCACTGTGCGGCGGATCGGGTGGTCGAACGTGTCGCCCACTTGCAATTCATCAAACCACTTGCCTGCCACGTTATGCCCTCCCCCGAGTGTTGCGCCCTGTTTTGCAAACCGTTTGAAGGAAGGCAAGGCTGGTTAGTCGCGCACCACCAAGACAGAGCAGGTTGAATGCCGCACAACCCGCGCCGCATTGGGACCCAGGAGGTAATCCTTGAAGTCCGGCTTGTGTGCGCCGATCACAATCATCCCCGCCCCGTCAGCCGACGCTGTCTTCAGGATTTCTTCATATGCCGTACCCGTGGCAACAACATGCCGGATCCCGGCATTCACATCGGCCCCCAACGCTTTTTCGCAGATCGCGTTCAATTCCTCCTTGGCGTGTTCGATTGCTTGCTTGTGGTGCCCTTCGTTGAAGAAACTGCCCACAACAGACATACCGAAATCAGGGACAACAGTGATCACGTCCAGTTGCGCGTTCATCAACGATGCTTGCTGACCGGCGGCCTGCAAGACGTTGATGTCGCGATTGGCGTTGCTGATATCAACAGCACATAGAACGGCACGGGTCATGCGGTGGCTCCTTCTTCACGGGTCCCTTTGGCGCGTTGCGATTGCAAAAAGGCGACAAGGCCCAACAACAGCAGCGCGGGAACAAAGATGATCTCTTTGGGCATCTGATCCGCCGGTGCGCTGACCGATTTCAGCACCACCGGGTCGTCGCCATAGAAATCAAAGCTTTGCATTGTTTCGGCGAAGGGCGAGCCAAAAAGTGGTTCTTCCAGCTTGATCACCCCGTCCTCAGGCGACAATAGCAGCCCGGTCGCTTCCAACCGCCCGGCGCTTTCGCCGGTGACCGGCAGAACCAAGGTGGTGTCCTTGACCTCGAACGTATCAAAGTCCGGTCCTGACACGACCAACCGCAGCTCGCCCCCTTCGGAGGCCTCTGCCAGCGCGGTTTCGAACTGTGCCGGATCGATCGAGGTAAACGGTGGCTGGATCCGGTTAATGAAGAAATCAGGTCGGAACAGCGCAAACGCGATCAGGACCAACGCAACACTCTCATAGATACGCGAGCGTGTCAGGAACCAACCCATTGTACCTGCCGTGAACACAAGAATTGCAATGGTTGCCGTTATGGCGACCAAAATCGCTTGGAACCCTGTAACATCAATCAACAGCAGATCGGTGTTGAAGATGAACACAAACGGCAAGGCCACCGTGCGCAGGCTATAGAAAAACGCCGTGAACCCGGTGCGGATCGCGTCGCCGCCCGACACCGCGGCGGCGGCGAAACTGGCCAGCCCCACCGGTGGTGTGACATCGGCCATGATACCGAAATAGAACACGAACAGGTGCACCGCGATCAGCGGAACGATCAGGCCGCTATTGGCGCCCAGCTCGACCACCACACCCGCCATCAGCGAACTGACGACGATATAGTTGGCCGTGGTGGGCAAACCCATGCCCAGCACCAGCGACAGCAGGGCGACCATGATCAGCATCAGCACCAGATTACCGCCGGACAGGAACTCCACCAGATCGGCCATCACCTGACCCACGCCGGTCAGGGTCACGGTGCCCACGATCACGCCCGCGGTGGCCGTGGCCAGACCGATGCCGATCATGTTGCGCGCGCCGTCGATCAACCCGTTGATCAGGTCCCCCACGCCCGCCACAAAGGCATTGGCCGTGTCATTGGTGCCGCGAAAGATCGATTTCAGCGGCCGCTGTGTCAGCAGGATCGCAAACAGCAGCGCCGTGGCCCAGAAGGCCGACAGACCCGGCGATTTCTGTTCGATCATCAGGAAATAGACCAACACGATGATCGGCAGCAGGTAATAAAGGCCCGACTTATAGATCTTGGCGATCTCGGGCAGCTCCACCTGCTTGGCGTTCGGGTCATCGGGCACCAGGTCGTCGGTCTGCGCGGCCATCCAGACCAGCGCGACATAGGCCAGGAACACCAGGGCGGCCAGAACCCAACCCGCGCCTTCCGGAACCAGGGCCACGATGCCGCGCACCGGGTATTGCACCCCGTAACACAGCGCCGCGAACCCGGCGAAGAAGATCGTCATGCCGCCCACGGTTTTACCCATGCTGACCACCTTGTTGCCAAGGGTTGGCATGTTGCGCTTCACCGCCTCCAGATGCACGATGTAAACCAGCGCGATATAGCTGATCGCGGCGGGCAGGAAGGCGTGGGTGACAACCTCGAAATACGAGATGCCCACATATTCCACCATCAGGAACGCCGCGGCGCCCATTACGGGGGGCATGATCTGTCCGTTGACCGAACTGGCCACCTCAACCGCGCCGGCCTGCTCGCTGGAGAACCCCACGCGTTTCATCAGGGGGATGGTAAAGGTGCCGGTGGTCACGACGTTGGCAATCGACGAGCCCGAGATCAGGCCGGTCGCGGCCGAGCCGACAACCGCCGCCTTGGCCGGCCCACCGCGCAGGTGGCCCAGCGCGCCAAACGCCATCTTGATAAAGTAATTGCCAGCGCCCGCCTTATCCAGCATGGCGCCGAACAGCACGAACAGGAACACAAACTTGGTCGACACGCCCAGCGCGATGCCAAACACACCCTCGGACGTGATCCACATGTGGCTCATTGCCTTTTTCAGGCTGGCACCTTTCCAGCGGATAACCTCTGGCACGTATTCGGACGAGCCGAAGAAGACATAAAGAAGGAAGATCGAGGCGATGATCGCCATAGCCGGGCCCAGCGCGCGCCGCGCGGCCTCGAACAACAGGATCAGACCGGCCAGCGCGAACCATTTGTCGGTATCGTCAGCCAGGCCGCCGGAATTCACGATCTTGTCGTAGACAAAGTAGCCATAAAGCGCGATGCCCGCGCCGACAAAGGCCATGATCCAATCCTGCACAGGGATATACCCGCGTGGGCTGGATTTCAGCGCCGGATAGGCACAAAAACCAAGGAAGATGGCAAAGGCCAGGTGGATCTGGCGCGAGTTATTGATCAGATCGCCCGGCAGCAGCACGTTCGACAAGGGCGAGGCAAGCACCACCTGAAACAGCGACCACACAACGGCAACAATAGCCAGCGCGGTTCCTACGGGACCAGCAGGGTTGCGCGCACCCGCGTCGGACGCGGCGACAAGCTCCTGCAGTTCTTCTTCACTTAACCCGGAATTGCCCGGAACCTGGTCGGCCATTGTAAATCACCCCTGTTGTCCGCGATTTTATCTTGCGGTTTTTTGTTGCGCCTTTTGGCGCTAAAGGGGGTGCGCAAACTGTGCTGCGCACCCCAAGTTTGTGAGTGGTGGCTTAGTTGATCCAGCCTTTTTCTTTGTAATACTTGGCCGCACCAGGGTGCAGCGGGGCCGACAGACCATCCGCGATCATTTCTTCAGCCTTCAGGTTAGCAAAGGCCGGGTGCAGTTTTTTGAAGTCATCGAAGTTTTCAAAGACCGAGCTGACAACGGCATAAACAGCCTCGTCCGATACGTCGGCCGAAGTGACAAATGTTGCGCCCACACCAAAGGTGGTGGTGTCGCCGTCCGACCCGCGATACATGCCGCCCGGAATGGTGGCGGTACGATAGAACGAGTTGTCGTCAACCAGCCCTGTCACTGCGTCACCTGTCACGTTCACCAGAACCGAGTCGCAGGCCGTGGTGGCCTCTTGGATCGAGCCCGAAGGGTGGCCAACGGTATAGACCATAGCGTCGATCTGGTTGTCGCACAGTGCCGCCGACTGCTCGGCCGCCTTCAGCTCGGTTGCAAGGGCGAAGTCATCGGTCGACCAACCCATGGCTTCCAGCAGCACTTCCATGGTGCCGCGCTGACCCGAACCCGGGTTGCCGATGTTCACCCGCTTACCTTTCAGATCGTCAAAGGACGAAATGCCCGCATCAGCACGCGCAACAACGGTGAAGGGCTCCGGGTGTACCGAGAACACGGCACGCAGACCTTCGAATGCACCGGCCTCTTCAAAGCGCGAGCTGCCGTTATAGGCGTGGTACTGCCAGTCCGACTGCGCCACACCAAATTCCAGCTCGCCTTCGCGGATGGTGTTGATGTTGTAGACCGAGCCACCGGTGGATTCGACCGAGCAGCGAATGCCGTGCTCTTTGCGGCCCTTGTTGACCAGACGGCAGATCGCGCCGCCCGTGGGGTAATACACCCCGGTCACACCACCGGTGCCGATGGTGATGAACTCTTCGGCCATGGCAACCGGCGCCATCAAGGCAGCGGCGGCAGCACCGACAACGGTCAGTTTAAATTTCGCAAGCATCATGTTCTCCCTGTTCTGCTTACTGGTGTTTTAGCCATCCCAAACTTCGTTGAGTTGGCGGTGGCTTTGTTCGACAGCGGCAATTCGGTCGCTGCCATCCGGGCCAAGACGGCCCACTAGAATGCCGATCATCGCTTCCATCAGGAACATTGTGCCCACATAGGAGGAATAGAAATGCGGGCTGTTGGTCGGCACGATGAACCCGGCCGACGCATAGCGCAGCGCCGGGCAGGCATGGGTATCGGTGATCACCACCACATAGGCGCCCTTTTCCCGGGCCAGCCGTGCGGCATTGATCGATTTGGGGGCAAAGGGCGGCTTTGTGACAATCAATATGCCATCGCCCGGCTGAAGTGCTGTGAGGGCACTGCCCAGCGAAGCCCCCGCGCGCCCGGCCAAAGTCCAGTTCGGCTGACAGAAATCAGCCATATAGGACAGGTATTCGACAACGCCCGTCGACCCCAGCGCGCCGAACAAGAGGACCTTGCGTGCCTTAAGCAACGCGTCGACCGCTTGCTCCAAGGCATTTTGATCGATATCGCGCGCCAGATCGCGAAGGTTGTTTTGACACGCCGCAAGATGAGCCTCGAAGAAACCGGCATTGCCGGCTCGATGATCGTGCCGCAGACGCTCTGCCCTCGTGGCGAAACTGTCCTCACGCCGGCTTATCTTACGACGCATCACCTCACGCAGGTCTTCGAAACTGTCGTATTCCAGCGCGCGAGCAAGGCGGGAATAGGTGGCGGGAGCCAGGCCACTTTCGGTGGCAACGGCGCGCAGACTGCGCGTGGCGACCTCCAGAGGGTTGGCGGCAACATAGTCCCCCGCCTGCCGCAGCTTTTCGCTCAGCACCTCGTATTTTTTTGAAAGCCGCTGTTCGTAAGACCCGCTCAAAAACTTCACCCAAGCGTTATCAATTTGTCGACCGTTTCATGTGTTTCAATTATTGTCAACATTCGATTCATATGTTTCAATTCCGACCAGCACGTTCTGGGGAACTCGCGATGAGCCATATTTTTCCACGCCACACCAAGGTGGCGCCGCCGAAAGCCATGCGTGGTGAAGGCGCGTATTTGTTTGATGAAACGGGCAAGGCCTATTTGGATGGGTCTGGCGGGGCCGCGGTATCGTGCTTGGGCCACTCTGATCCCGATGTTTTGGCGGCGATACATGCGCAGATCGACACCCTGCCATTTGCGCATACGGGGTTCTTCACTTCGGATGCAGCCGAAGAGCTCGCCGACCGCCTTGTTCAAAACGCACCCGATGGGTTGGATCGGGTTTACCTTGTTTCAGGTGGGTCCGAAGCCGTGGAGGCCGCGCTGAAACTCGCGCGGCAATACATGCTGGAAACCGACCAGCCGGAACGGCATCGGTTTATCGCGCGTCGGCAAAGCTATCACGGCAACACGCTGGGGGCGCTGGCCACCGGGGGCAACCAGTGGCGTCGCGCACCGTTCGAACCACTGATGGTGGAAACCAGCCATATCGACCCCTGTTATGCCTATCGCTTGCAGACCGGTGGCGAAACGAACGAAGCATACGGTCGGCGCGCCGCGGACGCATTGGAGGCCGAGATTCTGCGCCTAGGCCCCGAGACCGTGATCGGCTTCGTTGCCGAACCGGTTGTGGGCGCCACAGCAGGGGCCGTCCCGCCTGCGCCCGGATATTTCAAACGCATTCGCGAAATCTGCGACAAGTACGGTGTTCTGCTGATCCTGGACGAAGTCATGTGCGGGATGGGCCGCACGGGCACCTTTTTTGCCTGCGAACAGGACGGCATTTCCCCGGACATCGTGACCATCGCGAAAGGGTTGGGCGCAGGTTACCAGCCTATTGGTGCTATGATGTGCACACAGCGTATCTACGCCGCGATAGAGAATGGCAGTGGGTTTTTCCAACACGGCCACACCTATATGGGCCACCCAACCGCGTGCGCGGCAGCGAATGTTGTGGTGTCAAAGCTAACCGATGGCGGCCTGACCCAGCGGGCTGCTCAAACCGGTGACGACTTGCGGGCAGCGTTGCTGGACCGGTTTGGGCAACATCCCAATGTCGGCGACATCCGTGGCCGCGGTTTGTTTCTGGGACTGGAACTTGTCGCCAACCGCGACACCAAGGTTCCGTTTGAACCGTCACTGAAGCTGAGCGCCAGAATCAAGCGTGCGGCCTTCGAGGCCGGTCTGATCTGTTATCCGATGGGCGGCACCATCGACGGTCAGCGTGGCGACCATGTGCTTTTAGCGCCGCCATTCATACTGACGCAGGACCAAATCGCCGAGTTGGTCGACAAGCTCGACACCGCGATGGCGAAATCCCTGACTGCTTGAGAACCCCATGACCAAACCTTGTATCATTTGCGTGGCCATCACCGGCTCGGTCGCCACGAAGGCCAACAATCCTGCTGTTCCCATAACGGTTGAAGAACAGGTTGAAAGCACCCATGCCGCGTTCGAGGCGGGTGCAGCCATTGCTCATTGCCATGTCCGCAATGACGATCAAAGCCCCAGCTCGGACCCTGAAAAATTCGCCCGCCTGAAAGAAGGAATCGAGGAACACTGCCCCGGTATGATCATCCAATTCTCTACCGGCGGTCGCTCGGGTGCGGGCCGGGAACGTGGCGGGATGCTGCCGGTTGGTCCGGACATGGCGTCGCTTTCGGTTGGCTCAAACAATTTTCCCACCCGCGTTTACGAGAACCCGCCCGATCTCGTGGACTGGCTGGCCAGTGAAATGCGTCGTTATGAAATCACCCCAGAGATCGAGGCATTCGACCTGAGCCATATTCTGACCGCCATGCGCATGCATGCGGCAGGCAACCTGCATGGCAAGCTTTATGTTCAGTTCGTCATGGGTGTAAAAAACGCTATGCCCGTAGATCGGGAGGTATTCGACTTCTACGTTGAGCTTGTGCAAAGCCGTGCGCCAGATGCCAATTGGTGTGCCGCGGGTATTGGCCCGAACCAATTAACCGTTAATGAATGGGCCATCGCCGCCGGCGGTCATACCCGCACCGGATTGGAGGATAACGTGCGCCTGGATCGAAGCACCCTGGCCCCTTCAAATGCCGCACTTGTTGCACGGGCAGCGGATCTCTGCTCAAAATACGACCGGCCTGTCGCAACTCCGTCACAGGCACGGCGCATCCTTGGACTGCGCGACATCACTGCCTGAACGGGAAGACCACCAAGTCCAGTTATAAATTGCACAAAAATCGGGCATACATACTAAGTATCATCACCTAGTTTGCCAAAATTGCGCGCCGCGGCGCAGCAAACGCAATTGACAACACATGACGCGCTGTTCAGGTTTCGCGAAATTTCAAAGGGGAGCATCATGAAGAAGATTTATGACAATGCCGCCGAAGCTCTCGACGGGCTACTGCATGACGGCATGTTTATGGCGGCTGGCGGCTTTGGGCTGTGCGGCATTCCGGAACTGCTGATCCAGGCGATCAACGACGCCGGAACCAAGGATATCACCATCGCCTCGAACAATTGCGGCGTGGATGATTTTGGCCTGGGCATCCTTCTGGCTGACAAACAGATCAAGAAGATGCTGTCGTCCTATGTGGGCGAAAACGCCGAGTTCATGCGCCAATATCTTTCGGGCGAGCTGGAGCTGGAGTTCAACCCGCAGGGCACCCTGGCCGAACGCATGCGCGCCGGTGGCCACGGCATTCCCGGCTTTTACACCAAAACCGGTGTGGGCACGGTGATCGCCGATGGCAAAGAGCACAAGGACTTCAACGGCGAGACCTATATCCTTGAGGAAGGCATTTTTGCCGATCTGTCCATCGTAAAGGCGTGGAAAGCCGATGAGACGGGCAACGCGATCTTTCGCAAGACCGCCCGCAACTTCAACCCGCCCGCAGCCATGTGCGGCAAGACCTGCGTGATGGAGGTTGAGGAGATCGTGCCCGTTGGCAGCCTGGACCCCGACACGATCCACCTGCCCGGCATCTATGTGCACCGCATCATCCAAGGGCAGCACGAGAAACGTATCGAACAACGCACCACGCGGGAGGGCTGAGCCATGTGGGATCGCAATCAGATGGCCGCACGCGCGGCAAAGGAACTGCAGGACGGCACGTATGTGAACCTCGGGATCGGAATCCCGACGCTGGTGCCCAACTTCATCCCCGACGGGGTCGAGGTGACGCTGCAATCGGAAAACGGCATGCTGGGCATGGGCCCCTTCCCGACCGATGACGAGGTTGATGCCGACCTGATCAACGCCGGCAAGCAGACCATCACCGAACTGCCCAACACTGCGTACTTTGACAGCGCCACATCCTTTGGCATGATCCGCGGCGGAAAAATCGCCATGGCGATCCTGGGCGCGATGGAAGTGGACGAGAAAGGTGACCTGGCAAACTGGATGATCCCCGGCAAGCTGGTAAAGGGCATGGGCGGCGCCATGGACCTGGTGGCCGGCGTTGGCCGTGTCGTTGTGGTGATGGACCACACCAACAAGCATGGTGCCTCGAAGCTGCTGAAAGAATGCACCCTGCCGCTGACCGGCAAAGGTGTGGTGGACCGCGTGATCACCAACCTGGGCGTTCTGGACGTGGTTGAGGGTGGCCTGAAAATCGTTGAAACCGCAGACGGCGTCTCCGAAGACGAACTGCGCGCTGCAACCGAAGCGACAATCGTCGCTTAAAATCAAAACAGGGGCCCGGTTCGGGCCCCTGTTTTTTTGTTCCAGTTCAACTTGGCTATTACAGGCCGTGGTTGAAACCGTCGCTTGCTTCTTCGATCGTGCGGAAGATTTCAGCTGCACGAGACTGGCTCTTGGTCGACAGAACGGCGTTCGAACGGTCGGACAGCAGACCACGGTTGTTCGATTCGTCCTGAGCAAAGATGTCAGCAAAGATTTCAGCTGCACGTGCCTGACCTTTGGTCGACAGCACTGCGTTCGGACGTGCGTTCAACAGACCACGGTTGTTACTGTCATCTTCGGCAGCGATACGAGCGAATTCGCGGTCGGCGCGTTCGTCAGCGTAAGCAGGAGCAACAACAGACAGGGCAAGGGCGGCAGTAAGGATTACGTTTTTCATAGTTCAGATCTCCATCAGAGTGTTTTGGGATACGGCGTTGTGCCGTTGATGATGTCGATCTGGGGTTGGGGTTCGCTCGCTTCAATGCACAGAAGCGTGAGGTTGAAAGTTTTACTGCGCACATATGCACACAGCGCTGTGATCTACTGCGAGCCACTTGTGCGGAACACACAGCCGTCGCTGACAAGTTGCGGCGGTGTCATGCATAGACCCTGCGCCACAGTCCACGCGGCAAGAACCTTTGGAACGTAGTCGCGGGTCTCTGCATAAGGGGGGACGCCATCGTTTTTCTTCACAGCCCCTTCGCCGGCATTATACGCGGCAAGGACCAAGATAGGGTCGCCATCGAACTCTTGCATCAGCCAATCAAGGTATTTGACTCCGCCCGCGATGTTCTGTGCCGGATCCGCTGAATCCTCGACACCAAACCGTTCAGCGGTCGCCGGGATCAGTTGCATGACTCCATGCGCACCCTTTGGGCTCAACGCTTCGGCGTTGCCGCCGCTTTCTACACTGGCGACAGCCAGCGCGAGCGCCGGCGATACGGACGTTCCAACCGTGGCGATCAACAAATCTGTCCCATAGGTTTCCGCCAACGATTGCATTTGCGCCAATCGTGGTTTTGAAACCCCCGTCCCTTCCGGTCCTGCGGCAAGCGCCGTCACGGCCTCTTGTAAACGCCCGGGGGCACTATCAATCAGAGAGGGAGAGATGAGCTCCCAGTACCAGGCATAGCTGCCAATCCCGGACAAAGGGTTTGGTGCAACGGCAACGGTGCTTTCGGGCTGTGGCAGATCGCTGGGTGGTGCAATCACAGCGGGATTATCTCGTGGCGGCACCTGAACGGTGATCCTTTTCTTTGTATCGGGTGCGGGCGGCTTGACGCGCTTGAATGTAAACCCGGACGAGGCCGGCACCTCGGCCAAAACCCCGCCCGCCAGGACAACCCCTGCCAGTGCTGCAAGAAAAACTCGGTTCATTTTGGGCTCTGCTCTGCCTCTGTTTTCGTGCAAACAGTCGCAAATTTTGAGTTTTTCGGCCAGAAAATTCGGTGTTTGGGGCAAGTTTCACAGGGTGATTCACCTTAACCAAAGGTTATTCCAAATTTTCTTTAAAAAAACATTCCATTTAAAAACAAATACTTAAGTCGTTTTTGCCGGGAAATTTGAAGTCGTCAAAAATTGCCCTGCACCCGCCAAACTCTTGCCCCATTCCAAGGGCTAATTAACGCCATGCCAACGAGGCAAACGGGACAACAAACACCCCGGGAGCCAAACAGGCGAAGAAACTGACTGACTGACTGACTGACACACACTTAACTGAGAGGGTTATCCCATGAAACTGTTTGAAATGATCAAAAACTTCCGCAACGACGAAGACGGCGCTGTTACCGTTGACTGGGTTGTGCTGACCGCGGCCGTTGTTGGCCTGGGCTTCGCAGTATTCCAGTCGGTAGACGGTGGTCTGACCGCTCTGGGTTCGAACATCTCGACCGAAGTTGCTGGTGTTACTGTTGCTGCTGGCGACTAATAGTCACCGCGCATAACACGCAAATGGGCCGCATCGTTCGATGCGGCCTTTTTGTTTTTGCGCGCATGTGAGTGGGCGGCTTGCCATTACCCTTAGCTTCCGCGCCGAAGAGCCATTCGGCTCTAAAAAGTAGCTAAAATGCCTTCTTTTGGCCCGATTGGGGTGCGACAAACCATGGCCGGACGTCTGTTTGGTATTTGGTAATGCCGTGTGTTCGGCCGTAATTATGGAGGGCGCCATGCGCCAGATTGTGAAAAAGCTGTTCTGCGACGAGGAAGGCGCTGTCACCATCGACTGGGTGGTTCTGACGGCAGCCATCACCGGCCTTGCATTTGCTGTGATCTACTCGATGGCAAACGGCTCCGAGACATTGGCTGACTCGCTTAGCGGGAACTTGACCAGCCTGCCCGTCGCCGTCGGCGACTAGTCAGCCCGCGGAACATGCCATTGGCGCGAAATCGTGCAAAATCCCCGTTTTCACCACCGGTGGACCACCTTTCTGCCGCATTTCGCCAATAACTTTTCACCAATCGCTGGGCTGTGC
This sequence comes from Actibacterium mucosum KCTC 23349, assembly GCF_000647975.1. Classification (GTDB taxonomy): domain Bacteria; phylum Pseudomonadota; class Alphaproteobacteria; order Rhodobacterales; family Rhodobacteraceae; genus Actibacterium; species Actibacterium mucosum. The sequence goes on from NZ_JFKE01000011.1 coordinate 29,482, forward strand.
GGTTATTTCACACGGATTGAAACCGCGCGCCCGTTCATATGAAAGGAACGGCTATGCGGCTACTTTTTGCATTTGTTCTGCTAATGGGCCTGGGTCTTGCGGGCTTTGCCGTCTACATGGTGCAGGGCTATGTCGCGCAGTATCAAACCGCCCTCGCAAACGAGCAGGCAGAGCGCGCCAAACAGATCAAGCTGACCGAAGTTTACATCGCCACGCGGGCCTTGGCCTATGGCGAGGAACTGATGGTTGAGGACGCCAAACTTGTTCCCTGGCCGGCAGAAACACTGCCCGAGGGAGTGTTTCAGGTTGCCGAGACCCTGTTCCCCGAAGAAAACGCCAAACCGCGCCTCGTATTGCGCGCCATGGAAGCCAACGAACCGCTTCTGGCCGTAAAGGTAACCCAGCCTGGCGAGGATGCGGGCATCACGTCGCGCCTGTCCAAAGGCATGCGCGCGTTTGCGATCTCGGTTGACGTAAGCTCGGGCGTTTCCGGCTTCTTGCGCCCCGGTGACCGCGTGGACGTTTACTGGACGGGGTCGGCCAGAGGCAAAGCCAAGGTGACGAAACTGATTGAGGCTGGCGTCCGTTTGATTGCTGTTGACCAAACCGCCGACAGCAATCGCCAAGGTCCAACCATCGCGCGCACGGTCACCGTCGAAGCAAGCCCACAGCAGGTTGCGACATTGGCCCAGGCCCAATCGACGGGTCGCCTTTCGCTGTCGCTGGTCGGCGCGACCGACGAAACCGTGGCTGCAGCAGTAGAGATTGACCAGAACCTTCTGCTGGGCATCGAAGACGAAGAAGAGCAGGAAGTTGTGGAAGCTGAACCGCAAGAGATCTGCACGATCCGTACGCGCCGCGGCGCAGATGTGGTCGAAATTCCTATCCCCTGCACCAACTAGGGGTACGCGAATATTACGGTTGTCAAAGCGGGCGGGGGCTTTCCTGCCCGCTTTGGCGTTGGGTCGTGAACGGTATTGTTGCGGGTTATCCACATAAGTTACCGCGCCCAAACGGTTGATTCTTGCAAAAAAACTCGAATTGGCGCATTGTGCAGCCAATTGGGCAAAAATAGACCCTTAAAAAACAGTGATCGGAGAGGCAGGATCACATGCGAATGAAGACCATTATCAGGGCAGCCCTGTTGGGCATCGCTGTCGCGGCCGGAGGAACTCTTCCCGTTTCAGCGAACACTCTGCGTGTCATGTCCGGCGCAGCATCCAGCAATCTCGACATTCCGATGAACCGGGCCGTTGTGGTTGAGAGTGACGTTCCATTTGCGGAACTGTCCATCGCCAACCCCGGTATCGCCGACATCTCGACCCTTTCGGATCGTCGCATCTACGTTTTGGGCAAGGAGCCGGGCCGTACAACGCTGACGCTGCTTGGCCCCGATGGCAGCTTGATCACCAACGTTTTGGTCCGTGTCACGCCGGATATCAGCGAGCTAAAGGAACGCCTGCGCGAGGTTTTGCCGGGTGAACCGATTGAAGTGCGCCCCGCTAACGATGGGTTGATCCTTTCCGGAACTGTCACTTCGGCCGCTGCAATTGATCGCGCCTTGGACATGGCACAACGTTATGCGCCCGGCCGCGTCTCTAACCTGATGGCCATCGGCGGCAGTCAGCAAGTGTTGCTAAAAGTGCGCTTTTCGGAAATGAACCGTTCCGTCCGCAAGAGCCTGTCGTCCAGCATCGCGTTCAACGGCAGTTCTGGCGGTGGCGATGTCGGGTTTAACGGTGGTAACGGCACTTTCGCGCAAGACAACAACCTGGCGAACCTGTTCGATGGTGATCCCGCAACGGCGGTAGCCAGCGGTCTGGCATCCACGGGTGTGGCTTCGATCGGGTTTGGCGTTGGCAATGTCGAGTTCGCCGTTCTTCTTGAAGCTCTTGAATCAAAAGGATTTGTTCGCACACTTGCCGAACCGAACCTGACAGCGCTTTCAGGCCAATCGGCAAGCTTCCTTGCCGGTGGCGAGTACCCGGTTCCCGTTGCGAATGAAAACGGATCGGTCACGGTGGACTTCAAACCATTCGGCATTGAGCTGAACTTTACCCCACGCGTTGTCGGCAAAAACATCAACCTGCGCCTTGACGCAGAAGTCAGCAGCATTGACGCCGCCGCCAGCTTCACGGATGGTTCAACGTCGATTGCCGGATTCTCGACCCGATCCACATCTACAACCGTTGAGATGCACGACGGCGAAAGCTTTGCCATTGCCGGTCTGTTGCAAGATGATTTCAGCTCGGCAACCGGTCAAGTACCGTGGTTGGGTGATGTGCCGATCCTTGGCGCGCTGTTCCGCAGTGCCGAGTACGAGCGCCAACAATCCGAACTGGTGATCATCATCACCGCACATCTGGTCACACCGACAACCGGCGAAGCTTTTGCCTTGCCAACGGATCGTGTCAGGCCCCCCAGTGAACACGAACTTTTCCTCAACGGCAAAGTTGCCGCCGAACGTCGCCCGCAATCGGGTGCCGCCGGCGAGGTTGCCCGGCAGGACTTCTCGGGTTCCTACGGTTACGTTCTGGAGTGATTGAGATGACAAATTTCAAGCTGATAGCTCTGACAACCACCGCGGCCCTGGCCCTGTCGGCCTGTACGCCCAACACGATCGCCGATTTCTATCGTCCTGCAGGGGACGATCTGGATACCGGCAGTTTCGGCAATCCGACGATGAACAACATCCAGGTTATGACCGGCGAGTTGAACGCCATCATCAACCTGACACGCAAGTTCGCAGACGAAGCTCCGGCAACGATCAATTTTGCCTTCGACAGTGCGGCACTGGATGCCGAAGCACAGGCCGCTTTGCGTCAGCAGGCCGCGTGGATCAAGGAATATAACCTCGCACGTTTCCGCGTGTATGGTCACACCGACAAAGTGGGCAGCGACGGCTATAACCGCTCGTTGGGTCTGCGACGTGCACGCGCCGCTGTGAACTTCCTCGTTGCACAGGGCATCGACCGCAGCCGCCTGGAAGCCGTTGTTTCCTTTGGCGAAACGCAGCCATTGGTTCTGACCGAGAACCGCGAGCGCAAGAATCGTCGCACGGTGACCGAAGTGTCCGGCTTCATCAAGCCGCGCGATCAGATCCTTGATGGCAAGTATGGGTTGTTCGTCTACGACGAATACCGCCGCAGCGCGACGGAAACACATGTGGACGTTCCGTTCGACCCAGAAGCGTCCCGCGAAGAGCGCTGATCACCAAACAATTTCGGCTTTTAAGCCGTAATGTTGCCAAGATTGCACTCCATCTTCTCCTGTGAGGCAGTAGCTGGCCCGGCATCGAGTCGGGCCCGCGTGGCTGCGGAGACAGGATAATCGCCACAAGGCATCCGGTTTCCGAGACACGCGAAACAGGAAGGATGCAGAGGGAATGGCGAGTATCGCAGCGTTGCAACCAGAACCGGCGCCAATCGTCGCTTGTACGGTGTCGCGCGACATTCAGAACTTCGATCAGCTGATCGAAGACATGGAGGCCGAGCTTGGCGAAGGCTGGGGCGATCTGTCCTTTGAAGACGCCAGCGCCTTTTTCGGTGAAGCAGATGCCGAGAACCTGGAGTTCGTTGCAATCGCAGTGAACTCTGACGACGAAGGCCGCTTGGACCTTATCGAAAACCTTGTTCGTACCGCGAAAGAAGCCCGGATCGGCGTTATCCTGATCGCTGATGAACTGGGCCCCATGGTGCTGCACAAATTGCTGCGCCTTGGGGCGGACGACTTTGTGCCGTATCCCCTGCCCCAAGGCGCGCTGCGGGAAGCCATCGAAAAGCTGCGCACGCCATCTCCGGCCATGATTGCCGTCGAAGTCGCTCAGCAAGAGCAGCCCGAGGGGATCACCGCCGTTGGCGCGGACCAAAGCCGCGACGGCGTGGTTTTGCCCGTTCACGGTCTGGCAGGTGGCGTGGGTGCATCGACCTTTGCGGTTAACCTGGCATGGGAACTGGCATTGGCCGACAAGAAAGAGCCGCCGCGGGTCTGCTTGTTGGATTTCGATCTGCAGTTTGGCTCGGCTTCGACCTATCTCGACCTGCCGCGCCGGGACGCGGTTTATGAACTGGTCGCAGACACCGAAGCGATGGACAACGAATCCTTTGTTCAGGCAACCTTGCCATTCAACGAAAAACTTCACGTTCTGACCGCGCCCTCGGAAATCCTGCCGTTGGATTTCATTGTGCCGGACGACGTGAACAACCTGATTGATCGTGCGCAGGCGAATTTTGATTTCGTGGTGATCGACATGCCGCGCACGCTGGTTCAGTGGACAGAAACGGTTTTGAACCGCGCGCATGTCTACTTTGCCCTGGTAGAGTTGGACATGCGGTCTGCCCAAAACACCTTGCGCATGATCCGCGCCCTCAAAAGCGAAGATCTGCCGCATGAAAAGCTGCGCTATGTTCTGAACCGGTCGCCGAAATTCACCGATTTGTCAGGCAAAAGCCGTGTCAAGCGGATGGCAGAGAACTTGGATATCGACATCGAGGTTATGTTGCCGGACGGCGGCAAGGCCGTCGCGCAGGCAGGCGACCACGGACTGCCGCTTGCCGAAACAGCCGCCAAGCTGCCACTGCGCAAGGAAATCCAGAAGCTTGCCGCGCAACTTTATGCCCACGCCGTCGAGGGCTCGGCTGCAGCCGTGGGCTAAATTGAAACGAGATAACGGGTAACGCTATGTTTTCGCGATACAAAAAACCAGAAACCGAACGGCCAGCCGCTGCCAATGGCGCGGCTGCTCAAGTCGTTACGGAACTTCCGACGAAGACAAAACCCAAACCCGCACAACAACGTGCGGCTGCCAAGAAAGCTCCGGCCAAAGCTGCCCCAGAAGACAAAGAGCGCAAGCGCAAGGACCGCCTGTCCGAGATCAAGGTGGACCTGCACAAGCGTTTGCTGGACGACCTGAACCTTTCGGCGCTGGAGCATGCCTCGGAATCCGATCTCAAGGCAGAGATTCAGGCCATCTCGGCAGAAGCTCTGGAAGAAATGAGCGTCGTTCTGACAAAGGACGAACGCCAAAACATCCACCAGGACCTGTTTGACGAAGTTACGGGCCTTGGCCCGCTGGAAACCTTGCTGAAAGACGAAGACGTCAACGATATTCTGGTTAACGGTCCCAAACAGATTTTTGTGGAACGTGCCGGTCGCCTGCAACTGTCCGACATCACGTTCAAAGACGAAAAGCACCTGCTGCGGATCATCGACAAGATTGTGTCGGCCGTTGGACGCCGCGTGGATGAATCCAACCCCTATGTGGACGCCCGCCTTGCCGACGGCTCGCGCTTTAACGCGATGGTGCCGCCGATTGCGGTGGACGGCTCGCTGGTGTCGATCCGTAAGTTCAAAAAGGACAAGCTTGGCATTAACGACCTGATCAAGTTCGGGGCGTTTACCGAGGAAATGGGCGCCTATCTGCAGGCCGCTGTGGCCTGCCGGCTGAACGTGATCGTGTCAGGCGGTACGGGCTCGGGTAAAACCACCACGCTGAACGCGCTCAGCTCATTTATCGACGATGCCGAACGCATTCTGACGATCGAGGACACGGCCGAACTTCAGCTGCAACAGACCCATGTGGGCCGGATGGAAAGCCGCCCCGCCAACGTCGAAGGCAAAGGCGCTGTTAGTCAGCGCGACTGTCTGCGTAACGCGCTGCGGATGCGACCTGACCGCATCATCGTGGGCGAGACGCGCGGCGAGGAAGTGATCGATATGTTGCAGGCCATGAACACGGGCCACGACGGCTCGATGACCACGATCCACGCCAACAGCGCCCGCGATGGTGTCAGCCGTCTGGAAAACATGGTCGCCATGGCCGGGATCGAGATGCCCCTGAAGGCGGTGCGCAGCCAGGTCGCAAGCGCTGTGAACCTGATCGTACAGGCCAGCCGCCTGCAGGACGGCTCGCGCCGCATGGTGTCGATCACCGAAATCACGGGCATGGAAGGCGAAGTGATCTCGATGCAAGAGATTTTCCGTTACGAACGCCTGGGCCTGGCCACAGACGGCAAGATCATTGGCCGTTTCAACGCCACAGGCGTGCGGTCCCATTATTCAGAGCGGTTCAAGCAGTGGGGATACGACCTGCCGCCGGCCATCTTTGAACCCATCACGGAGTAACCACGATGCAGATTTCGGCAGAACCGATTATCTATGGCTTGATCTTCGTGGCCGTGCTTGCGCTGGTCGAAGGCATCTATCTGACCGTTTTTGGTAAGTCGATCAGCCTGAACAACCGTGTCAATCGCCGCCTCGACATGCTGGAAAAAGGCGCGGCCCGCGAACAGGTTCTGGAACAGCTCCGCAAGGAGATGAGCCAGCACATGCACGCTCGCGGCATTCCGCTGTATTCGATGTTGGCCGACAAAGCGCAGAAGGCCAATATTGCCTTTTCGCCGAAGGCGCTGATCGTGATCATGATAGGCCTATCGATCTTTTCGTTCTTTGCGCTGGCCGTAGCCACCGAGGCGGACACACCTGTTCGCGCAATTGTGGCTGTCGTCATGGGCGTCGGCGGCGTGTATTTCTGGGTCAACGGCAAAGCCAAGAAACGCCTGGCCATGGTCGAAGAACAACTACCCGACGCTGTTGAACTGATGGTGCGAAGCTTGCGCGTTGGCCACCCTTTCGCTTCGGCGATTTCGATTGTGGCCAAGGAAGTTCCCGATCCGCTGGGGTCCGAGTTCGGCATCATCGCTGACGAAAGCGCCTATGGCCGCGACGTTTCGGAAAGTCTGAAAGATCTGGCCGAACGGATGGACATGCAGGATTTGCGCTTTCTTGCCGTGGCCGTGACCATTCAGCAGCAATCTGGTGGTAACCTGGCCGAGGTTCTGGATGGTTTGGCGAAAGTGATCCGCGCGCGCTTCAAACTGTTTCGCCGGGTGAAGGCAATCACCGCCGAGGCCAAGTGGTCGGGCATGTTCCTGTCGGCTTTCCCGATCGCGGCGACGGTCATGATCAACATGGTGCAGCCCGATTACTATGACGAGGTGAAGGACACAGCGGTGTTCATCCCTGCCGTTTTGGTTGTTGGTGCGCTTTTGGTGGCGAACGTGATCTTCATGCGGATCATGGTCAATATTAAGGTGTAAGAGGTCGAACTATGGAATTCCTGCAACCAATCAACGAATACCTGACGCAGAATTTCGGCGAGCTTGGGCCGCTCTATGCCGTTGGTTTGCTGGGTGTGCTGTGCATTGTGATCACCTTGCCGATGTTCTTGCGCAAACAGGTGGACCCGTTGGATCGGCTGAAAGGGGCCCAGGCGCCTCGCCAGCCGGTGGAACCAATTGCCGAGATCCCGCAGGCGAAACTACGCCACGGCAACAAAAGCACTGAAAAACTCGACAAATTCGCCAACTTTCTTGAACCGCAAGACGAAGAAGAGCTTTCAGCGGCGCGGCTGAAGCTTTTGCGTGCGGGCTATCGGTCAAAGTCGGCCGTGCGCGCCTTTCACTTTGCTCAGCTTGTGCTGGGCCTGGGTTTTCTATTTCTGGGCGTGATGTATGCCGTGGTTACGTCGGCCACGTCCGAAGAGATCTCGACGCAGCAATTGATGCTTTCGGTTCTTGTGCCTGGTGGAGTCGGCTATTTCCTTCCGAAATACTGGGTGACCCGTCGCGTGCAGTCACGCCAGGAAGAAATAATCAACGGATTCCCGGACAGCTTGGACATGCTTTTGGTATGTGTCGAGGCCGGCCAATCGCTGGATCAGGCCATCATCCGTGTTTCCAAGGAAATCCGCGCAGGTTATCCCGCGCTGGCTGAAGAGTTCGAGATTGTCAGCCACGAGATCAAGGCCGGTAAAGACAAAACCAGCGTCTTGAAAGACATGGGCGAACGCTGCGGTGTCGCAGACGTTTCCTCTTTCGTGACCGTTTTGATCCAATCGACCAGCTTTGGTACCTCGATCGCCGATGCTCTGCGTGTGTATGCGGCCGAGATGCGGGACAAGCGTGTGATGCGCGCCGAAGAGGCCGCGAACAAACTGCCGACCAAACTGACCCTCGGCACCATGATGTTCACGGTTCCGCCATTGTTGATTATCTTAATCGGGCCATCGTGCTACGGTATCTACCAGATGCTCAACAGCGCGGCAGTTTGATGTGATGTTTCGAAATTCGGCGGCTGCCTTGGTAACCGCCTGCCTGTTGGCCGCCTGTCAGGAGACCGGCGGCCTTGGCGCACAATACGAAGGCCCCCCGCCCCCGGCAGGTACACCCAAAGTCTCGGAGGCTGTGGATGGGTTGATTGTGGGTCACCGGCTCATGGCTGCGGGGGAATACGAACTTGCCCTCAAAGCCTACTACCGTTCCGGCGGCGAACGTGGTTTGAACGCCGACACCTACTCGGCCATTGGTTCCGCCAATTTGCGATTAGGTCGGTTGGGGCAAGCAGAAGAACTGCTGCGCAAAGCCATTGACCTTGACGAAACCTTTCCCGCCGCGTGGAACAACTTGGGCGTGGTCTTGATGGAGCGACGCGAATACGGCGAAGCCAAATTGGTCTTTCAGCGTGCCTTTGCGCTGGACAGTGGCAATTCCGACGAAATTCGCGAAAATCTGCGCTTGGCTATCGCAAAAACCGACAATCCTGCGTATGATAGTCAACAAAACTATAATTTCGAGTTGGTGCGGAGAGGAAACGGGCGCTACCTGCTGCTTTCCACACCATGAGGCCAGAGCAGTAAAAGGACGCAAAAATGCGCCGATTTACCCTTGTTTCGCTATGCCTCGGCAGCACTATGGCACTTGCCGGCTGCTTGGGGGGTACGACTGAAGAAGAAGTTGAACGCGCCGTTGCCGAAGTTGTGGCAGCAGACGAGGCCAGCCTGAACGATATCATGCTGAGCGTTGCCGACCCCAACGAGGCGGTAACATTCTTCAAGCGGCAACTTGCAGAACAACCCGACCGGATCGATTTCCAGCGTGGACTGGCGAAATCTCTGGTTCGCGCCAAACTGGCGACCGAGGCGATCAGCGCGTGGAAGGCCGTGGTTGCCCATCCCGAAGCTTTGCCCGACGACAAGATTGACTTGGCAGACGCCTTGATCCGCGGCGGCAAGTGGGATGACGCCGAAAAAGTTTTGGACAGTGTTCCGCCGACCGTGGAAACCTACAAACGCTATCGACTTGAGGCCATGGTCGCTGACAGCAATCAGGAATGGGACGCGGCAGACCACTTTTATGAAACGGCCGTGGGTCTTACCACCCGCCCGGCAAACGTTTTGAATAACTGGGGTTACTCCAAGCTAAGCCGCGGTGATTTCCGCGACGCCGAGGGGCTTTTTGTTGACGCCATCAGCTATGACCGCAACCTGTTCACCGCCAAGAACAACCTTGTTCTGGCCCGTGGTGCACAGCGAAACTATCAATTGCCAGTCATCGAGATGTCGCAGATCGAACGGGCTCAATTGCTGTACACGGCGGCGTTGTCGGCGGTCAAACAGGGCGATGTCGCCATTGGACGTGGTCTGTTGGAGGACGCGATTTCGACCCACCCGCAACACTTTGAACAAGCTGTGCGGTCGTTGCGCGCGCTGGATTCAGAGACGGGCTGATCGAGCCACCGATGCATCTGTCATCTACTGCCGCCCTGGCCTTTCTCCCTTTTGCGAGCGTCATCGGGCTGTGGGTCGCGTGGAGCGATCTTAAGTTCATGAAAATTCCCAACCGCGCGGTCTTTGCGCTGGCCCTGTGCTTTGCGGTTGTTGGGATCGTTGTGCTGCCGTTTGGCGAATACCTGTGGCGGTGGTCGCATCTGGCCGTCGTTCTGGCCATTGGGTTCGTATTGAACCTGTTGCGCATGATTGGCGCGGGAGACGCGAAATACGCGGCGGCTATGGCACCTTTCATCCCGCTGGGTGACGCCATTTGGTTTATGTTGCTGTTCTGCGCAATCTTGCCCGCGTCGTTCTTCATTCACCGTGGCGCGCGCATGCTACCGCCGGTCCGCAAAGCTGCCCCTGACTGGGTGTCATGGGACAGTCGCAAGTTTCCGATGGGCCTGGCCTTGGGGCCTGTTTTGGCAATTTACCTGGTGTTTGCCGCTGTGTCGTAGGGCTGACCACCAACCTCCAACAAGATAAAGGCCGGGCTGCGATACACTTCGGCCAACGCGATACCGCGGTCTTCGATCACGCCCAGGATACGGTGGCGTTCAGACATGCGGTATGGGCACGTGGGAACAAGCACGTAGTTAGCATTCTCCAAGCCCGGTGCGCCGCCATAGTACCAGGGTGCCCCCCCTTTCAATGGCGTAAGGTCCCCGAACATCCAGATCACGTTCACGATGTCCGTCACCAAAATCTGGTCCTCGGGTCCGTAGCCAGCTGTATTCAGCTCCTCTGCGAGGCTGCTGAAGAACCCCACTGCGCCTGCGAAGATTTCACATGCCGGCAAGGCTTCGCCGTTCAAAATGGTGTATTCTTCTTCTGGCACGTGCGAGGCAACGATTGGCGCGGCCTCGGCGATGTCCAGGCGGATGTTGGCCTTCAGCTCGAATGACCGATCCTTTTTACCCAACAGGTCAGCATGACGCGACTGCGTGGGCAGGAACACATCGTGCTCGGTAATCTCGGCCCCATAGTGAATCTTGGGGCTGAAGGCCATATTCACCGCGGCGGGAGACGCAAAAGCCGCAAGGGCAACCGCCGTCAATCCAAGCGCTTGACGCAAGTCCCATCCGAATTTGTTAACTATCCCCACAGCCGGCCGCGCAGCAAGAACCAATACCATTGCCAGGATTAACCATTGCGGATCATTCCCGAAGTTCTGGAAAGTGACATAGAAAAATGCAGGGGCCAGAACCAACAGCATCAGACCCATATGCGCCTGCCGCGCCTGGCGCAGGAAGATGACCGCAATCAGGATCGTCAGGGTCGAACCAATATAGTTCGGCATTCGCAGCATATCGAGAAACGGCTTGTTCGGGTAAGGGCGCACCTCGGACTGCGACACCGCCAACATGTCCCCTAGGTAAGCCTGCCAGAATCCAACACCCGCCAGCGTTGTCACACCGGCAATCACGGCAAGCCCGGTCGCCAGCGACGCCGCCAAGGCGGCGCTGTCCTTGCGCAGTAGAAGAGCCAGAACGACCGGCGGCGCGAAAGCGATGAAATACGTGGCTTTGCTGAGCGCCAGGAACGACATGCAAAGACCAATCGTCAAGCCATCTGCAAGCGCGCTTTGGCGATGGGCAGGCGGCAGAACCGCAACGATGACAGCGACGTAGGCCACCGCCCAGGCCCAGCGGTTATAGTGCATGGCCAAAGAGACATGGGTGGCGGTCTGACCCTGCGAAAGGGCAACAACCATCATGATCACGTAGAACCCAAGGAAAAATGCCCAACCCATGCTCAACCGGCTGCTCATGGCCCACCAGACGAACGGGATCATGCATAGCGCGAAAAAGAGCTGGCTATAGATCACGGCATGCCCTGCCCCCTGCCCCAGCCATAGGAACAAGGAAATCGGCGCGTAGGCCATGACCCCAAGCGGCGTCATGTAATCGGCATGGGGTTCTTGGCCCGCGGCCAGCCGGAACGACAGGTCCAGCAAATGCGCCGTGTCGCCTTCGTAATTGCCAATGAACAGCCCGCCCTTTGCCAGAGTGGCCAATGCGTAAAAACCCAAAACGACAAATAGGAATGCCAGAAACTTCAATGATTGCGATTTGTTCATGCCTGCCCTGCTTGTTTCTTTCGCAATTTCAAACTGTGGCCTCATTTCGGCCCGCTTTGCGCGGTATTCGATGCCTCAACACGCCGTTCAGGCACGATATCGCAGAACAATTGAGCAGAAATAAGGCGCATTGTAATGAATATGCAGACAAGCAACGTGATGGCCCCGCCCGCTCCAAGGTCGCTGGACCAAATGCGCCTGCCCATCGTTATGATGCGGGACATCCTGCTGAAAACCGTGTTTCGCAAGAACGTGGACCAGGTTACCGAGATCGCGCGCGCCATATGCCTGCCTGTGCCGGTGACACAGGAACTGGTTGATCTGGCCCGCAGCCAGAAGCTGATCGAGGCAACCGGCACCCTGCACGCCAATTCGGGTGGCGAGATGGGGTATCAACTGACCGATGGCGGAAAGGCCCGCGCCCAGGATGCATTGACGCAGTCCGAATACTACGGCGCGATGCCGGTGCCGCTGGAGGTCTATCGCGAACAGATCAAACGCCAGTCGATCCGCAACATTCAGATCACCCGCGACCAGCTGACCGGCGCCATGGGCCACCTGATCCTGCCCGACGACCTGCTCAGCCATCTCGGGCCCGCGGTGTCATCGGGCCGTTCGATCCTGATGTACGGCCCCCCGGGCAACGGTAAATCGTCGATCTCGAACGGCATCCGTGATGCTTTGGGCGACAAAATCTATGTGCCGCGCGCCATCGAATACGCCGGTCAGGTGATCACCGTTTACGACCCGATCGTGCATTCCAAGGCCGAAGAGCAGGTCGACGACCCCACCTCACTGCGCCGCACGTCGGGCCGCTATGACACGCGCTATGTGCTGTGCGAACGGCCAACGGTTGTGACCGGGGGCGAGCTGTCGCTCAGCATGCTGGATCTGGTCTATAACCCCACCGCGCGCACCTATCAGGCGCCGCTGCAGATGAAATCCACCGGCGGCGTCTTCATCGTCGACGACCTTGGCCGCCAGGCCGAACCGCCGCAGGCGCTGGTCAACCGCTGGATCGTGCCGCTGGAAGAAAGCCGCGACATCCTGGCCCTGCAATCGGGCGAAAAGTTCGAGGTCCCCTTCGACACGCTGGTCATCTTCTCGACCAACTTCCACCCCAACGAGATCTTCGACAAAGCCGCCCTGCGCCGGATCTTCTTCAAGATCAAGATCGACGGGCCGTGTCAGGAGGACTTCCTGAAAATCTTCGCTTTGGTGGCGCGCAAGAAGAAAATGCCGCTGAACGAAGACACGCTGATCTATCTGCTGCAAAAGAAATATCCGACCATCGACAATGTCTATGCCAACTATCAGCCGGTATTCCTGATCGACCAGATGATCGCCATCTGCGAGTTCGAAGGCATCCCCTATCAGATGTCCCCCGACCTGATCGACCGCGCCTGGGCAAACATGTTCGTGAAACAGGAAGAGATCATACACTGATATTGCCAGCGTTCATGGCCGCCAAAGGCCGTATCGCGGACAAAGTGACCGTCGCACTGTTTTTAACGCTTTTGATTTTCAGCGAAGTGTTGGCGCGCGTCTATTCTTGGTTTCCAAGGCAGCGTCCGGCGATCCAGCCAAGATTTGCTCTGCCATAACAGTCAACACCAATGGTGATTGGTCTAAGAATCGCGGGGCAATTCGACAGCCTGAAAGTCACATATCTTGTGGAGGGGTGTTCAAACGTCATTGCTGGTCCTTTCACTTCGACTACGTCGATTGAACTAAGCAATTCTTGCTTAGAAACGCCCATGGCAGACCACTCTTCCATGCTTGTATGGTGAAGCCGATTCCCGATTTGTTCGGACGCCTCAGCGATAGAAGTCGGGACAGCGCCATTTCGAAGGCAGCTTGCTCTGATAAAATGAACATTGAGCAGGAGTACACTCACAGACAAACCTATGAGGCCGAACACAATGATAACGGCACGCTTCATAAAATGTGTATAGCAATCCTGAACATCAACGACTAGCGCCCAAAGCCACCATTCGCTGTGGGCATCCGCACCCATCAATCCTACACTCTCCCAATGCATGTTCTGCCCAAGGTCTTCACGCAATGGTTCGCGGAACGCGGCTGGTCGGTCCATCCGCATCAGGCCGAGATGGTGCAGCGCGCCACCGAGCCTTCGTTGCTGTTGATCGCGCCCACCGGTGGGGGCAAGACGCTGGCCGGGTTCCTACCAACATTGGCAGAGCTTGCCGACGGCACGCATAAGGGCCTGCACACGCTTTATATCTCGCCGCTCAAGGCGCTGGCGGCCGATATTGGCCGCAATCTGCGCACGCCCGTTGACGAGATGGCCCTGCCGATCCGGATCGAGGATCGCACCGGCGACACGTCCTATACCAAGAAACGCCGACAGCGTGCCGACCCGCCGCATATCCTGCTGACCACGCCGGAAAGCCTGGCTCTGATGCTGAGCTATGACGACGCGCACCGCACCTTTGCCGGGCTGCAGCGGGTGGTGGTGGACGAGATCCACGCGCTGGCCGAAAGCAAGCGCGGCGATCAGCTGATGCTGTGCCTGTCGCGGTTGCAAGCCATGTGCCCCGACCTGCGCCGCGTGGGGCTGAGCGCCACGGTCGAGGACCCGCCTGCACTGGCGCATTACTTGGCCCGCCACCCCGATCCCTGCCCGGTTCTGCACGCCGATCCCGGCCCCGATCCCGATATTGCGATGCTGGAAACGGCCGAGTTGCCGCCCTGGTCGGGTGGTGGCGGGCGCTATGCGATCCCGGCGGTGCTGGACCAGGTAAAGGCCCACAAAACAACGCTTATTTTCCACAACACGCGCGCGCAGGCCGAGATCTTTTTTCACGCGCTGTGGCTGGCCAACGACGACGCGCTGCCCATCGGCATCCACCACGGCTCGCTGGCGCGCGAGCAGCGCGACAAGGTCGAGGCGGCGATGGTGGCGGGCCAGTTGCGGGCGGTGGTGTGCACCGGGTCGTTGGATCTGGGGATTGATTGGGGCGATGTGGATCTGGTGATCCAGGTTGGTGCGCCGAAGAACGTGAAACGGCTGATTCAGCGGATCGGGCGGGCCAATCACCGCTATAACGCGCCCTCGAAGGCCCTGTTGGTGCCGGCAAACCGGTTCGAGGTGGTCGAATGCCACGCCGCACTTGCGGCCGCGCGCGACCATGATCTGGACGGCGACCCGCGCGGGCCGGGGCCCCGCGACGTGTTGTGCCAGCATATCCTGATCCGCGCCGCGGCGGGGCCGTTTGCGGCCGAGGATCTGTATGCCGAAGTGCAAAGCTGCGGCGCCTATGCCGCTTTGACCAAACAGGAATTTGACGATTGTCTGGAGTTTGCCGCCACTGGTGGATACGCGCTGCGGGCGTATGACCAATGGCAGCGGCTGGTGGAAAAGGACGGGCTGTGGCAGCTGCGCGACCCGCGCGCGGGCAACCGCATTCGGATGAATATTGGCACCATCGTCGATGCCGACCTGATGAAAGTGCGCCTGAAACACGCGCGCGGCGGCATGCCGCTGGGCGAGGTGGAGGAGGCCTTTGCCGCCACCCTGACCAAGGGCGAAACATTTCTGATCGGCGGGCAGGTTGTGCGCTATGAGGGGCTGCGCGAGATGACGGTAGAGGTCACCCGCACACCGGGCGCCACACCGCGCATCGCTGTGTTCTCGGGCACAAAATTTGCAACTTCGACCCAGTTGTCGGACCGAATATTGCAACTGTTTAAACTTTCCAGTTGGCCGGACTTGCCGGGTCACACCGCCGACTGGCTGGCCTTGCAGCGCGACATGTCGCGCCTGCCGGGCGACGAAAAGCTGCTGGTGGAAACCTTCCCCCATGACGGGCGCTGGCACATGTGCGCCTATGGGTTTGCCGGCAAAAACGCGCAGCAGACGCTGGGGCTGTTGCTGACGCAGCAGATGGAGGCCGACGGCTTGCAGCCGCTGGGCTTTGTCGCCACCGATTACGCCACGCTGATCTGGGGCCTGCGCGAGGTGACCAAGCCCGGGTGGCTGTTTGATGCCACCGACATGCGCGAGGGGTTCGAAAGCTGGCTGAACGGCAATTACGTGATGAAGCGGACCTTTCGCAACAGCGCGCAGATCGCCGGGCTGATTGAACGCAATATCCCAAATGGCAAGCGCAAGTCGGGGCGGCAGGCGACGTTTTCGTCGGACATCCTGTATGACACGCTGAACAAATACGACCCCAACCATTTGCTGATGCAGATCACGCGCGAGGAGGCAATGAAGGGGCTGGTCGATTTTGGTCGGATCGAGCACATGCTGGCCCGCGTGGGTGACCGGATCGACCATGTGAAGCTGGACCGGGTCAGCCCGTTGGCCGCGCCGCTGTTTCTGGAGGTGGGCAAGGTGCCGATCAAGGGCGAGGCGCGCGAGCATCTGCTGGCGCAAGCCGCCGAGAGCGCGATGGCAGCGGCAGGGTTGAGTTAGGGCTTGCAATCAGTGGGTGGATACGGTCAGAACGAAGCATGAACGACTATCGCTTTTCGCTGAACGGTGCCGATCTGGTGGCCCTGCCCTCGGGCGCGCTGTGGTGGCCAGATCAGGCGCTGGCGGTGGTGTCGGACCTGCATCTGGGCAAATCGGAACGCATGGCGCGGCGTGGTGGCGCGATGTTGCCACCTTACGAGGTGCGCGAGACGCTGGAGCGGCTGGAGGCGGTGCTGGATACCTCTTGCGCACGCAAAGTGGTCTGTCTGGGGGATACGTTCGACGATCTAGATGCGATGGACAATCTGCGTGAGGACGAGGCGTTGTGGCTGACGCGGCTGATGGCGGGCCGCGAATGGGTGTGGATCGAGGGCAATCACGACCCCGGCCCCACCGCCTTTGGCGGCGCGCATCTGGCCGAAATGGCGATGGGGCCGCTGACCTTTCGCCATATCGCCGCGCCGGATGCCGGACCGGGCGAGGTTTCGGGCCATTACCACCCAAAGATGCGGTTTGGCGCCGGGTCGCACCGGGCATTCCTGCTGGACGAACGGCGGGTGATCCTGCCGGCTTTCGGCACTTTCACCGGCGGCCTCAGGCACAGCGATGCCGCGCTAGCGGGGCTGATGCAGCCCCCTGCGCGCGCGATTTTGACCGGCAAACGTGCCTTGGCTGTACCCCTACCCTGCGGGGATCAGGCAGACAGCCGTGCCTCTACCGCCTGACGGTAATTGCGGCTGACAGGTATACGGGCGCCGTCCTTGGACAACAGAAACAACCGGCCGTTTTCATTGGCATGCCCGGTGACGGCATCCATTGCGACCCAGTGTGAGCGGTGCACACGCAGGCCATCCACGCCCTCAAGCTCGGATATCGCATCAGAGAACCGCATCAACAGTTGCTCTTCGCCCTGCTCGGTTACGACAATGACATAGTGATCATCCACTGCGCAGCGGATCAGTTGACCGCGGACGCCCGGTGAAAGACGACGCACCAGTCGCGGCGGCGGCGCGTCCTCTGGCGGCTCGGGGCGGTCCAGAAGAATACGCAAAGAACTGAGACCCAATCCAATCGAAAACAGGATCATCACGTTTTCGACCAATGAGGGGATGCGTTGCTGTGTCTCTTCGGCGAGAAACAGCACAAAGACATGCAACGGGCCAGCAAGCGACAAGGCCAACACGGCAGAGGTCAAAACCGAAATTGTCCAATAACCTTTTGTGCGCAATAGGCGCCACATGCCCAGCCGGACGATCACGCCCAGGACGATGGCACCCATATTGAACACGGCCCACATTGCCAGCCGCATCGGAAGCTCGAGGTTTTCGTAGCTGCCAAAAGGTCCCGAAATGCCGATCATCAAGGTCAACGCGACCCAAGACAAAACCGGCACTGGCGACCACAATACTTTTCTCAAATCACGCCAAAAAGACGACAATTCAGGCCCCCACCCAAACCGCGTTACAAACCGGCGCTAAAATGCCCCGGAATTACCGTGTAATCCAACAAATTTTTTGTTTTTTATTAATGATGTGATCAAGCCGTCAATCCCTGCGGCTCTGCCAGACCGTGCGCGCGACAGGCTGCTGTCAACGTATTGGCCAAGAGACAGGCGATTGTCATTGGCCCAACCCCACCCGGAACCGGTGTGATTGCGCCTGCGACTTCGCTGGCTGGGCCGAAATCAACATCGCCAATCAGCCGAGATTTGCCGGGTTTTTCCGGATGCGGCACGCGCGTGATGCCAACGTCAATCACCGTTGCTCCGGGCTTGATCCAGTCCCCTTGAACCATCTGTGCACGGCCCACGGCGGCAACCAGGATATCGGCACGTTTGCAAATCCCTGGCAGGTCGTTGCTGCGTGAATGTGCGACCGTCACGGTGCAGTTATCGCGCAAGAGAAGCTGTGCCATAGGTTTGCCGAACAGGTTCGAGCGCCCCACAACCACCGCGTCTTTGCCGGTCAGATCGCCCACCTGATCGCGCAACAGCATCAGACAGCCCAGCGGTGTGCAGGGCACCAGCCCGGCCTCGCCACTGGCCAACAGGCCGGCGTTCACCACGCTCAGCCCGTCAACATCCTTGGCAGGGTCGATCCGCGCCACCACGCGGCGTTCGCTCAGGTGCTCGGGCACCGGGAACTGGCACAGGATGCCGTGCACGTCCGGGTCGGCGTTCAACTGGTCGATCAGGGCAAAGAGGTCGGCCTCGGACACATCGGCGGGCAGCTTGTGTTCGAACGAGGTCATGCCCGTTTCCACCGTCGCCTTGTGCTTGGCGGCCACGTAAACCTCGCTGGCAGGATCCTCGCCCACCAGAACCACGGCCAGGCCCGGGGTCTGGTTGTGCTGCGCCTTCAGCGCGCTGACATGCTGGGCCACCTGGCCCCGCACTTTGGCTGCAAATGCCTTTCCATCGATAATCTGTGCCACCATCGCGATGCTCCTTCGTCAGCTGCCCAGAACGCGTTCTTCGCGGGCAATAGACCATTCGATCATGGTGCGCCACAACTGCTCGGCCAGATCGGCATCCAGACCCAGCGTTTCGGCATTACGGCGGGCATTGGCGACCACCTGATCCACCCGCGGGCCGATGCGCGCCGGCAGGCCTTCGGCCGGTTTAAGCTCGGCCGCGCGGTCGATATGCGCCGCGCGTTCCGCCAGCAATTTGGCGATCTGCAAATCCAGCGCGTCGATGTTTTCGCGCAGTTCGGTCATGTTCGCGCAGTCTTGCGGTTTGCGCATGCCACGTCTCCTGATCGGGTTCGCTGCCTGATAAGATAGGTCGCGGCCAAGCACAAGTTACCCCTAGAACAGGCCTTCGACGTCACCTGCGTCATTTAGCCCGATAGCCTCGGCCGAGGGTGTGCGCGGCAGGCCGGGCATGGTCATGATCGAACCGCAGATCACCACGATGAACCCGGCGCCGGCGCTCAGCCGCACCTCGCGCACCGGCACGCCATGGCCAGTGGGCGCGCCGCGCAGGTTGGGATCGGTGGAAAAGCTGTATTGCGTCTTGGCCATGCAGATCGGCAAGTGGCCATAGCCATCGGCCTCCCACGCGCGCAGCTGGTCGCGGATTTTCTTGTCGGCCAGCACCTCGTCAGCGCGATAAATGCGCTTGGCAATGGTTTCGATCTTGTCAAACAGCGGCATCGCGTCGGGGTAAAGCGGCGCGAAACTGGCCATGTCGGCATCGGCGATCTGCGCCACGCGGGTGGCCAGATCGGTTATCCCGGCGCTGCCATCGGCCCAGTGGCGGCAGACAAAAGCCTCGGCCCCGTGATCGGCGACATAGTCTTGCACGGCGGCGATCTCGGCCTCGGTATCGGCGGTGAAATGGTTGATGGCCACCACCACCGGCACGCCAAAGGATTTCAGGTTTTCGATATGGCGGCCCAGGTTCGGGCAGCCCTCACGCACCGCGGCCACGTTTTCGGCGCCCAGATCGGCGCGCGCCACGCCGCCATTCATCTTCAGCGCCCGCACCGTGGCCACCACCACCACCGCCGAAGGCGCCAGCCCGGCCTTGCGGCATTTGATGTTCATGAACTTCTCGGCCCCCAGATCGGCGCCGAACCCGGCCTCGGTCACCACGTAATCGGCCAGTTTCAGCGCCGTGGTGGTGGCAATGACCGAGTTGCAGCCATGCGCGATATTGGCAAACGGGCCGCCATGCACAAAAGCGGGCGTGTGTTCCAAGGTCTGAACAAGGTTCGGCTGCATCGCGTCGCGCAGCAGCACGGTCATCGCGCCATCGGCCTTCAGATCGCGGCAATAGATCGGGGTACGGTCGCGCCGATAGGCCACGATGATATCGCCCAGCCGGTTTTGCAGGTCGTCCAGGTCACGCGCCAGGCACAGGATCGCCATAACCTCGGACGCCACGGTGATGTCGAACCCGGTTTGGCGCGGAAAGCCGTTGGCCACCCCGCCCAGCGAGGTCACCGTGTCGCGCAGCGCCCTGTCGTTCATGTCCATCACCCGGCGCCATGTCACCCGGCGCTCGTCAATGCCCAGCTCATTGCCCCAGTAGATGTGATTGTCGATCATTGCCGACAGCAGGTTATGCGCGCTGGTGATGGCGTGGAAATCGCCAGTGAAATGCAGGTTCATATCCTCCATCGGGATCACCTGCGCATGGCCGCCGCCTGCCGCACCGCCCTTCATGCCGAAACACGGGCCCAGCGAGGCCTCGCGAATGCAAATCGCTGCCCGTTTGCCGATGGCCTGCAACCCGTCACCCAAGCCCACCGTTGTGGTTGTCTTGCCTTCGCCGGCGGGCGTGGGATTGATCGCAGTGACAAGGATCAGCTTGCCGTTTGGCCGGTCGCGCAGCCCGTCGATGAAGGTGGCGCCGATCTTGGCCTTGTCATGACCAAATGGCAGCAGATCGCCCGAAGGGATACCCAGCGAGGCGCCGATCTCGGCAATTGGTTTCTTGGCCGCCGCGCGGGCGATCTGGATGTCGGTTTTCATGGTCTGGCGCGCCTCCCCTCGCGACCGGTAACGAGTTGATCCTGCACCAGGATGGGGAGGTTTGCCCAGAAATTAATCGTCTCTGCGCAGGACCATGAAGAGGCGGGCAAAGGGCAGCAGCGCACGCCCGTCACCCCGCAAAGGATATGCCGTGTGTAGCGCATCGTCGTAGGCGGAAAGAAACCGGGCTTGTTGATCAGCGTTCAGAGCGTCCAGCACGGGACGCAGTGCGGTGGATTCGGTGAACCGCCGCACCGGGTGTGCATGTGCATCTGCGGGCAGGATTTGCAGGTATTCGCTGCGCCAGATCGACAGGTCACCCAGCGGGTCGAGCAGGTCGAAATAGACCTGCGGCGCCGAAACCTGTGGCGGGTGCGGGCGGTATTGCTGCGGGAACATCTGCGCCGCAATCTCGCGCGACAGCGCGTGTGAGGGCGCGTCGAATTGCACCGGCATCTGCACCGCCAGCACACCACCGGCACCCAACATGCGGGCCAGTTTTGGAAACAGCTCGGCGTGGTCGGGCAGCCAGTGCAAAAGGGCGTTGGAATAGATCAAGGCTGGTGGGGTCTCGGGGGCCCAATCCTCGACATTAGCTTCGGCCAGTGCGCCATAGGCTCCGGTCTGTTCCGCTTTGGTCAGCATCGCCGGCGAATTGTCGATACCGGTCACTGTCCCAAACCTGTTGGCCAGAGCCGGGCCCATGGCCCCGCTGCCACAGCCCAGGTCGATCACGTCGCCCTTTGGCAATGGCGGCACCTGCGCCAAAAGGTCCAGCGCCGGGCGCAGGCGCAGGTCGCGAAACGCATCGTATTTGGTTGGGTTCCAATCAGCCATGCGATAATTGTATACCACGGCATACATTTCGACAAGGCAAAATAAAAGGCGCCGCAGCTCGGGCGCCTTTTCTTTGAGCTTAAGCCGTGGGTTCCGGCTCCATATCGCCATCGGGCGCGGATTTGGGCTTGGTCTTGGGGATCGCCGTGATCGACGGCTCGTCCTTGACCCCGGCGCTGCCGTCCTCATCCCCGTCATCCTCGGTATGGGGCGGCTCGCCGCGCATCACGCGTTCGATCTCTTCGCCGGTCAGGGTCTCGTATTCCAACAGACCCTGGGCCAGCCGTTCGAATTGCTCGGCGTTTTCCTCGATCATCTTATAGGCTTGCTCATAGCCATTATCGATGATGCGCTTGACCTCTTCCTCGATCATTTCCTTGGTCTTGGTCGAGACCGAGAAACCGGCGGTGTTGCCAGAATACCCCTCATGCGCCTCGGCATAGTCGATATTGCCCACTTTGTCGGACATACCCCAACGCATCACCATGGCGCGAGCCAGGCCCGAGGCCTGTTGGATGTCGCCTTGCGGACCCGACGAAACGCTGTCAGCGCCGTATTTAAAGATCTCGGCTGCCTTGCCCGCCATGGTCATGGTGATCTTTTCGACCGCCTCATCCTTGAACATGGTCAGCTTGTCGATCTCGGGCAGCGATACAACCATGCCCAGCGCACCACCGCGTGGAATGATCGTGGCTTTGTAAACCGGATCTGTCTTGGTCAGCTTCAGACCGACGATGGCGTGGCCAGCCTCGTGATAGGCGGTCTTTTCCTTTTGGTCCTGTGTCATGACCATCGATCGGCGCTCGGCGCCCATCATGACCTTGTCCTTGGCATTTTCGAAATCGATCATGGTGACAAACCGGCGGCCAACGCGAGCGGCCATCAGTGCGGCCTCGTTCACCAGGTTGGCCAGATCCGCACCCGAAAAGCCCGGCGTGCCGCGCGCGATGATGCGCAGATCGACATCGGGGCCCAGCGGCACCTTGCGGGCATGAACGCCCAGGATTTTCTGGCGGCCCTTGATATCGGGGTTGGGCACGGTCACCTGACGATCGAACCGGCCCGGGCGCAGCAGCGCAGGGTCCAGAACGTCGCGACGGTTGGTGGCGGCAAGGATGATCACACCCTCGTTTGCCTCGAACCCGTCCATTTCCACCAGCAGCTGGTTCAGCGTCTGCTCGCGCTCGTCATTGCCGCCGCCGTAACCGGCACCGCGATGGCGACCCACGGCGTCAATCTCGTCGATGAACACGATGCAAGGCGCGTTTTTCTTGGCTTGTTCGAACATGTCGCGCACGCGGCTGGCACCAACGCCCACGAACATTTCCACGAAATCCGAGCCCGAGATGGTGAAGAACGGCACGCCCGCCTCGCCCGCAATGGCGCGGGCCAGCAGGGTTTTACCAGTACCCGGAGGGCCCACCAGCAACGCACCCTTGGGAATCTTGCCGCCCAGGCGGCTGAATTTCTGCGGGTTACGCAGGAACTCGACAATCTCTTCCAGCTCTTCCTTGGCCTCGTCGATACCGGCGACGTCGTCAAATGTGACGCGGCCGTGTTTCTCGGTCAAAAGCTTGGCGCGCGATTTGCCAAAGCCCATGGCCCCGCCGCGCCCGCCGCCCTGCATGCGGTTCATCAGGAACAGCCAGATGCCGATCAGGATCAGGAAGGGCAGCAGCGTGCCAATATAGGCCAGCAGACCATTGCGTTCCTGGGCCCGTGCCGTCACCTCGACATCAGCTTCGACCAGACGGTCGGTCAGGTCCACGCCGTCAGGCACGATCGTGGTGGATTGCCGGCCATCCGTACCGGTGATCACGGCCTTTTCGCCGTCAATGGTCACGGCCGAAACCTTGCCTGCCTCTACATCATCCAGAAAGTCGGAATAGCTGTAGCTTTCAGCGCTGTTGGCACCCTGATCGGTGCTGAACAGGTTGAACAAGGCAAGGACCAGGAAAAACAGGACGACCCAGAATGCGATATTTCGCGCGTTACCCACGTTGTGCTCCTCGAAAGTGGTGGCCCGAGTGGCAGGCCATCCTTCTAAAATAGAGATATGACGGACATGTTCAATGCGATAGCAGAAAAGCGGCGAAACTGACGCGGTTCGTTGCCAATGTTGCGGTCCAGCCATTGGAAAGCCCTGCAACGGGGGCAGAAATCAGCGTTTCTTGCCGCCAAACCGACGGGCTGGCCAAAAGCGCGAGGCGTGGAATGCCTGTTTCGCGCCAGTTCGGGCATTGTAGCAGCCCGTCGGGACCCAGCGCGCGAATCTGTGTTTCAAGGGGTGGGGCGTCGGTTGTCAGCCGCCACATGCCGTCCCAAAGTGAACCGGGTTCGGCGACGGTGTCGCGCACCGCATTGTATTCACGGGTCAGGCGCGTCACGTCTCCCTGCGGCAGGGCGATACAGCCGTAAAGCGTGGCCTGCCGGCCTGCCAGAACCTCGGCGACGAACGTCGACAGCTTTCCGGCACGCGGCACATAGTCAGCACCGGTCAGAAAAAGCACGGCAGCCTGGATCATTCGACGAGCGGTTTCAGGTTGCTCGTCCTGCAGGGCCGCACGGTCAAATACAAGCCCCCCCGCCTCAAGTCGCACGATCCGCTTGGCCGCCTGGGCAGCGACATACCGCAAAGTGTCCCGCGCTGTCGTCATGTTGCGGGCCACCGATGCAAGCGTTTCCGCCTCGATCCCAAGCGACGCCAAGGCCGCGCGCGCGCGAACGCGCAGGAAAGCCGGGTCGGTGTTCGAGGGGTCCTCGACCCAGCTCAGGCCCTTGTTGGTCAGGTATGCACGCAGGTCTTGGCGGCCCACGGCCAGTAGCGGCCGCAGCCATGTCACACCGTCCGCATCCCACCGGGCCGACATCGCCGCCAGCCCATCCACCCCGGCACCACGAGACAGGCGCATCAGGAATGTCTCGGCCACGTCGTCCTGTGTATGGGCCAAGGCGATGGCAGGAATTCCGTGTTGCGCGGCCCATTCTGCGATCAACCGATAGCGCGCCCGCCGCGCCTGATCCTGCAAATTGCCGTCAATGCCCTCATGCTGCCAATGCAAGGTCCGATGCGGGATATTCAGTTCTGCGCAACGGCGTGCGACCATGGCGGCTTCGTCCGCCGCTTCGGCCCGCAGACCGTGGTTTACCGTGACAACATGCAGATCGACGCCCGAAACCCGAGCAGCGATATCGAGCATCGCCATGGAGTCTCCACCGCCTGAAACAGCGAGACCAAGTGGACCATGCAATGCAACGCCCAAGCCCTGGCAGAATTGCGTCGTCAGATTGTCGGCATTCACCGGTTTAATTACAGGCAAAGGTCGCGCGGGCGGATTGCGCGTCTGCGTCCGCCGCCGATCCAGGGAAACGCGCCGAAACCTCGGCCAATGTCACACAAGCCTCGCGCTGCTGGCCAAGGTCGTTCAGAGCAACCCCCAAGCCGAACAAGGCATCCGGTGCGCGTGTTCCGTTTGGAGCGCCCGAAAACGCCTCAAGATAGGCGCGCGCGCTTTCCGAGGTACGGCCAAGCGATTTCAGCGCTTCGCCGCGCAAAAACTGCGCCTCGGTTGTCAGGTTGCCAACCGGATAGGTCTGCACAAAGCTTTCCAGCATGGTCACCGCCCCGGCGGCATCACCTTGCTCAAAAACGGCTTTGGCGCGGTCGAAATCCGCTTGCTCGCCCACGGCCAATTGCGTTGTCTCACCCTGCGGCTGAACGGTTGTTGCAGTGGGCAACTCTCCCCCCAGCGTCGGCGTGTCACTCAGGCTGCCAATGTCGCAATTTGGTTCCAGCTCGCACAAACGGAATTCCAGATCGCCAACCCGGTTCGTGCCATCGCGCACCACTTTGTCGATGCGGAATTGCAGGTCTTCGGTCCGGGCTGTCATGCGCTGCAACTGTGCTTCGATGGCATCGATCCGCTGCAAGGCGGTTCCACCTGCGGCAGGTCCTGTTGCGGCACCCGTTGTGGAAAGCTCGGTCTTAAGCCGCTGAATCTCGACAAACAGAACGGCAAGGTCTTGGCGGATATCCGCCAATGTCTGGTCCTGTGCCATGGCCACGGGGGCCGTCAACATCCCGGCGGTAAACGCCAAAGCGCCAAGAATTCCGGTGCGCGCAATCATGGGGGGCCTCCTAGCTGCCGGTGCCGATGGTCACCACGGTCACGGCGCGGCGGTTCTGGGCATAGCAGGTTTCATCCGAACAAATAGCGATGGGGCGTTCCTTGCCGAATGTCACGGTACGAACCCGCGCCGGCGAAACCCCACCGGCCACAAGGTATTCCTGTACCGCATTGGCGCGACGACCGCCAAGGGCGAGGTTGTATTCGCGGGTGCCCTGTTCATCGGCATGGCCTTCAACGATCACGGTATAGTCCGTGTTGGTCAGCAGCCATTGCACCTGGCCTTGCAGGGTTTGTTCGGCCAATGATGTCAGCGTGCTCTGATCCACTTCGAACAACACCCGATCACCCACGGAAGACTGGAAATATGCCACCGAAGTTGGGTCGGTGATGCCGCCATCGCCAACCGGATTGGCGCCAGCATCACCGGATCCGTCAAACAGATTGTTTGATGTGCAGCCCGCAACGACAAGTGCCGTCGCCAAAGACAGAAGTAGAGACTTGATACGCATTGCAACGTTCCTTGTTGTCGTTCTTGGCTCGATTGCGGCCATCATATCAGCAACCCGTGCGTTTTGGAACGCGCAGGTCAGGGCAATAGGGGCGACCACGAGGCATCCGATGCCGCAGTGTCCATGCGCACTGTTTTCAGGTTTCGGCCCGAAACGTCGACCGAGTAAAGCGCGGCGGTGCCTCCGGCGCCTGCGGTTTCGCGGGTGAACATGATGACGCGCCCGTTGGGTGACCATGTGGGCCCTTCATCAAGGAACGAGGCCGTAAGCAACCGCTCTTCCGACCCGTCTGTGCGCATCACGCCGATGTGAAACCGGCCCTTGGCGCGTTTTGTAAAGGCGATCAGGTCACCACGGGGTGACCAAACCGGGGTCGAATAGCGCCCGTCGCCACGACTGATCCGGCGCGGCTCGCCCCCGCCTGCGGGGATCACGTAAAGGTGCTGCGAGCCGGAACGGTCGCTTTCAAACACGATCTGGCTGCCATCGGGGGAAAAGCTGGGCGCCGTTTCAATGGACGGCGCCGAGGTCAGACGTTGCCGCGCACCGCTACCGAGGTCCAGCGCGTAGATATCCGTGTTGCCGCCTTGCGACAAAGAGAACAACACCTGGTTGCCGTTGGGGCTGAACCGTGGGGAAAAAGTCATCGTACCCGGCTGATCGTCCAGCGCCCGGCGCTGCCCGGTTGCAACGTCCAACAGGTAGATCCGCGGGAAACCGGTCTCGAAGCTGGTGTAAAGCACCTGCTGACCGTTGGGTGAAAACCGCGGGGCCAATACAAGATTGGCACTGTCTGTCAGATACGTGGTGTTCGCGCCATCGTAATCGGCCAATGCCAGTTGTTTAAGCCGGGCGTTCTTGGGTCCGCTTTCCGCCACATAAACCACGCGGCTGTCGAAATATGGCCCCTCGCCGGTGATGCGGCTGTACACCTGATCGGCCACCTTATGGGCCAACCGGCGCCAACCAGCGGTGGTGCCCGTGAACTGCAGGCCTTCGCCCAGGGGCGCTTCGGCGAACACATCCTGCAACCGGAATTTGACGGTCAGACGACCGTTGCTGCCAACAGATACGGCCCCGGTCACAAGGGCCTGTGCATTGATGGCTTTCCAATCAGCGTATTGAACGGGGCTATCAAAGGAGGTGATCCGGGCAATATGCGCCTCGGCCGGGATTTCGCGGAACAGTCCGGTGCCAACAAGATCTGCCGCCACGACCCGTGCGATATCTTCGGCAAACTGTCGGGCGGCGTTGTTTTCCGAAACGAAGGTCGGCAAAGCGAACGGCAGGGGTTCGACATTTGGCTGATCCAGAACAATCCGCAGCCGGCCCTGCTGTGCCTCGGCAGCCAGGGGCGCGCCAAAGGCCAGTACGACCACTATCAGCCATCTCAGAATTACGTTCGCTTTCATCGCTTCACCCTCGTCGGTCTGCGCACGCAGGGCGTGACGCAAAACTGTAATAGCCCGATGACACTGCAATCAGATTGCAGCAAGGGGCCGAAAATACCAAACGCCAATCCATCAATTCCTCAACCTCGACGGATCAAACACAACTTCAACCGCACGCCACGTCGCATATTTTTCGGGCGGCAGGTCGTAGCCGCTGCTGCCACAGCGCAAGATTGCCCGGCGCGCAGACTCGTAGGCGGCCCGCACCGCCACGTCATCGCCAGCCGAGTTTTCGATCAGCTGCAAACTGTTGCTGACCACGCGACCATCCTCTGTCAACTCGAAGGCCAACGTGACGATAACGCGGGCAGCTGGCGAACCTGCATCGACGACCCAGCATTCCTGAACGGCCAGCCTCAACGCGTCTTTTTCGCCAGCGGTCAGCGGCGGGCCGGAAGGGGCCAAGCCGGCGCCACCGGCACCCGACTGCGCGTTCTGCAGCGCCTGCAGAACGGCATCGTCGGTTGCGCTGCTGGGCGCGTCTACGGTCTCGGTTTCCGGTGGGGGCGTGGGCTCTGCCGGGGGACGCGGGCGTTGGGCGGGACGCGGACGCGGCCGGGGCGAACTGGTCAGCGTGCCCTGGTCTGCCTCGGTGACGATACGGTCATTGGCCTCGGGCGGGGCGGTGGTTTCTTCTTCGGGCGGTGCGTCGGGCAAGGCCTGCGGGCTGGGCTGGGTGGCCTGACGTGCCGTGTCATCAATCACCGCATCCGGTGCGGGGGCCGGGGCGGCTCGCGGGGCAACGCGGTCCACCGGGCGCGGCGCGGCCTCGGGCAACGCAGCCAGATCCGTGCCCGTGTCCTGAACGGGCGGGGTTGGCAGGATCGGGGCTTGTTCGGCGACGTCCTCGGGTGCAGGGGCTTCGGGCTCTGGCAAAGCCTCGGGCGCGGTTTCCTCAGGGGGCTGTTCCACCCGGTCCGGGCGCGGCTGTGGACGCGGTGCCGAGGTCAGTGCAGGGGTTTCGGGCGCGGCGTCGGGAGTGGGCGCTTGGGGGGCTTCGGCGCTGTCTTGCGGCACGTTGGGTGCGGCCTCGGGCAGGCTCAGCACCGCCAGTTCGTTGGCCGAGATGAGGCTGACCGTTGTAACTGTCACGTCTTCCTCGGGCGGGCGCGACTGGAACAATTCACCCAGTAACAGCCAGCCGATCAGGGCCGCATGCCCCGCACCCGATATGATAACACCCCGGTTCACCCGTTCCCTATTGGTCCGTGCCGGCGTCCAGCGTCGGGCCGCCGCTTTCGGTCACCAGACCAATATCGCGGAACCCGGCGGCATTCAGCGCGCCCATGATCTGTACCACCCGTTCATAGGAAATGGCCCCATCGGCGCGCAGGAAGATCTTGTTGTCGTCGCGTTCGGCCGCCACCGCGCGCAGTTTGCCCACCAATTCGTCCGCCGCAATCGGTGTGTTCTGCAGCACGATCTCGCCCTCAGCCGTCAGGGTCACAGTCAGCGGCTCTTCCTGCTCGGACGGCAGCGCCGTGGCCGCGGTTTCCGGCAGCTCTACCGGCACGCCAACGGTCAACAGCGGTGCGGCAACCATGAAGATGATCAGCAGCACCAGCATCACGTCGACAAACGGCGTGACGTTGATCTCGGACATGGCCGCGTGGCGATTGCGCGCGCGCTGCCGCCGCCGCCGCGTGCCCTTGCCGCCCCCGATAACACCCGCCCCCATGGCTCAGGCGTCCAACTGGCGCGACAGGATGGTCGAAAACTCGTCGGCAAAGGCATCATACCCCCCGATGATCCGGTCACTATCCGTCGACAGCTTGTTGTAAAACACCACCGCCGGGATCGCGGCCAAAAGGCCCAGACCCGTGGCCAGAAGCGCCTCGGCAATGCCCGGCGCCACCACGGCCAGGTTGGTGTTCTGCTGCAACGCGATCTGTTCGAACGCGTTCATAATGCCCCAGACAGTTCCAAACAGGCCCACGAATGGCGCGGTCGAGCCCACCGTGGCCAAGAAGGACAGCCCCGAAGACAACCCCTCGGCCTCTTTCGCGATGGCAACATCCATGGACCGGTCGATGCGCGGCGCCGCGCCGGGGATCAGTCCGCCATCCTGCCGATGGCTGCGGCGCCATTCCAGCATGCCGGCGGCAAAGATCCGCTCCGACGCGCCCGAGGGTTCGGGGCCCAGCGTCTCGAACAATTCGTCCAGCGGCTCGCCCGACCAGAACGCGGTGTCGAACGCGTCGCCCTCTTTGCGGGCGCGGCGAAAGGTGATGGACTTCTGAATGATGATTGCCCAGCTCCAGAACGAGGCGAGGATCAGCATGATCATCACCACTTTCACGACAAACGTGGCACGCGCAAAAAGCGCAAGCATGGAGAAATCAATCTCCGCTGCGGCTGCAAGGGTTTCGGTTTCCATATGCCTGCTCGTTGTTATGGCCGAATTGATCCGGCTCTGCTTATCGAGCAGTTTACAGTGAATTAAGGGGAATTGCCAACAGAACCGCGCAATCGCGGGTTTTGGCCTAGGCCTGCCCGAACAATCGGCGAATATCTGCCGGGATGCGCGCCGGCCGCCCGTTTTCATTCACCATGGCAACCGTGACATCCGCCCGGAACAGCTGTGTATCGCCCCGCCAAACCCCTTGGCGCACCATCAGCGAGGCCCCGCCCACCTTCAGAAGCTCCGTGCGCACGTCCAACAGATCGTCGTAGCGGGCCGAGCTCAGATAGTCCGCCGCCACCCGCCTTACGGCAAAAACCAAACCCTGCCGCTGCAAAGCCGCTTGATCCACGCCCAAAGCGCGCACCCATTCACTGCGCCCACGTTCAATAAATTTCAGGTAGTTGGCGTAATAAACGATCCCGGCCAGATCGGTGTCTTCGTAGTAAACGCGGACGGGCAGTTGATGGGTCATTCCACGGCCCCCATCCGTGCGGCCAGGCGCAGCGCGTGGCTGGCATCCTTCGCCGCCACCGGCATCACCGGGTCATAGGCCGCGCGCAGGACCGCCGCCACCTCGGGCCGCAGGATCACGGCACCCTCGGGCGTGTGCGCCAGCGGGCTGACCCCGGCAAAGGCGCCCGGCCCCCATAGCAACATCACCTGCACCACCTGTGCCAGCGCCACATCCTCGGCCGCCATGGCGGACAGCGCCGCATCCATGCGCAAAAACACAAAGGCCGCCTGAATGGCCCCGTCATCATCAAACCGAAAGAACCGGTATTGATTGGCGCCTGCCCCCTTCAGTTCGGCCACCTTACCGGCCAGATCGGGCACCAGCTGTTCCAGGTTCGGCACCTCAACCAACTCGTCCCAATCCTCAAAGAAAAAGAACATCAGGTTCGCGCCCAGTTCGGGATCAGTCTCTGCCAGCTTGTGGCCGGACAATGCCGCGACCGCCTCCAACGCGCCTTTCAGCACTTCCAACGTCGCATCCGCGACGCCAAACACCACCGGCGCAATCGGTCGCCCCCAACGCGCAAAGGCATAGCTGCCATCGGGCCGCGTGAAAAAATCGACAATCTGATCGGGCGTCATGGGCTTCATTTTCGTCAACACATCTCTGCGCGAGGCATAGTTGCCACGACCCTACCCGTCAAACAGGTTGCCCTGCCCGGGTTTTTCCGGTGCCGCCAGACCCAGATGCGTCCAGGCCTTCTGCGCCAGCATCCGCCCCCGCGGGGTGCGCTGGATCAGGCCCTGTTGCAATAGAAAGGGTTCAATCACCTCTTCCAGCGCGTCGCGGCTTTCGCTCAGCGCGGCTGACATGGTTTCGATCCCCACCGGCCCGCCGGCATAGTTCTCGGCGATCAGGCGCAAATACCGCCGATCCGCCCCGTCCAGCCCCAGGTGATCCACCCCCAGCCGCGTCAGCGCGCCATCGGCAATGGCCTGGGTGATCCGCCCGTCACCCTCGACCAGCGCGAAATCCAGCACCCGCCGCAAAAGCCGCCCGGCAATCCGCGGCGTCCCCCGCGCGCGGCGCGCAATCTCGCGCGCTCCCGCAGCGTCGGCTGGCACGCCCAGCAACCGCGCCCCGCGGGTCACGATCTCGTTCAGCTCCTCCACCGTGTAGAACTGCAACCGCGTCGGAATGCCGAACCGGTCGCGCAGCGGCGTCGTCAGCAACCCCAACCGCGTGGTGGCCCCCACCAGCGTGAACGGCTGCAACTCAATCCGCACCGTCCGCGCTGCCGGCCCCTCGCCGATCACCAGATCCAGCTCGAAATCCTCCATCGCGGGGTACAGCACCTCTTCGACCACCGGGTTCAGCCGGTGGATCTCGTCGATGAACAACACGTCGCGCGCTTCCAGATTGGTCAGAATCGCGGCCAGATCCCCCGCCTTGGCCAGAACCGGCCCCGAGGTCATGCGGAAATTCACCCCCAACTCGCGCGCCATGATCTGCGCCAGGGTGGTTTTGCCCAGCCCGGGAGGGCCATGGAACAAGGCGTGATCCATCGCCTCACCGCGCATCTTTGCGCTTTCGATGAACACCCGCAAATTGGCGCGCGCCTCGGCTTGGCCGATGAATTCGTCCAGCCCCTGCGGCCGCAACGCCCGATCGGCATCCTCGGGCCGCGCCTCGGGGCGCAATGTGGGGTCTGGTTCGGTCATCCCGTCACCCTTTCGGAGCCAACAGCTTCAGCGCCGCCCGGATCAGCGCCGCCGTATCCACCTCGGGCCCCGCGCCTGCCGCCTCGGCCACGGC
Organism: Actibacterium mucosum KCTC 23349; assembly: GCF_000647975.1. GTDB lineage: Bacteria > Pseudomonadota > Alphaproteobacteria > Rhodobacterales > Rhodobacteraceae > Actibacterium > Actibacterium mucosum. The sequence continues at coordinate 61,689 of NZ_JFKE01000011.1, forward strand.
ACTGGCCGCCTCGCCCGGCGCATAGCCCAGGTTCCCTAGCGCCGACAATGCCTCGGCCTGCGCCCCTGCGCCCCCGCTCGCCGCAGGCGCCGGAGCGGCCCCGCCGCGACCGGGTGGAGAGGGCTCGATGCCCTCGACGACCGACTCCGCCGCAACATCGGCAACGGGCACGCCCATGGCCATGACAGATGGCGCCTTGTCCTTCAACTCGTTCACCACGCGCTGCGCAATCTTCGGCCCAACACCGGGCGCCGCCTTGATCGCCCCCCAATCGCCCAACGCAATGGCGCGGCCCGCGCCTTCGCCGCCCAGCACCCCCAGAATGGCCATCGCTGCTTTCGACCCAACACCCTGAACCGAAATCAACAGCCGGTACCACTCTTTCTCATGCAGGCTGGGAAAGCCAAACAGCTGCAAGATATCCTCGCGCACCAGCAGATCGGTATAGAGCGCCACCGCCTCGCCCACGCCCGGCAACCCGGCCATCGTGCGTTCGGACACATGCACGATATAGCCCACGCCGCGCACGTCGATCAGGACATGCCCGTCGCCGCGATAATCCAGCCGCCCCGCAATGCGCCCGATCATGACGCGGCCCTCACCGCCGCCGCCAACCGGCCGGAGCTGCGCGCGTGAAACGCGTGGCACATCGCAATCGCAAGCGCATCAGCGGCATCGGGCCCGGCAATCTCAACCCCCGGCAATTGCAGCCGCACCATGTGGTCGATCTGCTGCTTGGCGGCGTGCCCCACGCCGACCACGGTCTTTTTCACTGCATTTGGTGCGTATTCACCCACATCCAGACCCGCCTGAGCCGGTACCAGCAGGGCAATCGCGCGGGCTTGTCCCAACTTCAGGGTTGCCACACCATCCTTGTTCACAAATGTCTGCTCGACCGCGGCGCAATCGGGTTGGTATTGCGCGATCACATCGCTCAACTGCGCATGCAAGCTCAGCAACCGAGGCGCCAAATCCCCCGCACTGGTGTGACATATGCCATTGGCCACATGGGACAGTCGCGATCCGTTTGCGTCAATGACGCCCCAGCCCATGTTGCGAAGCCCCGGGTCGATCCCCAAAACACGCATGCTCGCCTCGTTTGTTCTTTCTTTCCCATCGAACTAGCACGAAAAGTGAACATCGGCCAGAACGAACTGGTTTTTGGCATGCAGTCTCTGCAGGGCGGCATTGCGGAATCTGTCGGTTGTCAAGTCGATCCACCTGCACCATCTAGGCGTCAGAGCGATTTTGACGCTCAATTAATCAAACATCCACAAGGACGCCCACAAAATGGCTGCATTTGAAACGACACGGCCTCTGGTGGCCGACCGCCCGACCTTTGGCTTCATCGGTGCGCTGGCCGCATTGGTGCTGGAATGGAACGACCGCCGCGTGACCCGCAAGTCGCTGTCGAAACTCAGCGACGACATGCTGGAAGATATCGGCCTGACCCGCGCAGACGTTAACCGCCTGTAACCCTCAAGCACCTGAAAAGGTAACGGCCCGCGCATCACACGATGCGCGGGCCGTCTTTTTCTGACTACACACTACTGATCTCAGACGGGGGTCTTGAAGACCTCCCGCATTTTCTCCGACAGCCAGACCGTCGCGGGGTCCGCCTGCATCAGGAACGCGCCAAAGGCTTCCACCCGATCACCCTGGGCAAGGCGATCCACGCGGTCCTGGTAATCTTCTGTACCGATCTGCATCAAAAGCGCGGCTTTCAAGCACAGACCAATTGCAATCGTTATCAGCAAAGGCCGAAAGAACGAACGACGCTCACGAACCACGTAGGCACGACTGCCCAACGTCCCGGTTGCTTCGAACGCGCCCCCCTTGCGACGGATCTTGTCGATCCGGCGAAGACGGCCGCGGAACTCCTTCATTTGCACGTTTGCCATAACAATAACCCATTCGAACACTGACGCAGACTTTTATGCGTTCAAAATGTGGCAAAAGTTAGGCAAAATCAAACACTTAATTGTAAACAAAGCGTCGTCCAGTCACCGATTTCCTCGCGATTGGAAACAGTAAAGCCTTGTTCGGCATAGGTTGCGACAACTTCGTCAGCTTGAGGGTTCAGGATACCGGACAGAATCGCATACCCGCCCGGCGCCATATGCGCCGCCATATCGGGTGCCAGCGCAATCAGCGGGCCTTTCAGGATATTTGCAAATACAAGATCAAATGGGGCAGCGGTGCTGAGCGCTGCATGACCGAAACCGGCCGCTTCAACACATTTCACGCGGCCTTGCAGATCGTTCGCCGCGACATTGGCTTGGGCCACGTCAACGGCAACCTGATCAATGTCACCCGCAAAAACCGGATGTGGCCAGATCTTGGCAGCGGCCATCGCCAGAACTGCTGTTCCGGCCCCGATATCCGCCACATTCCTGCCCTCAAATCCCTGCCCGGCCAGCCGGTCCAACGCACGCAAACAGCCCAGCGTCGTGCCGTGGTGTCCGGTGCCAAATGCCATTGCGGCCTCGATCAGCAGAGCGATCGCGTTCTCGGGCACCTTGTCGGCGTCATGCGCGCCATAGACAAAGAACCGCCCGGCCTCGACCGGGGCCAACTCGCGTCGCACCTTGGCCACCCAATCCTGGTCGGGCAGTTCGGACACCACGAAATCCTTTGCGCCATGCATGGATGCCAACAGAGCAAGCCCCGCCAGATCTGGCTCTTCGGTGAAATACCCCCCGACTTCCCACAGGCCCGAGCCATCTTCGACCTCGAACACACCCACGCCGGTGGGTTCGGGGTTCAGGGTCTCCATCGCTTCGCCCAGCGCGTCGGCGCTGGCTTTGCCGGTCAGGGTGGTCAGGGCGGTGAAGGTTGGCATGGTGCGGCTCCGGGGCTGATGAACAACCCCATGCGCCTAGGCGCTTGCCGACGCGGGGTCAAGCGCGTCTACGGCACATTGCAACAGTTCCGATGCCGGTTTGGAGGCGTCCAGATGGATCACCGGGCATTGCAACCCGGCCAGCCAGCTTTCCTGTCGCGCCCGCGATCGGCCCGCAAACCCGGGATCGTCATAAGACATCGCCCAGTCCAAGAAGCCACGATAAGCGGCGTGTCGGGCCCCGCCCGGATCAATGGCATTGCCAAAGCGGCGGCGTTCACGCGCACGCAGTCGGGCAAGACGTTGCGCGGCGGGCAGGGTCAAGAAAAGAACGTGCGTCAGGCGCGGGATCACCGGATCCCCCCACCCCATCATCGAACCGGACAGAACCCAGTCTGCGCGCGGCAGGAACAGCGCCTCCATCAGGCCCAATCGCTCTGCCGCCGGGCGCTTGGTGGTAAAGGCGGGCTCAGTCGGTTGCCAATAGAAATCGTCGGTGTCGAACATCTGCAGCGCCAGCCGGCTGGCCAGCCCGCGCGCCAGCGTCGAGGTGCCGGACCCCGAGGCGCCCAGCACATGGATGCGGTACTGCGTCGACATGGCGTCAGACGCCGGTGCCAATTGGGCAGGTCACTCCGGTGCCACCCAGCCCGCAATAGCCGCCCGGGTTCTTGGCCAGGTATTGCTGGTGGTAGTCCTCGGCATAATAGAAGGCGGGCGCGTCGATGATCTCGGACGTGATCGCCCCCAGCCCGGCCGCCGCAAGGCGCGGCTGAAACGCGGCTTTTGACGCCTCGGCCGCCGCCTTTTGGGCCGCGTCATAGGCATAGATGCCCGACCGATACTGCGTGCCGCGATCATTGCCCTGCCGCATGCCCTGCGTCGGGTCGTGGCCTTCCCAGAACACCTGCAACAGACGTTCAAAGCTCAACTGAGCGGGGTCAAAGACCACGTGAACAACCTCGTTATGGCCGGTCTGGCCGGAACAAACCTCTTCATACGTGGGGTTCGGCGTGAACCCGCCGGCATAGCCCGCGGCGGTCATCCACACGCCCGGCTCTTGCCAAAACATGCGTTCAACACCCCAGAAACAGCCCATGCCGAACAAAGCCTGCTGAAACCCGTCGGGCACCGGAGCTTTGAGCGGACGGTCGTACACGTAATGCGTCTGGGCCGTTGGGATCGCCATCTGGCGGCCCGGCAAAGCCGCATCCGCAGTCACCATCGTCGATTTGTCGCGTGTCAGTCCGAACATCGCACCCTCCGTCATTGCCCACGCCTATAACCTAGGATGTTGCGGGCTGGGTTTCTACTCTGCCGGTGCCGCAACCCCGCGTCCGAACACGGTTTCGTATCCCGGCGCCGGGTGGCGCGGGATCAGCAGCGCCAAAAGCAGCGAAATGCCCGCCATTGCGGCAGCCAGCACAAAAACTGAGCCCGGCGAGACCACCCACAAGAACCCCAGCAGCACCGGCAGGAACACCGCCGCGATGTGGTTGATGGTAAAGGCCACCGCCGCCGTCGGCGCAATGTCGGCCGGGTCTGCGATTTTCTGGAAATAGGTTTTCAGCGCCAGCGCCAGGGCAAAGAACAGATGGTCCAGCACGTACAAGGCCGCCGCAATGATCCAGCCCCAGGCAAAGTAATAGACCCCGCCATAGGCCAGGAACACGCCGATCAGCCCGACATACTCAAACACCAGCGCCCGGCGTTCGCCCCAGCGCGCCACCGCATGGCCCATCAGCGGCGCAAAAGCCATATTGGCCACGAAATTGACCAGCATTAACGAGGTCACCTCGTGCACCTCGAAGCCAAAGCGTTCGACCATCATGAACCCGGCAAAGACAACAAAGATCTGCCGCCGCGCCCCGGCCATGAATTGCAGCGCGTAATAAAGCCAATAACGCCGGCGCAGGATCATCTTCTTGACTTGGGGGTGCGGTGTCTCGAACTGCGGAAAGGCCAGCAGGCAATAGATCGCGATCATCAGGCACAGCCCGCCCGAGGCGAGGTAGACCGTGTTGTACGACAGCCCGAACCGCTCCCACCCGATCACGATCAGACCATAGGCCAACAGCGACGCGCCGGATCCCACCGCCACCAACTTGCCCAGCACTTGCGGGGCGCGTTTCTTGTCGATCCATTGCAGCTGCACCGACTGGTTGACTGTCTCGTAATAGTGAAACCCGATCGAGCTGAGCATGGTGACAATCAGGATACCGCTGAGCGACGGGAACCACGCGGTCACCGCCGTTGCCGCGCCCAACAGGCCCAGCGACACCAGCCCCAGCACCTGTTCGCGAATAAAGATGATCAGCGCGATCACGCCCACCGCTAGAAAGCCCGGGATCTCGCGCACCGTGTGCAGCAGCCCGATCTCCACCCCCGTGAACCCGGCCTTTTCGATGACAAAATTGTTCAACAGAGCCGACCAGGTGGAAAACGCCATAGGCATGGCGAAGGCCATCAGCGCCAACAGGAAAATCGGGCGCCGCCAAAACGGTAGATCACCGATATGGTCAAGATGAACGTATTTAGGCATGCCCCTGACTTAGGACGCCCGGCCAGAAAATGCGACCGCGAAATTGTACCCTGTCAATAGAAGCTCTGCGGATCGATGTCGATTTGCAGACGCAATGATGGCGGCACGCGGAATTGTCCGGCCCATTGACGCAATGCGGTCTGAATGGGTGCGGACTTGGCGGCCTTGATCAGCAAACGCACGCGGTGTTGGCCACGGATGCGCGCAATCGGAGCGGGCGCGGGGCCAAAAACCTGCGCCCCGATCTTTTGTAACGGCGCGGTGCGCCGGGCCATTTCGCCGGCCAGATCAAACACCGCCTGCACATCCGGCCCGCTGACCACGATGCCAGCCATGCGCCCATAGGGCGGAACGCCGGCGGCCAGTCGCTCGGCCGCTTCGGCGCGCCAAAACGCCTCGTCATCGGCACCCAGAATGGCGCGGATCACCGGGTGTTCGGGCTGAAAGCTTTGCAGCACCGCCAACCCCGGCTTGTCGGCCCGCCCAGCCCGACCCGCCACCTGCCGCATTAGCTGAAACGTGCGTTCGGCGGCGCGCAGGTCGCTGCCCTGCAGGCCAAGATCGGCGTCGATCACCCCCACCAGCGTCAGCTTTGGAAAGTTGTGCCCCTTGGCGACCAACTGCGTGCCGATGATCAGGTCAGCCCCGCCATCGGCGATGGTCAGAATGTGCTCTTTCAACGCGCGGGCCGAACCGTAAAGGTCTGACGACAAGACTGCGACGCGGGTGTCGGGGAACAGTTCGGCCACCTCTTCGGCCAGACGCTCCACCCCCGGGCCCACCGGCGCCAGCTTGCCCTCAACCCCGCAGGACGGGCAGGCCTGCGGCATCGGTTTGGTGGCGCCGCATTGGTGGCACATCAGGCGCTTGAGGAACCGGTGTTCCACCATCCGCGCGTCGCAATCGTCACAGGCGATCTGATGCCCGCAGGCCCGGCACAGCGTCACCGGCGCATAACCGCGGCGGTTCAAAAACAGCATCGCCTGCTCACCGGCCGCCAGACGGCCGCGCACCAGCCCCTCCAGCGCCGGAGAGATCCAGCGGTTCGAGGGCAGGTCCTGCACGCGCATGTCGATGGCGCGCATGTCGGGCATCACCGCCGGGCCATAGCGCGCGGTCAGATCCACGCGGTCATATTTACCTGTCTCGGCATTGGCCCAGCTTTCCAGCGACGGCGTGGCCGAAGCCAGCACCACCTGCGCCCCGCACATCGACGCGCGCAGCACCGCCATGTCGCGGGCATTGTACAGCACGCCGTCTTCCTGCTTGTACGAGCTGTCATGCTCCTCATCCACCACGATCAACCCCAGGTCGCGGAACGGCAGAAACAGCGCCGATCGCGCGCCCACCACCAACTGCGCGCCGCCCTGCCCCACCATGCGCCAGCACCGGCGGCGCTCGGTCATGGTGACGCCGGAATGCCACTCGGCCGGGACAGCGCCAAACCGCGCCTGAACACGGTTCAGAAACTCGGCGCTCAGCGCGATCTCGGGCAGCAGCACCAGCGCCTGCCGCCCGGCCCGCAGGCATTCGGCAACGGCCTCCAGATAGACTTCGGTCTTGCCCGATCCGGTGACACCACGCAGCAATGTTGCGCCAAAGTCGCCGTTGCGTATTTTCGCCGACAATTGGCCCGCTGCCTTGGCCTGCGCTTCGGTCAGATCTTTGCCCGACATCTCGGGGTCCAATTGCGGGTAAGGCCGGTCGCGTGGCGTGTCCTGTTCGGCCACCACCCCTTGTTTCACCAACCCTTTGACCACTGACGTCGACACGCCGGCCATTTCGGCCAATTCGCCCAGCGTAAAGGATAGCCCGCCGAATTCCTCCAGCACCGCCAGAACCTTTTGGCGGGCGGGCGTCATGCGATCCGGCGCACCTTCGCCCAAGCGATAAATCTTTTGCATCGAAGGTGGATCACCCAGCCCCGGCGCGCGTGTGGCAAGTCGCAACATCGACGTCATGGGCGACACGGTATAGTCGGCGGCCTTGGTCAGGAACAGCCGCATCTCTTCGCGCATCGGCGCCACGTCCAGCACCTTGTTCACCGCCCGGATTTTCGATGGGTCATAGCCACCCGCGCCCGGTCCCCACACAACGCCAAACACCAACCGAGGCCCCAAAGGCACCTCGACAAACGCCCCTGCGAAACACCCGCCTTCAGGGGCCTTGTAATCCAACAGCCGGTCTAGTGGTTGCGTGGTCAGAACCGAAACCAGCGTGCCTTGTTCGAAAAAGCTGGGCGCCTGCACGGTTGGTTCGTCCTTGATCGGTTTTACGATGGGTTCGGGGCGTCACAATGCGCGTCTTGGCGATGCGGTTCAAGCCCTGCCAACGGCCACCGCCGCAGGGGTGCAACATTTATTCGGTTCCCAAAAAATGGGTAGAGATTTCCGTAACTGTTTCGTGTAACCTGCGCCCCAATACGAAGTTGAGGCAGATTAATGAGCAGCACGGCACTGACCGAAACCAATTTGCGTGACCGTATCATTTCCGATCCCGGCGTGATCCTGGAAGACCGCGACCTGATGCGCGTGCTTGTCTCGGCCAATGAAAAGAGCATGGGCAGCAACGTTGTGGACCTGCGCGGCATCGCGATGGACCGGCTTGAGGCGCGCCTTGAACGGCTGGAGGATACCCACCGTTCTGTTATCGCGGCTGCCTACGAAAACCTTGCTGGGACCAACCAGATTCACAAGGCTGTTCTGGCGCTGCTGGACCCGCATGAGTTCACAGATTTCCTGGCCTACCTGAACGGTCCCGTGGCCGAGATATTGCGCGTGGACCGCGTGCGTCTGGTGCTGGAAACCCTGCAGGACGGCAACAGCAATGCCGTCCGCAAACTGGGTGAAGCTCTGGCCGTGGCCGAACCCGGCTATGTCGAGCGCTTTATTGGCGGATCCACGGGCCGCCCCGTGACGTTGCGCCAGATGCAGCGCGGCGATGACTTCGTCTATGGGGACCGCGCAGAGTGGGTGCGCTCTGAGGCTTTGCTGCGCCTTGACTTTGGCGAGGGCCGCCTGCCCGGTATGTTGGTTCTGGGTGCAGAGGATCCGCATCAATTCGCCCCCAGCCAGGGCACGGATCTATTGTCATTCTTTGGCGGCGTTTTTGAACGCGCAATGCGGCGCTGGTTATCGTGACACTGGAATTGTCAGCCGGGCTGCGCGATCTGCTGGAAACCTGGCTGACCGAACAGCGCGTGCTGAACAACCGCGCAGACAACACGATCGAAGCTTATCGTTCCGATCTTGTGCGATTTTTGGGATTTCTGACCGGGCACTTGGGTGGGCCTCTTGGCGAAACCGCCTTGGCCACGGTTTCGATCCGCGACATGCGGGCTTGGATGGCGGCCGAACGTGCGGACGGCCTTTCGGCCCGCGCCCTTGCACGCGCGCTTTCCGCGGTTAAATCCTTCTATCGGTGGCACGCCCCGCGCGCCGGGTTCGATCCAACACCGGTTCTGTCCACGCGCGCGCCGCGCTTCCACGCCAAGCTTCCGCGGCCCCTGTCCAAAGACAGCGCCCGCGACGTGATCGAAACCGTGGCACTGCAACATGACAAGGAATGGGTCAATGCAAGGGACGCGGCGGTCATCACGCTGCTTTATGGCTGTGGATTGCGCATATCCGAGGCTCTGGGCCTGACCGGAGCCGACGCCCCGTTGCCCGATGTGTTGCGGATTGAAGGCAAAGGCGGCAAAGAACGCCTGGTTCCCGTTCTGCCCGCCGCGCAAGCCGCCGTGGGTCGGTACCTGGAACTTTGCCCGCATCCGGTTCAATCCAACCTGCCCCTGTTTCGGGGCGTGCGCGGTGGGCCGTTGAACCCGCGTCTGGTCAGCGGCGTGATGGCACGCGCAAGGGTACAGCTTGGCCTGCCCGCCTCGGCCACGCCCCATGCCATGCGTCACAGCTTTGCCACGCATCTTTTGGCTGCCGGCGGTGACCTGCGCGCGATCCAGGAATTGCTGGGACATGCGCGCCTGACCACGACACAGGCCTACACGGCCGTCGACAGCGCCCAAATCATGGATGCCTACACCCGCGCGCACCCCAAGGCCTGACCAAATATTTCGAGCCCTCACGCAAACTTGTACGCCTGTCATTTTGATACGCGGCAAGACTGCGACAATGTGGCCGCAAATTCTGTAGAGCCAAAAGGACCTGATTCACATGAAAGCCAAACGCGCCATTGCCATCGCCGCATTTGCCGCCGGTGCCGCGCTGTCGACCTCGGCATATGCCGCCAATACCTGCGTCATTGCCGGCGACTCGTACGATCTGGACGATGCCGGCGTTAACGCAATCTATGACTGCATCAAGGACCAGATGGTCGAAGCGTATGCCAAGGGCGGTGACGAACTGGCCACTGCCTATCGCAGCTGGGCTCCCACCGCGACCCGTCCCGCAGTTGCGGGTGCACATAGCGAACGGTTCCTGATGACCTTCGCCAATGACATTGCTGCCGAACAATACCTGAAGTTCGAAGATGAAGGCGTGCAGATGCCTGTTGGCTCGATCCTGGCCAAAGAAAGCTTCAAGGCGAACAAAAAGGGCGTGGTCAAGGTTGGCCCGTTGTTCCTGATGACCAAACTGGAGGCAGGTGCAGCCCCGGAATACGGCGATTGGCTGTATGGCGGCATTCAGCCGAACGGCAAACCGCTGAAGATCAAGCAGTCGTTCTGCCACGATTGCCATGTTGGTTGGGAAGACCAGGACGCGCTGGCGTACCCGCTGGAAGAAGTGCGTATCAGCGCCGAGTGACCGTGTTACCCTGTTGGTAACAATTGCAAACGGCCGGGTTTTCCCGGCCGTTTTGTTTTGCGCTCAGGCGGCGCCGAAAAGCGCCTCCATCGGTTGCCAGCCCTGTGCGGGCGGGCCCATCTGCGGATCGAAGGTTATGACATTGCCGCCACCACCGGGCCCCTGGTCATGCGCGCGGCTGATCGCGACGCCGGCCAGGTGGCAATAAAGCAGTGTCCCCACCCCACCATGGCCCACAAACAGCACGTCGCCGCTTGGAATTTCCGACAGGGCGGCGCGGGTCTCGGAAACGATGCGCGATTGCGCATGGCGGGCGGTCTCCCACCCCCGGATCGAGGTATCGGGTTCGGCGAAAAATGCATCGGCAACCAATTCGAATTCCGGCCCTGGAAGGAACCCGGTGGCCGAGCGGTCATTCTCGTGCATGTCCGGACGGATCAGGTGTATGGCGTTCAGGCTCTGGGCAAGGATCGCGGCCGTTTCGACGGCCTTCACCTCGGCGCTGCTGATGATCGTCTGTGTACCTGACAAAACGCCCGACTGTGCCAGGGCATCGGTCCGGGACCGCCCCAGATCGGACAGCCCCCATTCAGGCACCGGCACATTGCGGTCGATCTGCACTTGCGGGTGGGTCAGATAGCGAACGGTTCGTGTCATCAGATCAAAAGCCCTGCTGCGCCTTCGTGACGCAAAAGCGCCACCTTGGTTTCGACCCCGCCAGCGCCAGAAAAACCGGTCAGTTTACCGCCGGCCCCCAAGACACGATGGCAGGGAATGATAATTGGGATCGGATTGCCGCCACAAGCACTGCCCACGGCCTGCGCCGGTTTGCCGAGAGCCTTGGCAATGTCGCCATAGGTGACGGTCTCGCCAAATGGGATCGCCGCCATTACGGCGCAAACGGCCTGCTGAAAGGCGTTTGCCGCAACCCGCGTCGGCAGGTCGAAATTGGTGAGTTCCTTGGCATCATAGGCGGCCAGCTGCGCGCAGGCCGCTTGCGTCAGGGCCGAGGGGGCGGGATCCACCGAGCCCCAGGTCAGACGGGTGATTGCCCCGTCATCCTCGACCACCGACAAGGTGCCAAACTGCGTATGAACCGATTGCTGCGCCATGGGCAGATGCTGCGCGCAGGGCGGCTGATTCTCAACCCGAAACCTGTTAAAAGGTGCGCCTTTCGGCGCAAGAGATATCTCGGGCCCGGGCCGGTTGGCCCGAACCCTCGGGTGGGTGCGCAGCCGCACCGTTGGGGGTGTTTCTCAGCCCAGTGCGGTGTTGCAGCGGCCGCAGACGCCGGGATGGGCGAACAGCCCCACATCGGGCAGGATTTTCCAGCAGCGCAGGCACTTTTCGCCATCGGCCTTTTCGAACACCACGCCGACGCCTTCAACCTCGGGCAGGCGGAAGGCTTCGGCCGGGCTGGGATCGCCGGTGACCGAGATGGCCGAGGTGATGCAGATATCGGCGAAATCGACGGTTTTCAGCGCCGCGACCACATCCGCGTCGCGCACATGCACCACGGGGGCCGCTTCCAGCGAGGCGCCAATCACCTTGTCGCGGCGCTGCACCTCCAGCGCGGCGGTCACCACGCGGCGTACCTGCCGGATACCCGCCCATTTGGCGGCCAGCGGTTCGTTCAGCCAGTCGCCGGGGGTTTCGGGCATATCCTGCAGGTGGATCGAGCTGTCATCGCCGGGGAACCGTTCCAGCCAGACCTCTTCCATGGTGAAGACCAGGATCGGTGCCAGCCAGGTGGTCAGGCGGTGGAACAGGATGTCCAGCACCGTGCGCGCCGCGCGGGCGTTCAGGCTGTCGGCCGCGTCGCAATAGAGCGCGTCCTTGCGGATGTCGAAGTAAAATGCCGAAAGCTCCAGCGTGGCGAAATTGAAGACCGACTGGAACACGCCCTGGAAATCAAACTCGGCATAGCCTTTACGCACCTGGTGATCCAGCTCGGCCAGCCGGTGCAGCACCCAGCGTTCCAGCTCGGGCATATCCTGGGCCGCCACCGCGTCGGCGGGGTTAAACCCGTGCAGGCTGCCCAGCATGAAGCGCATGGTGTTGCGCAGGCGGCGATAGCTGTCGGCCACGCCTTTCAGGATCTCCGGACCGATCCGTTGGTCCACCGAATAGTCGGTCTGTGCCACCCACAGACGCAGGATATCGGCGCCGTATTGCTTGACCACCTCGTCCGGTACAATCGTGTTGCCAAGAGATTTGGACATCTTGTTGCCCTTCTCGTCCAGCGTGAACCCATGGGTCACCACGTTGCGATAAGGCGCACGGCCCAGCGTGCCGCAGGCTTGCAGCAGCGACGAGTGGAACCAGCCGCGATGCTGGTCGGTGCCTTCCATGTACACATCGGCGATGCCGTCTTCGGTGCCGTCCTCGCGGTCACGCAGCACAAAGGCGTGGGTCGAGCCGCTGTCGAACCACACATCCAGAATGTCGAACACCTGATCCCAGTCCTCGGGGTCGTAATCCGCGGCCAGGAACCGCTCTTTGGCCCCTTCGGCATACCAGCAATCGGCACCCTCGTCCTCGAACGCTTCGGCGATGCGGGCATTCACTGCGGGGTCGCGCAGCAGGTAGGTGTCATCGGTCGGCAGCACCCCTTTGCGGGTGAACACCGTTAGCGGCACCCCCCAGGCGCGTTGGCGCGACAGAACCCAGTCGGGGCGCGCTTCGATCATGGAATACAGACGGTTGCGGCCCGATTGCGGGTACCATTTCACCAGCTTGTCGATGCTGGTCAGCGCCCGGTCGCGGATCGTTGTGCCATGCATGTCCTGACCATCGCCCACCGTCTTGTCCACGGCGGCAAACCATTGCGGCGTGTTGCGATAGATCACCGGCGCCTTTGAGCGCCACGAATGCGGGTACGAGTGTTTGATGACGCCGCGCGCCAGCAGACCCCCAACCTCGGCCAGTTTGGCCATAACTGCGGTGTTTGCGTCGCCTTCCCACGGGTTCTTTTTGTTTTTCTTGTTAAGCTTTTCGCGGATGATCTTTTTGCCACCAAAAAACGGCAGGTCGTCGCGGAATGCGCCGTCGTCCATCACGTTGTAGGTGATCACCTGTTCCAGCATGCCAAGGTCGCGGTAAAGCTCGTATTCCTCCATCCCGTGGCTGGGGGCGCAGTGCACAAAGCCCGTGCCCTCGGTATCTGTCACAAAGTCAGCGGCACGGAAATCGCGGATATCATCCCACTCACCGTTCGCGCCTTCGGCGCCCGCAAGCGGGTGTTTCAGCGTGATCTTGGCCAAATCCTGATGGGACACATCGCCCACACGGCGATACATGGTGTCGTCCAAACGGGCCCGGCTGAACACATCGGCGGCAAGGTTATCGGCAAGGATGTAATGGTCACCAACTTCGGCCCAGCATTCCTCTGGTCGCCCTGTAACCTCATACAAACCATACGAAATCTGCTCGCCATACACCACCGCCTTGTTCGACGGAATGGTCCAGGGCGTGGTGGTCCAGATCACGACCTTGGCGCTGTCCAGACGTTCGTCACCCGTGCCAACAACCTGGAATTTCACCCAGATCGTGAAGCTTTCCTTGTCGTGATACTCCACCTCGGCCTCGGCCAGTGCGGTTTGTTCAACAGGCGACCACATGACGGGCTTGGAGCCTTGATAAAGGGTGCCGTTCATCAGGAACTTCATCAGTTCCTCGGCAATCACGCGTTCGGCGTGAAAGTTCATGGTCAGGTACGGGTCTTCCCAGTTACCAGTGATGCCGAGGCGTTTGAACTCCTCGCGCTGAACGTCAACCCAACCTTCGGCGAACTTCCGGCATTCCTGGCGAAAGTCGACGATCTCAACCTCGTCCTTGTTTTGACCCTTTTGACGATATTGCTCTTCGATCTTCCATTCGATCGGCAAACCGTGGCAGTCCCAACCTGGGACATAGCGGCTGTCGTAGCCCATCATCTGATGCGACCGAACGATCATGTCCTTGATGGTTTTGTTCAGCGCGTGACCGATGTGCAGATGGCCGTTCGCATAAGGCGGGCCATCGTGCAAGGTGAAAGGCTGGCGGCCTTCTTTTTCGCGCAACTTATTGTAAACGCCAATCTTTTCCCAACGCGCCAGCCATTCAGGCTCGCGTTTTGGAAGGCCCGCGCGCATCGGAAACTCGGTTTGCGGCAGGTTCAGGGTGTCTTTGTATTCAGGCGTGTCGGCACACATGATTTGTGGTCCTTGGCAGGGAATTTAGGTCTGTGCGAAGGGCGGCGCGAGGGCTCAAACGCCTTGTCCCGGCGGCTCGTTGGTGATCAGAGCGCCGGGCTGATAATTCGAATAATGATGGCCACGATGTACATCCTAAAGCGCCTTATAAGTCGCCCCGGCGCGCGCGTCCAGAGGGCACGGCGCGGCGATTTGGCCCTTGTATGATTGATCAAAAACCCGATGTTGGGGGCATGTCAGCTTTGCCGCCGAAATTCCAGATCAGCCGTGACGAGATCGCGGGCGTGGTCGCCACGTTCTATGAACGGATCCGACAGCATCCGGGGCTGGGCCCTGTTTTTGCGGTGCATGTGGATGATTGGCCCGCGCATGAGGCCAAAGTGACCGATTTCTGGGCCAACGCGATCCTCAATGAACGCGTCTATGACGGCAGCCCCATGGCCGCACACGTGCAGGCGGGCAACGTACGACCGGGGATGTTCGAGACCTGGTTATCCTTGTTTGACAAGGTGTTAGCCGAAAATCTGACCATTGATCAGGCAGCCGCGTGGTCGGCGCTGGCGCATCGGATCGGGCGCAGCCTGAGGGCCGGGGTGGTCGAACGCGCGACCCTGCCCGGCGGCATCCCCAAGCTGCGCTGAGGCCGTCAGGCGGCCGATTTTGCGGGCAGTTTTACGGTCAGAAAACTGTCCTGATCGCGCAGCAGGAACAGCGCGACCGAGGCGCTAAGTACCGGAATTGATGCAGCAAAAAGCAAGTTGCCACCCTCGGTGAAGGCAAAGATGATGGGCTTGGCCGCGACCAGCAGGGTCAGCAGGTTCATCAGCGCCACAAGGCCATAGGTAACCGTGCGAAACAGGCCCAGAACGAAGGCCACAAGGATGACAATCTGTACGATCCCAACAAAGATGATGGGCGACAGGCCCAGGCTAAGCCCATAGAAACCTTGGAAAATTCCCTGAGCACCCGCAGGCGCAAGCAATTTACTGATGGCCCAGAACATCATGAAGACGAACAGGCCGATCCGCAGCACGGGAAGGGCGATAGAGATGGGTGCGGTCATGGTGGAGCTCCTGAATATGGTGTGACGCAACCCCGATCACATAATATTATACACAAGTGGCTAAAACACCTTACCCGGCCACCTCACAGCAGTGTGAAAGGCCAAAAGTTTCACGGGGCTTTTAAACTTTCCGCACCCCGGACGGAGCGAAGTTTAAACTTCTGCCCCCCTCAGATGCCCAGGGCTGGGCGGGCAAGCATCAGCCAGACGATGACCAGAACCGCACCAAATGCAGGAATGCCACAGGCGAACCAGATGCGAAAAAGCTGGTGGTAAAGATCGGGCAAAGGCTGCGCCCGCGCGGCGGCTGCGCGCGCGAGGTTGCGCAGGCGGATCTGGATCCAGACCACCGGCAACCAGAACAGCCCGACAACGCCGTAAAGGATCAGGGCCAGCAACACCCACCCCTCGGTCAGGGGCCAGCCCACCGCGCGGGCCAGCAACAGCCCGGTCAGCGGCTGGGCGATGGCGGCGGTTGCGGTAAAGATCGTGTCGGCGATCACCACCACACCCGCCGTATGGGCGATGGCTGCCACGTCGCCGCTGCGATGCGCCATCAGCATGAAAAACGCGATGCCCGCACCGGTGCCCAGCAGCACGCAAGCGCCAATGACATGCAGAAACCGCAGAACCAGTTCCGGGTCCATCACCGCGCCTCGATCATGGGCAGCGCCACCAACGCCAAAACCGCCGCCGGGATGGCCTTGACCAACGGGCCCAGCGGGTCTGCCCACAGCCACGGTGTAACAACCGTCGCGGCGCCGACATAGATTGCCGGCACCACCACCATCCCCCACAACGCCACCCGCGCCGATCGCCGCCACGCCAACCCCGACGCCAACGTGACATCAACAAGCGACCAGAACACCACCGCCGCCCCCGCCGCCGCATCGGACCACCCGGCGCTGGTCAGATGCCCGGCTGCGTCCTGGAGCGAGAAGAGGCCTGCAAGGCCCGACAAGCTCCAGAACCCGATCAGAACCGCCACCACCACCGGCATCAACAGCGCCATGCGGGCGTGCAACCGCGCCTCGACCCCGGCGGGTGGCATGCGGCGCAGGGTTGTTGCGTGATCCACCGGGCGCAGCCCAGCCGCCGCGGCCGGCGCCGGGTCGCCCAATACCCCCTCGGTCAGCACCTGCATCGCGGTGGACCGCAACGGCGACCGCCACCCCAGATGGCCCAGCGCATCGGCGATCCGGCCCACCGCGCTGGTGGCCATACGCGGCAAGGCAATCACCCGGCGCGCAGGCGCAAAGCCCAGCCATTGGCGCAGATCGGCCACCAGCTGATGTAACGCCACCGGCGTCTCGGCGACCAGGTCCAGCGAGGCGCCATCAGACAGGTCGCCCGCGATGGCGGCATTGACGGCCCGGGTCAGGTCGTCCATGTCAATGGTCTGAATCTGCGCCTCTGGCAGGGCCAGCGGCTGCACCACCGGCACCGCCGCCAGCATGCGCAACAACGCGGTGCCGCCATAGGCGGTCTGCGACAGAACCAGCCCTGGCCGCAGGATCACATGCGGCGCGCCCGAGGCCACAAGCGCGGCATCGCCCATCGCCTTGGTGCGCAAAAACGCGGTGTCCGCCCCCGGCGCAACCCCCACGGCCGAGATTTGCACAACGCGGACGTCTTGCGCCGCGCAAGCGGCAAATAGGGCGGCCGGGGCCGTGTGGTGAACAACGTCCAAATGATCGGCAGGACCGTCCTGCAACGCGCCTGCGGCGTTCACCACCACATCAACCCCGCCCAGGATCGGGGCCCAATCGGCGGGGTCGGTCAGGTCGCGCAGATCGGCGATATGCCATGTGACATCCGGCAACACCCGCCGCGCGGTGGTCTTGCTGCGGCCCAGCGCGGTCACGGCGTGGCCTTGCGCCCGGGCCGCGTGCACAATCGCCGCGCCGATCAGGCCATAACCGCCGATGACCATCACCTTAGCCATCGGATTTGCCGAACAGCCCGGTCAGCGCCCGCTTGACGATCTGACGCACCAGCGGACGCTTGGCGCGCGAAAAGGGCAGCGGGCGGCAGACCTCCAGCGCGGCAGCCCCCACCCGCGCGGTCAGGGCGCCGTTAACCAGCCCCTCGCCAAAGCGCCGCGACAGTTTCGACAGGACACCGCCGCCCAGGATCGGCTCTAACATGTCATCGCCCACCGCGACGGCCCCGGTGGCGGCCAGATGGGCGGTGACGTTGCGCACCAGCCGCATATTGCCCCAGAACCCGCTGCGCCCGCCGTATATGGCGGCGATCTGCCGGATCATGCGCAGGTTGACCACCAGCGCGGCCACAACATCGGCCAGCGCAAGCGGCACCAGCGCGGTGACGGTGGCGACCTGGCGCGCGGCGGCCTCGACCTCGCGCGTGGCGGCGGCGTCCAGCGGCGCCATCAGCGTGTCTTCGGCCAGATGCAGCAGGGCGTCGGCGTCCAGCATGTCGTCCTGACGATCCGCCATGCGCCCCGTCGACCAGCGCATATCGGCGCGCCCCTCGTACAGGCGCAGCAGCCGGGTGATGACGTCGCGCGCGGCGGGCAGATCATTGCCCGACAAGGCCGATTGCGCCGATTTGCGCAGCCCGTCGATACGACGCATGCGCGACAATGTCGCCATCTCGCGCAGGATCAGCAGCACCGCCGCGATCCCCATCACCGCCACCAAAGCCCCCGCCACGCCGCCCAGCACCGGGTTGGCGGCCAACAGCCCCGTGACCAGCGACCACAGCCATTGCCCGATTGCAAACACGATCAGCCCGCCCGCCGGGATCAGCACCCAGCGCATCAGGCGCGACCCACCCGGCGGTGCAGCCGTCGCAATGTCGGCGGGCAGCGGCGGCGTGTCATCGGGTTCGGGCACCGGCGGGGCCAGTTCGGGGCCGGGCACCGCGTCGTCATCGCCCAGCGGGATCGTGACGGGGCCTTTGGGGGCGGTCATCGGTGTCTCCATCTGTCTGCAGCCATCAGATCCGCCCTCCCAAAAGAAATCCCGCGGCCTTGTCCAGCCGGATATGCGGCGGGCCGTCGCCGGGGGCCAGCGTCAGGCGCGGCGGGTGGAACCGCATGCGGCCATAATCGCCATCCAGCCACGCCCCCTGCCCGGCCCGCGCCGGCGCCAGAACATGGGCCGGATCTTCGGGCAGAAGGCCGGGGAACCAAGCGGCCTCGCCCTCGTCCCCGCGCCCGCGCACGCAGTTGAGCGGCGCGCCGTTATGGCTGTGCGTCTCTTCGACCGTGGCGCGCAGCGCGGCGATGGACATCGCCCGCGTTTCGGCCCCGGCAAAGGCGGCGCGGTCGCGCGCCTCGGCCAACAGCGCATCGGCCAGCGCGGTCAGGCGGCCATGCTGCGTGTGATGCAGATGGTCGGCCTTGGTGGCGGCAAACAGCAACCGCTCCACCCGCTGGCCGCGCAGAAGGCGGGCCAGAAACGGGTTGGTGCCGGGTTTGAACACGCTCAGCAGATCGGCCATGGCCTGGCGCAAATCCTCCAGCGCGGGCGGGCCGGCATGCAGCGCACCCAGCAGGTCGAGCAACACAACCTGTCGGTCGATCCGGGCGAAATGGTTGCGGAAAAACGGGCGGATGACGGCGCGCTTATAGGCCTCGAACCGGCGGGCCATCTCGGCCCCCAACGAGCCGCGCGGCATGCGGGTATCGGCGCCGGGCAGCGGCACAAAGGTTAAAACGGGCGAGCCCAGCAACTCACCCGGCAGCAGGAACCGCCCCGGCGTGCAATCGGAAAACCCCGCCGCGCGCGCTGTGTTCAGATAATCGGCAAACTGCCGCGACAGGGTGACGGCAACGCTTTCCTCCAGCGGGGCGGTGGGATCCATGCCCTCCAAGGCCGCCACAAAACCCGCCCCCTGCGGGCGCGCGCGGGCCTTGGCCAAAGCCTCCACCGACCATTCCGCATAAGATTTCTGCAGTAAAAGCAGGTCCAACAGCCATTCGCCCGGGTAATCGACAATATCCAGATGCACCGTGCGCGGCCCGGTCAACGCCCCCAGCATCGACCGCGGGCGCAGCCGGATCGACAGGCGCAATTGCGAGATATGGCGGGTCGAGTTCGGCCAGCTGGGCGCAGGGCCCGACAGGGCGGCCATGTGATCCTCGAAGGCAAAACGCGGCACGGTGTCGTCGGGCTGGGGCTGAAGGTACACGGCTTCGATCTCGTGGGTGGCCGCGTCGGTCATCCCCGGCATCCTGCCCCGGTTCATCAAGTTCGCGACCAACGATGTGATAAAGACCGTCTTTCCCGATCGCGAGAGGCCGGTGACGCCAAGGCGGATCACCGGCTCGAACAGCGTCTCGGAAACGGTTGAACCGACGCCCTCAACCCCGCGCACCAGATCATCCGCGATATCGCCTATGCCTGCCAAACTTGCCTCGCCTCCGATGCCATGCACCCGCAAGATAGGCGCGATAGGGCACCGTTGCCAGCGCCTTGGCGGATTGTCTTTCGGGCAGGATCGCGCTAGGGCCAGATCATGCCCAGATACGCGTTAAAAATCGAATATGACGGGGCGGCATTCGCCGGCTGGCAGCGTCAGGCCGATCAGCCCTCGGTGCAGGGCGCGGTTGAGGCGGCGCTGGCGCGGCTGGAACCCGATGTACCATCCATTGCCGCAGCCGGACGCACCGATGCCGGCGTGCACGCGCTGGGCCAGGTGGCCCATTGCGACATGGCGCGCGACTGGGACCCGTTCCGCCTGTCCGAGGCGTTGAACCACCACCTGAAACCCGCGGCCGTGGCCATCGTGGCCGCCACCGAGGTGACCGAAGATTTCCACGCCCGGTTCTCGGCGACAGAGCGGCAATACCTCTTCCGCCTGCTCGCCCGCCGCGCCCCGGCGGTGCATGAACGCGGCAAGGTCTGGCAGGTGCGCCACGCGCTGCAGCTGGAACCGATGCAGGCGGCCGCAGCCCACCTTTTGGGCCGACACGATTTCACCACCTTCCGCGCGGCGATCTGCCAGGCCGCCTCGCCGGTCAAAACGCTGGACGAATTGCGGATCGAAAAGGTCGAAACCCCATCGGGCACCGAGTTCCGTTTTCACGTCCGCGCCCGCAGCTTCCTGCACAACCAGGTCCGCAGTTTCGTCGGCACGCTGGAACGCGTCGGCGCGGGGGCCTGGGCGCCGGACGACGTGAAAACCGCGCTGCAGGCCCGCGACCGCGCCGCCTGCGGGCCGGTCTGCCCTCCCCAGGGCCTGTATTTGGCTCACGTCACCTATCCTGACGACCCATTCAGGTAAATTGAGCGCCTGACGGCGCATTTCTTTTATCTCGCCTGTCGCCTTCGGCTTTCGGCTCGGGCGGGGGCGTGCTGCACCGTCTGCGCCCCGCGTCACCCCGAGGGACCGGCCGCAAGGCCGGGCGCGAGATATCACCTGCGCCGCAAGGCGCGCCTTTTGGAAACGGGCCCGTTCAAATTCGGAAACAATCCCCCGTTTTCGCCATTATTTTGTCCAAAACCCCAGCTATTGACCAAATCAAGCAGAGAAAAACCAGAGCAGTGGGCCGGGATTGTGAGCAAAGTGGATACCGCGATTTTGCGTAGTGCGCATATGTTGGTGGTGGATTTGGACGGCAGTCTGATCCGCTCGGATATGCTGTTCGAAAGCTTTTGGTCGGCTTTTTCAGCCCGCTGGACCGCGCCGTTGCAGGTGATCGGCGCGCTAGCCCGCGGACGGGCCGCGCTGAAGGCGCGATTGGCCGAGTTGGCCAGCGTTGATGCGGCCACCCTGCCTTATAACGAAGGGGTGGTGGACTATATCCGCAATTGGCGCGAGGGCGGCGGGCAAGTGGCTTTGGTCACGGCCAGCAATGTCACCTATGCCAAGGATATCGCGGCGCATCTGGGGCTGTTTGACGAGGTGCATGGCTCGGACGCGGTGCACAACCTCAAGGGCGCCAACAAGGCCAAATTCCTGGAAAAGCGGTTTGGCGTCGGAAACTACGACTATATCGGCGATGCCGAGGCGGACCTGCCCGTTTGGGCCAATGCGCGCAAGGCCATCGTGGTGGACGGGCCGCGCGCGCTTGTGCGCCAGATCACCACGCAGGGTGGCGAAGTGGCCGAGATTACCGACCCCACCCCGGCCCTGCGCCCCGCCATCAAGGCGATGCGGCCGCATCAGTGGCTGAAAAACCTGCTGGTATTCCTGCCCTTGCTGATGGCGCATGAGTTTACCTCGGTCAACGTGATCCGCTCGGTCATGGCGTTTATCGCGTTCAGCCTTGTGGCCTCGTCGGTTTACGTACTGAACGACCTTCTGGACCTGGCATCCGATCGCGCGCATCCGCGCAAGCGCAACCGGCCTTTTGCCTCGGGCGCGTTGCCCTTGTCGGCGGGCACGTGGATGGTGCCCGCGCTTCTTTTCATGGGGGCAATGTTCGCCGTGCCTTTGGGGGCTGACTTCCTGTTCGTTATGGCCGGTTATTACGTGGTGACCACGGCCTATTCGCTGTACCTGAAGCGCCAGCTGATCATCGATGTCTGCACCCTGGCGGTGCTTTATGCCATCCGCATCATTGCGGGCGGGGCGGCGACGGGTATTCCGCTTTCGGTCTGGCTGTTGGCGTTTTCGGTCTTTTTCTTCTTCTCGCTGGCTGCCGTCAAACGGCAGGCCGAGCTGGTGGATGGCGCGGCGTCGGGCAAGACCAAGGCGCATGGGCGCGGCTATCACGTGGATGACACGCCGCTGGTCGCGGCCATGGCGGCGGCGTCGGGCTATGTCTCGGTCATGGTTCTGGCGCTTTACGTCAACTCGGAAACGGTGCGCGAGCTTTACGCCGCCCCGACCCTGCTGTGGGGGGTGTGCCTGGTGCTGCTTTATTGGGTCAGCCGCACGGTGATGCTGGCCCATCGCGGGCAGATGCATGACGATCCGGTGGTGTACGCGGTCAAGGACCGGGTCAGCCAGATCTGCGCGCTGATCATTCTGGGCATCGCAGCGGCGGCGACGATGCTATGAGCCCGGCCGCGCTGATCCTGCGATACGGCGCCTTTGCGGTGCTGGCGACGGTGGCCAATCTGGGCGCGCAGCGCGCGGTTCTGGCCATATCCGACGGCACGCTGGGCTTTGCCATCGCGGTGTTTACCGGCACGGCGGTGGGTCTGGTGCTGAAATACGTTCTGGACAAACGCTGGATCTTTGACGACCGGTCCACCGGCATGGCCGCGCATGGGCGCAAGTTTGGCCTTTATACCGCGATGGGGCTGATCACCACGGCGATCTTCTGGGGCACCGAAACGGCGTTCTGGCTGATCTGGGACAGCCACGCGATGCGCGAGCTGGGCGCGGTTCTGGGCCTGGCCGTGGGTTACGTCACGAAATACTTCCTGGACCGCCGGTTTGTCTTTGCCGCGCCCGCGCAGGTGGCGCCATGAAACTGGGCGGGTGGGGCCGGTTTGGGGCCGAAGACACGGCGTTGACCGCACCGCGCGACGGGTCCGAGGCGGCCGAGGCGCTGACCCGCGGCCCGGTGATCGCGCGCGGCAATGGCCGGGCCTATGGCCAAAGCGCGGTGGGCAAAACCACCACGATCAGCACTCGCAACCTGAACAAGATGGTCAGCTTTGACGCCAAGAAGGGCGAGCTGGTGGCCGAGGCCGGTGTGCTGATCGGCGATATCATCGACGCGTTCCTGCCGCGCGGCTGGTTTCCCTATGTCACGCCGGGCACCAAGTTCGTGACGCTGGGCGGCGCGATTGCGGCGGATGTGCACGGCAAGAACCACCATATCGAGGGCAGCTTTGGCCAATACGTGACATGGATCGAGGTGATGGAGGCCGACGGCACCGTCACCCGCTGCGCCCGCAACAAGAACCGCAAGCTGTTTGAGTGGACGATCGGCGGCATGGGGCTGACCGGGGTGATCCTGCGCGCGGCGATCCGGCTGCGCCCGGTTGAAAGCGCGTGGATCCGTCAGACCATGGTGCCCGCGGCCAATCTGCGCGACGCGATGCGGGTGTTCGAGGCCAATCACGACGCCACCTATTCGGTCGCGTGGATCGACTGCCTTGCCACCGGCGACGCGCTGGGCCGGTCTTTGGTGATGCTGGGCGAGCATGCGACGGCCGGTGATCTGGACGTGACCCGCGCCCGCCGCCCGCTGGCCATCCCACCCAAACGCAAGCTGTCGGTGCCCTTTGACATGCCGGGTTTCATGCTGAACGGGCATACCGTGCGGGCCTTCAACAAGCTTTACTATTGGAAAGGCTGCCGCGCCGAGGGCGAGAGCCTGGTGGATTGGGACAGCTATTTCTATCCGCTGGACAGCATCCTGGGCTGGAACCGCATCTATGGCCGCAAAGGGTTTTTGCAGTTCCAATGCGCCCTGCCCCTGTCCACCGCACGCGATGGTCTGACGGCGCTGCTGAGCGCGATATCCGAGGCCGGTCAGGGCAGCTTTCTTGCCGTGCTGAAACGGCTGGGCGCGCAGGACAGCCGGTTTTCCTTCCCGATGGAGGGCTACACGCTGGCGCTGGACTTTCCCGCCACAACGTCGGCGCTGGCGCTGATGGACTGGCTGGATGGCATAACGCTGGACCATGGCGGGCGGTTTTACCTTGCCAAAGACGCGCGCATGGGCGCCGACACGCTGCGCCGGGCTGATCCGCGCGTGGGCGAATTTGCCGAGATGCGGGGCCAGAAAGGCCGCGCGGAGACGTTCCAATCCGTTCAATCCGAAAGGTTGAAAATATGAATATCCCGGGCCCCGTTCTGATCCTTGGGGGCAAGTCCGATATCGGGCTGGCCTGCGCGCATGCCTTTGCCGCCGAGGGCCACCCGGTGTGGCTGGCCGCGCGCGATGCCGGGCAGCTGGAGGCCGCCAAGACCGACATGGCCCTGCGCCACGGGGTCGAGGTGGAGACCTTTGCCTTCGACGCCACCGACATTGCCGCGCATGAGGGGTTTGTCGACGGGCTGCCCGCCCTGCCCTCGGTGGTGATCTGCGCGGTGGGCGCGATGGGCGAGCAGTTGGACAATGAACGCGACGTGGCCAAGGCCGCGCAGGTGATGCGTGCCAATTTCGAAGGGCCCGCGACGTTGCTGGGTGTGTTCGCCAACCGGATGGAGGCGCGCGGATCGGGCGCGATTGTCGGCATCAGCTCGGTCGCCGGTGACCGGGGCCGCGCCACGAATTACATCTATGGCAGCGCCAAGGCGGGCTTTACCGCCTTTCTGTCGGGGCTGCGCAACCGGCTGGCCGGCGCAGGCGTGCATGTTGTCACCGTGCGCCCGGGCTTTGTGAACACCGCGATGACCGCCGGGATGGACCTGCCCGCCAAGCTGACCGCCGAGCCGGACGAGCTGGGAACCGCGGTGCTGAACGCGGTGCGCAAGGGCCGCAATGACATCTATGTGCGGCGGATCTGGTGGCTGGTGATGCTGATCATCCGCAACATCCCCGAAATGGTGTTCAAGAAACTGTCGCTGTAACCGCCACCCCTGCGGCAATCCGCGCAGGCGCGCGCGGGTTGCAAATGGGCGCCCCTATTATTATTCATCTCATATGAATGTTTAAGGAGGCCCCCGATGCCCACCCTCGTTTTTGTTGCCGAAGCCGCCACGCTGGGCTTTTTCGCCCTGTTCTGTGCCGCCCTGTGGGGCGCGCAGTCCAAGGGCCACGTGTTCGAAACCCCGGCCGACCCGGTGGGGCGCGTCCTGATCCGCGCGGTTCAGGTGGCGTTCGTGCTGGGCTATGGCGGGTTCTTCGCCTTTTCCATCGCCACGATTGTGGCCGCCTGACCGATCGGAGGATGAGATGACAAATACCGGATATAAATGGCTGGCCACCGCGCTGGTCTGGATTGCCGCCCCGGCGCCCCTGTGGATCCTGTTCGGCTTTCTGCTGGCCGGGTTCTGATGCGGCTGACCACCCATTCCGACTATGCGTTGCGCGTGCTGATCTATCTGGCGCTGCGTCCCGAAACGCGCGTCAGCGTGGCCGAGATCGCCACCGCCTATGACATCTCGCGCAGCCACCTGACCAAGGTGGTGTGGGACCTGTCGCAAGGCGGGTTCATCACCACCACGCGCGGCAAGGCGGGCGGCATGCAGCTGGCCCGCCCGGCCGACAGAATCAACCTGGGTGCGGTGCTGCGCCGGACCGAGCCGGGCGACACTCTGGTGGAGTGTTTTGGCCGTTCGAACCTGTGCAAAATCACCCCGCAATGCCGCGCCCGCGCCATTTTCCGCGAGGCTTATGCGGCCTTTCTGGCGGTGTTTGACCGCTATACCCTGGCCGAACTGGCCGTTCGGCGCGGTGGATTGGCCGAAATCCTGCAATTGGACGTTCAATAAATTGCGCCCGGAACTTTTTTGACCA
The DNA here is from genome assembly GCF_000647975.1 of Actibacterium mucosum KCTC 23349. Lineage (GTDB taxonomy): Bacteria > Pseudomonadota > Alphaproteobacteria > Rhodobacterales > Rhodobacteraceae > Actibacterium > Actibacterium mucosum. The sequence goes on from NZ_JFKE01000011.1 coordinate 87,425, forward strand.
AGCGGGCTGTTTTCCGCCCCCGGAATGCCTACACTATTAGCGCTAACGGAATGCGGGGAGAGCGGGATGAGCGGTTCACAAATAGGTCTGATTGGATTGGGGACGATGGGGGCGATGTTGTCTTTGAACATTGCCGAGAAGGGGTTTTCGATTTCGGTTTTTAACCGGACGGTCTCGAAGGTGGATGACTTCATGGCCGAGGCGGGCGATCTGGCCGCGCGGATCACGCCGG
>NZ_JFKE01000012.1 GCF_000647975.1 Actibacterium mucosum KCTC 23349
TAAAATCAATGACTTGCGTCATTCCCTCTCTCCTTCACTGCCATTTTTGAAACAACCGTTGAAATTTTCACGTTTCGGTCTTTCTTCGTTCCATTTGATTTCTTGCCTCTTGAGCGCGCTTCGCGAGCTCCCTCTGCCGGATCGGCCCACCGTACTTTTTCAGCATCTCAACGCCTGAGTGACCGGTGACAGCCTTGACCATCTCGTCATCGCATCCAGCCAGATAAAGCTCGATCGTCGCGTTTTTCCTGAGCCCGTGCGTTTTGTAGTAGCTCGCCTTCTCGTGCTTCATCTTCTTTTTTATGGAACGCATTTCCTCAGCAACGATCCGATAACTCACTGGTCGCCCCTTGGCGTTAGTCACAATAGTGCCGTCTGTTCGTGCGATGCCGTCCAGATGGGCCTTCAGGCGGTCGGTGAGCGGGATCCAAAGCGGCTTGTCGGTTTTGCCCTGAGTGAAATCGAATCCTTCGTCGGAAAAATGCGCCCACTTCATTTTCACGACATCGCCGATACGCTGGCCTGTGCCGACGCAAAGCTCGTAGACCAGCCGTGCACGCTCAGAAGCTAGTGCTTCGAACTCGGCGCGAACATCATCTGGCCAAGGCTCCCAGCCGTCGCTCTGCTGCTTGAATAGCGGAATGCCTTTCGCCGGGTTGCCGTGTGCCTTTTTGATGAAGCCAATCAATCGAGCGTGGTTCATCAACACGACCATGACCTGCACCAAGTAATTCGCCTGTCGCCAATGATCCGCATTGGCGCGGTGCAATTCGTAAATGTGATGGGTCTCGATCCGAGCCGGGTCTTTCTCGGCCCAGATCTCACGAATGTGGCTGATGTACCGCCGATAGTCGGATCTCGTTCGGGGCTTGAGTTTCTTGTAGGCGTCGCTCTCATAGTAGCTGAGGATCAACGCTTCGAAGTTTCGCTTCACCGGCGCGGGTGCTGGCTTTCCTTTTAGCAGGCGATTGTAGTGATCCCAAAACTCCGGCGTGCCCGCTTCCTCGTGCATCATGACGGAGATGCCACGCGACCGCCGGATGAACCGAAGGTACCCCCTGTCATTGTAGACGTATTTTGGCAGGCTCTTGCGGGTCATTCGCCCATTCTCAAGTCACCATTGAGGAAGTCGTCGGCTGCCTCGGCCGCCACCATGTTCGCGTCGACGATCACACTGCCATCAGGCTTGATTTCGAATTTGGCACGTTGCCAGCCCGCCTCTCGCGCTTCTCTGATGAAGGCCGAAGCCGCTTGCTTTGCTTTCGTCTGTGCACTTGCTTTGGTCATCGTGTCGGTACCTCTCTCGCCTTGTTAACAACGCGCATTATCACCCTGATCCATAATGATATTTCCAATTGCTCCAGGTGTGGAGCGCCTGTCCTTTGCCGCGCGAATGGCGCGGATCACTTCAGAGTTTTGGGAGTTTCCATTGCGATCGGACTCCGCCTTGATCCACTCCTTGAGCTCTTGCGGAAGTCGAAGCTGCATTGGTTTACGACTGTTCATGAAACGCCTCCAGGTTGAAATCACATCCTTTTAGTGGCACTTAGCCACTATTGCGTCAATTGCTTTTTATGGCACAGTGCCACCATGCCAGAACAAAGCTCTCAGAATCAGGATAAATTTATCGTGCGGCTGCCCGACGGTCTTCGCGATCGGATACGCCTCGCGGCTGAGGCCAACCATCGCAGCATGAATGCTGAGGTCGTTGCCCTCCTCGAAGAAAACTATCCGGCCCCCGTGCCGGAAAAATTGGATGACCCCGCCGCGCGGTTGCTCTTCTGGCTTGCCAAACGCATCCGTCGGAGAAATCCGAAGCCCGGCTCACCTAGGGACAAGCAAGCCGCCCTGTATGAGCGCATTGCGGGCGACATTGCGGAACGCATGAAAGACATCGGCGAATAGCCCTAATACGCCACCCACTCATATCCGTGGTTGCCCTCGTGATCTTCCCATTCAACACCAACCCCACGCCGCCAACTTGATGGTGTGCAGCGTCGCGTCGGCAGAACCCATTGCGGGGCGGCAGCTGGGGTCGTGCGTTGCCAACCAAATTCGCCTTGTGTGCCGTAGGTCCCGAGGCGCATGTTATAGCGCTCAGAACAATCATCGTCGCGACCGCGTTCGCGATGGCTGTAGTGCCGCACATCCCAAACGCGGATCGAGCGTACGAAGTCGAATTCCAAGCCACTGATGTCGATATCGGCACCGCCTTCGACCACCTGTGCCAGAATGACTTGGCCGAGCGCCTGGCCAGTTTGGTTGCTGGCCTCCCAAGTTGTCGGGGCCGTGCTTTGCATAGGCGCGCGCTCCGCAACACCCATCGGACAACGCCAGATTTGCAGGGGTGGCTCAATCGGCCAAGGCGTGATCCGACGGATGAACACGGCACGGGCATGAGCGCATTCTGCTGACGCGGGCCACCCACCAGCCAGGCAAAGCAGAATGGCGCAATCGACTTGATAGGCTTTCGCTGCCTGAGGAGCCACACTGGAAAGCAGAGACATTGCGACCCCAAAGAACCAATTCCTGATAAATCTGCACCACATATCAATAACTGCCTTTTGATTACATTACTGTATTATTGAAGATGTAGCTCCAACGTCGCCCTTCACACCATATACGAGAACATCATTTGTGATGCTCGCGCGCGTTTTGTGGAATATATTCCGTAGAGCAGTTCTTGTGATCTGGCCGAATACAGGCCATGAAATTGCGGGAACGAGTAGGGCTAAATGTACGGAATCTAAGAAATTCCAGAGGATTGAGCCAAGAACAATTAGCCTTAGCTGCGGAAGTCGATCGCAGCTATATCAGCGAGATCGAACTCGCCAAGAATTCAGCATCAATCGATGTTCTGGAGCGGATCGCGGATGCTCTCGGCGTCGATCCAAAGGAATTGTTTAACGAGAGGGGCTAGTTTTGCCCGAATTTGAGAGTGCTCGCACAACGGCCGAAGCCATCGGCCGCATTACATGTATCAATACAGGCGAAGAAATCGGCTTGCTGTATCATTGGGACAATGGTGAAACACAGGCGGCGCTTTACGATGATGGTCATCCTGAAACATCAAACTGCTCAGATCATCCCACTGAAACGGACATTGGCGCAAACCGCAGCTAACGGCCGGAAAAAGCTCATTTTATCAAATGCGGCGTGTTGCCTGGAGGTCTGCAATCGGGTGAGTGGCTTTTTTCTTAGGGCGGTTGGAGTTCATACCATCTGACAGAGGGCTCGCGTTGTAATGGATCGGAAACTGAGATAGCTTCGCTGTGTGAAGTGTCTTCGAAACATAACCTCAATACTGCTTGTTGTTCTTCTGGTCTTTATGACGGGGCTAAGCAGCGCTGCGCATGCTTTATCCATGGGTTGCGTTGGTGGGCATTGTGACGAGCACAAGGTCATGCCTGTGGTCGAAAACCACACTGGCCACGCTTTGGGGGAATTGACGAGCAGCACACTGCTTGGATCAGATGGGATAGAGCATGACGAATGCAATCCATTCCTGTGCAATTCTCTCACGCTAATACTGCTAACGTCCGACGCAGTTTTTGACCAATCCGAGGCCGTATTGGGTTGGCAGGTTGGCCACCTCTCAACTCTGGAAGAGCCGGACAACCCGGACAGACCACCCAACCTTTGAATCAGGATTTCACCGCTGCTTGCGTGAGTGATCAGCGTTTTAGAAAGGTCGCAGGAATACTGCGGCCCGCCCCTGTTTCACAAGGTTAGGACCAATCCATGAACAAAAAATACATCGTGATCGGCGCGTGCGCCGTGGCAGCCGTCGCTGCATACCTCGTTCTTCGACCCGGCCCCGCAGAGGAAGTCGCGCAAGCGGCACCTGTTGAAGGTAACGCGATTGTTGCGATCCAGATGCCGCAAATCGACGGCAATGCAGCGATAGGCCAACGCATATTCGAGAATACCTGTACCGCCTGTCACGGCACCAACGCTGTTGGTGTTGAGGGCGCGGGACCACCATTGATCCATGTTATCTATGAGCCCAGCCATCACGCCGACGAGTCCTTTCAGCGCGCGGTTGCGGTGGGTGTCAGAAGCCATCACTGGCGGTTTGGTGACATGCCGCCGGTTGAAGGCTTGACCCGTGGCGACGTTGCTATGGTCATCTCCTACATCCGCGAAATCCAGCGCGCCAACGGAATTAACTAAAGGATACCCCAATGAAAAAACTTGCCACATTTGCTTTGATGACCGTTCTGGCGACCAGTGCGTTTGCGCATTCACCCGTAGATCACACAACGCCTGAGAATGGCGCGACAATCACGGAAGTCCCGCCCGAGATCAGCTTCAACTTTGCCAATGATATCCGTCTTACACGGGTGGATATGCTTCATCAGGATCATCCGTCTGTACGGCTTGATCTCAGGGATCAAACGAGCTTTGGCCGTGTGTTCACGCTGCCCCTCGAAGGCATGGGGAAAGGCACCTACCGCATCGAATGGCGGGGATTAGGTTCAGACGGGCACGCCATGCAGGGCGAATTCTCGTTCACGGTGGAATGACCATGCCGGATATCTGGGGAATAGCCGCGATATTCGCCAAACTGACGCTGTATTTTGGCGTCGTTGGGTCGACCGGGCTTGTGATCATTCTAGCGACCTTTCCAAATCTGGTGCTACCACTATGCCGCCGGATCAAGGCGAAGGCTGTGGTGTTGGCGGGACTTTCCATATTCGCAGCGATGTTCGGCTTCATGCTGCGCGGAGCCGCCCTGACGGGTGGAGCCGATGGCATGACGGATCCCGAAATGCTCGGGCTGTTGTGGCAAACACCGGTTGGCGACGTTTTGGTTTATCGGATTGCGGGTATGGCAATCCTAATCGCGGGAATGTTCATTCCCCGTTTTGGGAGGTGGGTTTCACTTGCTGGCGGGACCATTGCCTTATGGTCCTTTGCAAAAATCGGGCACGTACCTGACTTGCAGCAAACTGGCGTTCGTCTGCTCCTTCTATTGCACCTTCTTGGTATCGCGTTCTGGATCGGTATCCTTGGCCCCTTACGGAACCTGTCACGACTGCCAGAACACTTGGACGACGCGGCCCTGCTGGGGCATCGCTTTGGGCAAGCGGCGGCAGTGATTGTCCCGGTGCTGATCCTGGCAGGCCTGTTGATGGCCTGGCTGTTGCTGGGCGATCTGAGAGCACTCTTGTCGACCGGGTATGGGCAAACCCTTCTGATCAAGCTGGTGCTTGTCGGCGCGATCCTGATTCTGGCAGCCGCAAACAAACTTCGTTTTGTTCCCGCCATGCAGGCCGGAGACAGCAAAGCCGCGCAGCATCTGGCGCGCTCCATCAAAATTGAAACAGCGGTCATCCTGGTCGTGCTTGCGGCCACCGCAACACTCACCAGCGTTCTGACCCTTCCAAACTGAGGCCTTCCATGAACAGACGAGAATTTTTGATCACGACAAGCGTGGCGGCATTGGTTCCGCGTATCACACTTGCTTCAACCCCAACGGAACTGGTTGCGCAGCCGGTCAGTGCTCAACTCCTGCCCGATGGGGAACCGACAACGCCAATGCTTGGCTTCAACGGCAGCACGCCCGGTCCGGTGCTGCGGGTCCGTCAGGGCGAAATCTTTGATATCCGGTTCCTGAACCAGATTGGAGAGGGATCGGCGGTGCATTGGCACGGGCTGCGCATCGACAATGCAATGGATGGCGTTCCGGGCCTAACGCAAGACGTCGTCGAAGTGGATGCCGAGTTCGCCTATCGTTTCCGTGCGTCGGATGCAGGCACCTTCTGGTACCATTCGCACAACCGATCTTGGGAACAGGTTGCAAAGGGGCTCTATGGCCCGTTGATCGTGGAAGAGTTGACGCCACCGGACGTGGATCACGATTTGATCGTGTTGATAGATGATTGGCGCATGACCGAAGCGGGCACGCTGGCCGATGGTTTCGAAAATATGCACGATCAGGCGCATCAGGGGCGGCTCGGCAACTATGCCCGTGCTCTTGTCGAACCGAGCACGCCCGTCCGTCGTGGTGATCGTGTGCGCCTTCGTCTGATCAATGTCGCGACCGACAGGATTTTCCCGGTTGAGATTGAAGGTGCCGACGGCAAAATCGTTGCAAATGACGGAATGCCCCTTGTCAGTCCACAGGAGTTATCCAGTCTCATTCTTGCCCCGGCCCAACGCGCGGATATCATCGCGGATATCACTTCCCCGGACCAAATCGCTTTCATGTTTCCCACGCAGGACGGCCCCTACTTGCTGGGTGAAATCCCCGTTGAGGACGCGAACACGGAACGGCAACCATCGGAGATTTCTGCGTTGCTACCAAACGAGGTTACGCAGCCCGACTTAGACAATGCGGCTTCCCTGACGCTTACCATGGAAGGTGGGGCCATGAGCCGTCGCATGATGCAAGGTATGATGGGTGGCGATATCTGGGCGTTCAACGGGCAGTCCGGTCTAACGGATACCCCGTTTCATCTGTTCGAACGTGGGCAGACAGCGCGTATTCGTCTGGTGAACGACACCCGTTTCCCGCATGGCATCCATCTGCACGGGCATCATTTCTTTGAGGTCGGGGCTGACGACGGTCTGGGCGCTTTCCGGGACACAACACTTGTGGACGCGGGTGAGACCCGCGACATCGTCTGCGTGTTCGACAATCCCGGAAAATGGCTGTTGCATTGTCACATGCTTGGGCATCAGGCGGCGGGTATGAAGACATGGGTGGAAGTCGCATGAAACGCGTTTTGATCATTGCCGCATGCTGTATCGCGACCGGTGCAATCGCCGATCACGAATTGAATGACCGAGATTTGACCAATGGTCAAACCCTCTACAGCGAACAATGCGCGTCCTGCCATGGGGCCAGTCTTGAAGGGCAACCCGACTGGCGCACGCCTGATGAAAACGGCGTTTTGCCAGCTCCACCCCATGATGAGACCGGGCACACATGGCACCACGACAACCAGCTTCTGTTCGAATACACTCGGCTTGGTGGAGAGGAAGCATTGGCTGCGCGCGGTGTCACCGGCTTTGCCAGCGGCATGCCAGGGTTTGGCGATGCGTTTGCCGATGACGATATCTGGGACATTCTGGCATATATCAGATCAACATGGCCGGACCGCGTTCGGGAAATCCAAGCCGGTCGCAACCCACCGCACAACTAAGGAAGGCGGTCTTCGCTACGTGGCGTGGGGGCATAGCGCCCGCGCCCGGTTTTTGTCAGCAATCCCTGATCAGACAGATCTCTGAGGGCCCGATAGCAGGCTTCTTTGGTCAACCCGATCTGGTTGGCGAATTGTGTGACCGAACCGGTCAGCTTGCCCAATTCTACCGCCAGCAATACGCGGTCGTTCGCTGATTTCAAAGCGTGCAGCGTCAATAGCTGGCGGTAATCCTGCACCTGCACCGCCAATCGCTTGGTGATCCCTTCCGAAAAAGCCGTGTCTTCACGTAGTTGCTTCTGGATGGCTTGCTTCGAAATCCGAACAACTTCGGATGGAGCAGTACAAATCGCGTCGCAGTGGTAGTGATCCGAATAAATGGATGCTTCGGCAAACATGTCGCCAGTCTGAGCGTTGTAGATCGTTACGGAGTTTCCAGATTCCGTCACGCGAGTTAGGCAGATGCCACCTGACGCCAAAAAGAATATGCCCTTTGTGGTGTCGCCCTGCCGGAACACGTGGTCTCCAATGGAATAACGCATTTGAGACAGAGATTTTTCATCCAATGCGCCGAACGGGGTGGGTAACATGTGATTTCAATCATATTCGGATCTGCGTCTGGGGTGTAGCAAGCCACCAACCCCAAATGCAAGAACGGACATACCATGATCAGAACGACACTTTGCGCCATCGTGGCGCTCATAGCCCTTCCAGCCGCCGCCCAACATGCCCATCAGGGCTCGGACGGCCCTTTGGAAACAGGGCAGTCCGCCTTCGCCGCAATTTCGGAAATCGTACAAATCCTGTCAGACGACCCCGGTACCGACTGGACCAAGGTCAATATTCAGGCGCTGCGCGATCACCTCGTGGATATGGAGTTGGTCACGACCCAAGCGACCGTGAACACTCAGACCGAAGGCAGGATAGTCGAGTTTCGCGTCACCGGCGAGGGGATTGTGGCCGATGCCGTCGCACGCATGGCGACGGCACATTCACCGATGTTGGAAACGGCAACCGGATGGACAGTGACTGCTCAACCCTCCACGGGGGGAGTGACCATGCACATCGAGGTTCAAACCGAACAGGAGCTTGCCCGCGTCCTTGGTCTCGGGTTCTTCGGCGTTATGACCATCGGTGCGCACCATCAGGCGCACCACATACAGATGGCCTCAGGTGAAGATCCGCATCACTGATGCGATCCAACCAAGACGCAGTGATTGGAGCTTGCACAGCCAACGGGTATTTTGCCCGAGACTGTCACCATAAGATTGAGCAACTTTGGACGGCAGGTTGGCGTAAAATAGCGAAGGTCGGTTTTGTCGCTCATTCAACTGTTCAGAAAAACCGTCTGACCCGTTTAGCATAATCCTCAAACGCAGTGCCGTACTGATCCTTTAGCCAACGCTCTTCAGCAAATGGGGTGACCACCAATATCGCAATTACCGGAGCGCCAACCACGAACACCCAGGGCGCAGCTGACAAGATCATCCACCCGCCGACGATAGCAATATCGGCCACATATTGCGGATTTCGAGAATACCGATACATGCCTTCGGTGCGCAGCGTGCCCTTGGCACCACCCGTCTGGGGCACTCCGAAGTGTGAGACCTCCAGCCAAACAATGATATTGCCGATCACTATTAGTGGAAGTCCGACCCCGAAGCGCAGCCAACTCGGAATGGCGACGTTGCCCCAGCCCAGTATCCCCAAGACAATGAGGATGCCGAACAGCGTGAAAGTCGGCACCCAGACGAACACTGGCGTAAGGGCGGTATACTGTTTCGGCGGCCATATGCGGCGCTTGGGAAAAACAATCGACCATAGGATTGCTGTGAGCGTCGCTGCTGCAACCCCGAAGCCGAGATAGATGATAGCTGTCTGCATCATGTTTCTACATGCCCGTGCTCGATCATCTGGCGGCGCTCCGCGAGAGCCTGACGCACGATCTGATAGGCCGAGGACAGAAACAGTCCCGCCATGACGGTTGCGACGATCAAGTCCGGCCAGCCACTTGCCGTGCCCCAGACGCCTAACGCAGCAAACATGACCGCGACATTTCCAATAGCGTCGTTGCGCGAGCACAGCCAAACTGACCGAACGTTGGCGTCTCCGTCTTTGTATCTGACAAGCAAGAGAACACTCGCCAGATTGGTGAGCAGGGCAAGAAAGCCCACTGCACCCATGATCTCGGCGGTTGGGACACCAACGTAGAAGACGCGGTAGACGGTAGAGCCGAAGACCCACAACCCCATCAACAGAAGGCTGATCCCCTTGAACAAGGCGGCGTTCGTGCGCGCTCTGATTGAAGCCCCGATGACCGCCAGCGAAATACCGTAGGTCAGGGCGTCGCCTGCGAAGTCGAGGGCATCCGCTTGCAGGGCTTGCGAGTTGGCCAGATGGCCCGCAGCCATCTCGACCACGAACATCGTTGCGTTCAGGGCAATGACGATCCAAAGCCGCCGTTTATAGTCGTCCGAGACGCCTTCGAATTTGGCATCGTGTCCACAGCATCCAGGCATTAGGTTGCCTCCTGCGTTTCAGGGATTGATTGATCTGGAACAAGGGCTGCTTCGCCGCCGGGAATATCCGGCACGTGGCCTTTGCGCATCCTCCTGACGCGGTGGTTCATCCAATGGCGAATGATGACACGATAGAGAAGCCCCTTCACGCCGGTCAGCTGACGGTGGGTTGCATAAAAGGCATCGGGGTCATCGAAGGTGCCGAAGTCGTGATTGATTCCGGTCTTTTGTATGTAGGTGCTGACCCCGCGCCATTCGACGTTTGGGTTCTGAAGGCAATCCGTGCCCGCACCATAGGCGCAGAGCGATTTACGCTCTGGAAAGGTATTTTGCAGGGCCGCCAGGACGGGTGCATCCAGGATGAAACCCTCCAAGTTCAGCCACGCCCCGCCGTGATAGATTTCGACCCATGAATGGATGATGTTGGCAGGCGCAAGCGGATAAACCAGCTCTGGCACGACCCCGCGCTGTAACCGCTTGTCGATGGTAAAGCCATGAAAGCGGCACGGCATTCCAAGGGCGCGCAGAAGCGCCATCAGCAAGGTGCCCTTCGTGTTGCACTGCCCATAGCCATCGGACAGCACCCTGGACGCCGGCAGCGCATCATCGGAGTTGTAACCGAACAGGATTTCGTTGCGGACAAAGTCATAGGCGGCACCGATACGGTCGGCGTTTGAAAGGTTCATCCAGCCACGATCAGCAACAAGGCGCTGAATAGGGCCAGCCTCGAAATCCAGAAGGGATGTTGGGGACAGGAATTGATCGGTCATCGTAGCCTCTTGAGTCTGTGTCCCACCCTATTTACAATCTCTAGTGACTAGAGGTTCAAGAGGTTTCTTCATGTTTTCTATCGGCGAGCTTTCAAGACGCACCAAGGTCAAGGTTCCAACCATCCGCTACTATGAGGAGATGGGCCTGTTGGTGGAGGCCGAGCGCACAAGCGGCAACCAAAGACGCTATGACAAAGCGGGATTGGAACGGCTCAGTTTCATCCGCCATGCACGCGATCTGGGCTTTTCGATTGAGGCAATCTTGTCCCTGATCGAGTTACAGGAACACCCGGATCGGTCATGCCAAGCCGCTACGAAAATTGCGGTGGCACAACTCGCGGATGTTCGCGCGAAGGTCAAAAAGCTGAAGGCGCTCGAAAGGGAGTTGGTTCGCATGGCCAAGGGATGCGACGGACATGGTGTGTCCGAGGACTGCTACGTTCTGGCTTCACTTGCTGACCATGAGCATTGCGAAAACGAGCACTGATCAACCGCAGCACGAGCCTCCCTCTTGGATTGGAGGACATTTGACCGTGCCGTAGGAGCAGTACACGCAGCAGTCCCCTTCGAGCGGTTTTAGAACAGTGTGGCAGGACTTACATTCATAGAACCACTGACATGCATCCGTCGGCATCGTCTCTTCGGTAGCGTGTCCGCATTCGGGGCAGGTAATCGTAGATTGAAAGTTCACTTCGCTCGTTTGCGTCGCCATAGCGCGTATCCTGTAAGTAGTAGAAATCCAGCAAGGATTGGCAGCAGCACGTCGTCTCTATAGACGTAACCGAGTGCTCCGCTGATCCCAAGAAGCGAAAACAGCCATGGTAGAAAAGGCGTCAGGCAGCAGACCGCGGCCAATCCCGAACCGCCCAGGCTCAGTGGAAGCAACCAGCCCCTCATCGATACTGCCTAAACAAGGCAAACATCGTCCTCGCCGCGTCTTCTTCCCAGAGAGGTGAACTGGCAGCGAGAGCGAAAGCCAGCGTCGTGAAGCCAAGCATAACGACAGTTGAGCGCCTGCGTTTTGCGCATGCCCAACGCCGCCAAAGGCGGAACCATCCCCAAGCAAGTACAAGTCCCACGACAACCAATATCTCGGTGCGATACTCGACAAATGGCCCAAGCAAAACCAGCCACGTGCCACCCAGCCCAATGATTGAAAGGCCAATCGGCAATACGCAGCAGGATGCGCTTAGCAAAGCCAACAGACCAGCGCCGCCGATCAGCAGTCGGTTTGGCCCATTGGTTTCATCTTGAAGAGTTTCAGTATTCGACATCATGGCTGATCTTATGCATCCTGTAGTCACTACAGAAGCAAGCGGAGTTCGATCACATGATTGCGATTGGTGAGGCATCCCGCCTTAGTGGCGTTTCAATAGAGACGATCCGCTACTATGAGCGTGAGGGGATAATATCAAAGGCAGTCCGCACTGCTTCTGGGCGACGAGCTTATTCGGACACTGAGATTTCAGAGCTTCGCTTCATCAAACGATGCCGTGATCTTGGGTTCTCCATCCAAGACGCAGTTGCGCTTCGCAATCTCGCCGATGCACCGTCCGATGCATGTGAGACGGTCGAGCGACTTGGAAGCAAGCATCTCTCGGACGTTCAGGCGAAACTGGCGGAGCTTCGGAAACTTGAGAAGGCTCTGGTCGAGCTGGTCGCGAACTGCGCAAAGGGACAAAGCGACTGTCCGATGTTGGATGCTTTAAAAGCCCGCTAGTTGGAAAGTCGACGTTGGTTCAGTCGCAGCGCAATTTCACTTCGTCAGCGCGTTGGCGACCTTCGCCGCCGCTTTGTTGAAAGGCATCTTTCTCTACGTGAGGACAGGTGTCATTTCCTCACGTCGTCCAGAAGCTCCAAAACGCGCGCGTAGTCTTCGCTGGCGACGCGCGCTTGCTCGAAGATCTCACGACGCTCCAGGTCCTGGCAACGGAAGTACCGCTCAACTTCGGTAAAATACGTCTCCGCATCACGCCTCAACAGTTCCGCATAGGCCCATACGTCATCGGCATTGGTCGGCATCCAGGGCGGAGCAGGCGGCAGACAACTGCCCGCGATCGCCGCAGAACTCCAGCTCAGAACGATCATAATCGCCCATGTTTGTTTCAAAAGCGCCATATTATCTTGGCTCAGCCACTCCGTTGCAGTAAATTCGTTTCAACGCATGAAAGGTGTAATAACTCAAAACGCACCTATTGATTGCATTATTATAATATTGTATCGGTTCGGTAGTCCATGAGGGACTGCCGGGCCAATGCAGAATTCTGCAAGGCTCGATCCTATGAATTTGATGCAAGACGCCCCCAATGTTGTCAGTGAAGACGGGCTGCGCACGCTGCTTGCCGAGGGTCATTCGGCGGATGTTGTGTGTCGGGTTACGCCCAAACGTACAGGTGCTCAGTGGTCCGGAATTTGGACCGTGCATTGCGTCTCGCCAGATGGTGAGACGCGTCGCCTGCTCGTTACCGCGCGCAACAATATGGCCGCCCGAGAATTCAAGACTATCAATGGCTTATCCAGCTTCCTTGCAGGACTTGGAGTTTCGGTCGTCTCGATCCCGATGCTCGAAGGCAAGATCGCTTCTCACAATTTGGACGACGCGGGCTAAGCCACTTGCTGTCCTTGCGGCATTCCTTGCAGCACCCGCCCATTCTGAAGGCTTCGTGCTTTCCATGCGGGCCGATGGCCAGCTCGAGACCAAAGCACCGCAATCAGGTTTCGCGCAGAGCTACGTCGACGGGATTAGAGCAAACCCACCAGAGCTGATCGTGTTCGCAGCGCCTCAGCCTGAAGATCCGCCTCCTGCACCCACCCGCGCGGTTCCCCGCCCCGAGATCCTCACAGCCCTTGAAAGCACCGCGCATCGCTATGGCGGACACCCCGCACTACGCCGCGCTGGCCTGTCCGTGACGGAGTGGCAGGTGCTCTTCCAAGCCAATATTGAGATTGAAAGCGCCTATCGCCCAAATGCGCGCAGCTCCGCAGGTGCTATCGGCCTCGGACAGCTGATGCCAGCTACGGCCGCGCAGCTTGGTGTGGATCCGCATGACTGGCAGGCCAATCTGGATGGCTCCGCCCGTTACCTTCTGATGATGCTTGCACAATTCGGCACGCCCGAACTCGCGCTTGCCGCCTACAACGCGGGGCCTGACGCGGTCGCGCGCTATGGCGGCATCCCTCCCTACCGAGAAACCCAAAATCACGTGCGCCGCGTCATGGCCGTGCGTGATCGACTTACTGGAGCCTCCTGATGCACATTCAATTCCGCACGATCCTGTCACTGGCTCTGGCCAGTTTGATGATTGCCAACCCGGCCTTTGCGCAGAGCATTGACCTTTCGCCGGTGCAGAACCTTTTGCAGGGCATCGTCGATACGATCACCGGTCCTCTGGGTATAGTCATCGGCACCTTGGCCCTGATCGGTGTGTTCCTTTCCTGGCTCTTTGGCATTCTGGATTTCCGCCAAGCCCTCTGGGTGCTGGTTGCCATTGCGGGGATCGCTGCTGCACCAACCATCGTGACCGCGATCTGGGGCGCGTAAATTCGGCATGGCAACGCAAACCCGCCTCTTCCTCGGCCTGATCCGGCCGCCAAAGCTCATCGGCTTGCCGATCATGTATGCCATGGTTTGGCTCTTCGGGTTTGTGTTGCTGTTTCTCTGGGTTCAGAGCTGGCTGGTGATCATCATCGCCGCTCTGGCCTATCCTGCGCTGTGGAAAGCCGCTGACTGGGACCCGGCCTTTCTTGAAGTGATGGTCACTGCGCTGCAGGAAACGCCGCCGACGCCAAACCGCAAGATCCATTTGGGGGACAGCTATGCTCCGTGACCCGTCGGATGATCTTGCCATGCTGCCGGACTGGGCGCGCAAAGAGCGCCCGATGGCCAGCATGCTGCCCTATGTTAGCCTCGTGAATGACGTGACGATCCGCACGCGCGGCAATGCACTATTCCAGTGCATCCGCCTTGATGGCGTCAACAGCATGACCAGCGATGACGTGCATTTGGAAAAGATCCGAGCGCTCTTTGCGGCGATCATCGCGCAGATAGGGCCAGAGTACAGTTTCTACGTCCACAAGGTTTCAAGAGCGATTGAGACCGTCTTGCCACCGGTGCCCGAGGAGGGGTTTGCCCAATTGCTGGACAACCGCTGGCAATCGGCCATGGCGCAGGCGGGTCTGCGGGACAAGACGCTCACACTCACGGTGCTGAAGCGCCCGCCCCTCGGCGCTCGGCTGCGCCTAAAGCGCTCGGACTCAATCGCACAGCTGAAAGACCAGACGGCCAAACAGTTGCGCAAGCTCGAGGAAGTCGTCGGGTTTCTGCAATCGTCTTTTGCCGAGATGAAACCCCGCCTTCTTGGAGCCAAAAGCGGCGAACTGCTGGGTTTCCTCGGCGCGCTCAACATCGGCCAGGAACGACCGCTCTTCGCAAAATCGCGATTTGGCGTCATTGCCGAGGATGTGGCCAACACCCGCGTCACGTTTCAGGGGCGAGGCTTTTTGCTCGACGATGGGACGGCAGGAAAGCGATTTGGCACCAGTTTTGCGATCAAGACTTACCCGGCCAAAACCAACTGCACCATGTTCGATGAGCTGAACCTGCCCGTCGACATGGTGGTCACGCATTCCTTCACGCCGATCAACAGCAACATCATGGCCAGCCGGATCAAGCGCCAACAGCGTCTGATGAAGGCCAGCGATGACGGCGCGATTTCTCTCGCCGAAGAGCTGGTAGACGCGCTCGATGATCTGGAATCCAAGCGCCTCAGCTTTGGCGATCATCACATGACCGTCACGGTTTTCGCCAAGAGCGAGGAAAAGCTGGAAGCAATCGCCGCCGAAGTGCGCAACATCGCTGCCAGTGAAGGCGTCAATCTGTTGAATGAGAGCTTTGCGGCTCGGACCCACTATTTCGCGCAGCATCCGGGCAACGGACAGATGCGCAGCCGCAAGGCCGCCATCACCAACACGAACTTTGCCGACCTCGCAGCGCTACATCGCGGTCAACTGGGCAAACCTGGCCATCAGGTGCCTTGGGGCAAGCCGATCACCCTGTTCCCGACGCCTGAACGCTCCGGCTTCCTGTTCAACTACCATGAGACAGGTCAGCCAGACAAAGAACCGACAGGCGGGCACACCTTGATCCTCGGCCGTCCTGGCTCCGGCAAGTCGGTCTTGTCGGCCTTTCTGATGACCCAAGCCCGGCGCTGCGACGCGCGCGTGTTTGTCTTTGACTATCGCGCAGGCATGGAAATGGCGGTGCGGGCCAATGGCGGGAGCTACAGCGTCATCAAGGCGGGCGAGGCAACCGGTCTGAACCCACTGCGCACCGAAATCGATGGGCGCGGGCAAGCCTGGTTGTCAGATTGGCTCGCCACGCTTTTACATCGCACGGACAAACCCTTGAGCCCGGTTCAGATCAACCGCATTCAAGAGGTGGTGCGCCAGAACGCTGGTGCCAGCGACGCCGCGCTTCGCAACTGGCAGGATTTGGCCTCGCTCTTTGTGGCGGGAGCTGACGAAGGGGATCTGTTCGAGCGGATCCAGGAATGGACCGCTGATGGTCGCTATGGCTGGATCTTTGGGCAAAGCGCAGAGGATACCTTCTCGCTCGATGGTGATGTGGTCGGTTTCGACCTGACCGGCATTCTCGACAGCGAAAGCGAAAAGGAACGCATGGCGGTCCTGTCCTACCTGTTTCGGCGGGTGGAGCGCGTGATCGAGGATCGCAAGCCAACGCTGATCATCATCGATGAAGCCTGGAAAGCGCTCGATAACCCATATTTTGCGGACCGGCTTAGCAACTGGCTTGTGACCGCACGAAAACAGAACGCCGTCGTTGTGATGATGACCCAATACGCAAGCCAGCTTGAGAAGACCCGCACCGGCACGACAATTGTTGAGGCCGTCCCAACGCAGCTCTTGCTTCCCAACATCCGCGCTTCGGCCAGCGATTACACCATGCTGGGCCTTACCGAAAAAGAGCTCAGCGTGTTGCTCGGCACCGGCAGTAACTCCCGTCTGGCGTTGGTGCGTGACGATCAAGGCTCGGTTGTGATCGATGCCGATTTGAGCGCGCTCGGCCCCTATCTCACGATCCTTGGCGGCATGGAAAAAGGTGAGGCGCTGGTTGGCGCAGATTACCGTCAGAACCCTGAATTTTGGAGACAGATTTGATGCGTAGGCTGTTCGCCCTTACCCTCACCCTTTTGACCCTGACAGCCTGCGCGGAATACCGGCCGTCGGAAGCTGACTGCTTCAACTCCTTTGCCGAGGTCAGCCGCAGCAACTGTAATTTCGAGCTGCTCGGACCGATCGGTGGTCTCGGTGAGTAAGCACCGCCTACATATCTTTGCAGGCTTGGTGTCGCTCGCCGCGCCAGTGGCCTTTGCCCAGGGCGTGCCCACATTTGATGCGGGCATGTTCCTACAGCGCGAACACGTATTGCAGCAGGGCACAGAGGATCTTGCACTGCAGCGGGATCGGCTAACGACAGAAGAAGAACTTGAGGAGCTCGAGCAAGAGCAACTCCAGGCACTGGAAGACATCCTCGATGCCACAACGCTTTCCAGCGGAAATTCAGGCGCGCTGGTCGCGAGCTTGGAAGCTGGTTCATCGCCTGAAAGCGCTGCAGACACGCTCTATGGTTCGGTCGACCCGAACCCCGGCGCGGGCCAGATGTTCGGCGATGCCTCGGGATCGATTGAAGAGCTGATCATTCGCGCTGCTCAAGAAACGCACCACATGTCTGGCGTGCGCGCAGCGGGTCTAACGCCCAAGCAGTGGCGCTGTCTGTTGCAGGCGCTGATCTGGCAAGAAAGCCGCTTCACCATCGGCGCGCGTTCCCCTGTCGGCGCATTCGGCCTGACCCAGATCATGCCCGGTACGGCACAGGATCTCGGGATTTACCCAGCCTATTATGACGACCCCTACATCCAGGTCACTGGCGGCGCGCGCTATCTGGCGCAGATGCTGGACATGTTTGATGGCAACATCATTCACGGGCTAGCTGCCTACAATGCCGGTCCCGGCAATGTGCAGCGCTACGGCGGTGTGCCACCCTTTGCCGAAACCCAGCACTACGTTCAAGTGATCCCCGAGCGCTACAATCTCTATCTTGCACGCGTCGGCGGCGTCGATGCGCTTGGCACGATTGATCCGGTTCTGCTCGCCAACTCCACGATGAGCCTGACCTCTTTCGGCGCAGGGGTCTACGGCGATTACTCCTTGGTGTCGGTGCAAGCAGCCGCGCGGCGCGTGCAGGACATCATCACTCGCATTGGCGAGACCGACGACATTCACGCGGCCATGTCGCTCAACACCTATGCGCGGGCCGAACTCGCTCGCCTGATCGCGATCCGCACGCGCCTCAAGGCCGCCCATACCCGCCCGCTTAGTGCGGCAGAACTGGCCATGGCGGCCGCTCAGGCGCGCGAACAAGACTTCATGCAATTCGATCAGGAGGTTCTCCGATGATCCGCTTTCTTTCCACCGTTGCCACTTGCGCGTTGCTGGTTGCCTCGCCCCTGTCTGCCCAAGGCGTTCCGACAGTCGACACTCGCAACATCGCCCAGGAAATTCGCCAGCTGCAGCAGATGCTTGAAGATTTCGGGATCCAGACCGACCAGCTCGACACGCTTCTGGAACAGCTTGATCTCGTGCAGCAGCAACTCGACACCCTCAACGAAACCTACGCCGCGCTGACCGGCGCGACAGACATCATCGAGATGGCCATGGGTGGAGACCTGGACGGCCTCCTCGATCAGGAATTCGGAGATCTACTCGGCACCATCCGGCAAATCCAAAGCGGCGATTTCGGCGGCCTCATCGGCAATGCGGCCCCTCAGATGGAAGGCCGCATGACGCAAGCCCTCGAGGATGCAGGCTTTGACCAAGACAGCCTGTCCGACATGGCCAACAGCGGCAATCCGGGCGCGGAACGCATTGCCAGCCAAGCAGGCACCGGGGCGGTGATGTCGGCGGCCGCTGAGAACAGCTATGAAGAGGCTGCGCAGTCCCTCGAACGGGTCGAACAGCTGGTCTCGCTGATCCCGGACATGGAAACGCTCAAAGAAGCCGTGGACCACAACACCCGCGTTACGGCCGAGCTGGCCATCGCCATGACACGCATGTGGGAACTAGAAGCCATTCAAACCGTCGGCGCGGGCCAATCCGGCGTGGTGGATGCCGCCACGCTGGCTGAAGAACGCCGCTACATGGACTTCACCCTGCCAGACTTGCGCGCGGACTGATCCATGAACAGCGAGGCAGAAATCATCGAAGAAGAGCTCGTGTACGGCGCACGACGACGCGAGCTCATGTGGCAGAAATTGGGGCTGACAGGCATTGCGTTTGGCATGGCAGGTTGCCTCGCCACTGCCCTCGTTGCCCTGTTCGAGGTGGACCCGCCGCCCATGATTGTGCCCTTTGATAGCGAAACCGGCATGGCCCTCCCCAATGCCATGGTTGAAGCGGTCTCACTCACGGAACGCCCCGCTATCATCGAGGCACAGGTCTACCGCTATGTGATTGATCGAGAGACTTACAATCAGCTCGACAATGACGTGCGTGTGCGGCGGGTCCTGGACCAGTCGGACGGCGCGGCCGCTGCAGGACTGCGCGCGCTTTGGACCAGCGGCCACGAAGCCTATCCGCCGGACAGCTACGGTACAGATGCCCGGCTTGATGTCGAGGTTCTGTCGATCACCCATATCAGCGCCAATCGCGCCCAGGTGCGCCTGCGCAAGCGATTGAACTCGCCGCGCGGTAGTCAAAACGGGCTCTTCACCGCAACGCTGATGTTTGAGTTTCGGCCAGAGAATAGCCGGTCGATCGATGATGTCTGGCAGAACCCTTTTGGCTTCACCGTCACAGAATACGCGATCCGCTCGGATCGTCTGGAGTAACCAATGCGCCGCCTGTTCCTGATCCTCGTCTTCCTGGTTCCGCTTGCTGGCACGGCTTTCGCCGAAACTCAGCCGCGCCAGGGTCCCTATGACGCCCGCGTCCGGCTGGCCACCTATCAGGATGGGCAGGTCTACCGCATACGCACCAGCCTGACCCATGTGACCAGCATTGAGTTTGGCCAGGGCGAGACCATACGCTCAATTATCGCGGGTGACACCGCAGGCTTTCTTTTGGACGGCGTGCCTGGAGGCCAGGCCTTTGCAATCAAGCCTGTCACGCGCGGCGCGCACACCAACATCACCGTCTACACCAACCGGCGCAGCTATTATTTCAACGTGACTGAGGCGAGCTCGCCGACCTTCTACGTCATTCGCTTCACCTATCCCGAGGCGACCCCTCGACAATCGCGTGTGGCCGCCACCGCGCCAGCAAACCACGCCTATGGCGTCAGCGCGCGTTCCGAGATCACCCCGCGCGAAATCTGGGACGACGGCACCTTCACCTATTTTCGCTTTGCCGCGAATGCGCCGTTACCCGCGATCTTTCGATGGTCCGGCGGCAATGAGCGCAGCGTGAATGCGCTCGCGCGGCCAGGCAGCGTGAATGCGCTCGCGCGGCCAGACGGTGTGATCCGTGTGTCAGGTGTCAGCGATCGATGGGTTCTCAGGCTTGGGGAGGACGAGATCTGCGTTCAAGAGATGAGCGAGGCAAATCAGGATGAGTGAAACTGCTGAGCTAAAGAAGCGCCTCGAAGCGCTTGAAGGTAAACCACAAAACCGAAAATCGCGGCCGTCGGCTATCACTATTGCCCTGGGTATTGGGGCCATCGTCGCCCTTGGTGGTCTCTTGCTGTTGTTCTCTGGCGGCTCTGAACCCGAAGGCCTCGAAACCGCCTCACCGGATGAATTCCAAGCAGCGGGACCAGGGTTTGGAGACCTTGAGCCAACCCCTGCACCGATTGACACATCGCCACCTCCAGCAGAATCAGAACCAGACAACGCAACAGACGAACTGCGCGCGCAAATGGACGCCATGCGGGCAGAGCTTGAAGCCCTGCGCAATGCGCCAGCACCTGAGGCTCCGGCCGTCGACCTCGAGGCATTGGATACCTTGGGCGCAGAGATCGATGCCCTGCGCAGCGAGGCCGCTGCGACGCAAGCCGCTTTGCGCGAAGAACTGGAAGAACGCGCGCGGCAAATCCAGCGGCTTCAGAACGATCTGGAACTCGCGCGCCTTGAAACGCCGCGCACGCCCGCACCAACCGGCCCCACGGCCGAAGAACTGCGCCTTCAGGAGCTCGAGCGGCGGCGACAAGCCGAACTTGAGGAACTCCAAGCCCGCATCGCCAGTCCTATCATCGCCTTTGGCGGCTCGGGTAACGGCAACAATGAAACCGCCTCGCAGCAGCGGCGGCTTGATGGCGACACAGACTTTGTCCGCAATGGCGCTGAACCCGCTGACGTGACGCAGGCCCAGTTGATCGTGAACCCGTCAAATACGGTTGTCCAAGGCACAATGATCCAGGCCGTGCTGGAGACGGCGATCGACAGCTCGCTCGCCGGTCAGGTCCGCGCGATGGTATCGGAAGATGTCCACGCCTACGACGGCTCGCGGATCCTGATCCCGCGCGGGGCACGCCTGATCGGGCGGTATCAATCTGGTCTCGATATTGCGCAGCAACGCGTGACCATCGCATGGGACCGGATCATTCTGCCCAGCAACCAGACCGTCGAAATCAGCGCCTTCGGGGGCGACGAACTGGGGCGCTCCGGCACGACCGGGTTCGTCGACAGTCGCTTTGGCACGCGGTTCGGGTCCGCTGCTCTGATATCGCTGATCGGAGCCTTGCCCGCTGTGGCAGCCCAGAACACCGAAGATGAGATCGCCTCTGATGTTCTCGAAGGCATTGGCGAAGACTTCCAAGACAGCGCGCAAAGCGTGATCGGCGAATATCTCTCGGTCTCGCCCGTGATCTATGTCGACCAAGGAGCCCGCGTCACAGTGATGGTCGACCGTGATCTGGAGATTTTCTGATTATGGCGGCCAGCTATCTGCAAAGCTCGATGGACAAGATCCCCGAGGCGCGTGATCCCAAGTTGATCGAGCTCTGCATCAATCCCGACGGCACGTTGTGGGCCGAGTTTCAGGGCGATCACTTCATGCGATCCATCAATCGTCGGCTCTCTCAGAACGAGATCAAGGACCTTGGCAATCAAATAGCCTCGGCGGCAAACACCACACTCAGCAGGACCAAGCCTATCGTATCGGTCAGCATCACCTATCGCGATCGCCCCATTCGCGCGCAGGTCATCCAGCCCCCGGCCGTTGATGGCGGCTATGCGATTTCCCTGCGGTTCTTCGCAGACCTGCCGCTGGATCAGATCAAGCTGTGCTATCTCTTCGGAAAAGAGCGCAGCAACGAGGGTGCAAGACGTACCCGCAATGCCGAGCTGCGCGATGTCGTGGCCACGGGCGACATCGACGCTGCGATCAAGTTCTGCGTCAGGCACAAGCTCAACATGATCGTGTCCGGCGGGACCTCGACCGGCAAGACCGTCACGGCGCGCAAGATCCTCTCCTTCGTGCCCGCCGACGAGCGCATCATCACGATCGAAGAGGCCGCGGAGCTGCGTCCAACGCAGCCCAATGTCGTGACGCTGATGTCTGATCGCGATGAAGCTACGCGCAGCGCTGATGTCCTGCTGACCTCTACCCTGCGCGTGCGGCCGGACCGTATCGTCCTGGGCGAAGTGCGCGGCAAAGAGGCCATGACCTTCCTCGAGGCGATCAACACCGGGCATGGTGGCTCGCTCACCACCCTGCATGCGGAAACCCCTCAGCTGGCCGTGCAGCGCCTCGCCATCGCCGCCCTGAAAACCGACGTGCTTATGACCTACCAGGACATGAACGACTACATCACCCGCTCGATTGATGTGATCATCCAGGCCGGTCGCCATGAAGGCGCGCGCGGCATCACTGAATTCTACCTGCCGATTGATCCGGCCCATTCGAAGGAAACAGCCAATGTTTGAATACAAGCTTGAACAGATCAACACCGCCAAGACAAAACCGCCGAAGATCGAAGCGCTGCTGACGGCTCTTGGCCAAGATGGCTGGGAGCTGGTCTCGGTCGTGCCGGATTTTGACGGCGAGCACATCCTGAAGGCCTTCCTGAAACGCGACATCTGGCGTGTCAAACCGACCGAGAAAGCATAGGAGCACCCGATGGGCGTCGTCACCTGGATGGTAGAGACAACCGACAACTTTCTGGACGACGCGGCTCAAACCACCTTTGGCAACGTCGCCAGTCAGCTTGGCGGCGTCATTGCAGTGGCCTCGACGCTCGCGGTGATCGGCGTCTTCCTCAACATGGTGTTTCAATACAAATCCATGGATGGGCGGACCGCGTTCTGGTTCGCCCTCAAGCTGATGCTTATCTCTCTGTTTGCGATGAACTGGGTCCAATTCAACGCGGTGGCGAGCGCGCTGATCGATGGGCTCGACCAACTCGCGGGCGGTATGGTGGCAGGGCTTGGCGGAGGTGGCGCGGGGGCTAGATATTTTGCCAGTGCATTCGACGATCTGATCGAAGAGTTTGGAAATTACCTAAACGCAGCCGGTGACAACATGCATTGGATGGCCGGAGCCCTCATCGGCGCGATCGGCGCATTCCTACTAGGCGTCATCGGCGCACTCTGCGGCCTAGTGCTGATCTTCGCTAAAATCATGCTGGCCTTCATGATCGGCATTGCCCCGATCATGATCGCGCTTTCACTGTTTAATGTCAGCAAGGACTATTTCCACCGCTGGCTGTCCAGCACCGTGTCCTACGCGCTCTACCCTCTCGTGATCGCGGGGGTTTTTTCTACCGTCGTCGGAATGTCGCGATCACTGATGACCGAACTCGGAGATCCCTCCGGCGCAAGCAACATCGGCGCACTAGTGCCATTCTTCATGATGATGTTCCTCGCAGGCGGCATGATCATCGCCACCCCGCTGATCGTGCGCTCTATCTCAGGCAACTTCATGATGGCCGCACCACCGAGCATTCCCGGTCCCGGCGGTTTCGCAAAGGGCTTGATCGGCACCAAAGGCTCGCGGGCGCGGGCACGGTTTGGGACCAGGTCGAACGCTGAAATTGCGGGAGCTGGGATACGGCAGGCAAGCAATGCTACCGTTTCGATGGTTCAGCGGGTGGCAGAACGGGCGAAGCGGTTGCAATAGAGGATTTTCGGCCTGGAGGAGACATTCACCCATTGATCGCCATGCTGCGATTGGGCCCGTCAGACCGGGCGTTCGCTGCGCTCGCAAGGCCTATGCTCTGACGGAGGCAAGTTTACTGAAGCTTTCGAAACTGCCGTTGGCGTTTTGATATGAGGGCGTACACTGGGCGTGTCAAAAAATTCTGTCCTGACAGTCCCTTCGGGCGCATGCGATTTTGCGATGAAGGCTATGTCAGCAAAGATTTCGCCGCCGAGTTAGGCGCAGTTCTCCTCTGTGTCGACCTCGTGAGGGCTTCTAAAGATCGCGATGATCATGAACCCTGTTTCGATTCGTAGCTCACCGCGTTGAAGAATGACAAACGCGTGATTTTTTCTCCCGCTGCGCATGCGCAGCGCGCTGCTGATTACCTGCATGGACTTCAATTTGATGATCGGGCCGCCACTTAGGCGGTCCTTTCTATCGCAATATTAAGATGTTACGCTTTCAACTCTGGGGCGAGCTGTAGCGCCTGTTTGGTACGTATTTGGATAAGAAATTGAATTTAAGACAACTCATTGCCGACGGGCGGACTTCATTGCATGCGGATGTGATTGATGCGCGGGCATTCGGTCAAGACATTCGACGTCTTCAATCCTACGGGTTTTGGGAGGCGGCAGACGATGCCCCCGGTCTTTGGGAACATCAGCAAGCGGCTATCGGGACAGTGGTCGCTTATCTAAACGGCGACAAAGCAATTCCTGAGCGTCCGGAACAAATTGAAGCCGCTCTTCTCAAATTACCAACCGGCACAGGGAAGTCTGGGATTGTTGCCGTCCTGGTGCGCTGCCTGCCAGACGTGCGGCGTGTACTTGTTCTAACGCCTCGCACAGCACTCACAAAACAATTGATCGCCGATATTCGCCATCGTTTCTGGAAGCACATGGGTTACGAAGTTGATGCAACCGCCCTTTTTACCGGTGATGCTCAAACTATGGGAACGGCACTCGACGATGTTTATGTTGAGCAACTTCTGCCAAGTGGTGCCCGGCAAATTGTTCACAATCTCGGTGGGGAAGATGTGGATAGGGCCATTCTGGTCGGCACGCATCATGCCCTCGGTGCCATTCGGAAAGCGGCGTTCGATCCCGATGCACCTGGCTCAGACGCCTGCCAAGCTATGCTCGCGGAGATACGTGACAATTTCGATTTGGTTATCGTAGATGAAGGCCACTACGAACCAGCAGTGTCGTGGTCCCGTGGTGTTAGGGAGTTCAATTTACCAACGCTTCTTCTAAGCGCCACACCCTATCGAAATGACTACAAGTCGTTCAGGGTGCGGGGCCGCTATCTCTTCAACTTTCCGCACGCGCAAGCCATTGAGCGAAAGATAATACGTCCTGCCGAAGTCATTCTTCCTGCTGTTGAACCAGAGGGCGACCGGCAAGCTGCTGTAATTCAGTTTGTCGAAATCTTGCATCAAGAACTTTCTGACAGGCTCGCCGCTGCAAGAAACTGGTTTCGCGATGGCACCCAACCAAAAGTCATGGTGCGTGGTGATGACCTAGATACGCTGTATATGCTTCAATCCGAAATTGACCGCGTCTTTGAGACTCAGTCTCTAGTGATACATGATCGCGCCAGGAGGACTCCTCAAAATCAGAATCGATTTACCAGCGTTGCATCTGCTCAGCACAATCGTGCTGATGCCACTTTTTGGATTCATCAGTACAAGTTGATGGAAGGCATTGATGATCCCGCATTTGTCGCCGTCGGCATCTTTGATCTCATGGGCAATGCGCGTCAACTCGTACAGCAGATTGGCCGGGCCACACGACATTCAAAGGGCGATGCGCGCTTTCGACAAACAGGGTGGGTCCTTGGTTCTCCGGCTAACGCATCACGAATTCACACTGCCTGGGAACGCTATAAGGGCTATGAGGACTATGCTGCACGAAAGACTGAGCACATCGTTAGCAACGAAGTGACTCTGCCTGACCGTTTGCTCGAATACATGGCCGAATATCAATATATCAGCGGTGAATTTCGAGGGCGGTTTGAGTTTGAACAACCGCTTGCAGCAGTTGATATCCAGCTTCCCCAATCCGCTGCCGTTCTCAAAACAATTGATCCTCTTCCCAATATTCAGGTCTTTGGATCGGTCATCGAAGAAGCGATCATGGATAAAGATCGCTTCAAGATTACGCCCGTAGACGGCATGCCGGGCAATGCTCTGGGGTTTTCTTACTACGCTTGGCGCAATTCACCTTATCTGATTGACCGTTTCTTTTCTGAATGGAAGCTCGGGATATTTGTCGCAGTCCAGCAGGGCGAGTTTGTGTTCATGCACGATACCGAAGGACTTGTTGTCGATATGGCTGGCCTCAAGCTAAAGCGCGCTGGTCGCTCTCTCATGGAGAAGGCCTTTCCGAAAGACGGCGAAGACAATGCTTCTCGCCTTTCACGTATGTCTTTCTCTTCACTCGATATGTCGCAGCACTCTATTCGCGGCATGGCCATGCGAACACGGTCCTTTGCCGACGTATTCACTGACTTACTTGACCCATCGCTCGTGCCTTCGACGGCGGCGGGTTTTGTAGATGGCAGCGCTAGATATGTTGGGTTTGGGCGCTCGCGCTTGCGAGATGCATCTGAACGCTATGTCCCTATAGCCGAGTATGTTGGGTGGACGGCAGAAGTTGCCGCCGAGCTAAGTGACAATGGTCGTTCTCGAAGCCCTGTGTTCGATCGCTATGCTTCCGTCGTTGAAGATGTCACGACCGAAGATGCCCAGCCAGTCTCCATCCTTATTGATCCGTCACTGGACGACATGCGTGATGATGACGTTGGGGGAGCGGCTTTCGTCTTGCATGAGGATGTCAACTACTTCGATCTGTGTTCAGACGTTGATGAAGCGAATGGAAACTTCACGATCGAAATCGATGATCAGGAAATCCAGTGTTCAGTGGAGTTCGTTGAGGAAACAGGCAAGTATCGCATTGAAAGCGATGAACTGAACGCGCGCTTTCCGGCACAAGAACGGGACGACCGCCGTCAAGGCCAAACGCTTGTTCAGCGTCTAAACCAGCGACAGTCATTTCGCGTTCTCACCTCTCGTCAGGGCGTGATTTACTCAGAAGGAAACTTCTATGAGCCACGCGTTCGCTGGCAACTCGAAGATGGAAGCACCCCGATTTTGGACTATGTTTTGGCCTCTCCGTCACTTGATCAGGTGAATTCCGAGAAAGGTGAAAATCACTTCGCGCCCAACAGGAGCATTTGGCACCAGCAGTCAATCTTTGGAGTCTTTTCTGCTACCTGTGAAGGACAACGTGCAGCCGATGGAATACCTGACGATGAGCTGACTGCCGCAATTGAAGCCCTGCCGATTTGGTTATGTGATGATGACGGTCAGGAAGTTGCCGACTTTATTGGACTTGATCCAGACAACAAGAAAATGGTTCTCGTGCACGCGAAGGTCGGAAGTCAGGGACCCAATGGTCGCGGTTTTAATGTAGGCGGATTACAGGTCGTCGGGCGGCAGGCCCTTGCAAGCTTAGGATTCATTTCACTCGGAAGACCTTCACCTGTTTGGACGGCAGAGCGGTGGCAGAGTGAAGTTCAAGCGAACGCTACTACCCTTGCTGGCCGAAACCGAATGTTTCGCCATCCTGCTGGCTTAGACGCCGAGGACGTCAATGAGCTACTGATTTCTGCTTGCAGAAATCCCTCTTTTGACAAGGAAATCTGGATTGTTGGGGCTAAGATGACGCACCGACAGGTGCTTGAAGATGGCCTCGCACAGGAACAGCTCCAGAACCGGCTGCGACAGTTCCTGATGCACTGGGATGCCATGCAGACTTCTTGTGCGCGAGCAAATGCGAAACTGAAGTTTTTTTGTTCTGATTAGTCGCGTCCTGCGTGCAAGATCGAGCTCTTGGTAACCGAGTGCGCTTCTAACGCAGTCTGGGCCCATTGCTGCCTTTGTGCAAAGATGCCACTTTCATTGCATCAATCGCATTTCTTGAACACTTGGGGCGCAAAGCAGGTTAGCAGAAGCGAGTTTTAGTCGATACGGTAGCATTCACTAATCTCTGTCTCAGTAAAAACTACGACATCCAAGATGTAGGGGCAATTTCCAGTTTGCTCCCACCCCCTTGTATCGAACCATACGGCACCCTACATTTAAACTGCTTTGTTCTTCACAAGAAATGCGGGCTCACACTGAGCGCCGTGAAGATTGATAAGGGCGGGTTGGCGATTGGTTATGAACCGAGGACCGGCCTACAGGGTGCCGACGACGTCGTTTACGATAATGGCGGTGAAGGTCCTGGTGAGCAAATGGTGAGCCTTGCCTCTGAGTTGGCCATAGCCCTTCATTTCTCCGATGAAATGAAGCTTCGGGTGGTCATTAGAGTTTCTTTACGGCTTCGCCTGGACGCGGCGCGAGATTTCTTCTTGCAATCGGCCCGAAAAAGGTAAGCTACCTTATGGAGGTCTGTGCGATGGAAATCGGCGCAAATAAAAACATGTCAGCATGTCATGCTGGCGCAAGGCCGCTTCGGCAACTTGTCGAGGCGCGTTCATTTCGCTGATTTTGATCTGCGGGCTCACACTGAGCGCCGTGAAGATTGAGAAGGGCGGGTTGGCGATTGGTTATGAACCGAGGACCGGCCTACAGGGTGCCGACGACGTCGTTTACGATAATGGCGGTGAAGGTCCTGGTGAGCAAATGTTGCGTTTAGAGGTAGGGCGAGGCTTTCCGATGTCGTCTGCCAGAGAGCACGTAAATGGGGAAATTTTTTACAAAGGCCACGGAGCAGAAAACACTCTTTTCAGCCTGGAGAAAGATTAGGTCTAATGGACTGAGATCAACTTCCTTCGAGACCAGAACGGGCATAGAGAAGTTTGATCGTGACGCAATCAGCAACGTTAAGAAGATTCAACGCTCTCTGCGAACAGGTAAGTTTGAGTTTGAGCCTCAATATGGCGCGACTGTAAAAAAAGGCAGCGGTGGCAAGCGCGGCATCGTAATGGCGTCAGTCCAGAACAGAATAGTAGAGCGAGCTTTGCTTGAAACCCTGCAAGAAAAGTCGAAGTTTATTAAGGCCGTAAACTCTCATCCGACAAGTGTCGGTGGGGTTCCGAACCGGAGTGTTCCGCATGCTCTCCAAATGATTGATGAAGCGTTTCGCTCCGATCAAACCCAGTTCGTTCGATCCGACATATCAGGGTTTTTTGATCATATACCGCGTTCATCAGTCCTTGAACGCATCGCAGAAGATGTAGATGATGATGCTTTCAACCAGTTGCTGAG
>NZ_JFKE01000013.1 GCF_000647975.1 Actibacterium mucosum KCTC 23349
CTCGAAAATCATCGAGTGATCTGAACCGATCCCAAGAATTTGAAAGCCGCCCTTCGGGGCGGCTTTTTCGTGCGTGAATGCAGTGTTGGTTTTGCTGCCATAGTGGTTGAGTTGCTGGACGAATCCGCTAGTTTCGGGCGAGTAATCCCGTAACAGGTAATCCCATGCGCCATTCTTTTACCCTGATCATTGCCGTCGCCCTTGTGCTTGTCAGCCCGGCTGTCGGTAAACCGCTGCTGCGGCACTCGCAGGATACCTATGCCAAGGCCTGTATGGATTGGAACGACAGCTATGAGCGGCTGGTCGAGCTGTGCGAAACCGCGTTGAACGAGCCGGGGCTGTCGGAAAATGATCGTCTGGGGGTCATGGATGTTCTGGGCTGGTCGCATGTGGAACTGGGCGACCTTGCCCGTGCCACCGAAATCTACGACGAAATGCTGACGATCAAGCCGGGCAACGTGGATGCGTTCAACGCATTGGGGTGGATCGAGTGGACGAAAGAGGATTTCGAAGCCGCCGCCGCGCATTTTGGAAGTTCGATGGCGCGCAAGCCAACCGCCGAAGCTTTGGCAGGGCTGGCCGCGTCACGATACAATACCGGCGAGCTGACATTGGACGAAGCTGCGGCGCAGCTGGAAGCGGCCGTAGCAATTGACCCCGATTATTCCTGGCCCCTGGCCCGCCTGGGTTGGAACATGCATGAAGCGGGGCGTTTTGACGAAGCGTTATCGGCCTTTGACCGTGCGATCGAAATTGACGAATTTGACACTTGGGCTTGGGGCGGGCGGGCGCAGACCCTGCGCTATCGTGGCGAATTCCAGGAGGCTTTGGAGGCCATTCAGACCTCTTTGGAAATCGACGAGACCTCGACGTGGGATATCTATGAGAGAGGCCTGATCCTTTTCGACCTGTCCCGTTACAAACAGGCCATCAACGATTTCGACACGACCATGAAAGACTGGCCGGACATCGCCTATGTCCGCGTCATGAAGGCCCGTGCGCTGATTGGGCTGGGACGTGAATTCCACGCTCTCGGCGTTCTGGAACGAGCCGAGGTGGACCTTGGCTATGACTATGACGTGCTGGACTGGCGGGCGTGGCTGTATTCGATAAACGGCATGCGCGAAAAGGCGCTGCAGGATGCAGAAGCGATGATTGCGGCGGATGAAACCAACGCTTGGGCGCATGAAAGGCTGGGTTCCGTTTACATAGAATTTGACGAGAACGACAAGGCGCGGGCTGCCTACGAGAAGGCATTGGAGCTGGAAGAAAACATGGGGTATTCCTTGTTCAAGCTGGCCTCGCTGGACGTTCGCGATGGCGCTTTGGACGAGGGGGAAGCCCGCATGATGAAAGCGCTTGAAGCCGGCATTGACGAGGCCAACATATCGGAATTCGTGGCCGAGCTTTCGGCAAAGTTCGAATATGTGCGGGCCGTACAGTTCCGGGTGAAAGCCCGTGATTACCTGGCAGCGAAAGAAGGCGGTTGAAAACCCTGCCCATCTTGCTTGCGTTCTGATATTCTTAATCAAAATCAGGCAGTACCGTCGCTAAACAGCAGGTTATTTCGCGTGTCACATCCTTATTCCGATCTTCCGCCCAAGGCGTTTTGGCGCGCGGGCGTGGCCGAACAGAACGCATTGCATATTCGCGAGCTTTGGGCGCCCAAATACGCCATCAAACCGCGCCATAAGATTGTCACGGCAGGGTCGTGTTTTGCGCAGCATATCGGCCGGGCGTTGTCGGCGCGCGGCTATCACTGGTTCGACGCCGAACCGGCCAGCGACCATCTGGATGACGATGCGCGCAAACGGTTCAACTATGGCGTTTTCAGCTTTCGCACGGGTAACATTTATACCGCGCGCATGTTGGTGCAGTGGCTGCGGCTGGCGTTGGAAGACACGGACGACGCGCCGGAATTGTGGGAACAGGACGGACGGTTCTTCGATCCGCTCCGCCCGGCCATCGAACCGGGCGGGTTCGTCAGTGCCGACGAAGCGCTGAAATCACGCGCTGCAACGCTGTCCGCGATCCGCCGTGCGGTGACCGAGGGCAACGTGTTCGTTTTCACCATGGGGCTGACCGAAAGTTGGCGGAACCGAGAAACAGGGCAGGAATATGCCCTGTGTCCCGGCACGTTGGCCGGTACGTTTGACGCCGACAAGCATGAGTTCGTGAACCAGGATTTCCCGTCCATCCGCCGCGACATGGCGCAGGCGCTGCGCATGATGCGCACGGTGAACAGCAGCCTCAGGGTGTTGCTGACCGTGTCGCCCGTGCCGCTGACGGCAACGGCGTCGGGGCAGCATGTGCTGACGGCCACGACCTATTCCAAATCGGTGCTGCGCGCGGTCGCAGGGCAATTGCAGGCCGACTATCGGTTCGTGGATTATTTCCCCAGCTACGAGATCATCACCAGCCCGCCGTTCCGCGGTATGTTTTACGCTCCGAATGCGCGCAACGTGGTGCAGGCTGGCGTAAACCACGTGATGGAGAACTTCTTTCACGATCAGGGTGTCAGCAAACCTGCACCCACACCCGCCCCCAAGGTGGTCATGAAAGAAGAACCCACCGCAGATGATGTGAAATGCGAAGAGGAGATGTTGGGTGCTTTCGCCAAATAAGACCCTGTGCATTTACGGCGACAGCCACCTTGCCTCGCTGAAACACGCCTTGGATGCCGGTGTCGATGGCGCCGGTTCCTACACGATCGAATTCTACGGCGCGCCGGGTCCGGAGTTTCGGGGGCTACGCCTGACAGATGACGGGGCGGTCGTGCCCGATGACGAAGCGCTGACCGCGCTGGAGATGGTGAACGGCACGGGGCGCACACGGCTGGAAGGCAGCGATTTCGATGCCTTTCTGTTTCACGGTGCGCGCATGCGGTCGACCGCGTTTATTGCCGAGTTTCTGCATCGTGCGCGTGATGCTGACGGGTTTGTCAGTGCCGCCGTTCGGCGCGCGGCGCTGGAGCGCTGGCTGTCCTCGATCCGGTCGGTGCGCGTGGCCCGGGCCTTTGCCGCAGCGGGTGCGCGCGTGTTCTTTTCGCCGGCACCCTTCGAAGTGCCGGGCGCGGGCGGGCAGAAATACCTGGAAACCTTCCCCGAGGCCGCCAAAGCCGAAGCCAAGGATCGCACGGCGTTGAACGATGAAATTGCCGATGTACTGGCCAAGGACGGAATCACATTCGTTGCGCAGCCAGACGAAACGGTGCAGGGAGGCTGCCTGACCGACGCGGCCTATCAGGTCGAAAATGCCGCCGAAAGCGGGGATTTCCGGCATATGAACGGCGAATATGGCGCGAAAGTTCTGCGTGCCGTTCTGGCGCAGCTTTAACCGCGCAGGATCGTCTGCAGGATTGTCTGCGACGCGGCATCAACCGGCAGCATCATCTCAACCTCGAACCCTTCGACCACGGGATCCTGCGCCGTGGCGATCTGGCCCAGCATCGAGGTCATGCCCATCCGGCTTCCATCTGGGAAGCCGATGGTGAAAGGGATGATCGCGGGCATGGCGCCGGGTTGTGTAATGGCGGTTGGGACATTGTCGAACATCCCGTCCCGCCGCAGGCTCTGCAGACGATCGGCCAGTTTTTGGTCATGTTCGGCGGCCTTGCGCAGGCGAAAGTAGATCGCCGCGCAAACCTGTGTCCAATTCACGACCATCGAGCGCATATGGTCGCTGAGCAGAAGTTCGATCAGGTTGTCAGGTCCCGCGCCGCCGCCCAGGCCAAAGGCGCCGAAAAGAGTGCGGGTATGGCCATTGACGCGCAGGATGTTCCAGCCGGGATCAAGGATCAGCGCGGGATAAGGCCATTGATCCAGGATCTGCACCTGCATCATATCAAGCGCGGCTTCGACATCTTTTCCTGTGTTGCCTTGTTGGGATACCGGGCTGGCAAAACCCGATGCTTCGAACAAGGCGCCGCGCTGTGCGGCGGACAGGTTCAATTCGCTGCACAGCCGCCCCAAGAAGCTGCGTGTTGGCTGCGAGCGCCCGGTTTCAAGAAATGACAGATGCCGTTGCGTTGATCCCAATTGTCCCGCAAGCGCGGATTGGCTGAGACCCAGATCTGCACGGACGGCGCGCAGCTCTTCACCGAAACGTGAGCTTTTGTCCAACTGGCATACCCTCAAAAGGAATTGAATCTATACCCATTTAATCCCATTTCCAGCGTGTTTTCAACAGGGAGGGATCGCCATGGAACAGTGGCTTGTGGCCGGTACGGTCGTATATTTTCTGACAATCATGACCCCGGCAACGATCTTGTTTTTCCGTATCGGGTTCATGCAATATCTGGGCCCACGCGACACGTTGCCCGAGCCGGGCAAAGCCCACGCGCGCGCGATCAAGGCCGATGCCAATTCGCGTGAAAACTTTCCGATCTTTATCGGTCTGGGTATTCTTGCCCTGATCGTGCCCGAGGCACATATGGAACAGGCCCTGCTGGGCACGCAGATGTATGTTCTGGCCCGGATCGCCTATGTTCCGATCTATCTTGCCGGCATTCCGTTCCTGCGTTCTGCGGCCTACATGGTGGGCTGGATCGGTCTGATCCTGATGGGGTTGGCGGTGATTTAGACCCACGACAAGGAAAACGCCAAAACCGGTCTTGATTTCACCGCCGAGGTGCCGTAGGTCGCTGCATGGCCATAGGGGTTTAGCTCAGTTGGTAGAGCATCGGTCTCCAAAACCGAGGGTCGTGGGTTCGAGTCCCTCAGCCCCTGCCAGGCCAGGTTTCCGGACATTCGGATGCAAAGGCTTTGCGGGCCCGTGTTAGGGACCGGTTGCAAGCTTTGCCTTGAATTCCGGCGCGCAAAGGCGTATCTCGCGCCCGTTGACCGAAGGAATTGAGACATGGCCAAGGCGAACCCGCTTCAGTTTATTCAGCAGACCCGCTCGGAGATCTCGAAAGTTGTGTGGCCCACACGGCGCGAGGTTGTCCTGACGACGGTTATGGTGCTGATCCTGGCCACGATCACCGCGATTTTCTTTACCCTTATTGATCTGGGCATCCGCTCTGGCCTGGAATTCGGACTGGGCTGGTTCGACCGGTAAGAAACCGCGCGCCGGGCCTTGAACTGCTGCGCGGTCCTCTGTTATGCGGTCTCACCTTTCAAACGTGGCGTGCATCGAATCAAGTTGCGCGCCGATTTTTTGTTGGGGCAGGCGGCTTGGCCGCGTTAATGGAACATGTATCGGGTACGAGCCCCGGGCGCAGAAGAGGTTGAATTAAGATGGCGAAGCGGTGGTATTCGGTCAGCGTTCTTTCGAATTTCGAAAAGAAGGTGGCCGAGCAGATCAACCAAAACGTGATCGAGAACGGCCTTGAGGACGAGATCGAAGAAGTGCTGGTGCCCACCGAAGAGGTGATCGAAGTGCGCCGCGGCAAGAAGGTCACAACCGA
Organism: Actibacterium mucosum KCTC 23349; assembly: GCF_000647975.1. Taxonomy (GTDB): domain Bacteria; phylum Pseudomonadota; class Alphaproteobacteria; order Rhodobacterales; family Rhodobacteraceae; genus Actibacterium; species Actibacterium mucosum. The sequence continues at coordinate 5,408 of NZ_JFKE01000013.1, forward strand.
ACGACGCTTTATGCCCGGTTACGTTCTTGTCCGTATGGAGATGACCGACCAGGGCTATCACCTGATCAACAACATCAATCGGGTCACCGGGTTCCTTGGCCCGCAAGGCCGCCCGATGCCGATGCGCGATGACGAAGTGAACCAGATCCTCAACCGTGCCGAGGAAGGTGTCGAAGCGCCGCGCTCGCTGATCACCTACGAGGTGGGCGAGCAGGTGAACGTGACCGATGGCCCGTTCGAAGGCTTCGCCGGCATGGTCGAGGAAGTGGACGACGAAAACCAGCGCCTGAAGGTGACCGTGTCGATCTTTGGCCGCGCCACCCCTGTGGAACTCGAATACACGCAGGTCTCGAAAGAGGTCTGACGCTGCGCCGCCTTCGGGCGGCGTTTTTGTTTGCATCCCTGTTGGACGTCCGGGCGTGATCTCGTAACCTGCGATCAGATGGATCGGAGGTTTTGTCATGCGTCGATTGATTATCTGGTTGGTGACCCATGGTGTTGCAGTAGCGTTTGGCTTTGCACTGGGTATCTACCTGCTGCCGATCCTGACCGCGCCGCCATCACCGGATGCGGCTGAGTTGGAACAATCAGCCAGCGACGCGATGTTCACTGCCGATTTGACCCGCGAGTTGCGCGGCAGCGATTTTGTGCATTGGGGCGAGGGCAGCATCAGCATTGCCGCCGACAAGATCGTGCATATGGGCAAGCTGGCGCCGGGGCCGGATTACAAGCTGTACCTGGTTCCGGAATTTGTCGATCACGAGGATGCGTTTGAACCGATCAAAGCAAGCGCCGTGCAGGTGGGCGATGTGAAGACCTTTGACGGGTTCATTCTGGACGTGCCTGCCGGCATCGACGTGACCCAATACAACACCGTGCTGGTCTGGTGCGAGGCATTTGCCGAGTTCATCACCGCGGCCCAGTACCGTTAGTCCCGGCTAGGCCTTGGCTTCGGGGAGTGCGGCGATTAGTTCGACGACGTTCCCGTCAGGGTCCCGGAAAAAGAAGGACCGCCCGCGCCACAACAGGCTGTCGGGCCATGTGCGCTCGCGGATCACCATTCCCAGCCCGTCGAAGCGCGCCAGTTCGGCATCGTAGCGGTCGTCGGAGATCTCAAAGGCTATGTGATCAAACGTCGTGACGAGCGGGTCAATGGCCTGCCCTCGATTAAACAGGGCCAATAGCTGTGGATGCCCCATCTTTGCCAAGGGCGTACCGTTTTGGCAAACCTCCAGAAAGACCACTTGCGGCTCGGTCAAATGAACCGAAAAGCCCAGCATGTCACAATAAAATCGGGTGGCGCGGTCAAGGTCGCTGACGCGCAGGGCCACTTCGGCGATGCCCAGTATCATGTGAATGCCCCCCGTCTTTGTGCGGTTGCCGGGACAAAACTAGCGGGCGATGCCGACAACTTTGTCCTGGAAACCAACTATACATTGGACGAGACCTTTGGCCACCTGAAGGGCTTTTCGGGCACGTTTTACAGCTTTGGCCGGCTGAACCTGAAAACCGGCGAAGGGCTGGTTCGGTATACCGGCGAGATCTGCAAGTGATCGGGGCGGGGCGCGGCATGGTTCGCGCCCCATCCTACCGGGGCCCGCAGGCGGGCAATTTCCGCGCCCGCGGGCTTGCCAAGCGGCCACAGTCAGTGTATGCCGCGCGCCTGTTGTCCCCGGACAACATTCCATGTGGGAGGCGAGGGTTTCGCGAAATCCGGACCTGACCACATCAACCATATCCCGACGGGCGCGCCCGGACGGAGTTGAAAAGGAGAAGGCCAATGGCCAAGAAACTTGCTGGCAGCATGAAGCTGCAGGTGCCTGCCGGTCAGGCAAACCCCAGCCCGCCCGTGGGCCCGGCGCTGGGTCAGCGCGGCATCAACATCATGGAATTCTGCAAGGCGTTCAACGCCAAGACGCAGGAACTGGAACCTGGTGCGCCGTGCCCGACGATCATCACCTATTACCAGGACAAGTCCTTTACCATGGACATCAAGACGCCGCCCGCGTCTTACTTCCTGAAAAAAGCCGCCAAGCTGAAATCGGCCGCCAATAACCCGGGTCGCGAGACCGTGGGCTCGGTGACCGTTGCGCAGGTGAAAGAGATCGCCGAAGCCAAGATGAAGGATCTGAACGCCAACGATATCGATGCGGCGATGCAGATCATCCTGGGGTCGGCCCGGTCGATGGGTATCGAGGTGAAAGGGTAATCTGATGGCAAATGTTGGAAAACGTACCGCTGCCGCCCGCGACGCCATTGGCGAAAAAGCCAATGTGACCGTGGAAGAAGCAGTTGCCCTGGTCAAAGGCAATGCCAAGGCCAAGTTTGACGAAACCATCGAGATCGCGATGAACCTGGGCGTTGATACCCGTCACGCTGACCAGATGGTGCGCGGCACTGTCAACCTGCCGAACGGCACGGGCAAGTCGGTGCGCGTTGCTGTGTTCGCACGTGGCGCAAAAGCCGAAGAAGCGCAGGCCGCAGGTGCCGACATTGTGGGCGCCGAAGATCTGATGGAAACCGTTCAGGGCGGCACGATCGAGTTTGATCGCTGCATCGCAACCCCGGACATGATGCCGATCGTTGGCCGTCTGGGTAAAATCCTGGGCCCGCGTAACCTGATGCCGAACCCCAAGGTGGGCACCGTGACCATGGATGTCACCGATGCGGTGAAAAACGCCAAAGGTGGTGAAGTTCAGTTCCGCGCCGAAAAGGCCGGTGTTGTGCACGCGGGTGTTGGCAAAGCGTCCTTCGACGAAGCCAAGCTGGTTGAAAACGTCCGTGCCTTTGTGGACGCGGTTCAGAAAGCCAAGCCGACCGGTGCCAAGGGTGCTTACATGAAAAAGGTCTCGCTCAGCTCGACCATGGGTCCGGGCATCTCGATCTCGGTCGACAGCGCCACCGGCAACTAAGCCGACCTGTTCAGAATTTGAGGAAAGGGCGCCTGGTTGGGCGCCCTTTTTCGTTGGCTCAGTCCAGGGATGTGCGGCGCAGAACTGCACCCACCGCCAATGCACCCGCCGCAACCGTCGCGGTCACATAGAGTGCTGCAAAGCCATATCCTTCGATCAGGGCTTGGCTGGCAAAGGGGGACAGGATCTGCCCCAGATAGACAGCCGTGGTCAACGCGCCCAAAGCCAGCCCACGCCGGTGGTCCGGTGCTGTGGCCAGAGCCAGCGCAGGCAAGGCGGGCGAGACCAACGCAAAGCCGACCCCAACCATCGCCGCACCAGCTGTCAGGATCAACAGCCCCGTCGCAGGGGCAAGGATGGCAAAGCCGATTGCCATGGCCCCATATCCAAGTGCCAAAACGCGTTGCGACCCAAGCAGCCCCGCCAAAGCGCGATACCGCAGGGCAGCGAGCGCACCGGCAAGGGTTAAAGTACCCATGGTGATACCGGTCGAACTGGCTGGTGGATGGCCCAGCGATTGCACGTAGAACGGCATTTGTGTCGGCATGATGAAAAAGGTCATTGCTGTCACCATTTGCAGCGCACAAATAGCAGCCAGCGGCACAGCCCACCCTCTGGTTTCTTCTTGGGTTGAGGTGTTTTTGCTTTCGACTCGCGGCACGTCCTGCACAGCACGCCATGTGATCCAAAGGACAAGCAGCGCCGAAATGTAGATGCCGAATGGCAGTCGGGTTGAGATGCTGGCCAACATCCCGGCCCCCACGATCCCCAGCATGCCACCAAAGTTGCGTGCCGAAATCTGCAGGCCCAGAACTCCGGCCCGGCGCTCGCCAAGAAAGAGGTCGCCGACAAGCGCGGCGGATGTCGTCAGCACCAGCGCCACGGCGACACCCAGCACCAACCGCGAGACAAAGATTGCCTCCAGCGACATGGGCCACAATGGCGCGGCGCCGGCCACGACATACAGCGCCAAACCTCCCAGCAGCAGTGGCCGGCGGCCAAAACGGTCGGCCAATGCGCCGACAAAGGGTGCAATTGCCATCGCGGTAATCGACGGCGCCGGCACCAAAAGCCGCGTCAGCATCGCGGCGTTGGGATTGTTGGGATAAAGGGCCTCGATCCCCGGCAGGGCGGGGCTGATGGTGGAATTGGCCATGGTGATCAGCGCGGCACAAAGGATCAACGCGGCGGCGGCGGGTTCGCGCCAGAGGGGCGGAGAGGGCATAGCAGTAACCTTGTGAAAGTTGGCGATGCCGGGCAAACTGCCACTTGAAGCTGACTTGAGGTCAATATGAAACTCATGGATATTGGTGAGGTTTCGGCGCAAGCAGGCATGACGCCGGCAACGCTGCGGTATTACGAAGAGATCGGCCTGATCCGGTCGGCGGGGCGAAACGGGTTGCGTCGGCAATACGGGGCCGAGGTGCCGATCCAGCTGGCGTTAATCGCGCTGGGCAAGGCCGCCGGGTTTTCGTTGAAAGAGATCTCGGGCATGTTTGGGCCTGATGGCACCCCGGACCTGCCGCGCGACGAATTGCGGCAACGTGCCGAAGCCCTGGACAAACAGATACGCGAGCTTGAAACGCTGCGTGACGCAATGATCCATGTAGCCGACTGCCCCGCGCCATCGCATCTGGAATGCCCGACATTCCAGCGTTTGATGCGGGTGGCGGTTGGGCGCAGCGGGCGGTGACGTTAAGCGCTGCGCTGGCCCTCGGTGAAGGCAAAGCCGGAGGCTAAATCAGAAAGTCGATGTCGTCGAAATCAGCCACGCTCCAGCCTACCAATGTTAGGGTTTCGGTGGCAGAGAACGTCAGAACAAGGTTTCCGTCAATGTCGCTGGCCACGGCTTCGACGTCGTCGATCGCGTTCAGCCCTGAGATGCCCGTCAGGTCGATGGTATCTTTGCCGGCCAGATCTGCAATGGTGTCGTGACCAAATTGATCGGCAAAGACAAATGTGTCTTTGCCACCACCGCCGTCAAGAAGGTCATCACCCGCCCCGCCGATCAGGGTGTCGTTGTTGCGCTGGCCCCGCAGCGTGTCGTTCCCTGAACCACCCACCAACAGGTCGTCGTCGTTATGTCCTTCCAGCAGGTCATCGCCGGCGCCGCCGAACATGGAATCGGCCCCGACGAACCCATCCATCGTGTCGTCATCGGCCCCGCCGAACATGGTATCATCGCCATAGCCGCCAAAAATGGTGTCGTTGCCCGAGCCGCCAAACAGGATGTCGTGGCCGATTTGCGGCGTGTGGGAAAAGTCGGGGACATCGTCGCCCTCGATAACATCGTCCCCGGCCCCGCCAAGGATTACGTCATCGCCGTCCCAACCCAAAAGGGTGTCGTCACCGTGCAGGCCGATCAGAACGTCGTCACCGTCGCGGCCGTTCATATAGTTGGCGCTGGCATTGCCGGTGATCTGATCGCCGAACTCACTGGCATAGATGTTTTCGATGCTGTTCAGCCAAACTGTGCCGAACTCGGTCACTTGCCCCGATGTCAGGCGCAGGTCCAGGACCAGCGGTTCGGCTGCAAGGCTGACCACGAGGTTGAGCGTGTCCGACCCGCTGCCGCCAAAGAAAAGGCTGGTGCCGACATCCCAAGTGATGGAATCTTCGCCATCGCCCCCAAACACCCAGTCATCCCCGGCGCCGGGGGCAAGATTGTCGTCGCCGTTGCCCCCAAACAGCCGGTCGTTACCTTCGCCAGCGTAAAGGTAATCGACGCCGTCGCCGCCAAAAAGCCAATCATTATCGAGTTCGCCATAAAGGGTGTCGTTGCCTTCCAGACCCCAAAGCCAGTCGTTGCCTTCATAGCCGTTGATGGTATCCGCGTCGGGGGTTCCTATAAGTTTCGGATCATCACCGCTTGTACCGCCTACAAATGGCATGTGGAGCTCCTGAAAATGGCTATGCCGACGTTGCGTGTTGTTTTGAACGAGTCGCATGAGATTTTAAGCCGAAAATAATCAACAGGTGTGACAAACTTGGCTGTGCCAGCTGCTTGGCCAGTGCGCCGCGACCGTCAGGTGGTACAACTGAAGGCAGGCGCGCCGGGATTCGGTGATTTGAGTGTCGCAATTCTGTAATTATTTCTTGCCCAAGCGGCCAAATCCAAATACATCCCAATCTCGCAATACAGCGTGCGATTCGTCGTGCGCTGTTTTGCGTTTCGTCCAAGACGGTGGGTGAGGTATTCCATACCTCTTAATTTCCTGCCTGAGACGGGAAAGATACCAGAACAACCGAGGGGCAACCTCGGGCGATTTTGGTTCAGCCCCGTAATGCGGACCTGAACGCCTGTCGCGGACGCGGCGGGTAGAATAGAGCCGGGGGGTGAGAGCCCCTCAAATTTGGAGTGAAACTGTGGATAGAGCCCAGAAAGAGAAATTGGTCGACGAACTCGGCCAGATCTTTGAAAGCTCTGGCGTTGTGGTTGTAAGCCACTACGCGGGTCTGACAGTTGCTGAGATGCAGGATCTGCGTGCACGCATGCGCGAAGCAGGTGGATCCGTACGCGTTGCCAAGAACAGGCTCGCCAAAATCGCCCTGGAAGGAAAGCCCTGCGCAAGCATCGCCGATCTTCTTTCGGGCATGACCGTCCTTTCCTATTCGGAAGACCCCGTGGCTGCTGCCAAGGTCGCCGAAGCATATGCCAAGGATAACGAGAATTTCGTAATCCTCGGCGGTGCAATGGGAGAGACGGCTCTGGACCGTGCTGGTGTGAAAGCCGTATCCGAAATGCCGTCGCGCGAGGAGCTTATTGCCTCGATCGTTGGCTGCATCGGTGCGCCTGCTTCGAACATCGCCGGTGCCATTGGCGCCCCTGCTTCGAACATCGCAAGCATCCTCTCGACCATCGAGGAGCGCGCGGAAGCCGCTTAAGCAACACATGGCCCGCGTGGGGTTGAAAATCACCACGTTGGAACACATCTGAACGAACGGAAGTAAAAATGGCTGATCTGAAAGCACTTGCTGAAAGCATTGTTGGTCTGACCCTGCTGGAAGCCCAAGAACTGAAAACCATCCTGAAAGACGAGTACGGCATCGAGCCCGCAGCTGGCGGCGCCGTAATGGTCGCAGGCGCAGCTGGTGGCGACGCCGGTGCCGCTGCAGAAGAGAAAACCGAATTTGACGTTGTACTGAAAAATGCTGGCGGCCAGAAAATCGCCGTCATCAAAGAAGTACGCGGCATCACCGGCCTGGGTCTGAAAGAGGCCAAGTCGCTGGTTGAAGAAGGCGGTAAAATCAAAGAAGGCGTCGACAAAGCCGAAGCCGAAGACATCAAAGCCAAGCTGGAAGCAGCTGGCGCCGAAGTCGAGCTGGCCTAAGGCCCGTTGCGACCTTAGGGTTGCAGCAACACATTCAAGGCTGGGTCCGGGAAAACCGGTCCCAGCCGAACCTGTCTTAGAAAGGGGCCTGCAGATGTGGCCGTTTTCTAAGGCGGTGTTCAAGGTTCGGGAGCGGCCGGTGGGACGGCACGCAGGAATGGAACCTCACCCCTTCATTCGTGAGCGGCGCGCAGCCGGGGCCCGACGGCCTGCGCAGCCGGCAGACGAAAGGTAAAGACGCATATGGCGCAGACTTATGTTGGCCAGAAACGCATCCGCAAATTCTATGGCAAAATCCGCGAAGTGCTGGAGATGCCGAACCTGATCGAGGTTCAGAAATCCTCGTATGACCTGTTCCTGAAGTCGGGCGATCAGCCCGTCGCCACCGATGGCGAAGGCATTCAGGGTGTGTTCCAGTCGGTCTTCCCGATCAAGGATTTCAACGAGACCGCCGTACTGGAATTTGTCCGGTACGAGTTGGAACGTCCCAAGTATGACGTGGATGAATGTCAACAGCGTGACATGACCTACAGTGCGCCGTTGAAGGTGACGCTGCGCCTCATCGTGTTTGATGTCGATGAAGACACCGGTGCGAAATCGGTTAAGGACATCAAGGAACAAGACGTCTTTATGGGCGACATGCCCCTGATGACGCCGAACGGCACGTTTGTTGTGAACGGCACCGAGCGTGTGATCGTTTCCCAGATGCACCGCTCGCCCGGTGTGTTCTTTGACCATGACAAAGGCAAAACGCACAGCTCGGGCAAGCTGTTGTTTGCCTGCCGCATCATCCCCTATCGCGGCTCGTGGCTGGATTTCGAACTGGACGCCAAAGACATCGTGTTCGCCCGCGTTGACCGTCGCCGCAAACTGCCGGTGACCACGCTGCTTTACGCGCTGGGTCTGGACCAGGAAGGCATCATGGATGCCTATTACGACACCGTGAATTACCGGTTGGAGAAGAACAAAGGTTGGGCCACCAAGTTCTTCCCCGAACGCGTGCGCGGTACCCGCCCGACGTTTGATCTGGTGGATGCCGGTACGGGCGAAGTGATCGGCGAAGCGGGCAAGAAAGTCACCCCTCGTGCGGTCAAGAAGCTGATCGACGAAGGCAAGGTGACCGAGCTGCTGGTGCCGTTCGACAATATCGTTGGCAAATACGTGGCCAAGGACATCATCAACGAAGACACCGGCTATATCTATGTCGAGGCTGGCGACGAGCTGACCTGGGAAGTGGACAAGGACGGCGAAGTGACCGGTGGGTCGCTGAAAGAGCTGATGGATGCCGGTTTCACCGACATCCCGGTTCTGGACATCGACAACGTCAATGTCGGCCCCTACATCCGCAACACCATGGCCGCCGACAAGAACATGGGCCGTGACACCGCGCTGATGGACATCTATCGCGTGATGCGTCCGGGCGAACCGCCCACCGTCGAAGCCGCAAGCGCGTTGTTTGACACGCTGTTCTTTGACAGCGAGCGTTATGACCTGTCGGCTGTGGGTCGCGTAAAGATGAACATGCGCCTGGCGCTGGACGCCGAAGACACCCAACGCACCCTGCGCAAGGAAGACATCATCGCCTGTATCAAGGCGCTGGTGGAACTGCGCGACGGCAAGGGCGACATCGACGATATCGACCATCTGGGCAACCGCCGTGTGCGCTCGGTTGGTGAGTTGATGGAGAACCAGTACCGCGTGGGTCTGCTGCGGATGGAGCGCGCGATCAAGGAGCGCATGTCGGCGGTCGAGATCGACACCGTCATGCCGCAGGATCTGATCAACGCCAAACCTGCCGCCGCGGCTGTGCGTGAATTCTTTGGCAGCTCGCAGCTGTCGCAGTTCATGGACCAGACCAACCCCTTGTCGGAAGTCACCCACAAACGCCGCCTGTCGGCGCTTGGCCCGGGCGGTCTGACCCGCGAACGCGCCGGGTTCGAGGTGCGCGACGTGCACCCGACCCATTACGGCCGCATGTGTCCGATTGAAACGCCCGAGGGTCCGAACATTGGCCTGATCAACTCGCTGGCCACCTATGCCCGCGTGAACAAATACGGCTTTATCGAAACCCCGTACCGCAAAGTGGAAGACGGCCAGGTCACCGACGAGGTGAACTATATGTCCGCCACCGAGGAAATGCGCCACACCGTGGCCCAGGCCAACGCCAACCTCGATGATGCGGGCCGGTTCCAGAACGATCTGGTGAACACCCGTCAGTCGGGCGAATACACCATGGCGCCGCGCGAAAGCGTCGACCTGATCGACGTATCGCCGAAACAGCTGGTGTCGGTTGCGGCCTCGCTGATCCCGTTTTTGGAAAACGACGACGCCAACCGCGCGCTGATGGGCTCGAACATGCAACGTCAGGCCGTGCCGCTGTTGCAGGCGGATGCGCCGTTTGTCGGCACCGGCATCGAACGCGTTGTGGCCCAGGACTCGGGCGCGGCCATCATGGCGCGTCGCGGCGGTGTGATCGACCAGGTGGACGCCACCCGGATCGTGATCCGCGCCACCGAGAACCTGGAACCCGGTGACCCCGGCGTTGACATCTATCGTCTGCGCAAGTTCCAGCGGTCTAACCAGAACACCTGCATCAACCAGCGCCCGCTGGTGAAGGTGGGCGACCGTGTGACCACCAACGAGGTGATTGCAGACGGCCCGTCGACCGATATGGGCGAACTGGCGCTGGGCAAAAACGTGGTCGTCGCGTTTATGCCGTGGAATGGCTATAACTACGAGGACTCGATCCTGATCTCGGAACGGGTGGCGCGCGATGACGTGTTCACCTCGATCCATATCGAAGAGTTCGAAGTGGCCGCCCGCGACACCAAGCTGGGCCCCGAAGAGATCACCCGCGACATCCCGAATGTGGGCGAAGAAGCGCTGCGTAACCTCGACGAGGCCGGCATCGTTTACATCGGCGCCGAGGTTGGTCCGGCAGACATCCTGGTGGGTAAGATCACGCCCAAAGGCGAAAGCCCGATGACGCCCGAGGAGAAACTGCTGCGTGCGATCTTTGGCGAGAAAGCCAGCGACGTGCGCGACACCTCGCTGCGCCTGCCGCCGGGTGACTTCGGCACGGTTGTTGAGGTGCGCGTCTTTAACCGCCACGGTGTGGAAAAAGACGAACGTGCCCTGCAGATCGAGCGCGAAGAGGTGGAAAGCCTGGCCCGTGACCGCGATGACGAGCTGCACATTCTGGAGCGCAACATCTATGCGCGTCTGAAAGGCATGCTGCTGGGCAAAACCGCGGTCAAAGGCCCCAAAGGTGTGCCCGCCAATGCCGAGATCACCGAAGACCTGCTGGAAATGCTGACCAAGGGTCAGTGGTGGCAGCTGGCCCTGGCCGAAGAGACCGACGCCGCGCAGGTTGAGGCGCTGAACGAACAGTTCGAGGCGCAGAAACGCGCGCTGGAACACCGGTTCGAGGATAAGGTCGAAAAGGTCCGCCGTGGCGACGACCTGCCGCCGGGTGTGATGAAGATGGTCAAGGTCTTCATCGCGGTGAAGCGAAAGCTGCAGCCGGGCGACAAGATGGCCGGCCGTCACGGGAACAAAGGGGTTATCTCTCGCGTTGTGCCGATGGAGGACATGCCGTTCCTCGAGGATGGGACCCCGGTTGATTTCTGTCTGAACCCGCTGGGCGTGCCGTCGCGTATGAACGTTGGTCAGATCCTTGAAACCCATATGGGTTGGGCTGCGCGCGGTCTGGGTCTGAAAATCGATGACGCGCTGGGCGAATACAAACGCTCGGGCGATCTGACCCCGGTGAAAGAGGCGCTGCGCATTGCCTATGGCGATGACGTTTACGAGGAAGGCCTGGCCGATCTGGACGAGGCTGACCTGGTGGAACGCGCCGGCAATGTCACGCGCGGCGTGCCGATTGCCACGCCGGTCTTTGACGGGGCCAAGGAAAGCGATGTGAACGACGCGCTGCTGCGCGCCGGTTTCTCGGAAAGCGGCCAGTCGCGGCTGTTTGACGGGCGCTCGGGCGAACAGTTTGCACGTCCGGTGACGGTGGGTGTGAAATACCTGCTGAAACTGCACCACCTGGTGGATGACAAGATCCACGCCCGTTCGACCGGTCCGTACTCGCTTGTCACCCAGCAGCCGCTGGGTGGTAAGGCGCAGTTCGGTGGCCAGCGCTTTGGTGAGATGGAGGTCTGGGCTCTGGAAGCTTACGGCGCCGCCTACACCTTGCAGGAGATGCTGACGGTGAAATCGGATGACGTGGCGGGCCGGACCAAGGTCTATGAAAGCATCGTGAAGGGCGAAGACAACTTCGAGGCCGGCGTGCCGGAATCGTTTAACGTTCTCGTCAAAGAGGTCCGGGGTCTGGGCCTCAATATGGAACTCCTGGATGCGGAGGGTGAAGAGTGAAGTCTCTGATCGTCGCCTCTGCCTTAATGCCCGGGGCACTATATGCTTTCGAGCAGTCGGCGTACATCACGACCATTGAAATTCCGCCGTGTCATTTCGGAGGAGGTTACAATGCCAATGGCAAACCTTGCGGGTTTTCCCACGCTTTTTCTGAAGCTGATTTGACTCCTGTTCAAAGGCAAGCTGCCTTTGAACATTGCACGGATCGGTTTGGTGAGGGTGCGTTTGTATCCGGGTGGTTGGAAAGCAACAAACCACATGCCCATGCCTCAAAAATTGTGACTGGCGAAAATGGCTTGCAATTTGACATCACGCTGCCTGTCTATCGCTACACGCCCGAATGCTCTGAGCCTGGAAAGGAACTCCAATGAACCAGGAACTGACAACCAACCCGTTCAACCCGCTGACCCCGCCCAAGGCGTTTGACGAGATCAAGGTCTCGCTGGCCTCGCCCGAGCGGATCCTGTCGTGGTCTTATGGCGAGATCAAAAAGCCCGAAACCATCAACTATCGGACGTTCAAGCCCGAACGTGACGGCCTGTTCTGTGCCCGTATCTTTGGCCCGATCAAAGATTACGAATGCCTGTGCGGTAAATATAAGCGCATGAAGTATCGCGGCGTTGTCTGCGAGAAATGTGGTGTCGAGGTGACGCTGCAAAAGGTGCGCCGTGAGCGTATGGGCCATATCGAACTGGCCGCGCCCGTGGCGCATATCTGGTTCCTCAAGTCGCTGCCCAGCCGCATCGGCCTGATGCTGGACATGACCCTGCGCGATCTGGAGCGGGTTCTGTATTTTGAGAACTACGTGGTGATCGAACCCGGTCTGACCGATCTGACCTATGGCCAGATGATGACCGAGGAAGAGTTCATGGACGCCCAGGATGCCTATGGCATGGATGCGTTCACCGCCGGTATCGGCGCCGAGGCGATCCGCGAAATGCTGAGCCAGATTGATCTGGAGAGCGAGGCCGAGCGCCTGCGCGAAGAGCTGAAGGAAGCCACCGGCGAGCTGAAGCCCAAGAAGATCATCAAGCGTCTGAAAGTGGTCGAAAGCTTCCTGGAATCGGGCAACCGCCCGGAATGGATGATCATGACCGTTGTGCCGGTTATTCCGCCGGAACTGCGCCCGCTGGTGCCGCTGGATGGTGGCCGGTTCGCCACCTCGGACCTGAACGACCTGTATCGCCGGGTGATCAACCGGAACAACCGCCTGAAGCGCCTGATCGAGCTGCGTGCGCCCGATATCATCGTGCGCAACGAAAAGCGGATGCTGCAGGAATCGGTGGACGCGCTGTTTGACAATGGCCGCCGTGGTCGCGTGATCACCGGCGCCAACAAGCGCCCGCTGAAATCGCTCAGCGACATGCTGAAGGGTAAACAGGGCCGGTTCCGTCAGAACCTTCTGGGCAAGCGGGTCGATTTCTCGGGCCGTTCGGTGATTGTGACCGGTCCGGAACTGAAGCTGCACCAATGTGGTCTGCCCAAGAAGATGGCGCTGGAGTTGTTCAAGCCGTTTATCTACAGCCGGCTTGAGGCCAAAGGTCTGTCGTCAACCGTGAAGCAGGCCAAGAAGCTGGTGGAAAAGGAACGCCCCGAGGTTTGGGACATTCTGGATGAGGTGATCCGCGAACATCCTGTGATGCTGAACCGGGCGCCGACGCTGCACCGGTTGGGCATTCAGGCGTTTGAACCCACGCTGATCGAAGGCAAGGCCATTCAGCTGCACCCGCTGGTCTGCTCGGCCTTTAACGCCGACTTTGACGGCGACCAGATGGCCGTGCACGTGCCGCTGAGCCTCGAGGCCCAGCTGGAAGCGCGCGTGTTGATGATGTCGACGAACAACGTTCTGTCGCCCGCCAACGGTGCGCCGATCATCGTGCCGTCGCAGGATATGATCCTGGGCCTCTACTACATCACGCTGGAGCGTGAGGGTATGAAAGGTCAGGGCATGGTTTTTGGTTCGGTCGAAGAGATCGAACACGCACTGAACTCGGGCGAGGTGCATCTGCACGCCAAGATCCAGGCCCGCGTCAAGCAGATCGACGAGGAAGGTAACGAGGTTTACCAACGCTTCGAAACCACCCCGGGTCGGGTCCGCCTGGGCGCGCTGCTGCCGCTGAACGCCAAGGCGCCGTTCAAACTGGTCAACCGTTTGCTTCGGAAGAAAGAAGTGCAGCAGGTGATCGACACCGTCTACCGCTATTGTGGTCAGAAAGAGTCGGTTATCTTCTGTGACCAGATCATGACCATGGGCTTCCGCGAGGCGTTCAAGGCCGGCATCTCGTTCGGTAAGGACGACATGCTGATCCCGGACACCAAGTGGACCATCGTGAACGACGTTCGCGATCAGGTGAAAGAGTTCGAACAACAGTACATGGACGGCCTGATCACACAGGGCGAGAAGTACAACAAAGTTGTCGATGCTTGGTCGAAATGTTCCGATCAGGTGGCCGACGCGATGATGGGCGAAATCTCGGCCGTGCGCGTGGACGACGCGGGCGCCGAAAAGGAACCCAACAGCGTTTACATGATGTCGCATTCAGGTGCGCGTGGTTCGCCCGCGCAGATGAAGCAGCTGGGCGGGATGCGCGGTCTGATGGCCAAACCGTCGGGCGAGATCATCGAAACGCCGATCATCTCGAACTTTAAAGAAGGTCTGACCGTGCTCGAGTACTTCAACTCGACCCACGGTGCGCGTAAGGGTCTGGCCGATACGGCACTGAAGACGGCGAACTCGGGTTATCTGACCCGCCGTCTGGTGGACGTGGCGCAGGATTGTATCGTGCGGATGAAGGATTGTGGCACCGACAAGGGCATCACCGCCGAAGCCGCCGTGAACGATGGTGAAGTGGTTGCTTCGCTTTCCGAACGCCTGCTGGGCCGTGTAGCCGCAGACGACGTTCTGCGCCCGGGCACCGACGAGGTGATCGTCAGCCGCAACGAGTTGATCGACGAACGCAAGGCCGACGCCATCGAGGCTGCTGGTCTGGCCAACGTGCGCATCCGCTCGCCGCTGACCTGTGAGGCCGAAGAGGGTGTTTGCGCCATGTGCTATGGCCGTGACCTGGCTCGTGGTACGCTGGTGAACGTTGGCGAGGCCGTGGGCATCATCGCGGCACAGTCGATCGGTGAACCCGGCACGCAGCTGACGATGCGGACCTTCCACATCGGCGGCATTGCGCAAGGTGGTCAGCAGTCGTTCCAGGAAGCCAGCCAGGAAGGCAAGATCGAGTTGCGGAACTCGAACCTGCTGGAAAACGCGTCCGGCGAGCAGATCGTTATGGGCCGCAACATGGTTCTGGCGATCATCGACGAGAACGGTCAGGAACGTGCCAGCCACAAGCTGGGTTACGGCACCAAGGTGCACGTGACCGATGGCGCCGACGTGGCGCGTGGTGACAAGCTGTTCGAATGGGACCCGTTCACCCTGCCGATCATCGCCGAAAAGCCGGGTGTTGCGAAATTCGTTGACCTGGTCACCGGCATTTCGGTCCGCGAGGATACCGACGATGCTACCGGTATGACGCAGAAGATCGTGTCGGACTGGCGGTCGGCGCCGAAAGGCAACGACCTCAAGCCCGAGATCATCCTGGTTGATCCGGCCAATGGCGAGCCGCTGCGCAACGACGCGGGCAACCCGATCACCTATCCGATGTCGGTTGACGCCATTCTGTCGATCGAAGACGGGCAAGAGGTGAAGGCCGGTGACGTTGTCGCGCGTATCCCGCGCGAAGGCGCCAAGACCAAGGACATCACCGGTGGTCTGCCGCGTGTGGCCGAACTCTTTGAGGCCCGCCGCCCCAAAGACCACGCCATCATCGCCGAGATCGACGGCTATGTGCGCTTTGGCCGCGACTACAAGAACAAGCGTCGCATTTCGATCGAGCCCAGCGAAGACGGGCGCGATCCGGTCGAATACATGGTGCCCAAGGGCAAGCACATCCCGGTGCAGGAAGGCGACTTCGTTCAGAAGGGCGACTATATCATGGACGGCAACCCGGCGCCGCATGACATCCTGGCCATCATGGGTGTCGAAGCGCTGGCTGATTACATGATCGACGAAGTGCAGGACGTGTACCGGCTGCAGGGCGTGAAGATCAACGATAAGCATATCGAAGTGATCGTGCGCCAGATGCTGCAAAAGTGGGAGATCCTCGACAGCGGCGACACCACCCTTCTGAAGGGTGAAAATGTCGACAAGATGGAGTTCGACGAGGCCAACGAAAAGGCGGAATCGCGTGGCGGTCGTCCGGCATCGGGTCAGCCGATCCTGCTGGGTATCACCAAGGCGTCGCTGCAAACCCGCAGCTTCATCTCGGCCGCTTCGTTCCAGGAAACCACCCGCGTTCTGACCGAAGTGTCGGTTCAGGGCAAACGCGACAAGCTGGTGGGCCTGAAAGAGAACGTCATCGTGGGTCGCCTGATCCCCGCCGGTACCGGCGGCGCCACGCAGCGCGTGCGCCGCATCGCCGGCGAGCGCGACCAGAAGGTCATCGATCAGCGTCAGGCCGAGGCGGAAGAAGCCGTGGCACTGGCCGCGCCGCTGGATGACATGGCCGAAGGCATGACCGGCGAAGCACGCGACGAATAAGCGCGCGCATTGCGTTGTAACATTGGCCGCCCCGGGAAACCCCGGGGCGGCCTTTTCTTTGGCGGATCTTACACAGGTTTTGCAATTTGGTGGCGGCTGGGTAATGTGCCTCGAAGTTACGCGGGGCAGGGCACCACATGAAAAACGCAATAGTCGGGGTTTGCCGGTTCTCGTATCTGGGTCGTGGTGGCTTTGCCAACTCGAATATGAGTTTGGAAGAACGCGTTGAGTTGTTGTTTGACGCCGACCGTTTGACCGAGCGGTTTGCCATGTTCGAAACGCTGTGCCTGCCGTCGCTTGCAGCGCAGACAGACCGTGATTTCAAGCTGGTTGTTTTGTCCAGCGACGCCCTGCCAAACGACGCCAAGGAACGGTTGCGTGAATTGGCGAACAGGCACGCTTTCCTGACACTTGCATTTCTTCCGCCAATGGGGCCGCTTTTGTCGACCCGCCGCGCCTATCGCAAGGGTTGGGAGGACGGGACCCCGTTCGTGACCGGCTTCCGCATTGACGACGATGATGCGGTGGCTGTTGATTATATCGCCCGTACCCGGGTTCTGGCCGATCGTGCCATTGCCGATGGCTGGGCAGATGCAGATCACCCACTGGTCGTTGCCTTTCACCGGGGTGTCTATGTCGACATGCTTGCGCCGTCGGCCCCCTTCTACGATTTCCGCGAAACGGCGCCTTTGGGCCTTGCAAGCGCGATGATCACGCGGGCAGATGACCAGGTGAATATCTTTCGCTGGAACCACCGCCGGTTGGCGGCCCATGTGCGAACGATCACGGACCCGACGGACCAGATGTTTCTGCGAACGCTGCACACAACCAATGACAGCGATCGCAAGGTCCCCCCCGGTGCCGAGCCGATCGAAACGGCGACCTTTTGCGCCGAACTTCGCGCCCGGTTCGGCGTTGACCCGGACAGGTTGCAAGCGTTGATGCAAGGACCCCGGCCTTGAGTCCGAACCAGCGCGGTGCCGCGTTGATGGTGGCCACGATGGCTGCTTTCACGTTTAACGATGCGGCCATCAAGGTGGTTGGTGTCGATCTGTCGGTTTACCAAATGATGTTTCTGCGCGGTGTGATGGTCAGCGTAGTGTTTGCCGTTTGGCTGGGTGTGCGGGGATTGGGTTTGTCGCGCGTGTCGCGTCGTGACGGGTGGCTGATGCTGTTGCGCGGCGCGTGTGAGTTTGCGGCGGCGGCCGTGTTCCTGTCGGCGTTGGTCGTGGCCGAGATCGGCACCCTGACGGCGATCCTGCAATCGACACCCTTGGCCGTGACGCTGGCAGGCGCGATTGTTCTGGGCGAACGGGTGGGTTGGCGCAGGTGGGGGGCCATTTGCGCCGGTTTCGTTGGCGTGATGCTGATCATGCAGCCGTCGCGCGACGGGATCGAGGCTCCGGCGCTGCTGGCGTTGATCTCGGTCGGGTTCATCACGCTGCGCGACATCACCACGCGATACCTTTCGCCGGATGTGCCGTCGAAACTGGCGGCATTGGTTACGGCCATTTGTGTCACGATACCTGCGGGCCTCATGACGATGACGGGTGACTGGGTGCCTGTCACGGCCACCCATGCCGGGCTTTTGGTTCTTGCTGCGGCGTTGATGGTGGTGGGTTACCTATGCTCGGTCGCGACAATGCGTGTCGGCGAGATCAGCTTTGTGTCTCCGTTCCGCTACAGCGCCATTTTGTGGGCCTTGTTGCTGGGCGTGACGCTGTTTGGCGAGCGGCCCGGTTTCTGGCAATTGGCCGGGGCGGGCATCGTCGTTGCCGCGGGGATATTCACCTTGCGACGCAACCACGCTGCACGCAGGGGTTGAAACCGTCGAGATTGCGGGCAAAACTGCGGCGGCAGTGTAACAGGGGGCTTCGTGGCGCCGAATTTGCAGATACATGGTTTGTGCCGGTTCTCGTATTTTGGCGAGGACGGTAACTTTCAGTCCACGCCGTCCGACGAAGCCGCCCGCCGCGCTTATCTGTTTGATCCCGTGCGGATGAACCAGCGGTTGGCATGGTTTGAACATGTGGCTTTGCCATCTGTAGCCGGGCAAACGGACAAGGATTTTGTGCTGCACCTGATGCTGTCCGAAGGAATGCCGGAACCATTTCGGGCTCGGATACTGGCGTTAATTGCGGATGTGCCTCAGATTCGCCCTGAATTCTACCCGGTGGCGCAGCCGCGTCTGGCATACCGTGATATCATGCTCAGCGGCAGAGATGCCGAGGCCGCGATGGTGGCCGAATTCAGGCTGGACGACGATGATGCCATGGCCCACGGCTTTGTCGCGCGTGTCCGCCGACACGCGGTGTTGGCAGAGCGGCTCTTTCTGCCACGGCAACAACGGGCGGCACTGGATTTCGGGCTTGGCCTTGTGCTGGACGTGGATGAAAACGGCAAGGTCGAGGTGATCCCCGTACATGCGCGGACATGGCCCTGTGCGTTGGCGGTGTATCTGCGCCCCCACGATTCAGCCTGCGTGATGGACTTTCCGCACCACCGCATCAGCCATCTGATGCCTGTTCTGTCTTATCCCAGACCGATGATGTATGCGCGCGGCCGACACGGCGGAAATGACAGCAAGATCTTCCTGGACAAGGCCCGCAACATGTCGCCCGAAGACGGCGCGGCACATCTGATGCCCGACTTTGGCATCGACCTGGACGCGTTCCGCACGGCCATGGCAAAGCTGCATCAGCAGGCGGGGGCGGCCGGTTAAGGCGCTGTTGACAAGGGTTCCGACTCTCCCTATACCGCGCGCACCCGGAGTGGCGGATTTGCGTCTGCATACTCCGAAATCAGAACTGAAGTGGTCATGATCCGGGCCGAACGCCCCGATCCTCTGAATTTCCACCGCGTCGTTCCCAATCGCGAAGGGAACGCATGCGGTTTTGGTGTTTTGCAATGGGTGCAAGGCGCCGTCGAGAAGAAGCGCCTCGGGTACGGGGCGAGTATTGACAAAGTGCAACACGAGGAACGTGCATGCCAACGATTCAACAGCTGATCCGCAAGCCGCGGCAGCCCAAAGTAAAACGCCAGAAGTCCATGCATTTGCAGGCTTGCCCGCAAAAGCGTGGCGTGTGCACCCGCGTGTACACCACCACCCCGAAAAAGCCGAACTCGGCCATGCGTAAGGTTGCCAAGGTGCGCCTGACCAATGGCTTCGAAGTGATCAGCTATATCCCCGGTGAATCCCACAACCTTCAGGAACACTCGGTGGTTCTGATCCGTGGTGGTCGTGTAAAAGACCTTCCCGGTGTGCGTTACCACATCCTGCGCGGTGTTCTGGATACCCAGGGTGTTAAAGACCGTAAACAACGCCGTTCGAAATACGGCGCCAAGCGTCCGAAGTAAGGAGATCACAGAATGTCTCGTCGTCACGCTGCTGAGAAACGCGAAGTCCTGCCCGACGCCAAGTTCGGCGACCGCGTAGTCACCAAATTCATGAACAACCTGATGATCGACGGCAAAAAATCTGCCGCCGAACGCATCGTTTACAACGCATTCGATCGCATCGAAGGCAAGCTGAAGCGCTCGCCCGTCGAAGTGTTCACCGAAGCGCTGGACAATGTAAAACCCTCGGTCGAGGTCCGCTCGCGCCGTGTGGGTGGTGCTACGTACCAGGTTCCGGTTGAAGTGCGCCCCGAGCGCCGCGAAGCGCTGGCCATTCGCTGGCTGATCAATGCCTCGCGCGCCCGCAACGAAAACACGATGGAAGAGCGTCTGGCCGGTGAGCTGATCGATGCTGTTCAGTCGCGCGGCTCTGCCGTCAAGAAACGCGAAGACACCCACAAGATGGCCGAGGCGAACAAAGCCTTCAGCCATTATCGCTGGTAATTACCCTCAGGCCTCAGGACCGAACCAATGGCACGCGAATATCCTCTCGACCGATACCGTAACTTCGGCATCATGGCGCATATCGATGCAGGTAAAACCACCTGCTCGGAACGCATCCTGTATTACACCGGCAAGTCCCACAACATTGGTGAGGTGCACGACGGTGCAGCCACCATGGACTGGATGGAGCAAGAGCAGGAACGCGGCATCACCATCACCTCGGCGGCAACCACCACCTTCTGGGAGCGCACCGAGGACGGCAAAACCGCCGATACCGAAAAGCACCGGATGAACATCATCGACACGCCCGGTCACGTGGATTTCACCATCGAGGTGGAACGTTCGCTGGCCGTGCTGGATGGTGCGATCTGTGTTCTGGACGCCAACGCAGGCGTCGAGCCGCAGACCGAAACCGTGTGGCGTCAGGCTGACCGGTACAAGGTTCCGCGCATGGTCTTTGTCAACAAGATGGACAAGATCGGCGCAGACTTCTTTAACTGTGTCGAGATGATCGAAGACCGCACCGGCGCCACTGCTGTGCCGGTTGGTATCCCGATCGGTGCCGAGACCGAGCTGGAAGGTCTGATCGACCTGGTCACCATGGAAGAGTGGCTGTGGCAAGGTGAAGATCTGGGCGCGTCCTGGATCAAAGCGCCGATCCGCGACAGCCTCAAGGACATGGCGGACGAGTGGCGTTCGAAGATGGTGGAAGCCGCCGTCGAAATGGACGACGACGCGATGGAAGCTTACCTGGAAGGTGAAGAGCCCGACGTGGCCACCCTGCGCGCCCTGCTGCGCAAAGGCACCCTGTCGCTGAGCTTTGTTCCGGTTCTGGGTGGTTCGGCCTTTAAGAACAAAGGTGTTCAGCCGCTGCTGAACGCGGTGATCGACTATCTGCCCAGCCCGCTGGACGTTGTGGATTACATGGGCTTTAAACCCGGTGACGAAACCGAAACCCGTGACATCGCCCGCCGCGCGGATGATGACATGGCGTTTGCCGGTCTGGCGTTCAAAATCATGAACGACCCCTTCGTTGGCTCGCTGACCTTTACCCGCGTTTACTCGGGCACCCTTGAAAAAGGTGGCTCGATCCTGAACTCGACCAAAGGCAAGAAAGAGCGCGTTGGTCGGATGATGATGATGCACTCGAACAACCGCGAAGAGATCGAAGAGGCATTTGCCGGCGACATCATCGCGCTGGCCGGTCTGAAAGACACCACCACGGGCGACACCCTGTGCGACGCCAAAGAGCCGGTGGTTCTGGAAACGATGACCTTCCCCGATCCAGTGATCGAGATCGCGGTAGAGCCGAAAACCAAGGCTGACCAAGAGAAGATGAGCCAGGGCCTGGGCCGTCTGGCCGCCGAAGACCCCTCGTTCCGCGTCGAAACCGATCTGGAATCGGGTCAGACCATCATGAAGGGCATGGGCGAACTTCACCTGGACATCCTGGTGGACCGTCTGAAGCGCGAGTTCAAGGTTGAGGCCAATATCGGTGCGCCGCAGGTGGCCTATCGTGAAACCATCAGCCACGAAGCCGAAATTGACTACACCCACAAGAAACAGTCGGGTGGTTCGGGTCAGTTCGCACGGGTGAAAATGGTCATCACACCGACCGAGGCGGGCGAAGGTTACTCGTTCGAATCCAAGATCATCGGTGGTGCGGTTCCCAAGGAATACATCCCCGGCGTTGAAAAAGGCATCCAGTCGGTTATGGACAGCGGCCCGATGGCCGGCTTCCCGGTTATCGACTTCAAGGTTGCCCTGATCGACGGTGCGTTCCACGACGTGGACTCCAGCGTTCTGGCCTTTGAAATCGCGGCCCGTGCCGGCATGCGCGAAGGTCTGAAAAAGGCTGGCGCCAAGCTGCTGGAACCGATCATGAAGGTCGAGGTGATCACCCCGGACGAATATACCGGTAACATCATCGGCGATCTGACCTCGCGTCGTGGTCAGGTGCAGGGCCAGGAAAGCCGCGGCAACGCGATTGCGATCAACGCCTTCGTGCCGCTGGCCAACATGTTCGGCTATATCAACAACCTTCGTTCGATGAGCTCGGGCCGCGCCCAGTTCACCATGCAGTTCGATCACTACGATCCGGTACCGCAGAACATCTCGGACGAAATTCAGGCGAAATACGCGTAACGCGGTGGCGTTCGCATTAATCAAAGGAGGCCA
>NZ_JFKE01000014.1 GCF_000647975.1 Actibacterium mucosum KCTC 23349
CTGAGAGCTGCTACTACGACCACGCTATCAAACGAGGTCGCACTTGGTGAAGATCGATCTATTTTCCCAACGAACGAAGAAGGTGTGGCGCAAGGATCGCCGTTGTCTCCGCTGTTTGGCAATATCCTGCTCTACGATTTTGATATTAAGTTCAATGATAGAGGTGTGATCTGCATCCGTTTCATTGACGACTTTCTGCTGCTTTCAACATCTGAAAAAAGATGTAGGCGTGCCTTTGTGTCCGCCCAAAATTTCCTAAAAGAGATGAATTTAGACTGCCACGATCCTTTTCAATTGGCTGCAGACAAGAACAAGACTGAATATGGTGACGCTCGCTTAGGTGGGTTTTGGTTCTTGGGTTATGCCTGCCAACCAGGTTTATTTCAGCCCTCACCCAAAGCACGAGCAAGCATCTTGAAGTCCATTGATGAGCATTTTTCAAACGGCAGATCTGCGATTAAAGAAGTGCGGAGAGCGAAGGATAGCTTCGCTTTTCGTCAACGCTATACACAAACACAAACACTCATTGACCAAGTTCTGCGTGGATGGGGCGAGGCTTTTGCCTACTCTACTTCACGCTCCACAATGAAAGATCTAGACAAGAAAATTGACGTTAAGATTGAGAATTTTCGCAAGTGGTACGCACAGCAGGCTCAATCGATGAATGCTGAAGATAAGCGCCGCACAGGTGGAATAGGCTTGCTCGCCGACATCAAGCCAAAGTTCTTTGAGGATGCACCAATCGTTCTGCCAAAAAATAAGCGATTTCGGACGAGCAAGAACACGGTTACAATTTCAACTGATGGCTCTGTGCTGACTTCGGGTAAGAAGCGCGGTAAGGACCAAGGCCCGGGAGGTTGGGCGTACGTAGTTCATGACACGGCAGATGAACAATCTGGCGGCGAGGCATCTACCACCAACAATAGGATGGAGCTTCGCGCGGTTCTGGAAGCACTTCTTTCCTTACCGTCGGGTGCTTCTGCAATCATACGCACCGACAGCAGGTATGTTGAGAACGGCTTCAATAAAGAAACGGCTTTAAAAACAAACATTGATCTCTGGAAAAAGCTACAGCACGAAGCCGAAACGAGAAATATCAAGGTCGTTTGGCTCAAAGGTCATGCTGGTGATCTGCACAATGAACGGGCTGACAAGCTGGCAGGCCTCGCTGCAGCCAAACAAAGTCAGCCGTAAATCAAGGGTGATGAGCTGTTGCGAAGCAGCCTTCCACGGTCACAGAGGTGTCCGCTTTTAAAGTTGTCGGTTAAACATTTGCACCTGCAGCGAAAGTCCGGAATCCCCCTTTCATCCCTGTGTTGCGTCTTTCATGAATCTCTCCACTCGATCTGTTCCCGCCTGATACTCATCCAAATTTGCCTTTTCGCCTGACACAGCACCCCGTCCTTCTTTGGCCAAACCGTCGATCTCTTCGCGCCGCTTCCCGCCACCGTCAGGGCCCTCATTTGAAACCGCTCTCGGCACCTCAAGCGCTCCAACCTTAGCCTCCAGCGCCTTAATCTGTCCTTGCAGGCCGCGCATCTGATCCCCAGCTGAGGGATATGGCATATCGCCTGCCTGCTTGTTGAAGATCTGTTTGAAGAACCGGTCGTCATAGTATTTGATCCGCTTAGCGCGGACGGGCATTTGCGCGTCGACCACCAAGACGATGTCATCAAGATCCATGCGCCGCGCCTTATCTTCGGGTAGAAGCGCAGTTTCTTCTGTCCGTTCAGACATGCTGCGCCCGGCGAACGGGTTGCGGCCTACTGATCGCGAGCGGGTTACAACGCGCTTGGTGGTTTTACCGACGGCTTTGCTGAGCTCTTCGATGGTCTTTTCATCTGAGGGGGTCAGATAGAGCTTGATGCCCGCGTTACCCTGCAGGGCGCGGCGGGCATTTTCACCATAGATCTCGTCCAACGCCGGGATCGTCTGTGTGACGATCGCGAGGTTGGCCCGGTAGGATCGCAGAGTTTCGATGCTGTCCAGAACAATGGGCATTTTGCCTAGGCGGTTGAACTCATCGAGCACGATCATCACCGGCCAAGGCTCGTCCTTGCCAGGTTCATGATCCTGCAGAGATGCCAACAAGTCCGAGAAAAACAGACGGATCAGCGGCGCGAGGGGTTTCACCATCAGCGGTTCAACCACGAGATAGACGGAAAACGGCGTCTTTCGGATGTCACGAAAGTCAAAGTCTGAAGTTGCGGTTGCCCGATCGATGGCCGGGTTCGACCATTGCTTGAGTCCCGAGGTCATCAAGAGCGAAAGGTAGGACGTCAGCGTGTCGTTGTTGGTCGAGGCCATGCGCATGAAGATCAACTTGGCAGCCGGGTTGGCGACTTCGTCGGCGCGACGGCGGTACTCCTTCTGCTTGTCCCCGCCTGATGCGGTGATGCGGTAGATCTCACCCAGGGTCGGCCGCTTTCGCTCGAACGCCAAAAGCCCTGCCGCCACGAACAGATCGATACCGCCATCGAGAAGCCCCTGAACGCGATCGTTCTCGGCTTGAAGGAACAGCGAAGCCAAGAGCTGCAGCTCCATCTGCTGGCGGTCGACATTTTCGAGCGCCGATATGCGCAGCAATGGATTGTACCGGTGCGAGCGGCCGTCCTTCCAGTCTGTGGGCGCGAACCGAAAGACCTTGTCGCCCTGCGCCGCCCTGTGGCGCGCGGTCGCCTCGAAATTTTCGCCCTTCACGTCCAGCACTACGGCACTGCCCTGATAGGTCAAAAGGTTCGGGATGACGAACCCCGTCGTCTTGCCGCGTCCAGTCGGGGCCACGATCAGTGCATGAGGAAAGACTTTGGACATAACATAGGGTTTGCGGCTCTTGGGCGTTCCCATCTTGCCGAGAACAAACCCTTGGCCGGGCTTGCCGAAAAAGCCGTTCCGTTTCATCTCAGACATGTGCTGCCAGTGGGTTTCACCGAACTTCGTCAGCGCGTCGTTCATCAAAACAGCACTGAGCAAAACACCGGCGCAAGTGCTGATCCCCACGATCAAGTGAACAATCTGCATATCGTCGGGATGGGTTGTTCGAAGAACCCCGTAGCTGCGCGCCAGCATCAGAAAATCGATATCCGCCCCAACCCCGAACCAGCGGAACGTCAGAAAGGCCGACGCCAGAACATACCCCAGCACCGTGCCGAGAAGAGCAAAGCTCATGACGCCAATTGCGATCCGCGTCTTATCCATGCGTCACACCCTTCTCGCCGTCGGCATCGACGTGCCGCTCGCGTTGGAGGTCTATTTCCTCATTGGCGATTTCGTCGAGGACATGCTCCATCGCCAAACTGTTCGCCAGAGCGGCATCGCTCTGCAGATAGGCCTTGGCCGCATAAAGCCGGTCCAAACGGTCTTCCATATGTTCCTCGAGCGTGGTTTCATCGCCAATCGCCAAGTCGGGGGCCTGCTCTTCACCAATCAGATCCTCCAGCTCAGCCCGCAAGGTCTCGCGCTCCAGATCGCTGCGGAATGGATCTGCGGTTGGGTCGTCCCTCATACGGCTCAGGATTTCAGCAGTGGTCGGCGGCAGCCGGTCGATGATGGCTTCCTGCCGGTCGGTCTCCACCGTCCCACTCTCTTTAAGAACCTCAGAATCTGCCAACACACGGCCCAGATCCCTGTGCACCTGGTCAAGGCGGTCGATCGCCTTCTCCAGCTCATCGGCGCGTGACAGGTCAAAGCCTTCCTTGTTGGAAATTGCCTTCAGATCCTGTCCAAGCCATTGCCGCTCTAACGCGGCATTGCCTGCGCCGATTTCGACGCGGCGCGTCACCTCTTGTGCGTTGATCCCGGTGCCTTTCAAAGCCTGCTCAAGACGTTCGGCGAGCGCTGGCTCCTGCAAGGCACCTTGCGCGTCCGCCTGAATGTTCGCGGCCGAATAGATCCCACTCTTGGACGCATCTTCGAGCAAGGTGTGCGACTGCGTTCCCATTGGGCTCAGATGCGACAAAGAGCGATAGATGTCGTTCAGCTCATGCTCCAGTGCCGCGCGCCGCTCCACCGGGGCGTCCGCTACGATGCGTTCAGCTTGGTTGATCTTGTCGTGAAAGGCGTCCACGACCTCATCAAACGAATGCTGTTCTTCGGCCATACCATATACCTTTCCATCTGCTTCAATCGGTTTGCCCTGCGCCAAAAGCGTCGCGGCCTTGTCCAAAGCCGCCGCGATGTCGTGCTGGTTCTCGCGCGAAGCTTCGGCCGCCAATCCGCGATAAAGCCGCGCGTTCTGCGCCACGTCCGCCAAGGCGCGGTCCAGCTCGGGGCCCACGCGCTCGCGCTCAATCAGCTTTTGGCCCGAGGCTTGCGCGCGACGCTGGTCAACATCGCTTGGCCTTTTCGTCGTGATCCCACGTTCGAGCTTTCGGGTCGCCTCAAGCCGCAGCCCATAGCGGTCCGACACCTCCACCATCGCCTCCCGAAAACTGTCGTAGCTGAAGTGGTGCCCTTCTTTCAGAAAGAAGAACTCGCCATCCTTGCTGCGCCGGTTCAGAACGATATGGGCATGCGGGTGATCCCGGTCCTCATGCACGGCCGCGATGTAGTCAAAATGGCTGCCTTCGCCCTGAAAGAAACGCTCGCAAATCTCGCGGGTGATCTCGGCAACATCCTCGCCGCGCGTGCCAATCGGGAAGGCCATCAATAGATGTGAAGTATGCCCCAGCTTGGGATGGAACCCTTCGTTCCACTGCGCTGAAAACCGGCGTGTGACCTGCTCGATCTCTTTGGCTGACAGAACACTTTGGCCGTCATAGGTGCCACGGCTGTCGATGATAAAGCTCGACTTGGTGGTCAGGTATTCCAGCTGGTTTCGCAGCTGCGTTTTGTTGTGTGTGCCGCCGTCGCGAATGGCTTTGAAGATCGCGGGTGAATGGCCCATGGCGGCGCGCGCCATTTGCTTGGCACGGGCACGCGGCACGCTGCCACGAATGCGGCTCCAGTCGCGATCAAAGAAGGCCTCCTGCGCGGCGGCAACGGCGCTATTCCGGGCCATCGGCAAAGCCTCCCAGTACGCGGGCAACCTCGCCGGACAGCGCGCTGCGGCGGCGCTGCGCCATGTCCTGAACCTGGTCTGCGATATCGAAGATCAGCCCGGCCAAAGCGCGCACCTGGCCGTGGGCAGAATTGCCATAAGGTGGCGTCTTGCCCTGACGTTTTGCCTCGTTCAGGCGCTGCGCGATCTGGTTGATATTGTTGCCGGTGCGATTGAGCGAGGCCGATAGCCCCTGCATCTGATTGGCCAGTTCGTCGTCAGGAACGAAGAGGTCGTTTGAGGCATGGATCAGCCGACGCAGCCCTTCGGCGCGGTTGGCAATATCATGCCGCGTCAGCACCGTATCGAAGCCCGCAAGCTCCTTAGGCGTCAGTCGGACATTCACCAGTTCTGAACGCACGCGCGCATCAAGCTTGCGGCTTTGATCGCCCTTCAACGTGTAGAAGATGCTGCGGGTCGTGACGCCGAATTCACGGGCCAGATCCTCGATCGGCACCCCTTCGGCACGCTTGCGCACGATGGCAAAACGCTGGTTTTGCGTCAGTCGCTTGTGCCGTGGTGCGCGCGGTCGGCCCATGTGAAGTAATCACCCCTATTTCTTGCCAGCATCATACAGGCAGCCCTGTTATGGCACTTCGCCATAATTGATTCAATATTATAATATTGCATCAACTGCCCGTATTCCGTTTGGAGCAGCCATAGGCTGCGACCGCCGGGCAAAGCCCGACCGTACTTTGCCCAAGCTGAAAAATGATGTGCTGCTCAATGGGTCGGCTTCTTGTGCCAAAAGCAAATCGACGCGATAGTGACGCAACAATTCTTAAAAGAATTTCAGCTCGGCAATAAGACTGGCAAAGGCCAGATTCGGTGGATCAATGAACGACGAACTCGCCTCATTTTCAGAGCGGCATGGCTATGAGCCGGATGCAGCAGAAATCACCGTCAGAGAGGATGCACCCGAAGCCTTGCGCGTCGGCTTGATCTCCTTGGCTCTCCGTTCAGGACTATCATCAGACACGATCCGAGAAGTCGTGTGCCAGGTGCTGCTGAAAAGGCCGGATACCAACAACTGGTCAAAGTCGAATGTCGATTTTGAAATCGCCAACCTCATCGACGACGCTAGCTGGTACAGAGTGTACGATGTTGCGGAACAGCTGCATCGCAAGTTGGGACCAAACCAATTCGCGGGGTATGAAAGTCCTGAAGCCCAAAGATTTGAGCAAGGTTTCAACCAGCTTTGTCGAGAACATGGTATCGGTTGGAAGATGGAAAACGGCGGCATCTTTGCCAGGGGTGACGAAGGTTTCGAGCTAGCGGTCCAGCAAGCTAAGCAAACAATGAAAGACCACGGCAACAACACAGCCCGCGAAGAATTGCACGAGGCACTACAAGACATTTCTCGAAGACCCAAAGCCGACGTAACTGGGGCGATACAACATGCCATGGCGGCACTCGAATGTGTTGCACGCGATGTAGGCCAGACAAAAGAGACGCTTGGCAGAGCAGTAAAATCACTACATCTACCAAGCCCTCTAGACGCCACTGTTGGGCAGTTGTGGGGGTTTTCGTCAAATCAGGGACGTCACCTTCTAGAAGGAAACGAACCTGATTTTGATGAAGCCGAACTAGTAGTCGGGCTCGCCGCCTCGCTAAGCGTCTACATTCTTCGCAAAGGTAAAGGACCTAACAGCTAAACCTCTGCGCAACGTCATCGCAACGCCTCCTCAAGGATTGCGAGAGCCCCAAGACAATCGTCGATGTAGGGCTGCTCCTCGCCATCCAGATCGTTCAGCTCGAGCCGGTCCAACACCGCGTAAAGCGTGGCGCGCGCCTCGCGGGCGGCGCTTCGCAGGCTGACGGTGTCTTCCAGACGCGCGGTCGCAAAATCATCGCTGTGATAGTCGGGAGTCATGCTGCCACCTCCTTGCTTGGACCTGCTGCTTGCAAAGCAAAGTCGGCAGCTTTCTGCGCTTCAGATGCCGCACGAAAAATCGCCCGTTTGTCCTCTTTGAGAGCTTTCAACCAGCCTTCAACGTAGGCGGCGCTTTGGTCGAATTCCGGCGCGACGCCGATCTGAGCACCCAGAAAACAAGCACCGATTTCCGCCACCAGCTCTTCAAAGGCATAGGCTTCGCGGTTCGCAAACTTCTTGATGCGCTCTAGCCGCTTTTCGCTGCCGGTC
Organism: Actibacterium mucosum KCTC 23349; assembly: GCF_000647975.1. Classification (GTDB taxonomy): domain Bacteria; phylum Pseudomonadota; class Alphaproteobacteria; order Rhodobacterales; family Rhodobacteraceae; genus Actibacterium; species Actibacterium mucosum. The sequence goes on from NZ_JFKE01000014.1 coordinate 7,182, forward strand.
CAATGGATCACCTCATGGGCCAACGTCCCATAATAGCCTGCCGCATCGTGAAACGTGGCAATCGGCGGCATGTGGATGTGATCTTTGGCGGGGCTGTAATAGGCACGCGGGTCGTCGCTGGTGAGGATCTCCGCCCCTGTCCGGCTGAAAAACGCCTCAAGCTCTGGATCTTCCGCCGTGCCAAGATCGCGCGGGGCCTCGGGCCGGATGTAGTAATCCTCCGGCAATCCCTCGATCTGATCCGCATTGAACACACGATAGGCGCGCGCATAGGGCAGCTCTTCCTCGATGCCCAATTCGTTCTCTCGGGTGAAGGTCCCGTATTTGACCACGGTGGACGACGTTTCGCCTTTGCGAACTTGGCCGCCCAGTTCCTGCGCCTGTTTGTAGGTCATCCAGCGGCTGGACACATAGCCATGCTTTGCTGCCATGACCCAGAGCATCAGGATATTAATCCCGCGATACTCCTCCCCGTTGTATCGGGTCGGCAGGGCAATGCCGGACGCGCTCCCTGTCCACGGCTTGCGCCATGGCGGCGTGCCTGCCGCGATCTCTGCAATAATGGTTTCGGTGACATGGGCATAAACATCAAACTTCGGTGCCATTTGTGGCCTCCTCGATCAAAGTGACGCGGGTGAGGCTGCGCGCCCCCTTTCCGCCGTTGGGCTGCGCCTCGGCCACCTGATCTGACCGAATACGCATGTATTCGGCGGAACAGAGTGGGAGAGGGCAAAGCCCGACCCACGGCCCTGAACGGGGCTGTCAATCGGCCACATTTGCGAAGAAAATGTCTGCGCCAAAATCAGACGCCAATTTGACCCGCGAGGAATGGCTCGCCCGCGAGACAGGGGAAATTGGTGGCTGATTTTGGGGATGGACTAAGGTTGACCGCCACGGTCAGGGATGTTGGGCGGACCAATCAAATTAAATGATGCCTGGATCGGGGTGAGCGGGCCAAAGGCCCGTTGAGCCCTGATGCAGTCCGTTTGTAAAAGCCGTCTCGACGGGACGACAATCATGTAATTTCGTGTTTAAAGTGTGCTGTGCAAACAATTTTTAGAATCAGGTTTTCAAGGATCAAATCGTGCAATCAGAGGGCTCATTCGGTCGAACAATCCAGCTTTTCCTCGTAGACGGGAAGCCAACCGGGCTGCGAAAAGCGACGATCCATGGTTGGACAGGCTTGCTTTTTGTAAGTGGGGCTTCAGCTTTCGGCGACCTTGCCGCTCGTGAAGAGGTCGATCGAACTGGCATCTACATACTGTCGGGTCCTGATCCGGAAAAGGCCGGTGCAACCCGTGCCTATATTGGATCTGGGAACTCTGTGGCTGAGAGGATCAAGCAAAGCGCGATCAAAAGAGATTTCTGGGAAACGGCCATCACCATAACGACAAGTGACGACGACCTATCCAAAGGGCACGCAGAGTATCTTGAAGCGCGGCTCATAGAACAAGCTGCTCAAGCAGGTCGCGTCACCTTGGACAACGGCACGCAACCGGACACAAGCAGACGACGACTGCCAGAGGCCGACGTCGCCAATATGGAGCAATTTCTTTCAAACCTGCGCATCATCCTGCCCGTGATCGGCCTGGACATGCTCAAACCACAACCGCGCGCGGTGACACAGACAGCGAAGCATGTCGACGAGCGGACCGAAGGAGAAGTGCAGTTCGAGATCCGCCACAAGAGCGGCGTCAAAGCGACTGCTGTCGAAGAAGACGGTGAATTTGTTGTGCTGGAAGGGTCCGAAGCGCTCACTGAAACCGGCTATGTCCAACAAAGCTACGGCAGCTTGAAGGGAAAACTCATTTCGGACGGCATTCTAGTCGCGGACGGCAACCAAAAACTCAGATTCACGAAACCTTGGTCGTTCAATAGTCCTTCAGCCGCCGCTGCTGTCGTCTTGGATCGAAACAGCAATGGACGCCTGGAGTGGAAGGTCAAAGGATCGAAACAAACCTACCATGACTGGCAACAAGCTGAAGCTAGCGCCTCGACCTGACAGGGCTTCATGCTAAAAATTTAAAATAAGGGGTTGATTTTCAAATCAGGCAGTCCTATCTGTTGGTCATCAAGAGGAGCAAGTCGATGCAAATTACAAACCACATGGATTGCAGAATGAACCAGCGCGGCATCAACAAGCAGATGGTAGACCTAGCGCTGGAGCATGGCGTTTTTGACGGCGACAAAATTGTGTTGCGCCGCAAGGACTGCGACGAAATCGCGGCCGAACTTCGCCAAACACTGAAGCTCCTCGAGCGCGCCAAGTGCAAAGGCGGGGTAACGGTCGTCGTTGCTGGTGACTGTCAGATCACGACATACAACACTGGCAGTTTCGCACGTCCGGCGTCAAAAAAATAAGGGGCTGAAAATGGCTAAGTTCAATCCATGGCTATTCCTTTCAACTATGCGGGAAGTTTCCGGCCTTCAGCATGCAGCCCATATTTTGGCATTCAGCGGCGCATCCCGTTTGAACCTTGAAAATTCGATGTCCCCCCCAATTGGTTTGGAGGCCGCGAGTGAGCATGCAGGCGGGAAAGCTCTTGATGAGGCCACACAGGCACTTCTTGACCTTTCGCCGAAGGAACGTCTTACCGCGATTGACGAATTAATGGCATCTAGTCATGGGCGCCACGAGCTATGGCTGCCCAAAACCCCAGCAAAGCGCTTTGCAGAATTTGTCGATAGCGCGAGTTCCGTACGCTGCTCGTTTGAGGCCTCTCTCCACACAGCACTTTTACTGGCAATGCGCGGCAAGGCAGTGCTCTTCGTAGCACAAAATAAGGACATTTGTGACTTTGCACAAAGCCTTGCCGTTCTCTTGGAGTGCGAATTGCAGGTCCAAAACGCTGATCCTTTGGCGCGCACCAATACCACCGCTTTTGACGCAGAAGTGGCCTTTCCCCCTTTCGGCACCAGACCCGCAAACACAAGCCAGTTTCCGCGACGCACACTCGCGGTATTGGACGCAGAGGAAGGGAAAAAACGATTAACCGAAGATGCACTTGCTCTAGCGGACGCGCTGGCACAAACCAGCGGCCATACAATCCTTTGTGTGCCCGACGGTTTGATGTTTCGGGGAGTTGGCGTTGAACCTTTGGCGCGCGAAGCGCTCGTCGCGTCCGGCCGTCTGAAAGGGATCCTTGCGGTACCCGGTGGCATGATTTTCCCAAACACAATGATCAATACAGACGTTTTGGTTCTCGGCCCTTCAGGCAAAGATTATCCCGAGGTCAGAATGCTGGATCTTTCTCATCCACAGTTCTCTGGGAGAACCCTTAGGGGGCGTCCAGAAATACTTCCGGGCACAAACTGGGCCAGTTTTTTTGAGGAAAGCACCTCAATCGATGAAACCTTCGCCAAGGATGTCTCGCTCAGAGAGATCAAGGAGAAAGACTTCATCTTGAGCATAAACCGGTATTTGCTTCCGCCAGCTGCAGCCGCACTTGATAGCTTTCTAGAACGCTCAAGCACGATTGAGTTGGAAGATGCTGTCGAATTGATCCGGCCTCTGAGCTTGGGCAAAGCGGATGACGGCGAATTCACCATCTTCGAGGCGTCACCGGCAGATGTTGGCGATAGTGGTCTACTGATGAAACCAAACAAAATATCGACGCTCGAACGCGCGCAGATGCGCAAAGCTCGCAACCAACGCTTACTTCCCGGCGATGTAGTCTTGTCGGTCAAAGGTACGATCGGCACCGCAGGACTCGTACCTGCCGATGCGCCGACTGGCGACGAAGATGGGTTTTGGACGGCTGGGCAATCCTTCATGATTTTGCGCCCGAAACGCGGAGGAATATCCGGTGTGGTTCTTTATGAGTACCTGGCAAATCCAACAGTCGTTGAAGCACTGCGCACACTTGCTGGCGGTGCAGCGATCCAATCAATCGCTATCAAAGACCTGAAGGCTTTCCGAGTTCCAATTCCCTCCGATGACGACGCCGAACGCGCAGAACACACATTTCTATTGAGGCAAGAGCGGCATGCTCAGATCGAAGCAATCATGGCCGAGATTGAAGCCGAACGCACAAACTCTTGGCCAAGCCGAAAGCTGCACCTTGAGGAATCCTGACCGCCCGCTTTCAACCCAGACCAATTCAATTCATTTTCACGCCAAGCGTGAAACACCCAATCAGAATGAGACCTGAGCCTTGAACACACAGACATCAACCACAGCAAAAGCCAACAACACCCACACGTCACTCGCAGATTTCATCTGGAAAAATGCGGACGACCTGTGGGGCAACTTCAAACACGTCGATTTCGGCAAGATAATCCTGCCCTTCACGCTTCTCCGCCGTTTGGAATGCGTCCTTGAGCCCACTCGGGAAGAAGCCGCCAAAATGCACAAAATGGCCGTCGAAAACGGGCTCGATGTCGATGTCATCCTGCGTCAGGCAACCGGCTACCCATTCTACAACACCTCCAGCTACAGCCTTGAAACGCTCGGGTCTGGTCGCACCCGCCAGAACCTTGAAGACTACATCGCGAAGTTCTCCGGAAATGCCCGCGTGATTTTCGAGCAGTTCGATTTCATCAACACGATCAGCCAGATGGACAAGAAGGGCGTTCTCTACAAGATCTGCCAGAACTTCGCCGCGATCGATCTGCATCCCGACGCGGTCCCCGAGCGGACCATGTCCAACGTCTATGAGCACCTGATCCGCCGCTTCGGGGCCGAGGTGAACGAAGCGGCCGAGGACTTCATGACGCCCCGCGACGTTGTCCACCTGGGCATCGAGCTTTTGCTCGAACCGGATGACCAGATGTTCATCGACAACCCCGGCATCATTCGCACGCTATATGACCCGACGATCGGAACCGGCGGCTTTGTTTCCGACGGCATGGAGCATGTGCAGTCGTTGCAGGATCGTTATGGCACGGCACCAACGCTTGTGCCCTATGGCCAGGAGCTGGAGTCTGAAACCCACGCCGTCTGTCTGGCGAGCATGCTTCTGAAGACGCTCAAGTCCGACCCCGGCCGCGATCTGTCACAGAACATCAAGCTTGGCAGCACGCTGTCTGCCGACAAATTCCGCCACGACAAATTCCACTACTGCGTTTCCAACCCGCCCTTTGGCAAGAAGTGGGAATTGGACCAGGCCGACGTCGTGCGCGAACACCGCGACCAGAAATTCGAGGGGCGCTTTGGCCCCAAGCTGCCGCGTGTCAGCGATGGTTCGATGCTGTTCCTGCTGCACCTTCTCAGCAAGCTTGAAGACCCCGCAAAGGGCGGCGGGCGCGCGGCGATCGTGCTCTCGGGCTCTCCCCTCTTCAACGGCAACGCCGGTCAGGGTGAATCTGAAATCCGCCGTCACCTGCTGGAACAAGACGTGGTCGAGGCCATCATCGCCCTGCCGACCGAGATCTTCTTCCGCACGGGCATCGGGACCTACATCTGGGTTCTGTCCAACCGCAAGCCTGCTGACCGACGCGGCAAGGTTCAACTGATCGATGCGACCGAGATGTATGAACCGCTCCGCAAGAGCGAGGGCAACAAGCGCCGCAAGATCGGGGAGGATCAAATCCGCGATATCGTGCAGCTCTATGCCGACTTCGAGCCGACCAAGAAAAGCCTCATCCTTGATGCTCAGGACTTCGGCTATCGCCGCATCAGGGTGCTGCGCCCATTGCGCCACAAGATCGTTGTGTCGGACGCCGGGTTTGAGGCGCTGGCCGAAAACACGGCTTGGGCAAAGCGCTCTGATGATCAGCGCCAAGGCTGGCGTGACCTGTTGGCAGAGCACGAAGGCACCGACCATGACTGGCACTGGATCGACAGCTTTGCCAAGGCGGCGGCGAAGAAAGACTCGGAGCTGGGCAAAGCCGACGCCGCGCTGATCAAGGCGTTTCAAAAGGCCTTTGGCGTGCGGGACGAAGATCTGGACCCGGTGACAGACAAGAAGGGCAACCTGATCCCCGACGATGATCTGACGGATTACGAAAACGTGCCCATGGGAACCGATATCCATAACTACCTCGAAACCGAGGTGACGCCTCACGCCCGTGACGCCTATATCGATGAGACTTACGTGGACGATACCGATGGCGACATCGGGATTGTCGGCTATGAGATCAACTTCAACCGCTATTTCTATGAATATGTGCCACCGCGCGATCTGGACGAGATCGATGCAGAGCTGAAGGCCATCGAGGCTTCGATCACCGAGGTTCTTGCGGAGGTGACAGAATGAGATCCTTCGGAGCGATTAAGTCAATTCCCGAAACTGCCGTTCCCGAAGGCTGGTCACTCAAGCCGCTGAAGCAAATTGTTCGCAAGGTTTCGAAAAAAAGCAAAAACAAGACGAACGTCGTTGCGCTTGAAAATATCGAGAGTTGGACAGGGAAACTCGTGCCAACAGAGGCTGACTTTGACGGCGACGGCATCAGCTTCAAAGAGGATGACATTCTTTTTGGAAAATTGCGCCCTTACCTCGCAAAGGCATACTTGGCGCGTTCAGACGGCGAAGCTATTGGCGATCTTTGGGTTCTTCGCCCAAACGATTCCTGTGAGCCTCGGTTCGTAGCCTACCAACTCCTGTCGCAGGTTTTTATCGAAACCCTGAATGCTTCTACGAACGGGGCCAAAATGCCTCGTGCAGAATGGGCGTTTGCCGGAGCTCTCACTTCCCCGACACCTGCGAAAAGCGTTCAAACAACCATTGCCGACTATCTCGACTGTGAGACCGGGCGGATTGATGGGTTGATCGAGAACAAGACGCGCTTCATCGCGCTGCTCAAAGAAAAGCGCGCGGCCGTTATCGACCACGCCGTTACCAAGGGCATCGACCGGAACGTCGAAATGAAATCCTCGGGGGTGGAATGGATTGGCGACATTCCAGCTCATTGGGACGCACCTCGCATCGCGACCCTGTTTCGCGAAGCTTTCCGAAAGCCAGACCCGGATTTGCCAGTGCTTTCCGTGTCGATCCACAATGGCGTGTCAGATGGCGAGCTGTCTGATGAAGAACGCGACCGCAAAGTCGCCTTGAGCGAAGATCGCACGAAATATCAAGGTGTTGAACCGGGCGACCTTGTCTATAACATGATGCGTGCGTGGCAAGGCGCATTTGGTGCCGTGGCTGTGTCTGGATTGGTCAGTCCTGCCTATGTTGTCGCGCGGCCTATTGCCGAATTTAGAACCAAGTTTTTGGAGCACCTATTGCATACAAAAAGCGCTGCCGAAGAAATTCGCAGATACTCCAGAGGGATCGCCGATTTTCGGATGCGGCTCTATTGGGAGTACTTCCGCGATATCCGCGTTTGCTTGCCCCCGCTGGAGGAGCAAGATGAAATCCTCAGTCATATCGACCGTGAAACCGCACGCATCGAAGGCCTGATTGAAAAAACAGAGCGCTCCATCGCGCTTTTGAAAGAAAAACGCGCGGCGCTCATTACGGCGGCGGTGACCGGTAAGATTGATGTGAGGGCCGCAGCATGAGCGATTTGCACCACGAAAAACACCTTGAGACCTATGTCGTCAAAAAGCTGACGGAACAGGGCTGGCTACTTGGCGACACCAAAGGCTTTGACCAAGACACCGCCGTCTACACCGAGGATCTGGAGGCCTGGATCAAAGAGACCCAAGGGCCGAAATGGGACAAACTCGTCGCCCTGAACGGTGATCGCGCCCGCGAAACGCTGCTCTCCCGTCTCGACGCCGCTTTGGCGAAACAGGGCACCATCCAGGTTCTGCGCCGTGGCTTTTCCATCGCGGGCTGCGGTCAGATCGATATGTCCGAGGCCGCGCCCGAAGATCAGCGCAACGAGACGATCATCGCACGCTATGCAGCCAACCGGCTGCGCGTGGTGCCGCAGCTGAAATATCATCCCGGCCGCGAGCTGGCGATCGATCTGGGCCTCTTCATCAACGGGCTTCCTGTGGCCACGGTCGAGCTCAAGACCGACTTCACCCAATCCGCCGAAAGCGCGCGCGAGCAATACAAGCGTGACCGCCTGCCCGAAGACCCAGCCACCGGGCGCAAACACCCGCTGCTAACGTTCAAACGCGGTGCCATCGTGCATTTTGCGATGTCTGATAGTGAAATCTGGATGGCCACAAAGCTGGCGGGCGAGAACACCTACTTCCTGCCCTTCAACCGCGGCCATGACGGCAAAGGCGGCAACCCGCCGCGTGACGACGGCGAATACCCCGTCGCCTACTTCTGGGAGGAGATTTGCCAGCCGGATGCCTTCCTGCGCATCTTCCACAGCTTCGTCTATGTAGAGAAGAAGGATGTGGTGGACCTGAAGGGCAACTGGTCGGTCAAGGAAACGCTGATCTTCCCGCGCTTCCACCAACACGACGCGGTCAACAAGATGATCGCGGATGCCAAGGAGAAAGGCCCTGGGCACGCTTACCTTTGCGAACACAGTGCGGGGTCGGGCAAGACATCTACGATTGCCTGGACGGCGCACGACCTGACCAAGCTGCGCCATGATGACGGCAAGGCAGTCTTTGACACCGTGATCATCGTGACAGACAGAACCGTGTTGGACGGCCAGCTGCAAGATGCTGTTCAGCAGATCGACCATCGCAAGGGCATGATCGCTGCGATTGACCGCGAGACAAGCTCGAAAACGAAAACAGCTCAGCTGGCAGAGGCCATTCTAAAAGGCGTTCCGATCATCGTGGTGACGCTGCAGACCTTCCCGCACGCGATGGAAGCGATCCTAACGGAAACGTCGCTGAAGGATCGTAGCTTTGCTGTGATCATCGATGAGGCGCATACATCGCAGACCGGCAGCACTGCTTCGAAGCTGCAGGCGACGCTCGCTCTTTCTTCGGCCAAAGACACTGCCAATATGACCGTCGAAGAGCTCTTGACCGAGATCCAAAAGAGCCGTGCCCGGCCAAAGAACCTGTCACATTTCGCGTTCACTGCGACACCAAAGCACTCGACCTTGATGCTGTTCGGTAGGCCGCAAGACACGTCCCGTCCGGCAGGCCCAGACAACCTGCCGCGTGCGTTCCACAAATACGAGATGCGCCAGGCCATTGATGAGGGGTTCATCCTCGATGTGCTCAAGGGCTACGTCTCATACAAGACCGCCTTCAACCTGGGAAAAGAGCTAGAAGACAAAAAGCGCGTCGACGGCAAGGCGGCCAAGCGGGCGCTTGCCAAATGGATGAGCCTGCACCCCACGAACGTCACCCAGAAAGTGCAGTTCATCATGGAGCACTTTCGGCACAACGTTTCGCCTCTCCTTGACGGAAAAGCGAAGGCAATGGTTGTGACGAGCTCGCGTGCGGCGGCTATTCGCTACAAGAAGGCCTTCGATGCGTTTGTCATGGCGAACCCTCAGTACAAAGACGTTCGCGCGCTGGTCGCTTTCTCGGGGAAGCTCAGTGGCAAGGACGTCATGCATTCCGATGACACGCAGATTTCAGGCGATCTGTTCGTTTGTGACGATGATGCGGAATTCACTGAAAGCAACATGAACAAGGGCGTTGAGGTCAAGGACCTGCGCATCGCATTTGATAGGCCGGAATTTAGAGTGATGTTGGTCGCCAATAAGTTCCAGACGGGCTTCGACCAGCCGAAGCTCGTTGCTATGTATGTCGACAAGAAGATCGCGAATGAAGTCGAAATCGTTCAAACGCTATCGCGCCTCAATCGCACTTTCCCAGGCAAGGAAGAGACCTTCGTCGTCGACTTCGTCAATGACCCGGAAGCGATCCGAGCGGCCTTCAACAAATATGATTCCGGCGCGCAAATCACCGAGGTTCAAGACCCAAACGTCATCTACGACATGAAGGATACCCTTGACGAACAGGGCATCTACTCGGACGAAGACATTGAAGCGTTCAAGGTCGCGCGCTTCGAAACCGCCAAGACCTTCGACACCGGCGAAGAAGATCACCACAAGGCGATGTTTGCGGCCACCCAACGACCGACCGACCTGTTCAACGCCCGCCTCAAAGCGCTCCGCGAAGAGGCCGCTCGGTGCGAAGTTGAATTCCTGAAGGCAACCGAAGCAGGAGACGATGCCACTGCGAAAAAGGCCGAGCATGAAAGGATGCAGTTAGAGGAAAGTATCGGGCGGATGCTGGAGTTCAAATCGGGTCTGTCCAGATTCTCTAGGACTTACACCTACATTGCGCAATTGCTGGATCTGGGAGATCCCAGCATGGAGAACTTTGCCGCTTTCACAAAACTCCTGGCAAACCGCCTCAATGGCATCCCTCCCGAGCATGTCGACCTCAGAGGCATTTCACTAACGGGATACGACATCAAAAAGAACGATGACCAGGGCAACAACGGCGATGACCCTGATCCAAACTTGAAGCCCACGGGACCAGGCGGCTCAAATGCGCCCGGTAAGCTTCCTGTTTACCTGCAGGAGCTGATCGAACGATTGAACGGTATCTTTGGCGAAGCCGCTCCGATTAAGGACCAAGCAAGCTTCGTTAACCAAATCGTTTCGATAACCCGTGAAAACAGCATCGTGAGAGCGCAAGTTGAGGAAAATTCCAAAGACCAAGCGTTGAAGGGAAGCCTTCCCGGCGCGGTTCAAGGCGCGGTAGTGCGCGCAATGAGTTCGAACAACGCGTTGGCCACTCATCTTCTCAAAGAAGACAAGCAAGGCCTCGGCATCCTGACGAACCTTATTTACGATCTGATCAAAGCGGGGAAAGATATCGACCTTGGAGAGCTCGGCGATGTATAAATCGAGCTATTGCAGCGCCGATTGGCCCCAAAAAACATGCGCCAAGGAAAGCGGGCACTGGGCGACCAGTTCGCTATCGCGATGCACCGTCCTACGTGCCGCCTCCACCTGCAATCAATTAGAGACGGCACTATGAGGTTTTGGCCCGGCAAACCCAATATACATGCCTTGGGAATGCAAAAATATCTGCGCGAATTGTCGGGTGTTGTTTGGCGAGAACAGAACAACGCCTACAGAGAAGGGCTAAATCTTCAGGAAGAAACAATAACTGAATGTCTGTTGCTGCAAATGGCACGTGACCTCCCGAATGCTGGGTTCCGAGTTAGACTATTTACCCGAGAACGCGAGAAAGATACCGGTGCAGACTGGGTTTGGTTCTTTAAACAAGGGCCATGTCGCATTGGCTTCCGGGTTCAGGCCAAGAAGCTGTATCGGCGGCATGATCGAAGGCCCGGAAGAACCAACCAATTGATGCCGGGGCGGTACGATGGCCATGTGCTGAAGAAGGGTCAGACAAAAACTCTGATCAAGCGCGCGGGACCAAACAATCCCATCTACGTTTTCTACAACCACGACCATGTCAAAAACCGACAGTTGTTCCGCCAAGTTTCGTCTGGGTTCAAGCCGCCAAGTTTTTGGGGCTGTTCCGTAGCGTCTGCCAATTTTGTCGAGCGAAAGAAGTCACGCACACTGAGCGTTCTGCATCCTGGGATGCGGCCACTGCACGAGCTCTTCCAGTATGGACCGGGGTGCGGGTTAGCCAACGGCTTGAAATTGCTCGATCCAGACATGGAAACAAAGATGCACGATGGGGACCCAGACTGGGCGCGCCTTCAAGAAAACACAACTGAGATGCAATCCTACTTGATGGCAGAGAACTTGAACGGGATCGCATATTTTGATGCAAGTGAAGTAGGAGAAGATTTCTTTGTTCCGTGTTGATTTGAACCAAAATCGTTTGTCCCGCCTGACCCAGAAGCACTTTTCCGACTTGAACCTGCGCGAGCGTGACCACTTGCAGGAGTGGCTGGCCAACCAACCTGATGCCCTCGGGGAGGAATTGCTGATCATTCAAAAAGAGTTCGACGGGTTTGATGAAACCCGCGAACGCCTGGATCTCTTGGCGCTCGACAAGGACGGCAACCTCGTTGTGATCGAGAACAAGCTTGATGACAGCGGGCGAGATGTGACGTGGCAGGCACTGAAGTACACCGCCTACGTTTCGGGCCTGACCAAGACCCAGATCGTCGATATTTATCAGCAATACCTCGACCGCTATGCGGGCGGCGGCAATGCTGCCGTGCGGATCTGCGAGTTCATGGAAGTTGAGGAATTGGAAGAAACCGTCCTCAACCCAGGCAATGACCAGCGGATGATCTTCATCGCAGCCAATTTTCGGCGCGAGGTCACAGCAACGGTCCTGTGGCTCCTCAGCCGCGGAATTCGCGCACAATGCTTCAAGGTGACTCCGTATTCGTTTGGCGACGAGCTGATGGTCGACATTCAACAGATTATTCCCACGCCTGAGGCGGCGGACTTCATGATCGGAATGTCGAGCAAAGAAAATGAAGAGAAAGCCATCCAGGACACGCAGAAAAAGCGGCACAAGCTGCGCTTGGACTTCTGGGAAGCGGCCCTTGAACAGCTGCGTGTCGACGGCGTTACACTTTACCAGAATATCAGCCCAACCAAAGATCATTGGCTCAGCGCAGGATCTGGGACCAGGTCTTGCCCCTATCAGATGATCTTCTCGCGAGATGAAGCACGGGTCGAGATAAGCTTACAGCGGTCTGAAACCGCAGAGAACAAATGGTTGTTCGATCAGCTCTATGGCCAGAAAGATACGATCGAAGCAGCTTTTGGGGCCGAACTCGATTGGCGGCGCATGGACGATAAGAAGGCCAGCCGCATTGTCTACGCTCAGCCCTTTGACGGCTTCAACAGGGAAGCGTGGCCCGAGATGATTGGTTGGCTTGCGGCTCATATCCAAAAACTGGAAGCGGCCTTCAGTGAACCCCTTTCGCGCCTCAACCGTCAGGTTCGGTCGCAAGATGAAGCGACCTAGCTGGCAACATTGTTTTCGCCGATGAAGGCCAGGGCGGAGAACCCGCCCTGGAATTGAGGTCACTCGGTGACTGGATCTTCATCGCGGCGCGGAAAGGCGACCATTTCGACGTCGGGAAACATGCTGTGTTTGACGTTGATCGACGTGATGTTGCCGCTGTCGTCGGTGTTGACGAAGAGGACGCCGCAGCGGTCCCAGAAGTTCTTGCCGTCTTTTTCGCCGGATTTGACGTTCAGTTTCAGAGTTTGAGTAGCCATTTTTTGATCCTCACTTTGAGTGTTTCGATGAACATGACCAAAGCTGGCACCAAGGGGCTGTCAGCGAGAAACTTGCCTCGCGAGGAATGCGCTGGCGCAGGGGAATTTTCTTGTTGAAGCGGGGCTTGCACCGCGTCTGTCACGGCTGCCCGCTTATGTTCAGCAATCAGAAACACGGCGCTGAGGATTTGATTTCGGCACTCACAAACTGAACGGTCTCGTCATGCTGCGTCGCAAGAGCTGAAGACCTTACAGTAACCGATGCGGCTTAACAGCTGTCACTCCGTCACTGCAGAAATTCATTCGAATATGTTGTCAAAATCAGATGCAGAGCCCTTGCTGCGTGTTCTGACCAAAAGCTCTAGTTCGAGGGCTGCCAGCAGGGCCAGGATCGTGTCGAGTTTTGTACCACCCCGCCCGGCCTCAACTTTCGATATCGTTTCCTGCCAAACACCGCTGCGCGTGGCGAGATCGGCCTGCGTCAAGTTTTTCTCTCGACGAGCCTGACGGATCGCATGTCCAAGATCTCGGGGAATTCGAACGAAGTTCTGCAAGCCTGCCTCCAGCGCCGCCTATGATGCCTAGATCATAAATCCTCTGTATGATCTAAAGATCATAGACGCAGCAGTCTAGCCCACGACAACTTACGCTGCAGCGTAAGTTTCCTATTTTTGCGCTTTAGCGTAAATTTCGCACCAGTTCTCCTTTTTGCCCTATGCCAGTTGCACCTACCGAGGGGTTGTTCCATGGCCCGTTGACTTTCAGAAAAACATACCATATTTTCTGACAAGGAGTTCGAACATGATTACGTCAAACATCAAGCAACGCATCATCGGAAAAGGTCGCGGCGCAATCTTTGCGCCGACCGATTTTCTCGACATCGGATCCCGCGCAAGCGTAGATCAGGCCCTGTCACGCCTTGCTGATCAGGGTGTGATCCGCCGACTGACGCGGGGGCTGTATGACTACCCGAAGAAGAGCCCGCGCTTCGGATTTCTGTCGCCTTCCGCCGATGACATCGCAAAAGCTGTTGCTCGAAAGGACGGTCAGATCTTGCAACCTTCTCCTTCGATGGCTGCCAATCAGTTGGGCCTTTCCACTCAGGTACCATCCAAGCCGACCTATATGACCGACGGCCCAACCCGCACTAAGAAAGTTGGGCGGCAAGTCATCCAGTTCCGCAAGGCATCCCCCAAAACATTGGTCGGTGCAGGACATAAGACTGGGGTTGTCTTCCAGGCGTTGCGTTATGTCGGCAAGGACCGTGTAGACAGTCAAATCGTCGACCGCCTTGCACGCGCACTGGACGACAATGATCGGAAGCTCTTGGCAAAGCAAAGCAGGCACGTCCCTGCATGGATGCACCCCGTCGTGCAACAGATTGTTGCACACGCTTAAGCATGGAAAATTTCGCCAACGACGCACCTGAACTCAGAGATGAAGTCTTTCAAGAAACTGCAGCGCAGCTTGGAATGTCGAAGGCAATCATCGAAAAAGATTTCTGGGTTTGCTGGTCCCTAAAGCAGCTCTTTGCACTACCATCTTTTGGCGAGCAAATGATCTTCAAGGGCGGAACTTCCCTGTCCAAAGCCTACGACGTGATTCACCGTTTCTCCGAGGACGTGGACCTCTCGCTAGACCGCGAACAACTCGGGTTTGTAGGCGACCGTGACCCAGAAGACCCGGACCTATCGGGCAAGAAGCAGAAAAGGTTGCTTCAGGAACTGGAGGAAGCGGCGAAAGAAGCCGTCGGAGGCCAACTGCTGGCAGAGATTCAAACAGCTTTTGGCTCCAGTCTAGAACAAAGCTTCACGCTATCGGTCGACCCAAGTGACCCGCAGACCATTCTCTTTGCCTACCCTACGTTGGCAAAAAGCGATGCGGGCTATGTCAAACCGGTCGTACGCTTTGAGTTCGGTGCCCGTGGCGTCCAGCTGCCCGCTGAGCAGATCGACATTACGCCTTACCTACATCAGGCTTTTCCCGATCTTCTGAAAGACGGTCTGGTCGGCGTAAAAGTGTTGGGGGTCGAGCGCACATTCTGGGAAAAAGCCACCATTTTGCATATGCTTTTTCATCAAGATGCAACCAAACCCCTCGCAGATCGCATGTCCCGCCATTACTACGATATGGCGCAGCTGATTGGGCATGAAGCCAAAATACGTGCCCTCGAAAAGCTTGATTTGCTGACCCAAGTCGCTCATCACAAATCGGTATTCTTCAAATCCGCCTGGGCAAACTACGACGAGGCCAAGCCCGGTGCTTTGCGCTTGACCCCAAACGCCGATCTGACTGTCGCTCTTCGAAAAGACTATGCTGGGATGCGTGAAATGATCATCGGTGACGCACCAACCTTCGATGAAATCATCGCTACGATCGAGACCTTCGAGACCGAGATCAACAGCTGACCAGAGGACGCAAATTCTCAACGGCGTTGCCCTGAGTGCAAGCGCACCAAAAACGCAGTTTACGCCGATCCTTTTCATGCCTGCAGCCCCGCAGCGCGCACCTGTTCGGGCGTCACCAGCTTTGACGCGATCAAATCCTCGATCTGCCGGTTGGTGATGTGGCGGCACAGGGGATGGCGCTCGTGGATCCACTCGGCGAGGCTGGCGCGCCCTTTGGCTTCGGCCTCTCGCGCCTTCCCTCGGTCCGCCTGTACCTGGGCAAGCCCCTTCTCCCATCGGCGCATCTTGAACCAATTGTCCGAGAAACAGACCTTGCTGCGTGTGTAGCCTTCGCTTTCCTTGGCATAGGCTTTGACCGCCTGCAGCAGGTCATCGGGCGTCACACCGGCCTTCACAGCCGCTGCGATCAAACGCAGACTAGTCCGCCGGTCTCGGATCCTGTCTTTGGGATAGGCTGCAAGAATCTTCTCACCTTCAAGATCTTCAACCTCCTCTGCGGCCTCGCGCCTGCGCGTAGGTGGTTTATGGATGGTTTTAGGATGGTTTGGGGTCCACCGTGAACCCCGTACCCCGTTCACCGTGGACCCCGTACCGGGTTCAGGCTGGACGGGGTTCACAGTGACCCCCGTCTCGATGTCGGGCTCGGCCGTGGGTTCGAGCGCGGTCACGCGCTCCAGAGCAATGCGGTAAATTACCGTATAGCCGTTCTTGCAATGCCGCCGCCCGGTCTCGATCAAGATACCTTCGCGCAGGAAGTCGATGATGGTGCGCTTGACCGTGCTTTCGCTAAGCTCAGTGTGGCGCTGGATCGTTCCTTTGGAACACCAGATGCCCGAACCGTCATCGCTCGCCTTGTCGGCCAAGAACATGATGATCTGCTTGCGCGCGGCGCTGCCAAAGCGGCGCGCGGCGCATTCGTTTGCAACCGCCCAGCTCATTGGATTGCCCCAGATAATAGGGCAGCAACACTTGCCTTCTGGTCCGAAAACGGTTTTGAAACTTTCGCCCTTTGTTCATGGATTGTCAGGGGGTGTTTTGCACCCCTAAGCCGTTGTTTTTGCTTTACCTCTTTCT
>NZ_JFKE01000015.1 GCF_000647975.1 Actibacterium mucosum KCTC 23349
CTTTCAGTTGCGCTGCGTAACGTTGGGCGACCTAGGCGGCCTGAACCACCGTTTGCGACTGTTCCCCCAGGCCCGCGACACCCAAACGTACCGTGTCGCCAACATTCAGCCACACCGGATCAGGCTTGATCCCCATACCGACGCCCGGCGGGGTGCCGGTGGCAATCACGTCGCCGGGCAGCAGGGTCATATAGCGGCTGAGATAGCTGACGATCTGTACGACACTGAAGATCATCGTCGATGTGTTCCCGGTTTGCATGCGGGTGCCGTTCACCTCCAGCCACATGTCGAGGTTTTGCGGATCAGCGACCTCGTCGCGGGTAACGAGCCAGGGGCCAACGGGGCCAAACCCGTCGCAGCCCTTGCCCTTGTCCCACTGACCTGACTGCATCTGAAAGGCGCGCTCGCTGACATCGTTCAGAACGCAATATCCCGCGACGTGGTCCAGCGCATCCGCCTGCGACAGGTTTCGAGCGGTTTTGCCGATGACAATCCCCAGCTCAACCTCCCAATCCAGACGCGAACCGTTGACCGGATAGGGCGTGGGGTCGTTGGGGCCGCAGATCGCCGACGGTGCCTTGAGAAAGACGATGGGTTCGGATGGGATGGGCAGGTCGGCCTCTTCTGCGTGGTCGGCATAGTTGAGGCCGATGCAGATATACTTGCTGATCCCGGTCCAGGGCACGCCCATCCGGTCAGGTTCAACCACAGGGCAGGCGGACAGGTCTAACGCGGCGATGGCGGCAAGGCCTTCGGGCGAAAGATCTGCGGGCGTCCACGACCCGCGAAGGGTGCTGAGGTCGCGGATATTGCCATCGATGACAAGGCCGGGCTTTTCGGCCCCCGCGGGGCCGAACTGACAAAGTTTCATGGTGAATTCCTTTGAGCGTTTTCAGGTGGATTGAAGCTCGGACGGACCCGAGGGTTCCGGGATACGCCGCCGGGCCGCGGCCACTTCGGCCCGGTTCCTGCGGATCACACCCAGACGCGCGGCCACAACGGCAATGACCAGAACGACGCCATTGAACATCGGCTGCACATAGCTTTCGGCACCCAGCATGAAAAGGCCCGTTGTGCCAGTGCCAACCAGATAGACCGCCACGAAAGTGCCCCAGACATTGTAGAAACCGGGACGGAACGATGTGGCACCAAGGAAGGCGGCAGCAAAGGCAGGCAACAGGAAGGCCTGCGCGCTGGTCGGGTGGCCAGCCCCAAGGCGCGAGACCTGGATGAAACCCGCGAGGCTGGCCATCATCGACGAAATCACGAACGCAATCAGGATCGAGCGTGGCACGTTAATGCCGATCAGGGTGGCGGCCTCGGGGTTTGCCCCTACCGCGTAGAGCCGACGGCCGGCGGGGCGCTGCGTCAGCACGAACCACATGATCGTGCAGATCACGATGGCATAAATGAAAGGCATCGGCACGAAGTCAAACAGGCGTGTCTGACCGATAGCGACGAAGTCTTTTGGAATACCTTTGAAGATGATCTGACCGCCCGAGTAAAGCAGAACAAGACCGGCCACGACCGACCCCACACCCAGCGACACGATCAGCGAGTTCAACTGCAGGTACCCCACCAACACGCCCATCGTTGCGCCGATCGCGGCGCCGACGGTCAGGATGATGACCAGCACCAGCAACGGGTGCATCTGGTATTCGGACAGGAATCCCGCCGTCATCATCACCGCAAGACTGGCGACAAAACCCGGCGACAGGTCGAACTGCCCTACGATCAGCGGCACCATGATGCCCAGCGCCACCAATGTCAGCACCGCGTTATCCGACATGATGGACCCGGCATTGGCCAGTGTCGGGAAAATGTCCGGGCGCATGGCCGTAAAGAACAGGATCAAAGCCCCCAAGCCGATCAGCAGGCTGTAACGGGAAGTGAGAGTCGAAAACGTCATTTTGGTTTTCCTCCTAGTGGCCATAAACCGCGCGTTCCAGCACGGCGGGGGTCAGGTCGTCCCCGTCAAAACTGTCTCGGATGCGGCCGGTCGCCATGGTGACAACGCGGTCGCAAAACTCGGCGAGAATTTCCAGGTCGCTGTCCAGCACAAGAACGCCAACATTCTGGGTTTCAGCCAGTTGGCGAATGGTGCGAAAAATTTCGGTGCGTGCGCCGACGTCGATCCCTTGGGTGGGTTCATCCAGAACCAGAAGGGACAGATCGCGACGCATCCATTTGCCCAACGCAACCTTCTGCTGGTTGCCGCCAGACAGGGTGGCCACTGCATGGTGCAGGCCGCCAATCTTGATCTGCATGCGCTTGACGATGTCCTTTGCGGCGGCCTCTTCCAGCCGTTCGGAAATCGAAGGTCCCCGCATCAGGTCGCGCATCTTTGCGATGGTGATGTTGTCGGCAATATCCATGGTCAGCAACAACCCCTGCGCGCGGGTTTGCGGCACGTAACCCATGCCCGCCTTCATCCGCCGGCGGATCGACGCACATGACACGTCCTGACCGTTCAGCACGACCTTTCCAGCCAGCGAGGGCTGGTGGCCATAGATGGTGCGCGCCAGTTCCGACCGCCCCGAACCCACAAGCCCGGCAATGCCCAGAACCTCGCCCTGCCCCACATCCAATGTGACGTTTTCCAGGCGCATTCCCCACAGGTTCTCCACCTGCAACACCGGCCGACCTTTCTGGCGTCGCGGTGCTTTGTCCACCGCAGCAACGGTGTCGCCCACCACCAGCCGGACCAGTTCGTCCCGATCCATGTCGGTGATACCGTGATAGACCCGCGCGCCGTCGCGCAGGATGGTGATTTCGTCGGCAAGCCGCATGACTTCGTCAATGCGGTGCGAGATATACAGAATGGACACCGCGTGCGATTTCAGCTCTGCAAGCGTATCGACAAGGGCGTCCGCCTCGGTCACGGGCAAACGGGCCGTGGGCTCGTCCAGCACCAGAACCCCGCCATGTTCAGGCAGCGAGCTGAGCGCACGCGCCACGGCGATCATCGTTTGTTCGGCGGGGCCATAGGTTTCCACGGCCCGGTCCGGGTCGATATCAAGGCCCCAGTCCTGCATCACCCGCCGCGCATCTTCGCGACCGCGTTTCCAGTCGATCCGTCCCTTGGTCATGCGATAGCCATCGGCCGAGGCCATCACCAGGTTTTCGGCCACCGACAGCGGGCCGATCAGGCCAAGATCCTGGTGCACGAAGGCAATCGCGGGGTCGGACCCATGCCATTCGACATGGCCGGCATCGGCGGTGTGCACACCGGCCAGCACCTTGACGAGCGTGGACTTGCCGCAGCCATTGGTGCCCAGAAGCGCATGCACGCGGCCCGGTGTCAGCTCGATATCCACCTCGTGCAGGGCACGTGTGGAGCCAAAGCGTTTCGACAGGCCCTTCGCCGAGAGGATCGGAGAGCCGCCCGCGCGGCTCTCCTGGGTTTCGATTGCGGCCGAGTTAACCATCGACGCCCCACAGCTCTTTGTATTTGCTGCGGAAATCGTAGTCGCCCTGCCAACCTTCGTCGATCTCGTGCTCGGTCAGTTCGTGCACGTTCGACGCATCAAACAGGCGGGTCGGGATGCCGTGATCAACAACGTCCTGACCGTGGATCATGCGGTTGATGTTGTCCATCAGCGCATAAGCCTCCCAGTCGCGCGGATCGGCGGCGCAGACGGCCTGGATCATACCATCGCGGATCAGTCCCAGGTTTTCGCCGTGGCAGTCATAACCCGCCCCCATCAGCGTTGAACCCTGGCCCGAGGCGATCAGCGTGCGCACAACGCGGCTCATGCAGGCATCAAAGCACCAGACCCAGTTGGTGGCCGGATCAGCCTTCAGCGCGGCGGTGGCGATGGCGGCGGGCTGTGTGTCCAGATTGGCCAGCGACCAGTCTTTGACGTCCATGTCGCAATCAGGGCAGAAAGCCGGATCGGTCAGGATGTCCATCGCGCCTTTGAACTGCCCATTCTCGGTGATGTAGAGGTCGGTGTTCTTCAGCATCAGAGCGTTCACCTCGCCGCCCGACTTCCACGCCATATAAGCGCCGATACCTTTGGCCTGGTGGATCCAGTCATGCGACACGTCGGGGATATGGGCCGGGGTGTTGTGCAGGCTGCCCAGCGTAATCAGCGGGATGTTGGCGTCCAGTGCACGGGCCACACCATCGGATACAACCGGCGTGTCCACGAAGATAAGCGCGATGCCGTCATAGCCAGCATCCACCGCGGCGTTCAGCGCCTGGTTCTGCTGTACCGGGTCGCCGGCGCCGTCAAAGACGTCCACTTCCCACCCCATCAGAGCACCGGCTTCCTCCATCGACCGGGCGGGGCGTGCGGCGCCTTCGGCAGCCTGGCAGCACGAGATCACGGCAATGCGCTTGCCCGGAATCGGCGCGGGCGAGGTTTCGGGGCCGCTCCACTGAACGTTGCCGCTCATCTGTTCCAATGCGATGGCTTTGGCCGCTTCGGCCTCGGCGCTCAGGTTTTCGCCGGCCATCAACGCGCCGGGTAGGGCCAGCGTGGCAGCCACAACAGCGCCGCGCCATACGGATTTCGATCGTTGGTTCATGGTCTTCATTCTCCTCCCAAGAGAACCGGGATACGGCGCAACACCGCATCTTTCAGTATCTAACATATAACGCGCAAGTATCTGACATATTACGCGACGGTCGAAATTGACGTCTCCGTGCCTCCTTTCACGTCAAGCAGAAGGTTGTTTGTCTGGAGTTACCCGGTGGCGCTGCTCAGTAGCACGCCCTCGGTTTCGTATTTGTCGATCATCCGGCTGACATGCTTTTTCAGTGCGGTCGTGGCTGCATCCATATCAGCGTTCTCGAGCCCCTCGATGATGGCCAGATGGTCGGCCTGTGCCTTGGACAACAGATATCCGTCGGATGATTGCAGGTTGGTACGCAGGGCCTGAAGACGCGGGGCGAAAAGACCGTGCGCCTCGATCAGCGCGGGGTTGCCGGCATGTTCGAAGAACACCCGGTGAAAGGCGTTGTCTTCGCGGCCAAACTCTGTGTGCTTGCCTGCTTCCATGCGGCTTTCCATACGGTCGTAGTGTTTGCGCAGGGCCTTGATCGTGGCCGGACCCGCACGTTCCATCGCCAGTTCCATGGCTGCGCATTCCAGAATGACCCGCATCTCGCTGAGATGCCGCACCTGTTCGACCGTCGGGCTGAAAACGAGGCATCCGCGTTGGGGTAGAACATCCACAAGGCCAAGACCCTGCAATTGTACAAACGCCTCGCGGACGGGGGTTTTGGACGTGCCAAATTCCTGCGAAACGGCCTTCTCGCTCAACATCGTGCCCGAGGCACGGCGGCCCAGAACAATATCATCAAGCAACTCTTCGAAGACTTGTGTCGTCAGAGATTTCGCGCGTTGTACCATGAATTGACCCCTTCTGCGGACAGAATCCGCCCTTGTGACCTTAGGCCACCTGCCCCACGATTCCCTTGATTTCAAGGTAGTCGTCAAGCCCGAACTCGGCATATTCGCGCCCATTCCCACTTTGTTTATACCCGCCGAACGGCATTTGCGGCGTCCAATCCGGGCTGTTCACAAAAATGGTGCCGGCGCGCAGACGGTTGGCGATGTCAGCCACGGCATCCGGATCGTTGCCCGAAACGTAACCGGCAAGACCATACTCGGTATCGTTGGCCATGGCGACCGCCTGTTCCACGCTGTCATATGGCAGGATGGAAAGAACGGGGCCAAAGATCTCTTCGCGGGAAATACGCATGTCAGGCGTAACATTCGAGAACACCGTCGGCTTCACGAACCATCCGTCCTGAACACTATCCGGCCGCCCGACCCCGCCGGTTTCCAGCTTGGCACCTTCGTCGATCCCGGCCTGGATCAGCGCCTGCACCTTGTCGAATTGAACTTTGCTGACCATGGGGCCGATCTGCTCGCCATTGCCGTTCTGGGTCGACGGCACAAAACCCTTGGCCGCGCGTACAGCGATCCGGGAAACTTCGTCTTGTTGGTCGCGTGAGACAAACATGCGGGTCGGCGCATTGCAGGACTGACCAGCATTAATATAGCACCCGGCCACGCCAGCAGTTACAGCATTTTCCAGATCGGCATCGGGCAGGATGATATTGGCAGACTTGCCGCCCAATTCCTGGTGCACCCGCTTCACGGTATCGGCTGCCGATTTTGCGACGGCCACGCCCGCACGTGTGGAACCGGTGAAGCTGACCATATCGACCTTGGGGTGTGAGGACATCACCGCGCCCACCGTCGGGCCATCGCCGTGGATCAGGTTGAACACACCCGCCGGAACGCCCGCGGCGTCCATGATCTCGGCAAAGATGGCGGCGTTTATCGGCGAGATTTCCGAAGGTTTCAGAACCATCGTGCACCCGGCAGCCAGGGCCGGCACAACTTTGGTGCTGATCTGGTTCAGCGGCCAGTTCCAAGGGGTGATCATGGCCACGACGCCCACCGGCTCTTTGGCAACGGAGAAACCGTTGCGCTGTTCGGTGAAGTCATACGCTTGCAGCGTGTCGATCATCTGCGCGATATGCGCACCGCCAACCGGCACCTGCGCGCCCGCGGCGAAGCCAAGCGGCGCCCCCATTTCCTGATGCACGGCCTCAGCCAGATCGTCGGCGCGGCGGGTATACTCGGCCTCGATTGCGCGCAAGAGCTCGATCCGCTCGGCCACGGTGCTGCGCGACCAGGCCGGGAACGCATCAGCGGCGGCGGTGACCGCGGCCTCGACGTCATCCGCATTTCCCAGCGTCACCGATCCGATCACCGATTCGGTAGACGGGTTCACGATATCGATCTGAGCGCTGCCCTGCGGCGCAACCCAGGCGCCATTGATATAAAACAGGTCCGTTCGTGCCTTGGGCGTCGTCATTGTCCAGTTTCCTCCCTACGACAAATCAGCATTTGCGTCGTTGATGTGCACCTTGCATCAACAACAGGCTTGACGTCAAGTATCTAATATCTTACCCGCTAAGATATCAATTGACGCCGAAGGGCCTTAACGCTCGAAAATCGACGTCGCTTTGCACGAATGGGAGGAGTTAGGCCGATGCTGGATGGAGATGAAGGGCAGGTAAAAATCGTTGTGACGGATTCCGTAACCGATGATTTATCCTTTGAAAAAGAACTACTTGGGCCGATTGGGACGCTCGAGATATTCAACACCAGCGACCTGTCGACGATCGCGCCCGAGCTGGCAGAATGTGATGCGGTCCTGAATGTCTATGCCGGCCCGATTTCGGCCGAACTGATCGAAACCATGCCGCGTTGCAAAGTGATTTCGCGCTATGGAATCGGTGTGGATACCATCGATATCGCGGCCGCCACACGTGCTGGAATCATCGTCACAAACAACCCTACTTATTGTATCGAAGAAGTCGCCGAACACGCCCTTGCCCTGATCATGGCGCAAGCACGGAAGCTGGCGGTTTATGACCGGGACGTGCGCGACGAAAGCTGGTCTTTGGCGCCGGGCAAACCGATGTCGCGGCTGAAAGGCAAGGTGCTGGGCCTGATCGGGTTCGGCAATATTGCGCGGGCTTTGGCGTGGCGGGCCGAGGGGTTGGGTATGGAAGTGATCTTTTCCGATCCCGCCGTAACCGAACCGGTTGAAGGTTTCGCGGCCAAACCTGCTAGCTTTGACGAGGTTGTGGCGCAATCCGATTTCCTGTCGCTGCACCCCCCGCTGAACAACGCCACGCGCCACATCGTCAACGCCAAGACACTGGCAGCGATGAAGCCCAGCGCGACCTTGGTCAATGTCTCGCGCGGGCCCTTGGTAGATACCGAGGCCCTGATCGACACGTTGGCCGAGAGCCGGATTGCCGGCGCCGTTCTGGACGCCACCGACCCCGAGCCGTTGCCGGAAACGCATCCCCTGCGGCAGTTGGGCAATGCCATCGTGACCCCTCACGCCGCCTGGTACTCGGAAGAGGCGATGGCGCTGCTGAAGCGCGGGGCACCTTCCGAGGTTGCCGCCGTCCTGTCCGGTCGCGCCCCGAAACACGTGGTGAACCCAGAAGTTCTGGCCCATTGCCGCGCGGATATCGCCACCACCTGACAATCCATATCCGGGGCCAACCGCCCCGTCAGACACAACCGAATTCGGGAGGAGAACCATGTCTGAAGATACTGTCGACGTCGTCATCGTCGGGGCCGGGGCATCCGGGGCAGCTGTTGCCTGGAACCTGGCCGAAACCAAAATGCATATCGTCTGCCTTGATCAGGGGCCGATGCCGGAATCGTCGCAATACCCGACCAACAACAAGGATTGGGAAACGCGGATTCAAAACGAATGGACCCACAGCCCGAACCACCGCAAAGCGCCACAGGATTATCCGATCAACGACGACAATTCGCCGATCAAGATCGTGAATTGGAACGGTGTTGGCGGTGGCACGGTTCTTTATGCCGGGCACATGCCACGGCTGTTGCCCAGCGATTTCCGTGTGAAAACGTTGGATGGCGTCGCCGATGACTGGCCGGTTGATTATGACATGCTGCAGCCGTTTTTCGAAGAAAACGAAAAGATGATGGGGGTTTCGGGCCTGGAAGGTGATCCCGCCTACCCGCCCGGCAAAAAGCGTGTCATGCCGCCGGTCCCGCTGGGCAAAACCGGCAAGAAGGTTGGCGAGGCCTGTAACGAGCTGGGCTGGCACTGGTGGCCGTCCGATACCGCCATCGCGACCGAGGATTACGACGGGCGCAGCAAATGCATCAACCTTGGCGCATGCCTGTTTGGCTGCGCACAGGGGGCGAAGGCGTCGACCGATATCACCTATGCCCAACATGCGATGCGCGCGGGCGTCGAATTCCGCACCGGTGCGCGCGTCAGCCAGGTCACAACCGATGACGAGGGAATGGCCACCGGTGTCCTGTATTTCGACAATGATGGCGTCGAGCATCACCTGAAGGCACATATCGTGATTGTCGCCTCGAACGGTGTTGGCACGCCGCGTCTGCTGCTGAACTCCAAATCGAAATCCCACCCCGATGGTCTTGCCAACTCCAGCGGGCTAGTGGGCAAGAACCTGATGCTGCACCCCTATTCATGGGTGAACGGCGTTTTCGAGGAAGAGCTGGACGGGTTCCGCGGCTCGCACAAGAACGTGTGGTCACTGGAACACTACGAGACAAAGGCAGACCGGGGCTTTGTGCGCGGCTATCTTCTGGAAAGCCACCGCGGTGCAGCGACGGTTGAGACCGTAATGAACGGCTATGGCTGGGGCGAGATCCCGTGGGGTGAAGGGCACCATGACGCGGTGCGGGCGCTGCACAACCGCACGACCAGCTGGGTCGCGGTGTGTGAAGACCTGCCGGAACTGCACAACACGGTCACAATCGATCCGGAACTGGTCGACAGCAACGGCATTCCGGCCCCCAAGATCGACTACACGCTCAGCGAAAACTCGATCAACATGCTGAACCATTCGGTCGAACAGATCGAAACCATCCTGAAAACCGCCGGGGCCACCAAGACGTTCAAACAGGTGCCGATCGAATATGGCGGCTGGCACCTGTTGGGCACCGCGCGCATGGGCACCGACCCGGCAAGCTCGGTCGTGAACGAATGGGGACGCGCGCATGACGTGAAGAACCTGTTCATCGTTGACGGTTCGATCTTCGTGACGTCTTCGGGCGTGAACCCGACCAATACCATTCAAGCATTGGCTCTGTATATCTCTGACCAGATCAAGCAGCGCCTGGCCAACCTGTTCGATTGAGGTGCAAGATGACCAACGTTCTTACCCAAGCTGAAGTCCAGACCTTCACCACCATCGCCGGGCTGATGGTGCCGGCGAGTGCAACCCACAACGTGCCGGGCGCCGATGACCCGTCCATCATGGCCGAGATTGTCGACGACGCGAACACGCATGCGATTGGCGGAGTAAAGAACGCCCTTGCCGCGTGGGAGGCCTTGGATGCCCCCGACGATGCCGGCCGTGTGGCGGAATTCCTTGACGATCACGGGGCCGAGGCGGCGTTGCTGCAGGCGGTTGTGAACCGGGTCTACTACCGCAATGACGCAGTAATGGCGTCGCTGGGCATGGAGGCGCGCGCGCCTTTCCCAAAAGGGTTCGAGGTTGAGGAACACAACTGGTCGATCCTCGATCCCGTCCGCGCGAAAGAACCCTTGTGGCGACAGGCATGACGCTCATAACGCAGAGCGGGCGCGGGTAAAGCATCCCGGACAAAGCCAAAAGCCGCCGGTTTTTGCGCCGGCGGCTATGCCTCATGCGCCCCGCACGGTCATCAACGGGCTTTGCCGGGTCGCAAATCGCACTTGACCCCGGCAATCCACCGAACTGCAAGGCGGAACAGAAACCCGTTTACTTTCGTTCAATTGCTGAAAAGTGGTGCGGTCAAGAAAGCCACGGCCTCTTACCATCTGTTGCGCACGGAATTTCACGAGAAATATCCAACAACGCAAGATGTTCCCGAAGATCGACGCGCCTATCTGTCCTACCTTCAACGGGTTAACCGTGCCATGTTTAACAGGGCGGAGTCTTTGGTTGGTGACAACTGCACAGATAGGGTAACGTTCGTTTGTAATTACACGTTTTAGGGGAACAGATATGCTCCGCCATTTGAAACAGTTCATTTTGACCACGCTAGTTGCGATCTTTGCTTCGCAGGCGTCAGCCATGTTTATTCAACCAGACTGGTATGACCCCACTCATCCGGGAGTCGGGACAAACCGATACGCCTACAGCTTCAACGACCCTATTAACTTAAGTGACCCAAACGGGAATGAAGTCGGGCCTGAAGACTACGATGATCCGACGGAGCTGGCACGTGAACTTCAGGAAGAAGACCCAGAACTCTTTGGGGAGCTTTCAAATAACTATGACTTATCCGAACTCCCATTGGATGATCCTAGAGTTCGGGCAATAATTGAAAGCTACAAAGCCTATGCAGCAGGGTGCGGTGGGCCATGCCCCGGCGGCGTGATTGACAGATTCATCAATGGTGGCCCCGGAGCAGAAATCCAACGGCAGATTGGAGCTGCACCTGGCATTCCTGGTGTTGAGGCTAGCCAACAAGCGCAGATCGCAACAGTGGCAGGCGCGATGACAGTTGGTGCCGGTGTTAGAGGAAGAGTAGGAGACGGCGCGCTCACGAAAATAACACCTGGTTATGGCGATCTATTGCCTGGAGAAATTCAAGCCATTCAAACCGTTGTTGACCAAGCTGGAAGACCTCTTTCTGTCGTTGGCTCCGCTGTGAGGGCCGAACGCAAAATTGGAAGTGATATCGACTACGTCGTGTCACCAGGTTCCATTGAGCGCTTTAGAGGGTTGGAAAATCGTTTGCCGGGAATAGATCGAAGTCACGGAATTGTTCCTGGATACCCAAATCCTAACCAAGGTCCATTCATAACGTTTGAGCCACGCGGCCCGGGTACTTTTCCATGAAGCATCTGGAGAAACTAACAAAGTACTGGTTCGAGTTTTCATTTGCAGACCGAGCCGCGATTCCTATGTCGTGTTATGTAGGTGTGGGTGTAACGGCCTTTTCCGTAGACGATGCTAAAGAGATCATTCGACATAGATTGTTTGACGGACGAGATTTCCCTGAGCCAAGCGACATCGTGGAAAATGTGAGAATTTCTGACTTAGATCAAGCCCATGTCATGCCGAATATGAACCCACCCAATGTTCGTGGAGTTTGGTATCCACTCCTTCCCACTCATGGGTAACTTTTTGGAGATCATGGAATTTTCCATGAGTGCGCATACCATAAAATTTCTCAAAATATGAGCTGAAATGCTTAGATATCCTGATCTCGTTGGTACGATTGGGCGAGATCAAGAAGTTTCCAATGCCATAGAAGACTTGGAGTACGTTGTGCACTATTTCTTCGACAATACCGAAGTTGCTCGAAAACCAGATTAATATATCTGGCATAACCTTGATATCAAAGGAAGAGGTTTCGGTTATCATGATATTTGGCAAGCTTCTGAATGAGTGTTTGGAGAAGTTTTCTCCGAGTACGTCCCCCTTTGCGATTTGAAGGTGGCAAAGACTGGCAG
>NZ_JFKE01000016.1 GCF_000647975.1 Actibacterium mucosum KCTC 23349
GGTTTTGGCGCAGTTAAGGCTGCGCCGATGATGCTCTCGGATGTGTTGTTAGCGGCTCTGCGCGGGGGAAAACAGATAGAAATGGTCAAATTCCGGCGACGCGACGCCGCGTTCCGGTGGTTTTAGCGCTATCGGTTTGCGCCGGGCACCCACAGGACGTCGTCGGTGCCATCATTATTGGCGATTCGGGCGGCGACAAAGAACCAGTCGGACAGGCGGTTGAGGTATTTGACAGCAGCGGGGTTCACATCCTCGACCTGCGCCAGTTCCACGGACAGCCGTTCGGCCCGACGCGCCACGGTGCGGGCCATGTGCAAATGCGCCGACAGGGCCGAGCCGCCGGGCAGGATGAAACTGCGCAACGGTTCCAGCCGGTCATTCATAGCGTCGATCTCAGCCTCCAGCCGGTCAACCTGCGTGTCGACCATGCGCAGCACCGGATAGCCGGCTTCGCCGTCCTTGTCGCGGTCGGGGCGGCAGAGGTCGGCGCCGAGATCAAAGAGGTCGTTCTGGATGGCGCTGATCTGTAAATCGATGTCGCCATCGGCATGCAGGCGGGCCATACCCAGGGTGGCGTTCAACTCGTCCACGGTGCCATAGGCCGCCACGCGGGGGCTGTATTTGGCGACGCGGCTGCCATCGCCCAGCGCGGTTTCGCCCTTGTCGCCGGTGCGGGTATAAATCTTGTTCAGAACAACCATGGATCAGCCTCCTGCCCCGCCACGCAGCAGGACAAAGGCAAGGATCAGCACAATCGCTGCGGCCTGCGCGTAGATGCGATAGCGCATCATGCGGTTGCCGTGTTTGCGGTTGAACTCGCCCCCTTTGGCAAAGGCGCTGACACCGATAATCAGCACGACCAGCACCAGAAGGCAGGCAAGCGCGGCGATGATAAACAGGGGATCGTTCAGCATGGGATGTCCTTTGTGGTGGCCCGAGGCCCGAAGATTACCCGCCGCCCCAGATCCTGTCGACCATGCGGGTCGTGGCAAAGCGGCGCAGGATATTGGCGACATAGGTGGGTCGGGTCACGAAATAGCGCGGATGGGGATCATTGCTATGGAGTGCGTGCAATAATTTGCGCGTGACGGCAGAGGCCGGCAGTTCGAACCGGTCGCGGGTGCCGCTGTCTTTGTACAGGCGTTTCAGCAGCTGGCTTTCGTATTGGTCCTTGCGGACAGAGCCTTTCCAGTCGATCCATTTCACGAATTGCGGGATGGATTTGACCCGGATGGAAGAGGTCACAGGACCCGGTTCGATCAGGATGACCTTGATGCCGGCATCGGCCATTTCCAGCCGCCATGTGTCGGACAACCCTTCCAGCGCGTATTTCGAGGCCACATAGGCGCCGCGCCATTTCATTGGCACCAGGCCCAGGACCGAGCTGTTGTTGATGATGCGCCCGTGGCCTTGTGCGCGCATGGTGGGGATCAGGCGGCGGGTGAGGTCGTGATAGCCAAAGACGTTGGTTTCAAACACCTCGGCCAGGGCGGCGCGAGGCAGATCCTCCATCGCGCCGGGGCAGGCAAAGGCGCCGTTGTTGAACAGCGCGTCCAGCGTGCCGCCGGTGCGGCTGAGCGTTTCGTCGACGGCGGCGGACAGGCTGTCTTCGCTCGCGTAATCCAGCGGGAAGCTTTCCAACCCTTCACCTTCCAGCCGGTCGCAGTCGCGTTGTTTGCGGCAGGTGGCAAATACCCGCCAGCCGCGCGCCGCAAGACCATGCGCGGCGTCGTAACCGATGCCGGACGAGCATCCGGTAATCAGGATGGATTTCTGCATCTGCCCTGCCTGTCATTGTACTGCGGGGCAGACGCTATGCCATCGTGGCTGGCGCGTCTATCCGGCAGGGGCCACAAACTTGGCCGCCATGAACCCGTACAGTCCAACAGCGGGGGCATGAAGTTCAACCCAGCCATTCGCGGTGCGGTCAATAACAGTCGCGCGCATGTTGCGGGTCAGGGTGCCCACCACCGCGTTCGAAGTGCCCGGACCGGCGCGCAGGTTCACACGGTTGCCGGTGATCACCACGGCCTCGCCCTGGGGCGTGGGGCCGGCATGGGCCGGAACATGACCCGCAGGGGCGTCGCGGTGGCTGATCTGCATAAGGCCGGGCTGCGCATCAACAAGCGAAACCGGCGTCAGCGTCACGCCTTCGGGCAGGGTCACGTCGAAGCTGGGCGCGGGCGGGGCCACGCGGGCAGCGGCGGTTTTTGCCGGACGCTCTTGCAGGCGAATGCGCGGCGCCGCCTCGGGCGCGGGTTCAGCCACAGTGGCGGTTGCCGCCGTAGCATTTGGTTCAAGGTGATTTGCCCACCAAAGCACGCCTACCAGGCCGGCGCAGAGCCATAGTACCAATCGAATCATCTCGCACCCTCCCCAGGGTTTTGCATGGAAAAGGGATAAAGAACGGGGGATTGCCGCATAACGGGAAAAACTTTCGCCCGTTCCCCCCGTTCCGGCGCTTGAAGGCGCAGAATCCGGCGGGTACACAAGACCTATGAGCGATCTTCCAGACGACCCCAATATGGGCGCGGGTAACGTGTCCGAAACGCTGCGCCGCGCCATTGGCGAACGCTATCTGACCTATGCGCTGAGCACGATTATGCACCGCGCATTGCCCGATGCGCGTGACGGCTTGAAGCCGGTGCACCGGCGGATCCTCTATGTGATGAGCCGCCTGCGGCTGGCGCCCGGCGGCGGGTTCCTGAAATCGGCCAAGATCAGCGGCGACACGATGGGCGATTTCCACCCCCATGGCGACGCCGCGATTTACGACGCGATGGCGCGATTGGCGCAGGATTTCAACATGCGCTATCCGCTGGTCGACGGGCAGGGCAATTTCGGCAATATCGACGGAGATAATCCCGCCGCCAGCCGCTATACCGAGGCGCGGATGACCGAGATGGCGCAGGCCATGCTGGAAGGTCTGGCCGAGGATTCGGTGGATTTCCGCGACAATTACGACGGCCGCCTGACCGAGCCGGTGGTGCTGCCGGCCAGTTATCCGAACCTGCTGGCCAACGGCGCGGCAGGGATTGCGGTGGGCATGGCCACCAACATTCCGCCGCACAACATCGAAGAGCTGATCAATGCCTGCCTGCATCTGATCAAGGCCCCGAATGCGCGGGACGAGACGTTGCTGGAGCACGTGCCCGGCCCCGATTTCCCCACCGGCGGTGTGATTGTCGAGCCGCCTGAGAGCATCCTGGAAACCTATCGCACCGGGCGCGGTTCGTTCCGGTTGCGTTCGAAATGGATCACCGAGGATCTGGGCCGTGGTCAGTGGCAGATTGTTGTCACCGAAATCCCGTTCCAGGTGCAGAAATCGAAGCTGATCGAGAAAATCGCGGACCTGATCGGGCAGAAAAAGATTCCAATCCTGGCCGATATCCGCGACGAAAGCGCCGAAGATATCCGCGTGGTATTGGAGCCGAAATCCAAGAACGTGGACCCCGACGTGCTGATGAACACCCTGTTCCGGCAGTCGGATCTTGAGATCAAGTTCAGCCTGAACATGAATGTGCTGATCGACGGTCTGACACCCAAGGTTTGCAGTCTGAAGGACGTGTTGCGTGCGTTTCTGGACCACCGACGCGATGTGTTGCAGCGCCGCGCGCGCCACCGGTTGGAAAAGATCGACCACCGGCTTGAGGTTCTGGAAGGGTTCATCACGGCGTTCCTGAACCTGGACCGCGTCATCGACATCATCCGCTATGATGACGATCCCAAGGCCGCGCTGATGCGCGAGGATTGGTCGGCCCCGCATGCACGCGCCACGTCCGAGGCCGATTACGTCAGCCCCGCCGGAAGTGCCGAGGATGGCCTGACCGAGGTGCAGGTGGACGCGATCCTGAACATGCGGTTGCGCAGCCTGCGTAGGCTGGAAGAGATGGAGCTGCGCGACGAATATGACAAGCTGTTGGAGGAACGCGCGGGGCTTGAGGACTTGCTGGCCGATGAGGGGCTGCAATGGAACCGCATTTCGGAACAGCTGCGCGAGACCCGCGCCAAGTTCGGCAAGAAAGTGCCCGGCGGCGCGCGCCGCACCCAGTTCGCCGAGGCGGGCGAGGTGGAAGACGTGCCCATCGAGGCGATGATCGAGCGTGAGCCGATCACTATCGTCTGTTCGAAAATGGGCTGGATCCGGGCGATGACCGGCCATATCGACCTGACCCGCGAACTGAAGTTCAAAGATGGCGACGAGGGCCGGTTCATCTTTCACGCCGAAACCACCGACAAGCTGCTGGTCTTTGGCTCGAACGGGCGGTTTTACACGCTGGCCGCGTCGCAGCTGCCGGGGGGGCGTGGCATGGGCGAGCCGGTGCGCCTGATGGTGGACCTGCCCAACGAGGCCGAGATTGTCGATCTGTTCATCCTTCAACCCGAGGCGCGCCTGCTGGTGGCCAGCACGGCGGGCGACGGGTTCGTGGTGCCGGCGGCTGACGTGGTGGCCCAGACCCGCAGTGGCAAGCAGGTGCTGAACGTCAGGGACGACGTGCGCGCGTTGGTCTGTCACGCGATCAAGGGTGATCATGTGGCCTGCGTGGGTGAAAACCGCAAGGTTCTGATCTTCCCGCTGGACGAGTTGCCCGAGATGGGGCGTGGCAAAGGTGTGCGGTTGCAGAAATACAAGGATGGCGGGCTGAGCGATGCCACCACCTTTACCCTGGCCGACGGGCTCAGCTGGCTGGACCCGGCCGGGCGCACCCGCACACAATCCGACCTGGCCGAATGGCTGGGCAAACGGGCAGGCACCGGGCGGATGGCCCCGCGCGGGTTCCCTCGCGACAACAGGTTCTGATCGTTGCCCGATGCGCCGGGCTGCGGTATCGGTGAGGGAACGACTATGCGGGAGGCGTTGATGCGAAACTGGATCCTTGGGCTTGGGATGATACTTGCGGTGGCCGGGTGTGCCTCCAGCACTGAAATCGATCCCGAACCTGCCGCGCTGGGCGATTTCAGTCTTGGCCATAACATCGTGGTGGCCGACAACGCGCAACTGATCCCCCCCTCGCGCGGGGCTGAGCCCGACGAGTGGGAAGAGGTCCTGACCGCAGAGATCGACCGGCGATTTGCCCGGTACGAAGGGGAGAAACTGTATCATTTCGGCGTTGCCGTCGAAGGTTTCGCCCTGGCTGTTCCCGGTGTGCCCGTGGTGTTGTCACCCAAGTCGGCGCTGGTCATATCCGTTGCCGTCTATGACGACACGCTGGCGAATAACGGCCGCAACGGCAAACTTGCCGAAGAACGCAAGCAATTGACGATTCTGGAGAGTTTCTCGGGCGACACGATTGTCGGGTCGGGCCTGACAAAATCGCGCGAACAACAAATGCAGAACTTGGCGTTTAATGCGGCACGCGCGATCGAGAAATACCTTGCCAATAACGCTGCCGAGTGGTTCGGCGAGGACACAATTGCCCCGGTTGAAGAGGACGAGGCGACCGAATAGCGCACGAGGCGCTTGATTTCTGTCTCCAGTCCCAATAATTAGCGCGCGATGTTGAATCGGGGCCAACCGGCCCCCCGAAATCCACGAGGCGCCAAGT
>NZ_JFKE01000017.1 GCF_000647975.1 Actibacterium mucosum KCTC 23349
TTTTGGTTTTTACTAGGTTTGGCGGTGACCTACTCTCCCACGTCTTGAGACGCAGTACCATCGGCGCAACCGAGCTTAACGGCCGAGTTCGGGATGGGGTCGGGTGTTTCTCTGGCGCTGTGACCACCAAACCGAGAAAAAACCAAGATTATCAATACGATGTGATTTTGTTCACGTTGTCCGAGTGACTTCCGATTTATGTGTGTCTTGCTTTTACTGGATCGTATCAAGCCTATCGGGCAATTAGTACCGGTCAGCTGAGTGCATTACTGCACTTACACCTCCGGCCTATCGACGTGGTGGTCTTCCACGGCCCTCAGGGAGATCTTGTTTTGAGGGGGGCTTCCCGCTTAGATGCCTTCAGCGGTTATCCTTTCCGATCATAGCTACCCTGCACTGCTGCTGGCGCAACAACAGGTCCACCAGTGGATCGTTCACCCCGGTCCTCTCGTACTAGGGGCAACTCCTCTCAAATCTCCTACACCCACGGCAGATAGGGACCGAACTGTCTCACGACGTTCTAAACCCAGCTCACGTACCTCTTTAAACGGCGAACAGCCGTACCCTTGGGACCTGCTCCAGCCCCAGGATGAGATGAGCCGACATCGAGGTGCCAAACACTGCCGTCGATATGGACTCTTGGGCAGTATCAGCCTGTTATCCCCGGCGTACCTTTTATCCGTTGAGCGATGGCCCTTCCACTCGGGACCACCGGATCACTATGGCCGTCTTTCGACTCTGCTCGACTTGTCAGTCTCGCAGTCAGGCTGGCTTCTGCCATTGCACTCAACGAGCGATTTCCGACCGCTCTGAGCCAACCTTCGCGCGCCTCCGTTACGCTTTAGGAGGCGACCGCCCCAGTCAAACTACCCGCCACACAGGGTCCCGGATCCGGATAACGGACCGCGGTTAGACATCAAGCAGAGCAAGGGTGGTATCTCAAGGGAGGCTCCACCAAAACTGGCGTTTTGGTTTCAAAGCCCACCACCTATCCTGCACATGCTCGGCCTAATGCCAGTGTGAAGCTGTAGTAAAGGTGCACGGGGTCTTTCCGTCTAACCGCGGGAAGCCTGCATCTTGACAGGCAATTCAATTTCGCTGAGTCGATGTTGGAGACAGCGGGGAAGTCGTTACGCCATTCGTGCAGGTCGGAACTTACCCGACAAGGAATTTCGCTACCTTAGGACCGTTATAGTTACGGCCGCCGTTTACCGGGGCTTCAATTCGGAGCTTGCACTCCTCCTTTTAACCTTCCGGCACCGGGCAGGCGTCAGACCCTATACGTCGTCTTGCGACTTCGCAGAGCCCTGTGTTTTTAGTAAACAGTCGCCACCCCCAATTTTGTGCCCCCAGTCATTACTTGCGTAGAAACTGGGCCTCCTTCTCGCGAACTTACGGAGGTATTTTGCCGAGTTCCTTCAACATCGTTCTCTCAAGCGCCTTGGTATGCTCTACCAGTCCACCTGTGTCGGTTTAGGGTACGATCTGGCGGAGGGCTATTTCCAGGAACCGATTAGCGGCCCACCCAATCCGATAAGGGTGAACAACCTTCACGATCCGTCACATCCTCCTGGCCCAGGAATATTAACCTGGTTCCCATCGTCTACGCCTTTCGGCCTCGACTTAGGGGTCGGCTTACCCTGCTCAGATTAGCTTTAAGCAGGAACCCTTGGACTTTCGGCGAGAGTGTCTCTCACACTCTTTGTCGCTACTCATGTCATCATTCTCACTAGTGATCGCTCCACAGTTCCTCACAGAACTGCTTCATCGCCAAACCCGATCCTCCAATATCCCCGAAGGGATCAAGGAGGAGTGGGTTTTATCACACTACGCTCTGCTACCATGCCTTACGGCATCCTAGACTTCGGCTCATGGCTTGAGCCCCGTTACATCTTCGCCGCAGGACAACTTATTTAGACCAGTGAGCTGTTACGCTATCTTTAAAGGATGGCTGCTTCTAAGCCAACCTCCTGGTTGTTTTGGTCGTCCCACCTGCTTTCCCACTTAGCCATGAATTAGGGGCCTTAGTCGTAGGTCAGGGTTGTTTCCCTCTCCACTACGGACGTTAGCATCCGCAGTGTGTCTGCCATCTAGTACTCCCGGGTATTCGGAGTTTGGTTAGGATCAGTAAGCCTGTGGGGCCCCATTACCCATCCAGTGCTCTACCCCCCGGGGTATTCGGATGACGCTCTACCTAAATAGATTTCGCAGAGAACCAGCTATCTCCGAGTTTGATTGGCCTTTCACCCCTAGGCACAACTCATCCCGATCTTTTTCAACAGATGTGGGTTCGGTCCTCCAGTTGGTGTTACCCAACCTTCAACCTGGTCATGCCTAGATCACTCGGTTTCGGGTCTGATCCATCTAACTCGACGCCCTATTAAGACTCGCTTTCGCTGCGCCTACACCTAACGGCTTAAGCTTGCTAGATAGACCAAGTCGATGACCCATTATACAAAAGGTACGCGGTCAGGCCGCAAGGGCCCTCCCACTGCTTGTAGGCGTCCGGTTTCAGAAACTGTTTCACTCCCCTCGTCGGGGTGCTTTTCACCTTTCCCTCACGGTACTGGTTCGCTATCGGTCAGTAAGGAGTACTTAGCCTTCGAAGGTGGTCCTCCGATCTTCAGACAGAATTTCACGTGTTCCGCCCTACTTAATACGTCCGATCGTGCTTCTTGTACGGGGCTGTCACCCACTATGGCTGCGCTTCCCAACGCATTCCAATCACACTCACGGCTCGGCTGGTCCCCGTTCGCTCGCCGCTACTAGGGGAGTATCAATTGATTTCCTTTCCTCCGGGTACTTAGATGTTTCAGTTCCCCGGGTTTGCTCTTTAAACCCTATGTATTCAGGTAAAAAGTACTGGGTTTACCCCGCTATAAACTGCAAAGCAGATTATAGTAGAGTATCCAGTGGGTTGCCCCATTCGGAGATCGATGGATCAAAGCCTATTCTCGGCTAACCATCGCTTATCGCAGAGTATCACGTCCTTCATCGCCTCTTACTGCCAAGGCATCCACCAAACGCCCTTTTCGCGCTTGATCCGATCCAGAAAGAGCAAGACCTTGGCAAAGGCCATGCTCTGCGCCACTTGCGTGGCAATCAGGATCGGAAGTCATACATTTTCCCGCCCCTCGCACTGGTTCGTAACGAGGGACATGTTGGTGCAGTCTTGCGACCACACCGGGTTAGTGTACTTGACTTGGACAACACTGTCGTTTCAGCGCAGCATACACCGGACAGCCGAGGAAAAGGCTGCAACCCGATGCTTGCCCTCTTGCGAAGGCACCGCCCTGAGGTCATCGCCATACTCGGCGCGACCAACAGTGTCGTATTGATATCTCTCTAAACGATGTCAGTGGATCTTCATCGAAGATCCGTTCATCCGATTGGATGGTTAAGAACCACGGGGGTTCTTAACGATCAAATCGGGGTGGTAAACGGGG
>NZ_JFKE01000019.1 GCF_000647975.1 Actibacterium mucosum KCTC 23349
AAGGAGAACTCGCTTATGAAGGTCTTGGTACCTGTCAAGCGCGTGATCGACTATAACGTTAAGGTTCGTGTCAAAGCGGATGGCAGCGGTGTCGATCTGGCCAATGTTAAAATGTCGATGAACCCGTTTGACGAGATTGCGGTGGAAGAGGCGATCCGTTTGAAGGAGGCTGGCAAGGCGTCCGAGGTTGTGGCCGTATCGATTGGTGTTAAGCAGGCGCAGGAGACGTTGCGCACGGCTTTGGCCATGGGGGCTGACCGGGCGGTTTTGGTTGTGGCGGCTGACGATGTCGACACCGATATCGAGCCTTTGGCCGTGGCCAAGATCCTGAAGGCGGTGATCGACGACGAGGCGCCCGGGCTGGTCATCGCCGGCAAGCAGGCGATCGACAATGACATGAACGCCACCGGCCAGATGCTGGCCGCGCTTCTGGGTTGGAGCCAGGCGACCTTTGCCTCCGAGCTGGACATTGACGGCGACGCGGCCCGGGTCACCCGCGAGGTGGATGGCGGGTTGCAGACGATCTCGGTCAAGCTGCCGGCGATCGTGACCGCCGATCTGCGCCTGAACGAGCCGCGTTACGCCAGCCTGCCCAACATCATGAAGGCCAAGCGCAAGCCGCTGGACGAAAAGACCGCCGCTGATCTGGGGGTGGATGTCACGCCGCGCCTGACGGTGGTCAAAACCGCCGAGCCCGCCGAACGCCAGGCCGGGATCATGGTGGGTTCGGTCGACGAGCTGGTTGAGAAACTCAAAGATGCGGGGGCCGTGTGATGGCTGTACTTCTTCTTGCTGAAGTGACGGGTGGGGAACTGGCGCTGGACGCCACCGCCAAGGCCGTGACCGCCGCAGCCGCGCTGGGCGATGTGACGGTTCTGTGCGCGGGGGCCTCGGCCGCCGATGCCGCCGCTGCGGCCGCCAAGATCGATGGCGTGGCCCGGGTTCTGTGCGCCGAGGATGCGATTTACGGTCACCGGCTGGCCGAACCCACCGCGGCGCTGATCGTGTCGCTGGCTGGTGATTACAGCCATATCGTGGCGCCTGCGACCACCGACGCCAAGAACATCCTGCCGCGGGTGGCCGCGCTGCTGGACGTGATGGTGATCACGGATGTGACGGCGGTGGTGGATGCCGACACGTTTGAACGCCCGGTCTATGCCGGCAACGCGGTTCAGACGGTGCAATCGGCCGATGCGGTCAAGGTGCTGACGGTGCGCACCTCCACCTTCGATGCGGCTGGCGATGGCGGTTCGGCCGCGGTCGAGGCCATCGGCGCGGCGGCGGATCCGGGGCTGAGCGCCTGGGTCGAGGACAAGCTGGCAGCCAGCGACCGGCCCGAGCTGACCTCGGCCGGGATCGTGGTGTCGGGCGGGCGCGGCGTGGGCTCGGAAGAGGATTTCGCGCTGATCGAGAAACTGGCCGACACGCTGGGCGCCGCGGTGGGCGCCTCGCGCGCGGCGGTCGACAGCGGCTATGCGCCGAATGACTGGCAGGTGGGCCAGACCGGCAAGGTCGTCGCGCCCGAGCTTTACATCGCGGTTGGCATCTCGGGCGCGATCCAGCACCTGGCGGGCATGAAGGACAGCAAGATCATCGTCGCGATCAACAAGGACGAAGAGGCCCCCATCTTCCAGGTGGCCGACTTTGGCCTGGTCGCCGACCTCTTCGAAGCGGTCCCGGCGCTGACGGAAAAGCTGGGCTAAAGTTTAAACCCCGGCCCCCGCGCCCCCCGAAACTTTAAAGAAGGCCCGCAAAACGCGGACCTTCTTACAACATCTGCTGCAACTTGCGGCACAGATGGCGGC
>NZ_JFKE01000020.1 GCF_000647975.1 Actibacterium mucosum KCTC 23349
CAGCGCTGCTCTGGCGACGCACATGTCTTGTACGGCGGATCCGGACCCTACTCCGATGCCGCCGACAAGTTGGCCGTCGATGCGGATTGGGATGCCGCCGCCCAGGCCGGTCACTTCGCCGCCGGTTGCTGCCGCGATATGCAGGCGCACTGCTTCGGGGATGTCGGTTGTCAGCGCGCCGGTCGAGGCCGCCGTGCGCGCCTTGCTGCGGGCCGATTTCCGGCTGAGGTATTTTGCGCCGCTCATCTTTATTTCCGCCAGTGTCTCGCCGCTTGCATCCACGATGACGATGCATTGTGGCTGCTGCATTTCTTCGGCTTTGGCGACAGCGGCCTGCAACATCTGCAGCGTGGCGTGATGGCTGAGGGTCAGGGTGGTTTGCGTTAGGTTCATAGGTCTTTTCCAGTGCGGGAATCCGGTTGACGTGCCATTATGGTATCGATAACACGTTGATCAGGAAACCCCCAAGGATGCGCCATGTCGTTTTTTGAGTCCCACGATCCGGTTTTTGACAGCTTCGTGCTGGGAAATGCCCCGGTAAAGCAACTGGCCACCGGGTTCGACTGGGTCGAAGGGCCGGTCTGGTTCGGCGATGCCGGTTGCCTGCTGTTTTCCGACATTCCCAACAACCGCATCCTGCGCTGGACACCCGGCGAAGGCATATCCACCTATCGCGCGCCCTCGAACTATGCCAATGGCCACACGCGCGACCGGCAGGGACGGCTGATCTCGTGCGAGCACGGCACCCGCCGCGTGACCCGGACCGAGCATGACGGCACCATCTCGGTGATCGCCGACGCCTATCAGGGCAAACGCCTGAACTCGCCCAACGATGTCGTGGTGAAGTCGGACGGTTCCATCTGGTTTTCCGACCCCCATTACGGCATCAAAACCAATTACGAAGGCTTTGTGTCCGAACAGGAACTGCCCTGCAACCTCTACCGCGTTGACCCCGATACCGGTGCGATGGACGCGGTGGTGACCGATGGCAACTGCCCCAACGGGTTGGCCTTTTCCCCCGATGAATCCAGGCTTTACATGGCCGATACGGGCCGGATGTTCAGCGACGATGCCCAACATATCCGCGTCTTCGACGTGACCGACAATGGGCTGACCGGTGGCGACGTGTTCCACACGATCGCCCCCGGCTGCGCCGACGGCATCCGCGTCGACAGCGACGGCAATATCTGGTCCTCGGCCGCTGACGGCGTGCATTGCATCGCGCCTGACGGGCGGCTTCTGGGCAAGATCCTGGTGCCCGAACTGGTGTCGAATATCTGCTTTGGCGGCCGCGCCAAGCATCAGCTTTATATCACCGCAACCACCTCGATCTATCGGATCACCCTGAACCGGCAAGGAGTTCAAACCCCATGACGCACACGCAAATAGGTCTGATTGGTCTGGGGACGATGGGGGCGATGTTGTCTTTGAACATTGCCGAGAAGGGGTTTTCGATTTCGGTTTTTAACCGGACGGTCTCGAAGGTGGATGACTTCATGGCCGCGGCCGGAGATCTGGCCGCCCGGATCACGCCGA
>NZ_JFKE01000021.1 GCF_000647975.1 Actibacterium mucosum KCTC 23349
AGGTGGCCTGAGAAATCTGAACAGGTGAGTTATGTGGATTTTCCGCTCCTGATCCGGCAGCGTGTCG
Organism: Actibacterium mucosum KCTC 23349; assembly: GCF_000647975.1. Classification (GTDB taxonomy): domain Bacteria; phylum Pseudomonadota; class Alphaproteobacteria; order Rhodobacterales; family Rhodobacteraceae; genus Actibacterium; species Actibacterium mucosum. Next base: position 68 of record NZ_JFKE01000021.1, read on the forward strand.
GGACGAAGGAGCGAAAATGGCAAGACGACCACGACGGAACCACAGCCCTGCATTCAAGGCGAAAGTCGCGTTGGCGGCCTTGAAGGGCGACAAGACGATGAACGAGCTGGCGACGCAGTTCGACGTGCATCCGAACCAGATCAAGCAGTGGAAGGATCAACTTCTCGACGGCGTGACGGATGTTTTCGATGGCAAGCCGAAAGCGTCGAAAGAGCCAGAGATCGATGTCAAATCATTGCATGCAAAGATTGGCCAGCTGACATTGGAAAACGATTTTTTGGAAGGAGCGCTCGACAAGGCCGGTCTGTTGCCGAGCGCAAAGAAATGACGGATCGATCACACACATTGAGCCTGAGCCGCCAAGCCGATCTGCTCGGGATCAGCCGTGGCAGCCTCTACTATGAACCACGCCCGGCCAACGAAGCCGACCTCAAGCTGATGCGCCGGATCGACGAATTGCACATGGAGTATCCGTTCGCAGGCAGCCGGATGATGAAAGGACTTTTGCGCCAGGAAGACTTTACCGCCGGGCGGCTGCATGTGGCGACCTGCATGAAGCGGATGGGCATCCGGGCCTTGTATCGCAAGCCGAACACGTCGAAACCGGCAACCGGCCACAAGGTCTATCCCTATTTGCTGAGAAAGCTCGCTGTGACCCGCCCGAACCAGGTCTGGGCCATGGACATTACCTACATTCCTATGGCGCGTGGCTTCGTCTACCTCGTCGCCGTCCTCGACTGGTTCAGCCGGAAGGTTCTGGCGTGGCGGCTGTCAACGACGCTGGAAACTGGCCCGTGCATCGAGGCTTTGAAAGATGCCATGCGCCACCACGGCAAACCTGACATCATGAACACGGACCAGGGCAGCCAATTCACGTCGATCGACTTCATCAAGGCGCTGAAAGACGCGGACATCCAGATCAGCATGGACGGCAAGGGCGCTTGGCGCGACAACGTCTTCGTCGAACGGCTGTGGCGGACCATCAAATACGAGGAGGTCTACCTGCGAGCCTATGACAGCGTGTCGGCCGCCCGCGAAAGCCTGCGCCGCTACATTGTCTTCTACAACACACGAAGACCACACTCATCGCTGGACGGGCAGACGCCCGTTCAGGCATACCTCAACACGCCACGGCCAATTCCGGTCGCGGCATAACCGAGCGGGAAATCCACTTACGATACGGCTCCAAACTGTTCAAACGAACCGAGCCACCTCT
>NZ_JFKE01000022.1 GCF_000647975.1 Actibacterium mucosum KCTC 23349
ACGACGCCTGCGCCGACGGTGCGGCCGCCTTCGCGGATGGCGAAGCGCAGGCCGTCTTCCATGGCGATCGGCGCGATCAGTTCAACACCGAATTTCAGGTTGTCGCCCGGCATCACCATCTCGGTGCCTTCCGGCAGCGTCACCGTCCCGGTCACGTCCGTCGTACGGAAGTAGAACTGCGGACGATAGTTCGCGAAGAACGGCGTGTGGCGGCCGCCTTCTTCCTTGGTCAGGATATAGGCCTCGGCCTCGAACTTGGTGTGCGGCGTTACCGAACCCGGCTTACACAGAACCTGGCCACGCTCAACACCTTCACGGTCGATCCCGCGCAGCAGGGCGCCGATATTGTCGCCAGCTTCACCGCGATCCAGCAGCTTGCGGAACATTTCAACGCCGGTACAGGTGGTTTTCGAGGTGTCGCGGATGCCCACGATCTCGATCTCGTCGCCCACGTTGATGGCGCCACGTTCCACACGACCGGTCACAACCGTACCACGACCCGAGATCGAGAACACGTCTTCGATCGGCATCAGGAACGGCTGGTCCACGGCGCGCTCGGGCGTCGGGATGTATTCGTCAACAGCCGCCATCAGCTCGGCGATCTTTTCCGAACCGATATTGTCGTCGCGACCTTCCAGGGCGGCCAGGGCCGAACCCGCGATGATCGGGATCTCGTCGCCGGGGTACTCGTAGCTTTCCAGCAGCTCGCGCACTTCCATTTCAACCAGTTCCAGCAGCTCTTCGTCGTCGACCTGGTCCACTTTGTTCAGGAACACGACCATCTTGGGGATGCCAACCTGGCGGCCCAGCAGGATGTGCTCGCGCGTCTGCGGCATCGGGCCGTCCGCGGCGTTCACAACCAGGATCGCGCCGTCCATCTGGGCGGCACCGGTGATCATGTTCTTCACATAGTCGGCGTGGCCGGGGCAATCAACGTGGGCATAGTGGCGACCCTCGGTCTCGTACTCCACGTGCGCGGTCGAAATGGTGATCCCGCGCGCTTTCTCTTCCGGTGCGCCGTCGATCTCGTCATAGGCCTTGAAATCACCAAACTGCTTGGTGATCGCTGCCGTCAACGTCGTCTTGCCGTGGTCAACGTGACCAATCGTGCCGATGTTAACGTGCGGTTTCGTACGCTCAAACTTTTCCTTAGCCATG